>JBAJNJ010000001.1:0-550948 GCA_036881925.1 Desulfobacter sp.
CTGGTGGCAATGGCAAAGAGGTCACACCCGTACCCATCTCGAACACGGAAGTTAAGCTCTTTAGCGTCGATGGTACTGCATGGGAGACTGTGTGGGAGAGTAGAACGTTGCCGGATTATTCTTCAAAAGCCCTGATCGTTTATTATAAACGGTCAGGGCTTTTTTTGTTTTTACATCATAAGTAACTGACTCGTCAGGTTAATTTGAACGGCGTAGTACCATGCTGAGGCCAATCAGGCCGGTGCCTATAAGCCATACAGAGCCGGGTTCCGGAACAGGGCTCGCTGTCTGATGTACCGTGACAAAGGCGTCATCCAAATAGGCGTCAATGACGTTCCCGGATTTTCTGGTGCCCTCAAATAAAAAACGAAGATATCTGGCTCCCTCAGGCAGGCTCGTAGAGCCTGACTTGAGCCACCACCCAATCCCACTGCTGAACCAGGCTGTGGACGTATCCGCAATAAGCTGGTTGCCCTCATCGTAAATTTGTAATCGCGTTCTGCCAATTTCGCCTTGTCTTCTCCCACCTTGATACCCGCCAAAACTGATATCGTAAATTCCT
Organism: Desulfobacter sp.; assembly: GCA_036881925.1. Classification (GTDB taxonomy): domain Bacteria; phylum Desulfobacterota; class Desulfobacteria; order Desulfobacterales; family Desulfobacteraceae; genus Desulfobacter. The sequence goes on from JBAJNJ010000001.1 coordinate 563, forward strand.
TGGTCGATCCATGAAGCTGTGAACCCTGTGGAGAGCAAATCAATATCTTGATATGTTCTGCCGAATCCCGAGTTTCCAGCCACTAAGAATAATTTTCCTGAATGCGGAGACACTGTTCCCCAACCGGGAACTGTATTGCCACTGCCGGTACTTGCCCCTCCAGATGGGTTCCAGTATTTCATACTTTGTTCAAACCCGGAGTTTTGTAGAAGATTTACATCAATAAGCGATGCTTTGACATGAGTTGAAAATACGAGAACGACTGTAATCAGACAAAATACAACAAGACATTTTTTCATTTCACACACTCCTTTTATTTTTTGGTGACAGACTATGAAACTTTGGTTTGAAGTCAAAGTTCCGAGGGTTATATAGTTGTTCTCAAAATTCCGTTCCGATTTACTTTTTAACTTGAGTGGTTGCACAGCAAATGACGCTTAAGTTTTCAGTATTTTTTACTGAATCGGTATTCCCATCAGCGTTTTTTTCGGAACATACTTTTATCATTTGCTATAGATGAACTGTTGAGCAAGTTGCGGATATGAAAGTTAGATAAATAAGTATTCTGATCCTCTCCGATATTTCTATACATTCAGTTACGCCTCTCTAATGCAAATTATGAATGAATAGACACGAGCTTAAGCTTATAAGAAAATATTATTGAGATGATAATGTCGCATTTTGTTGCTGAGCCGGTATTCTCGTTGTTGCTTTTTCGGAACATGTTTTTGTTTGTGACTTTATCAAAAACTTAATCCGGGTTTCCGGATCATGAAACCGTTTGAAGTAATGGGTCAGCGTTGTCAAGCTGAATATCGTATTCACAACGGGAATCCGGAGCAGTATCCAAAATATCCAGTAGGATCCAAAAAGGGCCGGTATATAGTATAGTGCCTCAACCAAAAGCATGAGCCAGGGGTTTTGAATTCCTAAAAACTCCCCTATGGCGTTGGTCAACCCTGTTGTTATATTTGTCACCACAGGAACGCCTATAACCAATATTTGGAGGAGCGCCCAGGAATGACCAGCCTCAACCGCCTTTTTTTTGCAATACCCCATGCAACGCATGCAGTTTTCGCATCGATAGGTCCAGAACGGACGTGTTTTACCCAAAAAACGCTTCATTTTAATGGCCTGACTCGGACAGATCTTCGCACACATCCCACAGGCCACACAGGTATTGTTGGCAAACATGATTTTAGCCATGCTTGTTTTGGCGTAAATCAGATAGAGAATCGGAAATATCGGGATGAACCAGAATAAAAGGATGGACCATGCGGCTTCATACAGGTTGTTCAGGGTAAAGATCACCCGCCTGCCATCCATTACACGGTCCAGGAAAGATGCGATTTTTTTTCTGGATTTTTTGCAGATCCCGTTTACGGCAGCAGGCGTAAGGCTGGGGTGAAGATTGTTCATGTTGGCTGCCATGTCCAGGCTGAAAAATCCCCGGATATCATACCCTTTAATCAATAACCCCAAAGCGGCAAAGAAGTTGGCAAAACCGGCTGCCCCCGGTATCCTTAAAGGCCCTATCCATATGGCCCCGCGGGTGGCAATGCTCAACGCTTTTATCTTTTTTTGCCGGGGCATCCCGAGCAAAAATTTAATCATGGACCAGGGCGGCATGAATCCATGCGTGGGGAACAATACAGCAATCAATTGACAGCCGTGGTGTTCGACATCTTCCTGCCAATCGGCATGCTTAATACACTTCAGCCGGGTTTTAATACCTCGTTTTTCAAAATGGTCTTGTGCCCACCGTGCCGTCCGAAAGGTGTTGCCGGTGCCGCTTAAGACATAGAGCAGTAATGTGTCGACTGATTTCATTTTCTATCCGTATGACGTTTATTTCATCGCAACACTATCCCTATACCATAACTTTTGCAGACTACCCCATAAATAATGACATCATAAATTATAGAGCAGCGCTTTTTGTCGTAATTTATAATCCACTGAACTTTTCATGTGTCTGCCTGGGCGTTGTTCATAACATAAAGGAGGCGAATTATTTGCTGTGAAGGGCGATCCGATTGCCTTCGCTGTCTTCAAATTCGGCCACATAGCCCAATTTCCCAATGGATGTCCTGGGGTAAAGTGTTTTCCCCCCGCTTTCTCTAACCTTTGCGAGAATGTCATCAATGTCATCGGTGCTGAAGTAGATTACCGCGCCGGACTGTGACGGCTTATAGGTTTCCCCTTTGGCCAGTGCACCGCTTATTCCGGGAGCATTCTCGGCCAATGGAAACCAGGCCACCTCATTACCGTCCACGTTTTCCCGTTCAAACACGTAACCAAAAACGGCGGTGTAAAAATCCATAGCCCGCTGAAGAACCAGGACCGGTATTTCAAAGGAGATTACAGGATTTGATATCATATGTTTACCTCTATTTTCGCATTAACGCGGTGGTATACTGGTTTTCCCAAAAGGGCTGTATCTGTTTTTTTATAAAGGTAAGAGGATTTCCTGACAATTCAATTCATGCTTTTACCGGGAGGCCATTATGGTGACACCGCTTGGGACGTTTACCGGCTGCCACCATAAAGACCTGCTGTTTAACATTCGGACACTGCTCGGATCAGAGACACCCGGCTGCATCCGACCGGCAGCGTTGGCAGTGGTGCATCTGGGGAAGATAGCGGCCGGCGGAATCTCTCAATTTTTTGATCTGGCGGCGGGAGGGGGGATCGACATGGGCGAATTCTGTTTTCGCCAGGGGGATCAGGGGCAGAAGATTCATCAGGTCAACCCCCAGGGATGCCATCTGCTTTGCCACAAACAGGCAATGGTCTTCATTGACTCCCGGTACGATGACCGTATTGACTTTTACCGTGAATCCAAGGCTCTTAAGGCCCTCAATGGCCGATATCTGCTGCGCGATCAAAAGAGATGACGCTGCTTTTCCCGTATAGCGTTTGCCATCCAGCACGGCCTGCCTGACCAGAAGGGACCCGATGCCCGGATCAACGGCATTGACCGTGATGGTGACAAACCGGACCCCGAGATCGTGGAGATCCCGGATGTAAGGGTTGATGTTCAGGCCGTTGGATGACACACAGAATGAGATGTCCGGGAAATGTTTCCGGATCAGCTCAAAGGTGGTTAGGGTGGATTCGGGGTGGCAGAATGCATCCCCGGGTCCGGCAATCCCGGCCACACAGATATTGGGCATCCGTTCCAGCACATGTTGAAACCGCTCCAGGGCACCACGGGGAGAGAGCACCTCCCGGGTGACGCCGGGCCGGTTTTCATTGGCGCAATCATAATCCCTCCGACAGTAGGCACAGGCAATATTGCATGAAGGTGCCACAGGCAGGTGGACACGTCCGTATTTTTTCTTGGATTTTGCAAAAAAACAGGGATGGCGTTCCTGCTTGGGAATCCCGTTGGAAATCATGGGGTTTGCCCTTTTTTTCTGCCGATTTGAATGGCATCCACCGGACATACGGACAGGCAATCCCCGCAATTCGTGCAATTCGCCTCATCCGGACGGGTTCCCATGTCGCAGACCCTGAGACATTTATTGCAATCGTTGCAGTCCGTGGTTTTGTAAATTCTGAATATGGAAAAGCATTTCAACAGGTCGAGCATGCCACCGGTGGGGCAGGCAAACCTGCACCAGGCATTGGCAAGGAACAGTCCCATGGATAAAATACCCAGGACGATAAACGTGCGAACCAGCCAGGACAGGTTGGCATGTTCAAAGGTCAGTGCCGTGGATTCGAAAAACGCCCCCACGCGTATCGGGATGACTTCCCTGGGCTGGCCCATGATCAGCCAGACATACACGGCGATCAAAAGCGCCAGGTATTTCCCATAAGATGCAAGCGCAGAGGAAAAAGCACGTGGCCTGAAGTTCAGCGGGACGAGCTTCGCCACGATTTGGTTGACAAGGCCGCCCGGGCAGGCCCAGCCGCAGAACGCCCGGCCGAAGAAAAGGACCGAAAGGGGCAGGAGAAGCCAGAATCCCCAGAACATCGTAAACAGTCGCCCGTGGCAGGTAATGACCGGGCAGTTCTGGCAACTGATATACGGGACGATGAACGGGCACCGGAAAATACCGTAATACGACCACTGCCCCATGATGATGAGGCCTGCCGCCTGGGTCAGACGCCGCCAGACCGAAAGACCCGCGCCAGTCACCGTTGTTTTATCCATGGCACCTGTGCGTAATGGTTTTGTATCAGACATCCCTGACCCCCAGTTTTTCCGTCATTTCGCGTCCTTTTTCCGATATGGCCGGAATAAACCCGGCGGATTCAAAAAATGCCTGGCCCTCTTCGGAGATAATGTAGTTGAGGTAATGATCTGCCAACTCACGGTCTTTTGCATGTTTCATCACACCAATGGTAAATGTCAGGGGCGGGGGCGGGAAAAATTTTTCCGGGATGGGAATGATATCTGCCTGATCCCGGAACGCAGGCATTTGGGTGACCCGGTACTCGACCACAGACACATCCCCCTGGTTGTCCAGCAACTGTTCCATGCTCCGCTGGACGCAGCTTCCCTTGATAACGGCATTTGCCATGGCTTTTTCAAGCACCCCGGCAGTTTTCAAAAGCCCTGTGACAGCCTTACCGCCGGGAGGAGACGCCTTGGGGGACAGGATCACCCGTACACCGGGGCCGGCCATATCCCGGATATCTGAAATTCCGGCCGGGTTTCCTTTGGGGGTTACCATGACATACCGGGTATAACAGAGGGGCTTAAAGTAGACCATTTTTTCTGCGGCCCTTAATTTTTTTGACAGCCCAAGGACGCGTCCGGCAAAGACTTCCGTGGTTGCGCTGCCCAGCAGCGATTTCCCCAGGGCTGCTGCAAATGCCCCGGTATAGGCGATCTCGATTCCGGTTTTTTCCCGGTATCGTTTGTTTGCCGGAATAAAGGCTTCTGCCAGCCCGCCGCAGGACCAGACCTGGAGGTTGTTTTGTGAAAATGATTCCCCGGCGTGGACGCCCGGGGACAGCAATGCCCCGCCAACCGCTACTGTTGCGGATTGCTTTAGAAATGCCCGGCGGCTGAGCCCTTTTCGGTCCTGGTGGTGTGAATCTTTCATCTTTTTCCCTTATTTCTAGTCGCGTGTGGTTATGGCTTTTCCCAAAATTCCGCTCCGATTCCGCTCTAACTTGGGTGGTTGCACAGCAAATGACGCCTAAGTTTTCAGTATATTTTATTTAATCAGGTATTCTTGTCAGCGGTTTTTTTGGGGAACATATTTTTGTCATTTGCTATAAAGGACATAAACCATAAAAAAAAACAGGAAAGAAGACGAATTGATTCTATGGATGATGCTGCTGACTTGGTATTGAAAGATTCTATAGACTGTTTCAGCCGGCCAGGTTTATGGGACACTCGGAAGGGGGGCTGGGCTATATCCATAAGACAATACAGCGGTCTTTGAGACCCGAGCGACAAACGAAGATAATCGTTAAATGGCCTGTTTCAGGAGGGGAACAGGCGCTTTTCCACGGTCCATAAAATTACATTACAGATCTGAGAATACGATTAATTTTTCCCTGTCAAGAAACTCAAGGGTTTCAAATACGTACGCTTTCAATGGGGGATGGTCAGGGGGAAGGCTTTGGCCGATGGTTTCCAGAATCTGGCCAACGGTCAGTTTCCCGGTACACAGTTCAAATATTTTACCGCCAAGGTAAGAAAACTTTAACGGGCGTTCATGAAAGGGAAGGACCAGTTGATCTGAAATGCTGCTGCCGATGTTAATGGTCCTCAGCGGTTTATGGGTCAAGACCTCCTGCTCACTTAAGGTGCCGTAGGACTTTTTGTCGCGGCTGACCTGCAGGCCATAGTAATTGTACAGGTTGAGCTGGCTGGCAATGATTTGATACCAGATGGTTTGTATGCCGAAGTGGTAATATGCTTTGAAGTGGCGCAATTTTCTTTCTTCATCAACCTCGGGGATGAGAGCCTTGGCCTGATTTTCCACAACTTCCATGAAACTTTGCCTGGCATCCAGTATTTCCCATTTGGACAGTGCCCTGGTTTCTGCGAACGCATAGTTATCGCCAAACCCGGTCACACAATCTTCATCAAGGATGGTCATGCCGTATTTTTCCGGGTGCTTGTAGATTTCAGTACCCGGGTAAGGGGTGAGAATTGTGGTGTTGAAGTCGTAACATCCCGGGGCGCGTTTCATCAGGTCGCAGGCGAAATCGATACTTTTGTAAACCGTTTCCTGGTCTTCATGGGCACCACCGATAATGAAATTGCCCACCGTGCTTAATATATCCGCTGCATAGCAGATATCAACGGCATCGGTAATCTGGGCGAGGGATATGCCCTTGTTATAGGCATCCAATACCTTCTGGCTGCCGGATTCGACACCGATTTGAAGCCGGATAAGGCCGGCATCATACATTTCTTTGGCAATTTCAGGGTATCTGCTGATCACTTCCACCCGGCCCTCGCAAAACCAGGAAAAGGGATGGTATTTTTCTTGGAGCCGTTTAAACCCGTCGCAAATTTCCTTCAGCCGTTTTATTTTAACGGTAAATACATCATCCAGTATCGCCACATAGGTCATATCTCTTTCTTTAAGAAGATACTCGATTTCCTCAAGCACGGATTCCGGGGACCTTAGACGAACGGAATGGGACTGCCCTTCAAAGCAGAAGGCACAATGATGGGGACAGCCCCGGGCGGTCACCATATTTTCACTGCCATCCGGGTTTTTACCGTAATAGTTCAGGTTCCTGTCCGGAATCGGAAAATTATCCAGCCCTTTTTCCAGGGGCCGGGGCGGGGTTTCGTTGATTTCACCGTTTTTTTGGTAGACAATCCCCAATATATCTGACAGCTTTTTTTGTTTATGCAGTACACTTTTTAAAATATCAAGAAATGCCTCTTCGCCTTCGCCTTTGACGACAACATCCAGTTGGGGGCTTCTCTCGAAAATTCGCCTGTCCCAGGGGCAGGCGGTCACCTGGGGACCGCCTGCCACACAAAAAACCGCTTTTCCATTTTTTTTCAGATAGTTGACCGAAGAGATAACGGAATTTATATTTTCGTGGTCACAAAAAAAACCAACTACTGTTGCCCCGCTTTTTTCCAACGTGCTGTCAAGCAGATCCAGGGAATAGTTCTGCTCATCCAGCACAGCACTTCTAAACCCGTTGTTATTGCAGTGGGTTGCAATATACAGCAACCCCATTTGTTCATCTTCCACTGCATGTTTTGTAAATACGTTTGACGTACGAATCCGGACAAGAAGTGCATCAAGTTTTTCCATCATGACCCTATCAGAAAATGTTATTGGACGTGTGTACCCAACTTCCCTTGAGATACTGCCACATCAAGTACAAAAATTTAAAATGATACCAACCCGCCAAATGGGTTTAAAATAAGTAATTTGAAACCAAAAGGGCGACGGCAGTGCAGACCCCTACGATCACCGCCTGGATTAATATCTTTTTATGGCTTTTTTTCATCAATATTTGGTTTGAAATTTGGTATTGATGTTTAGCCGCTCTTTTCGGTAAGCAGGATTGATCACCTGCTCACGCAGATTGACGGACCCGTCCATCTTCTTGCCGACAATCTGTCCTGCTGTGGTGCCGACAACAGAGCCTACCGTCGCGGCCACAATGGTGACGCCGGCATCAGCGGCCTGGTCGCCGTAACCCGGTACCGCCCGCATGTACCCCATGTAGTATGCCTGTGCCTTGGCCGCCAGCATGTCTCCCTGCTCCTGGATCCTGACGATTTCCTCTTCGGCCAGCTCCTCAAATGGCGGGGCTTTTTCGGTTAATTCTTTGATAAGCCTTTGTGCTTCTTCCGTTTTCATGACGGCGGCTAATTTTTCCTCCATTGACTTGAACTCTTTTGGATCGGCCATTTTTTCTCCTTTCCGGGTGGGGAATACCTCACCGAAATTAGTGATGGCGCACTGCGATTTGAAATTGAAGAACATGCAACCCTTAATTTGTTACATCTTTGGAAACCTGAGCATTGCATCGATTAATCCGGCCAATGGGAGGAGGAGTAAGTCAAGATGTAATAAAATACCTCAACCATAAAACCCAGCGGATGTCAAGGGATTTAACCGCAGGCAATCATCTCCAAACATATTCCACACGGGATAATCCAAATCATTCCCGGGCGTTGTGTTGGCCTTCCTCTTGGGCATTGACGCGAAGCGCTGCGGCATCGGTACTGATGCCCGGGAAACGGTGCGGGTGTTGGAATTCCTTTTGGATCAAATGGGTCGGTCGTTGAAAAATGCCTCTTGACTTTCGCCTTTTTTTGATCTTAGGTGATGCGATCGTCATCTGAAATTCAGAACATAAGGGTGCAAGACATGAAAACATTTATTTTAGTTTTTCTTTTTACTGTCTTATCATTTTTTTTCCAACCCGCGGCCAGGGCACACCATGAGCCTTTGATCATCACAACAGGTATCGGCGCGCTCAGCGGATCCGTTATTATTGCACAGGAAAAAGGCTTCTTCAGGGAACAGGGAGTCAATACCGTCACCACATCCATGAAACGTGGAAAAGTGGCATTTCAAACCTATGAGCAGGGCAAGTCCGATGTCGCGGTAAACAACAGCCTTCACATTGTCCGGTCTGATTTTGACGCCTCCCGGCATGTGATCATCGGGACGGTGGCATATTCTGATAACCAGACAAAACTGGTTGCCAGAAAAAGTGCGGGCATTGCCACCATTTCAGACCTCAAGGGTAAAAAAATCGCATTGCCCAGAGCCGGTTTTGCCCATTTTTTCCTTGAAAAATTCTTATTATTCAACGGGTTGACCCTGGATGATGTTGACGTAATTTTTGCCAGCAAAAAAAATCTCCCCGATGCCATTGAAAGCAACAGGGCTGACGGTATCATCAACCATGGGATGCCCATTGCAAAAACAAAAACACTGCTGGGAGATGATCATGTAACATTCCAGAATCCGACCATTCACAGGAAGACCAACCAGATCCTGGTTCCCCGGGCATGGGTGAATGAGCACCGGGAACAGGCCAGGGGGCTCCTGAAGGCCATTATCAAAGCAGAGAACTTCGTCAAAACCCATACACAGGAAAGCATTGAGATCCTGGCCAAAGCCAAAAATTATAATCCCAGGGAAATGGCCCAGACCGTCCGGCATGAAATGAAGTACTACCTGAGCCTGAAACAATCCATCTTTACCGAGCTGGAAGGGATGGAAAACTGGGCCCTGGATAATGGTATTGTTGCGCGTAAGACTCCGAGAAACTACTTTAACCTGGTTGACTTTTCCCTGCTTGAAGAAATAGACCCGGCACGGGTGAGTATTATCCGCTAACACCCCCCTTAGCTTCCCGGCAACGGCAGATTCGATTTTTTTAAGACAGGATCAGTTCCGGGAAATCCGGTGTTTTTCTATCTCCCTGTAAAGCTTCTGGCGGCGCATGCCCAGGGCATTCTGCCGCCCTGGTGTTGCAAAGGGAACCTGTCCGGGCATCTTATCCGTCGTCAGCCTGTACGACCGGTGTCCCGGTGTTCAGAAATATCCCGTGGATGTCTTCAAGTATCATGTACAGGCAGGGCACCATCACCAGGGTGATAAAGGTGGCAAACAGGATGCCGAATCCCAGGGAGATGGCCATGGGAATCAGGAACCGGGCCTGGCGGGAGGTTTCCAGGATAATCGGGGCAAGGCCGCCGCAGGTGGTCAGGGTGGTCAGGAGAATGGGGCGAAACCGCTGGATCCCGGCCTTTTGGATGGCCTCGCGAAGAGGGGCGCCGCTCCTGCGCAGCCGGTTGGCAAGATCGATCAGGACAAGTGAGTCATTGACCACCACGCCGGACATGGCCACCACGCCGAACAGACTCATCAGGGAAAGGGAATATCCCATGATCAGGTGGCCGGCAATGGCCCCGATAATGCCGAAGGGGATGCAGAACATGATGATCAGGGGCTGGGTGTAGCTCTTAAACGGTACGGCCAAAAGGGCGAATACACAGGCCAGTGATATGCCTAAGCCTTTGAGCAGGGCGGACAGGCTTTCCTTGATATCGGCCTGCCTGCCCTTGAAATCATAGGTCAGTCCCGGGAACCTGCCCGTAAGACCGGGAAGGATATCCCGCTCCATGTCCCGGATGACGTTTTCCGCCCGGGATGCCGGCCTGACATTTGCCGTGACCCGGATTTCCCGGCGGCCGTTGGTCCGCTCGATGGTGGTGTAAGCCCTGCCTGAAACGGTTTCAACAGCATGGCGCAACTGGATTTCCCCGCCCGGCGCCTGGAGGACCATATCTTCAAATGTGGACTCGGCCATGCGTTCGGATTCGGGCAGCCTGACCCTGACCGTGACTTCGTTCCGGCCCCGCTGGCTGGTCACGGCCACCGCGCCCTGGAATGAATGGCGGATCTGGTTGGCCACCTCCCGGGAGGTCAGGCCCATGCGTTTGCCTTCGGGGCTCAGGGTGATGTCAAACTGCTTTTTGCCCTTGGCAGACCCGTCATCCAGGTCATGGACAATGGTATATTGGGCCAGGCTTTGGGCCAGGTCTTCCCCGGCCCTGTCCAGCATGGTTTTATCCCGGTGGCTCAGGCTTACGGTGAGATTCTTGCCGGACCCGGGCCCGCCCCGGTTGGACTCAAAGGTAATGGATTCCAGCCCGGGGATAATGCCCACTGCATCCCGCCAGAGATCCGTTACTGCGGTGGTGCCTATGGGCCTGATCTCAGGATCTGTAAGGAACAGCCGGATCTGGATCTGGTTTTCATTCACCTGGGAAAAAATACCCGTGGACAATCTCTCTTCCCCATTGGCGTCAACGACCTCCTTTGCCTTTTCCACCAGGCGGCGCTCCACTTGTTTCAACGTGCCGGAAGGGGTGCCAAAGGGCAGCACCGCCTCACAGAACGCATAATCCGATTCCACCTTTGGGAACAGCTCCAGGCCCATCCTGCCCGACGCGACAAAGCCTGCCGTGATGAGCAGCAGGACCAGGCCGAAAGCGACCACGCTGTAACGGTATTTCAGGAACATGCCCAGCAGGGCCCCGTAATGTTTCCTCACGGAACGCTCGAAAAAGGTGCTGAACCGGTCCTGCCACTGCTCCAGGTAATTAAGGGGGAAAAACAGGGGACGGCTTTTATGGCTTAAATGGGCGGGCAGGATAAACAGGCTCTCGATAAGCGAGACGAAAAACACCGCCACAACCACAATGGGAACGCTTTTAAATACTTTGCCCATGATGCCCGGCACAAAGAGCAGGGGAAGAAAGGTGACCATGTTGCTGATCACGGAAAAGACAACAGGCATGGCAATGGTCCTGGCCCCATGCACGGCGGCCCGGAGAAAGGGCATGCCCTGGCGGCGGCTGTGGTAAATGTTTTCGCCCACCACAACCGCATCATCCACCACAATACCCAGGGTGACGATAAAGGCGAACATGGAGATCATGTTGATGGAAAAATCCGTGGCAGACAAAAACAGGAAAGATCCCAAAAACGAGATGGGAATGCCCAGGCTCACCCAGAATGCCAGGCGGATCTCAAGGAAAATCGCCAGGAAAATAAAGACAAGGCCCAGGCCCAGGTAAGCATTCCGCATGAGCAGGTCTGCCCGCTGGGCAAAGATTTTGGAGCTGTCCTTTACCACGGTCAGTTCAACGCCGTCGGGCAGGGAGGCATTGACCTGTTCGACCTTTGCCCTTGCCTCTTCCGCCACCTGGGTGGGGGTCTGGTCTCCGACCCGGTATATATCAATCATCACGGCCCGTTTCCCGTCAAAGGAGGCCCAGGTATCGCTCTCTTCAAACCCTTCCGTGACCACGGCAATATCCTCAAGCCGGATGCGCGAACCGTCCTGGGCCGTGATCACGGGCAGGGACGCATACTGGCGGGCATAATCCCGCCTGTCCTTGACGCGGAGCAGGATATCCCCGCCCGTGGTATTGATGCTTCCCCCGCCCAGTTCCACAGATGCCCCGGAAATGGCCTGGGCAACATCTTCAAGAGTGATGCCGTAACGCCTGAGGGTCTGCCAGGGAATTTCCACATGGATTTCCCGGTCCCTGACACCCACCAGCTCCACCTGGGTGATGCCGTCCGCCGTAAGCAGTTCATCCCGGATCTGATCGGCAAGGGACCGCATGGTTGTTTCCGGGGCATCCCCGGAAAGCGCCAGCAGCATTACATCCCGCTTTCTGTCGGCAATGGAGACCTGGGGTTCTTCCGCTTCCTCGGGCATGGTGGTGATCCGGTCGATCTCGCTTTTGATCTCCTGCCAGAGCCGGTTGATATCCGCACCTTCCAGGGCTTCCACGGTGACCCGGGCAATGGCTTCGCCCGCTGTGGAGGTAATTTCATCAATGCCTTCCAGATCCTGGATGGCCTCTTCAATGGCCAGGATAATGCCGGTTTCCACCTCTTCCGGGCTGGCCCCGGGATAGGACACGGAAATGCTGACCATATCCAGGCTGAATTCGGGAAAGACTTCCTGCTTGATATTGAGCCCCATGAACAGGCCGCCGGCCAGTAGCACAAACATCAGCAGGTTGGCGGCCACCGAGTTCCCTGCCATCCAGGCCACGGGACCTTTGACCACGGATTTGTTGTCTGTCCTGCTCATGACCGGCCCTCCGCATCAATCTGCAATGCCATTCCCTGTACCGGCGCAGGCAGGTCCGAGGTGATGAGCCGGTCCCCGGCCCGGATGCCCGAACGGATATAAACGGTCCCGTCCTCTTTCCAGGCAAATGCAACGGCGCGTATGTCCAGGCGGCCGTTGTTGTAGATCCAGACCGTGTCATTGTCCCTGAGGTGGGATCTGGACACCGCAAATACCTGGTCCAGTTTTTGGCTCATGATGGCAACATCGACATAATCATCCAGCAGCAGCTGGCCGTTGCCCTGTTCCCGGGACAGCCCCAGGGGATCTTCCACCAAGATGATCACCCCGGCCATCCTGCTGTTGGCGGATACGGTCCCGGTGAACCTTGCCACACGGCCCTCCCAGGTCTGGTTCGCGTACCTGGACCGGACAAGGGCCCTGGATGCGGAGGCGCTGCCCGCGGTAATGGTGCCCAGTTTATCGGGAGGCACCAGGGCTTCCACCTGGAACCGGTCCACATCTACCAGTGTGGCAATATCTCCCTGGGCCGGCAGCAGGGCCCCGGCATCCACATGTTTTTCACGCACCAGGGCGTTGAACGGTAGGGTCACCCGGGTTCTTTTCAGGTCGAGTTTTGCAGATTCCAGATCGGCCCGGGCGCTTTTCACGGCCGCTTCCGCCTGGATGCGCTGGGGTTTTCGCAATGCCAGGTCTGTTTCTTCCACGTCGCCGAGGTCGGCCTGCCGGATCAGCTTGAGTTCCTCTCTGGCGATCTGCTGGCTTCCCCGCTCTATTTCAAGGTCGGAAACTGCCGTATCCAGGGCGCTGGACGCCTTTGCCACATCAATCCGGTAGTCAATGTCCTCGATGTTCAAAAGGGTCTGGCCTTTTTTCATCAATCCCCCCACCACAAAATCCGGGGATACCGATACCACTTCCCCGGCCACTTTGGACTTGACCACGACCTGCCGGTCCGGTGTTACCGTTCCCATGGCCTGGACCGTGCTCTGGAAGGTGCCGGGCTGCATTTCCATGACATTGACCACGGCCGCCTGTTTCTTTGGGGGCCGCCGTTCGATTTTGATCTCTTTTGACCGAAAGTAGTTGAATCCGCCTGCGCCGGCAAGGATCAGCAGCAGGGGCAGGAGAACTCTCAGTATTTTTACCGCAAGGGAGGATGTTGTTTTCTGGTTCATCTGTTATGGCTCCGGAGAGGTGTTGGTGTTTGTTCTGGTATTCATCTGCCGGCCATCTAATGCCGGGCCATCCATTGCCGACAATCCAAGGGCGGCGTACAGCCCGATTCTTTCTTTGAGATAGGTGGCTTTTTCCCCGATGAGCTGGCGTTCGAGCAGCTCGATGTTTGTCCAGGCCGTCAGATAGCTCAGGTAGCTGGCCTGGCCGTTGCGGTACTGGAGCATGGCATCCTTCAGGGTCAGGCGCGCCGTGGCCAGCTGCTCTTCCAGGAGCCGGATAAAGGCGGCCTGCCTGTCAATGCTGACAAGGCTGTCTTCCACGTCCCGGATGGCCTGGGACACGGTCTGGGCATACAGTGCGGCCTGTTCCCGGGCCGCAGCTTCTGTCCGGGCTACTTCGGCCCGTCTTTCACCGGCGTCAAACAGGGGGGCGGTGATTGAGGCGGCCAGGGTGGCCACCCAGTTTTGGAACAAAAGGTCAAGCTGGCCCGAGGAAAAAAGCGCATCTGCCGAAAGGGAGAACGCGGGCAGCCGGTCCGCCTTTGCTTTTTCAATGTCCTGCTTTGACGCGGCAAACCGCATCCATGCCGCCTGGATATCCGGCCGGTTTTCCAGCAGGTCCGCAGGCATTCCTGTTGCCGGGAGCGGGACCGGAGACGGCAGCTCCCGGGCCGTGACAGATACGGTGTTCACATCGGACTGTCCTGCCAAAAGGGCCAGGCTGTTCAACAGCAGCAGTTCTGTCCGCTCAATGACCGGCCGCTGGCTGGCCGCTTCGGCAAGTGCCTCCCGCTGCTGTGAGACATCCAGAGCGCTGGCCTGGCCGTTGGAGAACCGCAGGGCCTGGAGTTTCAAAAGGGTCTGGTTGATTTCCACCTGCTGGTCCAGCACGGCTTTTTCGCTCCTGGCAGCAATGATATCCACCCATGCCTGTGCCGCTTCCGTTGTTTTTTCAAGAAGGGCGTTCTTCAGGTCAAGCTCTGCGGCCAGCAGGTCAAGCGCCTGCGCCTGCCTGCCCGCCTCAAGTTCTCCCCAGACATCCGGGGTAAAAGAGGCGGACAGGGACGCATCCCAGGAATGGCTGCCATCTTCGGTGGCTGAAGCGTTATCTGTTTTGGTCCTTGTGGCGGCCCGTTCCCCGCCGAATGACAAGTCAAGGTCGGGAAACAGGGAAGCCGTTTCTTTTTTCAGTTCGGCTGCTTCCTGGTCCACCCTGGCCTGCAGGACCCGGATGTCGAAATTGTTGTTTCGCACCTGGTCAAGCAGACTTGAGAGTTCCTCATTGGTATTGAATATGCCCGGCGCCTGGTCTGCTGTAGTGCGGCGGAACGCGGGCGGCATGTCCGGCACCTGGTCCGGCCGCTGGAGGGCGGGGTCCGGCGCTGTGGTCATGCATCCTGAGAAAAACGCTGCGGCAATGAGCAACACACCAGTTAAAAATCGATTCATTTACCTTCCTTTGTTCAGTCAGGGGTCAGTCACAAGTCTTTATTGTACTGCAAGCAAGGTACCAGCCATGACGGATATGGTAATTTTTATATCTATTTGAAAATAATGAGTTTTTGTTTATTCGGGGTGGGACGGTAATATGGCGCCTGTATAATTTGTATCCAGGTCCGGTAGGCGGGTGGGTATTTTGTATCCACTTTGATGGGGCAAAAGAGAGGATTTTCGGGGATACAGGGATATGCAACAGCAGGAATTCAGGTGCAGGCCCCGGATAGCGCCGGGGCCTGCACCTGGATATGGTGAGTGGGATGGTTTTATCCGTCCATAGTATCGGGCAATCCCAGGCCCAGGCGTTTTTCCCGGATGCGCTGGTTCAGCAGTTCGCAGGCCTTGACTGGATCGGGTTCAACCACGAAGCAGGCCCCGACCATGGTTTCAAGCCCTTCCAGGGCAATGGAGGTCACCACGTCAGACCCAAGGATATTGGGGGGCAGGCCCAGATGGGTGTAGATCCCGCTGGCAACGGCATAGGTGCCGATGGCTGCGGCCTTTTCCGAGTACCATTCCGGGGACGAGGCCACCACGGGAAGGTCCGAGATATCCACACCCAGTTCATCGGCGATCAGGCCGCAGAGCTGGAGAATCCGGGAGTTGTCCACACAGCTTCCCAGATGCAGCACCGGCGGTATACCCAGGGAGTTACAACACTCCTTGAGTCCTTTGCCTGCCATATCAGCGCCTTCGGGGACCAGGAGCCCGGCCTTGCCGGCTGCAGTGGTCACGCACCCGGTGGCCAGCACCAGGATATCGTTTTTGATCAGCTCCTTGATCAGGCCTACATTGCAGGAGTCATGCTGGAATTTGGGGTTGTTGCATCCCACGATTCCGGCAAATCCCCGGATCTTGCCTGCCTTAACCAGATCCAGCAATGGAGTGAGGGTGCCGCCCAGGGCGCTGAGGATGGCTTCGTTTGAAAATCCGGTGATGATGTCCACACAAGTGTCCGGGATCTGCACCCGGGAAGCGTCCCGCTCCCTGAAGGTTTCCACGGCCAGGGCCACCACCTCACAGGCCTTTTCCATGGCATTGTCCGGCCGGAAATCATAGTGGTCCGCCCCGGTGAACCGGGCTTTTTCCGATGTGGTGATAAACCGGGTGTGGTAACATCCGGCCACATCCACCATTGAAGGCATGATGCACTGGTAATCCACCACCACAGCCTCTACCGCACCGGTGACGATTGACAGTTCGGTCATGAGATGGTTGCCGGCCATGGGAATGCCCTGGCGCATGAGCAGTTCGTTGCCCGTACAGCAGAGCCCGGCCACATTGATTCCTTGGGCTCCGGCATCCCGTGCCAAATCCAGCATCTCAGGACTCCGGGCCGCGGCAAGGATCATCTCCGAGACAAGGGGATTATGGCCGTGTACAAGGATGTTCACCCGGTCTTTTTTGATCACGCCCAGGCTGGCCTGGGATCTTGCCGGGGACGGGGTCCCGAAGATAATATCCGACAGCTCGGTGCCGATCATGGAGCCGGACCAGCCATCGGCCAGGGCGGTGCGGCAGGCATGGGTCAGGGTGCTGGCCGCGTCGTTGTCACAGCCCATATGGGTCCGGTGCATCATTTCCGCGATTTCCCGGTCCACGCCTCTGGGCGTCATGTTCAGTTTTTTCCAGATCTCCCGCCGCACCTTTGGGGCCCGTTTGAGAAACGCCACTTCAGACCTGCGGCTGCCGAAATCCTCAAACAGCAGGCCGGCCAGGTCACCTGCCATTTCCCGGGGTGTCCGGCCCTCTGTGGGAATGTCCAGTTCGCTGCAGATCCGTGCCAGTTTATCCGTGTCCGCCAGGCGGTAATCTTTTGCCTCTCCCGTGGCAATGGCTTCCAGGGCTTCGATCAGGTCCCGGCCGTGGTCTGAGTGGCCTGCAGATCCGCCTGCAATAAAACGGCCGAAATTCCGGGCCACCACCACATGGGCGTCTGCCCCGCAGACCCCCCGTTTCATTTTGCTGTTTTCCCGGCCGGAAATTTTGCACGGTCCCATAACGCAATTGCGGCAGGTGGTGCCCAGTTCGCAGAACTTGCAATGCGGCTTCTGCTGGGCCAGTCGGTCCCAGGCGGTTTCAATTCCTTCGGCCTCTGCTTTTTCAAGCATCTGGCGTCCGTCTTCCCAAATGGTTTTTTCGTCAGTGGTTTGTTGTTCTTTTGGCATACCCCTCTCCTCTCTCATTGGTTTAACCGTTGACATAAACGCAATATTTCCCCCGTTTAACTGCTCTTGTACCAGAATGAAAGCGAGGTGTTTGTCAGGTACCTGACACTTGACGGATTTTGTTATGGGATCAGGAGGTTTTCAAGGGAGCTGGGATCGGGGATCAAGTAGGTGCCGCGTCCGCTCTTTTCAACCAGGCCCTGGCGGACCAGGGTATTGATCTGGGTGGAAACGGTCTGGCGGGAAGCCCCCATTATTTTGGACAGCTCCTCCATGGTGAGATTGGGACGGATTTCCACGCCATTGTCTTTTTGGATGCCTGCGTCCCGGGCTTCCCTGAGCATCCACTCCACAAGGCGGCGGGTCACATCCTTGAACGCAAAGGATTCAATGATGTGAAAGGAGTTCTTCAGCATATCCCCGAGCACATGGACCATGGCACGGGTCAGTTCGGGCACGGCTGCAAGTTCCCTGCGGATGGTGTGAACGCCTGTGACCAGAAGTTCCACCGGCTCCATGGCCTGGACAAACGCCCGGGTATGGGTGCTGTAGATATCCCCGGGATTGAGCATGGCAATGGTGAATTCCTTTTCATCGCATGAGATAAACACCCGGACCCGGCCTGTTTTGACGATAAATACGAGGTTTTCGTCTTCATAGGGCTGGTAGATCAACTGGTCCCGGGAAAATTTGCGGGTATTGAAAAGTGTCCGTACGTTTTCAAACTCATCCCGGGCCAGTAAATCAATCAGGTTTAAACGAAGCAATCACGCCTCCTCAATTGTTATGGTGTGGTAAACGGCCGGTTTCTCCGGTCCTGTCATGATCATAACCAACTCCCACGGTTTATTAAATGTATAAGTTGTGGCCCGGCCTGGCAAGAGCGGCCCCAAAATTCCGGTTACCGGCATGGGGTATGGACCGGCCGCCTGCCACACACCTGAAGCAGATCGGGATATCCCGCAGGATTTGAAGAGCTGTGCCGACCGCCGGAAATACCGCTGACTCTCCGGGAGTAGACGATATTAGGTGCGATATAGTTATGAACAATATGTATAAAAATGAGATCAATTAAAATTAAAACATTGACAAGTTAGGATCTTTTACCTATGGTCTTCAGAATTCAAAATTGATATTTACGTTGCGTTGCAGCAGGGAGACCTTATGAAGGACAGGATTGATAAGATCCACGAAGCATCCATGATTATCCTGGAAAATATAGGAATCCGGCTTCATCATCCCGAAGTCCTCTCCCTGCTCCGGGACAGGGGTGTCCGTATCAAAGGGGAGGCGGCTTACTTTGGTCGTCATCAGATCAATGCCTGCCTGGAAAAAGCGCCTTCCTGTTTCACCGTTCATGCCCGGAATCCGGAACACAACATGGAGATCGGTACGGGCCAGACCCAATATGCCGCGGGGTATGGGTGCCCGGCCGTCATCGAGGCGGACGGCACCCGGCGGAATGCCCTGATGGACGACTATCGCCGGTTTGTCAAACTGGTGGACCAGAGCCCGGAGTTTCGCCTCAACGGCGGCATCCTGGTGCAACCCGGAGACATTCCCGCTGAATGGACCCACCTGGTCATGACCCATGCTGCCATGGCCCTGTCGGATAAATGTATCATGGGGATTCCCGGGAGTGCCCGGCAGGTCGGGCAGCTCATGGATATGGCAGCCATTCTTTACGGGGGGACAGAAAAACTGAAGCAAAAGCCCCGGATCATCACCCTGGTAAATACACTCAGCCCCTTGCAGATCGACCGGAACAGCCTGGACACCATTCTTGTCCATGCCCGGTACAACCAGCCCGTGGTCATCTGCGCCGGTGTGATGACCGGTACCACAAGTCCTGTGACCCTTGCGGGCAGCATTGCCCAGGGCAATGCCGAAACCCTTGCCGGTATTGCCATTGCCCAGATGATCAACCCGAGCACCCCCGTGGTCATGGCCATCAACACCACTCCGGTGGACATGCGCACCGGCGGGGTGAATGTGGGATCGCCTGCCCAGTCCCTGGCCGTGAAATACACCGCCGGGCTGGCCCGGAAGTACGGTGTTCCCTGCCGTTGCGGCGGCAGCAGTTCGGATGCAGCGGGCGTCACCGCCCAGAGCGGCTGGGAGAGCATGATGTCCATGTTTGTTTCCCGCCGGGAAAAGGTGGACCTGGTGATTCACAGCGCCGGTATCCTCGCCGGATATGCCGCCATGTCCTTTGAAAAGTTTATCACGGACCGGGAGGTGATCCGGCTGGTGGAATCGTATTGCGATGACCTGGATACGGACGACAATGCCATGGCCCTGAATGCCGTGGCTGAAGTGGGGTGGCAGAACCAGTACCTGACCCACCCCCACACCATGAAAAACTGCCGGGATGCCGCATGGGTTTCCGGCATCACTCCCGCGGGTAACGCTTCGTCACCGGTGGGTTCCCCCAATCAGGCCCTCATGGCAGCTATTGACAAAAAACTCACCGGGATGATTGACGGATTTACGCCTGGGGCCCCGGATCCGTCCGTACTGCAGCAGCTAAACGACTACCTCCTGGAATTGAATGTTCCCCTCTCTCTTCTCGCCCATTAACTCTGTTGTGAAAGGAAGATTTTTAACCGGGGCGGGAGGCTGCCGCCCCATTGATACATAAACCCGGCACAAGACAGAAGGAGAGTATTATGGCAGTTCCCCCACCTGTAACCGATTTAGATATCACCCTTTCGGAGAAGGGATTTTATAAGGGATTCAACCGGCTTGCGACGGTCGGAAGCAAGATCATCATCGGGCTTCTGGTCATATGGGCAGTGGTGTTTTCAGAGCAGGCCGGTGCCCTGCTTTTGAAGATCAGGGGATGGTCCTTTGAGTCCTTTGGCCCCTGGTATATTTATGCCATGGCCTTTGTGGTGATGTTATGTATTACCCTGGCAGCCGTGCCCGCCCTGGGCAAGGTGCGTCTGGGCGGGCCGGACGCCAAACCCGAATTTGCCACCTTTTCATGGTTTTCCATGATGTTCGGCGCCGGTATCGGCATCGGTATGCTGACCTTTTCAACGGCAGAACCCATCTACCACTTTGCCAGCAACCCGGATACCATTATGGGGCTTGTGGCTCCCAAAGCCGGGGAGACGCTGCGGTCGGTGTACAAGTGGTCCTTTTTCCACTGGGGGCTCACGGCCTGGGGCTGCTACAGTATCGTCGGTCTGGCACTGGCGTTTTTCTGCTACAACCGCAACCTGCCGTTGACCATCCGGTCCGGCCTTACCCCGCTGCTGGGCAAAAAGCTTGAAGGCCCCATCGGCGACTTCGTGGATATCACCGCCGTCATCGCCACCATCCTGGGGATCGCCGTGACCATTGGCTACGGGATCACCCAGTTTGCCTCGGGCATGCATACCATGATCGGGTCCGAATGGATGATTAACGCCCAAGGGAAACCCACCAATGCAGCCATGCTCATCGGCCTGTTTTTCGTCATGGGCGCCTCGATTCTTTCGGCGGTATCGGGTGTGGGCAGGGGGATCAAGTGGTTGTCCAACCTGAATATGGTGCTTTCCTTTATCCTTTTGGTGTTCTTCCTGGTGTTCGGTGCCCCGGCCGTGGCGCTGAAATCCTTTTTCATCGGGATCTGGGACTATGTGGTGAATTTTCCGGTACAGGCCATGACGTACTGGCCCAACTCTGCGGAAGAACCGGCAGCCACCCTCTATAAGTGGCAGTCCATATGGTGGACGGTATTTTACTGGGCCTGGTGGATTGCTTTCGCCCCCTTTGTGGGACTGTTTTTCGCCCGGATTTCAAAGGGGCGGACCATCCGGGAATACGTGATGGGCACCATGGTGGTCCCGGCCATCATGTGCTTCATCTGGTTTACCTTTGTGGGGGGCACGGCCATTGACCTTGAACTCACCGGAAGAGCCGGCGGGGCCATCCTCAACGCCGGCCAGGAAGCCCAGTTGTTCGCCACCCTTAAGGTGATGCTCTCTTCAGGTGCGGCCAAGGCCATGACCGTCATGGTGGTCGTGCTGCTCATGACCTACCTGATCACCTCTGCGGACTCCGGTGTCCTGATTATCAACACGATCCTCTCCGGAGGGGATGACGGTAAAAAGGGCAAGGGCCACATCGTCTTCTGGGGCGGGACCATTACCGCCGTGATCACCGTATTGCTTATCGCGGGCGGCCTGGATGCCATCAAATCAGCCATGCTGCTGGGAGCCCTGCCGTTTTCCGCCATCATGGTGCTCATGGGCGTTGCCCTGATCAAAGCCCTGGTCCGGGACAATATGCGTTCCCGGGACCAGGCATCTGATGCATTGGGGGCAAACAAAAGCCGTTCGTCATAATTGTCCGGGCATACCGGTAATTCCGCGGCAGGGCGGCATGTCCTGCCGGGAATCTGCTGTCTGCGGACCGGTGTCCGGGCACAAGGGGGTTCCGGCCGGCAAGGGGTACCCATCATGAAAATCAACCATAAACCAAAGTCAGGAGCAATACCATGTCGCTATTCAATTACACTGTATCCAAAACCATTATGCACGTTCCATCGCCCATTGTCCGGTTTTTTGCCAAGGATTATGTGGCGGGCAAAGACATCAACGATGCGGTTGCGGTCTGCCGCGATCTTGAAGCCAAAGGCATGGTGTCCACCCTGGATATCCTGGGCGAGTATATCACGCAGAAAGACCAGGCCCTTCCCTTTAAGGACGAGTGTATCCACATACTGAAAACCATCCACAAGCTGGGGCTGAAATCCAATCTCTCGATCAAGCCCAGCCAGATGGGGTTGAAGCTGGATTATGATTTTGCCCTGCAGAATCTAAGGGATGTGGTGGCCGAAGCTGCGGCACGGGACGGATTCGTCCGCATTGACATGGAAGATGTGGACTGCAACGAACCCACTGTTGAGATTTATAAGATTCTGCGCAGGGAATTCCCAGGCCATGTGGGCACGGCACTCCAGTCCTATATGAGGAACGCCATGGACCACCTGGAGCACCTCAAAGACGCGCCCCTGAACCTGAGGCTGGTCAAGGGGATTTTCATCGTCAACCGCCAACAGGCCTGGAAGG
Source organism: Desulfobacter sp. (assembly GCA_036881925.1). Taxonomy (GTDB): domain Bacteria; phylum Desulfobacterota; class Desulfobacteria; order Desulfobacterales; family Desulfobacteraceae; genus Desulfobacter. Next base: position 23,045 of record JBAJNJ010000001.1, read on the forward strand.
CCCCGGAGCTGATCACCCGGAACTACGTGCAACTGCTGGAGCGAATGTTTGAACTGGGGGCCTATGTGGGCATCGCCACCCATGACGAGGTTCTCTACTACGAAGCCCAGCGCCTGATCCGGAAGTTCGGCCTGACCCCGGATCAATACGAGTTCCAGATGCTGCTGGGGGTTGATCCGGAACTGCGGGACCTTATCGTGTCCGAAGGGCACCGCCTGCGGGTATACATTCCCTACGGCAGGGAATGGCTGGGATATTCCCGGCGAAGACTTCTGGAAAATCCCAATATCGCCAGGGCAGGACTGCAGCAGGTATTGCGGGGAACCGGCGGCAGGTAAATCCGGCTTAACTCAAAAGCCGGGGAGATGATCCGCATATCAGGCATCCACCAGAGCGGTGGGACACATCAACCATGGCGTGGCAATGTTGATCTAACCCGCCGCCTTTTTTTGTACCGGGATGTTCGAATTGCGGGGCTGTTTTTTGCCGGCATCCCTCAAATCCAGAATTTCCATACGGTTGTTCCGGTTGGGATACTTACCAGACGGACCTTCTGTGAGTACGACCAGCTCTCCTTTTTCATTGTTTTCCGCCAGCCATCTGCTCACCCAGGTTTTCCAGTTTTCCGGGTGATTGGGTTCATGAACCGGGATCACACCGTAGGAAAATAAAAGTTCGCTGCAGGTTTTGGCCCGGGAGCTGACAGCAACGACCCATTGGCCAGGCCTGAACCGGGAAACCCGCCTTGCCGTGGCACCGCTGCGTGTGGGAGTAAATACCGCCTCGGGATTGATACAGTCCAGAGACGCGGCAACACTCCGGGCAATGACGTCCTGGAGCCGGACCGGACAACCGGTGTCCTGAAACGGCTTTTGGGCGGCATAGTGCTTCTGCCTGGGTTCAATCTCCCGGGCAATGGCGCTGAGCATTCCCACGGCTTCTACCGGGTATTCACCTATGGCGGATTCCCCGGAGAGCATGACACAGTCGGTCCCGTCAATAATGGCGTTGGCCACATCCGTGGACTCCGCACGGGTGGGCAGACGGTTGAACACCATGGATTCCAGCATCTGGGTCGCCGTGATAACGGGTTTGCAGGCCTGGTTGGCCTTTCCCATTATTTTTTTCTGCACCGAAGGAATTTTCTCAATGGGAATTTCGACGCCCAGATCGCCCCTGGCCACCATGATACCGTCTGCTGCCGCCAGTATGGCATCCAGCTCTTCCACAGCACGGGAACGTTCGATCTTTGCAATGATAAAGGGATCATACTTCATGGCTTCTGCTGTTTGTTGAACCATTTCAATATCACCGGCATTTTCCACAAAGGACTGGCTCACTGCCTCTATACCGGTCTGCTTTGCAAATGACAGGCATCTTCTGTCATGATCTGTAAATGCACTGATGCCCAGGTCCACATCAGGAACGTTTAGTCCTTTCCTGCTCCGGATCATCCCCCCCACAAGCACCCGGCAGAGGACATCGTCTCCGGATACCCGGGTCACGGTCAGTTGGATAAACCCGTCGTTGATATAAATCCGGTCCCCTTTTTTCACCGCAGAGGGCAGTGTGGGCAGCGGTACACTGATGCGCCGGCATGTCCCTAAAACCTGCTGGGTGGTCAGTACCAGTTCCTGGCCCTTCTTAAGTTCCAGGGGCTCTTGGGTCAATTCCCCTATCCGGATCTTGGGACCTGGCAGGTCAGCCATAATCGTGACGGGGATGCCTTCCTGCCCGGCAACCTCACGAATGGTTTTTATATCTGCGGCATGCTGGTTGAACTCGCCGTGGGAAAAATTGAGCCGGGCAATGTTCATTCCTTCATGGAGCATGCTGCGGATGATTTCCGGGGACCTGGAGGCAGGCCCGATGGTACATATGATCTTGGTTTTGTTTTTTGGGAACATGAACTTATACACTGCCTTTCTCATCAATTAGGAGGATTTGAAGATCCATGACATTGGTTTGGGTCGGCCCGGTTACCAGAAGATCGTTCAACTGCAGAAAAAAATGATAGGCGTCATTTTGGGCAAGGAACTCCCGGGCATCCATGCGGGATGCAATCCCCCTTTCAACAGTGGTGCCGGATGCAAAGGCGCCTGTTGCGTCAGTGGGGCCGTCTGTGCCGTCCGTGCCGGCTGACAGGAAAACGATTCCCACCTGTCCGGCCAGATCAATACCGGCGGCAAGGGCCAGTTCCATGTTCCGTCCCCCCTTTCCCTCTCCTTTCAGGGTAACCGTTGTTTCACCGCCTGAGAGGATACATGCGGGAGCAGGCAGGGGATTACCGGTTTTGTGAACCTCTTTTGCCACCGCACAAAGAACTTTTGCCGCCTGTGAGGCTTCGCCCTGGATCATGGACGTGAGGACCATAGGAGGGAACCCGCATGAACGGGCTTCTTTTGCGGCAGCTTCAAGCGCTTTTGAAAGGTTTCCCACAATGAAGTTGTGAACCGGTTCAAATATGGGCGCACCGGTTTTTGGCGTTTCCGCTGCACGGCCGGCCAGCCCGTTTCTGATGTGTGCGGCAACACTTTTGGGAAGCGAGTCCCATAACTGGTACCGGGCCAGTATGCGTTCACAATCCTTAAAATTTGTGGTGTCAGGGACCGTAATCCCGGAAGCGATCATGTCAAGGTCATCGCCGACCACGTCGGAAAGGATCATGGACACCATGTGTGCACCGTTGGCCATGCTGCATAATTGCCCCCCCTTGATGCGGGAAAGGTGTTTTCTGATGGTATTGACCTCGTGAATGGTTGCGCCGCACTCCATGAGCAGCCGGGTGGCCTCCTGCTTGGCCCCAAGGCTTATTCCCCGGACAGGCGCCGGAACAAGCGCAGAGCCGCCGCCTGAAACCAGGCAGAGAATTAAATCGCCGCTCTGGGCCGTGGACACCATTTTCAGGATCCGGTTCGCCCCCTCGACCCCGGCAGCATCCGGAATGGGGTGGCCTGCCTCAATCACACTGCAGTATGACAGGGAAAGGGCATGTCCGTATTTTGTCACGACAATACCTTTGTGGATCAACTCTCCCAATATGGTTTCCGCTGCCAGTGCCATGCGGCAGGAGGCTTTTCCGATGCCCACCAGAAAGATCCGGTTTATCCTGTTTAAGAGAAATTCTTTACCGCAGGCCAGAAGGTGATTGCCGTCAAGCGTTAATTCTTTTGTTATACAGGCTGCCGGGTCCACCGCTGCGACCCCGGCGCGGAATATCCGTTCCGCTGTCTGTTTTAACCGGGTTTCTGAATGGGTTGTTTTTGATGATGTCATGGTGCTGTCCGTTTACAAATTAATAATAGCCCATCAGTTCCGGGACAATGGCTGTAATTTTCGGGAAATAGGTAATCAGGAATAAGACGGCGATTTCAACCAGCAGAAAGGGAAGGGTGGCCTTGACCACCTGCTCCATTTTCAGGCTGGTGATGCTGCAAACCGTGAAAATACACTGCCCCAAAGGCGGCGTGATCAGACCGATGTTCAGGTTTACCAGCATGACAATGGCAAAGTGCAGGGGATGAATTCCCATATTGACGGCAATGGGGGCAAGAATAGGGGCAAGCAGTACAATGGCGGCGGAAATTTCCAGAAACATACCGATGATCAGCAACAGGATGTTAATCAGGAAGAGAATGAGATAGGGATTGTCTGTCAGAGAGAGAAACCCCTGGGCAATCATTTCAGGCATCCGGTGATACGCCAGCACCCATCCCATAATTTTGGCACAACCGATAATCAGGAGAACCACAGAACTTGTGATGGCGGTCCGCCGGAGCATATCAGGGAAATCGCTGATTTTGAGTGTCTTAAAGACAAAGAATCCCGTGATGATCCCGTAAGCCACCCCTACGGCAGCGGCTTCCGTGGGGGTGAAGATGCCGCTCAGGATGCCGCCTAAAATAATAATGGGGATCATGAGGCCCAAAAGCCCGTCTTTGAGCTTTGACAGTATTTCGGCCATGGATGCCCGCGGCTTGGGACTGAATCCCTTTTTTATGCTGATGATGTATGCGACCAGCATCAGGGCTGCCCCGATGATCAGCCCCGGCAACAAGCCGGAGGCGAAAAGGGCAGCAATGGAAACTTTCATCGTCACACCGTATATGACCATTACGATACTTGGCGGAATGATCGGGCCGATAATGGAGGAGGAAATGGTGACTGCCGCACTGAAGTCCTCATCATATCCTTCTTTTTTCATCCCCGGGATAAGTATGGTGCCCAGTGCTGCCGTGTCTGCCACGGCAGCCCCTGTAATGCCGGCAAAAAAGATGCTTGAAACAATATTCACATGGGCAAGCCCGCCCCTGATGTGCCCGACAAGGACATTGGCAAACCCGATAATGGTCTGGGTAATCCGGGCCCTGTTCATGATCTCGCCGGCCAGGATGAAAAACGGAATGGCCATCAGGGAGAACATGCTGGTACCCTGGAATACCATCTGGGGTACAATTTTCAGGAAAACAGGATTTTCCAGAAACAAAAGGGCGGTCAGTGAGGCAATGCCCAGACAAAAAGCAATGGGAACACCCAGTGCCATGGCACCGAAAAACAAGACCGCCGGAATAAGATACGTCATGTCAAATACCTTTACGGTTGGGGTACGCTTTTAGGAGAGGTGAGAACATCAATGATCTGGCTGACCACCTGCAGGATCATCAGTCCTCCGCCAAATACAAGTCCGAAATAGGGCCAGAACATGGAAACCCCCATTGCCGGGGAGGTCTGGACTTTGGCAAACCGGGCAAGGTGGACGGCTTCCTTTAAAAGAATCACCAGGAAAAACAGGATAATCAGGTTGACGGCGAGCCTGATGACTCTCCTGTGGTTGTTCATCCACGCCACGTTGTCCACCACGTAGGACACGCCTACATGGTAGGAGCCCTTGATCCCCATACTGCCCCCGATCATCGCCACCCATACCATGGCAAAGGTCGACAATTCCTCCGACCAGACCAGGGGATCATTGAGAATATATCTGAATACAACCCCGAGCAGCACCACAATGGTCATGACGGCGCAGAGCGACATGGCTGCAAGTCCGGCACACTGGTCCACCCAGTGACTGATTTTCAGATTGGCCCGGTGTATAAGCAGGACAGGGCTGCTGCCCTTGTTTTGATCCATTGCCTCTTCTCCTTTGGAAGGAATACCCTAAAGTTGTTTTCCGGGCCCGGACCTTCCAGGCCCGGAAAACGACGTCTGCCTTTTGTATCTGCTGTGGAACGGGTTAGAATCCCAGGCGCTTTTCCGTTTTGTGCGTCTCGGCCAGAAGCTTGTCGATCCAGGGTGCAGATCCCTTGATGTTTTCCTTCATCCACGCGATAACCGGTTCCTGGGAAAGTGTTCTGAATTCAGCCAGCGCCTCGGGGGAGAGCGAGGTGATTTTCATACCGGCCTTCTGGAGGGTTTCCATGCCCAGGGCATCCTGGAGACGGGAGATGCCCCTTCCGGTTGCCGTTGCAGCCCGTCCTGCATCAAGAATCACCTGCTGGTGTGCTTTTGACAGACCGGTAAGCCATTGGTCGTTCATGATGAAAAAGCTGGTGCTGTAGACATGGCCGTCCAGGGTCAGGTATTTTTGGACCTCTGAAAGACGGCCGGAAACAATCACGCCCACCGGATTTTCCTGGCCGTCAACAACACCGGTTTGGAGGGCCGTGTAAAGTTCTCCCCATGCAATGGGGGTGGCAGCGCCGCCCAGGGATTTGACCATTGTCATATGGGCGGGAACCTGCATGGTTCTGATCTTTAAGCCTTTCATATCCTTGGGAGAGGTAATGGGCCGCTTGCTGTTGGTGAAATTCCTGAATGCACCGCGTCCGGTCGCCACAACCCTCAGGCCGGTTTTCTGGCGCATGTCTTCAAAGAGTTCCTGGCCAAAGGGGCCGTCGGTCACTGCCCAGCCGACACTTTCGGTGGCAAAGATATAAGGCACACTGAACACCTGGACCATGGGGTAAAAGACAGGCACGGTGCCTTCGGCAATGATGCACCCCTGAATAAGGCCCATCTGGGTACTCTCGAGCATCTGGCGTTCTTTGCCCAGGGTATTGGAGGGATGGATTTGAACTTTAATTTCACCATTGGTCCGTGCTTCCACAATAGATTTGAAAACCACTGCCATGGGATGTTCAATGGTATTCTGAACATCCGGCGATTCAAAATGGCCCAGTGCGAATTTGATGGGCTTACTGCCGGCCAGCACCGCTGATGAAAAACAACCCACACAAACCACTGCCATAACGAACAAAAATACTTTTTTCATTTTTTCTCCTCGTGTTAAGGGGTTAAAAAGTCGAACTATTATGGGCCGGCGGGCATGCCTATCCCGCCAGCATCTGATCCGCCAGCATAACCGCTTCCGCCGCGTCTGCTGCATATCCGTCAGCACCGATATTATCTGCAAATTCCTGGTTGACGGGGGCACCGCCGACGATGACCTTGACCTGGTCCCGCATCCCTGCCTCTTCAAGGGCGTCGATAACCTGGCCCATACCGGGCAATGTTGTGGTCAGCAGGGCGGAAAGCCCCAGAATATCCGCGTTTTCCGATTTGACCCGTTCAAGGACATCCTCGACCCTGATATCCACGCCCATGTCAATCACCTTGTAGCCCCCGCCCTCAAACATCATGGCCACAAGGTTTTTGCCGATGTCATGCAGGTCCCCCTTGACGGTGCCCAGCAAGATGGTTCCTTTGGAGTAACTCCCGTCTCCCGCCAAAAGCGGTTTGATCAGTTCAAGCCCCTTTTTCATGGTCGTGGCCGAAACCAGCATCTCAGGTACAAAAATCTCACCCGTGGAGAACCGTTTTCCCACAACATCCATGGCGTCAATCAGTCCCTGGTTAATGAGTGTATTGAGGTCGCAGCCGTCATCAATGGCCTGCTGAACCTTGCCTTCCACTTCTTTAAATTTCCCCTCAACAACGATACGCTGAATTTCAATTATTTTTTCTTCCATGGGTCACATCTCCTGTTTTCCGTAATTTTATAGCTGTTCTCAAAATTCCGTTCCGATTCAATTTTTAACTTGGGTGGTTGCACAGCAAATGACGCTTAAATTTTCAGTGCGTTTTACCGAATCGGTATTCGCATCAGCGGTTTTTTCGGAACATATTTTTGTCATTTGCTATAGTAGCCCTCGGCAGCCGCAGCAACGATGGCTTTAAGGTTATCCATTGGCGTGGTCAGCGGGATGCAGCATTCCGGGCCAATCATATCCACGCCTGCTTTGATGATTTCGCGGGTCTGGGCAAATACGTCGTCCGGGGTCCCGGAAAAAAGGGTCTGGGGATTGTTCACGCAGCCGGCCAGGCAGATTCTGTCACCGACTGTTTGAACGGCATATTCAGGCCCGGTCTGCCATTCAAAATGGTATCCGTCAAACCCGGCATCGGCAAAAAGGGTCAGCCGGTCGGCGCAGTTTCCGCAGACATGGAGCATCAAGGGGCCTTTGATGGCTTTCGTAATCCGTTTGTGAATGGGTAAAAGGTAGGTTTCATAGTGCTTGCCGGACACCAGGTTGCCGGTGGCGTGGTCAGCCACAACCACGATATCCGCGCCTGCCTGAAACTGGGCCGTAATGGATGCCAGGGTCACAGGAATGAGCTGTTCCAGCATGGCATTGACCTTTTCGATTTCGCCCATGCCCAGCTGAAGCAGAAAATTCTGGGTGCCGGCCATGTGATATGCCAGTGTCCACGGCCCCATGGCCTTGCCGATAATCGCTGCCTGGCCGCCTACTTTTTTGCGCAGAATGGTCAATGCATCCAAAAGTACTCTCATGGACGGCTTGTCCAGGAAATCCCTGGGGACCTCTATCTTTGAAAAATCCTCATAGGGGAAATTCTTGCAATCCGGCATCTGATCCCGGTCCCCCCAGTCCACATCCGCCCCAAGGGCGGCGGCTTCCTGATCCACGCTGAATTCAGGCATCACCGAGTCAAACCCGATGACCTCATAACCGCCCAGTGCCAGGTCGGCCATGGCCTGGGCATCCAGATGCGCTTTGGGATAATCCACACCGACAGTATCCATCAGGTCATGGCAGACAATGGCTGTCGGATTCACCACAGGCGGCCGCTCTCCTTTTCTCCCGCCATACAATGCAGACATGACAAGGTTATAAGGGCTTGATTTCATAATTTTTTCTCCTTTTAAATACGGTTTTGAATGTGAAATCTTGCCTGAGGGATAGAGCAACAAGCATACCAGGGAATGTGTGAGATTTTTTCGTCTTTATTTCAGATGGTTAGAGGGTTATGCGAATTTTTATGCGGGTTTTGGATTGTACCGAAGGGTGCGCTGCACGGGTGCGGTTGCACCATTTGGGGCATGCAGGGGAGGCGTTGAATTCTCGTCAGGAAGACATTTTTTTTAACTTACCCTGGAGTACCCTGCGGGAGATGCCAAGGTAGGCTGCCGTGCGGGTCTGGTTATTGTTGTGTATTGAAAGGGCTTTTTTAATAATGTTTCTGTTAAAGGCTTCCAGGTCGAACCCTTCCGCAGGCAGGATCAACTCTTCCGGATCCAGACGGTTGCCCGTGAAGGCATCTGTCTCGTGTGAAAAATGTTCATTCCCAATGAATGAAAGATCCCGGGCATGGACAACTCCGTCGGGCGTCAGCAGGCCGAGCCGCAGCATGGCGTTCTTCAACTGCCTTACATTTCCGGGCCAGGTAAAGGATTTGAGCATGGCTTCAGCAGCAGGTGTGAAGTGGTCAAACCGTTTTCCGTAACGGCTGCATGCCCGGGCGATAAAGTGATTGGCCAGCATGAAAATATCACTTTCCCGTTCACGAAGGGGCGGTATGATGATCTTACCCACGTTCAGCCGGTGGTAAAGATCCAGGCGGAATAGGCCGGATGATACGGCATTGCCGAGGTCTTTGTTGGTCGCGGAAAGCACTCTGACATCGACGGCTTCTTCAATACTTCCGCCGACAGGATAGTATTTTTTTTCTTCCAGCACCCTTAACAGCTTGACCTGCATCGCCGGGAGCAATTCGCCGATTTCGTCCAGGAATAATGTTCCGCCGTTTGCTGCCGCAATCTTACCTTTGCGCCCCTTTCTGCTGGCACTGGTGTACGCCCCGCTCACGTGACCGAATAATTCTCCTTCAAAAAGTTCCGGTGCAATGGCCCCGCAGTTAATGGCCACAAAGGGTCTGGTTTCCGCCCCCGACTCAAAGTAATGGATCAGCCGTGCAATAAGTTCCTTGCCTGTCCCGCTTTCTCCTTCCACCAATACCGGAATGTTGCGGTCCCTGCTGAACTGTTCCGCCAGTTCTATGACCTGCTGCATCTTCCCGGAGCAGTACTTCAGGTTATCCAGGCCGACCTCTTTTAAATATGCGGATTTAAAAATATCCGACGATACTTCCAGGCTGCATATTTTTTCGCTGATCTGCTCATCAAAAGCACTTTTCAGATCAAGATACTTTGTCCTGAGCCGGGTCAGGTCTTCGCACCGCTGGAGAATGATGGCTAGTTCCCTTACATCAAGGGGTTTTTGTAAATAGTTGTAGGCGCCTAATTTCAAGGCGTCAATGGCGCTGTCAACATCTCCGTGCCCTGTTATGATGACCACTTCCGCAGGCTGGATATTGCTGTTTTTAATTTTGCGCAAAAGACTGATGCCGTCCATATGGGGCATCCGGATATCGGTAATCACCAGATCAAAGGGCTGATGGATAAATTGATCAAATCCTTTTTCTCCGTTATCTGCAGCCACAACATCATGTCCGAGTTTCTGGATAAAGCGGGTGAGTGTCGTCCGAATATCAATTTCATCATCAACCAGAAGAATCTTCATCGGTTCTCCTTTACAGGCAGGGTCATAAAGAAGGTGGCGCCGCCTTTTGTATTGTTATATGCATTTATTTCTCCCCCGAGATCCAGCACTATGGTCTGGCTGATGGCCAGCCCCAGCCCGGTCCCCTGGCCAACATCCTTGGTGGTGAAAAACGGATCAAATATCTGCTTTTTATGCTTTTTTGAAATTCCGTATGCATTATCACCCACCTCAAGAAAGACCTGTCCGAACCTGTACCCGGTTTTCACCCAAAGGCGCTTCTCTTCTTTCCCTATACTGTCCAAAGCCTGCTGGGCATTCACCACAAGATTCATAACCACTTGTTCAAAGCGGTTCTGCTGGGTACGGATCAGCGGAAGTGCCTCTTCCAGGTCACAATTCACCTGGATGAGATGCGCGCTCAATTGCTGGCCGATCATTGCAAATACATTTCGGATGGACTGGTTGAGATCCACCTGTTCATCATCCCGTTCTGTATCATCTCTGGCAAAATTCCTTACATTTTGAATCACCTCGGACATCTTGGTGGTCTGTCTTGAAATGATGCCGGCATTTTCATACACCTCGTCCTCATCCAGCCGCCATCCCTGGTCTCTTCCGTAAAGGATGCCGTCTGCAATCACCCGTATGGTGTTCAGGGGCTGGTTCAGTTCGTGGGCGATTCCCGCAGACAGGGTGCCCAGGGCGGTCAGGCGGTCACTGTGGTACATGCGCATCTGATACAGGTTTTTTCGCCTTTCCATCTGTTTGGACTCGGTGATATCAATGACCACAAAGTGCAGAACCTGGCGGCTGTCTACGTTGACACCCTGTACGTATGCCTGGAATTCTCTGCGCCCTTTTACGGGCAGAAAAGCGATAAATTCAAGGCTGGCCGGCTCTCCCCCGGTGTTGAGCACATGGTTGAAAGCCGATTCCAGGCCATGGCTTGAGCCGGGCTCCATCCGTTCAAATATGGTGGCTGTTTTTCCAGGCTGTACAAGTTCCAGCAACGCTGAAAATGTGTCATTGACGGAGATAATGTTTTCTAAATCAAGCAGGGCAATGCCCACGCCGGCAAACTCGGATATGTCCTGATACATTTTCCGGGTGCGGCTCAGGCTTTTTTCCAGCTCATGCTCATGGGTCACATCCTGGATCATATGCACTGACCCCCGGATATTACCCTTCAGATCATAGTTGCGCCGGGTCTTTGATGCAATGCGCATGGGGCCGTTGGGCAGTACATCCGTCCTTGCCAGCGCATGGATGACATCCCCGTCCCGCTTCATTTCAATATATTTGCTCTCCCAATGCCTGTCCGGTTTGAGTATGAGGTTTGAAGAAGTTGGGCGCCGTTCGTTGTAAAAGGGAAGTGCATGCTCATAGTGGCCTTTGCCGATCATATTTTCCGCCCGGACCCCGCTCATTTTTTCCATTGCCGGGTTCCACACCGTTATGGCTTCCTCTTTGTCCAGCATCATCAGCGGATTGGGAATGAATGCCACCAGGTCCTTTAACCGTTTCTCAGCATCGCAGGCCTTTAACCACAGGTACAGAATGCCCGAAACCAGGCAGGCGTTTTCCAGTAATTCATCAGGGGGAACAGACGGACCGACAAGAAAGGCCAGCCAGCATAATGTGCTGTCCTGGTAAGACAAGGGCAGGAAAAGGATAGGGGGTTGATGCATCCCGGTTCCGTCTGCCAAAAAGGGTTGGGTACGGCTCTTGTCAATGCCCAGGGATTCTATGGGGGTTTGTGTTAGAAAACGGAGGGTTTTGGCGGCATCTGCGCCACCCCCGGAGGGCTGCCATTTTAACCCCCCGGTATTGCCGGAGACCTGGCCTTCACTCCGATCAAAAAGGGTTGCGGCTCCCCATGCGTTGAAATATTGCCCCAGTTTCGGGAGCAGTTGCCGGAGACCCGGCCCGACTTCCAGAATATCTCCTGTTATATAAACAATGTCTTGAATGCGAATCGTGGTCACTGCTGATATTCTTTTTACTCATTCATTATTCCGGTTCTTATGCTCTGTTCTCTGCCGCTTTCATCCCAAAATCAAACAGAACACCGGAACCCCTAAATATGAAAAAGTATAGCATGTTCCATACCGGCATGCACAGGACAAACCAAATGGCCTTCCGGCGCATCTGCCTATGGTGTTTCCGGGTGCATAACTCGCTTTTGTCTGAGTTCTCTGCACCATTTCGTGCAGTTTTGTCTGGGATCTGCACCGTATCGTCCAGAGGCCATTTCATCTGTCATGGTTCCCAAAACCTCTGCCGGAAGACTGGTAGGAGGACTATCTTGGCGGTACCGGCATCACTGCCAGGATCCTTTATGAGGAGATTCCCGCCGGGGCCGATCCCCTTGGGCCGGACAATGTATTTGTTTTCAGTGTCGGCCCTTTCCAGGGTGGCTCCGGAATTCTGGGCAGCGGACGCTTTTCCGTTTGTGCGAAATTTCCGCTCACAGGGATATTTGGAGAATCCCTGGCAGGCGGATACAATGCAGAGGCCTTCAAAAAATCAGGGTTTGATACACTTGTGGTGAAGGGGGCCTCGGAAAAGCCGGTCTATCTCTGGATTGATGACGGGAAAGCTGAAATAAGGGGCGCAGGCCATCTGTGGGGAAAGACAGATGCATTTGAGACAGAAGATGCCCTTAAAGAAGAACTCGGGGACCCGAAAATCAGAGTTGCGCCAATAGGTCCTGCCGGTGAAAATCTGGTAAGATACGCCGGATTGATCTGCAACTACGGCCATGGCTGTGCTGCCGAGGGAGGAAAACGGCCTGCTCCCCATGAAAAATTTCACCCGGGACAGGTGGCGGGAGGGGGCAAAAGATTTGAGTTTTTAAAAAATTGGGGCTTGATACGGCGAACGATGTCAGATACTCTCCGGTAATCCTGATTCCACCCGTATCATTCGGGCGTATGGCTTCATTCCGGAGAATGATGGGGTGTGAATCCGGACAAGGCGGCAGATGAACCATATACCCCCGGACCAACAGGAGTTTCCTGCCTTCATATGGTATTTCAGCAATTCAGAATCAACACAGGATACGTATTACAATGATACCCGTCACTGAGCGCTTACAGCAGATCGTGCAGGCGGCCCTGGATAACGGTGCAAGCCACGCCGCTGTGGTTTCGCCTGAAGATATCTTTGCAAAGAAGCAATTCGCCGCTTTTTGTAAAGATCCGGGCTGTCCGAACTATGGCAGATCCATGAGCTGTCCACCCCATGTGTCTGGCCCTGAGGGGTTCAGAAAAAAACTTGGAGAAAGCCAATATGCCGTTGCTGTAAGGATGGAAATCGATTCCGCTTCATTGCTCGGCGATGACCGGCCCCAGGTGTTCCGCCTGTTGCAGAAGATGACAGCGGCAACGGAATTAAAAGCCAAATCACTTGGATTTAAGGCATCTGAAGGATTTGCCAGCGGGTCATGCAAACGCAGCTTTTGTGATGCGCATGAATCCTGCCGTGTGCTTTCCGGAAACGGCAAATGCCGTTTCCCCCAAAGCGCCCGCCCCTCAATGTCCGGATATGGTGTGAATGTGGGCAAACTCATGAAAGCGGCGGGGTGGGGTGCCCGGTTTTTCTCGTTCAGGGATGACAGAGAAGAACAGATGGTATGGCTTGCCGGGTTGGTCCTTCTAAAATAAATGCCGGAAAAGTGCATTCAACCGTATCTCCCGGAGTCAATCCCGGGAGACACGGTTAAAATGATTACCTGCGGCAGTTACATTCCCTGCACGTGCACATGGATACCAGTGCGACTTCGTCAAGTGGGGTCACCATGCCGTCATTGTCAATATCACACTCCGGGCAGGTCGACGCAGGACTGTGGACGAATTTTTTCAGGATATTCACATCCGCCCTGTTGATTATACCGTCATTGTTAAGGTCGCCTGCTTTCCTGGCGTCACGTACCAGCCGGACGTAGTTGTAGTAACGCTCTCCACCCTCGCCCAGGGGGCCACCTTCTTTTTTGGTGTCAAACCGTACCCCGCCCGCACCATGCATGTCATTGCCGTCATTATCAACGGCCGTGCCAAACGCCACATACCAGGCATAGTAGTACTCGGTGCTGTCACCACCGAAATATGCGCTGGTGCCTGACCAGTAGTACCCGTAATCCGGGGTATATGCCGTCGTCCCGGGCGCAATCTCCGTGATCCTGAAAAAAACCGTATCAATGGCCGGTCCGGATTCGGCCGGATCGGCAGCACTGGGTGAGCGGGTGTAATCCACAATGCTCTGGAGTTCTTTTACATTGGGCAGACGCCAGTCATCATAACCGGCCAGCCTTGAATTGCCTGCATATGCCAGGGCCGCTTCCCAATCCATTCCCATACCGCTGTCGTCTTTCTGCCACATCAGTCCGGTTGCCTGGTCGGTCACGGTGTTGTCGCCGTTGTCCCTGAAATTGTTAATGCCATATGACGGGTTGCCGCGCACGGCCCGGACATAGTTTCCCATGGGGCCCAGCGGCTGGTCCGGAACAGCCTCGCCTGCCGGATAGGCCTTGATATGGCCGGTGCCGTGATTCACGCCAAATGCCGCCTCAGATCCGCCCTCTACAGTGGTGCCCACATAATACTGGGCCCAGTATTGTTCATCTTTGCTTACGCCTGGGCCGGCCAGGCTGAAGTAGGTTTCATCAAGATAGGGCCAGCCTTGTGAAAAATCGCTGATCGAGAACAACTCCTTTAATGTGGGCAGTCGCCAGTCGCCGTGCCCTGCCAGCTCCAGGGATTCACAATATTCTTTTGCCTGCTGCCAGGTAAACCCGGTACTTTCAGGGATCTGCTGCCACATCAGGCCGGTGACATGGTCTGTTACCGTGCCGTCCCCATTATCCGTATAGTTGAACGGATTGCCGGTAAATTGGGCGTCCTGGCCGTAAAAGGCGTTGCCGGGCAACGGACAGGCGATTTCAGCCCCGTCTCCGTCATAACAACTGACCTGTCCTGTGTCCGTGACCCTGTAACTGTTGTCTCCGGGTCCTGCAAGTACCGGCATGCAATGAAAAAACGTGAAAAAATAAATGATAATCCATTTGGTTAACTGCCTCATACAAGTCTCCTTAAATTTGAAATGTTCTGAATACCCCGGGACTTTTTTCCGGGTGAATGAAAACCGGATCCGGACCGGCTGTTCCCGAAATGAATTTTCCGGGGAACGATATGGCGGATCGCCAAAGGCGTTTGCCTGATGAAAATGGTGCGGTGACGCACGGACTGATACTACGTTTTAAGTGTGTGCATCATGAGATGGAATAATGTGGAAAAATAGAGGAATGCAGGAAAAAAGTACGGCCTTAAAGTGTGACTCCGCAGACCAATAAACCAGATTTCCTGAAAAGGGTATACATTATTGGTTTTGATCCTTGTGGCGCCGTATGTTCGGATTAAATCCGGATTTTCATTTATTACGTACTGATGTTGCCGACGATGACGCTGGCAAAGGGACAGGGAAATCGAACGAAAAAGAGAGGTGACGCTGCCGGCCCTGGGCACGGTGAGTTGACCGGCAGCGTATCTGTCGAGTGGATGGCGGCTATGATTTTGCAATCCCTGCCGTCCAGCCGGAATATTCAGTTGATAAAGGATTTTGCCAGTTTAGAGGCAGATCCGGCATCTGCAGCAAACCCGTCCGCACCGATCTCATCGGCAAAAGCCTGGGTCACGGGGGCGCCACCCACCATGATTTTGACCTGATCTCTGAGGCCGGATTCCACAATGGCGTCCACAGTCTGTTTCATGGCCGGCATGGTGGTGGTCAGCAGTGCGGACAGGCAGACGATCCGGGCACCCTTGTCCTTGATCGCCGATACAAAATCTTCGGGCGCGATATCCACGCCGATGTTGTGGACTTCAAGGCCGGCACTTTCCATCATCATGGCCACCAGGTTCTTGCCGATATCGTGAAGATCGCCTTTGACCGTGCCGATGACCACGGAAGCGCTTGATGCACTTTCATCATCAGCCAGCAGGGGTTTTAAAATTTCCACACATCCGCCCATGGTCTGGGCCGCCATCAGGACTTCCGGGATGAACATGTCCCCGTTTTCCATGCGCTCGCCCACAATGTCCATGCCTGCGATCAGGCCCTTGTTGAGAATATCGTTGGCAGGCACATCCGCTGCCAGGGCCGCATTGACCAGACCGGTCAGTTTTGCTGCATCACAGGAGACCAATGCATCTGTCATAGCGTTGAAATCTGTCATTTTTCTTTCCTTATTAAGAATGGTTGTTTCGGTGGTTGTGTCTGTTAAAGGGAAACCGCCGGGTTATGCTCCCGCCTTTTGGATATACCCGGCCAGGTCCTTGTCCAATGCCGGATCCAGAAGGGTGTCGGGTGCATTGTCAAGCACCGCCTTATACGCCTTGTTGGCCCGGACCTTGATGTCCTCGCTGCCGGCGGCTTCCCAGGCGTCGTGGGACTGCCAGTCGGACAGGGACGGGCTCCACATGCCCCTGCATTCCCTGAATGTGGACGGGTGGGTGAGATAGGTGCCGCCGTGGGCGATTTCCTGGATGGCGTCCACGGCCAGGGCATCGTCCGACATTTGAACGCCCTGTTGGATTCTCAGGCACCTGGCAATGATTTCCTGGTCGATCATCATTTTTTCAAGGGACAGGGTCATAAGGGCGTCCAGGGTGCCCAGGCACTGGACCCCGATATTTGCCCCGCTCAACACGCCCATGAGCAGGCTCATCATGGTTTCATACCCGGCCTGGCAGTCAAGGGACTTGGCATGGGTGATGCCGCACATGGTGCGGGTGGGCAGTTTGTAATAATACTTGCCCATCTGGATGTTGGGGGTGTTGATGAGCATGGCTTCGGGGGTGCCCGCGGCAAAACTGCCGGTCTGCATATGCCCGGTGGTGGAGGCGGTGGCATAGACAACCGGTGCACCCGGCCGGGTGAGCTGGGTGAGCACGATCCCGGCCAGCAGTTCGGTGTTCTGGAGAACGGCTGTGCCCAGAAGGCTGATGGGGCCGGAAATGCCCGCCATGATGCAGGGTGCCAGCAGGGTGATCTGGTTTTTCCCGGCATATGCCATGATGGTGTCGCAGGTTTCAGAGGCAAATCCCAAAGGAGTGAGGGGGTTGACCAGGACGCCCAGGCAGTGGTGGTCGTCAAGGTATGCGGAACTGCCGAATGCCAGGGCCGCCATTTCCAGGTTCTGGTCGACCTTTTCCCGGTCAAAACAGAACCCGATCATGGGTTTGTCCGTGTGTCTGAGAATCTCGTACATCATGTGCAGGTGCTTGGCTTCCGGAGCCACATCACAGGGGTCCACGGGGATGGTGCCGTTGAGATGGACATGCGCGCCGGCCTGGCAGATCTTGATGACATCGGCGTAATCCGCCAGGGTGGCCTTGCGCCGCCCCTTATCCATATCCTGGATAAATACCGGCCCCACATTGGGCTGGACCAGGAAACCATGGCCCACGGTAACGGTGTGGTCCGGGTTCCGGGCGGTCCACGCGAAGGTTGACGGACAGGTGTCAAGGGCCTGGTCCACCATTTTCTCCGTGATGAACACGGTCTGGCCGTCGATTTTTGTACCGGCGGCCCTGAACAGGTCAAGGGCCTGGTCTGAGTGGAACTGGATGCCGGTTTCCCTTAAAATCTTAAGGGAGGCGGCATGGATCTTATCGAACTGGTCGCTGGAAATGACTTCCAGGGTGTTATGTAGTGGCATGGGAAATATTCCGTATGTTATTGGGGTTCATCCTGGGAACCACACGTATTATGCGGTCCTATTATAGCTTAAGGCGTTTGTCCACAGGCTTTTTTCAGCATTTTAAACAGGGAGGCCGCCATCATAAAGGTGACCACGGCAAAAGGGGCCCCTGCGATGATCGAGGCCTTTTGCAGGGCCTGGAGGCCGCCGCTGGCCAGGAGCACTAGTGCTAGGGAACCGATGAAAATACCCCAGATCAGCTTCATGGGGGTGTTGGGTTCGGTCTGGCCGCCGGACATCTGCATGGCCACGAAAAACGAGGCGGAATCCGCAGAGGTGACCAGGAAAATGATCAGGTTTAAGAATACGATGACCCCGACCAGGCTTCCCAT
This sequence comes from Desulfobacter sp., assembly GCA_036881925.1. Classification (GTDB taxonomy): domain Bacteria; phylum Desulfobacterota; class Desulfobacteria; order Desulfobacterales; family Desulfobacteraceae; genus Desulfobacter. The sequence continues at coordinate 40,939 of JBAJNJ010000001.1, forward strand.
GGGATAGGTGGAGAGCAGCACGTAAATGCCCGATCCCATATCTGCCTTGAGTGCGGCCACAAGATCTGCAGTGCCCGCGATCTGCGCGGCCTGGGATGCACCGCCCACAATGCTGAACCAGACAATGGCCACAATGGAGGGCACCAGGCAGACCCCGATGATGAACTCCCGGATGGTCCGGCCCCTGGAAATCCTGGCCAGAAACCCTCCGCAGAACGGGCCCCAGGAGATCCACCAGATCCAGTAAAATACCGTCCACCATTCAATCCACTGGCCTTTGGTGGCATTGGCATCAGTCCAGAAGGTCACGAAAATAAAATTGTTGATATACGATCCCGCGGTCTGGACCATGAGGCTCAAAAGCTCCTTTGTGGGGCCGGAATAAAGGATGAATGACCCCCAGCAGAAGGCAATGACGATATTGATGGTGGATAGGTTCTTGATCCCCTTTTCAAGCCCGGATACGGCGGAAAGGATGTACAGGGTGATGAGCACGGTCATGAAGATGAGCTGCCCGGTGGTGCCCAGGGGCCTGCCGAAGATATGCTCAATACCGGCGTTGGTGGAGATGATCCCCAACCCCAGGGCGGTGCTGACCCCGGCAATGGTGGCAAATGCAGCCAGGATTTCAATGCACCGGCCAAAGGGGCTGTTGGTGATCCGGTCCCCGAAAAGCCCGTACAGGGAGATGGACACGTTCATGGGTTTGCCCATGCGGTATGCGGGAAAGGCAATGGCCAGGCCCACCAGTGCAAAGATCCCCCAGGCATGGATGCCCCAGTGCATGATGCCGATCTGGATGGCAACGGGCCGGGCCGCGGGTGTTGCGGATTCGGCCAGGTAAGGGGTGTTCATATAGTGCATAATGGGTTCCCCCACCGCCCAGAACGCATAGCCCACCCCCACCCCGCAACTGAAGAGCATGGCGATCCAGGCAAAATAGCTGAATTCGGGGGTATCGGTTTCCTTGCCCAGCTTGAGGCTGCCGTATCTGCTGAAGGCAATGACAGTGATAATGGCCAGGTACAGGGCAACGGAAAGGATAAAAAACCAGCTGAACCGGGAGGTGATCCAGGACTGCACCGCAGAAAGTCCGGCGTCAAAGCTTTGGGGGGAAACAAATCCGTACACCACGGCAGAGAGGGTCACTGCGGCGGTGATAAAAAAAATAACGGGATCATAGCTGCCTAAAAATTTTGTAAAGCCGGTCCGGTCCGGCTGCTCCCGGTCTAAACACTCTCTGTCCGTCGCCTCTAAAACTTTTGTGTGTGACATATGGGTTTCCTTGTCTGTTCGGTGACATTAACCTTTTGGCGCCTGCTGCCTGAGATATTCGGCTGCGCTGAGCGCGGCAATGGTGCCGTCGTTCATGGCCGTGGTGATCTGGTAATACTTTTTTTGTACGATATCGCCGGCGGCAAATACCCCGGCAATGCCCGTGCCCATGTCCGGACCGGCCTTAATATAGCCCCGGGCGTCCAGGGGAACTACGTTGCTGAACAATTCGGTCTGGGTCTGGTGGCCCATGTATACGAAAATCCCGTCCATGGGCAGGCCGGTGGTCTGGCCGGTCCGGGTGTTGCACAGCGTGACCCCGGCCAGCCGGCCGTTGTCCTGTTCAAGGGATGCCAGTTCCGTGGCGGTGAGAATCTCCACCCGGTCCCCGTATCTGAGCAGTTCTTCCTGGGCTTTTTCAGATGCGGCCGGCCGGTCTGCCTGTTCGATCACGGTGATGCGGTCCACCCCCAGGGAGAGCAGGTAGGCAGACTCTTCAATGCCCGAGTTGCCTCCGCCCACGACCAGGACCTGCTTGCCCCTGTACCCGGAGCCGTCGCAGATGGCGCAGTAGTGGATGTTGTCGCATTCTGTCTCAAGGGGCAGCTCCCTGGGACGCCTGCCCGTGGCCAGGATGACCACAGGTGCGGTCAGGACCCCTTCGTCGGTTTCTGCGCGTTTTACGGGACTATTCAGTTCCAGGCGGTCCACTTCCGTGACCTCCCGGACGTCCACGCCCATATCTGCGACCTGGTCCCGGACTTTTTCCATGAGTTCCATGCCTCCGATTCCGGGCTGGGACGGGAAGTTTTCAAGGCAATACGTGGTGTTGACCAGGCCGCCGCAGATGCTTTTCTCAAGGATCACGGCGGCCAGGTTGGCCCGGGCCGCATAAATGGCTGCGGTCATGCCGGCAATGCCGCCGCCGAGGATAATGATGTCGTAATGGGTTTTCATTGGCCTGCTCCGGTTCAGCCCAGCATTTTTTCAAGCTGGCGGTAGGTGATGTCTCCGCTTTTTTCCGCGATCTTTTCCCCGTCCCTGAAAATAAACAGGGAGGGAATCCGGCCGACATCCAGGGCGTCAACGGTTTTGGGGCAATCCTCCCTGTTGAGCTGGAAATATTGGATCTCCTTGCCCTGGGCCGCGGGCATGCCGGAAAACTTGGCCAGGATTTTTTTCATGGCATTGCAGTAGGGGCATTTTTCCTTATAAAAAAGGACAATGCTCAGCCCTGCTGCAACCGCGGATTCAAATTCCGGGTCCGTGATATCTGTGATCATTTTTTTCCTCCGTTTTTTATGGAATGGCCGGCCTGCCGCTACCGGACCGTTGGGGCGGCAATGGCAGGCCGGAAAGCCTTTTCAGAACTTAATCTTCAAAGTCCGGGTAAATGGATTCCGCTTTCAGCTCCAGCATATATCCCCTGAGCATGTCATAAAGTTCCCGCGCCTTTTCCGGATATTTGTCCGCCACGTTTTCAAGCTGGAAGGGATCCTTGGACCGGTCAAACAGCCCGTCCTTTTCCGGGACTTCGGAAAGGGAGCCGGGCACGCAGGTCCACTGGTTTTCCTGCTGAGCCTTGATCCGGTCGAACATGGTCTGGGTGTCGCCCACCCCTTCGGATACCTCGCCTTCCTGGATGTCAAAGACCTCAAACATGGTTTTGCCCCCGGCTTCCGAATTCTCCAGGGCCACGGTGTTGAGCCAGTGGATATAAGACCATTCCTTGGTGATGATGCTCCAGGATTGGCCGAAAAAGCCGGTGATCAAAAAGTCCCGGATGTCCTCCACCTCGCCCTTGAGCAGGGGCCACAGGCTTTTGCCCTGCATATCGGCCCAGGCCTCTCCGGGGATATTCATCCACTCCATCATGGTGGGGGTGATGTCGATGTTCTGGACCAGGGCGGACTTCCGGGTGCCGGCCTCAAGCCCTTCGGCCTTGACGATCATGGGCACGTGGACCAGTTCCTCATAGGGCCAGGGGCGGCATTTGCGGACAATGCCGTGGCCGTGCTTGCCGTTGCCCAGGGGTTCGCCGTGGTCGGACATGAGTACGACCATGGTGTCCCGCTCAAGGCCCAGTTCCCTGATCTTGTCCAGGACCTTGCCCAGCCACTTGTCCACATTGGTGACCTTTTCCGCGTACAAGGCCCGGATATGCTCCATTTCCCTGTCCGTATATACGTTGTCCGCATATGTGGAGACCGGATTCCAGATTTCCTGGCCGTCGTAATCCGGGTCATAGGGGCATTTTAACTCATCGTCGTAAATGGACGGGGCATCCCAGGGTTCGTGGGGATCAAAGCTGTCGATCCAGAGGAAAAAGGGCTTGTTCCGGTCCGCCTCTTCCAGGAAGCGGATGGACTGTTTGGCGATCTGGGCCACGTTCTGGTCCGCATCGGTTTTCCAGTACTGGCGCTGGGCAAGGTAGCCCACCATTTCATCCCTGGAAAATTCAGACCACATCTCTTCCACCTTGTTACCGTTTTCGTCGATACGGTAGGCGGGCTTGTGATAATCCTCCATGTTCAGGTGGTAGATGGGGTCCTGGGCATAGTAGTGGTTGTCATCGTCATGGCCCCTGAGATTGTACACATAGTCAAACCCCCTTTGGTAGCCGTACTTGGGCAGGTGCATGACTGCCGTATCCGTGATCAGGGCGGAATACGCGGAGTAGCGCCAGAGAATATCGGCAATGGTGGTATCGTCCAGCTCCAGGGGAGACCATCCCCTGTAAGGCAGGGTATACCGGCCGGTAAACAGGGCCCGGCGGACCGGGATGGTGGGCAGCCCTTCCGAGTATACATTGTCCAGTACCACCCCTTCCCGGGCCAGCCTGTCAAAATTGGGGGTTTTGACCTTGCCGCCGTAGCATCCCATATAATGCCACTGGAGGCTGTCGCACATGATCATGACCACATTCTTATTTCGTTTTTGCATTGGGTATCTCCTAAAGATTGGGCCCGGGCAATGCCTGGCCGGGCAGTCGCAAGTTTCGCAGACATGTATATCAACAAATGTGCCATGGAATACGGACCGGGGTTTATCCGGCTTAATGTGTTGAAATCAAATTGAATTCGATCTTGAAGCAGTGATGTGAAAGGCCTTGGAAAGAACATGGAAAAGGCGACATATCTGTCGTGTGCCCGGTGGGTCCACCGGTTTTTGAGCCGCAATCTCTGGTCCTTATCAAGACGCGACACTTGTGTCGTGTTATGCGTCATGTCAGGCTGGATTGGATCGTGTGTTGTATGCAGGCCATCTGGATTTGCGATAGGGTTTTACGGAACCATAAGTATTATCAATTTGCCATGCTTTGGGAATTTTTATACTTCCAAAGGGTGTTATGTACCGGGATCATGATCCCGGCGTATGGTATTTTTTAAGGAGACCCCATGACGACATTTCCCTTCAGACACTGAGTCAGTATGTTGTGCACCGCCCGTGTCCGGCTGGTGCAGGAACTCAAGGGGAAATACGTTCCGGCCGTTTCGTCCTGATTCGGCCATACCCGTTTTCAGATCCGCATTTCCCCTGATTTTTGAGGCTGTTTTGCAGCAGCCGGGAGGAAATGAATTGTATGCTGGATCGATTACGGATTTCTTATAAAAACGACGGTCTGCGGGAAAAGGTCAAAGCCCTGATTCCCGACGGCAACCTCAGCGCCTGTCTGACCTGCGGCACCTGTGCCAGCGGGTGTCCTGCCACAGGCCTTCATGACATGGACCCCAGGAAATTCATCCGCATGGCCGTTTTCGGCATGGATGAGGAACTGGAGCGCCATCCCTGGGTCTGGGCCTGCACCATGTGCAAGCGGTGCTATGATGCCTGCCCCATGTCCATCAATATACCGGCCCTGACCTTTTACCTGCGGTCCCAGTGGCCCCGGGAGGAGCGTCCCAAGGGCATCCTGGGATCCTGTGACCATCACGTGAAATCCAAGGGGGGCGCCATGGGCGTGCCCTTTGAGGACTTCGAGTTCACCGTGGAAGACCTGGCCGAGGAGTGCCGGGAAGAGCAGGAAGGGTTTGAGGACCTTGAAGTGTCCATTGACCGGGAAGGGGCGTATTTCGCCCTGAACCAGAACTCCCGGGAGCCGGTGACCGAGCCGGATGAGCTGCTGCCCCTGTGGAAGATCCTGCACAAGGCCGGGGCGGACTGGACCTATTATTCCCAATATTGGGGCGGTGAGAATTACTGCATGTTCCTGGCGGATGACGAGGCCTGGGAAAAAATCGTCCGGGCCCAGGCCGAGCACATTGACAAGCTGGGGTGCAAGGTCTTTGTGAACACCGAGTGCGGCCATTCGTTCTTTGCCGTCTGGGAAGGGCTGCGCAAGTTCAACATTCCCCACAATTTCGAATTCAAAAGCATTATCCAGTACTATGCCCAGTGGATCCGGGAGGGCAAACTGCCTGTGAATTCCGACTGGAATACGGACCATATCAAGTTCACGGTGCAGGACCCCTGCAATCTGATCCGGAAATCCATGGGCGATCCTGTGGCCGACGACCTGCGCTATGTGGTCAAACAGGTGGTGGGCAAGGATAACTTCGTCGATATGGCCCCCAACAAATCCAACAATTTCTGCTGCGGCGGCGGGGGCGGTGCCCTCCAGTCCGGATACAATGACGAACGCCGGGAATACGGCCTGACCAAGTACGAGCAGATCCGCGCCACCCAGGCCACTTACGTGATCACCCCCTGCCACAACTGCCATGCCCAGATCGAGGACCTGGCCCATGTGCACGAGGCCGGTTACCACACCGTTCATTTATGGACATTGATCTGCCTGTCCATGGGAATGCTGGGAGAGAACGAACGGACCTACCTGGGGCCGGATCTTGCGGAATACGGCCTTTAACCGGGCAGAGAGGAGTTGATCATGAGCAAACGAAAACGACCCGTGGGATCGGTGCTGGTGGCCGGAGGCGGTATTGCCGCCATCCAGGCGGCCCTGGACCTGGCCGATTCCGGGTATTACGTATACATGGTGGAAAAAAGTCCTGCCATCGGCGGGGTCATGGCCCAGTTGGACAAGACCTTTCCCACCAATGACTGTTCCATGTGCATCATGTCCCCCAAACTGGTGGAAGTGGGACGCCATATCAATATCGAACTGATCACCCTGGCACAGATCCGGGATATCCGCGGGGAAAAGGGGGATTTCCATGTGGATATCTTCCAGGCGCCCCGGTATGTGGACCCGGACAAGTGCGTGGCCTGCGGGGCCTGTGTGGAAAAATGCCCCAAAAAGGTGACAGACCTGTATAATGAAGGCCTGGCCAAGCGAAAGGCCATTTATGTGCCCTATGCCCAGGCCGTTCCCCTGAAATACTGTATTGATCCTTCCCAGTGCATCAAGCTGACAAAGGACAAGTGCGGCAACTGCGCCAAGGTCTGCCCGGCAGGGGCGGTAAACTACGAGGACACGGCAAAGGAATTTTCCCTGAACGTGGGCGCCGTGGTCCTGGCCCCGGGATTTTCAGCCTTTGACCCCAAGGATACGGGCATCTGGGGCGGACAGGCCTCAAAAGACGTGGTCACCTCCCTGGCCTTTGAGCGGCTGCTGTCTGCTTCCGGGCCCAACAAGGGGCATGTGACGCGCCTGTCCGACCATGGAGAGCCCAAAGCCGTTGCCTGGCTGCAATGTGTGGGATCCCGGGACATCAACCAGTGCGACAACGCCCATTGCTCGTCCGTCTGCTGCATGTACGCCATCAAACAGGCCATTATTGCCAAGGAACACGACCCCTCCCTGGCCTGCACCATCTTCTACATGGATATGAGAACCCATGGCAAAGGGTTTGAGGCCTGTTTTAACGAGGCCAGGGAAAAGCACGGCATCCGCTTTGTCCGGTGCCGGGTCCATTCGGTTTACCAGGCCCCGGACAAACCCGTCCAGACCATTGCCTATACGGATGAGGCCACGGGCCGCAGGATTGAGGAAGATGCGGATCTTGTGGTGCTTTCCGTAGGTATGGAAATACAGGACGAGGCCCGGGCCTTTGCCGAAACCATCGGCATTGAACTGACGGATAGCGGGTTCTGCCGGACCCAAAGCTTTACTCCCACCGGCACCACCCGGGACGGGATCTATGTGTGCGGCGCGTTCCAGGGGCCCAAGGATATTCCCCAGTCGGTCATCGAAGCCGGGGCCGCCGCCCTGGCAGCCGGGGCGGATATTGCCGAATCCCGGGGCAGCCTGGTGAAAACGGTTGAACAGCCCAAAGAGGTGGATGTCAGGGGGGATGTACCCAGGATCGGGGTGTTTGTCTGCCACTGCGGTATCAATATCAGCGGGGTGGTGGATGTGCCGGCGGTGCGGGATTTTGCCAAAACCCTTCCCTTTGTGGAATTCAGCGATGACAACCTTTACTCCTGCTCCCAGGATGCTCAGGAGATTATTTCCGGGATTATCCGGGACAAGGGCCTGAACCGCATCGTGGTGGCGGCCTGCAGTCCCAGGACCCACGAGCCCCTGTTCCAGGAAACCCTGGCGGCGGCAGGCCTGAACAAGTACCTGTTTGAAATGGTGAACATCCGGAACCACAACTCATGGGTCCATAAGGATGATCCGGAAGAGGCCACCCAAAAGGCCATGGAATCCGTGGCAATGGCCGTATCCAAGGCTGCCCTGTTCACCCCGCTCACCGAAGAGACCCTGTCCATTGACAAGCGGCTCCTGGTGATCGGCGGGGGCATCTCCGGCATGACAGGGGCCCTGGCCCTGGCAGACCAGGGATTCATGGTGAGCCTGGTGGAAAAATCCGACGGGCTGGGGGGCAATGCCAACAGCATTTTCCGCACAGCCGGGGGCGAGGATGTGCAAGCCGCTCTGTCCGGAATGATTTCCCGGGTCACCGACCATCCCGGCATTGACCTGCACCTGTCAAGCCGGCTGGAACGGGTCAAGGGATTTGTGGGCAATTTCGACACCACCATCACAGGCGGGGACGGCAGTGAAACCCATATCCGGCACGGGGCCGCCCTCATCGCCGTGGGCGCGTCGGAACACCGGCCCCATGAGTACGGTTACGGCACCCATCCCGGCATTGTCACCGGTCTGGAACTGGACCGGAACATCATGGCAGAATCCCCCCTGGTCATACAGGCAAAAAACGCGGTGTTCATCCAGTGCGTGGGGTCCAGGGAACCGGACCGCCCCTATTGCTCCAGAATCTGCTGCACCCATACCATGGCCTCGGCCATCCACCTCAAACAAGCCCGTCCGGACATGAATGTCACGGTATTGTACCGGGACATCCGGACCTATGGGGAAAAGGAAAAGCTGTTCCAGAAGGCCCGGGAGCTGGGGGTGATCTTTATCCGGTTTGACGCGGCTGACAAACCCCGGGTGGACACGGAAGGGGATGCCATATCCGTTGAAGTCACAGACCATATCCTGAGGCAACCCGTGGCCATTGAAGCGGATCTGCTGGTCCTGGCATCGGCGGCTGTGGCCAATGCCGAAGAGGACCTTGCCAAAATGTTTAAAGTACCCCGGGACAGTGACGGCTTTTTTGCCGAAGCCCATGTCAAGCTGGCGCCTTCGAATTTTGCCGTGGACGGGGTATTCCTGGCCGGGCTTGCCCATTACCCCAAACCCATTGACGAATCCATTGCCCAGGCCCAGGCAGCCGCATCCGGCATCTGCCGGTTGTTTGCCAAAACCGAGATCCAGACCCTGGGCAATACCGCTGCCGTGGACACCTGCCTGTGCAGCGCCTGCGGCGTGTGCGTGACGGTCTGTCCCTACAATGCCCCTAATTTCATTGAAGAGGGGCGGGACAAGGGAAAGGCTGCGGTGAATCCTGTGTTGTGCAAGGGGTGCGGGGTGTGTGTGGCCTCCTGCCGTTCCGGCGCTGCCGGGCTTGCCGGATTTGAAGAAGAACAGATCATGGCCATGGTGGACCATGCCTTATAGTGGAGATATGAGATGAGTGAATTTCAACCTAAAATCGTGACCTTCCTGTGCAACTGGTGCTCTTACGGGGCAGCAGACCTGGCCGGTGTCAGCCGGTTCCAGTATCCCCCGAACATGCGCATCATCCGTATCCCCTGTTCCGGGCGGGTGTCAGCCAAAATGATTCTGCATGCCATCCGCAGCGGGGCCGACGGCGTCTGGATTTCCGGATGCCATCCCGGGGATTGCCATTATATCGAGGGTAATTACTATGCCCGCAGGAAGTTTTACCTGCTCAGGGAACTGTTGGCCCATACCGGGCTTGAGCCGGACAGGCTGCAATTTTCCTGGATTTCATCGGCGGAGGGGGTGAAGTTTGCCCAGGTGGCCCAGGAGGTGATCCAAACCATTACGGCCCTGGGGCCTGCCCAACGGCTGATCAAACAGATGCCGGATGCGGTTGCGGAGGTGGCCTGATGACAACTGCGACAAAAGAGCGGGCAGAGAACGCCCTCCAGGAGAAGATCCAGGAAAAGATCCGGGGGATTGCCGCCACGCTTCTTGAAAACGGAACCGTGGACGCCGTGATCGGGTATAGCCGGGGCAGCCTGTCCCACATGACCCGGGCCATTATGGCCAAAACCCGGGAGGATGCCCAAAAACTGGTGTTTAATTCCCACTGCCGCATGAACCTGGCCGCTTACCTGACCCCTGAACTCATGGAAAAAGCGTGTGCGGGAAAGGACCGGGCCGGAAAGGTGGCGGTGGTGGCCAAGGGGTGCGACAGCCGGAACATGGTGATCCAGATCCAGGAGAACCGGTATGCAAGGGACCAGGTCCATATCATCGGCGTGCCCTGTACGGGCATGCTGGACAAGGCCGCATTGGCCCGGGGCGTTGAACAGGAGCAGGCCAACTGCGCCACCTGCATCCGCCGGAACCCCGTGATCCATGACGACCTGGCCGGTGACCCGGTACCGGAAACAGATCCGGACAAGGACCGGTTTGCCGATGTGGCAAAAATCGAGGCCATGGCCCCCCCGGAAAAGGCTGCGTTTTTTGATGATCTGGTATCGGGCTGCACCCGATGTTATGCCTGCCGTAACGCCTGTCCCCTGTGCTATTGTCCCACCTGTTTCGTGGATGAGGCAAGGCCCCAGTGGGTGGGCAAAACCGTGGATCCCACCGATGTCATGACCTACCATCTTGTCCGGGCCTTTCACGATGCGGGCCGGTGCACGGACTGCGGGGCCTGTGAGGCTGCCTGTCCCATGGATATTCCCATGCGCCATTTTACCCGGAAAACCATCCGGGACACGGTAACGGCATTTGGATGCGAGGCCGGTACGGACCCGGACAAGCGTCCGGCCCTGGACCGGTTTGAACTCAAAGACCCGGAAGGCTTCATCCGTTGACCCATCCCACGATCTGGGTTTGCTGAATCCACAAGGAGGTTTTAAGGATATTTCAATGAATATGATCAGAGTAACAAAACAGGCCGTTGCAACAGCCCTGGCAAAGGCGTCCAAATCCTACGCCATTGCCGGCCCAGTCAAGGCCGGGGCCGGGCATGAATTCCGCTGCCTTGGCCAGGGCCAGGTCCCGGACCTGGAATATACCCATACACGGCTCTCCCCCAAATCCCTGCTGTTTCCCCAGGCCGAACCTATGTTCCACTTTAAGCTGCCGGAAACAACAGGGGAACCAGGGGACACCCCGCCGGCATTTCTCGAAGCAGAGTCTTTTAAGGAAGCCCCTTTGGCTGTTGTGGGGCTGCGGCCCTGGGATGCCAGGGCCCTTGACCTGCTCAAACTCAACTTTGACTCCCCGGACTACACAGATCCGTTTTTTATCAAGCGCTATAATGCCATGGTCCGGGTGGGGCTGGCCGACATTCATCCGGACCCGGAAAACTTCTCCCTTGCCGCAGGTTCCGGTCCCTTTGACGAGGCCAGTGTGGACATTTTGCTGGCAGATGCCGGGGATGCATTTATCGGTAAAGTCATCACCGGAAAAGGCCGGGACTTTGCCGGAGCTGCCGGGTTTGAACCGGGCTCCCCCGATGATGCAAAGGCCTTTGCCGCCTTAAAAGCAGCCGCGGAAAAAGAGGCAGACATCCTGCCGGCATGTGACCGGATCAATGATGCCGACACCCTGGACCTTTACCATGCCGATTTCTGGGAGGCAGCCGCCTTTTCCTGCATCAACTGCGGGGCCTGCACCTTTGCCTGTCCCACCTGCTGGTGTTTTGACATCCAGGATGAGGTGAACCAGGGCAAGGGCGTGCGCCTGCGCCTGTGGGACTCGTGCATGACCGATTTGTACAGCGCCCATGCCTCGGGCCACAACCCCCGGGAGAAAGGGTTCCAGCGGTTCCGGAACCGGTTCATGCACAAGCTCAAGTATTTTCCGGACAAGTACGGGGCCGGGATCATGTGCGTGGGCTGCGGGCGGTGCATCACCCAATGCCCCGGCGGCATTGACATCCGTGAGGTCATGGCGGCCATGAATGCGGCTGCGGCCACGGTTCAACAGGAGGTATCCCCATGAATCCCTATAAACCCTTCAACGTAAAGATCCGGGACATCCTCACCGAGACCGAGGACAAGTCCCTCAAGACCTTTACCTTTGAATTTGCCTCTCCCGAAGATGAGGCCGCCTTTGACTTTACCTGCGGGCAGTTTGGCATGCTCTCCATTCCCGGTGTGGGGGAGATCCCCATCGGTATTGCCTCATCCCCCACGGAAAAGCCCGTGGTCAAGTTCACGGTATTTAAAACCGGCCGGGTCACCACCCATCTGCACAACATGAAGCCCGGGGATTTCATGGGAATCCGGGGACCCATGGGCAACGGCTTTCCCATGGGCCGCATGGAAAAAAAGAATTTGCTGATCATTGGCGGAGGATTTGCCTTTACCACGCTCCGTTCCCTGGTGGAGATGATTCTCCAGCCCCAAAACAGGGACCGGTTCGGAACGGTTGACGTGATCTACGGGGCCAGGACCCCGGGCATGCTCCTTTACCGGGATGAACTGGAAGCCTGGGAAAAGCGTAGCGACATCAACGTCCATATTACGGTGGACGGCACGGATGATCCGGACTGGGCCTATCACACGGGATTCGTGCCCATGGTCACGGAGTCCTGTGCCCCCAAAGCAGATGGCAATACCATGGCCATTGTGTGCGGCCCCCCGGTGATGATCAAGTTTACCAGGCCGGTGCTCCGGGATCTGGGATATGGGGACGAAGAGATCCTCATGAGCCTTGAGAACCGCATGAAATGCGGCATCGGCATGTGCGGCCGGTGTAACATCGGCCAGGAACTGGTATGCGGTGACGGGCCGGTATTCACCCTGGCCCAGCTTAACCGGACCCCGGGGGAATTTTGAGAACAGCTATAACATCAAAAAAGGAACGATTATGATCACGGTAACCAAAGACGCCCAGGAACAGGTCCTGGCCTATTTTGACGGCAAAGACGTCCAGCCCGTGAGGATTTTCCTCAACAGCGGGGGGTGCGGCGGCCCCAGCCTGGCCATGGCCCTGGACCAGGCAACGGACAAGGATGTGGTCTTCACCCACGGGGGCATTGACTACATCATGGAAAAAGCGCTGCTGGAAAAGGCAACCCCTGTGGTGGTGGACTACTCGGGCATGGGATTCCGCCTGGAGTCCAGCCTGGAACTTGGCGGCGGCTGCAGCTCCTGCGGCAGCAGCGGCGGTTGCGGCGTATAGGAGGGCAGGTGCTATGACTGACCGGGTCTATATCAGTTTAAAAAACCAGCGCCGGCTTGACCAGATGGCCGGGCAGACCAATGCGCCTGCCGTGGCTGCGGAACGGGCCCGGCAGATCATTGACAGCTTTATCCGGGGCCAGGTCCCTGTACCGGGGGTGTCCGGGCCCACCGGATCTGATGGTCCGGACGGGCCGGACCCGGCTGGTGCGGGTCTGATGCGGTATAAAAAGGACAACCGGGTGAAAAACAGCCTCAAGTTCAACCTGGGCCGGGGGTACCGGCTCATCTGCATCCGGGAGAAAAAAGAGATCTATGCCATGTTCGTGGGGGACCACGACAGCAGTGATGCCTGGCTGGATCATTTCACCCGGAAGCGGCCCCACAAGACCGAACAGGCCATGGAGGTATTTTCCGTGGAACCCCCCGGTGCGGCACCTGCCCGGCCATCCGTGCCCGAACCAGAGGCCGGTCCTGATCCGATGCCGGAAATTCCCCAGGAGATTCTCAGGCAGGTCTTCCGGGGCCTTTGTGCCCCGGGCTGACGCTGTGGCCCGGCAATAACACCGTTTTGGTAAAAACCTCAGGCTTGCCCGGATATGCCGCGGGAAACCGCGTGATACCGCGTGATACCGCGTGATACCCGGGACAGCGAACTTCAAGGGATGATACTGATGGAAAAAAATGCAGTGGAAGGCGCTGTTATGGTCATTGGCTCCGGTATTGCCGGTATCCAGGCTTCCCTGGACCTGGCGGACTCCGGATTTCTTGTCCACCTGGTGGAAAAACAGCCCCAGATCGGCGGGGTTATGGCCCAGTTGGATAAAACCTTTCCCACCAACGACTGCGCCATGTGCGTCATCTCCCCCAAACTGGTGGAAGCCGGGCGCCATCTCAATATTGATCTTCACACCCTGTCAACGGTAAAGGCGGTCCAGGGGGAGGCCGGCAACTTTGAGGTCACCCTGGAAAAAAAGGCCCGGTTCGTGGATCCGGACAAGTGCACGGCCTGCGGTGAATGCGTCAAGGTCTGTCCCGTGGATGTGGACAATGCCTTTGACCAGGGATTGTCCCAGCGAAAGGCCATATTCAAACTCTACCCCCAGGGCATGCCCGGTGCTTTTTCCGTGGACAAGCAGTCCACTGCCCCGTGTCGGGCCACCTGCCCGGCCCATGTTTCCATCCAGGGATTCATCGCCCTGATGCAGCAGGGCAAACTTCGGGAGGCACTGGCCCTGTTCAAGCAGGACCACCCCTTTCCCGGGGCCTGCGGACGGGTCTGCCACCACCCCTGTGAATCCGTGTGCACCCGGGGGGATACGGACGCCCCCCTGGCCATCCAGCATCTCCACCGGTATCTTGCGGACCTGGATATGGATATGGATCTTGCCGGGGATACGCCCTGGCTGCCGGAGACAGAAGCGTTACGCCCTGAAACAGTGGCGGTGGTGGGGGCCGGCCCGGCCGGCCTGACCGCAGCCTGGTTCCTGGCCCAGAAGGGCTACGGGGTTACGGTTTTTGAAAAACTGCCGGTGAAAGGCGGGATGATGGCCGTGGGCATCCCGGACTACCGGCTGCCCCGGGAGGCACTTGAAGATGAAATCCGCCTCATTGAAGACCTGGGGGTGACCATCAGGACCGGGGTTGAATTTGGAAAGGACATCACCCTGGACAGCCTTAAAAAAGAGGGATTCTCCGGCCTGTTCATGGCCACGGGCCTGCACGGGTCGAGGTCCCTGGGCATTGCAGGGGAAGATCTGGACGGGGTCCTGGCAGGCACGGCATTCCTGCGGGAGGCCGCCCTGGGAACGGCTGCGCCCATTTCGGGAAAGACCCTTGTCATCGGCGGGGGCAATGTGGCCGTGGATGTGGCCCTGACCGCAAAGCGCCTGGGCGCGGACACCGTGACCATGGTCTGCCTTGAAAAACGGGATGAGATGCCGGCCTGGGACTATGAAATTGAAGAGGCCCTGGAAGAGGGCGTGACCATTGTCAACTCCTTTGGCCCCATCAAGTTTCTGGGGGAGCAGGGCCGGGTTGTGGGGGCGGATTTCCAGGAGTGCACGGCCGTGTTTGATGAAAACGGACGGTTCAGCCCCCGGTTCGACGACTGCTGCCTTGCCTCCCACGAGGCCGGCACAGTGATCGTGGCCATCGGCCAGGCCGGGGAAACAGAATTTGCAGACCGGGAAGGCATCAGCCTGACCCGGGCCGGGGGCGTTGAGGCCGATCCCGTTACCTTGCAGACGCCCATTGACTGGGTGTTTGCCGGTGGTGACGCCGTCTACGGCCCCAAGTCCGTGGTGGATGCCGTGGCCTCGGGCAAGCAGGCCGCTGAATCCATCCACCGGTTTATCAACGGTCTGGACCTGAAGGAGGGGCGCGGGACAGACTGGCAGTTTACCAAGCCTGAGGTGGCGGCGGTGCCGTTCAGGGACCGGGAAGCCCCTGTGAAAATAAGCCTTGGAGACCGGGAGGGCAACTTTACCGAGATTACCCCGGCACTGGACACGGAACAGGTGGCGGCGGAGGCGGACCGGTGCCTGTCCTGCGGGGTCTGCTCCGAATGCTACCAATGCGTGGACGCCTGTGTGGCAGGGGCGGTGGACCACTTTATGGCCCCGGCAATTGAAACCCTGAATGTGGGGGCCATTATTGCGGCCCCGGGGTTCCAACCCTTTGACCCTTCCCCCCATGCCGCCTACAATTACCTGTCCCACCCCAATGTGGTCACCAGCCTGGAATTCGAGCGGATTTTGTCTGCCTCCGGCCCGTTCCAGGGGCATCTGGTGCGCCCTTCCGACCATACGGAACCCCAAAAAATCGCCTGGCTCCAATGTACCGGGTCCCGGGATATCAATACCTGCGACAACGGGTACTGCTCTTCGGTCTGCTGCATGTACGCGGTCAAGCAGACCGTCATTGCCAAGGAGCACAGCCCGGTTGAGCTGGACACAGCCGTGTTTTTCATGGACATGAGAACCTTTGGCAAGGACTTTGACCGCTACTGCCTGCGGGCCAGGGACGAGCACGGGGTCCGGTTTGTCCGGTCCCGGGTCCATACCGTGGAAGAGGCGGACAACGATCAACTGCGCCTGCGGTATGTCACCGAGGCCGGTGACCTCCGGGATGAATGCTTTGACCTTGTGGTCTTGTCCGTGGGACTGGTGTCAGGATCTGAAAACCGGGAACTGGCAGAGACCCTGGAGATCGGTCTGGACCGCCACGGGTTTGCCGATGTGTCCGACCTGCTGCCCATCAGCACCAGCCGGCCCGGCATCTTTGCCTGCGGCGTGTTCCAGGGGCCCAAGGACATCCCCCAGTCGGTCATGGAAGCATCGGCAGCTGCGGCAGCCGCCGCAAAAACCCTGGCAGGGGCCCGGCACTCCCTCACCAGAACCCGGGAACTGCCCCCTGAGATTGATGTGTCCGGCCAGGACCCCCGCATCGGGGTCTTTGTGTGCAATTGCGGCATCAATATCGGGGGTATTGCTGATGTGCCGGCGGTGCGGGAATTTGCCCGGACCCTGCCCAATGTGGTCCATGTGGAGGACAATCTGTTTACCTGCTCCCAGGACACCCAGGACAAGATGAAAGCGGTGATCGGGGAGCATCAGCTCAACCGGGTGGTGGTGGCCTCCTGCTCCCCCCGGACCCATGAGCCCCTGTTTCGGGAAACCATCCGGGAAGCCGGGCTCAACAAGTATCTGTTTGAAATGGCCAATATCCGGGACCAGAACACCTGGGTCCATATGAACAACCCGGACCTGGCCACCCAAAAGGCCAAGGACCTGGTCTCCATGGCCGTGGCCAAGGCCAACTGGGTGGAACCCCTCTACCAGACCCCCCTGGCGGTGGTCAAGGCATTGCTGGTGGTGGGCGGGGGTGCTGCCGGCATGGAAGCGGCCTTGTCTGCAGCCGGCCAGGGATTTGAGGTCTTTCTGGTGGAACGGGAAGACGGTCTGGGCGGGATCGCCGCCCACCTGAAAACCACAGCCGCCGGGGAGGCCATTGCCCCCCATGTCCGGTCCATGGTGGAACAGGTGACAGCCCATTCCGGTATCACGGTCTATCTTGGGGCGGAAGTGGTGGAGACCTCGGGCATCATGGGCAATTTTTCCACCCGGATCCTGGTGGCCGGGGAGAGTGGCGGGCAGGCCGGCCCGGCATCCGTGACCCTGGCCCACGGGGCCGCCGTCCTGGCCACGGGGGGCCATGAACTCCAGCCGGAAACTTATCTTTACGGTGAGCATCCCGCAGTACTCACCCATCTGGACCTGAACCGGGAACTGGCAGACAGCACTTCTGCCGTACACCAGGCAAAGCAGGTGGTCTTTATCCAATGTGTGGGGTCCCGGAACGAGGAGCGGCCTTATTGCTCGAAAATCTGCTGTACCAACACCATGGTCAAGGCCATTGCCCTGAAAGAGGCCACCCCGGAAACGGAAATTGTTGTGCTGTACCGGGACATCCGGACCTATGGGACCCGGGAGACCCTGTACACCCGGGCCCGGCACCTGGGCATCCTCTTTATCCGGTATGATGAGGCATCCCCGCCCCGGGTTTCCCAAACCAAGGCGGATGGTTTGGAGGTGATTGCCGAAGAAAAAATCCTGGGCCGGGAAATCCGGCTCACCCCGGACCTCCTGGTCCTGGCTGCCGCTGTCATCCCCAATTCCAACAAGGAGCTGTTTGACCTGTTCAAGGTGCCGGTGAATGCCGACGGATTCCTCAACGAGGCCCATGCCAAGCTGCGGCCCGTGGACTTTGCCTCGGAAGGGATTTTCCTGGCCGGGCTTGCCCATTATCCCAAGCCCTTTGACGAGTCCCTGTCCCAGGCCGGGGCTGCCGCGTCCAGAGCGGCCACGGTCCTGTCCCGGGACCGGATCATGGTGGGGGGCGTGGTGGCTGAAAATCGGCATCCGGACAAGTGTGCCCGGTGCCTGGTCTGTGTCCGGTCCTGTCCTTACGGCGTACCCAAAGTCGTGAACGGTGCGGCCGTGATTGAGCCGGGGCTCTGCCACGGGTGCGGGGTGTGCGCGGCGGAATGCCCGGCCAAGATCATCACCCTCAACCACTTTACCGATCTGCAGATCAATGAAAAGTCAAAGGCCTTGTTTGCCTGAACCTTCAGTAGAAAGGAGAGACCATATGCCAGACACATTCCAGCCCCGGATCGTGGGGTTCTGCTGTAAGTACTGCGCCTATGCCGCGGCTGACCTGGCCGGTTCCATGCGCCTGTCCTATCCCGCATCCATCAAGATTATCCAGGTGCCCTGCACCGGCCGGGTGGATGTCATCCATGTACTGCGGGCCCTGGAAGAGGGGGTAGACGGAGTCATGATCGCCGGCTGCCTTGAAGGCGAGTGCCACTTCCTTGAAGGAAACCTCAAGGCCAGGAAACGGATCACCCAGGTCAAAGCCCTGCTCAAGCGCATCGGCATGGACCCGGACCGAGTGGAGATGTTCAACCTCTCCTCGGCCATGGGACCCAGGTTCGCGGAAATCTCCCAGGAAATGGCCCGGCGCATCCAGGATCTGGGGCCCAGCCCCATTCCCGGGGAAAAACCCAAGGGCCGGGCTGCCTGACCCGAAATCCCCATGCAAACCATTGGACCAGAACATAAGGAAAGACCATGATCATCGCAAAACAAAAACCCATTGAAGAGATCATATCGGAGATCACCCCCTACAAGCGGATCCTGATTCTCGGCTGCAACGAATGCGTGACCGTGTGTGAAGCCGGGGGAAAAAAGGAAGTGGAGGTCCTGGCATCTGCCCTGAGGCTCCACTACATGACCAAGGGGCAGGGTAAAACCTTTGGCGAAGCCACCCTGGAGCGGCAGTGCGACAGGGAATATCTCGAAGAAATCAGAGGAGACATGGACGACTACGATGCCGTGGTCTCTCTGGCCTGCGGGGTGGGGGTACAGTTTGCCGCAGAAACCTACACGGCCACGCCTCTGCTGCCCGGGGTGGACACCGTCTGTCTGGGGGCCAACGAGGCCAGGGGGGTATGGGCCGAGCGCTGCCAGGCCTGCGGCTCCTGCGTTCTGGCCAGGACCGGGGGCATCTGCCCGGTGGCCCGGTGTGCCAAGCGGGTCATGAACGGACCCTGCGGCGGGTCAGCCAACGGCAAGTGCGAATTGGGACCGGACACGGACTGTGCCTGGCAGTTGATCATTGACCGGCTCAACTCCCTTAACCGGCTGGGAGACTATGACGTGGTGGCCCCGGTCAAGGACTGGTCTTCGGACCGTGCCGGCGGCCCCAGAACCGTAACCCGGGAGGATGTGAGCATATGAGTGACATAAAGACAAACAGCAGGCTGGAAAAAATACTCAGGTCCGGCGCCCTGGCCGTGACCAGCGAATGCGGTCCCCCCAGGGGCAGTGATGCCGGAGCAATCCTGGAAAAGGGACAGCTCATCAAGGACCATGTGGATGCGGTAAACGTCACGGATAACCAGACCGCCATGACCCGCATGTGTTCCCTTGCTGCCTGTGTCCACCTCAAGCTTGCAGGCATTGAACCCGTGCTCCAGATGGTCACCCGGGACAGGAACCGCGTGGCACTGCAGAGTGATATCCTGGGGGCGGCCTCATTTGACATCCCCAATATGCTCTGTCTGTCCGGAGACCACCAGAGCTTCGGGGACTGCGCCCAGGGGCAGAACGTCCATGACCTGGATTCCATGCAACTGGTCCAGACCGCCTGCCACATGCGGGATGAACAAAAATTCCTGGGCGGAGATGCCATACACCGTCCCCCGGAACTCTTTGTGGGAGCGGCAGCCAATCCCTTTGCCGACCCCTTTGAAATCCGGGTGCCCAGGCTTGCCAAAAAAATCGCCTGCGGTGCCGGGTTCATCCAGACCCAATGCATCTACAATATTGATAAATTCAAGGAATGGATGCGCCGGGCTGTGGATGCGGGCCTCACGGAAAAGGCCTTTATCCTGGCCGGCATGACCCCCATGAAATCCGTGGGTATGGCCAAGTACATGAAAAGCAAGGTTCCGGGTATGGATGTGCCGGACAGCATCATCAAGCGCCTGTCCGGGGTGGACAAGTCAAAACAGGCCCAGGAAGGCATCAACATCTGTGTGGAGCATATCCAAGAACTCAAGGAAGTGCCCGGGGTGGCCGGATTCCACGTCATGGCCATTGAATGGGAGGAAAAAGTCCCGGAAATCGTTGAAGAAGCAGGGCTTTATCCCCGTCCTGCTGTTTGATTCCCCGGATATAGCGGGTTGCCGGCCCCGGTATTCCCGGAAGCCTTCCAGGGCCGGGGCCAGCCTAGTGAATGCCGTGTTTTTTGAGCTTCCGCTGGAGGGTGCGCATGGACAGGCCCAGCATTGCTGCGGTTTTTCCCTTTTTCCACCGGCATTTTTCCAGGGCAGATGTGATCAGCCGGTGTTCATAGCCGTTCATGGCGTCTGACAGGGCGGCGGCGTGGCCGGGTGCCTCATCTGTGGCCGGGGGAATGGTATGGGGAAACACATCTTGGAGATGGAGCTGTCCCAGGGTCAGATACCGGTCTATCACGTTTTTCAGTTCCCGGATATTGCCGGGCCAGGCATAGGATTCCATGTTCAGGCGCAGGGCTGCGGGCATTTCCCTGCCGTCGCCCTTGCCCTGTGCTGTGCGGAGAAAATGATCGATGAGCAGGGGAATATCCCCCTGGCGGTCACGCAGGGGGGGCATGTGCAGGGGCACCACATTGATCCGGTAATAAAAATCCTCCCGCATTTTTCCCTCGCGGACCAGACCGGCAAGGTCCCGGTTGGTGGCGCATACCAGGCGGAAATCCGACTGCCTGAGGTCTTGCCCGCCAATGGGGGTATAGCCGATGCCGTCAAGCCCCCTGAGCAGCTTGGTCTGGAAGTTCAGGGAAATTTCCCCGACCTCGTCCAGAAACAGGGTGCCGCCCCTGGCCAGTTCCAGGTATCCGGGCTTGTCTGCGGTGGCCCCTGAAAACGCACCCTGTTTGTGCCCGAAAAATTCCCGTTCCAGGAGGTTCTCGGGAATGGCGCCGCAGTTGACCGGGACAAACCGGTTCCGGCTCCTGGCGCTCAGGGCGTGGATGGCATGGGCGGCCAGTTCCTTGCCTGTTCCGGATTCCCCGGTGATGATTACGGAGGATTCCTTTTCTGACAGCTTGAGGATCAAATCGTAAACCGCCTGCATGGGATCGCTTTTGCCGATAAGCTGTTCCAGGCGGAACCGCTGCCCCATGGAGGATTTAAGCCGGGTGTTTTCCCGTTGCAGCTCGATTTCAACGGTTTTATGGTCCGTGATGTCGGTGAGCAGGCCGTCGATGAATTTGAGTTTTCCCGCTTCTGAAAATACCCCGACCCCTTCCTCCCTTACCCATTTGTCACGGCCGTCCGAGGTGCGGATACGATAGGTCAGCCGGTACCTGGAAGATGTCACGGACAGCCGGTTCAATACCTTTTTGTTCCTGTCCATATCGTCCCTGTGAACGATCTTGCGGAAGGCCTCTTTTTCAATGAGGTCCCGGGGATTGTATCCGAGAAGGGACTGGGCCCCCTTTGAGGCATAAATAATGGTCAAATCCCTGTCGTTAAGGCAGCGGAATGCCATCCCGGGAAGGTTGCCGATCAGATCGCCGAGGTTTATATGTCGTTGCCGGTGCATGTATAATATCGGTAAGGCAAAATGGGTAAGCCAAAAAAAGGTTAACAAGGAATTTTACCCTATAAGAGACCATTGGTTTTGTCAATCGCGGGAAACGGGCATTTTGACATGCCCTGGAAACCCTGGTCTGCCCATAAGTTTTCTTGACAAGAACCAGGGGGTTGCCGTATCGTAAGACAAATACGCATCATTCTTTTTTAAACCCGACCGCTCTGTTTGAGCGGGATATTCATTTCCAGGTTTCGCAGTCTCAAACGCTGGTGAAAAAATCGTATCGCCGCCCTTTTTAACGGTATGCCTGATAAGGCATGCACTGCATTCCCGTTTTGGTGCACGCCCGGGCGACCTGCAACAGGCAGGCGGCACTGCCGTGAACAAGAGGCATATTAAATATTAAATTTCTCAATTTCTTAATCTCCAAGGAGGTCCGGGCATGAGGTGTTTTAAACTGGTGGTCAGCGGTGTGATGGTCTTTTTTCTGCTAACGGTGAACGGGAATTCCAACGCCCTGGCACAGGGACCGTCCGCTGCCGAGTACGGGGTGGTGCTGAACCTTGCGGGCAAACAGCGGATGCTCTCCCAGAAAATGAGCAAGGAAGTACTCCTGGTCAATCTCAACTATGAAAAAGAAAAAAATCTGGAAAATTTAAAGGCCACTGCCGCGCTTTTTGACAAAACCCTGAAAGGCCTGAGAAACGGGGATGCGTCCCTTGGACTGCCGCCGACGGTTTCGCGCAGGATTTTAAGGCAGATCGACAAAAAGGTGCAGCCGATCTGGGATGCGTTCCATGCCAGCACCATGGCAGTGCTGGCCGACCGCAGTGTGAACGGAGTGCAGCTGCAGGCCGTGGCCCAGAAAAACCTCCCCCTGCTTTCGGAAATGAACAAATGTGTGAAGCTGTATGAAAAAGATGCTGCAAAGGCCGGGCTCAAGGCAAATCCCGGGCTTGCCGTTGCGATCAACCTTGCGGGCAAACAGCGGATGCTCACCCAGAAAATGAGCAAAGAGTTTTTCCTGATTGCAAGCGATTACGAGGTGGAGTCCAACAGGCTCAATCTCCAGGAAACCTACCGGCTGTTTGAAAGAACCCTTAACGGGCTGCTTGACGGGGATGCCACGCTGGGGCTGTCGGGAACATCCGACGAAGTCATCCGGGCCCAGCTCATGAAAGTGCAGGGCATGTGGGATAAATTCAAGCCCAGTGTGGCCGTTGCCGTAAAGGAAACCGGCGCAATCCCCAAAGATAAGCTGGCCATGGTTGCAGACGGGAATCTTCCCCTGCTCAAAGAGATGAACAATGCGGTCAAAATGTATGAAGCCCTGGCCGCGAAATAATGTGATCCATAGCAAATGATAAACACATGTTCCGGAAAAAACGGCAATAGGAACGCTTGCTCCGTAAAGGCATGCTGGACCCCTGGGCGCCGTTTGCCGTAACGCCGCTGAAATCAGACAGGGCCGGAACGGAATTTCGATAACAGCGATACACAGGAAAATACCATGAAGCTAAAAACAAAAATACTGTCGCTCGGCATTGCCAATATTGCCGTCCAGGTGATGATCCTTATCGTGATCTTTGTTATTTTTTCTTCTTTGATGGCCGGGTTTGAAAAAATTGTGGGAAAGGCCGCTGAAAACCGGCACCTGCTGGAGGAGGTCCAGCACGATATCACCCAGACCGGGGCCAAGGTCAACCAGATCGTATACCAGATGTCGGGCCTGAACGACCTGATCGGCGAGACCAATAACGCGGTGAAGATTCTTGAAAAGGAAATTATGGAGAGTTCGGAAGGCCTGTCCGTGATTTCCGAAGAAATAGAAGAGGTACTTGATTCCATCCGGGATGAAGCTGTCCAGGATATCCTTTTTGATATGGCCGATAATGTGGGGGACCTCCAGGAACTCATGGCCCGGGAGGCATTGGTGAATCTCCAGTTTGCGGTCAAAAGCATGGACGAATCCACACAAATGGTGGGAGAGCAGTTTGAAAATATCAACGCAATTTCAGGGTATCTCGAGCATTTGAAAAAAGTGGGTGTTGAAATCACCGAGACCAGTGTTGAAACCCTCCGGATCGCCCATATTTTCGAAGATGCCATCGTGAAGAACGAGAGCCTGATGGCCGTGCTGATTATCGCATTTGCCATCGCCACGGCAGTGGTAAGTTTCCTTCTTTCGCGGTCTGTCTCCGCTTCGCTGTTAAATGCCGTGGAAATGATCCGGGACATTGCCCAGGGCGAAGGAGACCTGACCCGGCGGCTTGCGACCGGGAAGGCGGATGAAATCGGGGAGTTGTCGTCCTGGTTCAACAAATTCATAGAAAAAATGAACGGTGTTATCGTGGATATCAAGTCAAATGCGGAGATGGTAACGGCAGCTTCGGGCGATCTGCTCACGGTATCCGGGCAGGTGGACGAAGGGGTGCGTGACCTGGCGGGCAAGGCCCGCGGTGCGGCAGAGGCGTCGGAAAACATGAGTGCGGATATGAACACGGTTGCCGGAATCAGTGAGCAGGCCACTGCCGATGTCACCCTGGTGGCGGAGTCTGCTTCCGGCATCCAGGCTGCCCTTGGCGGGGTTTCCGAGAGTTGTGACCAGGCCAAGGTGATCTCTGAGGATGCATCGGCAAAGGTGGATAAAACCTCGGAGCGTGTGAGCCTTCTGGGCGAAGCGGCTATGGAAATTTCGCATGTGACCGAGGTGATCACGGATATTGCCGAGCAGACCAACCTGTTGTCCCTGAACGCCACCATTGAGGCGGCCCGGGCAGGGGAGGCCGGTAAGGGGTTTGCCGTTGTGGCAAATGAAATTAAAAGCCTTGCGGGCCAGACCACCAAAGCCACACAGGATGTAAAGGAAAAGGTGGCCAGGATCCAGAGCACCACGGACAGCACCATTCTTGACGTAACGGAAATCTCAAAGGTGATTTCAGATGTCAATGACATCGTATCAACCATTGCCGGCACCGTGGAAGAGCAGGCTGCCGGTGCAACCGAGGTCGCGCATCATATCCGGCAGGCATCCGAAGGCATGCAGGGGGTGAATGAGAAAATTATGGAAAGTTCGATGACATCCTCTGAAATCGCCGGTGAGATCTCCGGCGTCAACTCCGTTGCCGAAGAAATCTCCGGGCGAAGTGATGCGCTGAGCCGGGATGCCGGGGAGCTTTCCGGCCTTTCGTCGGCACAGATGGATATGGTCGGCACCTTTAAAGTATAACCTTCACCCAGAACCTCCTGAGACGGCTGCCGGTTTTTCCGGCAGCCGTTTTGCATGGTCCCTCCGGCAGTATCGCCGCAAGTCATCCGGAAGATCGCTTTATTTTTCCCGGTGTCAACTTGGAATTGAAATTACAAACGATATTTGGCATAGTAAAGCATTTCTGATAAATTCGGAAAATGCTCATTATCATTTTCGGCAGCAGTACCTTATTCAATGACATATGCCCGTTTGGGCGGATTTCAGGGCGGGTGGCCCGGAAAAATTCTATCTATTTTTGGATGTGTGTATGCCTGAAAAACCGAGTTATGAAGAGTTGGAAAGGGCGTTAAAAGAATCTGAAACCTCGCGGCGGCAGATCCGTGATGCATTTGATGCATACCGGCAGAAGGTTTCCCTGCTTGTAAAACAGACACTTTTGGGCGTTATTGAATGGGGGCCGGACTTTAAGGTGGTGCAGTGGAATCCGGCCGCTGAAAAAATTTTCGGGTATTCCCGGGACGAGGCTTTGGGCCGGGACGGCAATTTTATCCTTCCAAAATCCGAAATGCCCCGGGGGCAAGCGGTCTGGGATGCGGTTACTACCCATGGACAAGGCCTTTGTTCCACCAATGAGAACGTGACAAAGCAGGGTACCCTGATTCTGTGCGACTGGTACAATACCCCCCTGGTTGATGAAAATCGCCGGATCGTGGGAGTGGCGTCGCTGGTGGTGGATGTTTCCGGCCGGAGCGAAATGGAGAATAATTTAAGGGAAAGCGAAGAGCGGTTTTCCCTGTTCATGGACCATCTGCCTGCTGTGGCCTTTATCAAGGACGAAAAAAGCAGGATGCTCTATGTCAACAGCCAGATGACCCAGGTGTTCGGCCAAAAGAACTGGATTGGGAAAACCCCTTTGGAGCTGTTCCCCGAGGATGTGGCAGCGAACATGGTTGAAAATGACCAGAAAGCCCTGAAGCAAGGGTCCATAGAAGTCCGGCAGACCGTGCCGGACTCCGAGGGCAACCCGCGTATCTACCAGACGCACAAGTTCAGGATCGACCGTCTGGGAAAGCCGCCCCTGCTGGGCGGGTTTTACATGGACATCACCCGGCGGAGGCAGGCCGATGAAATGCTTAAGGCCAGTGAGAAGCGGTTCCGCGAAATTATTGAAGACGTGTCGGGAATTTGCATCCAGGGATATAACCTGGACCGGGAGGTGACCTTCTGGAACCAGGCCAGTGAAGAACTTTACGGGTACAGAAAAGATGAAGCCCTGGGCGTAAAAATCGAGGACCTGATTATCCCGGACCTCTTCAAGGAAAGGGCCAAGCGTCTTCACAGGGAATGGCTGGACTCCGGCAAGAAAATACCGGCCGAGGAAATGACCCTGGTTGACAAGGCCGGCAATACCGTATCCGTGTATTCCTCGCACATCATGCACGAGACTGCCCATGGCAGGGAAATGTTTTGTTTTGACGTGAACATGGGTCCGGTAAAACAGGCACAGGATGCCCTGAAAAAAAGCCAGCGGCTTTTCCGGCTGATTACCGAAAATACCAGTGCGCTTGTGTCCATTGTTGATGCAGACGGCAACTATATGTTTGCCAGTTCGTCCCACGAACGGCTCGGGTTTACCGGCGAAGAACTCGCGGGCATGTCAGGGCTTACAATGATAAAAGATGAGGATGTGGATACCGTTGTCCGGCATTTTGAAAATGCAACAAGCGGAAAGGTGTCCAAAACATATCTGAATTACAGGCTCCGGGACAAAAAGGGCGGCACCCACTACTACCGGGGATCGTTTGATGCGGTGTTCAAAGAGGACGGGGAGCTTGAAAGCATCATCTGTGTGAGTGAGGATATCACCGAGATCCGGCTGGCCCAGGCGGAAAAGGTCGAGGCCCTTGCCCTTGCCGCTGAAACCAAAAAACAGGCCCTGGTGGGACAGGTGGCCGGGAAAATGGCCCATGATTTCAATAATATCCTGAGCATCATCATGGGGACGGCTGAAATGTCCATGATTGACTGCCGGGACAAGGAGATCCTGAAAGCTCTGGAGTTGATATTCGAACAGACCGCCAGGGGCCGGAACCTCACCAAGAACCTGGTGGTGTTTGCCAAGGACCAGGAGCCCAAACAGGAATACTTCCGGATCAACAAAAAGATCGGGTTGGTGCTCAATCTCCTGAAAAAGGATCTTGAGGGGATCCGGGTCCGGCGGGAGTACGATCAGAACGGGCCGGAACTGCTGGCCGATCCGGGCATGATCGAGCATGCCCTTGTCAATCTTCTCCAGAATTCAATCCATGCCACAAGCCTTGTGCAGAATCCGGAAATCATCATCCGGACCTTTGATCTTGACGACAAGATCAGCATTGAGGTCAAAGACAACGGGTGCGGCATTCCCGAGGCGTTTCTCGGGCAGATTTTCGAACCGTCGTTCACCCTCAAGGGAAGCCGGGACCGGTCGGATTCCTACAAGCCCGACATCAAGGGAACCGGGTACGGCATGGCCAATGTGAAAAAGTACATTGACCAGCACAAGGGGGACATCACGATCCGCTCAAAGGTCAACCGGGGGACAACCGTCCATATTGTCCTGCCGGCAATCAAAAAGGCCCTGAAAGCCGAGGAAATCATCAAGGTCCGGCAGGAGAACCTTTACCGGGAAAAATATGTTCTCCTGGTTGAAGACGAACAGGCCATCGCCGATATCCAGTACCGGATCCTGACCCAGCCCCCGTGCAACCACCGGGTGGATATCGCGGCCAACGGCCAGATGGCCATGGACCTGTTAAGCCGGAACACTTACGATATGGTCAGCCTGGACTATATGCTGCCCGGGCAGATCAACGGCATGGACATTTACCGCCATGTCAGGGCCTTTGACACGGCCATTCCCATCCTGTTCATTTCCGGCAATCTTGAGTTCATCGCATCCATTAAAGAACTGAAGCAGCAGGATCGCAACATCGACCACCTGTCAAAACCCTGCATGAACATTGACTATGTCAGGGGGATGAACCGGCTGTTCCATGACGTGCTCTCGGTTTGAAAAAAAAGTTTGAAAAGATGTTGGGCCGGGTGCCCGGGGGCTTGCCCGGATTCCGGTAGACAAATCCGGCAGGGCCGGGGTATGATGCCGTCCGGACCAGAGGGTGCTGTAATGGATGCCCCAATGAATGCGGAAAAGGAACGCCCATGAATGCTGTTTTTGCCCTGATTGTTTTCCTGGCTTTTGGCTTTGCCGCAGCCAGGCAGTTGTTTGCCGTACCCGATTCTTCGGGCGTGTCGCCCATGGCTGCCCTGTCAACGGCCATGGTGGAGTCTGCTGGCAGTGCCGTGGAACTGGCCATCGGCCTGGTCGGGGTCATGACTCTTTTCCTGGGATTGATGAAAGTGGTTGAAGAGGGCGGGATGCTGAAAATCATCTCCCGCCTGATCCGGCCCCTGATGATCCGGCTTTTTCCGGATGTTCCCCCGGATCATCCGGCCATGGGCGCCATGATCCTGAACCTGTCCGCCAACGCCCTGGGCCTGGGCAATGCCGCCACCCCTTTCGGCATCAAAGCCATGCAGGCCCTGGACACCCTGAACACGGAAAAAGGAACCGCCACCAATGCCATGGCCCTGTTTCTTGCCATCAACACCTCAAGCGTGACTCTTTTGCCCACGGGCGTCATCGCCATCCGGGCTGCGGCCGGCTCTGCCGACCCTGCGGCCATCCTGCCCACCACCTTGTTTGCCACGGTGGGGTCCACCTTTGTGGCGATCCTGTCCGCCCGGCTTTACCAGCGGTTTTCCTCTGCCGGCACAGGAGAACATGCAGGAGAACCCATGCCTGCACCGGCGGCCGGCAGCGAAAACATCCCTCCCGATACCAACATCCTGGATGGCGACACTGCCGAAGAACAGGACACCGGGGCCTATCCCCTGTGGGTGTCCGTATGCGCACTTGGCGCCGTGGCTGCCCTGATCCCTGCGGCCATCCTTTACGGGGCCGCCGCATCCCCCTGGATCCTGCCCTCCCTGATGACCGGTTTTCTCCTGTTCGGGGTATGGAAAAAGGTGCCCATTTATGAAAGTTTTGTACTGGGGGCCAAAGAAGGATTCCAGGTGGCCCTGCGTATCATTCCCTATATGGTGGCCATCCTTGTGGCCGTGGGTATGTTCCGGGCATCCGGCGGCCTGGATTTTCTCACCGGTATACTGGGCCGGGCCACTTCGCTTGTGGGCCTGCCGCCCGAAGCCCTGCCCATGGCACTGATGCGGCCGCTTTCCGGTTCCGGGGCCTACGGAATCATGGCCTCGATCATCAATGATCCGGCCATTGGCCCGGATTCCTACACCGGGATGCTTGTCTCCACCCTCCAGGGCTCCACGGAAACCAGCTTTTACGTCATGGCCGTTTATTTCGGGGCCGTGGGTGTCAAGCGGGTCCGCCACGCCCTTGCCGCCGCCCTGACCGCTGATCTTGCCGGTGTGATTTTTGCGGTCCTGGCCTGTTCCCTGTTCCTGGTCTGAGTGCCTTCCGGGGGGAAGCGCTTGACTTTGCCCGGATCCGGTTGAATAATATGGCACCTGCGTAATAGCAATACCAGCAAACCTAAGAACACCGGGTGTAAAGATTTGGACAGCACAAAAAACATCAGTTTTGTATTCGGGCTTATGATCTTCCTGCTCGTGGGCATGTGGATATTTTCGTTTTATTTTCTGAATTCCATTGCAGGCGAGGTGAAAAATCTGTACTTCCATCCCTATGCGGTCAGCAATGCGGCACGGAACGTCAACATCAACCTGGTTTCCATGCACCGGTACATGAAGGATGTGGTGCTTGCCGAAGACGAACAGCAGCTTTTAACGGCCACGGGCCGGGTGGAGGACCACGAGCATCGGGTCATGGAGAATTTTGACACGATTTTTGACCGTTATCTCGGAAAGGTCGGCGATATTCAGTCCGCATATAAGGCATTCATCGACTGGAAAGTGATCCGGGATGAGGTGATTTCACTCAAACGCCAGGGCAGGGACCGGGAAGCCGCTGATATTACAAAAAACCGGGGGGCCAACCATGTTGCCCTGCTCAACAGTGAAACCCAGAAGCTGATTGATTTCGCAGACAAAAAAGCCCAGGCGTTTTTTGATGCAGCCAACGAAAAAAAGCGTCATGCCCTGCTCATCATCACCACCCTGTGGACGGTCACCCTGGTCATTTCCGTGGTGGTGTCGGTCTATTCCATCCGGCATCTGCGGTATACCCAGGCAGACATGCGGCAGCGCATCCATTTGATCGACCAGAACATCCTCATGGCCAAGCTGGATAAAAAAGGCGCTGTTATAGATATCAGCAACAGCCTGTGCCGTTATCTCAGGGTGACCAAAAAAGAGATGCAGGGCCAGAAGGTGAATTTTTTCATCAATGACGAGAGCTACGGCATCAAGCCCGAGGATATTCTCAGGATCGCCTCCACCGGCAAAACCTGGGAAGGGGAAATCCCCAGGAAAACCGACAGCGGCGATATCCAATGGATTCACTCAATGGTGCATCCGGACCTGGACCACGATTACAATGTCCAGGGGTATACCAATATCATCGACGACATCACGGACCGGAAGGCTGTGGAGGAATTGTCGGTCACGGACATGCTGACCTCCCTGTACAACCGGCGGTATTTTGATTATGTCATTGAAAAGGAAATCCGCGTGGCCCACCGCAATAAAACCTCCCTGGCCCTTGCGGTCATCGACATTGATTTTTTCAAAAAGTACAATGATGAGTACGGCCATCCCGAAGGCGACAATGTCTTGATGAACGTGGCCCATGTTCTGAAAAATTCTCTGAAGCGGCCCAATGACTATGCCTTCCGTCTGGGTGGGGAAGAGTTCGGGATTATTATTTCCATCACCGACATGGAACAGGCCCGGCGGTTTTTCAACAGCCTCAGATCCCGGATCGAAGCCCTTGAAATCGAACATGCAGGCAGTGATATCTCCAAATTCCTTACTGTTTCCATCGGTGCCCATATCAGCATCAAAGGCGCGTTGATGAACAGCAACCAGATGTACCTCAAGGCAGACGAAGCCCTGTACCGGGCAAAACAGCGCCGGAATTTTGTTGTGGTGACGTGAGGGTGAGGCCCGGAATCTTCTTTGGCCGGGGTATGTTGGCATGCTCCCGGCCTCATGCCTTAAGGAGGCTATCCATTTCTTTAATTCCAACCCATTTTTTTCAAATGCATCCATCAAAATTATATGCTGTGCCGATAAACCTTCGCAAATCTCGGTGAAGCGGCAAGGAATATTTGAACTGACGGTCGTAATGTGCTGTCTTTGACCGACTACGTCCCATCCGTTAAGCTCGTCTATCGTGACGATAAAGATTCCTTTACAGCCTTTGGGATTCTTTGGCTGGGATAGATGTGAACTTCTCCTGGGCCACCGGCAAAGTAGTTGTTAAATGAGTCGACGGGATCTACGTTTTTTACATAATTTACTGGAATCTCTTCCCAGGTCGCATTCCTCGTTCCGACATGCATTTTTTTGACTTTTCCCAATATACTATGCGCGTTCACTGGCGTCTTCCCCGGGAGACCGTAGCTACCATCGCAGTTGAATACAAGGCCATTCTTCATAGCGACTATGGACTGATCCTTTATCTCCATGCCGGCAGATGGAATTAGCTGAATTTGAATCATGTTTTCTCCCAAATTCTGTGGAGACTTTCGCAGGCGTGACTCCAGATGATCGAGGCAGACTTCCATGCCGAAGGTGATGCCATCTAACTCAAATATTCCGTTGCCGTCGTATGAGCGACGCTGCCTTTCTTTACCAGATCCGGGACCGGAGACTGGTGCCAAGTGCTTTACATCGGAGTCTGTGAGACCTATGGTTTTTCCAGGACGGATCCAGTCCGGATTGTCGAACCTTACCCTGTCTCCGATAAAGTCAATACCTGACTTGAACTCTTTCATGACCACGCGTGAATCAGCTATCCTACCGTTGCCCTTCTGCACCACCGAGAAGTTGTAGACCTCCTTTTTAGTATGCTTTCCGGCACCTCTTGAAAAGGCCACGGTTGTTCCGAAGACAAAAATCCAATGCCGGTATGGGCCAGATTTGATTTTTTGGCGCAGGCCCTCAATTATCGTTTGAGCATCATCCATGCTGTAAGCACCTAAAATACCTCGAAAAAAGAATTCAGGTGCCATAAATATTTTTAAGGTGCTGCTGCTCATGTCGCATTGGCCAGTTTTATACGCCGTATCTATGGCCTTGAACATTATTTTAATTCGTGCCTTAATATCACGGCTGGCAATGCGGCTGCCAAGATAGAATTTTTCTTCATCCCAGATCTGTAAACCGTCTGTATGCAATCCGCCATAATGGTAGTCTGCAAGTGGGGCAGAATTTAGCGCATATGCTATGAATTGTACTTTTGAATATGGCATAGATTTATCCCTTTTTATTATTTATTACGAGAAAATTCTACTTTTGATAACCCTTTTTCTGGGGGGATTACCTCAGGGTATAACCAAAAAATAATTATAAATTTTGTCTGAGAATCCAATCATACTTTCTCCTCGTGTAATTTTCTGGTTGGCAACAAAGTTCGTCGTGGGGTACAAAAAAGATTTTTGATTAATTCTCAAATTTATTGACTAAAATGTCGTAGGAGAAGTTTCATTTTTCCGCCAACAATATCATCTATAATTTCGAGAGGATACCCCATCTGTAAGTGTTTCAGTAAAACGTTAAGTTAAGCAATTCCCATCAGGCAAAAGAATCCCTTGAAGTCTGTCCTCAAGTTATTTGTTGGTCGAACCCGATTTATAGGGTGAGCTTTCCACAATGTTGGTCCTTTGGGTAATCGCTCGAAGATTCGCTCTACTCCCTTCAGGGCTTCGTCCAAACAAGTCTTTTTCCGGTTGTCCGTATATCATTCAAGAAGTTGATATAGATCGACACATTTTTACGAAAACGCTATTTTTTAGTCGGATACCATTACAAAATAAATAATATTTTTTGGTATCATGATGAAATAAGTTCCGCAAGAATTTTTAAAACAATTTGAACCCCGTTTAATTCGCAAGGTATACTACTGATCGAGTATATTGCATTCAAGAGATAGTTGAGGTACTAAGTTGATTTTTGTTCAAAGTATGACCATGCCGCTAAAAATACTTATAGCCTGCCTCTATTTATTAATAAGCTGAGAGAGAAAAAACAGACGCATGATTCAATCCTCAGTTATTATGGCATGTTTGGTATCATTCCCAACTGGTGTCAAGAGCCTGTATGCGGAAACGCTTCTGAAAATGTGGATACCATACATGAGGGTGTATCTGGTTTTAAAAAATCTTTGAAGGCCTTTGGCAAGATGAATGGAACACAGTTTATTCACGGCTCAGCAATGAAATCAAAGTGCGTCATTACTCGCATAAAATCTTTAATGCTTACAGCAAATGGGTGGGAATATTCTATAATTTTGTCCGGAAAAAGGCGCCTGACTCGTTGTCTCCTGAAGATGTGAGACATTTTCTGACATGGTTGGTGGTTGAGCAGAAGTGCTCTGCATCTGACCAGAATCAATCATTCAATGGGTTTTTATTCTTTTTCCGGCATATTCTTGGACAGGAGTTCGGGAAAATTGACTGGGTGGTGCAGGCCAAAAGGAAACCTTACATTCCAGTTGTACTATCCAGAAAAGATATTGATCCTATTGTGGAGAAACTGAGGTACCTTATGATTTTATCGTGAAGCTGGTTTATATAGACTTCTGTTAACTGATAAAAAAAATTTGAATGCCCTTTGGAATTTTGTCAATATAGCCTTGACACCGGTCAGCCGCTGTAATATATGAGTCCTATTTCATTTTCATTTTATTCGTTCAAGCGCGCTCTGAAGCAGATAATTGCATCTGAATTCTTATGCCTGAGAATCCGCTCAGGTTTTCTAAAATGATGCTGAATTCCGTAACAGTGCTGCATAATTCTAATTCTCTATCAGGAGGTCTTTCATGAAAAAAGCCTTGTTCTTATTTTTATTTCTTCCCTTTTTAGTGGCGAGTTCCGCCAATGCCACGACCGTGGCGGACATTACTTTTGTTATTGATCAGTCCGGCAGTATGGGCAGTGAATTCAGTTGGCTTGGCAGCCGCATCGAGCAGATCGATTCCGGACTTCAGGCAAAGGGTATCACTGACATTAATTACGGAGTTGCCGGATATGAAATGTTTGCCGGCAATGCTTACTCTCAAAATGTCTGGTCGGATCTGCCTTCGGGCATTAACGACATCGTAACCGGTGTAAATTCTGTCGAGTTTTACGGCGGCACGGAACGTCACTACCATGCTGCGGCCTGGGCTGCTGATAATTTCACCTGGAGCGGCGGCGACTACGCAAAAATTATGATTCTGGTGACCGACGAACATGGAGATGAGCTGGATGGATTCGCTTATGCAGGCCTCTCCGGGGAGGCTGCCTTGGCCAAAAAGATGGCTGATAACGATATCCTTTTAAATGTTATCTCCGGTAACGCATACGCTTCTGTCTGGGACGACGCGGTGTTCAACAAAGATGACTATACCGGTTTTTTCGACCTGGATTTTCTGAGGACAAATGCGGACGAATTCACAGAGCAGTTTATTGAAGCCAAAGGAAAAGAGATCATCGCCCATAATCCGGTTCCCGAACCCACCACCATGCTGATGCTGGGTTTCGGGCTCCTGGGGATTGCCGGCGTCGCACGAAAACGCTGCTAAGCTTGGAACGGCCGGCTCATCTATGGGCCGGCCACTTCTTATCATATTATCCCTGCAATGATTCCAAACGGGATGTTTTGCAACGCGTGCGGGCAGAGCTGGTTTCTCCTGCTTCAGAACGTCTATGAGGTGGATTCGCTTATATCAGGGGAACTATAATATTTTAAATTGGGGGGCGATACGTTTTTTGGTACAAAAGCAGATTTTATTTTTTAAAATTCAAATGGCTGTTAAGTGGCCAGCTGAGGTGGCATGATGTTAATTTCTTTAAGCAAGCAAGATTATAAAACTGCTTTTAGCATATTGGCAAAGTCTTCACAGCATTATCAGACGGTCCTGGAGCTATTCAGTCAGCATATTCAAGCGACGCTGCCCGGCCAGGCAAACTATCTGGATATTGGCCCTGGTGATGGCGTTATTACCCGTCAGTTATTATCTCATTTCACTCACACAACGATTATTGAGCCGAATGAACTTATGGTTTCAGAGTGGTATGAAAAAGATATTGCCTGGCATAACATTACGTTTTTAGAGTGTGAATTAGACGGAAAATACGATTTTATTCTTTGCTCGCATGTTTTATATAAAATGTCACAGGCAGAGATCTCAAAATTTATTGGAAAAATTTTACAACATTTAAAGCCGGGCGGGTCCTGCTTATTGGCCTTTATCGCTCCACGCGGCAAAAACCATGAACTGCATTCCGCATTTAACCCTGACTACCCAAACAGTAATTTTGTTATTCATGCGCTTGAGCAGCACTCTGTTGATTATACAAAAATAGCTGCTGTTAATGACTTTACTGTTGGTTCATATGCTGACGCATTGACTATAGTTAAATTTTTTGTCTATGAGGACTGTATCACACCGGATATTCTGGCCGACCATACAGAAGCCCAGAAAGCTGAGCTCATGGACAAGATTGAAACTTTTGTTGCATGCACCAAAAATGGCAGCCACTATCCATTGCAACAGGAAGAAGACTATTTTATTTTTACCAAACGGTATTAGTTCTCTACGCTACTGGCTATTTTTTCGCGCCACCATTGATGGGCCACTCTATCTATTAATGAGCTGGGAGAAAGGGAAAAACGAGAGCGAAACATAAAATCCCTCTGCTGCCGGGCAACACCGGCAGCAGAGGGACGGGTCGAAAAGCAAGGTCAGGGGTGCCGGCGGACCGACGGCTGATTGACCGGCAGCATCCCGGGGCACTTAACTTTCGATAATGCCTGAACGAACCTTTTTGAGGTATTCCATGCAGAACTGGTCATGGCCCAGGAGCATGTCTGCCGTGTTGATGGTGGCCATGATTTTTTTGTCCAGAGGATCAATAATGGCCGAGTCCATGCCGGCGTCCATCATCAGGGTGACAAAGGTGCGGTTGATGATGTGGCGCTGGGGCAGGCCGTAAGAAATATTGGACAGGCCGCCGGTGATGTGGACTTCCGGAAACTCCGCCTTAATGGCCCGGACCGCGTCCAGAACCATGACCCCTTTGTTGGAATCCGTGGAAATGGGCTGCACCAGGGGATCCACATAAATATCTGCGGTGCTGATGCCGATGCCGTTCAATTCCTTTACCAGGGTTTTGGCCCGGCCCAGGATATCGTCGGCGGATTCGGGCATGCCTGCGTCATCCATGCACAGGGCAATGATTTTACAGGCCTTGCCGTCCAAAAAGGGCATCATGGCGTCAAACCGTTCTTTTTCCAATGAGATGGAATTGACCATGGGCGTTTTTTCCACCATGGAAAAAGCCATTTCGAGGATGGCTGGATCCGGACTGTCCAGAGCTAATGGGATTTCACAAACGGGTTGGATCGTGTCCAGAAGCCAGCGCATATCCTCTTCCTCGTGGCCGATGCGGGCACCGGCATTTACGTCGATATATGTGGCGCCTGCAGCCTGCTGCTTTTTAACGTCGTCTATAATATAGTCTGCGTCCCGGTCTGTCACAGCAGCCTGGACCAGTTTTCTGGAGGTGTTGATTCTCTCACCGATTACTTCGAACATATTTTTTTCCTCCCGGGATGCTAGTTGATAAAGGATTTTGCCATTTTAGAGGCTGATCCTGCATCCGCAGCAAAGCCGTCCGCACCGATCTCATCGGCAAAGGCCTGGGTCACGGGGGCGCCGCCCACCATGATTTTTACCTGGTCTCTGAGGCCGGATTCCACAATGGCGTCCACGGTCTGTTTCATGGCCGGCATGGTGGTGGTCAGCAGAGCAGACAGGCAGACGATCTGGGCGTTTTTCTTTTTGATTTCTTCAACGAAATTCTCAGGGGCGATGTCCACGCCGATGTTATGGACTTCAAGGCCGGCGCTTTCCATCATCATGGCCACCAGGTTTTTGCCGATATCGTGAAGGTCGCCTTTGACCGTGCCGATGATCACGGAGGCGCTTGATGCGCTCTCATCATCGGACAGCAGGGGTTTGAGAATTTCCACACACCCGCCCATGGCCTGGGCCGCCATCAGGACTTCCGGGATGAACATGTCACCGTTTTCCATGCGTTCGCCCACAATGTCCATGCCTGCGATCAGGCCCTTGTTGAGAATATCGTTGGCAGGCACATCCGCTGCCAGCGCCGCATTGACCAGGTCGGTAAGTTTTGCTGCATCACAGGATACCAATGCATCTGTCATGGCGTTGAAATCTGTCATTTTCTCCTCCTTTAAGCGTTTTTGCGTTGTTCAACATATTGGGTTAATTCTTTTTCAATGGCAGGGTCAATCTCGGGTTTTTCATAAGTTGCCAGGCGCTGAGCTACCTTATCTTCGGCAATTATGTCAATGGATTTTTTGCCGTCCTTGATCCAGGCATCGGGATTTTTACGGCTCATGAGCCCGGGCATGTGAAATTCCGTGCGGCAGAGCTGGAAGGTTTTGGGATGGGTCAGGTACTGGCCGCCGATCCCCACTTCCTTGATGACGTCAAGATCAATGGTGTCATCGGTAAGGGCAAGGGGCTTGAGCATGGACCTGACCATGCCGCAGGTTTCCTCGTCCACCAGGAATTTTTCAAAACTCATGGCAATATAAGAGCCCAGGATGCCACAGGAGTGGAGGATGAAGTTGATGCCGCCCCGGGCGGCTGTGGACAGGGCCAGTGCGGACTCAACACCGGCCTGGGCATCTGCGGCCAGGGCATCGGTCAGGCCACCGCCGGATCTGGACGGCAAGTTGTAGAACCGCGCCATCTGGGCCACCAGATGAATATTCTTGGAAAGTTCAGGCGCGCCGATGGAAAGTGCACCGGTTTTCATGTCCATGGCGGAAGAGGTGGACCCGTATACCACAGGCGCCCCCGGCCTGACCAACTGGGCCAGGGTAATGCCTGCCAGGATCTCCGCGTTCTGTAGTGCCAGGACACCGTCCAGGGTCACGGGCCCGGAACCGCCGGCCATAATCAGGGAGGCCACCACACAGGCCTGGTTGTGTTTGGCCAGCTGGATCAGGGAGCCGATCATCTCATCGGCAAACTGAAGCGGGGAAAGGGAGTTGATCAGGGAGACCGAAACGGTTTTGTCCATGATCTTGTCCTTGCCGCCAAAAAGGATACCGGCCATTTCAATACCGTCCAGGGCGCCTTGTCTGGATACGGGACTGCCCATGAAAGGCTTGTCACAGAGCAGCATGTTGGACAGGTTCAGGTCCAGGTGGACCGTGTCATGGGGCATATCTGCCGGTTCCACCATCATCCAGCCGTTCATGTCAATGTAAGGAGAGGTCTGAATGAGCTTGCAGAATTTGTCATAATCTTCCATGGTGGCCTGGCGCTGGTTGCCGTTGATATCCATGACAAAAGGCGCCCCGTAGCCGGGCAGGAAAGCAAAGTCATCCTCACCGATCTCCACGTTTTTTTCCGGGTTCCGGGCATGGACGGTGAACCGCTTGGGTGCGGTTTCAAGGGCCTTCTGGATCTGTGATTCTTCAAAAAATACCGTGGACCCGTCCACCCTGAAGCCGTTGGACCTGAAAATCTCAAGACCTTCTTCATCATTAAAGGCAACACCGGTATTCTTGAGCAGGTCCATGGCGGAGTCATGGATTCTTTCCATCTGCTGGCGTGTCAGTTCCTGCATGCGGTCATACATTGTCTTTTCTCCTTATGTGTTAAATTGGGGGGATGTCCCGGGAAAGGCCTGGCCTTCCCAGGCGGGTCATTCAGTCGTTTTCATGGGTGCGCTTATATTTGTTCAGCCCCCGGAAGGTGCCGTAAACCACCAGGAGCAGAAGAAACATCAGGGGAAAGGCCGTGGCAATGGAGGCGGTCTGGATGGCCTTGAGGCTGCCGCCGCCCGCGAGCACGGCTGCCACCGCCCCCAGGGCAATGCCCCAGAAGGCCCTGAGGTTCCGTCCCGGGTTTTCATGGCCGGACACAAACATGGCCAGGGAAATGGCTGCGGAATTGGCCGAGGTCAGGAAGAAGGTGGCAATGAGAAAAATCAGGGCCACAGCCAGGATGCCGGTCATGGGCAGGTTCTGGGCAATGGCAAAGATGGCACTTTCCACCCCGTGTTCGTTCAGGGTCTTGGTCACGTCAAAGTGGATACCGGCACCGCCGACCACCCCGTACCAGAGGAAATTGCCAAGGGTGGGCAGGATGAGGCTGGCTGCAACGGTTTCCCGGATGGTCCTGCCCTTGGAGATCCGGGCGATGAACACGGCCACAAAAGGGGCCCAGCTCATCCACCATGCCCAGTAGAATACAGTCCAGGACCCGATCCAGTTGCCCTCGTATCCCGGGCCGGTAAAAAGGCTCATGGGGATGAAGTGGAGCAGGTACTGCCCCAGGGAATTGGTGGTCAGGTTGATCAGGAAAATGGTGGGCCCGAATACCAGGACAAAGAACCAGACCGCTACAAATACCCACATGTTGATGTCCCCGATAAGCTTCACCCCTTTTTCAATTCCCGTATAGACCGAAACCGTGAAAATCGCGGTGAGCACACCGATGATGATATAGGTGGAACCATCCCCAAGGGCCAGGCCGTACTGATACTTGAGGCCTGCGGACAACTGGAGTGCCACAAGTCCCGTGGTGGTGGCCAACCCGCCCAGTGTGGCAAACACGGCAAAAATATCCAGCACCTTTCCCCAGGTGCCGTGGATCTTATCGCCGATCACATAGTAGAACGCAGAGGAAAACCGCAGGGGCAGGCCCTGGGTGAAGCAGGCATGGGCCAGGGCAATGGTGAGCATGGCATAGATGGACCAGGCGCTCAGGCCCCAGTGAAAAAAGGAGTAGGTCATGGCATTGGCCCCGGTTTGGGGTGTCAGGGCATCCCCGCCGAAATAGGGGGGCGGACTCATGTAATGGTATGCGGGTTCGGCAGGGCCCCAGAACACGATACCCGCGGCAATGGCAGAGCCGAAAAGCATGGCAAACCAGGAAAAGTTGGAAAATTCAGGTTTGTCTCCGGGCAGGCCGAGCTTCATGTTGCCGTACCGGTTTCCCATGAGCAGGAAACAGCCGCCCACCAAAATGAACACCGTGAGCAGGTAAAGCCATGCCCACTGGGTGGTGGTCCAGCTGAACACGGCATTAATGGCGTTGGTCATGTTTTCCGGAAAGATCACGGACCATAGGATGAACAAAACAGTAACTGAGGCGGAAACCCAGAAAACAAAGGGGTCAAAAGGCCTGTTCGGTGCGGGTTGGTTCAATGTGGCAAACTCCTGTGCAAACAATTGGCATCTCATTTGTCCGGGCCTTACCGTATAACGCCCGGGGTTTGCCTGAATATTGCAGGTTGTATACCAAAAACAGCCGGGAGTACAGGATTGTCTTATCTGGCTGATAAGAAAGGGAATTCAGGTGGTGTGCGGGGGATGGGGAGGTGAAAAAAAATTGTCGCTATAGGCCGAGCAGGGGCGAAAAATTATTGTCACTAGAAAAATTATTGTCATGGCCGTATCAGCCCTTTGGTCTGCGGGTAAAATTTTCCCGTTTGAATTTGTATTTTTTGATCTTGTAATGAAACAACTGCCTGGAAATTCCCAGGTATGCAGCGGCCCGGGTCACATTGCCGCCGGTCTCCTCAAGAGCGGTTCTTACGGCATTGCGCTCCCGTTCCTTCTGGAGCTGGGCAAAGCTCATGCCGTTGCCGGCCGGTGCGGTATCCGGGGCAGCAGCCGTCCCGGGCGGGCCCCCCAGGGAGGACGGGAGCTCCGTACAGGACATCCCGGGCTGCTCCAGGCAGTCCAGGCCGGGCCCGAAATGCTTCAGCCCGATGGTTTCCTCATGTCCGGCCATGTTCATGGCGCCTTCGATGAGGTGTTCCAGTTCCCGGATGTTGCCGGGCCAGTTGTAGGTGGTGAACAACTCCATCACGTCCGGGGCAATGGCCTTTACATTAGTTCCCAGGCGGGTGTTGTACTTTTGGATGAAGTGTTCGGCCATCTCGGCCATGCTGTCCACCCGTTCCCGCAGGGGCGGGAGCTTGAGCATGACCACGCCCAGGCGGTAGTAC
Source organism: Desulfobacter sp. (assembly GCA_036881925.1). Classification (GTDB taxonomy): domain Bacteria; phylum Desulfobacterota; class Desulfobacteria; order Desulfobacterales; family Desulfobacteraceae; genus Desulfobacter. The sequence goes on from JBAJNJ010000001.1 coordinate 81,960, forward strand.
AGGTCGGTGCGGAGCCGGTCGTTCCGGATGGCGGTCCTGGGATCCTGGTTGACCGACGAGATGATTTTCACATCCACCGGGGTTTCTTTGACCGACCCCACACGCCGGACCCGGTTTTCCTGGAGTGCCCGCAGCAACTTGGCCTGGAGATCCACAGGCATGGACAATAATTCATCCAGGAAAAGAGTGGATCCGTGAGCGATTTCAAACAGGCCGGGCTTGTCCAGGGCACCGGTGAACGCACCCCGGCTGGTGCCGAAAAGCATGCCTTCCAGAAGATCATGGGGAATGGCGGCACAGTTGACAGCCACGAATTTTCTGTTCCGCCGGGGACCGTGGTTGTGAATGGCCTGGGCAAACAGCTCCTTGCCGGTTCCGGTTTCTCCCTGGATCATAATGGGAGATGAGGAGGCCGCGGCTTTCCGGGCAATGCCGATCACCTGTCTGAACCCGTGGGTTGAGCCCACAAGGTCTGAAAAGCTGAACTGGGTACCGTTGCCCAAATCTTTTTGGAAGGGTTCCCGGGTGTGCATGGGGGTGGAGCGCCGCAGCAGTTCATAATCTTTTACAAAACAGATGGCCCCGTTGACCCGGTCTTTGTCGTACAGGGGGTAGGCCGAGGTAATGGTGTTGACCACCTTGCCTTTGCAGGTCCGGTAAAAAAAGGTTTTGTTTTTAATGGAGGCATTGTGGGTAATGCATTGCATGACCATGGAGGTCCGGTTGTTCAGTTCATAAATTTCCGTGACTTTCATGCCCATGGCGTCTTCCGGGGCAATCCCGTCGATCTTGGACTGGGCGGTGTTATAGAAAAGAATGGTGCCGGTGACGTCTGAAATAATCACCCCGTCGTCCAGGCGGTTGAGCACGGATAAAAAGTCAATGCCCCCCATATCCAGCAGGGGCGGGGAGGATGAATTGCGCCGCAAAACCATGGCAAAATCCTTTAAAGGGGTTGTCATGCACGTGTGAGTCGGCAGGATCATAGCATAAGAATCAGAGAAGATCAAAATGCCCGAAGGTCGCCTGGGAAGCCTTTTTTTCAAAGGGGGGGGGGGGGGGGACCCGGCCGGGGGGCGTTTGCCGCCACCGGCCGGGTGGGAATGGATCAGGTGTCAAGAAACGCTTCTATCTCCTGGGGCAGGGGGCCGTAAGCCCTGGACCAGCTCCCGCTGAACAGGTTGGCCCCGATGTTGTTTCGGGTCAGCCAGTGTTTTACAAACTGGAAATGGTAATCCACTGCAATCTGGAACAGGTAGAGATCACTGGCCAGATTGACGTAATAGGTGCCGTACCGGGTGCCCATGACGTCTTTGTGGTAAATCAGGCCGTCAAGCCTTGCCTTCTCGTCTGGCTCCTGGCGGGCATCGATCCGGGTCAGGGGCTCTGCAATACCGATTTTGTTCATCTCCTGCATCCAGGTGTCGGACGAGAGGCACCTGGGGCAGTTTTTGGGATCGGCAAGGTCCCAGTGGGCTGAAATGGCGTTCTGGGCGGTGGCCAATTGCTGTTCGTTCTCGGCAGGCTGGAATGTCCTGTTGGCGGCCTGGGCAAACAAGCTGCACAGCTCAAGAAAGGCATACCTGTATTCCACAGGATTGTTCCGTTCCGTGGGATCTGCTTTCTTGGGCCGCCAAGTGGGCCTGTACAGGTAATTGATAAAGCTGAAATCCGGGAAATGCCCCATCCAGCCGTGGCCGATGTATGTTGTGGCATTGGGCACGGCCGCAAAGTTTTCATTGGTGAGCAAATTGGTGGACGACAAGTGGACCCGGATCCAGTCCTCCGCGTCTGTATACCGGTATTTGATGCGCTGGTAAAACTGGTCTTCCAGGAAACCGCCGTCAATATCCCAGTAGGTATTGATGGCCTTGTTCACCGCGCTCCAGTCCTGGTGGGCCCAGGTATCGGCAATCACATGGGCCCGGGCCCCGAGAAGGAGCAGGGCAAATCTGTGCAGGATATCCTGGTTGTCATATTCCGCCAGCATTTCCTTGCCGCCTGCCGCCATGTTGAGAATGTCCCTGAGCCGCCCGGTATCCCGGAAGCAACGCAGGGTGTCCATGATCAACGCCCGGGACAGGGCGCTCTGGGGGCGGTTGAGCAGCATGGCGGTTTCCGCATTAATCCCCAGGCTTGAATCCATCGTGACCTTGCGGCAACTGTGTCCGGGCAATTGTGCCGCAACCGCCGGGCCGTGGACCTCTTCAGGTGTGGGCGTCCCCGATGGATCTTCGTAATTGCCCGGCATAAAGTGATATGCCGCCCACAATCCCCGGCTTCCGCTCAGCCCGGTGCTGATGGTTCCCTGGAAGGTGTACCGGGGGTAATCCACCTTGGCAACCACATCAAAGTCGCCGCTGGCAGGCTTTGTGGTATCGCGTACCATTCGCCAGTATCCGGCATAGCCCTCGTTGCTCAGAAAATCAATGAAGTTGGATGCCTTGGCAATGGTGGTGGCATCTTCCGGGCTGTACTGACCGCCGATCCTGGCGGCATAAAATGCGCCGTAATAATGAAAGTCCTGGTCCATTTGGTTTCTCCTTTTCCATAACAGGTTAAAATACAGGTGATTGGGGAATATATCCGGACCAGAGTTAAACCATGGGCATGTGATCACCGGCATGATGCTGCGGGACGGAACAATGAAATTGAGAGCAGGAATTCCCAATACCTGACAATGAATATCCGGCAGGGGTATTCAATTGATGCCAGACACCGCCTGCAGATTTTCCAATACACGATCAACCCGGGCGTTGGGGTTGTGATAAAGCGAAAACGCCCGGCGGGGAAAAATCTGTCTTGCAGACAGGCGGTTTTTACGAGAACATCCCCTAAAATAAGTCGTAACCCTTGTTCTTGTCAATACAAATGCAGGGCCATTCCCGTTGATGCTTTTTACAAAATACTTTGCCCTTTGCTATAGAAATACACTTGAGTATGATACAGTTCTTTATTTTTGTGGTCACAGGCCAATGGATAACAATCAGGATCGGGCACAACAACTATGGATTCAATGATCAGATACGCGGCGATTGACATCGGTTCCAATGCCGTAAGACTGTTGCTGGCAGGAGTGAATGATACTGAAGAAAGCATCCGGCCCAAGAAGATTTCCTGGGTCCGCATGCCCATACGCCTTGGGGAGGACGCCTTTCTCAAGGGTAAAATTTCCAGGGACCGGATCACCAAGCTGGAAAAAACCATTACCGGGTTTCGCTATCTCATGGATGCATACCAGCCCGTGGCCTTTAAAGCCTGTGCCACCTCGGCCATGCGGACGGCGGAAAACGGGGCGCAGATCTGCAAAAAGATTGCCGAGAAAACCGGGATCGTCATCGATATCATTGACGGTAAACAGGAGGCCCGGTTCCTGTTCCAGAACCGGCACGCGGTCATGACCGCCCGGGACAGGGCCGCCATGTTTATTGACGTGGGCGGGGGCAGTACGGAAATGACCCTGTTTTTCAACGGCAGGGCCGAGGCCAGCCGGTCCTTTAACATCGGCACCATCCGCCTGCTCAACAACCGGGTGGGACAAGACGACTGGGACGCCATGGAGCAATGGGTGAAAAAGACGGTCAAGGGGTTCCCGGCTGTTGAAGCCATTGGCAGCGGTGGAAATATCAACAAGTTGTTCAAGCTGGCCAAAGGGCGCCCCGGCACTTTTGTAACCCGGGACAAAATCGAAAAAATCCGGGGAAAACTCCATGCCCTGTCCCTGGAAAAGCGGATGATGAAGTATAATCTGCGGCCGGACCGGGCCGACGTGATTGTGCCCGGTGCCGGAATCTATCTCAATGCCATGGCCTGGGCCGGGTGCGAAAAGGTCCATGTGCCCATGCAGGGTCTGGCAGACGGCATGATCCGGGTACTTCACAAGGAAACCCGGGCGGCCGGGGACGGCTGATCTGGCCTTCCCGTCCCTCTATTTTTTTACCTTTTTTTTGCGTTTGTGAAACCGTTTCTGGCGGGTCTTGAGCAATTCGGGCCGCAGGGCCGACCCCCGGCCGGACAGGCTGGGGTTGGTCATGAAAAACTGGTGGGCATTGAACTGCTCCTTGCCGGGCGTGATCCGGGTGTAGCTGCCGTCGGCATTCAGGGCCCAGCTCTGCTCATTGTCCCTGAGGTTGGCCACCATGATCTGGTCAAGGATCTGCTGGTGAACCGTGGGGGTGAGGATGGGCACCAGGGTTTCGATGCGCCGGTCCAGATTCCGGGGCATCCAGTCGGCTGATGAAAAATAGACTTTTGCATGGGGCGAGGGCAGTTCATGGCCGTTGCCGAAGCAGGCAATCCTGGAGTGTTCCAGGAACCGCCCCACAATGGATTTGACCCGGATGTTTTCGCTGAATCCCGGGATGCCCGGCCGCAGGCAGCAGATGCCCCGGATGATCAGGTCCACCTGCACCCCGCTCTGGGATGCCCGGTACAGGGCGTCAATGATTTCAGGATCCACCAGGGAGTTCATCTTTGCCCAGATCTGTGCGGGCTTGCCCTGGGCGGCAAATGCAATTTCCCGTTCAATGTTTTCAATCATGCGCTGGCGCAGGGTTAAGGGCGCAATGTCCAGGATTTCCAGGTTCACGGGTTTGGCATACCCGGTCATATAGTTAAAAATCTGCATAACTTCGGAACAGATCTGGGGATTGCAGGTAAAAAAGGAAAGGTCTGTGTAGATTTTCGCGGTAATGGGGTGGTAGTTGCCCGTTCCCAAATGGGCGTAGGAGACGAACTGGCCGCTTTCCCGCCGCACCACCAGGGAGAGCTTGGCATGGGTTTTCAGGTCAATGATGCCGTAAACCACCTGGGCGCCGCTCCGTTCCAGCTTCCGGGCCAGTTCAATATTGGCCTCCTCGTCAAACCTGGCCTTGAGTTCCACCATGGCGGTGACATTTTTACCGGCTTCGGCCGCTTCAACCAGGGCCTGGACAATGGGAGAGGCTTCCGAGGTTCTGTACAGGGTCTGCTTGATGGACACCACATCCTTGTCCTGGCTGGCCTGGCGGATAAACTGGACCACCACGTCAAAACTTTCATAGGGATGGTGCACCACGATATCCTTGGCGGAAATCGCCTCAAAGCAGTCCCCGCCAAAATCCCTGATCCGTTCCGGGAACCGGGCGTTGTATTTGGGAAATAAAAGGTCCGGATCATGGTCGCTGATCAGCTCCTTAACGGCGGACAATCCCACATGTTCCTCCTGGAACACATCCTTTGGCGACATGCTGAACTGGGCGGTGATAAAATCCACCAGTTCGGCCGGCATCTGTTCGTCCACACGCATGCGGATGACATTGCCCCGGCGCCGGCGGTTCAGGGCGGACTGGAAGGTGCGTACCAGGTCTTCGGCCTCTTCGTCGATTTCAAGCTCCGAGTCCCGGATGACCTGGAACATGCCCGAGGCCGCAAGGGTATAGCCGGGAAAGAGATGGTCGTAAAACATGCGGATCACCGATGCCAGGTGGACAAACCTCGGAGAGTCGCCCGGCAGCCGGAGATACCGGTTGAGCTGGGCCGGCAGGATCACCACGGCAATCATGGATTCCCCGTTTTTATCGTCGGACAGGTCCATGAGCATGCCGTGGCCCAGGTTGGGAATAAAGGGGAACGGGTGCGCCGGGTCCACAGCCAGGGGGCTGAGCACCGGAAAAATTTCCTGCCGGAAAGTGTCGAACAGGCACTCCCTGTCAGTTGAAGTCAACAGGGCCGGTTCGATAATGGATATGGATTTTTCCCTTAAATCCCGGGTCAGGGTGTTGATGCAGTCCCGGGTCATTTGGTTGATCTGGGCCACGTTTTCCTCAATGGCCTGCAATTGCTCCTGGGGGGTCATGTTGTCCGGGCTTTCGCTGATGGCTCCCCGTTTGACCTGGGCCTTGAGTCCGGCCACCCGGACCATGAAAAATTCGTCCAGATTGGACGATGATATGGAAAGGAAACGGATGCGTTCCATCAGGGGATGTTCGGGATTCAGGGCCTCTTCAAGCACCCGCCGGTTGAACTGGAGCCAGGACAGTTCCCGGTTGATGAACCGTTCCGGCGTGGTAAAGTCAATCATGGTTTCAGGCGTGGGCACCACTTCTGTCTCTCTGGTATTGTTGATCACGGATTTCTCCCCCTTTTGCATCCTAAAATACATAATGGTTTGGATTAATTCGCCACCATATTATGAAAATGCTAAGGCCGTGTTAGGCATATTGTTTTTTGTGAAAAAGGCTGGCCGTCCGGACCTGGTCCGCGAATCGGAAGACCATATATTTCCCATATTGATAAACCTGTGAAAACCTGTCAATAATAAGCCCTGCAAAACAGCCCGGGAAAATGGTCCGGGAAAACCGCAACAACCAATGATGATTAAGGATTCACATGAAAGATAAAAAAATCGGATTCATAGGACTCGGGGTCATGGGCCGTTCCATGGCAGGCCATCTCCTGGCTGCCGGATATGAGGTGATGGTATTCACAAGGACAAAGGCCGGGGCTGCAGACCTTTTGGAAAAAGGGGCGGTATGGTCGGACACCGTGGCCGGGCTGGCGGATCAGTCGGATATTATTATTTCCATTGTGGGCTATCCGGCGGATGTGGAGGAAATTTTTCTGGGGGACGGCGGCATCCTGGCCAATGCCCGGCCCGGCACCATTGCCGTGGATATGACCACATCAGACCCGGGACTTGCCGAACGCCTCTACCTGGAAGGCCGTGAGCGGGAAATCCGGGTGCTGGACGCCCCGGTGTCCGGCGGCGACCTGGGAGCGAAAAACGCCACCCTCTCCATCATGGTGGGCGGTGACAGGGAAAGCTTTGACATGGTGCTGCCCGTGCTGGAAATCATGGGTAAGAATATTATTTTACAAGGCAAGGCCGGAGCGGGCCAGCATACGAAAATGGCCAACCAGATCGCCATTGCCGCCGGTATGGTATCGGTGTGCGAATCCCTGGCCTATGCCAAGCGGTCCGGCCTGGACCCGGAAGCCGTACTGGAAAGCATCGGACAGGGCGCTGCCGGGTCCTGGTCCCTGAATAACCTGGGACCGCGGATCATCAAAGGGGATGACCAGCCCGGCTTTTTTATCAAGCATTTTATCAAGGATATGGGCATTGCCATTGCATCGGCCAGGCGGCTGGACCTGGATACGCCCGGGCTGGACCTGGCCTATTCCCTTTACCAGAAAATGATGGACCAGGGATACGGGGACAACGGCACCCAGGCCCTTTACAAATTATTTGAATAGCCCGCATCCGGATCGTTTTGCATGGATGTGTTTTTAAGTCTGGGCCTGGGCGGTATGTTTTTATCCGCTTTTCTGGCTGCCACGATCCTGCCCCTGGGCTCGGAAATTGTGCTGGGGCTTCTCCTGGCCGGGGGATATGATACTGCCCCGGTTGTTGCCGTGGCCACCATCGGCAATGTGCTGGGGTCCCTGGTCAATTACTGGCTGGGACTGACCGGCGCCCGCTGGCTGCGCCGGAAAACCGGCCGGATTTCAAAGGAAACCCTGGAAAAGGCCAGGGAGCGGTTTGCGGCCTGGGGAACAGCCAGCCTGCTTCTTGCCTGGGTGCCGGTGATCGGTGATCCCTTAACGGTGGTGGCCGGCATTCTCCGGGTCCACCCCGGGATCTTCATCCTGTTGGTGACCATTGGAAAGCTGGGCCGGTACCTGGTTGTGGCGGGGTATTGGATCGTTACCTGAAATGGCTTCCCGAAAAGGTGCCTGTGTATTGCGGGCTTAGCGTATCAGGCATCCGGTCAGATACGTGGCAATAGTCATCAGGGATTTAAGATCCAGGAATGCAATTGCCGTGTCCGGATAAAGAAGCGATGCCGCTGCCGGCATGATTTCGTCCCGGTCGTTGAATTTAAGGGTGACCGGAATTCGCGGCAGGGCCGGAAACACCACGCTGAGATCGTAACCAAGGGCATCCGGGTGTGTCTGGTCGTGGACAATCCCGCCCAGATCCCCGGCCCGGTTCGCCAGCACATCCGGGCGGCCGGTAAAGTGACGTTCGATTGTCTTGACGGTATTGGCGGTAAAGCTTGAACAGAGCGGAGCTGCCCCGGAAAATTCCCTGAACGTGACCGGCGTGGGGGCTGTGCCGGGCAACCTGTCCGGGCAGCCGTTCAGATAGGTGATCAGCACATGCCGGATTGCCGGAGTGATCTCCTTGCCGTCCAGGGCCGTGACCCCGCCGGGCCCCAGGCAGATCCTGCGGGTGAAAAAGTCCAGGATAAACCCCTCTTTCACAGGCCTTGCCCCGAGGCGCCCGGCTCTTTCTTCTGAAAAATCGTAATCCATTGGGATGCCGGCGGGTTCGGTCATCATCAAGCCCTATCGCTATTTATGTCTCTTGTGGCGGATTGCCTTTGGCCAGGGATTTTTTCCGGGCCAAAAGATCGTCATACTCATCTTCGTAAGCAAGCAGTTCCGCCATGATCCGGGGCTTGACAGAGTGGGCCGGCAACCGGTCCCGGGTTTCCCTGATCAGGGTTTCAAGGGTTTTTATCCGGGCATCGATGTCAGCCGGGGTGTTCATTTTATTATCTTCTTCATCATCCATTTAGTAATCAATGCCCGCAGGCTTGACCGCATTGGGATCATGGGCGCTGCACGGGGTAACCCCGTATACCATGTTGCAGTCCGGGCATTTGGACTCCATGTACGTCATGTCAAAATCCGCATCGCAGTTGCTGCAGTGAATACTGATCGGATATGCTACAGGGGTGGTGTTGAATCCCATCATCCTGATTTTATCAACAATTTCCTTGCCGGATTCGTGATGGCCGGAACATCCGTTATGCATGTGTTTCTCCTTTGGTATTACAGTTCATCATGCCCGGAATTTACACGCATACCGGCAAAAAGAAATTGATATACGTCAAGGGCGGGGATGTTTGTTTGTAAAAAGCGCCGCCACCCTTGTGCGGCGCTTTCCATACCCAAAACAGTTCGGGATGTTACCAGTTATAACCGACGCTGAGAACGGCTGACCGGGACTGCCCGTAGTAACAATAATAATCACAGGCAGAAATATATTCTTTATCCAGGATATTGTTCACATTTAATTGCAGCTCCCAGTGTTGGCCGATGTCATACGAGACCATTGCATCCCACAGGGTTACATCGGGAACGGTAAGGTCGCTGCTTGCCGGGCTGTCTTTTGACTCGCCCACATAACGGACACCATTGCCGACAGTCAGTCCTGTCAGCCCGATTGCGGCGGCATCAAATTCAAGCCATGCCGATGCCGTATGCCTGGGGATCAAACCGGCTTGCTTTTTGCCCTGGCCGCCGGTGTCGTCTGTTTCCGCATCAATGTAAGTATAGCCGGCTCTCAGGACCAGATGATCGGTAAGATCGACCATGCCTTCGATTTCAATGCCCCGGGAAGTCACTTCACCTGTCTGGGTGGCGACAAACGTGCTGGGATTGGTGACCAGGGCATTTTCCTGGGTAATGTCAAACAGGGCCACATTGATGTAGCCGTCAATGAAATGGGGAAGATATTTGACGCCGATTTCGACCTGCTCTCCTTCCAGGGGCTTATACAGGTCTCCGGTTGTGGGGTCGATGGTGCTCAGCACGTCAAAGGACTGGGCATAGCTGACATAGGGGGAAAGGCCGTTGTCCGCGATATACATCAGTCCTGTGTTGATCGAGAATTCGCCGTCGTCACGGGATTCGTCCTGGCTGTTTTTCTCGCTGAAATTTTCGGTTTCCACCCAGTCGTACCTGCCGCCGATAACGCCGACCCATTTGCCGTCAAACTTCAACTGGTACTGGGAGTAGGCACTGGCCTGTATTTTGGTGATTTCCCTGTCAATATCATTTGCCGGGTCAAGCGGGGTAAAGTTGCCGTATACAGGGCTGTACGGGTTAATGGTGCCGAACGCATAGTTGTCCTGTTCAACACCCTCTGTTTTATGATGCTGGAGATCAATTCCCATTAATGCGGTATGGGCGGTACGGCCGGATTCCCATTCTGCAACGGCTTTATTGTCAAAGGTAAAGCTGTTGTTTTCCCCGTTGCGGTAGACAATGCCGCGGAAAAGTGTTGTTGCCGAAGGGTCTGAGTTGGGGAAGGCATAGGAGGAGCGCAGAAACAGTTCATTATACCCGTAAGTGAAATTCTGTGAATATTCCCAGACATCGTTGATCTGGTGTTCCAATGCATAGCCCAGTGATACCTGGGTGCGTTCGTAGGCATCGTAATCCGGTTCGCCCAGGTTGGTCGAGGGATCAATCGTGCCGTAGGGGGTGCCGATCAGGGTTCCGGCTGCCGGGAAAAACGGGTTGGTGGGGATACCGTCGTCTTCAAGCAGTGTTGCCATCAGGGTCAGGTTTGTTTTATCGGAGATATCAATGGCAAGACTCGGGGCAAAATAATAACGCCTGTTTTCCGTACCGTTCAGCTCGCCGTCTTCGTCCCTGGCCATGCCCACCATGCGGAAACGGACCGATCCGTCTTTATTTGCGGTGTCGGATACATCAAACGCCGCTCCCAGGTGGGAACTGGTCCCCCCCTGGAGGCGGATTTCCCCGCGGGGCGTATCCAGAGGCTTTTTCTGTACCACATTGACGACACCGCCGGGAGGGCTTTCGCCAAAAAGGATGGATGCCGGGCCTTTTACAATTTCAATGCCTTCAAGACCGTACGGTTCAATAAGCCATGTGTAATAACCGTCCCTGAACAAGCGGCTGCCGTCCAGGTACATGGCCGCATCAAACCCCCGCACTTTGAACCAGTCCGTGTCATTGTCGGCCCCATAGGGCTGGGACGTGATACCCGGCGTATACCTGAGCGCCTCGTCAAGCTTTTGCGGCGCATGGGTTTCAATGGTCTGTTCCGTGATCACCGATACGGACCGGGGGATTTCCAGGGTCGGGATATCTACCTTTAAGGCGGAGGCCGTTACAACAACCGGATCTGCAGATAAGGTTCCGTCCTCGCCGGCCAGAACCGGCCGGACCGTAAAAGCGGCCAGGAACATTATTCCCAGCAAAAAAATATAGATCATCGTATGTGTTGACACCTTGTACTTCAAAACTGCCTCCTTTTCATATTGCTTTAAATCGCCTGATCCTGTAAATAATTTATTTGGCATACCAAACAATGATTGGTTTATGTAAACAATTGTCGTGTTTATAAGGTATCTGCCGGGAAAAAGTGTTAAACACCTCATAAAAAAATATTAAAAAAGTGTTAAAGCGGGAAAACATGAATAACGCCCAAGCCGGTAAAATCCTGGTTGTTGACGATGACAGGCAACTTCAGGAAAATCTGTGTACTTTTCTTGAGTCCAACGGATTTGACACCATATCCTTTTTTTCAGGACAGGGGGTGATGGCAGCCATATCAGAAAAGTGTCCCCGGGTGGTACTCCTGGACGTGATGCTGCCCGGGGGAACCGACGGGTTTGACATTTTAAGACGAATCCGGAGGCAGTTTGATTTGCCCGTGCTCATGCTTACGGCAAGGGGCAGGGAAATTGATGCCGTGGTGGGGCTGGAATCCGGGGCGGACGATTACCTGGCCAAACCGTTCCGTTCCCTGGAATTGCTGGCCAGGATCCGGGCGGTGCTGCGCCGGTCAGACCAGGAACAACCGGCAGTTGAAAGAACCGGGAAAACGCATTCGGAAGTGATCCGGGCCGATGGGTTTGTCCTGGATACGGGCGGGCGCACCCTGAGTTTCGGGGACAGGTCGGCCGACCTCTCCGCAACGGAAATCAAGGTGCTTCAGGCGCTGATGGAAAACCCCGGGGATGTTCTGCAGCGGGATGTCCTTCTTTCACTTGTTTTTGGCCGGGACTACCATACCACCAACCGGAACGTTGATGTCCATATCAGCCATATCCGGTCCGGCATAAGGGAGATTGCCCCGGGCCAGTCTCCCATCCATACCGTATGGGGATCCGGATACCGGTGGGTGGGAGAGGGATAGGCCGGTGAAGCAAACTCCATTTTTGCCGCGCATGTGGCAGCGCCTTTTTTTTGCCATCCTTTTCCTGGTGATTCTGGCCCAGATAATGCCCCTGGTATTGGTGTTCATGGAAATGCCCTCCCAGGAAGAGCAGCGAAAAAAAGAGGTGGATTTTATCTGCTCTGCATTGGCAGGCAATCTTGACGGCCGCAACTTTGCCGATGCACGCATGTACATGGATTATTTTAACAAAGCCGGGCCTGAACTCTGGTTCGAGCGGGACAACGGCAGTCTCCTTTCCGGTATTCCCGTTCCCGGGTTTTCCGCAAAGGAACGCACCGGTCTTGCCGTGGTCGCGTCGCCCAGACCGGACGCCCGGGTCTGGCACGGTCGCGGCACCTGGAAACGCCAGGCCGGAATACCTCTGGATCTTTTGGCCGTAAACGTGGTGTTTAAGGATGCCGGCCCTGCCACCATGTTCATCATTTACCCCAATCACCGGTTGCCAAAGGTTTCCGGCGATTTTTATAAGGCCCTTGGTATCCTTATCCTGGCAGGGGCGCTGGTCAGCTATGCCGTGTCCCGGCACCTGTCCTTGCCCCTGCGCCGCCTCCAGGAGCAGGTCATGGCCATTGATGAAAAAAAACTGGATCAGCCGCTTGCCATTTCAGGCACCCGTGAGGTCGTGGCCGTGGCCCGGGCCGTGAACCATTTGACTGCGGAGCTTGGCCGGCATACCCGGAACATGACGGAGCTGGTCGCCAATATTTCCCATGAACTGAGATCGCCTTTGGCCCGGATGGAAGGGCATGCCGGGTTTATAGAAGACGGATTTGACCGTGCTTCCCGGCAGGTGGAGACACTCCGGTCCCGGCTGCTCCCGGGAGGCGGCACACCACCACCCGATACCTCGGATGCGGAGGATATCAAGGCCATCCGGCTGGGGTTGCGCCATTTGACCCTGCTCAAGGAAGAATTCGATCACATGGACAACCTTGTGGGCACCACCCTTCTGTCCAGCCGCCTTGACCTGAACCGGACCCCGCCGCCGTTTCTTCCGGTGGACCTCACAGGCTTGTGCCGGGATGTTATCCGGAGGCGCCGGCTGTTCATCGTCAACCGGGGCATTGATCTTTCCTGCCGTATTGCTGAAGATATAAGCGTTTCGGGAGACCTTGTCCTGATTCGCCAGATGATCTCCAACCTGGTGGATAACGCGGTTTCGTATGTCAGCGCCCGGGGATGCATTGATATCCAACTGGGCCGGAAAGCCGGCGGCATCCGGTTCAGGATCGAAAATACCCATCCCCCTTTTTCCCGGGAAGACTTTGTCCGGCTTTTTGAACCTTTTTTCAGGGCAGGCCAGGCCACAGGCAATGGTTCCGGCCTGGGGCTCGCCTTGGTCGAAAAAATCGTTACCCTTCACCGGGGACGCGTCACCGCTTCCCATACAGGCACAGGCCTGCGCATGGAAGTGGTGTTTCCCGCGGGCAGCAGGGCTGGAGATCGTAACATGGGGTAAACTGGAGTGGAATTGTAGGGGAATGTCCCCTGACCGTCAGGAGAGAACGTCGTTATCGGACCGGGGATGGGCCGGGCCGGATTATATATTTCAGTTAATCCGGCCCGGCCCTGATGAATCGTATATCAAGCGTTTCCGCTATGGTTCAACGGTGTTGGCTACTCACGGCTCCTGGGCAATACCAGGTTGAGTACGACCCCCAGGATACCGGCCAGGCCGATTCCCTGGAGCTGGAACTGGCCCGCGGAAAAACTCATGCCGCCGATGCCAAAAATAAGGATCAGGGCGACAATGGAAAGGTTCCGGGCTTCCATGAGATCGTCACCGGACCTGACCAATGTGTTCAGGCCCACCACCATGATGGCACCGAAAAGCAGGAGCATGATGCCGCCCATGACCGGCACGGGGATGGTCTGGAGCAGGGCGCCCAGCTTGCCCACAAAGGCCAGGAGCATGGCGGCGATGGCTGCCCAGGTCATGACGGCCGGATTGAACATTTTGGTCAGTGCCACAGCACCGGTGACCTCGGAATACGTGGTGTTGGGCGGTCCGCCCAGGAAAGAGGCCAGCGAAGTGGCAAGGCCGTCGCCCAGCATGGTATTTTCAACCCCGGGTTCCTTGAGGTAATCCTTGCCTGTCACCCCTGAAATCGCCACCACATCGCCGAAATGTTCAATGGCCGGTGCAATGGCAATGGGCACCACATAGAAAATGGCTTCCAGGTTCCATTCGGGAAAGACAAAATCAGGCATGGCAAACCAGGCGGCCTTGCCTATGGGGGAAAAATCAACAAACCCGAAAAACAGGGCCAGGACGTATCCGACCGCGATGCCGCATAGTATGGGGATCAGCCGGAGCATTCCTTTGCCCAGGATGGAGACCAGGATGGTGGTGGCAAGGGCGCTTAAGCCCACGGTCATGGCCTTGGCCTGGGGAAACAGGACAATGGCCCCGTCACCGGTTTTTCCCATGGTCATGTGGACGGCCACCGGTGCGAGAATCAATCCGATGACCATGATCACCGGTCCGGTAACCACCGGGGGCAGCACCCGTTTGATGATATCGCTTCCCTGCCACCGGACCAGGAGGCTTAACAAAATATACACCACGCCGGCCGCTGCAAGGCCGCACATGGTGCCCGGGATCCCCCAGGTTTGTACCCCGTAGATGATCGGTGCAATAAAGGCAAAGGATGAGGCCAGGAATACCGGCACCTTGCCCCGGGTGACAACCTGGAACACAATGGTCCCCAGGCCGGCGGTGAACAGGGCCACATTGGGATTCAGTCCCGTGAGCAGGGGAACCAGGACAAGGGCGCCAAAGGCGACAAAAAGCATCTGGGCACCCAGGAAACAGTCTTTTATCCTAAAGTTGTACTCGGTTGCGGAAGCGGTATTCTGCGACATCTTTAATGAATTCCTTTTTTGGGTCAGGTGTTGGTATTATTTGGTCCCGAAGATTTTATCACCGGCATCCCCCAGCCCGGGAAGGATGTAGCCGACCTCATTGAGGCAGTCGTCCACACTGGCCGTATAAATATCCACGTCCGGGTGCTTTTCCTCGACCTTGGCGATCCCTTCGGGAGCGGCGACCAGGAACAGGCCCTTGATCTTTTTGCATCCGGCTTCCTTGAGCAGGTCAATGGTGGCGATGAGCGTGCCGCCCGTGGCCAGCATGGGGTCCAGGATCAGTGCGGTCCGTTCTTCCATGGCGCTGGCGGTCTTGAAATAATACTGGACAGGCTTGAGGGTTTCTTCGTTCCTGTAAAATCCCACCACAGACACCTTTGCCGACGGGATCAGGTCGATCACCCCGTCCATCATGCCCAGGCCTGCCCTGAGAATGGGAACGATGGTAATCTTTTTACCTTTGATCTTTTCCACTTCCACCTTGCCGGCCCAGCCTTCGATCACCTTCTTTTCCGTGGCCAGGTTTTTGGTGGCTTCGTAAGTCAGCAGCCGGGCCACTTCCGAGGACAGTTCACGAAAGTCTTTGGTACTGATATTTTTTTCTCTCATGAGCCCGAGTTTATGTTTGATGAGAGGATGGTCCTCTACGTATACAGCCATATCGCCTCCTTGAATTCGTTCATTTGCTTGTATTATTTGACAAAGTTTATCCCGCCCATGTTATTAGACCTGGTTTTCTTAGTCAAGAAAATTAGTCTGAACTTGATATTATTATAGGATTTTTGCACAATAGGCGCCATGATATCGTCCGATTACATAGATGTCGGGGTGATGCTGCCGGTGAACCAGACGTTTGTCTACCGCATTCCCGAAGAATTCAAGGCGGACGCCTGCCCGGGCATGCGGGTGCTGGTGCCTTTCGGCCGCCGGCGGGTGACCGGGTACATTCTGGGAGAACAGGACGATTGCGGGCCTTACAAGGCCAAAAACATGATCTCTCTGCTGGACGACCACCCCCTGTTTCCCCAGGGGGACATTCCGTTTTTTAAATGGATTGCGGAATACTATATCCATCCCCTGGGTGAGACCATTAAAACCGCTCTGCCTTCAGGGCTGGAGCGCCGTGATATCTCCTGCGTTTTTGTTACGGAAGCCGGGCGCAAGGCATTGTCCGCAGGATCGCTGGAACCGGATGAAGAGGCCCTGATCCTGCGGTTGGACAAAAAAGAGGGGTGTTCGCTAAAATCCCTGGTGCGGTCGGATGCCGCCCTGGCCGCCCTGGTCCGGAAGATGGAAAAAAAAGATATTGTAGCGGTATCTGCGGTGCTGAAAAAAGAGGCGGCCGGCATTAAAACGGAAAAATTCATCTCCCGCGCCCAAAACCTTCCCGTTAAAGAGTTGCGCATGTCCAAAAAGCGGCACCAGATCCTCGCATTGGTCCGGGAGGCCGGAGAAATCTCCCTGACAGGGCTTAAGGCGCATGTGCCCACGGCCCCGAAGCTGATTCCGCCCCTGGAAGCGGCCGGGTATCTTACTGTGGTGCGCCGCCAGGTTTTCCGGGACCCCCTGGGGGACCCGGTTGAGCCGGATACACCGCCGGAATTGACCGAGGAGCAGGCCGTGCTGGTGGAACGGGTGCGGCGGGAAAGGGAAAAGGGCTTTACGCCGTATCTGCTCACCGGTGTCACCGGCTCAGGTAAGACGGAAGTCTATATGCGGCTGGTGGCCGATGCCGTGGACAACGGTCTGGGCGCCATTGTGCTGGTACCTGAAATCGCCCTGATTTCACAGACGGAACGGCGGTTCCGGGCACGGTTCGGGGAAAAGATCGCCGTCATCCACTCCATGCTCACCAATGGCGAACGCCTGGACCAGTGGCGGAGGATTGCCCTGGAAAAGGTAAAAATCGTGATCGGTGCCAGGTCAGCCATATTTGCGCCGGTAAAGAAGATCGGGATTATTATTGTGGACGAGGAGCACGACACATCCTACAAACAGGAGTCGGGCCTGCGTTACAATGCCCGGGATCTTGCCGTGGTGCGTGCCAAGATGCACGACTGCCCCGTGGTCCTGGGGTCTGCCACCCCTTCGGTCCAGTCTTTTCAGAATGTGCGTACGGGCCGGTTTTCCCAGCTTGAACTCAAAAAGCGGGTGAACAACAATCCTCTGCCTGAGATCACCCTGGTGGACATGAAAAAGTACAAAGATGCCTGGGGAACGGACAGGATCATCACCCCGGAACTGGGGCGCGAGATCCGGGCCTGCCTGGAAAAGGGAAACCAGACCCTGATTTTCCTGAACCGGCGGGGATTTGCCACTTTCCCGGCCTGCCAGTCCTGCGGAAAAACCCTGCACTGCCAAAGCTGTGATATCACCATGACCTTTCACAAGGGCGGGGATATCTACAAATGCCATCTTTGCGGCCATACCCTGCCGGGAAGCGCCCGGTGTCCCGAGTGCGGCACGGGCAAACTGAAAAATTTCGGATTTGGGACGGAAAAGATTGAATCCATGCTCAAAACCCTGTTCCCGGATGCCCGGCTGGCACGAATGGACCAGGATTCGACCGCAAAAAAGGGGAGTGCCCTGCGCCTGCTCAGGCAGATCCGGAACCGGACCGTGGATATTATCGTGGGCACCCAGATGCTGGCCAAGGGCCATGATTTTCCGGCCATCACCCTGGTGGGGGTGATCTGTGCGGACTTGTCCTTAAGTCTGCCGGATTTCAGGGCCAGCGAGCGGACCTTTCAGTTGCTGGCGCAGGTGGCGGGAAGGGCGGGCAGGGGCAGGGAGCCAGGCAGGGTGATTATGCAGACCTATAATCCGGACCATTTTACTATTGAGGCCTCCCGCCGTCAGGATTATATGGAATTTTTTAATCACGAAGCCCCTTTTAGGAAGGCGTTGTTGTACCCGCCCTTTACGCGGATGGTTCAGTTAAAGATATCAGGAAAGGATGCGCATAAAACCGCTGCGCATGCCCAACGGATTGCCGATGTCTTGCACCGCCTGAGTCCGGAAGGCCGGGATGTTCAGATCCTCGGACCCATTGAGGCGGCCATTCAGAGAATTTCCTCCAGGTTTCGCTGGCAGATCCTTATTAAAAGCGTCTCTGCCGGCTGTCTTAATAAAATGGTGTCAGCCATGTCGGCTGATCCTGAAATCAGCCGGGTCAAGTCCGTATCTATTGCCGTTGACGTGGATCCCTACTTTCTGATGTGATCCGTTTCAACTGCGGCCTAAACGTAAAGCTTGTTAAAGAAAAGATACGGACCCAGGTTGTCAAAATGCTCTTTGGAACTAAATTCGGCTGTCAGGTAGCGGCCGTTCCTGGCCAGGACCCTGACGTTTTTTTTCACAACGGACTGTTTGGCGTCGTCCAGCACAAACTCTACATTGAGGCTGGTGCCGGGTAACAGTTTCTGCTCCAGGTTGGTCTTGAGTGTCAATCCTTCGGAATTCAACTTTTCAATGACCATTTTTCCGGCGCTCCGGCCGTTCCCGGTACTTGAAAACGTGCCGGCCAGGCAGATGGGCTTTTCCCTGTCCGACCGCCTTTCAAGGGTTGCCATGTAAGTATGGCCGCATCGACAGGTGTATTTTACCCGGGTGTGGCGTTTGATCAGTCTGTATTCGGACAACTGCAGGGTTTTGGTCCGCCGGCATTCCGGACAGGTGACAAGGGCCGTATCAAGACTGCTGATTTTTACCCGTTGTTCCATTGTCACCCCTTTGTCCGTTTGATGGTTCAATTAAACTTAATCAATGGTATGAATATACATTTTTTGTGCCAGATTATAGAAAGATATTGATATATTTGATTTCACTGTATATATTTGGCCCATGCTTAAATATCGATAGTTTTGAAATTGAGTTTTGGTTTTATTTAGCTCTTGGTTGTTAAATCTGATTAATAGGGTTTTATTTCATGGATGATAGGGAAGAGGTGATCCGGCAAATGGATTCTGAGTTGTTTAAAGAACTGGACCCGGATGCGCTCCAGAAAAAGTTTCTCAATGCCCTGCTGCGGATTCAGAACGTAAAGCGGGGCTCCATCTGGATCAAAAGAGGCGCAACCTATGTGTGCGTGGAAGCGGCCGGTGCGGAGAGTGAGAACATCAAAGGGGTGGCGCTGGACGCCGGCCAGCCCTCCATTGTGGGGTGGGTGATTGAAAACGGCGAGATGACCATTGCCGAAACCGGCAGCGACCGCCGCCACAATAAGGAGGTTGAGGAAAATTTTGCCGTCAAGAGCAGCCAGATTCTCTGCTTTCCCCTGCTGCTCATGGGAAAAGATGTGTACGGCGCGGTTCAGATCATCGACACCGCCCCGGAAAGAAACCGGCTCAACCTGGATGAAAAATACCTGGAACCCCTCCAGAATCTGGTGGATATCTGTTCCATTGCCATGAGCAACGCCATTCTCTACTCCATGGAGCGCCGGCGGTCCACCCATCTCAAGACCGCCCTGTCCAGGATGAAAAAAGAAAACACCATCATCGGGCAGAGCAAAGAGTTCCACAAAAGCATGGAACTGGTCAAAAGTTATTCAGACACCGAGTTCCATGTATTGATCACCGGAGAGAGCGGCACGGGAAAGGAACTGGTGGCGGAACAGCTTCACAAGGGCAGCAGCCGGTCCAAAAAGCCGTTCCTGGTCCAGAACTGCTCGGCCATTCCTGAAACCCTTTTGGAAAGCGAGTTGTTCGGATACAAAAAAGGCGCATTTACCGGGGCCACCCGGGACAAGGCCGGCTTGTTTGAGGCGGCCGACGGGGGCACGGTGTTCCTGGACGAAATCGGGGACATGCCCATGAGCACCCAGGCCGGGCTGCTCCGGGTGCTTCAGAAAAATGAGATCAAGCCCCTGGGTGAGACCCGGGTCAAGCATATTGATGTCCGGATCGTGGCAGCCACCAACAAGGATATCAAGCAGATGATCGTGGAAAATAAATTCCGCCAGGACCTTTATTACCGGTTGTCGGTCCTGCCGGTTCATTTGCCGCCGCTGCGGGACCGGCGGGAGGACATTCCCCTCCTGGCCAAGCACTTCCTTGAAACCGAAGCCCTGAAGGCGGATTCCCCGGAAAAGCGGCTGGTGCCCGAAACCATGCAGCATCTGGTGGCCTATTCCTGGCCCGGGAACATCAGGGAACTGGAAAATCTTGTCCGGTATCTCATGGTCACCACCCCGGGGGATTATATCCAGCCCATGAACCTGCCCGACCACATCCGCGACACGGGAGCGGATGTCAAAGAACCCCTTTCCCCTGAAACCAACCTGTCACCGGCAGCAGACAATGAATTTCTGGTGGATTTGTCGGAAATGTCCTGGCCGGGCCTGGAAAAAGCCTATGTCAAAGCCCTGATGAAAAAGTACAACTGGAACATCACCTGGGCGGCCCGGGCATCCGGTATCAACCGGTCCACCTTTGCCTCCAGAATGCGCAAACTGGATATCCGCAGAAGTCGGACCTGAACCGGTCCATTTTTTACGTCAATGCCCTGTACCTTTAAGAGGACAGGGCATCAGGCGTTTTTGCGGTGCCATGCCGTCACGTCACGGTAGGGGATGCTGCCGCCGAATATATCCAGGGCCGAGCCGATGGTCAGGTCCACCCGGTTGTTTCCCAGCGTCCTGACCCGGTCCAGGTCGGAAAAGCGGCCGGCCCCGCCCGCATAGGTGGCGGGAATCGGCGAGTGGCTGCCCAGCAAGGTGACCAGATCTTCCTGGATGCCCTGCATTTTGCCTTCCACATCCACTCCGTGCACCAGGAACTCATCACAAAACCCGGCCAGGCGCTCCAGGGTGGCCGGTGTCACCGCCACATCCGTGAATTTCTGCCACCGGTCCGTCACGATCCAGAACTGCCCGTCCCTGGACCGGCAGCTCAAATCGAGAACCAGGCGCTCTTTGCCCACAACACTGACCAGCCGTTCCAGCCGTTCCATGTCGATCGTTCCCCGGGAAAACACATAAGAGGTCACAATGATGTGGGAGGCACCGGCATCCAGAAATGTCCCGGCATTGTCCGGGGTGATGCCCCCGCCTGCCTGCAGGCCGCCGGGAAATGCCCTGAGCGCGGACAGGGCCGCGTCGGTGTTGCCCGGGCCAAGGGCGATGACATGGCCCCCGTACAGGGCGTCGTCCCGGTACATCCGGGCGAACCGGGCCGGGGAATGTCCGCTTTCAAAATTGGTGATTGCGGTCTGTGACCGGTCTGTTTCTTCCAGGGTGGAACCGACGATCTGGACGACTTTGCCGTTGCGAAGATCTATGCAGGGTCTGAATTTCATCTTTATATATCCTTAAATCCGCTAAAGGCGGTGGTGTTGCTTGTCGAAAGGGCGATCCGGTGTTACGGGGACACTGTTCCCGCATCTGAAATATCCCGGAAGAACGCTTCCAGAATTTGGGTCAGGCCCTGGTTAAGCCCTGTGATATAGGCGTCCGGGCTGGGTTCAGCCATGGGGATGCCGGCCGTATACGTGGCGTGGCGCACCGGGTCGAACCGCTTCCCGGTGTTTTTGTCCAGGACCAGGCGGATGGTGATCACGGATTTGAGCTGGTGCTTATCCCGGGCATCCCCGTAAATGTCAATGATCTTACCCCAGAGGCGGTACTGGATATCATCCATGGCATTGGGAGACACCGGTGAAAACATCGGGGAGGCGTACAGGGCTTCCATGGTAAGGTCGGTAATCATCCGGGCCGGGGGCACCACGTAATTGTGGTAAAAATCGGAAGTAAACCGGTCCTGGCCGATCCGGTACATAAAGGTGCTGGCTTCAAATTCCGGGGCAATGCTGAACCGTTTGACCAGAAGCGCGTCGCCAGCCGCCGGGTCCGGGTCCCGGGCCTGGAGGGGATCGGCAGAGAGGCGGTAGGTCTTTTTTTCCTGGTATTTGTTCCGGATGCCGGCACAACCGGCGGCCATGGCCATTATCAGGACCATTATCAGGGTCTGGGTCAGGACACAGGCGGCCGGGGCCAATGGTTTCATGGGATTAATCATCTTGTTCCAACTGCTCCTTTATGCGTTCCGGGGTGTTGACCTCGGGCGGGCGCTCCAGAAGAAGGCGGCCCGGGTATTTTTGAAGCTCCAGGGTGAGCTGGTTCAGGTTTTCCGAGGTCCGTTCCAGGTTGTCAATGGCCCTGCCAATGGTGTCTGCATTGATCCAGATGGTTTTTTCCAGCATTTTGGAGGTCCGGTCCAGGCTCTTGAGCATGGTGTTCATCTGGCCGGCAAGCTGGTCAAGTCTGGGGCCCAGGCCGGTTTCAAGCCCCTCTGCCACATGGGCGACGCTCTTTGACGCGGTTTCTATATGTTTGAGAGTGGTGTCTACCGGTTTTTTCGCGTCATGTACAATGGTTTTCAGATCTGAAAAGGATGCGCCGGCATCTGCCAGAATCCGGTTGAGCTGTTCGGAATCCATGAACCCTGAGATCCTGCGGTTGGTCTGGCGCAATTCTTTGAGCAGGGCGCCTGCCTGGTCCGAAATGGCCTTGGTATCCAGGGCGTTGGCCTTTTCATTCAGGGCGCTGACAAGGCTTGCCAGGTTGTTGCCCACGCCTTTGACATTCAGCTCGGTAAGGCTGTCCAGCACCTGGTTCATGGCGTCGCCGATGCGTTTGATGCTGCTTTTACGCGAGGGCAGGTAAAGGGTGCGGGGTGTCCAGGTGATGTCCAGATCCGAGGCTTTTTCCTGGTAATCCGTCTCAAGATACGCCGCACCGGTCAGTCCCTTGAACGAGAGAGACACGGTGAGCCCCTGTGCAATGGCTTTTTTGAGGCGTTCCCCGGCATTTTCCCCGGTCTGGCCCACATAGCAGTCCTCTGCCAGGGCAAAGCTAACCAGAACATAGTTGGAGGGGGTGCCGTAAACTTTGGTCGGCGTGGTAATGGATTTTACCGTGCCGATCCGGACCCCTTTGTACTTGACTTCGGAGCCGATATCCAGGCCCTGGACCGATTCGTCAAAATAGGTTTCCGCCAGGGTTTCGGATTTGAAAAATTCACCGGCGCCAAAGGCGATGAGCATGGCTGCGGCCAGGCCGAATGCCAGGATGACAAACAGGCCGAGTTTGAAAAAATTTGCTTTCTGGGTCATGGGCGGGGTCCTGTTTCAGGATTTCGGTTGAAAAAACGGTGGACATAGGGATTGGAACTGTCCTGCTTCAATTCTTGGGGCGGACCCTGGGCAATGATGCCCCTGGCTTCCTTTTCCAGCATAATGGTGCGGTCGGCAATGCTGAGGATGCTTTCCAGTTCATGGGTGACAATAACAAAGGTGATGCCTAAGGCCCCGGCCAGTTCCAGGATCAGCCGGTCCAGCCCGGCTGAGGTCAGGGGGTCCAGCCCGGCCGAGGGCTCGTCCAGGAACAGGATTTCAGGGTCCAGGGCCATGGCCCGGGCAATGGCGGCCCGTTTCCGCATCCCCCCGCTCAGTTCGTCGGGCAGCAGGGATGCGCCGTGGCCCAGGTGGACAAGGTCCAGCTTGACCCGGGCAATGGCCTCGGCCGCCTCTTCGGGCAGATCGGTAAATTCTTTTAAGGGCAGCATGACATTTTCAAGCACGGTCATGGAGCCGAACAGGGCTCCGTTCTGGAATGCCACCCCAATGGACCTGAGCAGCCGGTTCCGGTCCGCACCGGCTGCAGACACCATGTCCTCGCCGTTGATCAGCACCTGGCCGGAAACCGGCGGCACCAGTCCGATCATATGCTTGAGCACTGTGCTTTTGCCGCATCCGGAACCGCCAAGGATTACAAACACTTCTCCCCTGCGGATATCAAAACTGATATCTTCCATGATGGCCGCGCCGTCATACCCGGCATAGAGATGTTTGACCTGGATGATGTTCTTTTTCATATGCCCAGATAATAGTATACAATGGAAAAAATGCCGTCAAACACGGCAATGAGCACAATGGACGACACCACAGCCCGGGTGGTGGCATCCCCGACCGCAGACGGTCCCTTCAGGGTCTGGTATCCCCGGATGCAGCCGGTGGAGGCAATGAGAATCCCGAACACAAAACTTTTGATCAGCCCGCCGGTAAGGTCCTGCCAGGTCACAAATCCGGCCACCTGGTTGTAATAGGTAATCATAGGGTAGCCAAAAGAGACAATGACCAGGGCCCCGCCCAGCATCCCGACCAGGTTGGCAAACACGGTCAGAAGCGGGGTGACCAGGGTGGCGGCAATGATGCGGGGAACAATGAGGAACTTCACCGGCTCCATGCCCATAACGGTGAGGGCGTCGATTTCCTCGTTGATCTTCATGGTTCCGATTTCAGCGGCAAAGGCGGATGCAGACCGGCCCGCCAGGACAATAGCAGTCATCAGCGGCCCCAGTTCCCGCACCATGGCAATGCCGATGAGATTGGCCACATAAATTTCCGCCCCGAACATTTTCATGGGAATGGCAGCCTGGAACGCCATGACCAGCCCCACGATAAAGGAAATCAGGGCCACAATGGGCAGGGCATTGACCCCGGCCCGCTCCGCCACAGTCCAGGTGTCGGCCCACCGGATGCGTGCCGGGTGTCTTATGCTGGAAATCATGGCCCAGGTGATTTCCCCGATAAAGGTGACAAAGGTTTTGGTGTCATCCGCAGCTGCGGAAAGGGATTTCCCCGTATTTTCCACAAACGAGCCAGGGGACTGGGGGGGCAGGGGCGCGGGCGGAACATTTCCGGCCAGGTCCAGCAGGGGCTGGAACTCTGTTTTTACCCCGACGATCCCGGATGTGTTTTCCGGCCCGGCCAGGCGGGTGATAAAGGCGGCCCCGGCAAGGTCCAGGTAGTCTACCTTTTCCAAATCAATGAAGATTGGGGTGTCCCCGGCTGTTTCAGCGGCGCGCATTGCCCGGTGCCAGAGACGGGAAACCCCCTGGGCATCCAGGCGTCCGTCAAAACAAAAAGTCTGCCTGTCCGGGGCGGTGTCAATGGTAAGCTGCGGCAAAGGGGGCATGGTTCAGGTATCCGTTCGTTTTTGGGCCGCCACAAGGGCCACCCATTCTCCCGTGGTTTTTTCGTGGATGACCTCAAGGTCCTGGGCGGCCAGTGCCGCCAGCACATCAGGCAGCCGTTCCCGGATGATGCCGGAAAGGATGGCCCTGCCGTCCGGCGCCATGCGCTGCCGGATATCCCCGGCAATGTCCACGATGACCTGGGCAATGATGTTGGCCGTCACAAGATTGCAGGGCGCCGGATCAAACCGGTCCAGGGTGGTGGTTGCCACCGTGTAAAGATCCGGGTCAATCCCGTTCTTTTCCATGTTTTCCCGGGTGATGTCCACAGCCATGGGGTCGGTGTCAATACCCGCAATACGCCCGGCCCCGAGCTTTGCCGCCGCAATCATCAGGATTCCCGAGCCGCACCCCACGTCCAGCACGGTGCTGGCCTTGGCCATGAACGCCTCAATCAGCTCCAGGCACATAAAGGTGGTGGGATGGGTGCCGGTGCCGAATGCCATGCCCGGGTCAATATGGATCACAACATCGTTTTCAGTCGGGGTATAGGCTTTCCATTCGGGCTTGACCACGATGCGATCGGTGATCCGGGTCACGTTGAAATAGTCTTTCCAGGCATCGGCCCAGTCTTTTTCATCAACCACGGTGATCTTTGGCGTCACCCGGATGCCGGCATCTTCCAGGCCGTCCAGCCTGGATTTTATTTGCTCTACAATGACATCCGAGGCATCCATATCCGGCAGATAACCGATAATGGCGTTCTGCTCGGGCAGGGGAAGGGTGCGGGTGCCGAATCCCTCGTCCGGCTCGGGAATGGGAATATCGCAGACCACCCCTTTAAGGTTGAAGGAAAAGAAGATATGGCAGATCAGCTCTTCCGCCAGTGCAATGCTGTCCGTGTCAAATGCTGCTGTAATTTTTCTGAATCTCATCGGGGTGAAGTCTTTCTTGAGTTTTATATGGAAAAGGATTATTTTGCATATTTCCGTGATTGTCAAATTTAAATTTAACCGGGCGGAATAATGCGGCAGCACAATGAAAAACCCTTACGAACATCTGCATATCTATAATTTCGACCAGGTACCCGGGCCGGACAGGGATGTGGCCACCCACGCCCATTACCTGGGCACCTGGGAAGAGGACGGCACCGCGTTCCTGTTTTTTTCCCGGGCTGCGGATGATCTGATGGCCGGTCTGGAAGAGCGGAACCCCGGGATTTCCCTGGTGGAACACTATGAGATGAGCGGTGAGCAATGGCACGGCAACCGGATTGAACCCTATCGGGTGGAAACCCTCTGTATTTCCCCGCCCTGGGAACGGCCCGCACCCGGCACAATCAAATCGGATCAAAAAGAAGTGCTGCTGGACCCGGGCGTGGTGTTCGGTACGGGACGTCACCAGACCACAGAAGACTGCCTTGCCCTGATCCACCGGATCTGCACCCGGGAAAACATCGGCCGGGTCCTGGATATCGGCACGGGCACAGGGTTGCTTTCCCTGGGGGCGGCAGCCCTGGGGTGTGAACAGGTCCTGGCCTGTGACTTCAACCTGCTGGCTGTGAAAACCGCCTTGAAAAATATCCGGGAAAACCGTTTCCAGGACAAGGTCCTGGCCTTCCAGGCCCGGGGCGAGCAGGTCATGGACATCTCCTGCGATCTTCTGGTGGCCAACATCCATTACGATGTCATGCAGCACATTATTGCCCACCCGGGATTCCCGGAAAAAAATTGGTTTATCCTTTCGGGCCTGCTGAATTCGGAAACCCGCAAGGTCATGGACGTGTTAACGCAACTGCCGGTCCATGTCATTGAACGGCGGTGCCCGGACGGGATCTGGAACACCATCCTGGGACGCCGGATCTAAATCTTACTGCGCGTCTTTTTCCTTGTCTTCCCGTTCTTCCCGTTCTTCCAGGACGGCTTTCAGGGCGGCCAGGGCCGTGTTGGCCGCAGGTACCCCGCCGTAAATGCTGGTCTGGAAAATCACTTCCGCGATTTCCTCACGGGTGCATCCCACATTCAGGGCCGCATGGATGTGCAGCTTGAGTTCGTCGGGTTTTGCCAGCACGGTGAGGGCTGCCACAGTGATCAACTGGCGGGTGGTATGGGGAATTTTCTCCCGGGCATACATCTGGCCGGTGATGTACATGGACATGTCTTTGGCCAGGCCCGGGTCAAAGTGGCGCCAGAGGTTGTAGGGCTTGTCTTTGTCTTTGACCGTTGAAAAGTAGAGGCTGGCGGTTTTTCCTGTTTTTTCTGCGATATCCTTGGGATCCATGAGTGTTTTCCTTTTGAACGGCCGGGCGGCAGCGCCCTGGGGTCTTATACCGGGATGCCGGTCCCGGCCGTAGGGATTAACGGTTGGCTTTCCGGATGCCCAACTGATCCAGGGCAATGATCCATTTGCAGATATTGGCGGAGCCTTCCACCATGGCATAGGTGGGCGCATCTCTGTAATACCGGGCAACCGGATATTCCGTGGAATAGCCGTAAGCCCCCAGGATCCGCATGGCAAAGTTGGCGCATTTGGTGGCGACCTCACCCACGAAATACTTGGCCATGGCCACGTCCAGCCCGTTGTTGAGCTTGCCCTGGTCCTTGGCCCATGCCGCCTTATACACCAGGAGCCGTGCCGCTTCGATTTCCGTGGCCATCTGGGCGATCATGTCCTGGTTCATCTGGAATTCACCGATTTTCTTGCCGAACTGCTTTCTTTCGTTGCAGTACTTGATGGAGGCGTCCAGGCAGGCCTGGGCCAGTCCCACACCCCCGGCAGCCGCAGAAAGGCGGGTCTGGTTCAGCGAGGAAAATACGATTTTGGCGCCGTCGCCGGGCTTGCCGAGAATGTTTTCCTTGGGCACCTTCACGTTGTCCAGGAACAGCTCGCCCGTGGGAGAGGAATGGGAACCCAGCTTGTCCAGGGAAGAGGTCTTGATCCCGTCAAAATTCTTGGGCTCGATCACAAAGGCGGACAATCCCTTGGAACCCGCGCTTTTGTCCGTATAGGCGTAATAGAGCAGGGCATCTGCCACATTGGCATTGGAGATCCAGGTCTTGGACCCGTTGATCAGCCAGTGGTCCCCCTTGTCTTCGGCCGTGGAACTCATGGCCATGACATCAGAGCCCGCATCCGGCTCGGTAATGCCGAAACCGCCGATGTATTCGGCCGTGCAAAGCTTTTCTACATATTTTTTACGGACGTCTTCGTTCCCGTATTTATAAATGGTATAGGCGCACCCCAGGACCTGCATGTTCACCTGGACCCTGAGGGAAGACGAGATTTTTGCCAGCTCCTCGGTCACGATCATGGCAGCCAGGAATCCCATGTCCTCTCCCCCGTATTCCTCGGGAATGACGGTGCCGAAGTAACCCAGTTCGCCCAGGGGGCGCATCACCTCTTTGATGGGAAGGTGGTGCTGTTCATCCCACGCGTCCGCATAGGGTTCGATCTGTTTTTTTGCAAATTTCCTGACCTCTTTCTGGAGCATTTTCAGCTCGGTACTCAATTTAAAATCCATGTGTTCCTCCGTGTGCGTTATTTTATGGTGCTTTATTTTTTTTCGTGTTCAATCCCATGGCCTTTGAAAACGCCCGGGCTTCCCGGACGAGAATGTCCGTGCAGGCGGACAGGCTGGACTGCTGGGTGATGCGGATTTCAGGGATGGCCAGGCTCAGGCTGGCCAGGATATTGCCCTTGTAGTCAAACACCGGGGCGCTGATGGACCCAAGTCCAGGCGTCCGCTCGCCAAGGCTGACCGCATATTTCTGGTGCCGGATCCGTGCAAGGTCCTGGCTGAGCTGTTCCCGGTCCACAACCGTATTGCCGGTCAGGGGGGTGATCTGGGTGGTCCTGATATATTCCTCCTGGAACTCCTTTGAGGAAAACGCCAGCAGGCATTTGGCGGAAGCCCCCGCGTAAAGGGGGCTCTGGTTACCGATGGGCATGCCCGCCTTGAGCACCTTGGGCGATTCAATGGTGTCGATGCAGATCCGCAAACTGCCCTCGATAATATTGAGGTGAACCGTTTCCCGGGTTTCCTGGGCCACGTTTTCCATAAACCTGCGGCCTGTGCCGGTGAGGTTGTTGGTATTGTTCAGGTTTTCCAGGAACCGGTAAAAGATATTGCCGATATAATACTGGCGGGTCTTGGGATCCTGGCGGATAAAATCGTAAGACTTCAGGGTCTGGAGGATCCGCTGGACCGTGGCCGGGCTGAATCCCAGTTCCCCGGACAGTTCCCGGATGCCCCAGGAGGGCTTGGTCCCCTTGAACTTGAGCATGATTTCAAGGGCTTTTTCAATGGCGTTCCGCTTGGGGGGCGGTGTGAGGTCGTTCATGGTATTCCTTTAATCCAGAATGAGTTTTTCCGGATCTGTTGTTGTCCTTAAAATAGAGAGGGCCTTTTCCCCGGGCGGGTCTGCCCGGACAGCCCGGGATACGTCAAGATCGAACCCCACCCTGGATTTGATATCTTCGGGTACAACCCCGGGAAAATACCGGTCCAGGTACATCTGGCAGGTAACCCGATCAAACTTCATGATGCCCATGTCCGTAATCACGGCAGCAGGTCCCCGGGCGCGGAGGCCCGCTTCTTCCCTGGACTTGCCCTTGGGCTGCCAACCCGGGCTGGTCAGATAGTCCAGGCGTTCGACAAATTTGCGTTTTTCCAGCTTCATGAACACCAGCACCGTATTCACAAACGAGGCCAGGTCACAGGCCCCGCCCGATCCCGGGAACCGGGCTCTGACACGGCCGTAATCCCCGATCATGGTAGAGTTGAGATTGCCGAAAGGATCAATCTGGGCCGCACCGATGATTCCCACGATCCTGTCTCCTGTCTTTGGGTTCTGCATGAAGGAAAAGGCCTCGACCAGGCTGCAGAACGCGGCCGCCCCATACATGACCCTGGAATCGGACACGGCCAGGGGCAGGTGGGCAAGCTTCGCATCAATGGCACCGCTCTCAAAAAACACCACCGCGCCCGGGGCGTAGATATGCTTGGCCGCCACTGCCGCCAGCATGGAAATCCCGGTGCCGCAGAACACAATGTCCTGGTCCGTGATCATCCGGGCCGCAGAGATGACCATCATTTCCTTTGCCGAGTAGGCACAGGATTGTGCGTCAGATGCCATTATCGTTTCACCTCCAGGGAATACCCGGTTTCCGGGTCAGCCATCAGGGTGTCAAATCGTTTTCCGCATGCCTTTTCAATAAATCCGGCATGGTCGGCGCACCCCCGGATATATTCCCCGGCATAGGCGTCGAACCCGTCCTGGTCCGTGGTCTGTTTCCCGTACCAGTCCAGGAATTCCGGGTCATAATCGTATTGGCCGTAACAGGCCGTGGGATAGGCCCCAAAGGGCTGGACCACCACCGCATCCACGCAAAAGCCCGGGATCTGGTTGTTTTGGGGGGCGTGGTTGAGTGCGCCCGGGTCCACCAGGGTTTCACAGGTCACGATCAGCCGGCGGGCCGCCTTGGCCTGCTCCACATCTGAAAAGGTCAGGCCGTCGATCCGGACCGTGCCTGCGGGATCGGCGGCCTGGGCATGGATAATGGTGACATCTGGGGTGATGGCCGGCAGCAGCACAATGGGTTCCCCGGTATCGCCCGGATCTTCTTCCGGATGGCTTTCAGGGGAACCGGTTCTGAAAAAGGGATTGTCCATGGTCACCAGTTTGTGAACGGGAAGGGTGGGGTCACTTTGCCGCAGGTCCCTGCCATATCCCCACTTGTCAGGGATGTCAGTGCCCAGAGAAGAATAGGTGGGCATAAAGGGCAGGCCCATGGCCCCGGCCATGAACCGCAGGGCCATCTGGAAGTTGGTGTAATCTTCCACCAGGATTTGGTTGTCCCTCACCGCCCGTTTAAAATTGATACAGGTCGGGGCATACCGGCCATTGCCGGAATATGCAATGTCCAGCCGGTCAATGCTGCCGCTGCCCGCAAGTTCGTCAAGGCCCTGGCCGTTGGAGTGGGCGTACAGGTGAAGCCCCGTAATCTTTTGCCTGATGATTTCGTGGACCGCTGCCATGGGGTTCCGGTTCAGGGTGAATCCGCCGATTGAAATATGGCAGCCCGGCAGGACAAACTCCCGGATGGCCGCGGACAGGGTATATATTTTATTGGGAGAGGTCATTTTTTTGTTCTATATTTTAAAACATTGTTTCATTATATGTTCTGAAATAGCGGAATCCGGTCGGGAATGTCAAGTAAAATCTAATCAGATTTTTGATCAAAAAGACCTTGACAAACCCAAAGCCTTATTTCATAGTGGGCGTTGAAAATCAAACACTGTTTTAAATAGCGAAACAACCACAAAAGGCCGGGAGTATCCACATGCGACAATACTTTGAAAACATGACCCCGTTTGGCAAGGCCCTGAACCAGGGGCAGATGCTGAGTTCAGAGGAAAACGTTCAGAAAATCCAGGATGTGGAGGCGGATATCGCGGCCCGGGCCGAAGCGGTCCAGAATGCGGGCATGCCCACTGAAAAAATCAATGCCCGGGGCGTGTGGACGGTGTGGCAGCGGTTGGGATACCTTATTGATCCGGGCACCTGGCATCCCCTGCACACCCTGTTCAACCCCGAAGACAACACCGAAGGCACCACCAATGTCATTGACGGCCTGGCCAGGATCTCAGGCAAATGGGCCGTGGTCATCGGGTTTGACAACAAGGTCATGGCCGGGGCCTGGCTTCCGGGCCAGCCGGAAAACATCCTCAGGGCCACAGACCTTTCCAAACGGCTGAACATCCCCCTGGTCTGGCTGGTCAACTGCTCCGGGGTCAAGCTGCCGGAACAGGAAAAGTTTTATGCCAACCGCAGGGGGTCGGGCACGGCCTTTTACCGCCATGCAGAACTGGAACAACTCGGCATCCCGGTCCTGGCAGGAATATACGGCACCAACCCGGCTGGCGGCGGATACCAGGGCATCAGCCCCACCATCCTGTTTGCCCATAAAAATTGCAATATCGCTGTGGGCGGGGGCGGTATCCTGTCCGGCATGTCACCCAAAGGATATTTCGACCTGGAAGGGGCGGAGCAGCTCATCGCCTCTGCCAAGCAATACAAGGCCAAACCCCCGGGATCTGTGGAGGTCCACCACGACCACACCGGTTTTTTCCGGTATGTATACGAAGAGGAACAAGGCGTGCTGGACGGGCTCAAAGACTATATGAAGGATATGCCTGCATACAATCCCAAGTTTTTCCGGGTGGCCGAACCTGCGGAACCCGGATTTGACACCCGGGAACTCACCCGGCTGATCCCCCACAACCCCAAACAGATTTACGATTTCAAAGAGGTCCTGGCCCGGCTGGTGGACGGCAGTGAACATATGGAATTCCGGCCGGATTACGGCCCGGAAATCTATACGGGTCTGTGCAAAATGGACGGGTTTCTCGTGGGCTGCATCGGCAACAACCAGGGCTGGCTCGGGGAGAACTACCCGGAATATGCCGACTATCCCGGTATCGGGGGCAAATTGTACCGCCAGGGCCTGATCAAGATGAACGAGTTTGTCACCCTGTGCGGTCGGGATCGCATCCCGGTGATCTGGTTCCAGGACACCTCGGGCATTGATGTGGGGGATATCGCGGAAAAGGCCGAGCTTCTGGGAATCGGCCAGTCCCTGATCTATTCCATCCAGCAGACCGACATCCCCATGATGCTGGTCACCCTGCGAAAAGGCACGGCAGCCGCCCATTATGTCATGGGCGGCCCCACTGCCAACCGCCACAATGCCTTCACCCTGGGCCTGGCCACCACGGAAATCGCTGTGATGCACGGGGAAACCGCGGCTGCCGCCTCCTACTCACGCCGCCTGGTCAAAGAAAAGGACGCGGGCCGTCCCCTGGAGCCCATCATTGAAAAGATGAATGAAATGGCCAAATCCTACCATGACAATTCCCGCCCGGCCTTTTGCGCCAAACAGGGATTTGTGGACGAGGTGGTGAAAATGGACGGTCTGCGCCACTATCTCAAGGCCTTTGCCGGTGCCGCATACCAGAATCCCAAATCCATCTGTCCCCAGCACCATTTGATCACCCCGAGGATCATCCGGGGATAGGCGCGAGTCTGAAAAAATCGCCCGCGTAGTCTGCTGCAATTCCGCAGGACACTCCGGGAATGCAGGCCGGAAAAGGTTTATCAGCTCCTTTTCCGGCCTGTTTTTTATGGTTTGGCAAGTGTTGCACCCGTTCTTTTCCTCCATGGTTTCAGTATCAAGGCCTGATTGGATGTCTGCAATGTCAGGAGTGGATTAGGGGGGCGCTATCGCCTTATTTGACAAGGGATTTCAGAAAAGTGCAGCGTTCTGGAAATCAAAATCGGCCTTGACATCGGGACCACTTCAGCCCAATATACCAGGCATGAAATTGTTGGGATTGTTAAAATGGCCCGTATGGACTTATGCAATCAAGGTCTGCACTTGTTGTGGCGCCAGTGCAAGCAAAAAGGAAATGGAAGCAGGAAATATGGGGGCAATGCCGTCAAAAAGCATCATGGTCTCAATGGGTTGAACCGGCTTTTATGATGTCGAGAAGGTTGAAGAACAGGATGTGTAATTGTCGCTGGTCAGATGATTTTGCTCTATTATTATTCTATATGCAAACAAGGCGCCCTCCTTTTGTTGCCAATAACATGACTGCATTAAAACATGCAGAGTGAGAATACACGCGAGGTCCACGTGGGAAAAAAACAAACACTTTACAAACAGGCGATGTATTACATCATCGACAAAATCACCAGCGGCGAATGGGGAACCAATAAAAAAATTCCCTCGGAAACCGTACTTTGTAAGCAACTCGGTATGTCGCGCATGACACTGAACCGTGCGTTAAACGAACTGCATTACAACGGGGTGCTGGTTCGTGTGCAAGGTGTCGGCACCTTTGTTGCCTCGCCCAAGGGCGAGAAGACCATGTTTGAAGTACGCAATATTGTGTCGGAAATTACAAAAAGCGGGGCAAAACATAAGGCCGAAGTGA
Source organism: Desulfobacter sp. (assembly GCA_036881925.1). Classification (GTDB taxonomy): domain Bacteria; phylum Desulfobacterota; class Desulfobacteria; order Desulfobacterales; family Desulfobacteraceae; genus Desulfobacter. The sequence goes on from JBAJNJ010000001.1 coordinate 115,783, forward strand.
TTGCGTTGAAGAGCATAAAAGGGTCGGATATGGTCTGCTATGCCCTGGATATACCGCTGGGGTCGAAGATTTTCTATTCAAAGATAATCCACTTTGCCGACGATTTACCCATTTGCGTCATTTACCGGTATGTAAACCCCGAAATTGCTCCCGACTACCTGAAACAGGATTTTACCAAAGAAGTCAGTAATGTATACCTGACCAAAGTTGCCCCTGTAAGTAATACCGAACACATCATGGAAGCCATTTTGCCCGATGACAACCTGCAGAAAGACCTCCGTATCGAAGCCAATGTGCCGTGTTTTCTTCTCAAACGCAGAACATGGTCAGGCAAAACCCGCGTTTCCTACAACAATCTTTACTATGCCGGCAACCGCTACCGCCTCACTGGCAGCTTTGTGATTGCTTCAAGTAAAATGACACCCACCGACGATTGTCCGCTGAGCATCAACATTTCCGAAGACGACAAAAACGGGACAATGACGACCACTGGATAATGGCCGTCATCGCCCGCAAGAAATCTCCACACGACAATAAAGGCTGAAAACCGTCAACAGGACAGGCGGAAGCAATGCCGCAATTACGGCATGATCTGCGTCCCTGCTGTGCCCTTAACGATGTCTTCCGCCTGTGTGAGGGAACCGATGGCAGCACGCTTGCCGGTCTGTTCCACAAAACTGCAGGCCGCATCAATTTTGGGTCCCATGGATCCTGCAGGGAAATCGTGTTTGCGGATTTCATCTGCCGTGATGTTGCCTATTTTGCTCTGTTCCGGGGTTCCCCAGTTTTCATACACCGCATCTGTATCCGTAAGAATGAGCAGAAAATCCGCGCCGATCTGTTGTGCCAGCAACTGAGCGGAGAGATCTTTATCCACCACGGCTTCAACGCCCAGATAACCCTCACTTTCCGATGCAATCACCGGAATGCCGCCACCGCCTGAGGCAATGACAAACATGCCTTCGCTAATCAGCTTCTCAATCGCGTCTTTTTCGAGAAACCGCCGGGGTACAGGGGATGGCACAACACGGCGCCATGCCTCGCCATCCTGCTTAAAGATCCCCCCTTTTTCTTCGGCCAGGGCATCCGCCTCTTCTTTGGAATAGATGGGGCCGATAAACTTGGTGGGGTCGGCAAAGGCAGGATCGTCCTGATCAACCTGCACACGTGACAACAGGGTAACGACCTTTTTTTCAGGCATTGCCGCGTTGATACTCTGGCAGAACATATAACCGATCATACCCTGGGTCTGGGCACCAAGAATATCCAGAGGATACGGGGAAATTTCCTTGTATGCAGCGTTTTGCAACGCAAGCAGCCCCACCTGGGGGCCATTGCCATGCACCAAAACAAGTTCGTTGTCCGCTGCAATTCTTGCCATGGACTCACCAGCGGCAAACGCACTTTTGATCTGGCGGTCAGACTCCATGGGTTCACCACGCTGCAGCAAGGCATTTCCACCGACAGCTACGAGTATTCTCATATGTTTCCTTTGTTGTTGGGCTCCTGCCGGGTCCGGCGGAGCAATGGTTGTGTTGCGGCCGGCGCCATGCGGTATGCCACCGCACGGCGCGGAGTTTGAGTTGTTCTATTTCGCCAGTATGCGAAGGCTCCTGTGTAAAAGCCTGGTACCGGCGACGATGTCGTCAATGTGTGTATCTTCATCAGGACTGTGGCTGATGCCGCCCACGCTGGGAATGAAGATCATGCCGGCGGGTGCCACCTTGCTCACCAGAGCGGTGTCATGAACGGCCCCGCTGGACATTTCCATGGCATCGCGGCCAAGCTCCCGGGCGGCAGCCTTAATGGCCGCAATAACAACCCGGCTCATTTTCGTGCCGGGCCCTTTGCCCATGAGCGCCATTTCCACTGCAAGCCCGCGTTTCTCGGCAATATCGCGCGCTGCCTGCTCCACAATGGCAATCCCCTTGTCCATCACCGCATCTTCCACGTGGCGCAGATCCACCGTCATGGTGACGTCGCCGGGAATCACGTTAAAGCTGTTGGGCTTCACATCTATGTAGCCCACAGTGGCGACCGCGTTGTTCTTTAAATGGTCGCTCTCCACGCGTTCCACTACCAGTGCGATTTCAGCGGCCGCACACAGCGCATCGGCGCGCATGCCCATGGGAGTGGACCCTGCATGGTTGGAGACGCCCTTCAGCTTTATTTCCAGCAATCGCACACCGGCAATCGCAGTAACAATACCGGTTGAGTACCCGTTGGTTTCCAGGTTTGTCGCCTGTTCCACATGCAGCTCAATCCAGCCGTGCAGGCTGTCTTTAGTGATCTGCTGCTGAGGGAGTTGCGTGACATCCAGTCCAAAGTCCTTCATGACCTGCAACGCAGTCCTACCCTCTGGGGTTCGCAAGGCTTCCAGCTCACTCACCTGCATCTGGCCTGTGGCCAATTTGCTGCCAAGGCAGGAGGGGCCGAAGCCGGACCCTTCTTCTTCTGCAAACACGATCAACCCAACGGGCCGCTTGTTGCCGCCTTCTTCTTTGATCATGCGTAATGCTTCCAGGCCGGCAGCCACGCCCACCACACCGTCAAAGCGCCCCCCACAGGGGACTGTGTCGATGTGGGAGCCTGTGGCAACCGGCGCCAGAGAGCTGTCGGCCCCTGCCAATACCGCACGGATGTTGCCTGCCCCGTCAACCGTGACGTCGAGTCCCAGGGCGGCAAATTCGGCAAGCAGGTATTCCCGTGCCCGGGCGTCTTCCCCGGTATAGGAAAAGCGGGTCACCCCTTCACCGGCAGCACTAAATGATGCCAGCGTGTTGATATGCTTAGCCAGCTGCGTTTTCAGTTTGTTCTTCACGTTGTTCTCCACGATATCCCTTTTCTTCAAATACAGTACCCGCACGAAAGCGGCTCGCCTGTGTTTTCATTAAAAAATAGTAAGCAACGGCGCTTACGCCAAACCCGATAAACCACGAAATATCCAGGAAAAAATACCCGCACAGCGCGCCGCCGGCCAGGGAAATCAGCGCCAGCGGGTTAATACCGCGGAAAGGCCCGGCAGCATCATACAAGGCGTCAACACTCAGCTTGCCTTTGCGCAGCAGATAAAAATCGGTGAACATGATCCCGAAGATGGGGCCGAGGAACATGGAATACCCGAGCACGAAATAACGCAGCCCGTCAGCCGATTCCGGTTGTACCAGCTCCCAGGGGAACGTGCCGAAAGAGAGCAGCCCGATGATGACAACGGATTTCTTGAAGCTCAGGTTCATGGAGTCCATCAGCACATACACCGGAGGAATGATGTTGTTCAGCACGTTGGTGGTCACCTGGGCAAAGGTGATAAACAGCAGGGTGATGATGAGCAGCACCTGGTTGTCTACCACACTGGAAAACACAGAGATGGGGTCGGCAGAGCCGGTGGCACCGGAAACGATAAGCCCGATAAGGCCCATGAACAAGGTGGCAGGCAGGATGGCCGCGTTGTAGATAACGCAGATCATGGGCTGTCTGGTGCGCTTTACCAGTTCGCGGGAATAGTCACTGGCATTGAGAATCATGGTGCTGTAAATGCCGAGAAAAGAGGTTGCCCCGGCCCAGAACGGCCAGCCCCACGTGCCCTCAATATTAACGATTTCATTGGTGATAACGGTGCCGTATTTGTTGACCACGCTATACAACATGTAGGACAGCGCAGCAATAATGAATACGGAACCAATGTTTTCCAGCCATTTAATGCCCTTGAATCCCAGCAGGGAAAGAGCGATCTGCAGGAACTGGAAGGCAATGAAGTAAAAGATGATGTTGTCGTAGCCGATCAGGGTTTTGGACACCTCATTCAGCGCACCCGCCCCGATCCAGCTCTGAAAGCCGAACCAGACAATGGCCGGAAATGCACGGATAAAACCGGAAATTTTCGTGCCGCTGAACCCGAAAGCGCTGCGGGCCTGCACCGTAAACGGAATGCCGTATTTATGGCCGGCTTTGCCGTTGATGGTAATTCCCAGGGAAATAATAAAGCACCCGATAAACATCGCCAGAATGGCCTGTGTCAGGTTCAGTGTGCCGATGAGGCTCGACCCCATGGCAAACGTTCCAATGGAAACACACCCGCCAAGCCAGGCAAAAAGATATGAAACATTTCCCATAATGCGATGCTCTTGGGGTTGCAGGGATTCTTCACCGGCAGATTTTGTTTTTGTTTCAGTCATAATTCGACTCTCCTGTTGTCTTTCCCGTTCGTCATATCCGCGTATTAACGCGTATAAGCCGCGTTTCTCATGCTTCCCGCGGGCGGATGGCGAGCGGTTGTAGTTGTCCCTGGTTTCCTGCCGGCTATTCAACATCTTGTTTTCTATCCTTTTATCCCGCTTTATCCCGTTGAATTTTAAAATCATTTCTTGCGGCTGTGTTATTTTGCTTGATTGTATATACAACTTATGCCGGGGCAAAACATATATGTGTCTAAGCGTGGCAGGGCGCCAGGGCACGGCGGGCAGACGATCCGGTCGGTCTGTCGCCGTCTCTAATGGTGGCGGAGGGGCCTTTACACTGTCGCGTTAACAGCTCTCTCCCTCCGGCACCGGGGTTTCATCGACACCGACAATCACCCGGTAACAAACCGCACCCAGGATTGCGCCGATGACCCAGGCAAACCCTTCGCCGCCAACGGCCTCATTAAGCGCAGGCACCCATACCACTGCGGTGGAAAACATGGCAGGTCCGGCAAAGGCCAGCAGCGCCTTCTTGTTCCAGCCGCCTTCGTAATAGTAGAGACCCGAAGGATCGGAGCTGAATAATTCCTGGACCTTGAGCCTGCCTTTTTTGGTAATGTAGTAGTCGGTCATCATAATGCCGTACATGGGCGCAAGAATCGCCCCCAGGGTATTCACAAAGGAGAAGATTCCCATGGTGCTGATGGTGGAAACCCAGAGTGCGCCGATGGGAAACGCCAGAACCGCTGTGATGACACCGCCGATTTTAAAGTCAATCTTGGAGGGGAACAGGTTGGCAACATCATATGCCGGAGGGATAAAGTTTGCCACCAGGTTAATCCCCACGGTTGCGGCAAAAAACGTGAGGGCGGATATAATGGTCAGCGGCAGGAAGTCGATATGTGCCACAATGTCGGCGGGGTTGCGCAACTGGGTTGCCGTAAGCCCTCCCTCGCCGCCATAAAGCACGGAAGAACCGGCCGTAACAAACAGCGCGATAAACGAGAAAAATGCCATATTTATGGGCAGGCCCCAGAAGTTTCCTTTTCGCATCTCTTTGCTGCTTTTTACAAAACGTGAGAAGTCACCGAAATTAATGACAACTGCGGCAAAGTAGGCGATCATGGTGCCCATAACCGCCATAAAGCCGGAGACAGCACTCATGTCACTGCCGGAGGACGCATCGGCAAATATGGTATTCACAGAACCCAGAAGCTCCCAGAACCCGACTTTCGCCCAGATGGCCAGCATCAGCAGCACCATCACAACGTAAACAAAAGGACCGGCCCAGTTGAGGAATTTTTTGATCCATTCAACACCGCGCCAGAAAAGGAATATCTGGAATATCCACACCAGGATGTAGGCAAACCAGTCTATGCCGGACATGCCCAACAGGCCGCCTTGAGAAGCCAGCTTGCTTTCTTCGGGGGACACCCCCATAAGGGCGCTGATCAAAACAGCCAGTGCCGTGGACGCAAAATACGTTTGCGCGCCATACCAGAATATCGCAACAATGCCGCGGATCACTGCAGGGAAGTTCGCGCCGTATATCCCCATGGAGGCACGGGCCAGAACAGGATAGGGAATCCCGCATTTCACGCTGGCTTCGCCCGACAGGTTTACAAGATACATCACAAAAATGCCTGCCAGAATAATGGCGGCAAATACAGCCCAGCCGCTTAACCCGTAGGCAAAAAACAGCGACGCTGCCAGGGTGTATCCGAAAAGGCTCTGAACATCATTTGCCCAGACATTGAATATTTCAAACCATCCCCAGTTCCGCTTATGTTGAGGCAGCGGGGCCAGGTCTTCGTTGTACAATTTGGGATCACGTTTCATCTCAGCTTGACTCATCATAAAAACTCCTCGATGTTTCAGCAATATTGTGCAAGTTCCTGCAAATACCCGCAGCATCTGCCGTTGCATGGCAATTTAATTGGATATATGCGTTTTCGCCTTCAAAATATGGCAATGGCCTGGATGGCCTGCCGTGTTGCTGCGGCTCACTTCTCTCGCGTTTATTCTTTCCCGGTTTTTTTCTTTAACAAGTTGCCGTGGCCTGGGTTGCCCACGATTTTTTTATCCTGCGCAACAACGGTACCGCGCACAATGGTCGTCTGTACCGTGCCTTTGCCGCTCAATCCGACAAAAGCCGAAATCTTATTGAGATATTCCAGGGAGTCGCTGGTAATTGTCCAGGCAGCCCCGGGGTCGAGCACGATAAGATCAGCGTCAAAGCCCACTTCAACAGCACCTTTTTGTCCGTAAAATCCAAATGTTCTGGCAGGCCCTTCAGCAAGGCAGGAGGCCAGCACGCAAGGACTGAAGCCCCGTTTGTTCACGCCCTGGTCAAACATGACTTCCACAAGGCTTTGCAGGCCGCTGATACCGCCCCATGCTTCGAAGACGCCGTCTTTTTCATTCATGCGGGCCGGCGAATGGTCGGAACCCACGCAACTGAGCGTGCCGTCAAGCACGTATTCCCACATTTTTTCCCGGGCCTCGGCGCTGCGCAAAGGGGGGGCGCATTTGAACAGTGAACCATTGGCGATCACATCGTCTTCGGTAAAGGTGAGGTAATGCGAACAGGTTTCGGCGGTAACATTTACGCCGTCTCCCTGTGCGTCTTTGATGACCCGGGCCACATCGGGATGGCTGACATGGCAGATATGCACACGGCTGCCGGATTCCTTTGCCAGGTCAAGGATATTGCGGGTGGCAATAAGCTCCGCCACTACCGGGCGGGAAAGAAGAAAATCTTTCCAGGTATTGCGGCCTTCTGCCTTGGCCTTTTCCTCTTCTTCCCAGATGATGGAAAAATCTTCGCAGTGGAAGCCGATGAGCCCGTTGAATTTTTTCGCGGCATCAAGGGCCTGGCGTACAAGCCCCATGCTCAGCGACTGGTAATCGGGGCCGACAGGGCTGGTAAACACCTTGAATGCGGGACAGCCGCAGGCATCCATTTCATTAAGTTCTTCGATATTTTCGCGAAATATCCCTCCCCAGAACGCATAATCAACAAACGACCGGTTTTTGATGGCTGCTTCTTTATCCGCAAAAATCTTTGCCGAGGTCAGAGCCGGCGTATTTTGCAGGGGCATATCGATAATGGTGGTGGTGCCGCCCACAGCAGCGGCTGCGCTGCCGTGTTCAAAATCTTCGCGCCATGTATAGCCGGGATCGTTCAGGTGGGCATGGCAATCCACAGCACCGGGAAACACCAGTTTGCCCGCTGCATCAATGGTCTGGTTTGCCGGTTCTGTAATCGAATCCGCAATGGCGACGATCTTCCCGTCCTGGACAGCAACGTCTGCCTTTAGCATGGCGCCGCTGCGTACAATGGTTCCGTTTTTAACAACTAAATCTGTCATTTCCTTCTCCAGTGAAGCGCCAGACCACTGGCGACAATCAACATCGTCACGGTCTGCGCTTCAGAGCGTTATCAGCAACCGGCATCGCGGCTGCATCCCTTTGTGAGCCTGAAATTCGGGGGCAGCACAGGGGATTTTATAAAAAACCCCGTGCAGATACGTGGGGAGTAGCAACACTGTGCCGCCCCCGACAGGCTATTCAGGAAAACTAGTGAATGCCTACAATGGCGGAAATAAGCGCCATACGCAAGGGAACACTGAATCCGATCTGGCGGAAGTAGAGTTGGTATTCGGTGTTGTCGATGGACTGATCAAATTCAAAATCGTTACGCGGCAGGGAGTGCATGATCCCAATGGTTTTGCCGGTTTTTTTCTTGATGTTCTCAAGGTCTTCCAGCTTGATGTGATGATTTGCCACTTTCTTAAGGAAATCCTCACGGTTCGGGTCTTCTTTTTTAAGCGAAGAACCGGGCAGGTATAACAAGTCGGCACTTGCCATGAGTTCAATGTTTTCCTCACGATTGAGATCAAAGTGCTCTTCAAAGTCTGCGCCCATGGCTTTTAACTTGTCCAGCACCACACCGGGAGTACGTAAATCACCGGCACCGGTGTACAGGATCTTTGCGCCCATGCGGGCAGCCCCCAGTGCAAAGGACTGGCCGGAACGCGCACGGGAAAGGTCGGGAGTGGAGATAACAATGGTCATGTCTTCAAAGGGCTTACCAAGGTAGCGCTTGGCGCTATACATATCCAGCAGCCCCTGTGTGGGATGGGTCACGTGCCCGAAACCACCGCTGATAATGGGGCAGCTGTTTTCGCCGAGACGGTCGATGGCTTCAAACACTTGCTCATCATTGCCGTGGCGCAGGACAAGAAGGTCGGCATATTGGGAAATAACACGGATGCCGTCGTGCAGCGACTCGTTTTTTGCCATGGCAGAGTTGGTCATGGGGTCGGTTTCAGTGATCACCGACCCACCAAGGCGGCGCATGGCCACTTCATGGCTGCAGCGCGTACGGGTACTGGGCTGGAAAAACAGCGTGTACAGCGTCTTGCCGTCCATCAGATCAATTTTATTGCGGGAATATGGTTCCAGCATTTCAGCAGCGTCAAATAAAGCCCCGAGTTGCTCCCTGCTCCAGTCATCAAGAAAGACCATGTTCTTTCCTTTCATGCCGGTGGCTTCAAGCGTGTTTCTCAGGTCAACGGTGGTAAGTGATTTTGGTAATGCCATGTTTCATATCTCCCTATATTAAATTTTTTCGTCGCGGTGGCAGTCTTTGGAATAAATGTAGGTCATACGTCCAAGACCGGTACCGTAACAGGCTTGCTTGGTGAACGGGGCAAACCAGATAAAGTCTTCTTTTTCCACGTTAAGCCAGGTTTCGTCCAACAGGTAGTTGCCCTGGCCTTCGTAGATATATGCGCCATGCTCCTGAACGTGGGTTTCCACAAACGGATGGCATCCCCCCGGATCAAACGCAAGGGTGTGCATGTTCATGTCAAATGCTTCGTCCACAGGCAACAGGTCACGCACGTGTACATTGGCCATTTCTGCGTAGTCCTGCTCTTCAATGGCGTTCACGTTGCCGGAAACAGTCCACGGCTTTTTTGCAGGATCGGGGTGGGGAACGTAACGTTGCTTATACAAGTAGATTCGCAACGGCTTTCCATTGGCATTTTTAAAGCCGATACCTTCTCCGGGAGGGGCGTAAATGTAGCCGCCCGAGGCAAGGGTTTCCACGGTATCGCCAACCGTCACTTCAAGTGTGCCGTCGCCATCAATAACGAAAATAAAAGATTCAACCCCTTCCTCTTTCGCGTAAGGCAAGGTGGTATGCCCGTCAGGCAGCACATCACCTGCAATGTGCACGGCCTGGGCACCCATTTTAGGCGAGCACAAAATGGAAAGCTGGCAGTCGTGAATGCCGGGAATGACATTGAAAACACGACCTTCAGGGGTGATAACTGCGTATTTGTCGGGTTCGTAAACAGACCGGTTTCTCAGCGGTCCTTCTGGATATCCCATGTGTTTTCCTCTCAAGGATATTAAATGAAAAAATTAATGTTAACAGGACTTAATCTTAAGACTTGCCAAATTTTTGGCGCCAGATCACTCCGGTCTGCTCCATGTCAGATTCCGCTGCAGTCCTGCGCATGCGGTTAAGGGTGGGCATGCCCAGAGAGAACTCCTGCAACCAGTTTTTGGCAAAGATACCTTTGGCGGTTTCTTCAAAAATCTCCTCCATGGCATCGCGATTGATCACCCGGGGACCGGAATGGCGCACTGCAAACTCACAGGTACGGCTTGCACGGCTGGTAAGGTAGGATTCAATACCAACGTCGTCGATATCGTTAATGATAGAGCAGATAGACCGAATGGCTTTCGCGTATACGAAAGAGCGGGGATAGCCCGCGTCAACCATGATTTCGTACATGTTGCGCATCAAAGCAATGGTACCGCCGTACAAAACCCGCTCTTCATAGTTGTCGCCTTCGGTTTCCTGCTGGAAGTTCATGGCAATACAACCCACGCGGGTGGAGCCGACGCCCTTGGCAATGGCCAAAGCAATGTCCATGGCGTCGCCGCTCACATCCTGGTCCACAGCCACACAACCGTAGATGCCGGTGCCGTCAACATAGGTCTGGCGGGTCACAGGACCTGGGCCGTTCGGGACAAAGAGTATCACGTTCACGTCCTTGGGCGGGGTGATGGTGCCGTACAGAATCGCAAAACCATGGGCAAAACTCAGTGTCTGACCGGGCCGCAGGTTGCTGTGAATGTGCTTCCAGTACACACCGGGCTGTGCAGGGTCCTGCACCAGCATGTGAACGATATCGGCCTTGGCAACTGCATCTTCAATTGTATATACATCAAATCCATCTTTTTCAGCGCGATCCCCATCAGGGTGAAGGCTGCGGTCACCCACGCCGATAATGACATTCACACCACTGTCCCGCAGGTTGTTGCTTTGCGCAAAACCCTGGCTACCATAGCCTATTATCGCGACAGTCTTGCCGTCAAGCACACCCATATCTACATCTTCGTCACGATAAATTTTCTCAAAAGGAACGGATTTATCCATTGTCTTCTCCATTAGAAAAGTAGGTTGAAACATTCTGATAACCACTGTGGCTATACAACTTGTGGTGGCTTATCAGGTTATCTGAGACGAGTCAAGGATAAAATTGAAAAATTAGAAAAATGTTAATTTTATTGATTTTAATATAAGGTATTTAAAATATTGACGATATTTTATTTAAATTGATCGTTTTTCTCAATCCAATTTCGAGAGAAATCAATGCCAGTTATCAAAAGTCGGAACTTGAAAATCTGTTTAGTGTTACATACAACTTCAAAATTGTGATCGGAAACCTTTTGAGTTGAGTCATGGCTGCAGATGTACCAAAGATCAAGATGGCATCATATCATTCCCAATGACGCTAAGTCTTTTGATAAAACTGATGATTGTCATCTCTAATAGATGATTAAGGAACACAAGGGGATTGACCTCATGGGGGTTCCGGATCAGGCGTGCCTGATTTTGCCAGGGATATGAGTTGTAAACCTGGCCGGCCAGTCTAAAACCGCGAAAATTTTCCGGAGCTTCCGGCCTTTAGATGTATAAACAACTTTAGCGACATTATCTGTTGATTGCTCTGCCGGACAATGGCCCATTTGCACTTAGAAAAATAGCCCCTGATGATGTAGCTGACAACTACGTCATGGGCGACCCACTGCCAACTGTCACAATACATTCACCCTTGGCCTTGCCATCAAGGAGATTGCTGTGAGGCACGGGGAAAACGCGGCCGCTGCCTCCTAATCAAAGAAAAAGATGCGGGCAGCCCCCTGGATCCCATCATTGAAAAGATGAATTAAATGGTCAAACTCTACCATGACATCTCCCTCCCAGCCTTTTTCGCCAAACAGGGTTCCGTGGATGAGGTGGTTAATATGGACGGCCTGCGCCACTATCTCAAGTCTTTTGCCGGGCTGGCATACAGAATCCCAAATCCATCTGTCTCAGCACAATTTGATCAGCCGGGGATTATCCGGGGATAGGCGTAAGTCTGAAAAAACGTCCGCGCAGTCTGCTGCAATATGGCAGGACACTCCGGGAATGCAAGCCGGAAAAGGTTGTCAGCTCCTTCTCCGGCTTATTTTTTTGGTCCGATTTTGGCAAACGATGCGCAAGGGGAGATAACATGTCTACATAAGCATGTTATAGGTGTGTGTCGATTGCCTTTAAAATCGGTTTACGCTTGATAGCAGGTGGTCATATTAAAGTACATAGACTAAAATGAGGAAGGCTAAATGTCCATCCAAAAAGGGTAAAGAGTATATTGACAATTTAAACAAGTCATATAAAACAAAGATCGCATTGGTCTGAATACAGAAAGATGATTTTAGCTTTTATCCAGGCCGTGCAAGTGGTTTATAACAAGTCAGTGTAGATGACGCCTGCGGCGCACCTCACGAAAGCGTTAGAGGTCTATATGGATTCAGATGACCAGAAAGTATATAGAATCAAATCTTCTTTTACACTATTCATAAAATTTTTAGCTTGGATTCTATTAATATTGGCCTTTAGTATGTTCGGCCTCCCTTTTATTCCAGAAGAAAATCCTATTGAATTTAAATTTACGTTAATACCTTTTGGTCTTCTTGGGTGTGCGAGTCTATACTGTTTTTACATAATTAGAATGATTCCAAAAAATTCCATTGTAATAGATGAAGATGGCATTTGGTATGAGTATTTGAACAAAAAAGATGGATTAATTCCTTGGAAATCAATAGAGGATATAAAAGAAAAGCTCATTGGGCAGCGATTGGTGTTAATCTGCCGAGGTGTTCCTGCGATGAAAATTGAGTATCAAATATCAAATTTTGAATCATTGAGGTCTATTCTTGCAGACAAAGTTTCTATTAATATTAAGGATTATCAATTTTCAGAATATGCTAAACCTTATTCCTATCATATTTTTTATTTTGCCTGCTTAATAGGATTTGCATTTTTGGGTTTTTATGTTGGCAAAACGAATCCTTTTTTAGGGTACTTAGGAATGGCGGTAGTCGTCATAGGGGTCGGTATAGAGTATATAAAATCACCATACCGCATTAAAATTTGTAATGGCAAATGGAAAATTAAATACCCGATGAAATACAAAATAATCAAAATTAATGAGATTTCAGATATCAAATTGGCTGATACAGTCGTTCAAGGAAATCAACATTCTGAAGTTCATTTGGTTTTAAAATCATCACCTAAACCTATAAAATTAAAAGGGATGGGGGTTGATTCCATAAAGTTATATAAACTTTTAACCAAGAAAAAATATAGCGCTTGTAAATAATTCTGTGTAAGTGTCATTCTTCTGTGGATAAATGATTTCAGTTGGTTAATTGCAGTCGCAAATCCAGAAAGAACATGTGCAAACATCGTAAGAGCCTGAATTCTTGCCGTTCTAAGAAAGTGCCGGATTTACTCTTACATTCCCCGGGCTGCCACATCGTGGAATTGCAAGGGCCCTTTAAATGATATAGGGTCGGGCATCGGTGCCAAATGAGGCACCCTATTCAAGTAAGCTCAGACAATTATCTGGCCTGTTTTCCAGACAACTGCCGGTCCTTACGAAAGGAAAAGGTCGTATATGTCTGCAACCCAGGGATTTCTGGCCACCCACATCCCTTTGCTGGAGCAGCGGTTCATTCTTTCTTATTTCAGGGATTTTTCCTGTATCGAGTATTTCCTGGACTCCAGGGAGCGGTGCGAGCAGGTCTCCCGAAACCTGATCCTGTCCTGGGATAAGTGGACCGGGGGGCTTTACGTGTCTAAATTCTACCCGGAACTTTACCGGGAAACCGCTTCCAAATATATGTCAGCCGCCTGTTTTTACCTGATGATCCACCATGCGGTCCATGAGTTTCATCTCAGGGACGGGTGCGGGGTGTGGCTGGAAACCGATGATGAGGTGTTCAACCGGTTCTATGCTAAACTGAATGAGTTTGGGTTCAGGATTTCCCATGACCGGGTGGGAAAACGGGTCTGCCTGAAAGGGCATTTTCATGACCTGCCTGTCCATTGCAAGGATATCCTTCCGGTGGGCAATATCCTGGACCGGTTTTAAGGCCACCCCTAATAATGGTCTTTTGGTCCGATTTCTGCGTTGCGTACCCTAAAGGGCAGAAACCCAAAATTTTAATCCTCGAAATACGCAATGTATTCTTCCGGTTAAAATTTTGCCGCGCCTTGAACTCAAACCAAAATCCTGATTATTAGAGGTCCCCTTAATTTTTTGCGCGCCCGGGCAGGATAAAGAATCTTACCAATACCAGCAGGCTGATCAGTCCTGCCGTAAACAGGAGGGGAAATACAAAAAAGGTTTCCCTAAATACCTGGTTGTCCAGGGCCTGGCCGGTCAGACCTGTATCCTGGGCTTGTTTTTGAAGCTTTAGCACCAGGGCATAACCTGTTCCTAAAAGTCCGTAAGCCAGGTTGTAGGATAACCCTTTAAAGCTGAGCACGGTTGCGCGCTGGGCAGACGGGGTTTCCCGGTTGATGTAAAAGCTGACGAAAAATCCATTAAAATACATGGCTGAATAGGTGACCAGTGCCGGGATCAGGCCGATCCAGGGCCAGAAAAAATTCATGCCGATCATACCGCTCAGGCAGAGGGTTGCCGCCACCCAGAGCCCTGAGGCAGGCGGGTGGTTTTCCGCTAGTTTTCTTGCCATCTTGGGAATGACAAATCCCAGCATGGCCATACCGGCCCCGATGATCCCGAACAGGGATTCGGGCAGTAACACCATCCGGTAATATTGGCTGGATAGAGTGATGACCATGCGGATGGCCCCGTCGAAAAGCATGCCGAAAAGGATGACGCTGAGTACAAACGGGGTGTTGAGAATCCAGCCGCCTGCCCTGAAGGTCAGGATGAATGCCTGTTTCAGGTCTGCCAGCCGGTTGGCGGACCGGTGCGGGGCAGCCTGACCGCCGGGTTCCGGCGGGATTTCCTCCATGCCTGCGGTGGCGGCACAGGCGCCAAAGGCAAGGATCAGGGTGCCGTAAAGGGGGAAGCGCATGGTGGTTTCCTGGGTCAGGGAAGCGCCGGCCCCAAATGCATTGGCAAGGGCGTTCATGAGAGCGGGATCGTAAATGGCCGCGCCCGTGGTCATGGCAATGATAAAGCCCATGGACTGGAACCGGGTCAGCACTTCCAGCACCCGGCCCCAGTCATCGGCATTGCCGTCGCGCTTGAGGGCATCGTAGGCCAGGGCCTCATCCGCCCCGCTGGCTGCGGCCTCGGCAAGGCCGCTCAACACCCGGTTGACCAGGAAAACCCAGAATACAAGATCCATATTGCCAAGGGGAAGAAAGGCGATCAGCCCCACCTCCACCACCATGGTCAGGGTGGCAAACACCAGGAGCCGCTTGCGGCCGATGGTGTCTGCAAGGGCGCCCGAAGGCACCTCCGCCAGGACAATGGTGGCGGCCCAGACTGCATTGAGCAGGGAAAACTGGGCCACCGTGAGTCCGAAATCCAGGAACAGGATGGTAAACACCGGGTAGTAAAACCTGGCGTTGAACAAGACTTTAAAGGCAATATACCGCCGGATATTCGGGATGGAAAAGACCGGGGTTGATTTTGCCGGGGCCGGGCCCGGTTCAGGTGTCATTCCCTTTGTCTTCTCCCGGGACAAGTGTTTTCAGGATATCTTCCTTGCCGATGATGCCCACCAGTTTTTTCCCGTCCAGCACGGGAATGGTGTGGAAATGTTTTTCCACCATCAGGGTGGCGATCTCGGACACAGGGGTGTCCGGGGAGACCGTGGTCACCTGGGTGACCATGGCGTGGCTGACCTTGGTGGCGGAAATTTTCTGGAATTCATCATCCAGCTTTTTGGACGACGCCAAAGGGATAATGCCGTCCAGGATGGTGAAAATCGGGGGGATGGGAACTTCTTTCTGCTGGAAGATCAGGTCGCTCTGGCAGAGAATCCCCACCAGTTCTTCTCCCTCATCCACCACAGGTACGCCGTTGATATGGTTTTTGAGCAGCACTTCCACTGCCCGGGTAATATCTGTATCCGGATTGATGCAGATGATATTGGTTTCCATGATATCTGATGCCGTTATCATCTTTTCCTCCTCTTTGCATGGGTTGGGTTACACTACTTTGCTCACTATACATGAAACCCGTTTCCGGGTAAATCTCATTCAGACGGGCCCTGGGGCCGGAGCCTGAAAATCAGGCCGCTGTCAATGGACAGGTAAATCCACCCCTCAGGGCTTTGGGCAAGGGCGCGGATACGGCCCTTGAGATCTCCCAGGAGCCGCTCTTCCCTCACCGGCATTCCCGAAGCATCCAGCACAACCCGGTTCAGGTGCTCAAGTTTCAACGCACCTGACATCAGGTTGCCCTGCCACCTGGGAAATGCCTGGCCTGTATACAAGAGCAGGCTTCCCGGGGCAATGGACGGGGTATAATATTTTACGGGTTGTTCCATGCCCTCTTTTTCCGTGCCCTCGCCGACCCGTATGGGGCCCCAGTATTCCCTGCCGTAGGAAATCACGGGCCAGCCGTAATTGCCCCCGGCACGGACCCGGTTGATTTCATCCCCGCCCCGGGGCCCGTGTTCAATGCACCACAACCTGTTGGTTGCCGCATCAAAAACAATGCCCTGGGGATTGCGGTGGCCAAAACTGTAAATCTCGGGCAGGGCAGCTTCCACACCCACAAACGGATTGTCTTTTGGGGCGCTGCCGTCGGGCAGGACCCGCAGGATGGACCCGGCATGGGTTGACAGATCCTGGGCACCGGGCCGGAATCCCCTGTCACCCACGGTGAAAAAAACGTGGCCTTTATTGTCAAACGCGATTCTGCTGCCGTAGTGGATGTTCCGGTCCGTGGCGGATTGGGTGATGACCAGGTCCTGCCAGTCCCTGAGCCGGTCATTGTCGCGCCGGGCCCGTGCCAGGGTGGTCACGCCCCGCCCGTTTTGCTCCCTGCTGTATGTAAAGTAGATCCAATCCCCGGCACGATACCCTTTCGGGACGGCCACATCCAGCATCCCGCCCTGGCCCCCGCGCCTGACCCGGGGGATCTCTCCTTGCAGAAAACCCACATTTCCGGTTTCTGGATCAAGAATGCCGATCTGTCCGTCCCGCTGGGTAAATATGATTTCAGACGGGCTTAAAAAGGCCATGCCCCAGGCAATGCCAAGATCACGGGCCACTTCTTCCACCCGGAATTGCATGCCTTCGCTTTCTTCGGTGAGCACGGTTGTTGCCGGTGCCGGTGGTATTTGTCCGGCAAATAAAAGGCAGAAGACCAATATGCTGTACAATACATGGTGTTTTTTCATGGGATTGTCCCTGGTTCCTTTCCGGCCCGTGGTATACCTGCATGCCGTTTCGGGTAAACCATTCCGTATTATGGTTAAGGTGTGTCGCCCTGGTGAAAAATCAAGAAGATAATGATTTCTCAACCTATCACAGCGGTTCAACAATTGTCCATGTATTCCCGGGACGGAACCGGCATGGCAGGAGTGTAAAAAGCGGTTTCCAACACCGGGGAATTGTGGCAGTAAATAGATTGCACAGCCATATTGATCACAACACCGGGATAACAGGCAAGAAAAAGGAGCTGCTTCAATGGACAATGACATACTGATATTTAACGGGCTTCTGGTCACCATGGAGCCCGGCCTGCCCGTGACCGCGGACGGGGCGGTCCGCATCCAGGAAAACCGGATTTCCGCCTGCGGCCATGCAAAGGATGTGGACGGCAGGGACGCTGCCCTGCGTATTGATGCCCGGGGCGGTATCATCATGCCCGGCCTGGTCAACGGCCATACCCACACGCCCATGTCCATGTTCAGGGGGCTGGCCGATGATTTGCCCCTGGATGTCTGGCTGAACCAGCATATTTTCCCGGCCGAGGCCGCCCGGGTGAACCCGGAATCTGCAGGCCGCTGGGCTGCCCATTCCTGCAAGGAGATGCTGCTGGCCGGCATTACCTGCTGCTGCGACGGGTATTTTTACGAGGCTGAAGTGGCACAGGCCATGGCAGATAACGGGATCAGGGCGGTTGCAGCCCAGGGGGTGATTGATTTTCCCGCACCGGGTGTACCTGATCCCGGAAAGAACATTGCCCAGGCCCTTGCCTGTATCGATGCGGTAAGGGCGTTGCCGTCCCGCATTGTGCCGTCGATTTTCTGCCATTCCCCCTATACCTGCTCGGCTGAAACCCTTAAGGCGGCCAAGAACGCGGCCCGGGACGCCGGGGTCCTGTTCCAGATCCATACGGCGGAAACCCGGAACGAACCCGGGATGATCCGGGGATTTGGCAGCCGGTCGGTTGTGGCCTACCTGGATGAACTGGGTATTTTGGATGCATCGACCCTCCTGGTTCATGCCGTGTGGGTGGATGAGGCAGATATGGGGGTGATCCGGGACCGGGGATGCGGGGTGGTGCACTGCCCTGAATCTAATATGAAGCTGGCCTCGGGCATTGCCCCGGTGCCCGGGATGCTGGCAGCCGGTATTACCGTGGGCCTGGGTACGGACGGGTGTGCCTCAAACAACGACCATGACCTGTTCGGTGAAATGGATACGGCGGCAAAGCTTCACAAGGTTGCCTGCATGGATCCCTGTGTCATGGATGCCAGGACCTGTGTGCGGATGGCAACTTCAGAGGGGGCCCGGGCCATTGGCCTGGGCAGGGATATCGGGACCCTTGCCCCGGGAAAATTGGCGGACATCATCATTGTAAACCGGGACGCGCTCCATATGACCCCCATGAGTG
The DNA here is from genome assembly GCA_036881925.1 of Desulfobacter sp. GTDB lineage: Bacteria > Desulfobacterota > Desulfobacteria > Desulfobacterales > Desulfobacteraceae > Desulfobacter. The sequence continues at coordinate 134,144 of JBAJNJ010000001.1, forward strand.
ATGTGTATTCCGGCCTGGTTTATGCGGCCAGGGCATCGGATGTTTCCATGGTCATGGTTGACGGGATGGTCCGTGTGCAGGAGGGCAGGCTGGTCTGATGCCGGGTGTAAAGTTGGGTACAAAAAGGATGCCGCCTGTCCGTCAGGGTCGGAACGAACAGGCGGCTGGATAATGTTTGCCAAGGAGATGGGGTTTGTTATTGAGAAACAACATCCTTCATTATCCAAAAAGCAATGGTGTGTTATTAACTTTGGGGTTATTTGTTGTCAATATAAATTTCTTAAAATGATCAAAAAACTCCAATTAAAACCATAAATAACCAAAAATAACTTTATGGGGCGCATTTGCATCAACGTAACCCGGCAGTCGCCGGGCAGCCCGTTCAAAAATCCAAATGGCGTTGTATAAAACACACTCACCTGGTATATGTGGGAAAGACATCAATCCGATGCTCCCAGAGGAACCTTATGAGCCTTCATTATGCCGAAACCATACTCAACTCCCTGTCCGCGCATATTGCCATTATTGATGAAGGCGGCGTGATCATAGAAACCAACAAGGCATGGCGGCAGTTTGCCCGGTCCAATGCCGTGGACATGCGGCCGGACATGCTGGACATCAATTACCTGGATATCTGCGATGCTGCGGATGGAAATGCCGATACCTGCGCCAGCCAGGTGGCCGATGGGATCCGGCGCGTTATCAAAGGGGAGATACAGGAGTTTGTCATGGATTATCCCTGCCATTCTCCGGAGGAAAAACGCTGGTTTTATATGCGGGCCATGCGGGTGGCGGGATCCGGCCCGGTACGGACCGTGATCAGCCATGAAAACATCACGCCCCTGAAAATGGCCGAAGAAAAAATCCTCCAAAGGGAAGCGGAACTGGAGCAGAAAACCCTTCGCCTGGAAGAGGCCAATGCCGCCCTGCGCGCCCTCATACGACAGCGGGACGACGATATCAAGGAGATGCAGACCACTGTCCTGCGAAATATCGAGCAGACGGTTTTGCCTTATTTCGAGCAACTCGGCCGGCTTGCACGGACAAAAAAAGAAACCCGGATCATCCGGCTTATCGCATCTGAACTGAAAAACATCGCCTCTCCGTTTTTACGCCATATATCAAGCCTTGACGCCGTACTCACCCCCCAGGAAATCAAGATTGCCCTGCTGATCAAACAGGGGAACTCCTCAAAGGAAATTGCCGATCTGCTGACCCTTTCCATGACAACGGTGAATTTCCACCGGCGGAACCTCAGGGACAAGCTCGGGCTGAGAAATACCGGGACCAACCTGAATACATTTCTGATGTCCCTGGCAGAATAACGGTTTTTCCCCGTCATTAAACTGTCAGTATTCCATTCTTGAATGACCCGGGTGTTGGAGATATGATTTATCTCAATGATCATCGTTAATGAATCAAGGAGGTTATCATGCTTTGCAGCCTATCAAATTTAAAAGTACAGGATATTGAACAGATCAAAGCCCTTGAGGCGGATCTCGGCGTGACCGTTCTGGCGTTTTCATGCCATGATACAGAACCCACTATACTGGATAAGGATACCCTTGAGAGGATCCAGTCCCTGGAAAATAAACTGGGACTTTCCCTGGTTGCCGTCAACTAACGATAAACTCCCGGATTGCTGTTCCCTGTTCTGTCCTGACCGCCGATTCTGCCAACCCTCCTACCCCCCACCGGCGCAGGACCTCCCGGGACACGGAGCGCATCCGGGTATGGATACCTGTCTTTTACCGATGAAAAGACAGGTATCCAGGCTTCCCTTAATTTCATATACGGGATGATGGCCATGAATATCCGGAAATACGACATCTTAAACCAGTTGTGCCGGGCCGTATCCGGCCTGGACAAAAATGCGACATGCCTTTGGGTGGAAACGGCCCTGCAGCAGAATATCAGCGTTGATTCCATTGTGGGCGACGGGCTTTGCAAGGGGCTCGGCATTGCCGGGGAAAAATGCGAAACCGGTGAATATTTTTTTCCGCAACTGGCGGAATTCTCCAAGGCCCTGGGGGATGCCATGGGAATGCTGCGCTCCGGAATGCCGGACCGCGACGGCATGCCCCGGCCCACGATTGTTATCGGGGTGGTGGCGGGTGATATCCACGATATCGGTAAAAATACGGTGAAATCCATACTGGCGGCTTCGGGATACCATGTGGTGGACCTGGGACGGGATGTCCACTCATCGCTTTTCGTACAGGCGGCAATCAAGGAGCAGGCCCGGATGATCTGCATGTCCACCTACCTGGATACCACCATGGGAAAAATGGAAGAAGTGCTGGAACAGCTCCGGACGGACGGGCTTAAAAATCGGGTCAAGGTTGTGGTGGGCGGCGCGCCGGTTACCGAATCCTTTGCCGCTGGTATCGGGGCGGATGCTTATGCCGCCAATGCCGCCCTTGCTCTGGATGCCGTGAATTCGCTTTTTCGCAAAGACCTTTCAGCCCCTCCCGGGGCATAGCGGGTTCTCCTTTCACATCAGGGACGATATATTAATGCGTTTGCCCTGGATTGGGTGTTGGACTTGTCTTGACGGGTATTTAGAGATATAAAAGTGGGGTAAGACCCACTGACCCAAAAGGAGACACCCCATGCTGCAGCCGATGTTTATCAAAGCCACAAGCCTTTCCGATGCCTGGTTCCAGACCCTTTACCGGTGCGTGGAAACAGGGCGGTCCTTCACCATCAACCGGGGATCGTTTGAAGGCCAGAAACGCCTGGAGTTCGACCACATCACCATCCATATCACCCATCCCGGGACGATTCCCCTGTTGCCCAAGGTGAATCCCGCCCTGGGATTTCCCGATCCCGTGGAAGAGGGATACCTGGACGATTACCTGCCCTACCTGATGACCGGCGAAGAAAAAGAAGGTGAATCCTATACCTACGGCCAGCGAATCTGCAAATGCGACCTTGCCTTTCTACCGGATGACTACACGCATATGACCGATATCCTGATCCAGGAAAAAGAGGTCTGGGAGGACCGGAACATCCTGATCGAGGAAAACGGGACATACTACGTCAACCAGATGGAACTGATGATCTGGACCTATACCCACAAGGGTCCCCGGAACAACCAGATGATTCTCCAGGTGGGTCAGCCGTCGGACATGATACTGATCGATCCGCCCTGCCTGAGGCATATTGATACGCGGATCCAGGACGGGAAACTGCATTTTTTCCCCTATTTCAGGTCCTGGGATCTTTTCGGGGGATTCCCGGCAAACCTGGCTGCCATTGAAATGATGAAGCAGTACTGCGCCGAACAGATCGGCGTGGAAAACGGGGAGATCATTGCCGCTTCAAAGGGACTGCACATATACGACTATGTGTTTGAGATCGCCGAGGCCATCCGCGGCCGCTCCATAGACGAATTCAGGGAAAATACCGACGCCGGCGCACAGGGCTGATTCCCGTATGTTTGAAAATATCAGCGGTATTTCCGTTTATTATGAGTCGGTCGGCAACGGTATTCCCCTGGTCTGCATCCATGGATACGGGGTTGACCACCGGGCCATCAAATCCGGCCTGGAACCTGTTTGCCGGGATACTGGCGGATTCCGGCGCATTTATTTTGACCTGCCCGGTATGGGGCGGTCCGCTTCCAATGACCATATCCTCAGTTCCGACGACATGCTGGAAATCGTGCTTCAGTTCATTGATGCCCAAGTTGGCCCGGACCAGCCCTTTGCCCTGGCCGGTTACTCTTACGGAGGGTATCTTGCCAGGGGTGTGCTGGCCCAGATGGCTTCCCGGGTGAGGGGGATGCTGCTGATCTGCCCGGTGATCCGGTTTCGCCGCAGAAACAGGCGTATCCCCGAGTTCCGGTGCTGCGAACAGGACCATGAATTTGTGGCCGGGCTTTCCCCGGCAAACTACCAGGCCATTGACGGGTTCGTCACCATCCAGACCCGGGCGGTCTGGGAGCGGTACCATACCTATATCCATCCTGCCCTGGGCCTGGCAGATACCGCCTTGATGGCCCGGATCCGGGACACGGAATTCAGCGTTGATCCGGATCATCCGGGGCTTCCCGTGTTTGAAGGGCCGGCATCCATCCTCCTGGGCCGGTATGATGTCTCTGTGGGGTATGAAGATGCCTGGCTGCTCTGCCACAGGTTTCCGGACGGGGACTTTGTGGTGCTGGGGCGCAGCGGCCACCTGCTCCACATGGAGCAGCCCGTGCTTTTCTACACCCATGTGCGTGCCTGGCTGGACAGGATCCGGACCGCAAATGGCAACAGCGATGCAACACCAGAAAACAAAAGCCCCCGGCAAACCGGTCAATAGTACCGGCTGCCAGGGGCTTTAAAATCAGGGACGTTCGTGTTGCGACGGCAGTGGTGCCGCTGCTGGTATTGCAATTACCTCAGCGGGTCCAGTGCACCCGGGCTCACCTTCCACATCCCGTCTTCCTTGACAAGGGAGAGGGTGGCGTTGAATTCATGTTCTTTCATCAGGCCGAAAATATATCCCGTAATCCGGTACAGGGGATTGATATTGCGCAGGGCAGTAGTGTTCAGGTTGACCACGGCTGTGTCTTCGTTCATTTCCACCACCGTGGTTTTCATGAGAATGGGATGCATCCGGAGGTAGGTGACGTCATACCCCCGTTTCCTAGCTTCATCTTCTTTGAGACGGAGAAAAAGGTCGACCATGTCCACGTCGTTTTCGTTGACCCGTGCCTCTTCACTCATGTAGTCGGCCATTGTATCGTCCAGCATGTAATAGGCCTTTGCAAAGCTTTTCACAACGGATTCCGGGGTACTGCCCTCTGCCATGGCAGATGAGGCATGAAGGCACAGGCCGATCACCAGGGCCGCCACCAGGGAAGCCGGTCCGGTTTTCTTTTTCATTTGGTTGGTTCTCCTTTTTAAGCGTTCAATTGACTTGTCATTTACATATATAGAGAAATCTAATAGCAAATACGCTGCCAATATACAATGGATTTAAGCCGTTTTTCAGGCTTTTGCCCCGGTATTGGAAGACGTTGTCGCACGGGAATTTCCCGGCGCATGCACACCGGCCCCGGGTTTATTCTTCATTGCTGTCAGGAACAAAAGCCACTGCCCTGACCGGTGATCCGTCCGCATCCAAGAACCGCATCGGGAAACAGGAAAACCCCACAGGCCCGGGCGGCAGGCCATCAAGACCGGTCAGGTTTTCAATGATAAGAATCTCTTTTCCCAGGAGGATGTGGTGAACGGGAAAGTCGTGGCTGTCCGCCCGGTCTGCGGATATGGCGTCAAACCCGATGCCTTTGAGCCCAAGGGTGGTCAGCCAACGGGCCGCGTCCGGGCTCAGGACCGGAAACCCGCTGAAGTAGGTATCGGTTTGCCAGTATCGGCTCCAGCCCGTATGGATGAGCAGGAAGTCCGCCTTTAAGAGCCGGCTTTCATGGGGTGTCAGCATATCCGTACGAATCTGCATATCTTTTTGCAGATCTGCCGGGCCCGGCAGGGACAGCGTGACGGCGGTTCCGTGAAAGTGGCTGATATCAAACCGGTCAAGGCCTTTGCCGTCGGCAATCATGTGGGCCGGGGCATCCACATGGGTGCCGGTGTGGGAGTAAAAGGTGATTTTTTTTTCAAGATACCCGTCTTGGGCAACCGAACTCTGTGCAGCAAACACGGGCGGCTCCATGCCCGGATAAACCGGCATGTCCGGGGTGACGGGGTGGGTCAGGTCTATGGTGGCCATTCCGGGATACTCCTTTGTATCTATTGTCTTTAGGGGACCTAAAATAATGAGGATTTTGGTTTGAGTTCAAGGCGCATCAAAATTTTAACCGGAGGAATACATTGCGTATTTCGAGGATTCAAATTTTGATGCAACGCAGAAATCGAGCCAAAAGACCATTATTAGAGGTGGCCTTTATTGTATCTGTATGGTTCCGGTATTGCCTTTGCCCCGCTGGCACTGAATGATCTGGGCAATAACGGATACGGCGATTTCAGCCGGGGTTTCCGAGTAAATGTCAAGGCCGATTGGCGAGAACACGGCTTTAAGGCGCTTGGGATCAACGCCCCTGGCCAGCAGGTTGGCGTAAATAATATCCCGCTTTCTCCGGCTGCCGATCATCCCGATATAGGCGGCAGGGGTGTTCAGGGCCTGTTCCAGGACACGCTCGTCAAACAGGTGGCCCCGGGTCAGGATGACCACATAGCTGTTTTCATCCACGCCAATACTGTCGACTCGGTCATATCCCGGGATGGCATGAACGGACCGGGCATGGGGAAAACGGAGTGCGTTGGCAAATTCCTCCCTGTCGTCAACCACCACGCAGGGAAGGGCCACAAGGTGCGCCATCTGGGCCAGTGCCCATCCCACATGGCCGCCGCCGAAAATGTACAGGGTGGGGCCGGACAATAAGGGCTCGATAATCATATCCCTGCCGTTAATGGCCAGCCTTGCAATCCCGGAGATTCCGGACGCGGCGTTGCGGATGCTGCGGACAATATCCGGGGAAAAATCGCAGGTACCCGGCGGGGCTCCGTCTGCCGGGATCAGGGCTTTTTCAACGCTAAATGTTTCTGACGGCCCTGGTTTTAATTCAGACACCATCAGACCGGGCAGACCCTCCTGCTCCAGTGCGGCAGCTTCCCGGAAGGCCGCCTTGAGATCCGGGGACGTGCCGGGACCGAAGATTTCCATCCAGACCCGGAGTTCCCCGCCGCAGATCATATCCAGACCGGCCTTGGCATGGGTATCCAGTACAAAGGATGTGATTTTCGAAACTTGAGTGCCGCCGTCTGCAAGCATGGCGGCGCACGCGTTTATTACCTCCGCCTCAATCGTACCACCCCCGATGGTGCCGAGAATTGTCCGGTCCGGAAAGATTGCCATGCGGGTGCCGGATGTCCTGGGCGTGGAGCCCTTGTGAGAAAGGATGGTGGCAACGGCAAAGGGCCGGTTCCGGTCCAGTTGCCGGTATAGTGTGTTGTAAATCGAATCCATGCATTTTTATATAGCGCATTCGCCCTTATATCTGCAAGGCGGGGGTAGCATCCGATATACCTTGATTTTAAGTTGAATATTATACATAATAAAAAAAGTACTGCTCGCCTGGAATGCCCGGAGTAAAACCCACCAGCCACACATTAAACCCTATAGTATTTGAAAATATGGAGTCATATTGCGGGGAGGTAGATGAAAGAACGTTTGTTAACGTCCGCACAAAATCTGGACAAGGTATCTGAAGCGGCAGGGAAGGAATTTTCGTCCCGCGCCGGAGAAATGGCTGCCCAATGCAGCCGCGTTATCGCCGACAGGCCCGACCTTGAACAACTGATCGGGGACCGGAAAAACCTGGACATGGCTGTTGACAATAACCGCAATTTTGCCAGATTCATGGATGCGATGTTTTCCGATTTCAATGCCGATGTTCTTGTTGAAACGGTGATCTGGGTGTTCCGGACCTACCGGGCCCATGGATTCAACACCACCTACTGGGCCGCCAACCTGAACATATGGGCGGACACGCTGGAAAGTGAATTGTCCCCGGAAACATTTCAGGCGGTTTCTCCTTATTATAAATGGCTGATCGTCAATATCCCCCTGTTTGTAAAACTGACGGACCTGCCTGCGGAACCCGGGGATGGGGAGGCCGGCCATGCTCACTGAAACCATGTACCAGGACTACCTGGCATGCCTGATCAAGGGAGACCGCACCCGGTGTGCAGAAACCGTTACATCGCTTCTGGACCGCCGGGTGGAAATCAAAACCCTTTACCTGGAGTTGTTCCAGAAAAGCCTTTACGATGTGGGCCTGATGTGGGAAGCCAACAAAATTTCCGTTGCCAGGGAGCACCTGGCAACCGCGATTACGGAAAGCCTTCTCAGCCTGATCTATCCGGAGCTGTTCGCAAAAGAGGAGAAAACGCGTTCTGTCGTGATTTCATGTGCTGTAAACGAGTTTCACCAGGTCGGCGGGAAAATCGTCGCGGATTTCTGCGAGATTCACGGATGGGATGCCTATTTCCTGGGGGCCAATACGCCCATGGAACAACTGCTCGGCTTTATAGACGAAGTCCGGCCCGACCTGATCGGCCTTTCCCTGAGTGTGTATTTCAACCTGCCCCGGCTGAAAAAGGAAATCCGGGCCATCCAGTCCAATTTCTCCCGGACAGACCTGATGGTCGGGGGACAGGCATTTGCCCTGGGCGGTGAGAAAATGCTCTCCTCTGTTGCCAATATCAATTATGTTCCCGGACTGGATGAACTCGAAGGTATTTTAGCCCATGGATAGCAGTGCTTTTGTTCGCTACCTGACCGATCACGCCCCGATTCTTTTTCTGACCCTGGGAAGAGACGGGTCCATTTTCCGGATGAACCGGTATGCCGCCCGATTTCTGGGTGGAGAATCCGCGTTCCGGTATTTCCAGGACATCCTGGTGAATTTCAATGATTCCTTTGACATGGCAGAGGCCGTGGATTCCGAAGATGCCCTCCTGTTGAGTATTGCATCGACCGACGGGGACCTCCAGAGTTTTTACTTCCATTTTCTGACACAGGACGACTGCCCAGGCACCGATGTGCTGGCGTTCGGCCATACCGATGCCGAAGACTTTTCCCTGATGCAGGGAGAAATCGTAAACCTCAACCAGCAACTCAGCAACATGACCCGGGACCTTCAAAAGAAAAACGCCAAGCTTGAGATGGCCATGGAACAGGTCCGGCAGCTCCAGGGCATTATTCCCATCTGCATGCACTGCCATAAGATCCGCAATGACCAGGAAATATGGGAGCAGCTCGAGGCCTATCTTTACGAGCATACCGATGCCCAGCTCAGCCACGGGATCTGCCCGGACTGCATGGAAAAATATTATACGGAAGATTAAATCCAAATCCTCCCTGACCAAAAGAGCGCTTTTCATCTGTGGCGGATTCAGGTATTTTCAATAAAGCGCGGGGCAGGTCATGCCCTGCGGAATATGACAACAGCGGATGAATGAACAATACGGCGGGATAAAGGAGTCCTGATGAGTAAGGTGTGGCAGATCAAGCGGTTTGATGATCTTGATACCCGTGAGTTATACAACCTGCTCCGGCTGCGGTCGGATGTGTTTGTCGTGGAGCAGGAGTGCCCGTACCCGGAGCTTGACGGGAAGGACACCCTCCCGGAGACCATTCATGTCTGGCAATACGGCCCGGAAGAGGTGATTACGGCATGCCTGAGAATCCTTGCCCCGGGCGTTTCCTATTCCGGGGTCAGTCTCGGCCGGGTGGCGGTTCACCGGGAATTTCGAAGAAGCGGGCTGGCCCATAAAATCGTGGACAAAGCCATTGAACTGGCCGAACAGCACTGGCCGGGCGTCAAAATCGAGATCGGGGCCCAGGAGTACCTGACCGCGTTCTATAATTCCCATGGATTCCGGGTCTCTTCGGCGCCTTACCTGGAGGATAACATCCCCCATGTGGACATGGTCCTGAATCCGAGTTAAACGCGGCGTGCCTGTTGCGGGCATTGGCTGTCCGGCAGATTCCGGGGAATGAATCATAATCATGCTGAAAATTTCAAACAAAGTCCAAATACCCGAGACAAATCTCACCTTCCAGGCCATCCGGTCCCAGGGGCCGGGGGGCCAGAATGTGAACAAGGTATCGTCGGCCGTGCATCTCCGTTTTGATATCCGGGCGTCAGACCTGCCGGAGGTATACAAGGAACGGCTGCTGGCATTGAAAGACCGCCGGATCACCCGGGACGGGGTGATCGTCATCAAGGCCCAGACCTTCCGGACCCTGGAAAAGAACAAGCTCGACGCGTTGGAGCGCCTGGCCGGAATCATCCGCAGCACATTAAAGACGCCCCGGAAACGCAAACCCACCCGGCCCACACGGGGATCGGTGCGGAAGCGTCTTGATTCCAAAAACAAGCATGGGAAAATCAAGGCCCTGCGAAAAAAAATAACATTTTAGGGTACCTCTAATAATCAGGATTTTGATTTGAGTTCAAGGCGCGGCAAAATTTTAACCGGAGGAATACATTGCGTATTTCGAGGATTAAAATTTTGCAGCAACGCAGAAATCGGACCAAAAGACCATTATTAGAGGTGGCCTTTAAACAACAGATACTTCATAGGCATCAGACATAACATTCAAGGAGACTCACATGAGTGCATCGCTTTTCTCGCCGTTTACCATCAATGAATTCACCTTTAAAAACAGATTGGGCGTGGCCCCCATGACCCGTATGTCCGCGGGTGCCGAGAGCATCCCCCGGCAGGATGTACTGGATTTTCTGGTCACCCGGGCAAAGAACAACGCCGGACTGATATACACCGAAGCCATTGTCACCGACTATGAAAGCGCCCAGGGATATCCGGGCCAGGCCAGGATATTGAATCAGGACCAGGTGGGTGCCTGGAAAGCGGTGACCGATGAGATTCGCGAGTATGGCGCAATATCCATCTGCCAGGCGTTTCACTGCGGCCGCATGGCCTATGCCGGGGTGAACCCGGCCGACCGTGTCATCGCGCCCAGCGCCATCACACCGGTCCAGGACAATCCCATGACAGGCAAGCCCTATGACCTGCCCCGGGAAATGAGCCGGTTTGACATGGACCATGTGATCAACGGGTTTGTGGAAACGGCCAGAGGGGCCATGGAGGCCGGTTTTGACGGGTTTGAGCTGCACTGCGCCCACGGGTATCTGCTCAACCAGTTTTTGTCTGCCTACAGCAACCGGCGCACAGATGATTACGGCGGGTCCATGGAAAACCGGTTCCGGTTCATCCATGAGGTGATCCAGGCCGTACGGCCGGAGATTCCCATGGACCGGCTCCTGGTGGTTCGGATTTCCAACTGGGGCATTGCAGATATGAAAGAGTCTCTGTTTGCAGACGCGTCAGAGTGGCAGGAAATGATCGGACTGTTTTCAAACGAACCCATTGACGGTATTTCTGTCTCCACCTACGATTACAGCGAAAAGGCCTTTGGCACGGAAAAGACCATGGCCGCCATCACCCGGGAGGCCACAGACCTGCCCCTGATGATCTGCGGAAAGATCCATGACCGTGCCAGTGCCGAGGCAGCCCTGGCCGATGCAGATCTGGTGCTGTCCGGAAAATCCATACTGCTCAACCCTGAATGGGTGCCGGATGTGGCTGCGGGCAAAGAAATGCCCCCCCACAGCTCGGACGATGCCGGTGTGGCATATACGGACACCCCACTCCCCTAAACAATAAGCAATTCCGCTATTTTCCAAACCGCCGTCCCGGACGCGTATGCAGCCGGGGCGGCAGTTCTGTTTTTACCATTCCCCGGGTTTTCCTCCGTCTTCCCCGTCTCCCGGCCACCCGCCGGAAAAAAATGTTTCACACACAAGTTTAGCACCTCCATAACATCGCTGAAACAATTGTGCCGCATACTCCGCCCTAGAATTCCAGAGTAATTTTTCAACGTCTTTAAGATCGGAAACAAAAAATGATTGCGGCTGTCAGAGAAGAAAGCAGACATAACCAGGGCCTTGCACCACAACGAGACATCGGCCATATTGCCGGTGCAATCGGTATTGACAACACCTCCCCGGACCGGTTTATTCGCTCGCTTCCCTTTTGCAGCGGGGATGCCACGGCAGGAGCGGAAAATGAATTCCAGGCCGTTGTGTCGGGCCGGCGGGCGGATGTGGACCTGGCCCTGACCATTGAGGCATCCAATTATTATAAAAACCTGGTCAAGCAGGCCAGGGCAGGGGATACCCCGGAAAAGCGGGTCATGGCCCTTGAGCGTTTTCTCAAGGAAAAGGACGGGACGGCATGGGAAAATTCCTGGGTCCGGTTTCCCCGCCATGTCCTGAACTCCTTTGCCAACCAGGTGTTCAACCGGGATTTGAAAGCGGATAAATCCAACCCCGGGTCCGGTTACCGGGAAGATGCCGGGGCATTTGTCTTTGACCGGGACGGTGATGCCTGGGTCCGTATTCCGGTGAGTTACCTGCTCAAGCTTTCCCTGGCCGATGCTGTGGGAGAAGAGCGGGACCTGCCGGTGCATGTCCGGGTATGCGGCGAAAAAATGCTGGCCCATTTTTCCAATGACAACTCCTCACCGGAACTGTTTTCCTTTTATCCGGTCAAATCCGAATCCACCTCAGGCCTGGGAGACAAACTGGCTGGCGAAACCCTGATCCGCTTCCTGCTGACCCAGGCCCTGGTGGCCTATGCCGGTGATAAATTCCTCCTCAGGGAAAACGGGCAGGATGTGAATGTCTTTTTTTCCGCCACGCCCCCGGGCGACCAGAAGCGCCTCAATGACGTGATTTCGGATGCCTTTTACCGGGAGCTGTTCATGAGTCCCTGCCTGTCCGGCTGGGACCGGGGCGAAGATAAAAAAGATTACATGAGCGTCTGCCATAAGGTGCTTTCCAGAAGCCAGCTCAATGCGGTGAGCCGGCCCAGGGAGGCCGGGGTCATCACCACCAACCTGGTGGTCATGCCCAATACCTCGAATATCAGCCTGGCAAACAACGGCACCCATGTGAGCATGGGCAGCCTGAAACTGTCAAAACTGATGGCAGACCCCCAATCGGGACTGACGCCGGGAGATGAAAAATTCACAGGGGACCTGGCCATCAAAATTTGTGAGCATTTTCTGCCCCTGTTTGCCACCACCTACAGCGCCGCGCCCCATCGCCTGGATTTTGAGGATTTTCATCCCGAACAGGTGCTGGGGTTCCTGCCCCATGAGCTGACAAACACCCATTTAAGGATGATCTGGCGGCGCTGGAAGAAAAAGGCGGGCCTCAAGGTCATGGGCAAGGCCCTGACTCCGTTCGGACCGGTTTGGCTGGACCGGCTCATCAGCCGGATGTTCGGACTGAAAGGGGATTTTATTCCCGATGCCCGGCTCATTGATTATTTTACCTCGGTGCTGAGCACTTTCCAGAGCCCCTGCCTGGATGGGAACCCGGACAGTGAAGAACGGCTGAAGCGGGATCTGGGCGAGATGGGCGTGTTTGACGAGCGCATGCCCCTGTACCAGCTGGTCCGGATGAGAAAGTTCCACCAGATGGGGTATTCCGGGTTTGAGCACCGGTATTTTTCCGTATTTGAAAATATTCCCAGGGATATGGGCGGGGCGGCGGATCTGCAACTGCTCATTACGGCCCTGGCCCAGAAATACATGTATACCGGCAAGGTCTGCCACGGCATGATCCCGGACAGCCCTGCGGTTGAGAGTGAGCGGCGCCAGGTCTTTTTCTGTACGGCCATTGGTATTCCCACCTTTTTTGTCAAAACCCGCACCCGGAATCAATTCCTGGCCGATATTCTCAAGCATGCGTCTAAAACCCGCTCCAGCCGGCGGTACCCGGGATATACACGGGTACTGGTCAAAGAATACCAGAAAGCCCTGATCTCCATGATCCGGACGGACGGCGCCGACCTGGTGGAAGCCTTCCGCCTGGCACCGGTGATCGACGACCTGGAAAAACGGGTGCTCCGCCCGGAGGTGAATGCCGCCTGGGGACGGCTCACATCCGGTATTCTGGAAAAGGAAAACCGCCCCCCCATGTCCATGACTGGCAGGGCCTTTAATGCCAGGGCCGAGCAGTATTACGCCCACACCCTGAAACAGGCCCATATCCGGCAGGGATTTGACCAACTGGAAAAAGCCTTTGAAAAAATGGACCTCTGGGCCAGGTACAGGGATACGGCATACGGCAATGCCATCGGCCGGATTCTCGGTCAGGAGGACATGTTCGCATTTCTCAAATCCGTCCGCCAGGAATTTATCGACAATACCCTGACCGCCTCACGCCTCCGGAAACTGATTTACCTGGTGGTCCTGGTGGTGGGCAGGGACATACAGGCCTGGGACGGGGCTGCCCGGTAACATTGTGATTTCCTCCTGATTTTTCTTAATCCTACTTCCCTTAACCCTATTTCCGTTAATCCGGGGCACACCCAATCTTAGCCAGGCGATAACGATTTCAAAACAATTCAAAGGCATAATCCCCGTGATGAAACCAATGAAACACCAGTACATCGAACGTGAAACACAGGCGGTCAGGACCGAAACCCTGATCGGCGACCCCGTCGTCAATGCCATTTATTCTTCTGTCCGGGAAAATGCCGGGTTTTTGTTCAACCTGCTGGTTTCCCGCCGGATGTCCGCTGTCCTGGGCGCGGTATCCTATGACCTTCCCTTCAGATCCCCGCCCAAAGACCGGGATGCGTTCCTGGCCTCCCACGGAATAGATCTGGCAGAGGTGGACGGCGATCCCTGCGCCCTGGATTCCTACCGCAAGGTGTTTGAACGGCAGATCCGGTACCACGATCTGAGACCCATGCCGGAAGACCCTTGTGCGGTGGTGTCCCCGGCAGACTCCAGAATACTTCTCGGTTCGTTTTCCCGGGAAAGCGCCATTTTTATCAAAGACAAGTTTTTCAACTTTTCCGAACTGGTGGGGCCGGATAAGCAGAACTGGTGCCGTGCCTTTGACCATGGCGATTATGCGGTCTGCCGCCTTACCCCTGAGAAATACCATTACAACCATACCCCGGTGGCCGGCCGGGTCGCGGATATTTACGAAATCGACGGATGTTACCACTCCTGTAATCCGGGAGCCGTGGTCCGGGCCGTTACCCCGTACTCTAAAAACCGCCGGGTGGTCACCGTCATTGATACGGACGTGCCGGGCGGCACCCGTATCGGGCTGGTGGCCATGGTGGAAGTGGTGGCCATGATGATCGGCGACATTGTCCAGTGTTACAGCCGGGACCGCTACCGGGACCCCGCAGATGTGGTCCCGGGCATGTTCCTGGAAAAAGGCTGCCCCAAAAGCCTGTTCCGGCCGGGCAGCTCCACCACCATTCTGATTTTCCAGAGCGGAAAAATCCGGTTTTCAACGGATATCGTGGAAAATCTGGAGCGCACTGATGCCGTGAGCCGGTTTTCAAGCGGTTTCGGCCGTCCCCTGGTGGAAACCGAGGTCCGGGTCCGGTCCGTTATCGGCCGGGGGGTTGCTGCAGGTTTTGATCAACACACCGGGGCATTGCCTTTAAACGGCAACGGCTCCCCGTATCCCACACCCCCTGAAAAAGGAGAGAGACAATGAGTCCCCTGTTTTTTATCATTGGTCTGGCAGTCGTGATGTTTTCAATCTTGGGGTGGGGGTTTTTAACCCTGCCCAAGGAACGATGGCAAATGGTGGCGGCCCTGCCCGTGAAAAAGTGCGGCCAGGGCCAGTGGAAGGGCATGAACCTGACCTGGTACGGGCTGTTGTCCGCCAATGCCTATACATTGGGCGTGGTCATGGCCGTGATCCTGGCGGCCTCGGCCCATGTTCCGGTATCGGCCCTGGTATTGATCACCTTCCTGGTCCTGGTGGTTACCATTCCCGCATCCCGGATTATTGCCGGGATCGTTGAGAAAAAACAGGCCACCCTGACCGTGGGCGGTGCCGTGTTTGCCGGTGCCGTGACCGCGCCCTGGATCATTACCCTGGTCAACCAGACCCTTGGTGCAGCCCATGGGTTTTACGTGCCTGTGGCCGTGATGATGGCCTGTGTCAGCATCGGTTATACCTTTGGGGAGGCATTGGGGCGGCTTGCCTGCCTCAGCTTCGGATGCTGTTACGGCAAACCCCTGTCCCAGTGTTCTCCTACTACCCGCCGGATTTTTTCCCGGTTCAACGTGGTGTTTACCGGGAAAACCAAAAAAGTATCCTATGCCTCGGGCATGGACGGGGAAAAAATGATTCCCATCCAGATGATCACCGCGGTCATTTATACCATTTCAGGCCTTGTGGGCACCTGGCTGTTCCTCAACGGCATGGCCGGGGCCGCATTGATTGAGACCCTGGTAGTCACCCAGGTCTGGCGGGTGGTGTCCGAGTTCTTCCGGGCGGATTTCAGGGGCGACCGCAAGTTTTCCATGTACCAGATCATGGCCCTTGCCGCCGTTGCCTATACCGGTGTGATCCTGGTGGTCTTCCCGGAAACCAATGCGGCCGGCATCAACCTTGACGCCGGTATCAATGCCTTGTGGACCCCCGGGATGATCCTCTTTATCCAGGCGGTCTGGGTGCTTTCCTTTCTCCATTCGGGCAGAAGCTCGGTTACCGGTTCCAGAATTGCCTTTCATGTGGTCGAGGACAATATATAGGTGGCCCTGAAAATACGGAAGTCCCATGAATGCGGCGGCATCTGCTTCTTATGGGTGTACGATGTGGTCAAATACTGGGTTGTGGGGGATCTGCTCCGGAGCCGGGGAATCGACCCGCTTATTTTCCTCTATTTTGACATGGTAACGGTACCGCCGTTCATTATCGGATCGGCCCGGCTGGTCAACGCTCTGATCGGCGATGTCCTGGCATGGCCCAGGGTCCTGGGGTGGGGGTTGATTGTGATTGCCAATACCATTATCCCCTACGTGTATGCGGCTGTGGCAGGGGAATCCAATTTTGACACCACGGCCTGGGCGATATTCTGGGGACTGATGGTCCTGGTGCTGGCCAATCTTTTCAGGACCATCCGGGTCCAGGTCGTCAAAAAGAAAAAGGCGGATATGTCCGGCCCGGCCGGCTGGTGAATCGCAGGGCCGGTATCAGGCCTCAACCGGAAGCCGGATAAAAAACCGGGTGCCGGTTTCCCGGTCACTGGTAAATCCCACCTTTCCGTTCAGGTAATTTTCTCCCAGCAGCCGGGTGCTGTAAGTGCCGAGTCCCCTGGCCTCTCCTTTGGTGGAAAAAGAGCGCTGGAACACCTGGAATTTTACCTTGTCCGGCATTTCCGAAGGATTGTGGACCCAGAATTCGATCTGCCCGGTCTCTGCCGCCGCCCCCATGGTAACGGCAACCCCTTCGGATTCCGCTTCCAGGGCGTTTTTGACCAGGTTGTCGATGATGCGGCCCAACAGGATGGGATCGGTGGTTAACTCCGCAGAGACCGCTTTGGGATCAATGCGCAGGTCCCCGCTCCGGGTTCTTGGATGGTCCTTGTATCCGGATGATATCCCGGTCAGGATATCCATTGTATTGACCCGGCAGCATTCCGGTTCGAGCCGGTTTTGCTCCGCCGCCAGAAGGTCCCGCTGGGCATGGATTTCCTTTGTAATGGCCTGGATCGAGCCGTCGGCCAGGGTCAGCAGTTCGTCCAGTTCTTCCCGGGTGGCTTGCTGCATCAAGTCGAAAATACCCCGGAGGCCTCCGGCCGTATTCAGGATATCATGAAAAAACAACCGTTCCAGTATGGTACGCCGCTTTTCCGCAGAAATGTCCTGGACAATGACCAGGGTAAAATGCCGGTCCAGAAGATGAAGGGTTTTGGCCCGGACACTGAAATCAAAAGACTGGTTCCGGGTGCCCGTAACCAGGCGGCACTCACTGACTTTCATGGTTCCGGGGGCATCCTGGCTGTCAAGAACGGCATTGACCGCACCGCAGTACCTGCAGTGCCGGCTGGTCCCGCAGCCGCCCTCGGAAATCGCCTTGGAATGGATACAGTTCAGGGCCTCCCCCGGCCGCATGCCGTAAATGCGTTCCGGTGACGAAATGTCCATGAGCCGTGCAATGGTGGGGTTGGCATAAATGATCTGGCGGTGAATGTTCAGGATCAAAAACGCGTCCGGAATCAATTGGGTCAGCTCCCGGACCAGCACCAGGTCTCGGATATCACTGATATCAGATGCCAGCTCCTTTTCTGTCGCCCGTTCAGGCGCTGCGAATTCGGTTTCCATGGCTGCCTCCTCGGGAAAAGACCGCGAAAAATTATGTTTGGTTTATACGATTCAGGTGTTTTCTGAAATTATACCACAGCCCCTGCCGGTATTCCAAAATGATTTTTTTCCGTAATCCTGAAAACGGGCCAACGAGCAATGGCCAGGGGCGGGCTGAAAACATGCGGAAGCCATTGGCGGTTCTCCTGAAAAAGCCCGGAACAAGTATTGCTTTTTCAGGAGAACCGGATATAACGTTCTCAAATAATGTGTTGGCTGTCCTGCGAAAAAATGCGACCCATGAAAGGAGCACGCCCATGTCTCTGGTATCACCGGTATTTGAGCAGCATTATGAAGATTATCTCCGTCAGATGGCGGATCTGGATCTGATGTCCCTGGGTCCTGCAATCGGGGGACAGGCCGACCGGGAACCGGATGGCCCCGTGGTGGGGATACCTTACTTTGGAGGCACCTACAGGGTATCGGCTTCGGGCATCACCGGCCCGGACGGCAGGCGGCCCGGATATGACACCTGCATTATCCTGTCCCGCCATCTGATCATGGCCCCGGATGCCCCGGGGCAGGGCGATTCCGCCCCGGCCGGCGAATGGAAAGGATTCCGCGATTTGAAAGAGGCCGGCCCGCTCACCGTGTATTTCAAAGACAATGTGGAAGGCGCCATTGCCAATGTCCTGTCCGGCCGGTTGCCGGATGCGGTAAACATTACGGAAACACTTGGCGCCAGGACGCCGGATATGGATATTCGCTACGATCTGGCCCTTGAAATCCCGGCCCTTCCCAAGGTTCCCATGCTGCTGCTTTTCAATGATGCCGAGGAGGAATTCCCCGCCTCCTGCTCCGTCCTGTTCCGGCCCGGTGTGGATGCCTGGCTGGATGCCGAATGCATTGCCATGATCGGGTATCGTCTGGCCGTTCTCGTGCGCCGGGCGATGTCCTGAACACATAAGGATTCCCGGCAGCACGGCTCATGCCGGGACAATATCCGCAACCCCATTAGTCAAGGAGGCGTTCAATGTTAAATCTTGTCAGTACGTTTGAACACAGTGCAAGGGAATTTCCCGACAAAAAGGCCATTGTATTCCAGGACAAAAGCATGACCTTTGCCCAGGTGGCGGCCATGGTCAACAAAGTGGCCAATGCACTGAAACAGATGGGAATCGGGAAAGGGGACAAAGTGGCCCTGAGCTGCCTGAACCTGCCATATTTTCCCATGGTGTATTACGGGATTTTAAAGACAGGCGCAGTGGTGGTTCCCATCAACGTACTGCTCAAGGGACGGGAAATCGCCTACCATCTTAACGACAGCGAGGCAAAGGCCTATTTCTGCTTCCAGGGAACACCGGAACTGCCCATGGCCGCACAGGGATTTGAGGGGTTCAGCCAGGCCGAGGGGTGCCGCCACTTCTGCGTGATTACCGCAGACCCGGCAGCACCGTCACCCATTGAGGGCACACAGACCCTGGGCCAATTGGCTGCCGGGGCAGAGGCCGAGTGCGATACGGAACCGACAAATCCGGAAGACACGGCCGTGATCCTCTATACTTCAGGCACCACAGGATTTCCCAAAGGCGCGGAACTCTCCCATTCCAATATGGTGATGAACGCCATCGGGTCCCGCCATCTGTTCCAGCTCACCCCGGATGATGTCCATGCGCTGGTGCTGCCACTGTTTCATTCCTTTGGCCAGACCTGCCAGATGAACGCGGGGTTTTCAAGCGGGAACACCCTGGTGATGATTCCCAAATTTTCACCGGAGGCTGTGCTGGGTGCTATTCAGGATGAGGGAGCCACCATTTTTGCCGGTGTGCCCACCATGTACTGGGCCCTGCTCAACCACGAAGATAAAGAGGGACGGTTCGATATCGACAAAATTGCAGAGACCCTGAGAGTCGGCATTGCCGGGGCTTCCTCACTGCCTGTTGAGATCATCAAAGGGATCGAGAACAAGTACAGGATTCCCATCCTGGAAGGGTACGGCCTTTCCGAAACCTGTCCGGTGGCCACCTTCACCCACCTGTATCAACAGAGAAAACCGGGCTCCATCGGCACGCCCATCTGGGGGGTGGAAGTGGATATCTTTGACGGGGACAATAAGCCTCTACCGCCCGGCGAGGTGGGAGAAGTGGTGATCCGGGGCCATAATGTCATGAAAGGATATTACAATAAGCCCGAGGCAACGGCCGAAGCCTTTGACGGCACCACATGGTTCCACACCGGCGATCTGGGCAAAAAGGATGAAGACGGCTACTTTTATATCGTGGACCGGGTCAAGGACATGATTATCCGGGGCGGATACAATGTTTACCCCAGGGAAATTGAAGAGGTGCTGCTCACCCATCCGGACATTTCCCTGGCATCGGTAATCGGGGTGCCCCATGACAGCCATGGTGAGGAAATCGTGGCCTGCATCGTGCCCAGGGAAGGGTCAGATGTCAGTGAAGACGATATTCTGGCATGGGCAAAAGAACAGATGGCCGCCTATAAATATCCCCGGGTGATCCACCTGAGAGAGGCGCTGCCCATGACCGCCACAGGCAAAATCCTGAAAAAAGACCTTAAGGCAGAGATGACGTCCGGAACCTGATCCGGCCGGAAGTCCGGAAGATAAGCAGGGAGGGCCGACGCGCCCTCCCTTTTCATTTGCCTTATAACCACTGAAGCCAAAAAATTGAATTGGAACGGAATGTTGAGAACCGCTGTGAGGCCGGTTTATTCTTTTTTAAGCCTGCGGAGCAGCCCTTCCTGGGCCACGCTGGCCACCAGGGTGCCGTCCCGGGTATAGATATCGCCGAAGTTCACTCCCCGCCCGCCTTTGGCACTGGGGCTCCGGGTCACGTGGAGAAGCCAGTCATCCATCCTGAAATCCCGGTGAAACCAGATGGCATGGTCCAGGCTGGCCACCTGCATGTCCGGGGACCAGAATGTTTTGCCGTGGGGATACAGGGACGTGGAAACCAGGTGGAAGTCCGAGGCATATGCCAGCATATAGCGATGGATGGCCGCATCCTCCGGGATTTTGTCAATGGCCCTGAACCATATGTATTTTTCCGGGGGCATGGGCTCGGGATCAAAGGGATTGACCGGGTTCACCACCCGGATTTCAATGGGTTTTTTGCACAGCAACCGGCCAAGGAGGTGTTCAGGGATCCGCTTGGAAAGCCGCTTTGCCATTTCCGCCTCGTTTTCAATGCCTTCCGGCCCTTTGATGTCCGGCATGGTATCCTGGTGGGCATATCCCTGCTCGCCCCTGTGAAATGAGGCGGACATGGAGAAGATCACCTGTCCGTTCTGGACAGCCTTGACCCCCCGGGTGGAAAACGAACGGCCGTCCCTGAGGCGGTCAACCGTATAGACAATGGGAAGGGTGGCATCCCCGGGCCGCATGAAATAGCCGTGAAGGCTGTGGGCTCCCCAGTCATCGTCCACGGTCCGGGATGCTGCGGACAATGCCTGTCCCAGGACCTGGCCGCCGAACACATTGCCGAATCCCAGGTCCTGGCTGTCCCCCCTGTAAATATTCTCTTCGATTTTCTCCAGTTTTAAAAGACCCAGCAACTCTTCCAGCACATTTCCTTCAAAGCAGACGTTCATAACCTGTCCTTTATTCTGTTCATCGACTCGTTTTGTTTGCGTGCGTCCAAAATTGCATCATACCCCGTACAGGACGGTCAATCAATGCTTTGTGCAGACAGGTGGCGGGCCTTTGTTCTCCGGGGTGTCCGGTCAGGCCAGCCCACCCCCGTCCACGGTCAGGTTGGCGCCCGTGACCCATGCGGACATGGGGCTGGCAAAAAAGAGGACCGCATTGGCCACATCCCCGGGAACCCCCACCCGGTTCAGGGGGCGGTCCGCAGCCTCTGCCATGAAGGCCTCATCATCCACACCCAGTTGCCTGGCCTCGTCCCGCAGCAGGGGGGTGTCAATGTCGCCGGGGCTGACCGAATTGACCCGGATGCCCTGGGGGCCGTGGTCAATGGCCATGGCACGTGTCATGTTCACGATCCCGCCCTTGGCTGCGCAATAGGAGACGGCTTTGTCCCCGCCTTTGAGCCCCCAGCCGGACCCGGTGTTGATGATACTGCCCCCGCCGTTTTTCGCCATGACCGGCACGGTATATTTGGACAAGAGAAACGCGCCTTTCAGGGTCACGTCAATAACCATATCCCATCCGGATTCTTCAAGGGTTTCAACGGTGTTGCGGCGGATAACCCCGGCATTGTTGAACAAAACGTCAATCCTGCCGTGGCGACTGTGAATCGTATCAATGGCGGTTTTGCAGTCCTTGTCCGATGTTACGTCGCATAAAATGAATTCTGCCTTGCCTCCCAGCCGGGAGATTTGCCCGGCTGCGGCTTCCCCGCGCGGGGCATCAATATCCAGAATAACGGATACCGCCCCTTTCAGGGCAAGAAGTTCTGCCGCGCCATAGCCGATTCCGGATGAGCCGCCTGAAGTCACGGCCACATTGCCGCGCAGATCCAGAAGCGGATCAATGGTGTTGGGTGTTGCTTGCATATGTTTATCTCCTCTCGTCTGGTGTCAACGGATTTTCGGGTGTGCCGGATACATGATGGGCCGGCAGTGGGTTAAAAGCAACCATTGTGCCATGGCATTCCACCACGGTAAGGCCTGGTCCACCGGAAATTTCATGGCCAGGAAATATCGTTTTTTGCCAGGTTTGGCAACCCGCAGCCAGATGTGTCAATCCAGCGGTGTTTTGACATATGTTTCCGCCCCCCGGGTTCCGGGGGGCGGGAAGATTCGGATTGTCAGGGCGTGTAAAGCCCCGCCCATATGGGCAGGTACAGGGAGAGTGCGGGAAGCAGGGTCAGGAGAACCAGCACCACAAGATCCATCAGGACAAAGGGAATGGCCTCCCTGGCGATTTCATCCACCTCGCAGCCGGCCAGGTTGGCTGCGGTGAACAGGTTGACGCCCACCGGCGGGGTGGCCTGGCCGATGGCCAGGGCGGAAATGAAAATTACGCCGTAGTATACCGGATCAATGTTGAAATTGCCCAGAACCGGGATCAGGATGGGCATGAGCAGGTAGCAGATGGAAATGGCGTCCAGGATCATACCCAGGGCAAAGAGCAGGATGTTCACCAAGAGGATCATGACCACAGCATTGGGGGACACCCGGATGATCAGATCGGCCAGGGCGTCAATCACCCCGGTGACCGAGGCCGCCCAGGTGAATATACCGGCAAAGACCACGATGAACATGATCACCGAGCTGGTAACGGCCGCATCCACAAGGATCCGGACCAGGTCCGGCCATGTCAGGGACCGGTAGATCAGGGCCGCCACAAAAAGGCTGTAAAATACCGCCACCACTGCCGCTTCCGTGGGGGTGAAAACACCCGTGTAAATCCCGCCCAGGACCACCACCGGGGCCATGACCGCCCAGATGGATTTTTTAAAGGCCCGGGCCAGTTCCTGGATACTGCCCCGTTGTTTCAGTCCTTTGTACCCCCGGCGGTAGGAAATATACCAGGCCACCAGTATGGTGCCGATACCGGTGATCAGCCCCGGGACAATGCCTGCCACAAACAGGGCGCCCACAGATACCGAGGTGATGTTCCCGTAAATAATAAAGGCAATGGAAGGGGGAATGATGATGGACAGGTCCGAGGCGTTGGCAATGGTGGCCCCGGAAAATGCCCGGCCGTATCCGTTCCTGAGCATGGGGGTGAGCAGGATCATGCCCACGGCCGCTGTGGTGGCCGGGCCGGAACCTGACAGCGCCCCCCAGAACATGCAGGTCAGCACCGCCACAATGGAAAGCCCGCCGGTCATCCGGCCCACCAAAAGCTCGAAAAATTCGGCAATGGTGGCGGCCAATCCGGCCCGCTGCAGGATCACGCCGGCCAGGACGAAAAACGGGATGGCCAGCAGGGGAAATGAGGCGATTCCCGAGGCAAAGTTGACCCCCAGCATTTCCGCGCCCAGATCAAAATAAATGATGGTGGCCGTGGCCGATACCCCGAGAGAGGTGCCGATGGGCGCACCAATAAACATCAGTACAAAAAACAGGGCCAGGATCAATACAAATTCCACGGATCAGACCTCCTTGTCCCTGCTGTCCGACAGCCGGTTTTTCGCATCCCTGAAAATACCCTGGAATACAAACACCGACAGCAGGGGCAGCCCGGCATAATAGATCCACACCGGTATGCCCAGGGAGGCGGATTTGGCCTGGAACAGGGTGATCTCATCGGCAATGGCCTGGATCATGAACAAGTTGAGCACCAGGAAAAGACCTGCAGCCAGCAGGGAATACAACAGGACCGACGCTTTTTTGAACCGGCGGGGAAAGCGGTTGAAAAAGGTGACCATGCCCAGGTGCCCGCCCCGTTCAAAGGCAATGCCGATGCCGATGATCGTCATCCAGACAAAGAGGTTGATGGTGATTTCCTCGGTGGCGGCAAATGAAAAATGAAAAATATACCGGCTGAGCACGTTTAAAAACGCAATCAAGGCCATCAGCGCCAGAAGAATTGCCACCAGCCAGTGGTCCAGCCGGATTCCCATAATCCTGATATTCAAGGTGTCCTCCGAAATGTGTTGCCCCTGCCGGCAGCATGACGCTGGCGGCAGGGGCGGTTGTAAAATATTGTCGCAGGCAGCGGCTATTTTTTCATATCTGCCAGTGCTTTTTCATACAGATCCGCACCGATTTTGGGCACCCATTTTTCCTTCACCGGCAGGGTGGCCTGGATAAATGCCTGGCGCTGGTCTTCGGTCAGGGTGTTCACGGTCATGCCCTTTTCAGTCATATACGCCACAGGATCGGGCACCTCCATGGTGTAGCCGAATTCGTTTTTAAGGATGTCCAGCGAGACATTGCCGTCCAGACCCGCCCTGGCCAGTGCGGTTTCAAACCGGCCCGCTTCTTTGGCAGCCGCCAGGATGGCCTCCCGGATATCTGCGGGGAACTTTTTCCACTGGCGCTGGTTCCAGTAGAAAATCAGGGGATCCACCAGGTAATTCCACAGGGTGGCGTATTGGTGGTATTGGTGGATCTGGACCGGGATCAATACACCCACGGGATTTTCCTGGCCGTCCACAACCCCCTGCTGGAAACCGGCAACCGCGTCTCCCCAGTTCATGTTCACCGGGTCGGCGCCCAGGGCCCTGAAGGTATCCAGGAACATGGGATTGCCCACGACGCGGATCCGCAGGCCTTTCATATCCTCAGGGGTTTTGATGGCGATTTTGGAATTGGTGATCTGGCGGAATCCGTTTTCCGCCCAGGCCAGGGGGGCCAGCCGTTTTTTCTCCATGGCCTTGAACACAGCCATACCTGCGTCACCGTATTTGACCTTGTCCAGGTTTTCAAAGGTATTCAGGAAAAAGGGCAGATGGAAAATATTGGCCTCGGGAATCACCGGGCTGATGTTGATCGTGGAGTCCAGGGCACAATCGATCACGCCCTTGGCAACCATCTGGGAGCTTTTCAGTTGCGCCCCCTTAAGCAGGGCAGACCCGAAATAGGGTTTGATATTGATCTGGCCGTTGGTTTTTTCCCTGACCAGGTCGGCGAATTTCGTAGCGCCCATGCCCCAGTAAAACTTGGGACCCACGGTCACCTGCATTTTGTACTCTTTTTTGTACCCGGCGGCTTGGGCAGCCCCCGCGGTGAGGAAAACCAGCCCTGCCAAAAGGACTGTTGCCGCACGTGTGATTTTTTCGCGGTTCATCATCGTCACTTTTCCTTTATACATCTATGGTTAAAAAATGAGGCATTTTACTACCATGAGACGTCGGGAGGAATCAAGCTGTGATTTAAATAAGTTGCACTTGAGGTAAACAAAGTTTAGTGAAAGTGAAATTATGGCGGATGCGTCCCGGGCCCGGGATGTTTTACGGGCGGATATTCACGTCAAACAGATCTTTTAAAATCATGGGCACTGCATCTTTCCTGCAGATCATGAAGGTGGGAATCACCTCCTGGGACTTGGGCAGGCGGATGATATTCAACTGGTCCATATCCCCGAGTTTCTCAACGATTTTCAGGGGAACGATGGCCCGGCCCATGCCCGCAGCCACACACCCGAGAATGGTGTCCAGGCTGCCGAATTCCATGGTCCTGAAATCCGGGGTGCCCATGCGGGTCATGTAGTCCTCCAGGAATTCCCGGTAGGCGCACCCCTGGCGGAACCCCAGGACCACATCGGGAATGGGGCCCAGGGCGGATTCGATCAGCACCATGATCTCTTCGTACCGGCGCAGGATTTTCAGATCGGGATGGTCGGGATAACGGCTCACAAAGGCGACATCCACCTGGTAATCCAGCAGCAGGTCCGTGATTTCCCAGGAGGTGCCTGTGAGCAGGGTAAAAGAGATATCCGGGTAGGTCTTGTGAAGCTCCACCAGTATCCGGGTCAGGCGCACCGCAGCATTGGATTCCGTGGACCCGATCTTGAGGCTGCCCGATTGGTCCAGGTGTTTCATGGACTGTTCCGCTTCGGCCAGTTTCCGCACAATGTCCGACGCGTATTCATAGAGGATTTCCCCGGCTTTGGTGAGCACCACCCCGCGGGGCTTGCGGTGGAACAGGGGGCGGCCCGCCTTTTCCTCGAGCTGCTTGATCCGGGCGGTCACATTGGACTGCACACAGTGAAGTTCACGGGAGGCGGCGGACAGGCTGCCGTTGTCCGCCACGCTCACAAACACTTTTAACAGGTTGGAATCCATATCATCTTACCTGATATCACATATCATTAATTATAATTTGTTTTCATATTATTCAAAATGATACCTTTATGTCAACCCGATGGCAATACCACTTACAGGAAAGGAAATCCTATTTTGAACGCTTTGTTTTATAAAGTGCTGGGCAGCGGCATCCTGCTCATGTTCATGGGGATCGGCATCGCACGGTTCTCATTCACACCGGTACTGCCGCTGATGCAGGTCGCGTTCGGCCTTTCCGACACCGTGTCCGGGGCCCTGGCCTCGGCCAATTACCTGGGGTATCTTCTGGGGTCGCTCTACTGCATCCGGAAACGGCCGGATGCGGACCGCATGTTCATACGGTTTTTAACCGCCCTTGGGGCAAACATCCTCTGCGTGGGGGTGATGTGGGTGGAGTCGGTCTGGCTCTGGCATGCTGCCAGGCTGGCATCGGGATTTGCAAGCGCCGTGGCCTTTATCCTGGGGTCCGAGTTTATCCTGGCCTGGCTGAACCGGCAGGGAAAGGAACGGTATTTCAGTGTGATCTACAGCGGGGTGGGCCTGGGCATGGTCATATCCGGGCTTTGCGTGCCCATGTTGTCTGGCCATGTGCCGCCGTCCGGCATATGGCTCTTTCTCACGGCCCTGATGGTGGCGCCGGCATTTTTCGCCGCCTGGTTCATCCCGGTGCCGGAAACAGCAGCGCATCGCTCTCCGGATACATCGCAGCACCCCAAAAAAACATCCCGTCCCCTGAAGTTCCTGGCATTGGCGTATTTCCTCGAAGGACTCGGGTATGTGGTCACCGGGACCTTTATCTCGGTCATGGTGCTGCGGGGAACCGGGTCCATGGTCCTGTCCGGGTACGCCTGGGTGATTGCAGGCGCAGGTGCCCTGGTCATCACCCCGGCCTGGTCCATGGTGGCGGCCCGCCACGGCCTTGCCAATACACTGGCCCTGGTTTATCTTGTCCAGGGCATGGCCATTGCCGTGCCCGTACTGTGGCCCGGGATACCGGGCACCGTTCTGGGAGCCTTGGGGTACGGCGGCACCTTTGTGGGGATCGCCGCCCTGACCATTGCCTACGGCAAAAAACTGGACAGTACGGTCAACACCACAGCCCTGTTAACCTTTTATTTCAGCATCGGCCAGGCCGCAGGCCCGTTTGCTGCCGGTCTCATGTCCGACATCTCCGGAGGGTTTGCCCTTCCGGTCCTGGCTGCCGCCGCCCTGGTCTTCCTGGGCAGCAGCATTATTTTTTTGACAAAGGAGAACCCCCATGCCCTACATCAGCATCAAAATGACCCGGGAAGACGGCCAGCCCACAACCCAACAGAAACAGGACCTGATCGCAGGCGTCACCGACCTGTTTTCAAATGTCATGGGCAGAAGCGGCAAAACAGCGGTTGTCACCATTGAAGAACTGTCAACAGACAACTACGGCATCGGTGGCCGCACGGTAACGGCCATCCGCAGGGAAGCAGCCTCTGCAAAAGAGTAATGCACAAGGCGTTCGGGTAGATCCCCGGGCGGGTTTCGTCATGGATTTTCATAAAAAACTTGTTTCTTTTTACAGAAACTCTTATAAATATTCGGTTAACTATAGCAAATGACAAAAATATGTTCCGAAAGAAACAACAATGGGAAGTCCTGTTCAGTAAAAAGATGCTGAAGACCTAAGCATCATTTGCTGTGCAACCACTGAAGTTGAAAATTGAATCGGAACGAAATTTTGAGAAATGTTATATATATAATTGTTAATGACCGTTTTTGACTGACATTTTAACCGAAGGACAAGTTATGAAAAAAAACGTACTGAAAATCGCAATGACAGGATTGTTATGCCTGGCCGCCGCATTTTACATTGCTTCGCCCGCATATGCCGGTGACGCATTGATCGGAATCTCGAAAATCGTTGCCCATCCGGCACTGGACGCACTTGAGCAGGGAGTTCAGGACGGGGTGAAAAAAACGTTTCCCACGGCGAAATTCGATCTTCAGAACGCCAACGGGGAAATGTCCACAGCATCCCAGATCGCCCGGAAATTCAAGGCCCAGAATGTTGACGTGGCCGTGGGCATTGCCACACCAACAGCCCAGGCCCTTGTCAATGCCATGAAAAAAACGCCGGTGGTTTTCTGCGCGGTAACAGATCCCGTGGGTGCCGGCCTTGTCGCATCGGTTGAAAAAGGCCAGCCCTATGTGACCGGTACATCGGACATGACTCCTGTCCGGCAGCAGATTGAGATGCTGGTCCGGCTGGCAGGGGTGAAAACCCTGGGCCATGTCTATACCAGCAGCGAGGCCAATGCCGTAAAGCTTGCCGGTATTGCCAAGCAGGTCTGCAAGGATCTCGGGATCGGCTTTGTCGCGTCCACCGTGACCAATTCTTCCGAAGTCAAACAGGCCACCCAGGCCATTATCAAACGGGTGGACGGTATCTACCTGAGCAACGACAACACGGTTTTCTCGGCCCTTGGCTCCGTTCTGAGCGTGGCAAACCGGAACAAGGTGCCGGTGATGTCCGCGGATCCGAGTTCGGCAAAAGACAACCCCGTGTTTGCGGCATGGGGATTTGACTACTACAAAATGGGGGTTGCCACCGGCAGGATCGTTGCCAGAATCCTGAACGGGGAAAAGCCTGTTGACATTCCCACAAAATTTATGACCGATCCGTCGGACGTTACCCTGATCGTAAACCTGGATGTGGCGGAAACCATCGGTGTGAAAATCCCCGGAGATATCCTTGAAACCGCCACGGTCATCAAGAACGGAAAACCCGTAAACTAAAAGTAAAGATGCATGCGCGTCACAAGGCAGGCAGGCCCCCCGGGTGTGCCTGCCGTTTTTTTAACCACTCATCCAAAGCGTAACCGGTTATGATTGAAGGTATATTTGTCGAAGGTCTGATCTACGGGATCATGGCCCTGGGGGTTTTTTTCACATTCAGGATTCTGGATTTTCCGGACCTGACCGTGGACGGGTCTTTTCCGCTGGGGGCCGTGATCATGGCAGTGGCCCTTGAAAACGGCTGGGGTATCCTGGCCGGCACCTGGCTTGCCTTTGCCGGCGGCACCTGTGCCGGCATTGTAACGGCAACCATACACAACAAGCTGAAAGTGCCCCATTTGCTTGCCGGGATTCTGACCATGACCATGCTCTACTCCGTGAATCTGAGAATCCTCTCCAACAGGGCCAACCTGCCCCTGATGAATGTCCGGAACGTGATGGACGTGATTGCGGAAAAAACCGGCGGGATCATTCCCGAGGCCTGGGCATACCTGATATTTTTCATCCTGGTGGTGGTTTTCATCAAGCTTTCCCTTGATCTTTTTTTCCATACGGATATGGGGCTTGTGTTCGGCGCCCTTGGCAACAACACCCAGATGGTGATCAACCAGGGCATTTCCCCGGACACCATGAAACTCATCGGGGTGGGGCTTGCCAACGGGCTTGTGGCCCTTTCCGGGGCGTTTGCGGCCCAGTATCTCGGGTTTGCAGATGTCAACCTGGGCCAGGGGATCGTTATCTCAGGACTTGCCTCGGTCATGCTGGGAGAATTCCTGCTCAAATCAAACCGGATCTCCATACTGACCCTCAGGGTAATCCTCGGAGCTGTGCTTTATAAAGCCATCATGTACTTCGGCAGGTTCTACGGCTACTATATCCATATGACGCCCAATGACCTTAAGCTCATCTCCGGGCTGCTCGTCATTGCCTCCCTGTTTTTTGCCAACTATAAAAAAATCAAGGAAAAGGGGGACGGATGATCCAACTTAAAAACATCACCAAAACATTCAACACCGGCACCCATAGCGAGAAGACCGTGATCCGTAACCTGGATCTCACCATTGGCAAGGATGAGTTTATCACCATCATCGGCAGCAACGGGGCCGGCAAAACCACCCTTTTCAACCTGATTTCGGGAAACCTCAAACCCACAAGCGGCACCGTGCATGTCTCGGGCAGGGATGTGACCCGGGACCCGGAGTACAAAAGGGCAGGATATATCGGCAGGATTTTCCAGGATCCCCTGCTGGGAACCGCCTCCAACATGACCCTTGAAGACAATATGATGATCACTGCCGAAAAGGGATTCAAATGGCTGAAGATCAGCCTGAACAACCAAAAGCGGGCGTATTTCAGGGAAGAACTGAAACAACTCAACATGGGGCTTGAAAACCGTCTCAAGGAAAACGTCAGCCTGCTTTCCGGCGGACAGCGCCAGGCCCTGACTCTGTTGATGACCGTGCTGTCAAAACCGGATATCGTGCTGCTGGACGAACACACCGCCGCCCTTGACCCCAGGAACGCCGCCATGGTCATGGACCTGACCGAAAAGTTCATTGACAGCCACTGCCTGACCACCCTGATGATCACCCACAACATGCAGCATGCCATTGACTACGGCAACCGCCTCCTGATGATGGACGGCGGGGAGATCATCATTGATATCAGGCAGGAGGAAAAAAAGACCCTTACCGTTAAAAAGCTGGTGGCCATGTTCAATGACATCCGCAAAAAGGAGTTTGAAACCGACGAAGTCCTGCTGGCCTGATGGGTGGTTATCAAGGGCACACTGCCGCCCTGCCGGATAAGCACAGGGGCTAATTCGTCGTCAGTCCTCCGTCCACGGGAAAGATCCCCCCGGTGATCCACTTTGCCCGGTCCGATGCCAGAAAAACGGCCATATCGGCAATGTCCCGGGGTTCCCCGATTGTTCGCAGCGGATAGATGGACCGGACCATGGCTTTAAAACGGTCCCGGGCGTCCTGGTCGAGCCGCTCCATGTTTTTTTCCACCTGGGGGGTTGCCACCGTGCCCGGGGCGATGGCATTTACACGGACACCCCCGGGGCCGAGCTCAAAGGCCAGGGCTTTGGTAAAAGCGTCCAGCGCTCCCTTTGTCAGGGAATATGCTGTTGACGGCCTGTCCGGCAGCATTCTCCGGGCAAAATACGATGAAATATTGATTACACTCCCCCGGCCTGCGGTGAGATGATCTAAAAATGCCCGGGTCAGCAGGTAAGGGGCCCTGACATTCAGATCAAGGTGGGCGTTCAGCAGGGATTCATCCGTGTCTTTAAACGGCATAAACCGGGCAATACCTGCATTGTTGACCAGAATATCAATTTGCATATCGCTCCTGCCGGTCCGCCGGGTAATTTTCGCAATGGATTCCCTGTTGCTGATATCCGCCACGATGGAAAGGATATCAATATCATACTGTATCAGGTCCTTTTCTTTTCGGAGAAGTTTCTGCCTGTCTCTTCCGATCAACACCAGGTTTGCTCCCTGCCGTGCAAATGCCTTGGCAACGGCAAAGCCGATACCGTCGCTTCCACCGGTGATGAGGGCTGTCCTGCCGGTCAATTGTTCCATATCCTGCCTCTTGTCTAAAATTGCAGATTTACATCTGCCCGGAAGGATAGCGGAATGCAGCGAATTGTAATTAACATATGTTAAATCGAATGGATTTTTTTATTCTGGACAGCGACACATTAGTGATCCCGAGATAGGATGCCAAATGGTAGTCCGGAATCCGGCCGGCAAGATCAGGATCCCTGGCGCAGAAATTCTGGTATCGTTCTGTTGCCGAGTGGATGAGGAATTCATACTCCCTCATGAATTTTTCCGTGGCAAAGGATTCCGCATAGGGCAAGGCAAACCTTTCCCAATGGCCGTGTTGCGACAGCCAGGAATAAAAAAGATCAAACCGGCAAACCGATACTTTGATGTCTTCCAAAGCAACAATGCTGAACAGACTGTCATCTTTACGGGCCGACGGGGCAACAGGCCATAAAAAATGGTTTTCCCGGAAAAATCCCTTGTTAAATTCCCTGCCCTCCTTGTCCGTATAAAAGAGCCGGATAAGTCCCTTGTGAATGAAATAAACCGTTTCCCATTTTTCTCCGGCATTGACCAGCATGCTTTTTGATGAATATCTCCGTGTGATAAACAGGTCTGAAAGCCCGGCCAGGTCCCCGGCCCGGTGCCGGGTATCACGGAACAAATCCCTTTTTAATGCGGCGGCTAAAGATATTTTACTTGGGTCGGTCAAGTGGTCTTCCTGTCGAGTGAACGGTGCAATGGATTGATGCGTTTTTTATCACTGGTCATAAGTTGCCTGGTTCCCTGCAACGCTATTTTGTCTGCAGCACATGGCCTCATATTTTTCTTCAAATCCGGTAAAGCACAAGTGCTGGTATAATTTAAACATAAACGGCGGTTCAACAAAGTAATACGCTTTTTTCATGTATGCAGCCGGGATATCCACCCGTGATACCTGAGACGGGTTGTCCTCTCTGTTAATATCCACTGCCGTCACGGAGTAGAATTCATCCCTGACATTGACATGGCGTATTAATTTTTTACCGGCGGCATCATGAATATTGGAATTTCCGATGAACTCATACGCAGCGTCCGGCCAGTCCGGGGACGGGTAAAAGCGGGGATGGGTGACGGGCATCCGGATCCTGCCGCACTGGTTTACAAATACCGTCGGCACCCCCAGTCGGGTGGCATATTGATGCGGCACCACCTCTGACGCCAGGTGGGACTGATGTTTAAGCAGCCAGTTGAAATAAAAGGAGTCCGGGTGCTTTAACATGGGGAGAATCCGGCCCCATAAGGCAACAATGACCACAAGATCCACCTTGCTTTGCCTGAATCCCTCATAGGTTTCCCTGGCAAAGGAATCAAAGCAGATGGCTCCCCCGACCCGCCCAAACGACGTTTCAAAAATACCCGGCCCGGGTTCGGGCCATCGCTTCCATACCAGCCGTTCCTGGCAGGTGGGGTTGCGTTTGCGGTAAATCTGCAGGCTTCTGTCACTGCCGATCATGACCATGGTGTTGTAAAAATAGCCGTCCAGTTTTTCGTAGATGCTGGTGATGATATAGACCTGGTGCTTTTCCGCCTGGGTTTTCAGCCACCCCACGGTATGCCCGTCAAGATCCTCGCCAAGGGCCATGAGTTGTTCACCGGTAGAAAGTCCGACATTAAACATTTCCGGCAGGACCACGATGTCTGCCCCGGCCCTGGCGGTTTGCGATATATAATGTGCTGCCTTTGACAGATTTTCCCGGAGATCAAGGGGAATGGCGTTCATTTGGATCAGACCGATGTTTACCATGGATCGCTCCTTAGGGTTGGGGCATATTTCTGATATGGATGCTGTTGATCGTCTGGTTTGTATTAACAAGCCTTGGCGCAGCATTGCAACCCTTATCTTGCCGTACCCGGGTATGGTGGGCCGATCCTCTCCTTGCCCTTTGTCCGGATAGCTGGTATTCAGTGGATATATAATGTGAACGATATAGAGGTGTGGTGAGTGGTGTTTAGCAGTGTTTCGGATGTTCAGGGTCGGCTGGAAGCCAAAGGGTATATCCCGTCCCGGGAAATCGCAACCATTGTCTTTCTGGCCCAGGAGGCGGAAAAACCCGTACTGGTGGAAGGTCCGGCAGGCGTGGGCAAAACCGAGCTGGCCAAAAGTATTTCCCTTTGCCTGGACCGGGAGATGATCCGCCTGCAGTGCTACGAGGGGCTTGACGAATCAAAGGCGCTGTATGAGTGGGCCTATGCCAAGCAGCTACTCTATACACAGATGCTCAAAGAGAAAATCAGCGGAATCGTATCGCCTGAAGCTTCGCTGGCCAAGGCGGTTGATGAGATCGCCCAACATGAGGATGCTTTTTTTTCAGACCGGTTCATCCAGACCCGGCCGTTGCTGGCCGCAATTTCATCACCAGAACCTGTGGTACTGCTCATTGACGAGGTGGACAAGTCCGATCCGGAATTCGAAGCCTTTCTCCTGGAGCTGCTGTCGGATTTCCAGGTGACCATACCGGAACTGGGAACGGTCCGGGCCAACACCCGCCCCTTCGTCTTCCTCACCTCAAACAATTACCGGGACATGAGCGACGCCCTGAAACGGCGGTGTATTCACATCTATATTGATTACCCGGACATGGAAACGGAAAAGCGGATCATTGCCCGGAAGCTGCCCGGGATCAGTGAACGGCTCCTGGACCAGGTGGCGGCCACGGTAGCGGGGATCCGCGAGCTGGACCTCAAAAAAAGACCCTGTATTTCCGAAACCCTGGACTGGGCGAAATCCCTGATGATTCTGGGCACAGATCATTTGACCCCGGAAGACCTGGACCGCACCCTCAACACCCTGTGCAAGCACCGGGCGGATTACGGGGTGGTCAGATCCAGGCTCCGGGAACTGGTAATGGCCTGACCGCATCCATGGATGCCGTTATCCTTGAATTCGTCTCCTGCTGCCGGGCCAACGGCATGCGGATCTCAACCGCCGAAACCCTGGACTGCCTGGCTCAGCTCAACATGGCCGGACCGTTGAACGAGCAGATATTTTATACGGTGCTCAAGGCCAATTTTGCCAAGAGCCGGCGGGAGCAGGACGGGTTTTCCCGGCTCTACCGGCTCTTTTTCCACGACATGAAAAAAGGTCTGCCCAAGGCCGGTGAGGCAACGGACGATTCTGGCGAACCGTTAATAGATGCACCGGACCTGGACCACCGGCTCCGGCAAATGGTTGAACAGGGCGAATATGCGCCCGGCGGCACGGAACAGGCCCTGCTGGCGTTCATGGCAGGCGAACCCCGGGCCTTTGTCGAAGCGGTCCGGGAGATACATGACCAGGAAACCCGGGTGGCCGGGGCTGTGAAATCAAACCTGGGGCAACTTACCGGCCGCCTGGAAATCATGCTGGCAGCCAACCGGGTTCGGCAACAGGTGCCCCGGTTCCTGGGCAGCATGGAGGGTGTGCCGGATGAGGACCAAGAAGCCCTTTTGCAGCAGGCCGGGCAGCGCCTGGACAGGGCCCTGGCATTCCTTAATGAGGAGCCTGCCCCGGACAATCCCGGGCTTGTCCGGACCGGGGAAACAGAGCAGCGGTTCTCGCACCTCGGGAACATTCCCTTTGCCAACCTGACCCGGGATGAGACGGCCCGGGTCCAGGACGTGATCGACCAGTGGGTCAGGAAGATGGAAGACGTGGCCACCCTGAGATTTGCAGCAGCCAGGAAAGGTGCCGTGGACGTGAAAAGGACCATCCAGCGGTCCACCCGGTATCTGGGGGTTCCCGTGGAGATCGTTCGTAAGGACCGCCCCCTGCGCAAGGGAAAAATCGTCACCCTCTGCGATGTCTCCGGATCGGTCTGGTCCACGGCACGGTTCATGCTCAATATCCTGTATTCGCTCCAGGCCTGTTTTGCCCGGGTCAAAAGCCATGTGTTCATTGATTGCCCCCTGGAGGTCACCGGGCTCTTTTTGGCCCATGAGGCCAACACCGCCGTCAAAAAAATCCTTAATGACGACCGGATCAACTACAATGCCAGGACCGACTACGGCCTGACCTTTCAGAAGTTTAGGGACGACCACCTCAGTGATCTGGACAAGAAAACCACATTGATCATCATGGGTGACGGCCGGTCCAATTATTTCAATCCCAGGGAACCCGTGCTTGAGCTGCTCCGGGAGCGTTGCCGCCGCCTGGTCTGGCTCAACCCGGAATCCCGGCGGTTCTGGGGAACAGGGGACAGCGAGATGCTCCGGTACCGGCGGTATTGCAATGATGCCAGACCCTGCGGGAATTTAAACCAGCTACTGGCATTTATACAGGATCTGGTGCTTTAAAAACATAACAAGGAAAAGAGACGTCCATGCCGCACAGCGCATTGATTGAGAAAATGGCCGGTTTTGCCCAAACCCATGTCCGGCCCCGGCCGGAACTGGGCACTCGGGATGAATTCCCCCACGACATATGGGCGGCCATGGGTGAACAGGGACTGCTGGACCCCTGCCGCATGGTGGCCGGCAGGTGGGGCCCGGTCCCGGCCATTACCGGAGGCGGCAGGGCTCTGGCTGCATCCGGGGGCAACCTGGGCCTGGCCCTGTCCTGGATGATCCACCATCTGGTGGCCGGGGTTCTCCTGAAGCCCTGCCTTGACGACCCGGACGGTAACAATGTCCCTGGCAAAGCGCTTCACAAGCCCGGTTTATGGAACCGGATACGCCGGGGAAAATCCACTGTCGCCCTTGCCGTGTCCGAACCCGAGGCAGGGGCCCATCCCAAGTTCATGACCGCAAACGCTGAAAAAACAGCACAAGGCTTCCGGGTTTCCGGCGAGAAAACCCATGTCACCAACGGGCCTGTTGCCGACGCTTTTGTGGTCATTGCCGTGACCGGGCAGGCCGGGCCGAAAAAACAATTTTCCGCCTTTCTGGTGGACCGGGATTGCCCGGGGCTTGAGGTGTCCGGCCCCATGGCAATTCCTTTTTTTAAACCTGCTCCCCATGCCGGCCTTTCCCTGGATGGCTGTTGCCTGGACCAGACCCGCTGCCTGGGAACCGAAGGCGCGGCATTCCCGGATATGGTGCTGCCGTTCCGCCGGCTGGAGGATGCTGTGATGACCGGACCGGTCACAGGGGCCATGATGTTTATCCTTGATGCCCTGGCCCAACACATGTCAAGGTCCCAGGGGGATTCTCCCGAACAGGATGCGGCCCTTGGCAATCTTTGGGCACTGACGGAAACCGCTGTGTATTTGTCCGGGCAAATGGCTGGTATGGCAGACCGGGAATGCCGATCCATTGGCTCTTTTCTTTCTGACGCCTCTCTTTTTGAAGCCATGCTGCTGTACTTCCGGCAGATGGCCGCCCAATACCTGGATGGCCTGTCCCGCCTGCTGTCAGAAACCGGCGTTTCCCTGGACAGTCCGGCCGATATCCTGGTCCGGGACCTGGAATCGTCTTCCCGCCTCGGAGAAAAAACAGCCCGGCTGCGTTCCGGAAAACTGGGCCGGCTCCTGCTGATGAACACTTCACACAAATTTTAAAAATAAATAGTGAACGTTCGTTCTATTTTTGTTGAATCCGTTCCGGTTAATGTGTATGGTGGATTCATGAGAATTCTTGTATGCATCAAGCCCCATATCATGGAAAAGGATATCGGCCCGTTTGAGTCCATTGCCCTTGAAGCCGGTCTGCAACTGGGAGAAGAGGGTGTCGTGGATGTGATCACGGCCGGGCCGGACCATTGGGTTGACACCATTTACAGGGCACTGGGCATGGGAGCGGACAACGGGATTCACATCCTTACGGATTCCGGAGACCCCCATGGCGGCCTTGTGCCGGCGTCCGTCACTGCGGGCATGCTTTCCGCCTTTGTCATGTCCCGCAGGCCGGACCAGGCCTATGACCTGATCATCACAGGGGTGATGTCCCAGGACCTCATGGCCGGGCAGACCGGTCCCATGACAGCTGCATACCTGGATATCCCCTGTGTCACCGCAGTGGTAAGGGCGGAACAGACAGGTGAAAGTCTCCTGATTCGCCGGGAATGGGAAGGCGGATATTGGGAAACGCTTGAGATGGGTTTTCCTGCCCTCATATCCATCCAGGCCGGGCAGTATACGCCCCGATACCCGGCGCTTTCCCACATGCTCAAGGCAAAGGACAAGCCCCTCACCGTGATCCGTGCCCTTTCTGAAATATGCAGCACAAATCAGATACCCGGACAAATTCCCAAAGAGCGGTTCTCGGGCTTGCGGATGCCGGAACAAACCCGCAAAGGCGAGGTGGTCCGGGGAACGCTTGCCGATCAGGTCCGGGCTTTTGAGACATTTTTACAGGAAAGAAATCTGACATGAAACTGGTACTGGTAGTAGCAGAGACCTGGGAAGGCCGTGTCCGGCCCGTGACATGGGAACTTGCAGCAGCAGGTGCAATGATCCGGGATCTTGCCGGGAAAGCCGGAGACCGCCTTGACATCCGTATCCTGGTTCCCGGCAGAGCCCCCCTGGCAGCAGCCCGGGACATTGCAGACCGGACCGGTATTGATACCACTGCCCTGGTCTGGCCCTGTGCCGTAACCCCGGAGACATTAACCCGGGGACTGGCTAAGCTACTGGCCGATCAACCACCTGCCTTCCTTATATTTGCCCATACCACCCGGGGCCGGGAAACCGCTCCGGGCCTTGCCGTGCATCTGGGTGCGGCATCCGTATCCGGAGTCATTGGTATGGGTGGTGACAGCGACGGGATGTTTTTTTCCCGGCCGGTAATGGACAACACCCGGGTCCAGACGGTTCGTCCCCTGGATGACACCTGTGTGGTCCTGACCCTGGCCCCGGGAACGGCCGTGGGCAACAGTGGGGACAATCAGAGCAGGGCCGTTCCCGGGCATGCAACGCCAAAGGTTGAACAGATAACGGTGCCTGACACCTGGTGCTCCCCGGGAACCGTGAGAAAAGAACTGGTCTGCCGTGACGACGATGCCGGTGGACCAGATGACCCGGGTGATTCGAGCGCTCCATTTGGCCCGGATATCCGTTCCGCAAACATCGTGGTGGCGGCAGGCCAGGGAATCGGTGACCGGGAAAATCTGGATACGGTCGTCCGGTTTGCAGAGCAGTTTCCTGGTGCTGCCGTGGGTGCCTCCCGTCCCCTGGTGGACCGGGGATGGATACCGTATCCCCGCCAGGTGGGTATCACCGGGGCCACGGTGGCGCCGGACCTGTACATTGCCTGCGGGATATCCGGATCTTCCCAGCATCTGGCAGGCATGTCCGGAGCCAAATGGGTGGTCAGTATCAATACCCGTGCGGATGCTCCGATCTGCGGGCATTCAGACCTGTGCATCCCGGCGGACGCCATTGAATTCATGGATGCGTTTCTGGATAAATATTCGGATAAAAAATAACGAACATTCGTTCATATTTTTATTGACTTCCAAATGCAGTCCCGGCTATGATACCGGCCAACATCAATTTTTCCCCTTTTTCAAAAAGGAGGTATGATTTGGATTTTCATATTTCAGGCCGTATCCGGACCATCGTATCCATGATCAACGAATTTGTAGACAAAGAACTGATCCCGCTTGAACCGGAGTTCATGACACGTCGTTTCAACGATATCCTGCCCGCACTCAGGGAAAAACAGGCCATGGTGAAACAGATGGAACTCTGGGCCCCCAATTTCCCGGCAGACTGCGGAGGCATGGGGCTTTCCCTGCTGGAGCACGGCCTGGTGTCCGAAGCCCTGGGCCGGTCCCCCCTGGGGCATTTTGTATTCTGGTGCCAGGCCCCGGATGCGGGAAATGTGGAAATCCTCCATGCCCACGGCACGGACGCCCAGAAGCAGAGGTGGCTCCATCCCCTTGTGAACGGGGATATTCGCTCCTGTTTTGCCATGACCGAGGTGGACATGCCCGGGTCCAACCCGGTCATGCTGGAAACCACGGCGGTGAAAGAAGACGGGGAATATGTAATCAACGGCCACAAATGGTATACCACGGCGGCTGACGGGTCGGATTTCGCTATTGTTATGGCCGTGACCAATCCCGGGGCATCGCCTTATCTGCGGGCCAGCATGATCATCGTCCCCACGGAT
Source organism: Desulfobacter sp. (assembly GCA_036881925.1). Classification (GTDB taxonomy): domain Bacteria; phylum Desulfobacterota; class Desulfobacteria; order Desulfobacterales; family Desulfobacteraceae; genus Desulfobacter. Next base: position 173,937 of record JBAJNJ010000001.1, read on the forward strand.
ACGCCCGGATTCAACCTGGTGAGAAACATCCCCGTGATGGGCCATGAGGGAGACGGCTACTCCAGCCACGGGGAAATCCTTTTCGAGGGATGCCGGGTGCCCCGGGAAAACCTTCTGGGGGCCGAGGGCCAGGGGTTTGTCATGGCCCAGGAACGTCTGGGGCCGGGCCGGATACACCATTGCATGCGGTGGCTGGGCATCTGCCGCCGGGCCTTTGATCTCATGTGCGCCCGGGCCAATGAACGGGTGATCTCCCCGTCGGGCAAAACCCTGGCCACCCGGCAGACCGTGCAGAACTGGGTGGCGGAATCTGCTGCGGAACTGGAAGCGGCACGGCTGCTGACCCTGAATTCCGCCTGGCAGATCGACAATGCGGGGGCGGCAAAGGCCCGGGACTCCATTTCCATGATCAAGTTCGTGGTGGCCAACACCATGGCCAGGATCGTGGACAGGGCCCTCCAGGTTCACGGAGGACTGGGCATGACCGATGATACGGTTCTGGCATGGTTCTTCCGCCATGAACGGGCCGCAAGGATTTATGACGGTGCGGATGAGGTGCACAAAACCTCCCTGGCAAAACGGATTTTGAAATCCTATGCGGCATCTTCCTGACCCATATCTTTTTGACCTATATCTTCGGGATGGCTGTCTGAAAAGGAACATATGAACTACGATACATTTAAAAAGCAATACAGCTCCCGGAAACGGGATATTGCCAGGCAGATTTTCCTGGCAAACCAGAGTGCCATGCGCATCAAAAAGGAAAAAACAGCCGTGGCCAACCTGGAAAAAATCCTGGCGGCCGTGTTCAGCATTACCTATAAAAAAGGCTTCCAGGCCATGAGCATGCGCGATCTGAGCCTGAAAACCGGGATGAGCCTGGGCGCGTTATACGCCTATTTCCCGGGCAAGGAAGAATTGCTGGCCATTATCCAGGCCCAGGGCCGGGTCATGGTCAGGGACACCCTGGACCGGTTTGCAGAGGCACGGGACCATCCCCTGGAAAAGCTGCGGGCCGTGATCAAGGCCCATATTTTTCTGTCGGAACTGTTCAGGCCCTGGTTCTACTTTACCTTCATGGAAGCCCGGAATCTCAAGCCGGAAGGGTTTGACGCGGTCCGGGCTATGGAGGAACACACCCAGAACATCCTGAGCGATATCCTTGAAGCGGGAGAACGCCAGGGCGTGTTCCGGCCGGGCAACCACGAACTGACCGCCTGCATGATCAAGGCACTGCAGCAGGAATGGTATTTGAAACGGTGGAAATACACCCGCCAGAAAACCACGGTGGACCAGTTTGCCACCCATGTCCTGGCCATGGTGGAAGGGTTCTGCCTGGCAGACGCCCCACCGGCCTGAGGCATTCCACACCCGAAAGGATGGAGTTGACACGTATGGAAAACACAGAAGTGATTGACAAGGCCACCCGGGTCCGGTCCGGGGAAGAGATTGACGCCGGATCCATACAGGGGTTTCTAAAGGATACCATCCCCGGACTTGAAGGGGATATCGAGATCTGCCAGTATCCCAGCGGATATTCCAACCTGACCTACGAGGTCCGGGCAGGGAACCGGAAAATGGTGTTGCGCCGGCCTCCCATCGGGGCAAAAGTGGACAAGGGCCATGACATGGAGCGTGAATTCAGGATGCTGTCCGCCATCCATCCGGTGTTTCCCCAATGCCCCCGTCCACTGGCCTATTGTGATGACGGCAGTCTTATCGGCGCCCCGTTTTTTATCATGGAAAAACTGTCCGGGATTATCCTGCGAAAAGATTTGCCCCAGGGCCTGGAAATTCCCGAACCCATGGCCCGGCAGTTGTGCGAAAATCTCACCGACACCCAGGCCCGGATCCATGCCATTGACATGGACGCGGCAGGATTGTCATCCATTGGAAAACCCGAAGGGTATGTTGCCCGCCAGGTCGAGGGCTGGAGCCGCCGGTACCGCAAGGCAAAGACCAAAGATGCACCGGACTGCGAAGCGGTCATGGCATGGCTGGCAGACAAGATGCCAAATGATACGGACCGGCCCGCCATGGTCCACAATGACTACAAAATGGACAATCTGGTCCTGGACCCGGACCGGCCGGACCGGATCACCGGTATTCTGGACTGGGAAATGGCCACCTACGGGGACCCGCTCATGGACCTGGGCAACAGCCTGGCCTATTGGGTGGAACAAGATGACCCCGAAGAATTGCAGATGATCCGGTCCATGCCCACGCACATTCCGGGAGCCCTGACCCGTCAGCAGATCATTGACCGGTACATGGAAAGCACAGGGCGGGACGGCACCGGGTTTGACTATTACTATTGTTTCGGCCTGTTTCGCCTGGCCGTGATTGCCCAGCAGATTTACAACCGGTACTTTCACGGACTGACAAAAAACAAGCGGTTCGCCATGCTGATTTTCGGGGTTCATGCCCTGGAAAAAACCGCGATGAACATCATTGAAACCTCAACAGTGTAAAGAGAAAAATAAGGAGACAACATATGAAGGAGTTCGACCTGAGCGGAAAAACAGCCGTGATCACGGGTGCCAGCAGGGGCATCGGCCTGGCCGTAGCCAAAAAACTGGCATCATCCGGGGCAGACTGCATCTTGGTCAGCCGCAAGCCGGAAAGCCTTGAATCCGCAGCCGCTGAAATTACAGGGGCAGGATTCAGCGCAGAAGCCATGGTCTGCCACACCGGCTATCCCGACCAGATAAAGGCCCTGTATGAAAAGATTATGGAACGCCGGGGACGTCTGGATATCCTGATCAACAACGCTGCCACCAATCCCCATTTCGGGGAGATGATCACGGCGGACGAAGGCATCTGGGACAAAACCCTGGATGTAAACCTCAAAGGCCCCTTTTTCATGGTCAAGCATGCAGTGCCTCACATGACCGAAGGCGGGGCCATTGTTAATGTCTCCTCGGTCAATGCGATGCGGCCGGGATTTTTCCAGGGGGTATATTCGGCCACCAAAGCCGCCCTGGTCAACATGACCCAGACCCTGGCCAGGGAACTGGCCCCCCGGGGCATCCGGGTCAATGCCCTGCTGCCCGGCCTGACCGATACCAAGTTTGCCTCGGCCATTATCTCTTCCGAAGAGATCTGCCAACATGCCCTGGCCCAGATTCCCATGGGCCGGTACGCCCGGCCCGAAGAAATGGCCGGATCGGTTCTCTACCTGGTCTCGGATGCCGCATCCTATACCACGGGAACCTGTCTGGTGGCGGACGGGGGCATGCTGATCTGATCCGGATCAACCGGCATATTCAACACATATAAAATTCAGGATTCATGTTTTCAATTGGTTATCCATTCAAAAAAGGACATATACCCATGGCGCAATTGATTGCCGATCAGAAAGAGATTGATTTCATCCTTTATGACTTGCTCGGTGCGGATAAACTGGCAGGTCATGAAAAATTTTCCGATTTTTCAAAAAAAAGTTTTGACATGATCATCAGCGAGGCCCGGAAAATCGCCCTTAAAGAGATCCTGCCCACCCTGGCCGAAGGAGACCGGGAAGGGGTGCGGTTCGACCAGGGCCGGGTCATGGTACCCCAGGGATTTCACAAGGCCCGGAAGGCAGTCCTGGAAGCCGGCCTGACATCGGTGGTGGAAGATCCGGAGCTGGGGGGCCAGGGGCTGCCTTACCAGATTTCCATGGCCATCATGGAATATGTGGTCGGGGCCAACTATGCCCTGAGCGCCTATACCCATATGGGTCACGGCACAGGCAAGATGATCGAACTTTACGGCACCGACAGCCTGAAAAGGCTTTTTCTTGAAAATCTATATACCGGCCACTGGGGCGGCACCATGCTGCTCACCGAGCCCGAGGCTGGTTCGGATGTGGGCGCTTTGTCAACAACGGCCCGCCAAAATCCGGACGGCACCTGGTCCATTTCCGGCAACAAGATATTTATCACAGCCGGTGAACACGACATGACCGAAAACATTATCCACCCGGTTCTGGCACGGATCGAAGGGGCCCCGGAAGGCACCCGGGGGATTTCCATTTTTGTGGTGCCCAAGATCTGGGTCAACCCGGACGGCAGTATGGGCGGGCCCAACGATGTGGAATGCACCGGGACCGAGGAAAAAATGGGCATCCATGGCTCTGCCACCTGCGCCATGGCCCTGGGCAGCCGGGGGCAATGCAGGGGATTTCTCCTGGGTGAGGAGAACCAGGGGCTTGAGATTATGTTTCATATGATGAACGAAGCCCGGCTCAACATTGGGTTCCAGGGGGCCAGCACCGCTTCCCTGGCCTATCTTTACGCCCTGGATTATGCCCGGACCCGTCGCCAGGGCAAGCGGCTCGGGGAATTGAAAAATCCGGATGCACAGCCGGTACCTATTATCAACCATCCCGATGTCAGGCGGATGCTCACCTGGATGAAGGCCCATGTGGACGGGATGCGCAGCCTGATTTATTACGTGGCCGGCCTTTTTGACGCCCAGACCCTTGCGGAAAGCCCGGAAGAAGAGGCCAGGGCCGCAGGGCTGATTGAACTGCTGACCCCGGTGGTCAAGGCCTATTGCGCCCAGCGGGGATTTGAGGTCTGTGTCCAGGCGGTCCAGACCTTTGGCGGGTACGGGTATACCCGGGAGTATCCTGTGGAACAATTGGTCCGGGATGCGAAAATCGCTTCGATTTACGAAGGCACGGACGGCATTCAGGCCATGGATCTTCTGGGCCGGAAACTGGGCATGAAAAAGGGCATGGTCTTCAAGACCCTGATGGATGAAATGGCCCTGACCATCCGCCGGGCCGGGGAAATCCCCAAACTGGCCCCCATGGCCGGGCAGCTTGGAGAGGCGGTCCAGTCCCTGGGCGCCACTGCCGCAGACCTGGGCATGGTGGCCACCTCCGGACGGTTTGAAAACGCCTTTGCCCATGCCAGCCCTTTTCTGGAAGTGACCGGTGATGTGATCCTGGGATGGATGCACCTGTGGCGGGCATTTACCGCCTTGCGCAAAATAGACGATACCCCGTCCATGAAGAAAAAAGACCGGGTGTTCTGTGACGGAATCGTGACCTGTGCACGATTTTACATGGATACGGTTCTGCCCGTTGCCCAGGGCCGGATGGCGGCTGTCCGGAGCGTGTCCGGGGCGGCTCTGGATATGGAGGATAAGGCATATGGATAACCGGGAACACACCGGAAAAGAGCCCCGGATCGCGATCCGGAACGTGCTGATTCTCGGGGCCGGGACTATGGGGCTCCAGATCGGCCTGCAATGCGCGGCATCCGGATTTGAGGTGATGATTTACGATCCTTTTGAACAGGCCCTTGAAAAAGCGCAACAGCGCTTGGGCAGCCTTGCCGGACGCATGGCAGGGGCCAACCGGATCACCCCGGAACAGGCAGAGGCGGGTGCATCGCGGATGCAGTTTTCTTCAGATCCTGTGGCGGCGGGAAAAAATGCGGATTTCATCAATGAATCCATTCCCGAGGACCCGGCACTGAAACAGAAGGTGTTTGCGACATTCAACGAGATCTGCCCGGCACATACGGTATTCACCACCAACACCTCCACCCTGGTGCCCTCCACGATTGCCGAAGCCACGGGCCGTCCGGACCGGTTTGCCGCCTTTCATTTTCACGACTGCATGCTCACCAATGTGGTGGACATCATGCCCCATCCCGGCACTTCTCCAGACACCCTTGAGGTTACCCGGGAGTTTTGCCGGGCCATCGGCCAGTTCCCGGTGGAGCTGAAAAAGGAGCAGAACGGGTATGTATTCAACGCTATGCTCGGCAAGCTTCTGGAGGCGGCACTGGCGCTTGCCGCCAAAGATGTGGCCGATGTGGCGGATATTGACCGGGCCTGGATGGGCATCATGCGCACCGGGTCCGGGCCCTTTGGCATCATGGACGCCATCGGCCTGGGGACGGTGTACAAAGTTACGGATTACTGGGCGGAAAAAAGGGATGATGCCCAGGCCCGGAAAAGCGCCGCCTTTCTTAAAACCTATGTGGACCGGGGCGATCTCGGGGTGAAAACCGGCAAAGGGTTTTACTCCTATCCCAGACCCGCGTTCATGTCATCTGAATTTATGCAGGGCATCCGCTAGGGAATTGCCCGGAAACATAAAAGGAAAAACGTATCATGGCTGACAAGTTCATGAGCATGCAGAACCTGACATTCACCCTGGGGTCCAGGCAGAGCCGTTTCAGGGACCGGGCCGGGGATATCTTAAACGGCCACACCCCCAAGACCATGGATATGGTGTTTAAGGCGGCCCTGGATATCGGCCGGAATATCATGCACCCCATGTTCGAAGAGATGGACCGTAATCCGCCCGAGCTGGACAAGGGCAGTGTCAACGTGCATCCGGGCGTCCGCCCTATGCTCCGGACCCTGGGTGAGGACGGCTGGATTGCCGCCACCTTTCCCGAACAATGGGGCGGAGAAAAGATGCCGTCGTCCATTCTCCACAGCATTCATTTTATCTTTGCCGCTGCCAATTATTCCGCCTCCGTGTATGCCGGCCTCACAATCGGCGCGGCAAAGCTGCTGCTCAGTTTCGGGTCAAGGGATCTCCAGGAAAGGTTTCTGCCCGGCATGCTGGCAGGCCAATGCCAGGGCACCATGGCCCTGACCGAGCCTGACGCCGGCACCTCCCTGGGGGATCTTGCCACTGCTGCCCGGCCTGTGGACGGGCAAGCGGGCATGTACCGGATATCCGGTGAAAAGATCTTTATCTCCGCAGGTGACCATGACGGTGTGGACAATGTGGTCCATCTCATGCTGGCCCGGATTGACGGAGCCCCTACCGGGGTCAAGGGCATTTCACTTTTTGCCGTGCCCAAATACCGGGACGATGCCCACGGTAACCTGGTGTCTAACGATGTCACCGTCACCCAGGTATTTCACAAGCTGGGATACAGGGGTGCGCCCATTACAGGGCTCTGTATGGGGGAAAAGAACGATTGCCTGGGCTGGCTGGTGGGCGAACCCCACAAAGGCTTGTCCTATATGTTCCAGATGATGAACAACGCCCGCCTGGAAGTGGGCATGGGAGCCACAGCCATTGCCACGGCCGCCTACCACGCCGCCCTGGATTACGCCCGCTCCCGGTGTCAGGGGCGGCCCGTAACCGCACCCAAAGATGCCCCTCCGGTTCCCATTATCCAGCACCCGGATGTCCGGCGCATGCTGCTTTTTCAGCGGGCCGTGGCCGAAGGGTCGCTGTCCCTGATCCTGCACTGCGGAATGTACGAGGATATCCATTCAAAAAATCCGGCGTTCACAGATTGCCATCTGCTTTTAGAGCTTCTCACGCCGGTGGCCAAAACCTATCCTGCAGAGGCCGGTATCCTTTCCACCAGCGCGGCCATCCAGTGTTTCGGGGGGTATGGTTATTGTGAGGATTTCCCGGTGGAGCAGCATTTCAGGGACATGCGCATCCATCCCATCCATGAAGGCACCACAGGGATCCAGGCCATGGATCTTTTGGGCAGAAAGCTGATCATGGAAAACGGCCGGGCCCTGGAGTTGCTCAAGCAGGAAATGGCCGATGCCATGGCCCAGGCAAAACAGGTGGCGGACGGACAAGAATCTGACGGACAAGGCACAGGCGGAAAGGATACAGGCCTCCCGGACCTGGCAGACATGGCCGGTCAACTGGCCGCGGCCATGCAGCAGGTGGAAAACACGGCGGCGGGCCTGGGGCAGGTGGCCGCCAAAAAAGGGCCGGATGCGTTCCTGGCCGATGCCACCCTGTTCCTGGAGATGTTCGGAATCATGGTCATTGCCTGGCAGTGGCTGACCATGGCCACGGCGTCTGTCCAGGCCCTGGCAGACGGAACCCCGAAGAAAAAGCAGCAACGGTTCTACCAGGGCAAATGCCATGTGGCCGGGTATTTTTATGCCTATGAACTGCCCAGGATCAGCAGCCTTGCAACCAGCCTCGGGCAGAGCGGCCAGATGACCGTGGATGTTCCGGACACATGTTTTACGGACTGATCCCAATCAGATCCCAAATGGTTGGATAAAAACGGGAGGAATTCAAGATGACCCAAAATGAAAAGCAGGATCAAGAGATAAGAGACCAGGACCTTCCCTTTCAGTTTAGGGTTGAAGAGGGGATCGGCTATCTGACCCTGGACCGTCCGGCAACTTACAATGCCTTTGACCATACCATGGTTGAAGCGTTTGAAGCGTTTCTGCGCGAACGGCGCTATGATGAACAGACCCGGGTGATTATCCTGGACGGCGGGGATGCCAAAGGGTTTTGCGCCGGGCTGGATACCAAGAAATACGCCCCCCAAATTTTTGGGATGACCCCTGTCCAGGCCTATAATGCCCAGGTGCGCATGAGCCGGCTTTTCCTGGGCATGCGCCAGATTCCCCAGCCCGTAATCGCCTGTGTGCACGGGGCAGCCGCCGGTATTGGCTTTTCCCTGGCCATGGCCTCGGATCTCAGGATTCTGGCCAGGGATGCCCGGTTTTCCGCCGCCTATATCAATATCGGGCTGGGCGGGGCAGACATGGCCTCCTCATATTTCCTGCCCCGGCTCATCGGTGCGGGCCGGGCCTACGAATACCTGCTCACCGGGAACTGGATGGATGCCGACACCGCCCTGGACCTGGGGTTTGCCTCCCGGGTTGTGGACCGGGAGGAGATGCTCGGGACGGCAAAGGAGCTGGCCGAAACCATGGTGTCGAAAAATCCCATGGGCATCCGCATGACCAAGGAAGCCATCAATATCAGCCTGGACTGCCCGGGCCTGGAAGCGGCCCTGAATATGGAAGACCGGAACCAGATCATGATGAGTTATACCTACCGGATGAAATAGGGAAACAACAGAAAGGTTTGCGGTGCCGGGCATGAGGCCCGGCGCTGTCGTTTGAAAAAAAATCCGGCCGCCCGGGTGTTTTGCCCGGGCGGCCGGAAATGATTCAGGGGATCCATTCAGGATCAGATTTTAAACCTGCCCACCATTTCGTCCAGACGGGCGGCAAGCTCTGACAATTCACCGGAACTGGTCTGCACCAGTCCGCTCCGGTCGGCCATCTGGCGGGCTGCCTGGTTCACCTCGGAGATTTCGTCCGAAATTTCAGAGGCGGCAGTGGAACTCTGGGTCACGGTCTGGTTGACCTCTTCAATACCGATGGATGCCTGGGAAATATTCTCCGCGATTTCCCGGATGGCTGTGGATTGCTCTTCCACTGCTGCGGCAATGGTGGCGACAATATCATTGACATCGGTGATGACCTGGGAAATTTCCCGCATGCCTTTGAGGGTGGAGGATGAACTGTCCTGAATATTGTCGATCTTTACCTTGATGTCCATGGAGGCATTGGAGGTCTGGTTTGCCAGCTCCTTGATCTCATTGGCCACCACGGCAAATCCCCGGCCGGCTTCACCTGCCCGGGCCGCTTCAATGGTGGCATTCAGAGAGAGCAGGTTGACCTGCTCGGAAATATCCGTGATGGTTTCCACCACCTGGCCGATGGACTGGGCTGCATCGCCGAGTTCACCCATTTTTCCGGTGGAGGTCTCCACCTTTGATACGGCAGTGGCGGAAATCTCCCTGGCCTTTTCCGCATTTTTGGCGATTTCGTTGATGGTCACGTTCATCTCTTCGGCGGCACCGGCCACGGTATTGATATTGGCCGAGGACTGGGCCATGGCTGCCGAGGCCGAGGTCATGCCTGCAGTCATCTGCTCGGATGCCGCTGCCACCTTTCCGGCCTTGCCCGTGGTCTGCTCCGCACCTGCGGACATTTCGTCGGAAATTTCCGACAGCCTGCCCGATGAGGAGGACAGGGTATCCACGCCCTTGGTGATATCGGAAATCATGGTGTGCAGCTTGTCCACAAAGGCGTTGAACCGGAAGGAGAGCACACCGACTTCGTCCCTGCCCGTGACATCCAGCCGCTTGGTCAGGTCCCCGTCGCCGTCGGAAATATCCTTGAGGCCTTCCACGGCTTTGTTAATGGGGGTAATGATGGTCATGGCCGCGAAAAAGATGAACCCGCCCACAACCGCCAGGACGATCAGGCCCGCAATGAGGCTGTAGGTCATCATATCCCGGACCGGGGCCATGAGTTCAGCATGGTCTATGGTCACGCCGATGCTCCACCCGGTGATGGGAAGATAGGCGAAACCCGCCACTTTCCTGATCCCTTTGAATTCGTAAAACTCAGATCCGGATTCCTTTGAGGTCATTCTCCGGCTGATGTCCTCCATCCCTTTGATCTCTTTCAGGTTATTGTTAAAGATAAAATCGGTATTGGGATGGGCGATGACCATGCCGTCGGGATTGATCATATATGCGTATCCGGTTTCACCGACCTTGACTGTGGTCAGCTTTGATGACAGGGCATCCAGTTTGAGTACGGAACAGAACACCCCGGCGAATTTACCGGACGCATCATTCAGGGGCACGGCAATGGCCACCACCGCCTTTCCGCTGGCCCTGGACTTTATGGGCGGGCCGATCACGGGTTCCCCTTTTTTCGCAGACTTGAAATAATCCCTGTCGCCGACATTGACCTGTTTTTCCCGCAGTGCCCCGCCCATGCTGTCCGATATGATGAGGCCCCCGGCCTCCGCCACAAAGAACAGATCGTAGTCCTCGCCGATTTTTTCATAATTTTTCTTGAAATAGGCATCAAGGGCCAGCACGGAATCCATTTCGTTTTCCAGGCCGCTGTCAGCAACACGGATAATGGTTTCTTCCACATAGGGGGTCAGGGCCATTTCCCTGGCGAATTTCACCTCTTCTTTCATAAAGAGTTCAGCGGTCAGCACAAGATCCTGGGCAATTCTGTACGTGGACTGCTGCCCGGAGTGCATCAATGCCTTGGACGCCTTGCTCGTGGTGATAAACCCAACAATGAGCATTGGAATCAACACTGCAATCATACCTGCGGTGATTAGTTTGACGCTGAGTTTGACGTCTTTGAGCTTTTTCATTTCCTTCCTCCTGAGAATTGATAGATGCTGTTTTGGAAACGCTTCAGGTGTGGTGCGTTACCCGGATCCGGAATTCCGTTTGATACTGACTGAGCGGGGAACTGGTACATGTGTCTGCGCGGAAACGATTCTGTGAAATAGACCCCAACAAAAGAATTTATGAGTGCCGGACAAGGTCTGCGGATCATTCCGCGAGCAAGGATCAGGTAAGGCCCGGTATTCTATGTTTACATGACGCCCCCTTTCTTTGATATTTCGCCATAAGACGACAGCAGTCTATTTTTGAATCGTGGAGTTGTCAAGCCGGACCGCAAAAAAAATCAAGTTGAATTTGGCAGTTATTCATAAGCATTTCAAATGATTATACTTTTGGCTTTATGTTTTTTTGGGGATGCGGGACCATGGGGTGGTTTATTTCGCAGCCCGGATTCATCATACAGCCCAAAACGGTCAAATGGTTTACGGCCGTGGGCTCCGGACCGTTCCCTTTTAAATCGCCAATTCCCATTTTTCTTCATTCAGGGTTTTCCCCCACAAACGGCTCTCCCGGGTCTCGGCCAGGGCAAATCCGGCATTGGCATAAAGGGTGCGGGCGGCATGGAGAAAATCAATGGTCCAGAGCATGACGCCGGCATATCCCTTTTGCCGGGCAAAGACCAGGGCCTCTTGTATCAGTTTTCCCGCAATTCCCCGGCACCGCTCGTTTGGGTCCACAAAAAGCCATCTGAGCTGGGCCGTGTCGTCATGGGCATGGACAATGGCCACGGAACCGATGATGGTGCCGTTTGTTTCGGCAATCCAGAGATGTTCCCGGTCCGGATTGAAATTGTCGATAAATGTGCCCATGCCGTTGGCCACATAGGCTTCGAACGTGTCGTCAAATCCGTACTCCTGGGCATAGAGCACACCGTGGCGGTGAGTGACATAACCGATGTCCCCGGGCCTGTGGGAGCGGATCGTATAATACCCGGACGGTTCCCTGTCCGGGTCCAGGAGTCCCAGTATGGTTTCCATGGCTGCGGTAAGCCGGTTTTTTTCCTCCGGGGACAGGTCACGGACAAGATTGTGGACATGGGTGTTGGACATTTCCCTGAGCCCCTCGTAAACCCGGTTGCCCCGGGGGGTGAGGGTGAGCAGGTATTTCCGGGAATCTCGGGTTGCCCTGGTTTTGGCTACCAGGCCCTGGTGGCTGAATTTTTTAAGGATTTTGCTCAGGTATGTGGGATCAAGGTCAAGGGATCGGGCCAGGTCCTTTGACAGGATATCCGGGTGGCGGCTCAACTCAAATAGAACCCGGGCCTGGACCAGGGAGTAGGGACTGTCAAGAAACTGTTTTTTGATCAATCCGATGGTCTGGGTGTAAAACCGGTTAAAGCCGCGTATCTTTTCCACATATTCAGATGTCATGCTGATCCTCCCTAAGATAAAATGTAACGGAACAGAAAGGGTGCTGGTACTTGAATAAAAAAATATAGTTGAATTTGTCAATTAAATATTTGAAAAAGGAATGTTTATATATTTAATATTTTGATTTGAAAAGAAATATGGAATTGGGATTTCTTCCGGCCCGGGTCAGGGCGCAATCACATTGCGCATGAGGCGGACAATCTCCCTGATATCCGGAGGGTCTGCCTCAAGCAGGGTCTGGAGGATGAGGCCGTCCACCACGGCCACCAGGAGCCTGGCCCTTGAGGGGAGGGCGTCTTCCGGCCCGGGCATTTTGGCATAGGCATGGCCCACCATGTCAAACCACCGGGCATAGGTGGCCTGGAACCGCTGTTTGAGTTCAAGATTCCCTGAAATGGCCTCCCTGACCAGGTAGAGGTGGAGGCGGCTCCTGGCGTCGGAGGTCAGGATGGTGGTGAAGAACGCCGTGAGCAGGCCTTCCCAGGTCAGCTCCCGGTTCTCGTCAATCATGCCGAACAATGCCCGGGTGATCTCTTCCATATGCTGGTCCGCAATGTCGAACACCAGGTCGCTTTTGCTGGCATAGTAATAATACAGGGTTCCTTTGCTCAGTCCCGATGCCTTGGCGACTTTGGCAAGGCTGGTCTTTTCCACCCCGGCCTCCCTGATCATGGCCGTTGCCGCATCCAGTATCCTGGCGCGGTTATCCCGGCCCGTGCCTTTTGCCGTCTTTGCCATGGTGCTTACGCCTTTGCCTTTGCAGGTGCAGGCGCCACCTGCCGGGCTCCCATGGCAACGGCATCCACCGGGCAGTCAAGGGCGCAGAATCCGCAGGCAATACATCCCGCCTCATTTTCAAGAAAGGGGAACTTATGGGGGGAGCCGACCTTCTGGAGCACCAGGGACAATACCCCGGCCGGGCAGGCCTCAATACATATGGTGCAGGACATGCATGTGTCCAGGTCAAACCATGGCCGTTCCCAGTCTTTTTTGGGTACCCGCGCCAGGGCCAGGCCGAAGTTGTCAATCACTGCCCGGGCCGGGCATACCCTGCCGCAGGCCCCGCATTCGATGCAGGCGTCCGTGTCTATGGCGTGTTGTTGTTTTTTGTCCCCGGAGATGGCCCGGGTGGGGCAGATCCGGGCGCAGGCCCGGCATCCCGTACAATCCTGTGAAATGGTAAATCCCATAACAGCGCTCCTTAAGGGGTTATGTAATGGAGGCCACCCGGTTCACGGCGTCCTCGGACGGCCTGCCCGTGTCCCGGTCCCAGCCGAACAGCTCCCAGTAATCCTTCATCATTGTTTCCACATCCACGGTCTGCCCTTTGTTGGCTCCCCGGGTCTGGGGTGGCACGCCCAGAATCCGGTCCGGGGCCTGGTTTTTCCTGGGGTCCATGCCGTGCTTGATGTTAAAGGCCTGTTTGAGCACCTGGATGTTGGCGCCTTTTTCCATATATTCTTCCGGGGTGAACCGCCACCCGGCAGCAGCATTGAGCCAGTCAAAGATCCGGATTCGCCGGGCCCCGAGAAAGCCCCCGAACAGGCAGGCACCTGCCCCGTTCATCACATTCATGAATTCCGAATTGGCCTTGCCCACCCGGGCGTGATGGATATTTTTTTTATACCTGCTGGATTTCCAGTGGGCCAGGCCGGGCCTGGGAATACCCTTAACCATTTTCCAGAGCTGGTACATCTCGTAGTAAAGGCCGGCCCCGTTGGTATGCCGCCCGGGGGCCGGGTCCACACTGTAGTGCAGGGCAAACCCGGGATCATTCCGGGAATCATGCATGGCCGGTTCCTGGCCCCCGCAATGCAGGGCGATTTCCCGGGCCTCTGCGCCCAGGTGTTCGGCAGCCGCCTTGACACCGTCTGCCAGGATGTCGCCGATCCCTTCCCTGGCAATCATGTTTTCCACCAGGAATTCAACCGCCCGGGGATCGCCCCATGCCAGGGTCTGGCCCCCGGTGTCCGCAGTGGTGATGATGCCCCGCTCATAGCATTCCATGGCAAAGGCCACGGCATGGCCGGCTGAAATGCTGTCCATGCCCGCGCGGTTGAGCAGCTCGTTCAGGTAAAATATGGAATCCATGTCCTTGTTCATGACAAAGCCGCCAAATGATAACACGGTCTCATATTCGGGCTTGTGGGTTTCCGGGAATTTGCCCCGGGTTTTGCAGATGCCGCCGCAGCCCAAGGGACAGGAATAGCAGTGGAACTTTTCGGTTTCCTGTTTGATGATGGCCCCGGGGTGGGAAGAAAAGGATTTGAAAAACCCCCAGTCCGCGCTGGTGCCCTTCCAGTTTTTAATGGGGGCGTCTCCCATCTCCACAGACATCTGGTTCATGGAGACCGTGCCCCATTTGCGGAGCAGGGTTTTGTAAAGCATGCCGTCCTGGGTCGCGGCAAAGGGGAGGAGCCGCATCAACGCCCCCACGGGCGCGGTGAGCCATCCCGGAATGAACGGGGGCTGAAATTGCACCCACCGGTTGCAGAGCTGGCTCAGGGCCTTGACTTTTTCCCGGTTGTGGACGGGTATCCGTTTTTTTCCGGCAAGGACAACCGCTTTGAGATGCTTGGCGCCCATGACCGCCCCAAGGCCGGACCGGGCCGCCATCCTGCCCCGGTCCGTGGAAACCCCGGAGATCAGGGACCGGTTTTCCCCGGCCTGGCCGATACAGGCCACCCGGGACCCGGGATGGGCCTCCCGGAGAAGGTCTTCGGTTTCAACCGCATCTTTGCCCCAAAGATCCTGTGCATCGCGCAGTTCCGCCCCCCTGTCATCCACGTAAAGATATACCGGGGACGGGCTTGTGCCCGAGAAAAAGATTCCGTCCACTCCGCAGCGCTTGATGGCCGGTGAAAAAGAGCCGCCGCAGTTGGCTTCACCCCAGCCGCCTGTGAGCGGGGACAGAGCCGTGACCATCCAGCGCCCGGTGAACAGGGAGCCGGTCCCGGTGAGAAGGCCGGACACAAACCCGATGGTATTGTCCGGCCCAAGCGGATCGGCCCCTGCCGGTATACTGTGGTAAAGCACGTGGGCAGCAAGGCCCATGCCTGAGAGAAAAGTCGTGTACACCCGGGGTGAAATTGCTTCGGTACCAATGGTTTGGGTGGTCAGGTCCACGGTCATGATCCTGCCCATATACCCTTTTGATGTCATTGCAATACTCCTTGGCGGTTTGGGGGTTGCATTATCCTTTTTTGATCCGGCTCCTGTCCAGGGGAGCTCCTTCCCAGGCCGCTTCCAGCACCATGAGAGCGTCGTCATGGTCCATTTCTTCGGGATTGTAGAAGATGGCCCCGTCCCCCAGAGCGGTTCCGGCAATATCGTTGAACTTGGTACGGGGCACCATAGGAATGCCGTCAGAATCTTTTACATCCCTGAAGCAGACGGCATGGCGGCCATCCGTGGCCCGGTGCAGGGCAAGGTTGAAATCCCGTATCCATTTGACGGCTGCCCCGGCCCGGTCCGGGTCCGGGGTGGAGATAAACACATCCGGTCCTGCCAGGGGAAGCAGAAGATCCGCCACCCTGTCTCGTACCCGGTGGAGGTTGTACTCAAGGCCGTAGGGCAGGAGAATGGCCATGCAGGTGCCGTGGGGCACATAGCAGACCGATCCCACGGCATGGCCGATGGCATGAACCATGCCCACCATGGCGTTGGAAAAGGCGATTCCCGCCATGGTGGCGGCCGTGGCCAGAGCCAGGCGGCCCTGTATATCCGACGGGTCGGCAATCACCGGCAAAAGATGCCGGGAGATCAGGATCATGGCTTCACGGGCATGGGCGTCACTTATGGGGTTCTTGGCCAGCATCACAGTGGATTCCACTGCATGGGCCAGGGCATCCATGGCCGTGGCCGCCGTGATATGGGCCGGAAGGGTCAGGGTCATCCTGGGATCTATGACAGCGGCATTGGGCAGGAGAAAATACGATGCAAACAGCATTTTCCTGTTGTCGGCATGGTCGGCGATCACCGCCACCAGGGTAACCTCGGAACCGGTTCCCGCTGTGGTGGGCACGGCAATCAACGGCCGCAGGGGCCGCTTCAGTGCCCCGGCCCCGGTGAACTGCCTTAAATCGTCTGAGTTTTCAGAGACCAGGATGTTAATGCCCTTGGCCGTATCCATGACCGAACCCCCGCCCACGGCAATAATGGCGTCACATCCGTTTTCCCGATAGATGCCTGCCAGGCGGCTGACCGCGTCCAGGTCCGAATCCGGGGGGACATCATCTTCAATTGCAGCAATGTGGAGGCCTCCCAGGGCAGAGGTGACCACATCCACAAGGCCTGCCGCCATCACTCCTTTGTCCGTCAATATCATGGGCGATGCCGCTCCCATGGATGCCAGCAGGCCGGGGATCTGCTCCAGCCCGTCATGGCCGGCCACAATGTTGACCCGGCAGCAGAATTCATAATAATCAGGCATGTACATGGCGCCTCCTTGATGTCGGGTTCCTGTCCGAGGGGGCAGGGCTGCCGTCCAGGGCATGGGTTAACACCAATTTAACCCTTGCAGGATCAATATCCCCTGAAAGGTCGTTTTCCATGAGATCCCGGCCCAGATTTCCGAGTGCGGCCTGGGTCCATCCGGCCTCGGCAAGGGTCCTGGGCCGGCGGCCGTTTGAGGCGGCATAAAACCGGTTGATCATGCCCCGTATGGCCTGGACTGCTGTGGGGGCATACTGGGCGACAGGCACCCGGCTGAATGCGTCTTGTTCCGAAAGGGAGAACAGCAGTCCTTCAAAGTCGGCACATGGCGCAGATTCCAGGACCGCTGGCAGGACAAGGGCCATGAGCTGTCCCCGGGGTGTACTGCACCGGGCCGCAATCTCCCGGCCCAAAACCTGCGTCAGCAGGGGAGGGGAACCGGACATGAGATACCCGCTGATAACGGCTGCCTGGATCAGGTCTGCCTGCCAGGTGGCTTCCTCTTTTTTCTGCCCGGCCAGGTGCTGCCCGCCGTCAGGATCAGGACCGGAACGGGCCATGGCGTCAAGCACGGGCGAGACCAGCCCGGCCATGACCGAAGCATAGGCCCTGGCCGGGGGGGTATCTGATATATGGGCTTCACACCCCATGGCCAGGCAGGCAAGGGCTGTATCCACAAGGGTTTCCCTGTTGTCCGGGATGCGCATTTCAGGGGCGATGACCACCTGGTCCGGTGCCAGGAACGGGGAGAAAAACCGCCTGGTGTTGAACGCGGCCTCTCCGGCAGTAGCCGTGCCTGTGCCCACCCCTGTGGGGATATACACCAGGGGATTGAGCGGGGCGGCGATGTCCGGGGATTTGAGGGCATCCGGCCCCAGGGTTACGGCGATGTTCAGCGCCTTTGCCGCATCTGCGGCCGCTTCGCTGCCCAAGGCGATGAGCGCATTAAATCCCTTTTCCCGGTAAATGGTATACATGGACCGGACAAACCGGGCTGCAGCGTCGTCCGGTCCGTCCGAAGGTTCGGGTATGGGCGGGGCCATGCCCAGGGTCATGCCGGAATCTTTAAACGCCCGGGCCAGGATGGTGTCCAGGCCGGCCAAAAGGCTGGATTTGTCACGGATCACCATGGGTTTGACCGCACCCATGGCAGTAAGGTCAAAGGGGAGATGTTCCAGGGCATTGGCGCCGGCAGCGGTTTTGGTGCGGCATAAAAAAGAAAAACGGTTCATGAAAAAGCCTCCGGGCTAAATGCCGGTAAGGGTTCGGATCAACACCATGGCCCGGTCCAGGGTATGGCGTTTCAGGGACCATGCGGGATAGCGCTTCACCGCCAGTTTTGCAACCGGCTTGGGCAACAGGTACACCTGGACGATATCAAGGATTCTCACGGCAGCGCAGGCCTGGGGCACATCGCCGGATACGTAAAGCCGGTCCCTGGCATTGGCCGTGGGTGTACTTTCCCGGAAGGTAAACAGGGTAAAAAGATTGCCCGTGCTTTTCAATGCCATCTCCAGGTGAACCGGCTGTTTTTTGACGTTGCCGCCAAGATATTTGACCCGGTCGTTGTCATCTTTTCCCACCACCATGCGGGGGCCGCTGGGAAATGCACCTAAAGAAAAGGTGTAATTGTCGGGCATACCCGCAAATTCCCCTGCCACAGCCTGATCCACCCGGGCCGCCGCCTGAATGGCCCGGCCCAGGAACCAGAGCATCAGCCCCAGGTAGATGCGCTGGAAATACCGCCTTCCGGGTTTGATTTCCCTGAACGTTTCCATGACCCTCCCTTTGCCTGTAAATTGATATTCAATGCTTAGTCGGCCGACTGACCGACAACAATATATAAATGAATGCTATCTTTTGTCAAGGCGGTTTTCCCGTCCATATGGTATATAGTGAAAACCGCCGGGCCGGAACGGCTGGCGGCGTTGTTCTGAATATATAACCGGGAGGTATTGTGGCAGAATTTTTCACAGCGGAATATGATCGTATTGCAGAGTCGTGGTGCCGGAGGCGGCAGAAGCTGCCGCCCAAAGACAAAGTGCTGGTTGACGCATTTATCCGGTGCCTGCCGGTCCGTTCACGACTCCTGGACCTGGGATGCGGCTCCGGCGTTCCCATCGGGAATCTGTTGTGCCGGTCAGGGTTTCGCGTTACGGGCGTGGACCGGTCCGCAAAACTTCTGGAACGTGCTGCTGCCGCCATGCCCGGGGCCGGTCTGGTCCGGGCCGATCTGTTGCATCTTCCCCTTAACGCAGTTAAAGGAGGTTTTGACGGGGCTGTGATGTGGGATGTCCTGTTCCACCTGCCGCGGGAGACCCATATCCCTATTCTGGAGAGTATTTATACCCGCCTTCATCCCGGGGGCTGCCTGATATTCACATCAGGCGGCTGCCATGACAATATTCCCCCGTTCACGGACGAGATGTTCGGGGTTGAATTTTATTATGATGCCATGCCCCCGGACCAGACGGTTCGTTCGTGCGAGGCGCTGGGGTTCAAGGTCAGGGAATATGCCGTGCTGAACGAGCCTGACGGCGGCCGGGACAAGGGCCGGATCGGTCTTCTGGTTTCCAGGCCCTGATGGGTCTTTTCCCTTATGGCAGGCATACATCGCATCACCGGGTTTTTTTCAGGGCAGCCTTGCGCCCGGTTTCGAGATGGGTTAATAACAATGTTTACTATGATAAACCCATTATAAACAGAGAAAGGATATCCCATGCTGAAAAAAGAAATCCAGGACGACATTGTCATTGCAACGCTTACGGACGGGGCATCCAATGCCATTGACGTGGACACCCTGCGCCAGCTCAAGGCCGTTATTGACGAAGTCAACGGTACAGACGCGCTCAAAGGCCTGATTCTCACCGGTGAGGGCCGGTTTTTTTCCAGCGGCTTCAGTCTGCCCATGTTTATGGGGTTTGAGACCGCACAGGAGGTGATCTCTTTTTTTGAGGAAGAGGAAAAGATCCTGGTGGATTATTTTACCTGTAAAAAACCGGTGGTTTGCGCCATGAACGGCCATTCCGCCGCCATGGGGCTGATCCTGGCCATGGCATCGGATTACAGGATTGTGAAGAACCATCCCAAAATCAAGCTGGGCATGAGCGAAATCAAAATTGGGCTTGGCCTTTCCATTGCCCAGTCCGCCGTGGTCCGGTTCGGCCTGGATTCGGACAAGCGGTACCGGAACGTGATGTACTTTGGCGACATGTTCGGGGTGGACAAGGCCCTTGACATGGAAATGGTTGACGAGATTGTGGAGGAGGAAAACCTCATTGCCCGGGCCAAGGAGATTATCTGCCTTTGGATTGATACGCCCAACCGTCCCTTTATCCAGATCAAGCAGGGACTCAAATCCGGTACTGCCGAACGGATCAACCGGCGCCTGGAAACGGAAAACTGGCAGGATGCCATGGCCGGGGCCTTGTTGAGCGAGGATGCCAAGGCAGCGTTCGCTTTTGTACAGGCAGCCATGGAAAACAAGAAGTAGGCCGAATAGGCTGGTTTACTCCTCTTCCCCGAATTTTTGGGCGATTCCTTTGATCGTGGCTTCAATATCGGTAAAGGCGTCCACAACAACAGGGTCAAATATTTTGCCCTTTTCTTCAAGAATAATGGCCATGGCCTTTTCATGGGGAAACGGCGGCTTATAGCAGCGTTTACTGATCAGGGCGTCATACACATCGGCAACAGCCATGATCCGCCCGGACAACGGGATTTCCTCACCGGCAAGGCCTTCGGGATATCCCCGGCCATCCCAGCGCTCATGGTGGGTGCCGGCAATATCCTCGCCCATGGCCAGGTAGTTGCTCCCCTCTATTTTTTCGGAGGCCCGCCGTAAAATAATCCTGCCGTATGTGGCATGCATTTTCATGTGCCGGTACTCGTCATCGGACAGCCGGGCCGGCTTGAGAAGGATGTTGTCCGGGATGCCCACCTTGCCGATGTCATGAAGAGGAACCGACAGGAACAGGGTTTCAATATATTCGTCAGTCAACAGATCCGTGAATTGTCCTGTCTTCCTGAGCTGCAGGGCCACGGCCCTGGCATAGTGCTGGGTGCGGATGATGTGTTCGCCGGTTTCCGGGTCCCGGGTTTCCACCATGGATACCATGATTTCCATGGTGAGTTGCTGGGCCGCGGCCAGGCGGCGCAGCCAGGTATACGCCAGTTGTTTTTCCGCAGCAAACCGAATCAGGGTGATCAGGATAAACAATACCAGGCCCAGCACCAGGGGCAGGGATGGCGGGACAAAAACCGCCCACTGCCGGTACAGCACCAGGCTGGCCGTGAAAACCGCGCCTGCCAATCCCAGGGTGGCAAGGGAAAGGGCCATTGGTCCCGGATTCCTGGTAAACATGAAGATCAGGACACCCCCGAAAAGCGCGGACACCAGTGCCAGGCAGACCGGCGACCAGGACGGCACCCGGATAAATCCCTGGTTGCTCATGTTGTCCAGGAGCACGGCGGAAACTTCAATACCCGGGAAATGGGGGTCAAACACTGTGGGATGGATATCGTTGAGGCCCACGGCGGAACTGCCCACCAGGATGGTTTTGCCCCGGATGTCTGCGGGATCAAAGGCCTGGTTTAAAATGTCCAGGGCGGAAATATACTTAAAGGACCGGGCCGGGCCGTTAAAGTTGATGTTCACAAATCCTTCCCGGGTAATGGGGATATTTGCCGGACCTGCCCGGAGGGAAAATCCCCCGGGACCCTTGCCGATCTCAAGGGTGGTGATGTTGTTTTCCATCATGAACAGGGCCAGGGACAAATGAGGAGCGATCCCGTCCCGGTATTGGATGAGCATGGGCGTCCGGCGCAGGAGTCCGTCCCTATCGTACTGGTTATTGATAAACCCGGCAGAGGCCAGCCGGGTTTCGATTTTTGGAGTATTGCAGAGCACCCCCGTGGCCCGGGGCAGGTCCATTTGCTGTTCCGGGTCCGGAAAATCGAACCGCACCTCAAAAGGAAAGAATTTGCAGATTTCATTCCTGGATATGTGGTCAAAATAGTAGTATCTGGCCCCCACCGCCCGGGTCTGGCCCAGGGTATAGCCGAAAAATCCGTCGTTGTCCGTAAGGGATGTGGGAATATTGGAAAATTCAAGATCCAGGCGGAAGTCGGTTTTAAACTGGCGGACCAGGTGGGACAGGGACAAGCGGTCCGGCTCCGGGAACACCACATCCAGCCCGATTGCCCTGGGCGAATGGGCAGACAGGATTGCCAGCATCTGGGCCAGCCTGTACCTGGGCCATGGCCACTGGCCAGCACCGGAAAGGCTTGTTTCGTCGATGTCTACAATGGTTACGGCATGGGAATATGGTGCACCGGACCGGGCATAGGTCATGAACCCGTCATAGAAAAAGGTGTCCAGGTCTTTGACCGCAGGAATTTGTAAAAACGGGGCAAGGGCTGCCCCCAGGGTAAGAACGACCATGAAACCCATCATCCCCAGGCGCAGGGGCATGGGCAGACGGTGTATTTTGGGCGCCGGATTCACACGTGTCACCGGATCATGATTTCAACACGGCGGTTCCTGGCCTCCGGGGTGTTGTCCGGTGTGGGCACCAGGAGGTCATACTCGCCAAATCCCTGGATGTAAAGCTGCTTGAGGCCTGTGTCGTAACGGGCGAGAATCTCCGCCACTGCCCTGGCCCTGGCCAGGGACAGGTCAATGTTATATGCCGGGGTGCCCTGGGTATCGGTATGGCCGATAATACTGATTTCAGACGGTGCCCTTTCCTTGGCACTTTGGGAAATTTGGGGCAGCAATCCTCTGGAGGCCGGTGTCAGCCGGGTGGAGTCTGTGTCAAAATATAGGATGAAATGCACAGGCTTGGCAGGTTCTGCAGCAAACAACTCCGCATACGTGGCCTTGATCTTTTCAGGGTCTGCCTTTTGAATCACAAACCCGGCTGTGGGGGAGGCGGACCGGGTATAGGTATAGGGCTTGTCAAGACGTGTGGCAGAGGCCTGGTTGCGGATCAGGACCGATCCGGTGCTGCCGTCGGACTGGGGCAGCAGAATCACGGTGGTCTGTTTTTCCTTTTGCGCGCAGGACACACAAACCATCAGGAGAATGCAGAGCGCAACACGTGTGAGCAGTGATTTCAATTGGGTCAATCCACCTTTACGATAAAACGGGTTCCGCGAATTCCCACGGTTGCCTTGGGGGTTTCCAGTTTAACCGATTCCGGCGACAGCCTGCCGATTTTCCCGGAATGATACACGGCCGATCCCTTTTCCAGGTAAAAGAAAAAATCATACTCCCCGGTTTCAGGAGAAAATACATAGGTGTTGATACGAAAGCTTGTCCCGGGCCCTAGGGTAATTACTGTGCCGTCCGTGAACATGATGCCCGCATATCCCGCAGGCGCAGATACCACCAGATCCCCGTCATAGAGAAGTATACCCACCCGGGCCGGAAACGTCTGGTCCTGGCGGACCACCCGCACCTGCCCGGCCGCACTTTTGATCATGGCGGCATGCTCCTGCTCCTGGGCAGATACCGCACCGGAGAAATACAATACGAAAAGAACGGCACATATCCATGCTCTGTTCATAAATTCAGGCCTTGGGTGTGTTTGTAGAGTCAAAATTCCGGTAATTATAGACAGGCATGGAAATGAAGTCAAGACGGGCTTTCCAGGCTGGTCTGGTCTGCGAATATAGAATTTGGTGAGGGATGGGTATAATGCATTCCGTTGATTCCTAACATCCCAAAGAACCGGCTTGACCGGTTCATTTTGACGGGATGTACATTAAATCTGTCCCCCCACGCCTTTAAATTTCTCAACAAAAGCGACAATCTTTTGGAAAACACTTTGCTTCTTGGTTTTGTACTGCGGGTTAAGCGGGCTCATTTTAGGCAGGGTTGCGTTGAGTTCAGTGCCGTTTTCACTCGCATACTCCCGTTTTAACGATACAGTGATATAACGCCGTGCAGCTTCCTCATTTAAACGTTCCGAACGGATTAATTCCTCTGCTTCACGTTGTTGCGCGGCTTGTGCAAATTTAAAGAACGCATCAATAATACCGGCCTTATCAATGATGCTGTCCAGGTCGGTGTTATTAATGAAATCAACAATCAGGCTTTCTTTGGCCCGGTTACCGATGCTTGCACGAATGAGCCGGCGGACATCTTCAATTAAATCTGTCTTATCTTTATTTTTTTTATTGTGCTCAAATATTAACTCCAGAATATAATCGAGATTTATTTCCTGGGATTTCAGCAAGTCAACTTCAAAAACCACATCATCCCAATCAATGCCGGATGATTCTTTTCCGTCGCCAGCTTTTTCCCGGCGCAGCCAATCCCGTGTGTCGTTATAGGTTGAACGATAATCCTGAATCATGCGTTCCGTTGGCATGGCAACCCCCTGCATAACGCCAATGTCGTCATCGCTTAGGTAATACCTGGCTTTAAACGCTTCAACCGCTTCAGGATCATCCATATCGACATGTTGCAAGGCGGTTAAACCTGCAAACTCATCGTAGTTTTGCAGTACATGTTCAATCCGCAGATACTCGCTGAATAATTTCACAAAGGCTTTTTTATCCTGCTCTTTTTCAATCCCGCCAGGATCGGGGAAACGGCTTTGCAGCTCATCCACCACATCCAGATACCCCCGCCGGGCCTCACCCGTGATCATATCGGTAAAGCCTTCCATATATTCTTTATAACTTTTTTCCAGCACCACGTTTCTGGTGTTGCTGTCGCCAAATAAGGTAATGGCATCTATGGTGGCCTGCTCTAAATCACGGAAGGTAACAATATTGCCAAAGGTCTTTGTCGCATCGTAAATCCGGTTGGTACGCGAATACGCCTGGATCAAACCATGGTAGCGCAGGTTTTTATCGACAAACAGGGTATTCAGGGTTGGCGCGTCAAAGCCGGTTAAAAACATCCCCACAACAATCAGCAAATCCACTTCCTGGTTTTTGACTCGCTTGGCAAGATCCCGGTAATAGTTTTGAAACCCTTTGCTGTCTAAGCCAAAGTTGGTTTTAAACCCGGCGTTATAATCGTCAATGGCGGCACTTAAAAACTCTTTGGCACTGCTGTCCATGGCAGACACTTCAAAACTTTCATCGGAAATTTCACCCACGGCATTCTGCGCTTCATTGGCGGCAAAAGAGAAAATCGTGGCCACATTAAGGGGCTTACCGCTTGTTCGGTTTTTCCCGGCCCTGTTTTGTAAATTTTTAAACGACGCATAGTACGCCTTTGCCGCATCAACACTGCTTACGGCGAACATGGCGTTAAAGCCCTTTGCACCGGCATGTAAACGGTGGGTCTTCTGCCTGAAATGATTTAAGATATACCGTGTGATTTCATCAATACGATGGGGATGCAGCAAGGCCTGTTTGTTTTCCGCCGCCGAGAGTTTTTTTTCGTCCTGTTCCGTCTCAATTGCCTTAAACTGCGGGCGGACATCGTTATAGTCCACTTTAAATTTCAGTACTTTTTCATCACGAATGGCATCGGTGATCACGTAGGAATGCAACTGACGCCCAAACACACTGCCGGTGGTTTCCGCGCCCAGAGCATTTTGCGGGAAAATCGGGGTGCCGGTAAATCCGAACTGGTAGTATCTTTTAAACTTCTTCTTTAAATTTTTCTGGGCTTCACCAAACTGGCTGCGGTGGGCCTCGTCAAAAATAAACACCACCTGGCTTTTGTATACCGGCAGGTGGCTTTCACTTTTCATCAGGTTATTGAGTTTCTGAATGGTGGTGACAATAATTTTATTATCATCCTTATCCAGGTTGCGCTTTAAACCGGCAGTGCTGTCCGAGCCGTTGACACTGTGAGGCGAAAACCGCTGGTATTCTTTCATGGTCTGATAATCAAGGTCTTTACGGTCCACCACAAAAAAGACCTTATCAATGAGATCCAACTGTGTGGCCAATCGTGCAGCCTTAAAACTGGTCAGGGTTTTTCCTGAACCTGTGGTATGCCAGATAAAGCCGCCGCTTTCGGTATTGCTCCAGTTTCTAGCGTGACAGGAACTTTTGATTTTCCACAAAATGCGCTCGACAGCGGCAATCTGGTAGGGACGCATCACCAATAAGGTGTCGCTCGCATCAAATACCGAATAATTTATCAGTACATTCAATAAGGTGCGCTTTTGAAAAAATGTGGCGGTAAAATCTTTCAGGTCTTTAATCCGTGTGTTATCGGACATTGCCCAGTTCATGGTGAAGTCAAAACTGTTTTTATCCCGTTTTGTGGTATTGGCAAAATAACGGCTGTCGGTCCCGTTGGAAATTACAAAAAGCTGTAAATACTTAAACAGGGAGTTGTCGGCATTAAAGCTTTCCTTGCTGTAGCGGTGCACCTGATGAAAGGCCTCCCGGATCGCAACGCCGCGCTTTTTGAGCTCTATCTGCACCAAGGGCAACCCATTTACCAGAACTGTGACATCGTAACGGTTTGCCTGGGTGCCGGTTTGCTCAAACTGATTAATGGCCTGCACCTTATTCCGGGCAATATTTTTTTTATCCAGCAGATAAATATTTTCAATATGACCGTCATCAAAAACAAAATCGTGGATGTAATCATCATGAATTTTACGGGTTTTATCCAGGATATTATCACCGGGCTTATCCAAATATTGCGCAACAAAACGCTGCCATTCATCATCTGAAAACTGCACATTATTTAATGCTTGTAACTGAACACGCACATTGGCCAGCATTTTCTCCGGGGTGTTTAAGCCGGGAAGATACGTATACCCCTGGTTCTGCAGATCTTTTATAAATTCCCGCTCTAATTCGGCTTCACTTTGGTAGCCTTGACCGCTTTCACCGACCTCCCACGTATTTGTATATCTGTCCAGAACGATAAAGTTTTTTGTTTCTGCAATGGGTTTGGTGTATTCAAGCATTTTTATTTACCTTTATTTTAACCACGAAAGACACGAAAATTTAGAGAACCAGCCGTGTAATGGATGCTTTCGGGTATGTCCCGAAGTTCACGAGCAATCCGAGCTTCATGCCTGTTGCCTTCAAATAGTTAATCACCTGGGCCTTATGCACCGGTGCAATATCTTTTACTGCTTTAAGTTCAACAATAATCCGGCCGTAACAGATCAAATCAGGTCTGTAAATCTGTTGCAGTCGTTCACCTTTGTATGCCAAACGCAGTTCCTGCTGCGCGGCAAATGGAATCCCCCGCCTTTTCAACTCTTTCTGGAGACACTCCTGGTAAATCCCCTCGAGGAATCCACACCCCATCTCACGGTAAACCTCAAAAACAGCGCCCTGGATTTCATAGCTCTCTTCCCTGAAAAGAATCCTTTCGTGCTTTTTGTGTCTTTCGTGGTTCATTCAAAGCCCACGGGCTTGGGAAAACTCAACAGTAAATCCCGGTAATATTCATATTGTTTTTGGCGCAATTCAATTTCACGGGGCAACCCTTCGCTGATGGAGTTGATTAAGGTATCGAATTTATCCAGAATGGCTACGATGCGGGCTTGTTCATCAAGTGGTGGGACAGGGATGCGAAAAGAAAATAGCTTGCCACTTTCAATAGATGCTACCGAGCCACCCGTTTTTCTGGCTACCCGTAAAATATCATTCCCTCTTGACCGAATCATATGCGCTAAATAATTAGGAATTAGATCTCGATAGGGAATTATGGCCTTCATATCCTGATTAAGCGTAACAGGCACAGGAATTAGTGCACTTGGCAAAACTTTAAATAAAATACTTGAACGAACAACGATAGCGATAGAGTTAGCAGGTATAAGCTTTGTCGAGGATTCTTTTATCGCAGCCTCAGTAATGTAATATTTTGAAGAATCTACAATCGGATGCTTCATATCTTTGGGTGAAACCCATGGAATAGTTCCGTTTTCCCAATAATCTCTACGCCTTTTCGATGGAGTTCCTCCACCAAACCATGTTCCAATCTCCCCCAGAGTCTTCCACTCAACTTCACCTTCTTCAAATGTTAACAATTGGTCCCGATAGTATTCGTATTGTTTTTTTCGTGTGGTAAGCTCGGCTGTAAGCTCGGCTGTAAGGGAGGTAAATGCGTCCAAAATTCGGACGATTTCTGCTTGAACCTCAAGCGATCTGGTTGGGTTATCGGGCCATGGAATGGGGACATTGACGACTTTTAATACATTAGCATTAAACTGTGGTTGCCCTCCACCAGAAACTAATTTTTTTGCTTGGTTCCAAAACAAATTACTCTGTGCAAAATGCCAATAGTACCTGGGATTAAGTATATTCTTATTAAAATTTAATCTGATTAAAAAACCTGCATAAATTGCGGGGTAATCTTCGTTAAAAAATAATGTTTTCCCGTATGTCGCACCTGTACGAGCCATTAATAAATCATTTTTATGCAAAATATATTTTTCATTATCTTTTGAGATATCAACATACTTTGCATCACTCTCTATAAGTTCACCCTTGGAATTAATATCTGAAATTCTGATAAACCTTGCAGTTCCTGATTCTTTAGCTTTTGCAGTATAACCATATTTAAATTCACCGATTTCCCCCAACGCCTTCCATTCCACCTCAACACCATCAAGCAGCTTCTCCATAAAGCTCATATCACTCACGCGTCACCCCTCTGCAATTCCCGCTCAATCTGCTCAATGCTGGGCAGGCTGGTTTCCAGGGATTCGGGTAAGGATTCCTTCAGCTTGTATTCTGCAATGCCCATGGGCTGGGTTTTGTCGCCCAGGGCATATTCGGCCACCACCTTGTTTTTGCTCTTGCACAGCAGCAATCCGATGGTGGACTGGTCCTCTTCCGTTTTTATCTGGCGGTCCACGGCAGTAAGGTAAAACCCCAACTGACCCAAATGTTCCGGCTTGAAATCACCGGCTTTGAGTTCGACAACCACATAACAGCGCAATTTCAGGTGATAAAACAAAAGATCGATAAAGAAATCATCTTCCCCGACTTCCAGATGCACCTGTTGGCCCACAAAGGCGAATCCTGCTCCCAACTCCAGAAGAAATTCTGTCACATGTTTTACCAATGCGCTTTCAATCTCCCGTTCCCGGGCTTCATCACCCAGGCCCAGAAAGTCGAACCGATAAGGGTCTTTGAGGGACTCCCGGGCAAGGTCGGACCGGCGTTTGGGCAGGCGCTGTTCAAAATTGGTGATTGCCATGCCCTGCCGCTCAAGCAGACGGGTTTCGATCTGCATCACCAGGACATTGCGGGACCAGCCGTTTTCAAGGGCCTTTTGGGCATAGGCCAGCCGCGCCTCTGTAGTCTTGAGTTTGGAAATCAGCACCAGATTATGGCCCCACGGCAATTGTCCAACAGCCTGTTGGACGATTTGCTCATCCGGCCAGGCCTCGGCAAAGGCGCGCATATAAAGCAGGTTGGTGCGGGAAAATCCTTTCATCTCGGGAAACGCCGTGCGCAAGTCATGGGCCAGCCGCTCGATCACCTTTGCGCCCCAGCCCTGTGCGGCCTGCCGGGCCAAAATATCACTGCCGATCTGCCGGTAAAGCAATATCAATTCACGGTTTACGGCCAGGGTGGCGCGCTGCTGGGCGCTGTGAATTCTTTTCTTTAAATTTGCCAGCCAGTCGGCATACCCTTCCGGGGGCTGAACCAGGGAAACCGGTGTATCATTCATGAGCGGCCCTCTTCCAATTCCGCCACAATGGCATCAATATCACTTCGCAGCCGGTCAATTTTCGCTACTGTTTCTTTTAACTCGGCATTCACCTTAACAATGTCAATTTTTTCACGGGTGTCTTTGGGTTCCACATAAGCGCTGACCGACAGGTTGTAGTCGTTTCCGGCGATATCTTCAAAACGTACCGATTTGGCAACATGGGCCACATCGTTTTTGCTGTCAAATATCGCCATGATCTTTTTGATGTGGCCATCGGTGAGGACATTGTTATTGGTCTCTTTTTTGAAGAAATCCTCGCCGCCGGCATCGATAAACTGAGTGGTGGTCTCTGTTTTATGTTTAGACAGCACCAAAATGTTGACTGCAATGGTGGTGCCGTAAAACAGATTCGATGCCAGGGAAATAACGGTTTCCACATAGTTGTTGTCCACCAGGTATTGGCGGATTTTCTTTTCCGCACCACCCCGGTAAAAAATACCGGGAAAGCAGACAATCGCGGCCCGGCCTTTGCCGGATAAATAGCTTAAGGCATGCAGCACAAAGGCAAAGTCGGCTTTGGATTTTGGGGCCAGTACACCGGCCGGCGCAAAGCGGTCATCATTAATCAGGGTTGGGTCCCCTGCACCAATCCACTTTACCGAATAGGGCGGGTTGGAGACAATGGCATCAAAGGATTTTTCATCTCCAAAATGCGGTTCTCTCAAGGTGTCGCCCAGCACTATATTAAACTTGTCGTAGTTGATGTTGTGCAAAAACATGTTCATACGGGCCAGGTTAAAGGTGGTGTGGTTGATCTCCTGGCCAAAAAAACCATCTTCAATAATATGGTCATCAAAGTGCTTTTTGGCTTGTAGCAACAAGGATCCTGAACCTGCTGCGGGATCATAAATTTTATTCACACTGGTCTGCCTGTGCATGGCCAGTTGCGCAATGAGTTTTGAAACATTTTGCGGCGTGAAAAATTCACCCCCGGATTTTCCTGCGTTGGCCGCATAATTTGAGATTAAAAATTCGTAGGCATCGCCGAACAGATCAATTTGGTTATCTTGAAAATTTCCAAGCTTAAGCCCTGCCACGCCTTTTAAGACTGCGGCCAAGCGGCTGTTTTTATCCTTGACCGTATTGCCCAGCCGATTGCTGGTGGTGTCAAAATCGGCAAACAGCCCTTTGATATCAACTTCTGATGGGTAGCCATTGGCTGAAGCTTCAATGGATGCAAATATGGCGGACAGCTCGGTGTTCAGGTTTTCGTTCTTATTGGCGCCTGCTGCAATATTGGCAAACAACTGGCTTGGGTAGATAAAATAACCCTTGGTTTTAACGGCATCATCTTTGATGTCATCCGTAATGATGTCGTCTGAAAGTTCAGCGTAATGGATACTTTCATCACCGCCTTCAATATAACCGGCAAAATTTTCACTGATAAAGCGATAGAACAGGGTACCCAGTACATATTGCTTAAAGTCCCAGCCGTCTACCGAGCCTCTCACGTCATTTGCAATCTTCCAAATCTGGCGTTGCAGCTCGGCCCGTTGTTGGTTACTTGTCATTCTTCCATTCCTAACTTTAAAATCTCAAACATAATTGCATGAGGTGTTCGGCTTTGTTCTTATCGTTGTTTTCATCCGGCAGAATTTAAACCTCACCTTTAACAAATCCGCCTGCATCAGGTCAAACAGGATTAAGGCGATATTGACAAAATAAAGAAACTCAGTCGTTTTTCCCCGGATCTTCTAATGTTTAGAGTTGTTGATCATTGATGTCCGGAAAAGGGGTGTCCACCGGCAGTGGATATCCAGTCTTCTTAAAAAAATAAGGAGTTATTTTATCATCGGTTGTAACAATCATAATGGGGCATTAATGGGTTTTCAAAACGTTTGGCCGCACTCAAAGCCCCGACAGATCCAAAAACGACGACCTGATCCGTTTAAGATGCTTGAGAAGCTGTTCCTTCCTTGCTTGGCCCACCTGTTCCGGTTTTCCGGTTTCGAGAAGTTCGGCCAGGATCACCAGGTCTTTCCTGACCGCATCCACTTCCAGGTTCCAGGCGGTCTGGTCCATCTTGCGCATGGTAAAATACCAGAGCCTGAAGGTCAGGCAGTAAAGGCGGTCGGACATTTCCGTGAGAAAGGGGTTGGCTGCAGCGTTATGGAATAGTTTTTTGGTTGTCATATCCAGGTTGCCCAGAACTCTGGGGTCTATCCGGCCGCTGAGGGCATCGCAGTCCGATTGCAGACGTATGAGTTGCCGGATCTGTTCCGGGGCCATGCGTTCGGCAGCCATGGTGCCGATGACCGATTCCAGTTCGAGCCGGGCCTGGAACACATGGGTGATGGAGCCCAGTTCCAGTTCCGTGACCAGGATGCCGGTTCTGGGAAGGATTTTGACCAGATGCTCCCATTCCAGGCGGAAGAGCACGGTCCGCAGGGGGGTCCTGCTGACCCCGAATTCCTGGGCAAGGGGCTGTTCCTTTAAGATGAGGCCGGGTTCATAATCCAGGTAGATGATCCGGTTCCGCAGGGTATTGTAAATGTCTGTGTTCATGGGCCGTGCCTGTACCGCTTTGATGCTGTTCAATTCTGTTGGGCTGTCATAATACAGCCGGGTTTACATTGCAAGCCGTGTCAGCCTTCCCTAAGGGATGGTCAGCGGACCATGAGAAAGGCAAACCGGTCCATTTTTTTATCATAATCCGGAAGCACATTAATGGTAAATCCGGCCTGGCGCACGGTGGTATAGACATCCACGGCCATAGCCTCCGGGGATGGGCGGGCCATGCGGGGCTGGGCGCAGGCCGTCCGGCTTCCCGTGCAGTCCCGGCAGAAACAGCAGGAATCCATGAACATTAAAAAGGCCCGTTCAAAACCGGCCGTAAAAACAGCCCGCTCCAGTTTTATCAGCCGGTTGTTTATCCTGGCGGACCAGGTATGCCGGTCCTCGGGGTTTTCCATCAGTCCTTCAAAGTGAAGGATCACCCCGTCGCTGTATTCACTGAAAAATTCCCTGCACTCGGCAACGGAAGGGGTTTCCGGCGGGCAGGCCCCGCCGTGCCCGTATTCCCCGCAGCCGAACCGGCATTTCATGCGTACCCACTGGGATACCACAATTTTTTTGGGGTCAATCCATTTGTAATCCGTGTAATCCTTATTGGCTGCCAGAATCTTTTCCACATGGTCTTTTTGTTCCCTGTCCAGCCCCATGAGATCTCTCCTTTGACATGATGTGGTGTAGCTGATGCGTGATGACTGAGCAATACCATAAAATTGGCAGGATTGTCCCCAATATAATGGACCGGCCCGGAAAAGCCGCCAAAAAGTGCAGTGCGAATTTTAAAACATTAACAAACCGTAATGTTCCCTCAACCTGCTGTAAAGGAAGGGACTGGTATGCTGCCCTTGTTTTTATCGCCTGGCCTATACTGGAAATCGGACGGGAAAAAGAACTGGGTATGGTATCGGGCGATCACTTTAATCATGAAAGGAATTCTTATGACGCCGTTAATCAAAAAACTGCTGGCAGTGCTGATGCTGCTCTCTGTGGCTGCTGGTGCAGGTGCGGGAGAGCACAAAGAGGGAAAAAACAACAACTGGGATATCACCATTGGGGCCGGGGGAATATACGGGCCGGTTTCCCCGGGTGTGGATGAGTATGAATTTTCCGCCCTGCCATATATTGATATTGAGTATAAAAACCGGTTTTTCATCAAAAGCCAGTATGGGATCGGCGCATATTTGTTCCGGTCTGACACGGGACTGGAGTACGCTGTTGGGGCGGCCATCGGATATGACGGGGGCCGGGACGAGGATGATGCCAGCGACCAGTTGCAGGGCCTGGGCGATATTGACGGGTCTGCCGAAGCCATCCTGTTTGCGGAAATTGAACTGGGGCCTGTGGAATTCGGGCTTGAGCTGGCCCAGGGGCTTAACGATGACGGGCATGACGGTTTCCGGGCCGAGTTGTCCGCAGGCATCGACAAGAGGGTTACGGATGATCTGATGCTGGGAATGGGGCCGTTTCTGACTTATGGAGACGGGCAGTATATTGAAAGTTATTACGGCGTCACATCCGTGCAGGCCGCCCGCTCCTCTATTTATGACGAATACGAAACAGACGGCGGGTTTGAAAGTTACGGCCTTGAGGTCAATGCCCGCTACATGATGACGGACCACTGGGCGTTGACGGGATTTGCTTCGTACACCCGCCTGATGGGGGATGCCAAGGATTCTCCCATTGTGGATGATGCCGGGTTCTGGGGCGGCGGCGCCTTTCTTTCCTATACCTTCTGATACGGTTGTCTCATGGGGCATGGCAGAGCAAAACAACAGTGCCGGGCAATGGCGCATATGATGCGGTATCCCTTGCTTTTGGGCGGGCTTTTCCTGGCAGCGTCCTGCACCCTGGCACCGGTGCCGGACAGGGGGATGCTAAACAACCGTTTTCCCGAACGGTTCCAGGCCTGGGAAGATCCAAGAGGGGCTGTTAAGGGTGAAAAAGGCGATGAAATACGGGTCGAAATGCGTGATAAACCGGGTGCCACCTGGAGCGACAGCTTTCCAGATGCGGCATTGCAGGCAGATGCCCGGTCCATGGGCCTTCATAACTATGCCGTGGCCGCGGCCCGTTCCCGGGTGGCCCAGGCAGCGGCCGCCTTTGGCGTGCAACGGTCGGCATTGTTTCCGTCTGTTGATGCCACCACAGATGTGGAGCGCCGCCGTATCCGCGAAGAGGGCAGCACCAGTACAGACACCTTGATTGCCTTTGGCCAGGCCCTGAACTGGGAACTGGATATCTGGGGGCGGCTGCAATCCAGGAAAGAGGCGGCCGGCCTGACCCTGTCCGAGCAATCGGCTCTGGCCGACCAGACCCTGCTGGACCTGCAGACCCTTCTGGTTGAAACCTGGCTTGCCTATCATACGGCCGTGCGTCTGGAAACGGTGATCAACCGCCAGCAGGAGACAAATACCCGGTTTCTGGAACTCACGGAACTGCGGTTTGCCCAGGGGCAGGGCAGTGCCCTGGATGTGCTTCAGCAGCGGGGACGGCTCAAGGCCACCCAGCGGGAATTGCCGGGGGTGGTATCCCGGCAGCAGCAGGCAGCCAATGCCTATGCGGTCCTGCTGGGGCAGATGCCTGGCCGGGCAGCGTTGCCCCGGGCAGACTGGCCCCGCCTGGGTCCCTTGGTTGATTTGCCTGCGCCGGACACCCTGATGATGCGACGTCCGGATTTGCGGGCAGCCTTCCTGGCTCTGCTGGCAGCCGACCATGAGGTGGCGGCGGCCATTGCCGACCGCCTGCCCCGGCTCTCCATCGGGCTTGGATTGTCCGTGTCCGGCGATTCCCTGTCCAATATCGGGGATGCGTTTGATCTCGGGGCGACAGCCGGGCTGCTGGCTCCTGTGTTTGATGCGGGGCGGCGAAAAGCAGTTGTGCTGGACAGACAGGCCCAGGTGTCCGAAGCCCTGTCCGATCTGGAACAGGCCATGCACGTGGCCGTGCAGGAGGTGGAGGACGGTCTGGTCGCTGAAAAGGCATTGTTCCGGGAACTTGGGTTGCTGGACCAGGAGATTTCCCATGCCGGCCAGACCGTGGCAGAGGCCAGGCAGAGTTATGTGAACGGCCAGGGCAGCTACCTCAATGTTTTGGATGCCCTGGAAACTTACCAAACCCTGTTGCAGGAGCAAGTAAGCCTTGAGCGGGATGCAGCCCTTAACCGCGCCGGGCTGCTCAAGGCCCTTGGCGCATCATGGGGGTCTGGGAAAAGGAGTGAAAATAAGTGATAAGAAGTGATGAGAGAAGAGAGTCATGCGTTTTTTTAGCCTGAAACGGCTGGCAGCCCCACTGGTGCTGCTGGCCGGGGCCGGTATCTCGTTTGTCCTGGCGGCCCGTGAACATGATGCCCTGCCCCCGGCTGCGGTCAAGCTGCCGCCGGCCGTTGCCGTAACAGCGGCGGAGATTGGGGATGTCCGTCTGGAGATCCCTGCCTGGGGACTTGTCACGCCCCGGGAGCATATTGATATCCATGTCCAGGTTAGCGGCAGGATTGTCCGCCTGGCAGACGGGCTGGCAGCCGGCGCCGGTGTGAAACAGGGGAAAGTCTTGTTTGCCCTGGATGCACGGGATTACCAAAATCGCCTGGATGAGGCTGAAGCCGAAGTGGAACAGGCCGTGCAGGCCCTTGAAATTGAAAAGGGGCGCCAGAAAATCGCCAGGGCGGAATATCTTTTACTCAAGGAGAGTTTGAACGGGGAAACCCGGGACAGCGCCCTTGCCCTGCGCATCCCCCAGCTTAAGGAGCGGGAGGCGGTCCTGAAAAGCGCTGTGGCCCGGAGAAACCAGGCCCGCCTGGACCTGGAGCGGACCCTGCTGCAGTCGCCCTGCACCGGCCGGATCACGGAAGAGAACCTTGCGGTGGGCCATTTCATGGAAGCGGGCACCAGTGGGATGTCCGTGGCCTGCACCGACACCTACCACATCATGGCCCTGTTTTCCCCGGAATATGTGGTGGATGAGGGCGAATCCCAGGTCCTTGTAAATGAGGCTAATGAGAATCGGGTCCGTGTAAATCAGGTTCGCGTAAATATTGACGGCAGGGACTATCCCGGGCAATTGAAAACCGTGCTGCCCCAGATTGACGCAGATACCCGCCAGAAACAGGCCCTGGTGGCTGTGGCCGGGGAGGGGATTTCTGTGGGCGCGTATGCTTCGGTCACCCTTCCCGGGCAATTGTTCCGGCAGGTGGCGGCCCTGCCGGTGGCGGCGCTTCGGGCCGGGGATACGGTCTGGGTGATGACCGCACAGGACCGGCTGGAGATCCGGAGCATCCGGGTGGCGGCAAAAAACCGTGACACGGTTCTTGTCCGCAGCGGCGTGTCAACAGCAGACCGGGTGATTCTCTCCCATCTCTCAAGCCCCATCAACGGGATGGACTTGCGTGTTAAAGAGGAGGCCGGGTCATGACGGAACTGCTTGGCCGCCTGCTCCGGCACCGGGTCATGGCCGGTATTTTTATGGGGGTGTTTATCCTGGGGGGCTGGAAAGGCCTGGGGACTATCCGCCAGGAAATGCTTCCCGAGCGAGAGGCCGGTGCGGTCCAGGTTTCTGTGGTCCTGACCGGTGCCCAGCCCAAAGAGATCGAAGATGCGATCCTTTTGCCGGTGGAGATTGCGGTCCAGGGCCTGGACGGGATCAAGCGGGTGGAATCTGCGGCCCGGGAGGATGCCGGCAGTGTCACCCTGGTGGTGCTGGAGAATGCCGATATCCAGCAGGTGCTCAATGATGTGAAAAACGCGGTTGACCGGATCGAAACCTTTCCCCTTGAAGCGGAAGAACCTGTGGTGACCATCCCGTCCGAAGTGGAAAAGGTCATGTCCCTGGTGGTGCACGGGGACCAGCCCCTGGTATGGCTGAGGCAGGCGGCGGACAATGTTCGCAACGACCTGCTCACGGAAGTGGGGCTGACCAAGGTGCAGTTGTCCTCGCCCCGGGAGCCGGAGATCTCGGTTGAATTAACGGAATCCACCCTCAGGGCCCATGGCCTGACCCTGGGGGATGTGGCCGGAAGAATCCAGGATAATGCCCTTGATCTGGCCGGGGGCACGGTGTATTCGTCCCGGGCCGATATTGCAGTCAGAACCAATGAACGCCGGGAGCGGGCCATTGAATTTACCGATATTGTGGTGGCGGAAACCCGGGACGGGGTGCCCCTGACCCTGGATCAGATCGCAACGGTGACCGACGGGTTCGGCAATTCACCCATTGAGGCCTGGTTTAACGGAAATCCCGCCATCCAGGTTGATATCTATGCCGTGGGCAGCGAAACCCCGCTCTCGGTGGAGGCGGATGTCACCGCCTATCTTTCGGATATTGCGGCCCGGCGCTACCAGGGCCTGTCCATTGATATTTTTGAGAATGATGCCCAGGCATACCGGGAGCGGGTGGCCCTGCTGGTGGACAACGCCCTGGCCGGCCTGGCCCTGGTCATTGTTGTGCTGGGTCTTTTCCTGGCGCCGGGGCTGGCCTTCTGGGTCATGGCCGGTATTCCCACGGCATTGCTGGGGTCTTTCCTGTTCCTGCCCCTGTTCGGCACCAGCATCAACATGATTTCCCTGTTCGCCTTTATCGTTACCATTGGGGTGGTGGTAGACGATGCCATTATTGTGGGCGAAGCCGTATACACCCACCGCTGCAACGGTATGAGCCCCCTTGACAGCGCTGTCCAGGGCATCCGGGAGATGGGGGTGCCTGTTCTCCTGGCTGTCTCCACCACCATGATTGTGTTCATGCCCATGTTTTTCCTGCCCGGCCCCATGGGCGTGATTTTTAAACAGATCCCTGCCGTGGTGGTGGCGGTGCTGGTGGTCTCCCTGGTGGAAGCGCTCTTTATCCTGCCGGCCCATCTGTCAAAAGAAATGGCGCAGAACAAATGGCTGGGATTGCTGGCCCGTCCCCAGCAGCGGGTGAACCAATGGCTGGAGCGGTTTACACAGGGGCCGTTTCTTTGGCTTGTCCGCAAAGGTGTTGCCTGGCCCGGTGTGGTCATGGGGACAGCCCTCTCTCTTTTGGGGATTACCATTGCGGCATTGGCCGGCGGTTTGGCCGGGTTCAGCTTTACCCCGTCCATCCAGGCGGATACGGTGATTGCCCAGGCCACTTTGCCCTATGGCACGCCCCGGAGCCGGTCCGTGGCCGTGCAGAAACAACTGGTCCGGGATGCCCAGGCCATTATGGCGGACCACGGGATGACCAGCCCGGGTATTTTTTCCCTGATCGGCGCCCGGCTGGAAGACGGTGAAATCGAGGCCGGTACCCTGGCCGGGACCCATTATGTTTCGGTGCTGGCGGCCCTGCCCCCGGAAGAGGAGCGGCACCTGGCCGGCCGGGAATTTGCCCGGCAGTGGCAGGAACGGTTCGGTGATCCGGGCGGGCTGGAAGCGCTGAACTTTACCGGCGAAACCAATGTGACCGGTGGGGAACCGGTCCGGCTGGAGCTGTTCCACCCGGATGATGCCGTAGCCCGGCAGGCCGCCCTTTCCTTGGGAGAGCGCATGCGGCAGATCCCGGGCCTGGTGTCGGTGGATGACGGGCTTCGGGCGGGAAAGCCCGAATTAACGCTGACCCTCAAGGATCAGGCCGCCCGCATGGGACTCACGGCCCGGGAGCTGGGCGCCCAGGTGCGCCACCGGTTTTACGGAGCTGAAGCCTTAAGAATTTCCCACAACGGCAATGAGACCAAGGTCATGGTCCGGCTGGATGCGGAGGAGCGCAAAAATCCGGGCCTGCTGGAGGATCTTTTGCTCAGGACACCTGCCGGATCTTTTATCCCCCTGTCCGACGCTGCTGTCGTGACCCGGGGAAACACCGCCACCAGCCTGTCCCGCCGGGACGGCCGCCGGATTTACCCGGTGACCGCCGATATCATGGCAGGCGTCTCTGAGGATGCCGTGGAAGCGGCCCTGGAAGACGAGGCGGTCAAAGGCGTTCTCCGTGACTTTCCCGGGCTGCGGGTCAATTTCGGCGGGGAGGCCGAAGAGATCGGGGATACACTCAGTGCCCTGGGCAAGGGGTTTATCCTGGCGCTTTTCGGCATGTATGCGCTGCTGGCCCTGCAGTTCAACTCCTATGTCCAGCCGGTCCAGGTCTTGGCCGTGATCCCGTTTTCCTTTATCGGTGCGGTCTGGGGCCATATCCTGCTGGGGTATGACCTGTCCATCATGTCGGTCACCGGCATGATCGCCATGGCCGGGGTGGTGGTCAATGATTCCCTGGTGCTGGTCACAGCCTTTAACCGGAACCGGAAACGCGGCATGGGATTTGAAGACGCGGTTGCCGATGCAGCCTGCGGCCGGTTGCGGCCCATATTGCTGACCACCCTGACCACCTTTTTCGGCCTGGCCCCCATGATGCTGGAAACCAGCGAACAGGCCCAGTTTTTAATTCCCATGGCCGTCTCCTTAAGCTTTGGCCTGATGTTCGGCACCATGATAGTATTGGTGCTGGTGCCGGTGCTGCTGCGCCGGCCCTTTGAAAAAGGACTTGTCAACCCGGCCAACCCGCTTTACTGTGAACAGATAACGTCACAATCAAACACCGCCGGGAAAGGGGAGGCTCTTGAGGATACTGGTGATCGAAGATGACCGGACCGTCCGGTCTTACATCATAAAAGGGCTGGCCGAGAACGGCCACACTGCAGAGGGCGCTGAAACGGGTAAAGACGGGCTTTTCCTGGCCACCACCGAAACCTTTGACGCCATTGTGCTGGACCGGATGCTGCCCCCGCCAGACGGCATGACGATCTTAAGGACTCTGAGGGCCACGGGCATTGATACGCCTGTCCTGGTGCTCAGCGCTCTGGGGGATGTGGATGACCGGGTCAAGGGGCTTAAGGCGGGCGGGGATGACTACCTGGTCAAACCCTTTGCCTTTTCCGAACTCATGGCCCGGCTGGAAGTGATTGCCAGGCGGGGCAGCACCGGGCAGGCCAGGGAAACCGTGCTGCAGGCCGGCCGCCTGGAAATGGATCTGCTCAAGCACCGGGTGACCTGCGCCGGCCGGGAGATCCCGTTGCAGCCCCGGGAATTCAGCCTCCTGGAGTACCTGATGCGCAACAAAGGGCAGGTGGTGACCCGGACCATGCTGCTGGAGCAGATCTGGCACTATCATTTTGACCCGGAAACCAATGTCATTGACGTGCACATCAGCCGGCTGCGGGCCAAGATTGATGATAAAAACGCCCGGCACTCGGCCATTAAAACCGTCCGCGGGGCCGGTTACCTGATCGGGGACGATTAAATGCGGACCTTGCCGTTCAACAGATGGATCAGCAACACCAGGAATCTTGCCGTATTTCACATCTTTCTGTTCCTGGTCTCCAGTGTGGTTGTGGGGGTGTTTCTGTGGCTTGCGTACCAGAATAATGCCTATAAGGAAAGCAAAGCCGCCCTGAAAACCGATCTTCACGGGTTTTCCGATGTGTATGACTTAAACGGCAGTGCAACGGATTTGAGAAATGCTGTTGAACAGCGTCTGAAAAGCCGTGAACTCAGCAGTTTTTACCTGTTGATGGATGAAAAGGGACGCCGCATTACAGGCAACCTGAATGAGATGCCCACAATTGTTGACGAAATTGACGGTGAATTTGTCGTGTATGACCTGCACCACGATGATACCGGGGTTCGCGCACCGGAAAAAAGTATTTATACGCTTTTCAACCCATATTATGACATCATGACCATTACCCTTGAGCTGGAAAACGGGATGACGCTTCTGGTGGGCCGGGATGTGGACCTGTTCCAGAATTTTTACTGGCTCATTATCGGGTTTGCATGGATGGCGGCGGCCCTGATCAGCATTCTTTCCCTGATCGGCTTTCTCACGGGAAACATGATCCTGAAAAATGTCCGGCACATCCACACCACCGCAGATACGGTCATAAACACGGGGGACCTTTCCAGCCGCATACCGGTCAGGGCCATGACAGGGGACTTTAAGCAGCTTGCCGACACATTGAATATCATGTTGGACCGGATCCAGGATCTCGTCATGGGGATTCGCCAGGTATCCGACAATATTGCCCATGACCTGCGCACGCCCCTGACCCGGCTTCGGCACCATATCGAATCCCTTAAGGAAAACAGGGATCCCAAAGGCATTGAACGGGCCGCCGCTGAAACAGACCGGGTCATTGCCACCTTTAATGCATTGTTGCAGATCGCCAACATTGAATATAAAAAGCGCCGGGAAAGTTTCAGGGTGCTGGATCTGGCAGATATAATTGCCGACATCCACGAGTATTACGAACTGATTGCAGAAGATCAGCACATCAGGTTTTACCTCTCCCTTCCCCCGCAGACCCCGCTGCCGGTCACCGGTGATGAAAACCTCTTGTTCCAGGCGTTTTCCAATCTGGTTGAGAATGCCGTGAAATTCACGCCCAAAGGCGGTACCATCGCCCTGACCGCCGGTTGTGGCGACAAAGGGTTTTCCATCTCATTGACCGATTCCGGCCCCGGCATCAGTGATGCGGACAAACCTTTTGTGTTCCGGCGGTTTTACCGGGCCCAGGAGAGCCGCCATACTCCGGGAACCGGTCTGGGACTGCCCCTGGTCAAGGCGGTGATGGACCTGCATCATGCCGCTGTGACCCTGGCGGACAACCCGCCTTCCGGTCTCCGGGTCCGCATGGTGTTTCCCCGGTCTGACACTCCGGCCCAGTAATATCCTGCCTCCGGGGTATGTTTTCTTTTTCTTTTAATTCTGACTGAAAATATGTATACTAATTAGGTATGGTATAATGCCAGGGCATATGCTCCGTGATGCCTGTTTTTGCGGACTGGGATTGCCGGTCCGGACAGAGGTAAGACGACCGGGAGGATGGGA
The DNA here is from genome assembly GCA_036881925.1 of Desulfobacter sp. Taxonomy (GTDB): domain Bacteria; phylum Desulfobacterota; class Desulfobacteria; order Desulfobacterales; family Desulfobacteraceae; genus Desulfobacter. Next base: position 215,711 of record JBAJNJ010000001.1, read on the forward strand.
TTATGAAGTTATCGACAAAGACCAGATATGGTGCGCGGATATTGATCGAACTTGCGATGAACAGGGAGGAGCGGGCCATACAGGTCAGCGAAATCGCAGCCAGCCAGAAGATCCCGGTTAAATACCTTGAGCAGTTGCTCCGTACCCTGAAACTTTCCGGGTTTGTCAAAAGCGTCAGGGGGCCCAAGGGTGGCCATCTCCTGGCCAAATCCCCGGATACCATCTCATTGGGCCAGGTGGTCCGCCTGTTTGAGGGCCAAACCGATCTTGTGGCCTGCATCTCGTTGCCCCAGGAGTGTGACATGGCATCGGAATGCCTGGTCAGGAACGCCTGGAAAACCGCCACAGGGGTGTTATACGATAAGCTGGACAGTATCAGCATCGCCGATTTGATCCGGGACGCCGGGGAGGCATTTCCCGACGCTTATTGCCCGTCCCTGGCACAGGTGGAGAATGTCGGCTAAACCATCATTGCTAAGCCGTCGATGTAACGGAAAATCATCCCAAGACAATCGAACGACCCGGAATATCCACGATGCCTTCTGATTTCCCCGGGCCGGACCCGGACCTGAAAGCCTGGATTGAAGAAGAGTTTTTCAATGCCGTGCCCGTGTTTATCGCCGCCATTGACCGGGACCTGAATGTGGTATATGCCAACCCGGCTTTTGAGGAGCGCTTTGGTTCCTGGCAGGGAAAAAAGTGTTACGATATTTATAAAAAAAGAGAGGATCTTTGTGAGGGATGCACCAGCCGGTTTTCGTTTGAGGACCGGGAAACCCGGGTCAGTGAGGAGACCGGGTATGACCGCTACAACCGGCTGATCCACTATATCAAGTATACCGTGCCCGTGGCCGGCGACACGGGGGAAATCCGTTACCTGGTTGAAATCTCCACGGAAACCACCCGGTTCAAGGAGGCTGAAAAAGAGTACCGGCTTCTGTTTGACCAGGTGCCCTGCCATATCGTTATCATTGACAAGAACTATAGGATCGTAAGGGCCAACAAGCGGGCCGAGCAGATGATCGGGCCGCTTCAGGGCCGGTACTGCTACCATGCCCTGAAAGGGGGCAGCCATACCTGCCGGGACTGTATTGCCAGGAAAACCTTTGCGGACGGCCGCCAGCATACCGGGGACCATGCCTGGCACCTGCCCGACGGCCGGGTGATCCACATGCATGTGATCACCATCCTGCTGGACAACCGGGCCACGGGCCAGGAACTGGTCATGGAGCTGGGCGTGGACATGTCCGACACGGTCAAGCTGCAGTCCCGGCTCAAAGAGGCCCACAACTACCTGGACGCCCTGATCAACACCTCCATGGACGGGATCGTGGGCATCAACCGCCGGGGCCGGGTCAAAGTGTTTAACACGGCTGCCAGGGATCTGTTCCATATCCCGGCTGAAAAAGTCGTTTCCCTTGAAGATATCAAACCGCTGCTGCCCAAGGGATTCCTGGCGGATGTGGCCAAGGACAGGGGCCATATCTACGCGCCCGAGGCCCGGCTGAAACGCGAGTCCGGGGAATCTTTCCTGGCCCGGCTTACCGGGAACCTGCTCAAGGACCGGGACACGCACCTTGGCATGGCCTTTTCCGTGCATGACATCAGCCGGTTGAAGACCCTTGAACAAGAAAAACTGGAAGCGGAGCGCATGGCCATTGTGGGCCAGACCGTGGCCGGGCTGGCCCATGGCATCAAAAACCTGATCAACGCCCTGGACGGGGGGATTTATTTTTTGAAATCCGGCATCGGCAACGGGGATATTGCCCGGGTGCACAAAGGCATCGACACCCTGACCCGGAACATCGCCCGGATCCGGACCTTTACCATGGCGTTTCTCAACTATGCCCGGTTCCGTTCGGTATCTCCGGCCCTGTGCCGCCCCGGCGACATCATCCGGGAGGTGATTGACGCCCATGCGGCCAAGGCGGAACGGGCCGGTATCCGGCTGGAGATGGAAGAGGGTGCGCCTGTGGCCCGGGCGTTTATGGATTACGAAAAAATCCATGAGGCTGTGACCAACCTTGTGAGTAATGCTGTTGATGCCTGCCTGGCTGTTGAGGACGGCCGGGATCTTTGCATCCGGATACGGCTTTACGAGGAAGAAGGGGCCATTTATATCCGGGTGGCGGACAACGGGTGCGGCATTGATGCGGAGAACCGCAAACAGCTCTTTTCCAAGTTCTTTACCACCAAGGGCCTTGCCGGTACGGGCCTGGGCCTGCTCATGACCCAGAAAATTGTTCAGGAGCACGGGGGCACCATTTCCGTGACCTCCCAAAAGAATAAAGGGGCGGCCTTCATGATCCGGCTGACCCGCCACCGACTGCCCAAACCCCGGCAAAGCCGGTAAGCCTGCCGGGTGGTTATCCGGATGAAAGCCGTTTTCGAATCCGTTTGGGCAGTTTATGGTCCAGGTGTTCGGATAAAAAATTCCTGAAGTCGGTTAAAAGATCTGTTCGCCCTTTTTCAAAAGCGTCCCTGCAGGCGGCGTCTCCGGAGCAGGGCGCGTCTTTGGGGGTATCCTGTGCCAGGCGGTCGTCAATAAGGCGGTAGATATCCAGCAGATGGGTATAGGCCATGGGAATGCTCACTTGTAATAGGTTTGGGTGTCAAGATCGATCCGGTCGGTAAGGTATTGCCGCATCACCATCAGTTCCGCCATCTGGCCTTTATAATAGGCCAGATCCGGGCTGTTCCCGTCCTTTTCAAGACCGTTGATTTTCTCTGCAATGCGTTGCTTTCTGGTACTGAGCCATTCGTGGATCAGTACGGAATATTCATGGGGCATACGAACATCCTGTGTTATGTTTCTTTGTTGGGTCGCTTGCCAAGTGGCTGACAATTATAAAAATTAAATTCCTACCAAAATTATATGCTTTTAATTCCCAGTCAAACTATGTATATTGTTCCGCTAGAATAAACAGCAGGTCCGGTACCGGGATGTCTGTGTGCCGGGAACACGCCTGCCCGCGACACAACCCGGGCATGAATCCGTACGCCCGGGAATGAATCACCAAGGGAGGAACAATGGACATGCAGAGCCTTGACATTTTTGAGGGAATCAACGCCGGTGTTGTTGAAGAAATCCGCAACGCAGGTGCCACAATGACCTTTGACGCCGGCACCACCATTTTTGAAAATGGTACACCGGCCAGCAACCTGTACATCCTTGAACAGGGGGACATTGACCTGGTCTCCCAAACAGATGATACCTCCCTGAACCTCAACCGGCCCGGTGATGTGTTCGGCTGGTCCTGCCTTGTTGACAAAGGGGTCTATACCACCACGGCCAGAGTCCAGTCCCAGACAAAGGTGCAATGCATTGCCAGGGCGGATATTGATCCGATCTTTGACCGGAATGCCAAGGATGCCCTGGTGCTTTACAAAAACCTGGGCAATGTGTTTTCAAAACGCATGGGCAGTGTTGTTTCCTGACCCGTTTCTTTTTTTTAATCCGCAGTTCAGGTCCACACAGGATCATTTATGAAACTATCGACCAAAACCAGATACGGGGCGCGGATTTTAATTGAACTGGCCCGGCACCAAGGCCAGGGCGCCATCCAGGTGAGCCGGATTGCCATGCACCAGAAGATCCCGGTGAAATACCTGGAACAACTGCTGCGCCAACTTAAACTCTCCGGCTTTGTCAACAGTGTACGCGGTCCCAAGGGCGGCCATCTGCTGGCCCGGGAGCCCGAAACCATTACCCTGGGCCAGGTGGTCCGGCTTTTTGAGAGCCAGCGTGACATTGTGGAGTGTGTCTCCTGCCCCGACAAATGCGACATGGTCGAGGAGTGCCTGGTCCGCCAGGCATGGCAGAAGGCCAATACCGCCCTGTACGAAAGCCTGGACCAGGTCACCATTGCCGACCTGGCCCTGACGGCCGACACCGAAAATGCCGTAACACCGCCAATCCAGTAAAAACGTCCCCGGCACCGGCGCTGCCGGGCCGGGGACGTTGCCGGCCCGGGTTAACTGGGGCCGAGCATGGTTTTGATCTGGCGGATCATCTCCGGATCACTGTCCCGTATCATCTTGAGCAGGTTTTCCTCCTCCCGGGTGATAGAGGGGATTGCCCCCTTTTCCGGTGCAGGTACGGGATCAACGCCGAGAATGTCGCAGATGGTGTCCACAAGCACTTCGGGCGTTACCGGCTTGTTGATGGTCCGCCGGGGCTTGAGCCCCGAGGTGAAGGCATTCAGGTATTTGATGTCCTCACTGGCAAACTCGCTGCCGGCATGGGCCGTGATCACGATCAGGGGCAGCTTGGCCCATTTCTCATTCTGCCTGAGCGTGCGGATCAGCTCAATCCCGGACTTTCTGGGCATGACCATATCCAGGGTCATGAGGTCCGGCATACCTGCCTCTATTTTTTCCAGGGCATCCTGGCCATCCACTGCCGACTCGACAATAAATCCGGCATCCCTTATGCAGGCGGACAGGAAGTTCCGGATATCCGGTTCATCATCCACCACCAGGATTTTCTTTTCAGATGCATCAGCCATTTTGTACTCCAATCCACGGCTATTCCGTGACCATTTCGTCCCGGGGCTCCGTTACCCGTCCCATGGCTTTTGTCAATTCCATGAGCACGCCAAGGCCCCGGCTAACCTCGGGGTTGAACCCGGCGGATGCCAGGCCGAGCACCCCGACGCTTTTGGCGTTGTCCAGCTCCACATTGGCGGGAACCTGCGACAACTGCTCCAGCAGTGCCACTGCCTTGGGGTCGGAAAGGCTTTTGAACAGGCCGAGCATGGCCACAATGCCGTTGCCCATCTGTTCAATGTCCTCGGTCGTATAGGCGGAGGCCACTTTTTTACGCAGGTCCACCGTGGACCTGATAATCCTGAACACCCCTTTTTGCTCCATCTCGTCAAGCACCTGGATAAATGTGGGCACTGCCCCCTTGAGCAGGGGCTCCAGGTCCTTGATGAACTCAATGATGTTGGCCATCTGTTTGAGTGCGAACACAAAGTTCTGGGTATTGCGCATGGCCTCTTTGGCCAGGGCCATGAAATCCTCCAACTGGAATCCGGCCTCCACCTCGCTCAGTTCTTTGATGAGCAGTGCCACGGCATGGTTCCCGATGGGTGTAAGATCGTCCTTAAGTTCCCCCAGGGCCTGGCTGGTCTTGATGATCGGCTGGATCTGGGTTTCAAGGCGCTCCAGCTTTTCCAGTATCAGTTCTTCATTTGTCATATCTGCCTCCTTGATTTACTCGGTGCCCACTTTCGGCCAGTATTTACCTGCCATGGCCATCTGGGGCTCAAGGGGCATTTCCTTGCCGGTCAGCAGAAGATTCCAGTACACCCACTTGAACATCATTTTTCCCCAGTAGTTCATGTTGCTTTCGCCGATCAGGTCAAAGGGGCCGATGCCGGGGAACGGGAATTTGCCGGGCAGGGGTTCGGTTTTATAGTTGAAGTCAAAGAGGAACGCCTTGTCGTAGCCGGAGACGATGAAACAGGTGGAGTGTCCGTCATATGCAGGTTTCGGGGTTTTACCCTCGATTTCATGTAACATGTTTTCCACCACAATGTCTGCCTCGTAATGGGCCACGGAACCGGCCTTGGACGTGGGCACGTTGGTGGCGTCCCCGACCACGTAGATGTTGTCGAAGTTTTCCGCTTTCAGGGTATGGTGGTCGGTGAGCACATAGCCCATGCCGTCGCCAAGGCCTGAATCTTCAACATAATCCGGTCCCAGGTTGGGCATGGTGGATACCAGGAGATCGTAATCCACCCGGTCGCCGGTCACCGATTCAATATACTTTTCATCGGTATTGACACTGTCGATGCTGTAGTTGGGGGTCACCAGGATGTCTTTTTCTTCGGCTGTGGCGCTCATGACCTTGGTGGCGATGGGTTTGGTAAAAATACCGGTGTTGGGCGTGACCAGCTCGATCTCGATATTGTCCCGGCACCCGGCCTTGGCATAGAACCAGTCTGCCATAAAGATGAACTCCATGGGAACCACGGGGCATTTATGGGGCATTTCCGCAATATTAAACACCAGGCGGCCTTTATCAAAGTTCTTCATCCGTTTGTACAGGGCCACGGCACTTTCAAGGGTGAAAAAGCTGTGCTCATTGGCATTGCCGTCCGCTTTCCAGTCTTCAAGGCCTTCAATTTCCTCGGGCACCATGTTACAGCCGGTGGCAATGATCAGCCAGTCGTACTTATAACTGCCCTTTTTACAGGATACGCTTTGGGTGTCGGTGTTCACGCCCACCACTTCATCCAGGACAAAATCCACCCCTTTGGGGATGAAATCGCGCTTGGGTTTCTGGCAGTCGTCCGCCGTATAGATACCAAAGGGGATGAACAGCCATCCCGGCTGGTAGTGGTGCATCTCATCATTGTCAATGATGGTGATTTTCCAGTCCTGGCTAAGCTCTCTGCGCAACTTGGCCGCACACATGGTTCCGCCTGCGCCGGAACCCAGAATAACGATTCTCTTCATTTACTGCTCCTTAAACATAAGGGGGGTTAAAAATATATGGAACAAATCCATAAGGTTATTTTCAAAAGGGTTATTCACAAAACACCAGGATGTCCGAATGGGACCATAATTTCCGGGTGGTATTTATGGAAAGGTCGGCCAGGCTCACTTTGTCCAGCCGGCTGTAAAACGCCTCTTTGGCATCCTGCCAGGCATCGCGGATCAGGGCATCCTGGAATTCAGGGTAGCCGGATGCGCCGATGGGTTCTTCGTCCTGCCGGGCATCCGGTTCAAAAATACGGACCACCTCGGCCAGGGAAATCCCCTCGGGCGGCAGGGCCAGGGTATGGCCCCCGCTTCTGCCGCGCTTGCTGTAGACAAAACCGGCCTTTTTCAGGGGCTGGATAATCCGCTCAAGATATTTAAGGGAGATGTTCTGACGGGTGGCGATATCGCTCATCTGGACCACGCCTTCACTCTGGTGCATGGCCAGGTCCAGCAGGATCCGTATACCGTAACGGGTTTGGGTGATTAATCGCATTGTTTGTTTTATAATCCTTTAATATATACTAATTAAATCTATATTAAAATAGTATGGATTAAAGGATTGGCTGAAATCTGTCAAGTCCCGGCCGTTTAAAAGTGTTAACTAAGATAAACCCGGGCGTGAGATTTTGATGGGTTTTGTTTTCTAAATATCTGAATTTAAAATGTTTTTATTGTTCAGGTGTCTGGTTTCGACCGGCAGGCGGCACAAGCCTCCCATTGTGCTGAAACGAGTTGGGGCTTTCCATTTGCAGCTCCCATTGGTAATAATTTCGCATTATTGATACAGGCATTGTATAAGTACGGTGTGAGCTTTCCGGCCTCATTTGTTCCCGGCATTGACATCCTTCCGGGTTCGTGCTTTGCTGTCCAGTGTTGTTTCCAGGTGAAGAATCTTTAATTTTCGCACACCTCGAAAAGACATCTTTTGACAATCAGCCCCCTCTTTAAAAAAACAAACCTTAAGGATTGATATATGAAGAAATGGTTAAGTGAACAATTGATCTGTCCCGAATGCATCGAATCAGAAGCGCCCCTGGCGCTTGATGCCGTAAAAGAAGACAACGGGGATATCCTGGAAGGCAGTCTTGTCTGCGAAGGATGCGGCAGCCGTTACGATATCCGGGACGGTGTCGCCGTTGTTGTTCCCCAAAAGACGCTTCCCCATATCCAGGGCGATACCGGTTACAATTCCACGGCCATGCTCTCCGCCTACCTGTGGAGCCAGTTTTCCGAATTTTTCAACGGACCCGATGCCACGGACGCTTACCGGAGATGGGCGTCGTTGTTCAGCCCGGCCGAAGGCTGGGCAGTGGACATCGGCTGTTCCGTGGGCCGCCTGGCCTTTGAATTGAGCAGCACACACACCCGGGTGGTGGGGGTGGATACCTCGCCGGTATTTATCCGGCAGGCCCGCAAGCTCATGACCGAAAAAGCGCTCCGGTTTGACATGATCATTGAGGGCCGTATCACGGAAGAGCGGTCGTGTGACATGGACCCGGCCTGGAACCTTGACGCGGTGGAATTTATCGTGGCGGATGCCATGGCCCTTCCGTTTCGCCGGGACCGTTTCGCCACGGCCGCCTCGGTGAACATCCTGGAGAAAGTACCGGATCCGGCCCAGCACCTGACGGAGATCAACCGGATCCTTCAGCCGGACCAGGCGGATTTTTTGTTTTCCGATCCGTTTTCGTGGGATGAAAATGTCTCGGACCCGGGGCTCTGGCTCAGCGGCCGCAACAGCGGGCCCGCAAAGGGCCGGGGGGTGGAGAATATCTGCCGGATCATGACCGAGAATCCCGAGGTGTTTTCCCCGGTGTTCACCATACGGGATACGGGAGAGGTGCTCTGGAAAATACGGAAAACAGAGAATTTATGGGAATACATCACCTCCCAGTTCATCTTTGGTACAAGGGGACGTTAGTTGTCATCAAGGAGGTAATGTTTTGGAACATACAAAAGAAGGAATATGCGGCCTCTGTTTTCACAGCCCCGGCTGCGGGGTAAATGTGCATTTCGATGCAGACGGCCGTATTGATAAGCTCACACCGGACCCGGACGCCCCCTTGGGCAGTGTCCTGTGTCCCATTGCCGGCAGTGCCCGGCAGGTTATTTATTCGGAAAGCCGTATCCGGCAGCCGCTCAAGCGGACCGGCCCCAAGGGCAAGCTGGATTTTGAACCTGTGTCCTGGGATGAGGCCTATGATATTATTACCGACCGGCTCACGTCCCTGAAAGCAGCGCACGGGCCTGAAACCGTCGGGTTTTACGCAGGCACCGGAACCTATGAACGCTCTTTTAAGGATGCCTTCCAGTTAAAAGGATCGGAGATCTACCTGGCCTCAAGCATTCTTTTCCCGTTTGGATCTCCCAACACCTTCGGGGTGGGCGCGCCCTGTTACACATCCCTGGGGGTTCTGGCCCCCAAGCTGACCATGGGTTGCCTTCACACGGACATGTTTTCCGATGTGGACAACTCGGACCTGATCCTGGTCTGGGGCACGGACCCTTCCACATCCACACCGCCCGAGATGTTCGGCCGGCTGATTACGGCGGCCCGGGAAGGGGCACAGATTATCGTGATTGATCCCAGGCGCACAAAAGCGGCTGAATTACCCGGCAGCGAGTGGCTGCCCATCCGGCCCGGATCGGACGGGGCCCTGGCCCTGGGGCTGTCCCACGTCCTGATCCGTGACGGGTGGACAGATGATGCCTTTGTGGAGGACTGGACCCTGGGATATGAGGAGTTTGCCGAATACATCAAAACCTTTACCCCGGCATATACGGCTTCGGTTACCGGCATTCCGGCGGAACGGATCGAGGCGCTGGCCGTTGACATCGCCGATGCGGAAGGGGCCAGCTATATCATGTATACCGGCCTGGAATATACCAAAAGCGGGGTCCAGAACATCCGGGCTGTCATGGTGCTCTGGGCCCTGGCCGGTCAACTGGATGTGGAAGGCGGCCGCTGCTTTGCCCGGCATGAAAACATGATTCCCCTGGACAAGGCCATGCAGGTGGAAACCCCGGGATTTGACCGGTCCATCGGCACGGGCCGGTTCCCGGTCTATGCCCATTACTGCGGGGGCGAGCCCCATGCCAACCTCCTGCCAAAGGCGATTCTTGAATCAGATCCTTATAAAATACGGGGATTGTTCATCATGGGGGCCTCGATCCTGACCTCCTGGCCGGAGCCCCAGAAATGGCAGAAGGCATTTGACGCCCTGGATTTTATGGTGTCCATTGATCTCCAGCTCACCCGGGACGCGGCCTGGGCAGATATTGTGCTGCCCGCCACCACGGCCTTTGAGCAGGAATCCTACTGCTACTACGGCAATGCCCTGCGGCTGAGAAAAAAGATGATTGATCCCGTGGGAGAGGCAAGGCCATGTTACGATATCCTTGCCGTGCTGGCTGACCGCCTGGGATACGGCGATCTTTACCCCCGGAACAGCCGGGCCCTGCTTGGCAAGGTGATCACAGCTTCCGGGTATACGCGTGAAGATCTGGAGGCTGCACCCAAGCATACGGTCCGGTCGACCCCGGAACCCATGGCCTACCGGAAATGGGAAACCGGCCTGCTCAGAAAAGACGGCCAACCCGGTTTTGAGACCCCGTCCGGCAAGTTTGAAATCCGGTCCGCCATCCTGGAGCAGCACGGATACGAAGGACTGCCTGTGTATGAGGAGTCTGTTGAAACCCCTGTGAGCAATCCCAGGATGCTCAACCGCTACCCCCTGATCCTGGGTACGGGCCCGTTTAAGCCGGATATGAAATCCTGCTTAAGGGCCATTCCGGACTTCATGGAAAAATATCCCCATCCCGCCGTCCAGATGAACCCGGAAGATGCGGAAAAGAGGCGGATCGCCACCGGTGATCCCGTGGTGGTCAAAACCGCCAGGGGCTCGGTGATGATGCGGGCACATGTCACTGAAGATATTATGGCGGGATTTGTGTACGCCCCGGTGGGCGGGGGCGGACCCCAGGGAACGGATGAGTGGAAAAAGGCCAATGTCAATGTGCTGACTGACCTTGAACAATTCGATCCCATCTCCGGATTCCCGGTGTACAAAACCCTGCTCTGCCAGGTGAAAAAAAAGCGGCGCCAGCGGCGCGGCATTGCGGTCCAGGATCCCAGCCTGGGCTGCGTGGGCTGATCCCTTTTGCCTTTTTCGTTCCGGTCCGGATTTTTTCCGGCCCGGAACGGAAACCCTTGTCTTTGGTTGAGGGGCCGGGCCAATGCATACAACATTCAGGAGTGCTGATTTCAGTTGGGCAGATATTGTCACAAAGGCTGGAAAACGTATGCAGTCATCATAACTCTCTGAAATTTTGCGGTTTAAAAGTGTGTCGTGTTAAATGCGTTTGCTCCGGGTTGAGGGCAGGGGACGACTGTGTAATAATAGAAAGCTGATCCGGTTGGCCTGTGAGGCCGGGCAAACCGGATACGCCTTTTAACACAGGGGGAAAGCCTCCTTATCGCGGGAACGCCGGGGACATGACTGAAATACTGCTGAACGCCATTATCCATCTTTTCGCCATTTTTACCTTTCGCCGGGACCGGGCCTTTTACCCAAAGGCAAAAGAACTGCTGGAGTTCTACCTCAAGCAGTACCTTGGGTTGTCGGCGACCTGCCATACCTATCTTGGCCTGTTCACGGATTTTCTGGATATTTATGATGCCGTACCCCTGGAAAACAGAGAGTTGGAGAAAAATATCAGAAAGATCGTCACGGAGTTGAAAAAGCAGCTTCCCCGCCACGAACAATACATCTGCCTGATGCTGTTCACGGATCTGCTTTGCCGGGCCGCGGCTGACGACCCTGCAATTACATCGGACATCTCCGGTCTGGCATCGGGATTTTCCATTGACGACAAGACAGTGGCTGATATTGAGATGTTTTGCCGCCATCCGGAAGATTACGAACAGCTCACAGACCGTTTCGCCGTGATGGCCCCGGATGCGGAATCCGGCCGCCTGGCGTGCCGGACAATCGCGGGAAAAGATTTTACCGGCAGGTTCACCATCTGGTTTGCAGAGGAGATCGACAGCCTGTTCATCCGGCCGGGCAAGGACAGCCGGCTGCTCATGTCGGGTACACCGCTTTTCCAGGGGCATTTTTACCTGATGCCCCTCCAGGCCACCCTCCATGACCCGGGATGGCATGCTGTCAATTATGCGGAAATCCACGCCCTGTTCAAGACGGCTGCCAATGGTGTCTGTTTTTCAGGGGAGGGCCTGGCGTTTGCCTATCCCGGCAGCGACAATGGCCTCCATGACTTCAGCTTTACCACCCGGGGCGGGCAGATGGTCGCGGTCATGGGCGGCAGCGGGTCGGGCAAGTCCACCCTGCTCGGACTGCTGACCGGTTCCCTGCCGCTGGATGCCGGACAGGTGAGGATCAATGGGAAAGCACTGCACCGGCATCCCGGCGCTCATCCCTGCGCTCACCCCGATGCTTTTGACGGGACCATCGGGTATGTTCCCCAGGATGATCTGCTTTTTGAAGATCTGACCGTGTATGAGAACCTTTACTATTGCGCCCGGTTCTGCCTGGCCGACCGGTCTGATGCAGAGATCAGGGCCCGGGTCACAGAGGTGCTCAAGGACCTGGGCCAGTTGGATATCAGCCATCTCCGGGTGGGCTCTCCCCTGGAAAAAACCATCAGCGGCGGCCAGCGCAAGCGGTTGAACATCGCCCTTGAACTGATCCGGGAGCCTGCCATCCTGTTTGTGGACGAACCCACCTCAGGGCTGTCCTCGTCAGATTCGGAAACGGTCATGAGTCTGCTCAAGGCCCAGGCCATAAAGGGCAACCTGGTATTTGCGGTGATTCACCAGCCCTCGTCCAGGATATTCAAACTATTCGACCGCCTCTGGATCCTGGATAAGGGGGGATGGCCGGTTTACGACGGCACACCCCTGGAGGGCCTGGTATATTTCCAGTCTGAAATCCAGCAGGCCGGCATGGAGGAATATGCATGCCCCAGGTGCGGGAATGTCAATCCCGAACAGATATTTGCCATTATTGAGGCGAAAAAGACCGATGGGGCGGGCCGGTTCATTGATGAACGGAAGATCAGCCCCGAAGCGTGGCACAAGCGGTATAAGTCGCGTATAGTGTCGCACAGGCCGGACACCGGGGCAGCAGAGGCGCAGGACGCCCCGGAATTGTCCCGGTCCCTGAGCCGTCCCGGCCTGTGGGGGCAGTTTCTCATCTTTTTTATCCGGAACCTGAAATCCAAGCTTGCCGACAGGAACTACCTGGTGATCAACCTGGTGGAACCCATGGTGCTGGCCCTGTTTATCGGCGGGCTCACCCGGGGGATCGCAGGCAACACATATGTGTTCAGGGAAAACACCAATATGGCGGTGTTCTTCTTTATCAGTGTGATTGTCTCGCTTTTCCTGGGGCTCAGCGTCAGTGCCCAGGAAATCAACCGGGACCGGAAGATACTGGTCCGGGAACGGTTCCTGCGGTTAAGCTGGTTCAGTTATATCAGTGCTAAAACCGTGTACCTGGCCCTGGTCTGCGCCCTGCAGACAACCATTTACGTGGGCATTGCCAACACCCTGACCCGGGTGCCGGATATGTACGGCACCACCTGGCTGATGCTGTTTGCCTGCGGAATGGTGTCAAGCCTTCTGGGCCTGAACGTTTCCGCATCCATGAAAAGGGCGGTTTCCATCTATATCCTGATTCCGGTGCTGCTGATTCCCCAGATGCTGCTCTGCGGCATTGTGGTGGATTTTGACAATCTGATCGACCGCAGGTCCGGGCACCGCCTGACCCCGACGATTGCCGATATCATGCCCTCCCGGTGGGGGGTGGAGGCGCTCATGGTGGAGCAGTTCACCCAAAACCGGTACATGCGCGATCTGTTTGCTCCCGAGTCCAAGAAATTGCAAAGCGAATACATGCTGGATTATTTTCTCCCGGAGATGCATGCCTTGTCCGACTACCTGTTCCTCCCGGACCGGCCTTTGGACTGGGAAAAAGAATCCCGGCGCAACCTTGACACCCTGTGGCGGGAAACCCGTTTGCTGTCGGCCCGGACCGGGATCGCACCGGGAATGGATGCTGCGGATTTCGCATTCAAAACATTTGACCGCAGCAGATGGAAGCAGTTGCGGGAATTTTTAAAATCAGCGGAAACGTTTTTTACGGCGGAGCGGCGGGCTGCCATACTGGAGATTGCCCGGCTTAAAAGAGCGTTAAAAACACAAGGGGAAGCCGGTACAGGAACCCTCACCGATATCAGAAACAGGTACACCAATCTGGGTGTTGAACGGTTCGCCCTGAACGACATTGCCCTGGAAGCCATCCGCCATTCAGGCACACGCCTGGTGCAGCTCATTTATCCTGTCAGCCTGGTGCCGGAAAATCTGTGGGGCCGGGCGCAGTTCATGGCACCGGAGAAACGCCTGGGGAGTGCTGTGTTCAGCACATACCGGTTTAACCTCTTTGTGCTCTGCCTGATGGCTGCGGGGCTTTTCACAGCCCTTTACCTCAATTTGTTTATTGTTGTTGTGCGCCGGGGGAGAGCCATAGTAAAAAAAATGATGTAATGCCCGATACCTTATCTTTTAGCTTGAGGAGAGAAACAATGAAAAAAACGGTTGTGTCAGGAATGGCTGCAGTGATGGCCGGTATCTTGATCCTGCTTTTTCTTACGGTTCCGTGCGCGGCTGCAGATCCCAATGCCGGTATGCCCGGTATGCGCCGGGAAAAAGTGGACCTTTACGCGGGCAAGTTGATGAACGCCCTGACAAAAGACAGGCTCGGGCTGCTCATGGCCATGCCCGTGAAATTCTATTTTGCCGGGGCATCGTTTCAAAAAAGCGTGCTGGCGCCGGTGGACAGGGTTGCGGAATATGAGAGCGGAGAAGCCAGGCGGCTGATGAGCGCCCTGTACTTTACGGACGGGGCCTATTCACAGTTGTGCCGGAAGAAAAAGCTGGCTGCAGGATATTTTGACGCCTGGAATGAACTGACCGAATCCTTTGTCACCCTGTTCAGCCCGGAGCTGAAGGCTGACCTGTTTGATACGACAAAAACAGTGCTGGCCAAATACCGGAAGGTCTCGCCGGAAAAGCTCCGCGATTTGATGGCCGAGGTGGTGGCCCGGGGAAACACACAGCTTGTGACCTCTTCGTTGGGCATAGAGGTGGTGGTGGACGGATTTTACGCTTCACTCATCGAGGTCATGTACCTGTCCTCAAGCATGATTATTCCCCTGGATGAGGATACCAAGCTGGTGCCGCGGTTCAAAAAGGCCGCCCGGGAGCAGATGATGGTTGCTGACGATGTGGTCACGGCCATGGCGGATGATCCTGAATTCGCAGACATCTGTAATATCCCGGAGCGCCGGAAGGTCATTGCCTCCCTGAAAGCAATCCTGGACAGGGAGACGTTTAAAATGGCCGATGTCAGTGAGGTGCACGGGATTATCCAGCCCATCCGCCGGTCAATTATCGATATGAAATGATTTTTCAAGGGCCGCAGGACCGGTTCCGGTGCCTGCGGCCGTAAAAGATCAGGTATGCGTTATACAGATGCCTGGGCTGTAATCCCGTTCTTTTTCCGTTTCTTTTCAAATCCGATGAAAAAAGCCAGGAGGGAAGGCACCACAAACAGGGTGAACAGGGTCGACATGGCCAGTCCCCCGAGCAGCACGGAGCCCAGTCCCCGGTAAAGCTCGCTTCCCGCGCCTGTGGAGATGGCCAGGGGCAGCATGCCGAAAACCGAGGTGGACGCACTCATGAAAATGGGGCGGATCCGGGTGCGGACCGATTCGGTAATCGCAGGGATGCCTTCATATCCGCCGTAGCGGACATTGTTCAGGGACTGGTGCACAATAAGAATGGCATTGTTGACCACGGTGCCGACCAGGATGATAAACCCGAGCATGGTGACCACGTCAAATGCCTGGGGCGCCACATAGGCGTCCACCAGGCGAAGCCCGATAAACCCGCCCGCCCCGGCCAGGGGCACGGTAAACATGATGATGAACGGGTAAAAGAAGTTCTCAAACAGGGCGGCCATGAGCAGGTAGGTGATGACCACGGCCAAAAGGAAATTCCACTGGAGGGCTTCGCGGGTCTGGGTCAGCTTGTCTGCATTACCGCCCTGGGTGATTTCAACCCCGGGCAGGCGCCCGGCTTCCTGCATGGGTTTGATGACCTGGTTTTCAACGGTTTCCATGGCCTGCTGCAACGGCATGCCTTCGGGCGGCGTCACCTGGAGCCTGACATGGCGCTTCCGTTCGAGATGGTTAATCTGGGTCATGCCCCGGGTATATACCAGTTCGGACACATCTCCCACACGGATGGGCGAGCCAAAGGAGTTGATGATGGTGGTGTTGGTCAGGGCTTCCGGGGTATCGGCCCGGTCTGCAGGCCCTTTGACCACAAGATCCAGTTGGCGCTTGCCTTCGGGCCTGAACTCATCGATTTTCCTGCCGTCCATGAGCACATCTATCCAGGTGCCGAATCCCCCTTCGGTCAGGCCGCTGGCCGCCAGTTTTTCCCTGTCCGGTATAAAGCGGGCCTCGGGATATGTGATTTCCAGCGATGGAATGGGCCGGATCTGGGAGCCGGGCAACTGGCCCATGAGCGCCCCGAAAAGCTGGCCGCCTGCGCTGATGATTTGGGTCATGTCTTCACCGGTGATATCCACATCAATGGTCCGGCTGCTGGCAATATCGGTCTGGAAGATTCCTGCCTGGAAGGCAAAGCCGAACAGGTCGGGCAGGCTGTTGGCCAGGCGGTTGAACAGGGGCAGCAGCTTGGATGCTTCTGTCTCGTGGACACTGACGCCGCCCAGGATATTAAAGCCTTCCTCGGCCACAAACCAGATATCATCAATCTGGGGAATCCCGTCTTTCCAGTCGTTTTCCCGGTAAGGCAGCAACTGGTCACTGAAATAGGTTCCCATTTCTTTGCGCTTTTCCACGGAACTGCCGGGTGTGGGGATGAGAATGGTCAAAACCAGGTTCTGGTTGCCCTGGGGCAGGTATTCGGTCTTTGGCATGAGCAGCCATACAATGCCCACGGCCAGGCTGGTGAACAGCAGCACACACCCCAGGCGGGTCAGGACATTTTTCAGGAAAAATCCGGATGCGCGCATCAATCCTTTATGAAGCGTCCCCCCGACCTTGTCTATGATCCCGGGAACCTTTTCGGTTCTGGGCGCTTTGGAGAGCCGGTAGAGCCGGTTCAGGATGGTGGGAATAACGGCCACGGACACAAAAAGGCTCAGGAGAATGGAAAAGGTGATGGCAATGGCAATATCCCTGAACAACTGGCCTGCCTCTTCCTGGATGAATATGACGGGTACGAATACGGCCACGGTGGTGGCGGTTGAGGCGAACACGGCCCCCCAAACTTCATATGCCCCGTCATAGGCCGCCTGAAAGGCTTTTTTGCCCATGTTCCGATGGCGGTCGATATTTTCCAGCACCACAATGGCGTTGTCCACCAGCATGCCCACGGCAAAGCTGATGCCGGCCAGGCTGACCACGTTAAGGTTCCGGCCCAGGGCCCATAAAAACAGGAAGGTGCCGATAACGGATATGGGAATGGCCACTGCCGTGGTCACGGTGGCGCTGGCACTTCTGAGGAAAACCAGGAGCACCAGGATGGCCAGGGCACCGCCCACCATAACGTTTTTCTGGACAAGGTCAATGGCATTGAGGATATACGGGGCTTCGTCATGCACCCAATCCAGGTAAAGCCCTCTGGGGGCAAGCATGTCCCGGTTGATGCGATTGATTTCCTTTTTCAGCCGGTTGACCAGGTCGATAACATTGGCTCCCTGTTCCTTTCTGACGCCGACGGCAATGACCTCGGCACCGTTCTGCAGAACAGCACCGGTGGGGCGTTCATACCCGAATCCCGCTGTAGCGATGTCCCGCAGGTGGATCCGCTGGATCCCGTCGTCGTAGACCACGGTTGCAAGGGCATCCTGGGGGCTTTCAAACTGGCTGACCGTACGGATCCGGTAATCTTTTTTACCGATACCCATGATACCGGCGGAAGTATTCCGGTTGGCGCCCCTGATTCGCTCAATGACCTGATCGATGGTCAGATCGAATCGGGCCAGTTTCTGGGGATCGATTTCAATGTGGACCTCGGTTTCAGTGCCCCCGCCGACAAACAGGGACCCGACCCCTTTGACCCGTTCCATGTGCTGGCGGAGATCGTTCTCAAAAAAGGTCTTGTAGGTGGCAATGGGACGAGGGTTGTCCGGCAGGGTCTTAAACATGATCCAGATCACCGGGTTGGACTGGGCACCTGCCGCTTCAATGGCGGGTTTGTCTACATTCTCAGGGTAGTCGTCCACCTCGTTCATTTTATTGGACACCTTGAGCAGGGCTGCATCCAGGTCTGTGCCCACGGGAAAGGTCAGGGCCACCTGGCCGTAGTTGTTATATGCCGAGCTTTCCATGGATTCCAGATTTTCAAGGCCTTTGAGCGCCTTTTCCTGCTCTTCGATGATCTCCTGCTCCACCTCTGTGGGGGTGGCACCGGCCCAGGTGGTCCGGACCGTGATTTCAGGGGTTTCCACATCCGGGGTGAGCTGTTTGGGCAACTGCATCAGGCCGATGCTGCCGAACAGCACCACCAGGATCACCCCTACGGCAACGGAAATGGGTTTTTCAATGGCATAGCGGATAATATCCATATGATTATTCTCCCAGGACAGATACGGGCTGGCCCGGCTGGAGGCGTTCATTGCCCTCTGTTACCACGGTCATTCCGGGTTTGAGGTCGCCGGACCGGACACCGATCTCAGCACCGCTTGAATAGACGATGTCAACAGGCATGCCCACGGCTTTTCCGTCAACAACCGCGTAAACCATATCCGTGCCCATGACCTGGACCAGGGTATCCCTGGGCAGCATGACCAGGTCTTTTTTCTCCGAGACCGGCACGGCCACAGTGGCGGACATGTTCACGGCCACAGGACCTGTATAATCCAGCCGCAGCTTGAGCGAGATGTTTTTGGTCTTGGGGTCGGCCTGGGGCCGGACCCCTTCCATCACCCCTGTCAGGTGGCGGTCAAAGGCGTTCAGGGTAATGGGAAGCTGATCCCCGGTATGGCTGAACCGGATCAGGTGTTCGGCCACCGGCACCTGGACGTAAAGGGCATCTGTCGCCCCAAGCAGGCACAGGACCGAACCGGGCTGGATCCATTCCCCGACTTCCGCCTGCTTTTCAAGGATGATGCCGTCAAACGGGGCTTTGACCACATGCTTAGCCAGGCGGATGGTCAGGATATCCACTTCCCTGGACAGGGCCACCTGCTCCTGGAGAAGTTCCTTATGGGTAAACCTGAGATTGTCATAGTCGGACTCCGTGGCAATGTCCTTTTCAAAGAGGCGGGTCTGGCGGTCCAAATCCCGTTTGGCTTTTTCAATGCGGATGCCGACCCGGGCCAGCGTCGCCTTTTGAAGGGCCAGTTCGGTTCTGAGAATACGGCTGTCCAGGCGTATGAGCACCTCGCCTTTGGTAACCCGATCGCCTTCACGAAAGTTGACTTCGGTAATTCTGGCGGCCTCTTCAGGAGATACCCGGCTGGCCCTTTCAAAATAAAGGGTGCCGATCATGTCTGTGGTGCTTGCGGCAGTACCCTGGGCAGCCGTCACGATTTTGACCATTGCCGGAGGCGGTCCCGGTGGCTGTCCCTGCGGTTCTCCTGCACCATTTTCATTGTCCTGTTCCTGGGCCAGGGCCTGTACAGGGCTTAAACAACAGATGAGTATGAATATAAAAACGGATATGCGGTTCATGACGGAATTGAACTCCTTATTCAGCGGGCCGTCGTTTTCAGACGGCGGCATCCTGCTGCGGGATTAAGAAAAATACATGGTTACAGCAACGATTAAGGGGGAGATCATAAAACACTATTTTGAGCCTTGTCAATACCGATATACCATAATACGGCCATTCCGGCGGTGCAAGCCGCAACCATGCAAAATCAGAAATAATTTTATTTTAAGCGGTTGCACAGGGGGTTGACATTTGATGTTTTGTTGATATACCAGAGAAATATCAAAATCGACCGGGTGTTGCCCGACCGCATGCATCAGGGCCGCTGCCCGGGAAGACCGGGAGGAAAGCATGGAACATTCAGGTATCACGGAGGCCAGTCACGGGGTATGGGCTGCTACGGCAGGACAGCCGCCTGAAACAGGAATACTGGAAGGGGAAAGAACTGCGGAGGTTGCGGTGATCGGCGGAGGGTATACCGGCCTTTCCGCTGCCCTTCACTTGGCCCGGGACGGCCACGACTGTGTACTCCTGGAAGCCAATGCCCTCGGATTTGGCGGGGCAGGGCGGAATGTCGGGCTGGTCAATGCAGGCCTCTGGCTGATGCCCGAAGATGTTGTATCTGCTTTGGGGCAGGACCGTGGCGAGACCCTGGTCCGGGTGCTGGGGGCATCGCCGGATTTGGTATACCATCTGATCGACACCTATGGCATTGCCTGCGAACCCTGGCGGTTCGGCACCCTTCATTGTGCGGATTCCAACGGCGGATACAAGGCCCTGAAAGCCCGGGAACGCCAATGGCGGGAACGGGGAGCACCGGTGCGCCTCCTGGAGCGGGATGAAGCCTCGGAAACGCTTGGAAGTTCCGCGTTTACAGGCGCGCTTCTGGACGAGCGCGCGGGAACGGTCCAGCCGCTGGCCTATGCGTTCGGCCTGGCCCGGGCCGCCATGAAAGAAGGGGCTGCACTTTTTTCGGGATCTCCTGTGGTTGCCCTTGATAAAACCGGAGAGGGATTTTGCCTGAAAACCCCCGGGGGGATGGTATGGGCCGGAAAGGTCATTGTTGCGGTCCAGGGATATCCGGAGCATGCCTTCCAGGAACAGGTCCGGAATATGGTGCCGTTCAACTATTTCCAATTTGCCACACCGCCGTTGCCCCGTTCCGTTCTGGACAGCGTATTGCCGGGAAAGAACGGGGCATGGGACACCAACCTGATCCTTTCTTCGTACCGCCTGGATGCGTCGGAACGGCTGATCGTGGGCAGTGTGGGCAATCTTGAAGGCGTGGCAAGGGACTTGAGCCACGCCTGGGCAAAACGGACCGTTGCCCGGGTGTTTCCCCAGATCGGGGATGTGGATTTTGAATACGGGTGGTACGGCCGGATTGCCATGACCACCGACCATATTCCCAGGTTTCACGTTATGGACAAGGACATGGCCATGGTCACCTGCTATAATGGCCGGGGGATCGGGCCGGGATCCGTGTTCGGAAAGTTGTTGGCAGGGTATATGACAGGCGGGTCAGAGGCAGATATTCCCCTGCCGGTTTCCCCGATCCGCCCGGTGCAGTTCCGGCGGCTGAGAGGCCTGTTTTACGAAGCAGGGGCACGGCTATATCACTTTGCCCAGCGCCGGGTTTAAACCCCAGGTCTGAAACCGGTTGGCCCCCGGGAACTGTCCCTGGGGGTTCCGGGCTTCTGTTAAAAAAAGACGGCCTGTCCAAAAGCGGCAGGCCGTCACGGGTTCAGCGGATTGGTACGATTTCCAGCCAGTATCCGTCGGGATCATTGATGAAATAGATGCCCATTTCTTTGTTTTCATAGCAGATACACTCCATCTTACTGTGCAGGGCGTGAGCTGCGTCAAATTCATCGGTTTTAAAGGCAATGTGGAATTCTTCATCCCCCAGGTCATAGGGGGCTTCCTGGGACTTGAGCCAGGTGAGCTCCAATTTGTTCGCAGACGTGTTATCGGTAAGGAAAACAATGATGTAGCTGCCGTCCTCTGCGGTTTTTCTCCGCTGTTCGGTCAGTCCCAGGGCTTTTTCATAAAAGGCAAGGCTCTTGTCCAGGTCAAGTACATTTATATTAAAGTGGTCAATGGTAAATTTCATGAGGTGATTCTCCAATCGTGTGTCATATGTTAATCATGGACTAACCATAGGGCTGTCCCAAGCCCGGGTCAAGAAAAAAACTCCTTGTTTTTATACCTGCCAAGGCTTAACTTATTACCTTCTTTGGTGTATAAAGAAAGCATCTTGGCAATCGTTCTTAATGATCGCGGCAGCATCTGCATAAACGTCTTTCTGTCCGGACGTGAATGAGAGGAGCCAGCATGGAAAAAAAGGAAAGCCAGGCCCGGGAGGCCGATGAAAACGCCTTGCGGCTGAGGTGGCAGGAACCGGATCCCGAATTCGACGGCACCCGTGAGGATGCCATGCTTCACATTTTGAAAACCAAATGCCGCAAGGATGTTGCGGACCGCCCGTTGCGGCTGGACCTGAGGGGCATCACCCTGAGCAACCAGGATCTTTCTGGAACAGATCTTTCCGGGTATGATTTCTCGTTTGCCGTAATGAATCGCGTGGATCTGAGCGGGGCGAATTTGAGTTACGCAGTCCTGGCTGAGGCCGCCCTGGATATGGCTGTACTGGACGAATGCGAATTCATCGGCGCAGATCTTCGCCGGGCAAGCCTGAATGAGTGCCATGCGAAACACTGTGGTTTCGGTGGCGCCGACCTGTCCCATGCCAGTATGATCAATGCCCATCTGAGCGAAGCGGTGTTCAGCAAGTCCTGCCTGAGCTACACGGATTTAAGGGCATCGGATTTGACCGGTGCCCGGCTTTCCGAAGCCGACCTGTCCCATGCGGTATTTACCAGGGCCATCCTTTGCGACGCCGATCTGAAAGAGAGCGATGTTGCACACACCCAGTTCCGGGTGGCCGATCTGCAGCGCTGCCGCCTCATGAAAATCAAAAATTTTAAAACAGCGGACTGGATCGGTGCGGATATCAGGGATATGGATCTGAGGGGCGCCCACCTGGTGCGCCGGCATATTTCGGACGAAAATTACCTGTTTGAATTCCAGAGCCAAAGCCGGTTGCACAGGGCCATATACTGGATTTGGCTGTATACCTCCGACTGCGGCCGGAGTATGGTGCGCTGGTTTATATGGCTTCTGGCGGCAACCCTGGGATATGCGGCGATTTACACCCTGGTGCCCATTGATTACGGCGATTACAAGACATGGTATTCACCCATCTATTTCAGTTTTGTCACCCTGACCACGTTGGGGTACGGAGATGCGCTTCCCATGTCCTTTCCCGGCCAGTTGATCGTTACCTTCCAGGCGGTTACCGGGTATATGGGGCTTGGGGGGTTGTTGAGTATTCTGGGAAATAAAATGGCACGTCGTGCCGAATAAGGAAAATTTTCATGTTTTCATTCTTTAAGTCAAAGTCCGATCCAAAAGCAGAGTTGAAAAAAATACTTAAGGGCTATGAACTGCCCTCATTTCCTGCAGTGGTCATGCAGATACTGCAGGAAATCAGGAGTCCGTATTCATCTGCCGCTACAATCGCGGAATCCCTGTCCCTTGATCCGGGGATATCGGTGAAACTGTTGAAAATCGCCAATTCCGCCGCATTTTCCCCGACCAAAAAAGTGGAAAATCTTACCCAGGCCATTGCCCTGGTGGGGATTTCCCAACTGGAGTCCCTGGTACTCGGGGTGGGGGTTGCCAAAGGCATGCCGAATAAGTCCTGCCAATGGCACGATCCTTCAGAATTCTGGTTTACGGCTGCCAAACGGGCGATTCTGGCCAGCGATCTGGCGAAACTGATCTGTCCTGCCAAGGAGTCCGAGTGCTTTACGGCGGCCTTTCTCCAGGATCTTGCCCTGCCGTTCCTGGCCTGCCACAGGGGAGAGGATTACGGCCCGATTTTTGAGAAATGGCATGTTGAAGGTGGTGACCTGGCAGCGCTGGAGCGGGAGCACATGGAATGGGATCACACCGAAGTTGCGTCCTGGATCTGTGCGGAGTGGGAAATGCCCGAAAGCATTGCTGCAGCCATCCGGGGGCACCACGGGGCAGAAATGCCGGATTACGAAGTCCTTGGGCCTGTGAGGCTTGTGGCCGTTCTTCGGGAAGACGAAGCCAATTCCGGTGTGGATGAAATGATTGAGATGGCCAGGACCGAATACGATCTGGACCCAAAAACAGTTGAAGCCCTTATAGAGCCGGGCTTTGAAAAGGCAAAAGAACTGGCCCGGATGATTGTGTGATCTCCCGGGCAATAAAATATGTATTGCCCTGTCGCGGACATGTGCCAGGGCAATACAAGACGCATTTTTTTAAGGCCGTCACGGCGAATCGTCATTTGACTCGTTTTTTTGTTTTCAAAAATGCCTTAATTATCAAAGTGTTGAACGGCATCATCCTGCTGCCGTTCGTCCGCATCTTGTATCCCCCCGTCTTTTCATGTGTTAGCGTTTCTTTAGCATCATTGAACAATTCTTATTTTCTGTTTGAGATTCATCCGGAATCGTAGTAATTTTCTACGAACACATAATTTCTCCCTGTGTTGATGTTTTTTACTGAAAATTTTGAGTGTGGCGCCTGGGGCTGCCGAAACTGGTCTGTGAAATGCCGATCCCGGGTTTTTACCTGGCGGACGATTTGTTTGATAACGGCATGTGATCAGAAAACCGTATCTGGATTACCCTGGCGAGGGCTTTGGCCCGTAATACTTACGCTTTGTTGATGCTGGCCTGGAACGGATGAAAATCGGATATGTGTGGCGCGGTATGTTATCGGGTATAATGCTTAAGCGAGGAGGAAAATGAAAAAAATCACGGATATGAAACTAAGTGCGAAATTGATTTTGGGTGGCGTGTTAATGGTATTTGTTTCCATGCTTGTACTGGGAATCATTTCGGTTGATACGGCGTCAAAAGCGCTTGTGGATGCCGGAAAAGGGGCGTCGGGCAGGATCGCCAAAGACCTGGCCATGACCACGGAGCTTTTCCTGGCCGGAGAGATGAAGTTTGCTCGCGAGATTTCCCTGACACCTGTGGTGAAAAACACCATGGAAGCGGTGGCGGAGAACGGTGTGGAAAACGCACTGGAAGTGGTGGCCGGCATGGATGGCTATCTGAGTGACACCCATTCAAAAATCGGAGCGGATTATGAACTGTTCTTTGCTGCAGATGCAGACGGGAACCTGTTTTCAGACAGTAAAAACGGGGCATTGCGGGCAAAGAAGATCAACGTTGCGGACCGGGATTATTTCAAAGCGGGTAAATCGGGCAAGGCGGTTGTGGGGGTCCCGATCAAATCCCGGGTCAGCGGTATGCCCGTGGTGGCCATATCTATACCGATCAAAACGGCTTCGGGCCGGTTTGCCGGTGTTTTCGCCACTGTTCTTAAACTGGACGCCCTTTCCGATAAACTGATTACCATCAAGCTGGGCAATACGGGATATCCGTTTCTGATCAACAAGGACGGTATTATCATTGCCCATCCGAACAAGGACTTCATTTTTAAGCTGGACCTCAACACTCTGGAGGGAATGGAAGATATCACCCGCCGGATGATGGCCGGGGAGACCGGCAATGAAACCTATGTATTCAGGGGCACCCGCAAGATCGCGGGGTTTGCACACATTCCCGTGACCGGGTGGAGTATCGGGTTTACCCAGAACCAGGAAGAATTCATGGCCCCGGTGCGAAAAATGAAGATTTATAATGGCGTTGCCGGCGTTATTATCCTGGGTGTGGTGGCGGTATTGATTTTCTTTTTTGCGTCGGCCATTATCAAACCTGTGAATGAAGCGGTTGCCGGGCTCAAGGAAATCTCCGAGGGGGAAGGCGATCTGACCAAACGGCTGAAGGTTCGGGGCCGGGACGAGATCGGCGTGCTTTCCGGGGCGTTTAATACCTTTATTGAAAAACTCCATGCCATGATTTCAGATATCACCCAGGGGGTGGACACCTTATCGTCGTCTTCCACGGAACTGGCTGCGATTTCAGACCGGATGTCCGAAAGCGCGGGACAGACATCGGACAAGTCGAATGCGGTTGCAGCAGCAGCCGAAGAAATGACCACCAATATGAATTCGGTCTCCGCTGCCATGGAGCAGTCTTCCGCCAATGTGAACACGGTTGCCGGTGCGGCCGAGGAAATGAACGCCACCATCAGCGAAATTGCGAAAAGTGCCGAGAATGCCAGGGCGATTTCAGCGAGCGCCGTGGACAAGGTTGAGGTGTCCACAGGCAAAATGAATGAGCTGGGCGCCGCTGCCCAGGCCATCGGCCAGGTGGTTGAAACCATCACGGATATTTCCGAACAGGTGAACCTGCTCTCATTGAATGCCACCATTGAGGCGGCCCGGGCCGGGGAGGCCGGTAAGGGGTTTGCCGTGGTGGCCAATGAAATCAAGGATCTTGCCAACCAGACATCGGACGCTTCCATGGATATAAAGGCGAGGATTAAAAACATCCAGGACAGTTCGACCGTGACCCTGGAAGGTATGGGGGAAGTATCAGGCGTGATCACAGAGGTCAACGATATTGTTGCCACCATTGCCGCCGCCGTTGAAGAGCAGTCCTCTGCCACCCGGGAAATTGCTGAAAACATCAACCAGGCATCTTCCGGTATTGAAGAGGTCAATCAGAATGTCAATGAAAGCTCGGTGGTGGCAAGTGATATTACCCGGGACATTTCTGATGTCAACCTGTCGTCAACAGATATGGCGGACCGGAGTGCTGAAGTCCAGTCCAGTGCCGGTGAATTGTCCGGCCTGGCCGACCGGCTGGACAGGATGGTGAACCGGTTTAAAATCTAAACCTGCCTGTTTTCCGGGGACGCGGGCTGCAAGGTGCGGTCCCGTCTCCCGGAAAACCGGGGACGAGTAGATTCGGTTTTTTTTACATGAATCTTTACCGCATGGGGTTTATCAATTTTCCCTGTGCTGTTATACTGCCCTGCCATGAAACACCTTTCCCGGTATACCGGGCTGACTGCCTGGCTTGTTTTTTTATGTGTGGTGTGGAACCTGCCAGGTGTTTTCCGTACACCGGCCGAAGCCGCATATACCCGGTCTGAGCTGAACCGGTTTCAGAACCAGATCGTTGACCACCGCCACCGTTTGAATCCCAGATTTAAGAAGATATCCCGTCCCGGTACAGACCTGATTATCGTCCATACGTCTGAGCTGGGACTGGATGCCACTCTGAGGGTGGTGTCCGGCGGCAAGCGGTTTAAAAGCGGACGCAAGACCCCGGGCG
The DNA here is from genome assembly GCA_036881925.1 of Desulfobacter sp. GTDB lineage: Bacteria > Desulfobacterota > Desulfobacteria > Desulfobacterales > Desulfobacteraceae > Desulfobacter. The sequence goes on from JBAJNJ010000001.1 coordinate 242,264, forward strand.
GACATGCCCACTATGTCATTGCCAGGAACGGCAGGACATACAGGACCCTGGACCACCGTTACCGGGCCGACCATGCCGGCCTTTCCATGTGGAACGGCAGGACCGATGTCAGCGATATTTCCATCGGTATTGAACTGGTGGGATACCATAACGCCACGATTACGAAAAGCCAGTACCGCTCTGTGGGCATGCTGATCCATATTTTAAAACGGGTTTACAAACTTGAGGACAAGGATGTACTCACCCACAGCCAGGTGGCCTACGGCAAGCCCAATCCCTGGTTCAGCAAGAATCACAGGGGCCGGAAACGGTGCGGCAAAAATTTCAACAGGGCCAGTGCCGGCCTGGGGCGGACATGGGCCTATGATCCTGATGTCCGGGCCGGAAGGCTGCAGGCAGACCCCATGCTGGTGGCGGTGTTTTATACCCCCCCGGGGTGGTTGAAAACTTCTCCTGTCCCTCCGGCAAAAGTCTACGCGTCCAATATCATTTCAAAGGATAACTCTGCCTGGTCCATTGCCGGGGACGATTATAATGCCGCAACCACAGCCTATATCCTGCCGGGCGGGCGAACCCTTCCCGGTGACCGGGTCGGCGGGAAACTCGGCTGGAGCCGTCTGCCCGCCGGGACAAAGGTGTTGCTGAACCAGGAAACCGAGCAGGTGAAAATCCAGGCCAAAAACCCTGTCAAGCTTATTTCAGGCCAGATGACGGCCTGGTCCCATGCCGGCCAGGATTACCGGTCCGACGCCACCATCTATTTTCTGCCGTCGGGCCGGGTGACGCCGGGCTCGCGCATCCGGGACTGGGATGATTTGCCCGCAGGCACCCGGCTTATGGTGGGATACAAAGGACCCTATGCCGTTACCCGGGAACGGACCGCCTATAAAATCGCAGGGAAAAAATACAGGGACCGGGCTGTGGTCTACCATCTGCCCGGGGGGCGCCTGGTGTCCGGGGATAAGATCACGGATTTCAACGATTTGCCCAGGGGGGTGAATATTTACCTGCCCTTGTCGTTCGGCGGATAGGCAACCTGCCGGCAGCCACCTTGGCGACCATGAAATGCACTCCCCGGCGGACTTGGATCAATACCCGTAAAACAGGTCCTGGATTTCTGCCACGGGCCGGTCTTTGACCAGGGCCAGCATCAGGAGAATTCTGGCCTTGGCCGGATTCAGTTCATCCGAAGCAATAAACCCGTTGGCATCATCATCCACCTCGACATTCCTGCCCACCGTGCCGGTGGGAACCCTTGACGCCCGGACGATACATATGCCCCGGGCCGCATGTTCCGCCGCCGCCGCAATGGTTTCACGGTTCATGTTCCCGTTTCCGTCCCCGGCAATGACAATGCCCCTGGCACCCAGGGAAACGGATGCCCCGATAAGGTCCGGGGGCATGTCCGCACAGGCGTATATAATGTCCACGCGGGGCAGGGGCAGGTCGTAGTCCGGGGTGAATTCACTGACCACGGTATGTTTTCTGAACGGCCCCCTGAAAAATTTAACCGTGCCGAAGACCACCGTGCCCATGAGCCCGTTTACCGGCGATAAAAAGGTTTCCACCGAGGTGGTGTTGGTTTTTGTCAGGGAGTGGGCCCCGTGGATCCGGTCATTCATCACCACCATCACTCCCCGGCCTTTGGCTGCCGGATCTGCAGCCACAGCCACGGCGTTGAACAGGTTTAAGGGCCCGTCCGCGCTGACGGCTGTTGCCGGGCGCATGGCCCCGGTCATGACCACGGGTTTTGGGCTGTTGACCGTGAGATTCAGGAAAAACGCGGTCTCTTCCATGGTATCTGTGCCATGGGTGACCACAATGCCGTCAACCGCTTCACTGGCGAGCAGTTCGTTGATTTTCCCAGCCAGTCCGGTCATGATTTCAAAAGACATATCCTGGGAGCCTAAATTGGCGAACTGCTCTCCTTCTATCCGGGCCATGTTGTCCAGGTCGGGTACGGCGTTGAGAAGGCCCTGGATATCAAACCTGCCGGAGGTATAAGCGGGCTGGGTGGAAGAGGCTGCTGCACCGGCAATGGTACCGCCGGTGGCGAGAATACAGACGTGGGGTAAGGCAGTCATGGGTGTCCTCCGTGTATTGGGTTGCGGATACGGCTGGTATTTATGTTTCTCATGCGTGTGTCAGGATCAGCAGGAAACACAGCAGACGGCCAGGCCACCCAGAGCGGTTTCCTTGTACCGGGTGCACATGTCTCTGCCGGTTTCCATCATGGTTTCGACCACCTCGTCAAAGGTGACCTTCTGCCGGGCCGGGTCGCCGGCTTCTGCCAGGATGCAGGCATTGGCGGCGGTGACCGCGCCAACGGCATTCCGTTCTATACAGGGAATCTGGACGTAACCGCCCACCGGGTCGCATGTCATGCCCAACTGGTGTTCCAGGGCGATTTCCGCTGCGATCTCTATCCGCTTTATATCACTGCCCTGGGCATGGGCCATAAACGCGGCAGCCATGGAGGATGCCACGCCGACCTCTCCCTGGCACCCGACTTCAGCACCTGAGATGCTTGCATTCTTTTTGGCGATAAATGCAATGGCTGCTGCAGCCAGCATTCCTTTGCGCAACTGCTCCCGGCTGAGATGGTGGTGGTGTCTGAGCATATATATGATCCCGGGCATGACCCCTGCAGAACCTGAGGTGGGAGCGGTGACAACCCGCTGTCCGTCGGCGTTTTCTTCGGACGCGGCCATGGCATAGGCATTGAGCAGACCCAGGAAACGGCCGGTTTCCCTGGGCATTTCCCGGGAGTTCTCCATGAGGACCTTTGCCTTCCTGAGCAGGCCGATGGTGCCGGGCAAAAGGCCGTCCCGGGACAGGCCCCGTTCAACCGCATCACACATGGCGTCCAGGATGCGGTCCAGGCCATTGAAAATTTCTTCCCGGCTGGCCCCGGTGATGGCGGATTCGTTTTCCAGGATGATATCGTCCAGGCCCAGGCCGGTTTTGCGGATCAGTTTGCGCAGACCGTTCATGTTCCGGTAGGCATGGGGCGGGCAGGGCGGTGCGGCCGGTGCTTCCCCCTTGCACTGGATAAAGCCGCCCCCGACGGAATAATACTCTTTTTCAAGCAGGACCCGGTCCCCGAGCGCCAGGCAAAAGCGCAGGGTGTTGGCAAAGGGAAGGGCCTCTGTCCCGCCTTTTTCAAATATAATATTTTCCCGGGTGAACCGGATGGTTTTATCATGCAGGGGAATCTCATAGGTATCGTTGCCGGATGTCAGCAACCGGTTCAGGGCATCGCAGTCGCAGGTTTCAGGCTCCCAGTCCAGGAGTCCGCCCATCACCGCCCTGTGGGTCCCGTGTCCTTCGCCGGTCAGGCTCAGAGAGCCGAACAGATGGACATTCAGGGACGGGGTGCCTTCGAATGCCGGGTCGATTTCAGCCATGGCCTTCCGGAACGCCAGGGCGGCCTTCATGGGACCGATGGTGTGGGAACTGGACGGTCCGGGACCGGTTTTAAAAATGTCAAAAATCGAAGTGGTGATGCAATCATCGGTTTTCATAGTCATAAATCTTTTTCGTTTTTAAGGTTATACAGTGATTTTTTGTATGTTCTCTTTTTTATTCTAAACGAAGCGGTTTTACAAGACAATTGCCTGGCAGAAGACCCGGGTATGGAATACTGCTTCGGCCGGGCAGGCGCCCAAAGACGCCCCAGGCAGGCAACTCAAGGGCCAGGGATGGCGTTTGTCCTGGCCGCTGATACAAACGGCTGGACTTGGGTCATCCTCTACTTTGGTTTCTCCGGGGTGCCGGTGGAATGCCGTTTTATCGTCTTAAAATACCGTGGACAGCGATCTGTGGCAGCGTTAATTAAGAAATTTCCGGGAAGCCGAAAGGTGGTCTTCACGGGTGCCGATTCGACCGTCCGACAGGGGTTCCGGTCTTTAAAACCGTTTGACACTCCGGTCTTAAATAGGGTATTGTTTTGCCCAAAAATGGTGTTGTTAGTAGTCAGTTTTGTGTTTCCGGGGGAGCAAAAAATGACCTGCCGGTTGTTTTTTTGTTTAAATGTTTAGGCAAAAGGATTCATTTGGAGGGAGACTTCATGGGAGAAAAAGGATCAAAACGGCGAAGCAGTATCGCATTTAAAACTTCATTCGCCAGCGGCATCATCATCTTACTGCTTCTGGCAATCAGCAGTATCATCGGTATTCGCCTCCAGTCCGGCCTGTCCGATAGTATGATCGACCAGTTTGTCACCACCCAGAAGACCACTTTGCAGGAAGAATCCGCCCAGATGAAAAATTCGCTGGTTGCCAACATGAGCGTCAATCTTGAAATCTGTACCAGCGTGACCCGTTCTTTTTTGTATAATTTTGACCAGGAACAATTGTACGAACTTTTATCCAGTTATCTCAAGCTGGACGGTATGGTGGCCATAAAGGTGCTGGATGCAGACGGGAATCCTTTTGGCGCGGCCTGGAAAAATCCCGATATCACCACCGGTGACAAGTTGCCGGATTCTCTCAGCCTGGATGAGGGGCTTTCCCTGGTTTCCGATGCCGTGCATGAAGGTGAAACCGTGGGAAGTGTCAGGCTTTACTATTCCAACGACCTTGTGAACGAGAAGATCAAGACCAGGGAGGCACAGACCCGCGACAGCATTGCATCGTTCCAGTCCATTGCCAAAGAGAAAATCGGCCAGTCCATCACGATCCAGCTTGTTGTTGCGGCCGTGATTATTATCGCGCTCATCATTACTTTGGTGGTTTGCCTCCAGGTGTTTGTAACCCGCCCCATCACCCATACCGTTGCCATGATCAAGGATATTGCCCAGGGTGAAGGGGACCTGACCAAACGCCTCAGTGTCAAAACCCGGGATGAGATCGGCGAGTTGTCCGACGGGTTTAATCAATTTATAGAAAAACTCCAGGACCTGATCCGCGAGGTCACGGACAATGCCACGACAATAGACAATGCCTCCACCGGGTTTACCCAGTTGTCGGCCTGTATGAACGCGGGTGTGGAAGGCCTGTCCGAGCGGTCGAATTCCGTGGCGGGCGCTGCCGACAGCATGAGTACCAATATGACATCTGTTGCCGCTGCCATGGAAGAGGCGTCCGCCAATATTAACATGGTGGCCACAGCCTCCGAAGAAATGTCATCCACCATCAATGAAATCGCCATGAACGCGGAAAAGGCCCGGTCTATTACGGACAATGCCGTATCCCAGACCCGGAGTGCGTCACAACAGGTGAATGAGCTTGGGGATGCCGCCAACCAGATCGGCCAGGTGGTAGAGACCATTACCGATATTTCCGAACAGGTGAACCTGCTGGCCCTGAACGCCACCATTGAAGCGGCACGGGCCGGGGAAGCCGGCAAGGGGTTTGCCGTGGTGGCCAACGAGATCAAGGATTTGGCCAATCAGACGGCCGAAGCCTCGGGTGCCATCAAGGATCAGATCCAGGGAATCCAGTCTTCCACCAGCGGCACGGTTGAAGAAATTGCCAGCATTTCCGAGGTGGTTACGGAAATCAACGCCATTGTCGCCACCATTGCCACGGCTGTTGAAGAGCAATCCGCCACAACACGGGAAATTGCTGAAAATATTTCCCATGCCTCCACAGGTATTCTTGAGGCAAACGATAATGTGTCCGAAGGATCTGCCGCATCCCAGCAGGTGGCCATGGAGATCGGGGAAATCACAGATGCCACCACCGGCCTTTTTTCTTCCAGCCAGGAGGTCAACACCAATGCGGACAAATTATCTGCACTGGGCGACCGGTTATCCGAACTGATGGGAAAATTCAGGGTATAGGCAACAGCGGGCTGTTTTTGCGGGCCGGATATGGTTCCGGCCCTGATTTAGGGGGGCGGCTGCGGTGGGTTACACCCCGAACCAACCCCTGAAAATCCGGGTCAGTTCGTCATTTTCTTCATCGCTCAGGGAATCTGCGAATACAGCCAGACGGATGGATATGGTTTCCCCGTTGCCCCAGGGCCACCAGGCACAGAGGAGAATACCGTCAATATCCGGGTCTGAGGTGAACAACTGCTGGCCCGGGTTCAGGCCGCCGAAATAGTCGATGATAATGTGAATCAGCTCGGGTGCGGAAGCGGCATTGCCGGGCTCCCACACAATATCCATCTGGTTGGAAAGCTTCTGTTTTACGGTTTCCGTATCTTTGACACTGAACTCCGCAAGAACGGTTTCAAACCGTTCGTCCCACTTCCATTGCAACTGGCTTCCCAGCGTTTTGATTATCCATCTGCATCTTTTTTCCAGAAGGGATGTATCGTATTCCAGCATCTGCGTTTTCATCTCCTCATCAGAAAACCCGTTTATGATGTTTGCTCGACTGTGCTGTTCCAGTGAGTAAACAGTATACCAGATTTGCGGAAATTGAACAGGTAAGATTTGTGTTTGGCAGGGGCTGGTCCGGAACGGCCTTTGCACCGGTACCGGCCTTGAACCGGCCGGCCTGATATGCTACGGTTCTGCATCCGTGGAATAATGCTGTGTTAAGCGCGTATCTATAAAAAATATACCGGGAGATGACGGCCCGGGGTCATAGCGGTCAACCGCTTAAAAAACGGCACGGAAAAACGAGGTGGGGGGAAAATATGAGACAGTATATCGGCAGGCAGGCGGGGTTCAGGGCTGTCCTGATGGGGATTTTTTTGACAGGTATCCTTTTGTTTTCACAGGGGTATGCATCTGAACCGTCCGCAACAGACCAGGTATCCGGGACCCTGGTGAACGGATTCCGTGTGCTGGGCGTCGGGCAGGCAGGAGACGCACCTGAGTTTTTTGTGTTCCGGGGAGACTATATCAAATTCGATATCGGGGTGTTGCCCGCAGCCGTTCTCTCTGTTCCGGCACTGGATATTGAGCAGGCCCTGTCCCGGGATCTGTCCCAGGCCCCTTATTTTAAGATGAAGGAAACCGGGGTATTTGATTTTTTTATCGGCACCAGGGCCGGTACCCTGACCGTTCTTGAGTATAACGGTGCCCATTACCGGGCGGTTTCTGCTGAAGAGGCCAAAGAAATTATCGATACCTTCACCCCCCTGGTACTGGATGTCAGAACCCCGGGCGAATATGCCGGGGGACATCTTGAAGATGCGGTACTCATACCGGTGCAGATGCTTCAGAAACGCGCCGGGGAACTGGATGCCCACAGGGATGACCCCATTCTGATCTATTGCGCCACAGGCAACCGCAGCACCGTGGCATCAAAGATACTGATCGACAAGGGATTTACCCGGATCTTCAACCTCCGGGGCGGTATCCGGGAATGGCAGCGGAAAAAGCTGCCCGTCGTAAAATAAAACAGGGTCAATCCCGGAACTGGGCAATGTCCAGGTCCAGGCGCTTGATGATCTTTTGAATGGAGGCCCGTTCCAGGCCGCTTCGCCGTGAGGTTTCGGAAATATTGCCCCGGGTTTCCTTGAGCAGGCGGGTCAGGTAATCCCGGGAAAAAATGTCAAGGGCCTCTTTTTTAGCATCCTTGTACAGCATCCCGGACCTGCTGTCCTGCCCGGTCCGGCTGTCCATGCCGTCACCCAGATCCCCGTCCACCATTCGTATCAGTCCCATGTCTATGGCCTGGCCGTTGGAAAATACCGTGAGCCGCCGGACATAGTTGAGCAGTTCCCTGACATTTCCCGGCCAGGGTTGCCTGGCCAGGTAGGCCATGGCGGCCGGATGCACCTCCATGGGGGAAAGGTTCATCTCCTTGCAGGTCTGGTCCATGAATGTCCTGACCAGGAGCGGAATGTCCTCATGGCGTTCCCGCAGCGGGGGAACCGTGATGGACAATACATTGAGCCGGTAGTAGAGGTCCTGGCGGAAACTGTTGTCCCGGATCCTGTCTTCCAGGTTCTGGTTGGTCAGGGCAATGATTCTGACATCCGTGGTTTTGGGGGTGGAGGACCCCACGGGCTTGACCTCTTTATCCTGGAGGAATTTCAGCAATTTCGCCTGGATGGGCAGGGAGATATCCCCGATTTCATCCAGGATCAGGGTGCCCTTGTCCGCAGCCAGGAAAAATCCTTCCCGGTTCCGCTCCGCACCTGTGAAGGCTCCTTTGACATGGCCGAACAATTCGCTTTCCAGCAGTTGTTCGGGAATGGCAGGGCAGTTGAGGGCATGGCAGGCGGCATTGGCGCGGTTGGATCTGTTGTGGATTTCCCTTGCGATAAACTCTTTTCCAACACCGGATTCCCCGGTGACCAGCACGGTATAGTCGGTAACGGCAATGGCGGTGATTTTTTCCTGGAGCAGTTTCATGACGCGGCTTTCCCACTTGGGAACCCGGTCCGAGGACAAATTGGAGACCAGGGCCTTGAGCCGCTTGTTTTCCCTGGCCAGCTCGTAGTGGCGGATGGCCTTTTCAACGGTATGGTAAAGTGTCTGGCGGTCAATGGGTTTGGTGATAAAGTCCCAGGCCCCGGCTTTAAGGGCCTGGACCGCCGCCTCCACGGTGGCATAGCCGGTAATCATGACTGCGCAGAGGCGCGGGTTGACGTTCAGGGCTTTTTCCAGAAGCTCGTGCCCGGACATGCCCGGCATGCGAAGGTCCGATAGAAGTACGCCCACCTCTCCGGATTTCAGGACGTCCAGTGCTTCCTGTCCGTTGGCGCTGCCCTGGATGGCAATCGTGTCAAAGCGTTTCTGCAGGTGGCGTATGATTCCCCTGAGGAAATCCGCATCATCATCCACAACCAGGATTGAGAATTCTTTCATAGTGTTGCGTCCTTATCCGTCTCTGGTGCGTTTCCGTTGCCGCCGGCAACCGGAAAAAATATTTCAAACCGGGTTACGGGTTTGTTGCTGACCCGGATACGTCCCCCCAGTTCCGTGACAAACCCGTAAACCACCGAAAGGCCGAGGCCGGTGCCCTTGCCGACCTCTTTGGTGGTGAAAAAGGGATCAAATATATGGGGCAGGATGTCGTCATCAATGCCGGGCCCACTGTCCTCCATGGCCAGGCAGACCTCGGCCTTCTTTGCCGGCCGGGTGGACAGGGTGATCCGGCCTTCCTTTTCCCTGAGTGCATCCATGGCGTTGAGCCAGAGATTGGTCAGGATCTGCCCGACAATGGCGGCGTCGCAGCGGATCATGGGCAGGTCCGGGGAAAGGTCCGTGAATACGTTTATCTGCCTTGCCCTGGCCTGGGTGGTAAACACATCCAGTTCCGAGAGGATCACCCTGTTAATGTCACAGGTGCCGGACAGGGTTTTGGGCGGCCTGGCAAGGTTGAGCAGGTTCCGGACGACGTTGCGTGCTGTCCCGGTATGCTTGAGGATCACGTCCACATCCCGCTGCGTATCCGGATCCGCCACCCCGTCTTTCACCAGATCGGCATAGACCTGTATCACGCCCAGGGGGTTGTTGATTTCATGGGCGATGCCCGCGGCCATTTTCCCGATGGCGGAGAGACGTTCCGCCTGCTGTATCCGTTCCAGCATTTCCTTTTCCTGGGTGATCTCCCTGGCATACAGAACCATGCGCATGCCGGTCTGGCCCTGGCCGGCCAGCGGGTAAAGGTCCACATCAAAGTAGCGGTTGTCGCCGGTCTTGATTTCGTCTTTCACAGGCTGGTCGGTCTGGATCACCTGTTCCAGGATGCCGCAGGTGGCGTTCCTGTCGTTGCCCATACAAAGGAATTGCCGCAGGGCTGTTTCCCTGTCCGTTTTCTTCTTCTGGGGAAGAATGGTCTCACTCCCCTCGTTGGCGATGATAATGTGGCAGTCTTCGTCAATGAGGAGAAGCGGGTCTGATATACCTTTAAATACCGACTGGAGCATGTCGTGCTGGAAACGGATATTGGAAAACGCATGGATGTTTTCGATGAGAATGGCCACCTGCTGACCCAGGGCCAGGAGAATGGCCTGGTCCAGTTCCGCAGGGTCCGGGGACTTGTCCCATGTCAGATTTAATATGCCCCAGTGGCTTTCAGGCGATTTCACCGGGATAAACAACTGCCTTTCTCTGAGCAGGATCTCGTCTTTCCATAGCAGACCCCGAATTTCTTTGGAAAGGGGAGCGGCCTCTTCGGTCTGGCGCCAGGCATAATAGTTCTCGGAAACCACCGTGCAATGGTAAACCGTCTGGCTGGCCCCGTAACGCCTGCCCACGCTTTCCAGAAGGCTGGAGATGAGCTGCCGGGTATCCTGGGACCTGCCGAATCCGGAAAGCAGGTTGACAAAAAGCCGGACATCCCCGAGATGTTTTTTGGCCTTGAAATCCAGGGCCCTTGTCCTGTCTTCCACCCGTTTCTCCAGGTTCTGGGTATAATCTTCCAGCTCGTGCCGGGTGTCGGAAAGGCAGACGGCAAGCTCGTCAATCCCTTCCACCAGGCCTTCTATTTCATCCTTTTGCCCCAGGCGCTCAATGATGGATTGTTCCTGGGCACCTGAAAACCGGGTTTTAAAAATCCGGGTCAGGTTCTGGAGGTTTTTCATGACAAGCTGGTCGAAAAAAAGGCTGATCAGCCCTGAAAAACAGAGGATGCCCAGAAGGTAGAGGCTCAGGGACTGGAGGGTCAGCTCCCGGGCCGGGCTTTTGATCATGTCCACGGGAAATCCGGCCACCACAACTCCCCCGACCTCGTTGACCCTGTAATGGAATCCATTGGTATCGCCGTAGATGTCAATGAGTTCCTTTGGAGCGTCCGACGGCTCCCCGTGGCACTGCATACAGGATTCGGTAAAGGTGACCGGCCGGGCCACAAGATGGTACTCCACTCCGTTTACCCGGGTGTTGTCTTCCCAGAAATCCAGGCTCTTATCCCGGTTGAATATGCGAATCAGTTCCGCTTCGAAGGTATCGGGCGTGGATTCCGGGTTCCTGGGTTTCCGGGAGACCCGCCGGTAATGGTAATTGGAGGCGTCCTTGATATTCAGCCGTGCCATGACCTGCCGGGATATATAAGAGGAAGACATGGCCTGGAGGACGAACCTGCCCTGGGGCAGGGTCTCGAACATTTCGGGCCGCAAAACGGTTTTGACATAGTCCTGAACCGCATCGGATTGGGCCAGGAGCATTCTTGACCGCTGGCTGATTTCGGACTCCATCATGGAATTATAATTAAAATACATGATCACGCTGATGCAGATGCCGAGTGCAGTGGCAAACATCACCAGCCCGGTAATGAATTTCATTCGCAGGTTTATGGTTTTGGGCAACATGGGCAGGGCTCCTTTAGGTTTTAAAAACAGAATAAACCCAGGATCAGGGTAAAGAATCCGCGCCGAAAATGCAAGACGGGGCAGGCGCTCTGGATACCCGGCAACCCAGGGTTGTAAACTCAAGTTTTCACTTGCCCGCCCCCTGTGTTTCATATGGTTAATAAAATCAGGTTGTTCGATTCCTGGCAGGGCAGTGGCACACCATTTGCTATTGCCAGGGCCGCCAAATAAAGCATTTGCCCTTTGTTTATTTCCCCCACTCCGGAGACATGAAAGCCAAGTTGGAAAAGGCCGAGGCCAGGTATGCCGAAGCCGCCAACAGAACCAACGCATTTAAAACCATTGCCTGGTATGAACTGTCCGATGCCAAGGCCAAAGTCCAGGCCAAAAAGGGTGACGCCGGAAAATGGCTGAGTTCCGTTACCAAGAAAACCCATAAGTGGACCAGCAATCCCCTGGACTGGTTTTTTATGTCCAAGGAAAAGGCAGACGCCAGAAAAGCCAAGGCCCAGGCTAAATATGACAAGGCCAAAGCCACGGCCGCAGGGCTTTATGCTGCAGCAGCCACTGCCGAAAAGACGGCTGAAACCGCCGGGTTCCAGAACCAGGTGCTGAATGAAACCGCCAGGGATGCTATCCAGGAATGGCGGAACGCCAAGTTCCTTGAGGGCAAGGCAAAGAAAAAAGTCTCTTCGGCCAAACCTTATAACCAGGTATTCAAGCTGATCGGGCTCGGCATCTTTTTTGTCGTGTTTTTCGGCATGCTGATCTCCAATACCGTGGGGACGCCCAAATGGGTGTTTCTGGCCATCCAGACCGAATACTATATTAAAACCGGTCTGGTTCTTCTGGGTGCCAAAATCCTGTTTGAAAAGATCATCACCATTGGTACGGCAGACATTTTCGTGGCCTGGGTGGTTACGCCCGTTGTATGGCTGGTGACGTACTGGTTCGGCCAGAAAGTCATCAGGATGGGTTCCAAGCGGCTGAATGCGGTCATCTGTTCGGATATGTCGGTCTGCGGTGTCTCCGCAGCCATTGCAGCAGCCTCCGCCTGTAAGGCCAAAAAAGAGGAACTGACCCTGGCAGTTGGCCTTTCCCTGGTGTTCACTTCCATCATGATGATTGTGATGCCGGCGATTATCCACGGGTTCTTTCCCACTGCCAAGATCGAGATCCTTGGCGGTGCCTGGATGGGCGGTACCATTGACGCCACCGGTGCGGTTGCCGCTGCCGGTGCCTTTCTGGGTGAAAAAGCTCTGAACGTGGCTGCCACCATCAAGATGATCCAGAACGTGCTGATCGGCGTGATGGCCTTTTTTGTAGGCCTTTACTTCGCCACCAAGGTTGAAGCCGAGGAAACCGGCCATAAAGTCGGGCTCATGGAAATCTGGTACCGGTTCCCCAAATTTGTCATCGGGTTCATCATGGCATCCGTGATTTTCTCGTTCATTTACTCAAGCTACAATGCCGAGATCGCGGGACTTGGGTCTTCCATGATCGATAAGGGAACCATCAAAGGCATGAGTGACCTGTTCCGGGGATGGTTCTTTATCCTCTCTTTTGTATCCATTGGTCTTGCCACCAACTTCAAAGAGTTGAAAGAACATTTTTCAGGGGGCAACCCCCTGATCCTTTATGTCTTTGGCCAGTCGTTCAACCTCTGCCTGACACTGACCATGGCATACATCATGTTCTACCTGGTATTCCCTGACCTGACCGCCACCATTTAACGGCCGGCGGCTGCAAAAACAGCAAGGAAACGTTTATGGAAACCATTGAAAAGAAATCAAAGGCAAAAGGATGGGCAATCATTGTCCTGACCCTGTTCCTGCTATGGGTGATCGGACCGTGGGGAGAGAAGAACATTCCCATGTTCAACACCATTGTGGAAACCATTGACGCCAGGGATATTGATTCGGGCGCTTATTTCTATACGGAAATAGACGCCTCTTATGACGGCCAGACAGAGCTTGCCGGGAGCATAAAGTTGAAAGCACCTGACCAGTATGGCTTCACCCTGCCGTTTATCTCGGGAATGCTGCTTTGTTTCCTGATTTTAATCATTGGATTCAAAACCCTTCCCATGGATTAACATGGATACGCAGGTGCAGGTATGTCCCTGCAAACATAGTGACAACAGGGCGTTGTTCGCCCTGAACGCACACCGTCCGGACGGCAAGGCTGTCCGGGCGGTGTGTTTTTAACGGCGGCAACAGGGAAATTATAAAATATTATTCCGCCATATGCCGGTAAAGGTCTGCCATGGCATCCACCAGTCCCCGGATATCGCTTTTGGAGTGAAACAGGTGGGTGGATATCCTGAGGGCATACGCGGGCGACGGATCATGGATATGCAGGGGAAAGCTGGTATACCGGATATGGTATCCGTATTCGTCTTTCAGGCGGCTGACAAAGGTTTTGATTTTGTCGCCGTCACTGGTATCCGGAAACGGGTTAAACGCAGTAAGGCCTGAATGGAATCCGGCGTTGTCAGGCCAGAAGCAGGCGGCCGTCCCACCAAAAGCCTTTTTGATCCGGTGTTTCAAGCGGCCTGCCAGCGCATATACCCTGGATTCGATGCGGTCCCGCCCAATGGTTTCCCAGAACAGGCAGGCGTCCAGCATTGCCTGGCGGGCCGGAAAGTCGAACTGGCCGCCATAGGCGTAGATATTGCTTATCTCCTTATAATAGGGATTGGCCAGAAGCTGTTCCCGTGAATTTTTAAAAGAATCCCCGAAAATATCCGCCAGGCCCGGGTATGTGGAACCGCCGGCATACATGGCTGTGTTCTGGGGCCAGAACGGCGGCAGGCCTTCCCCATGGTTCCGGATGTATAAAAAGCCTGTACCCGGAGGGCCGCACTGCCATTTGTGGCCGGATGCCGCGTAAAAATCGCATCCCATATCGTGGAAATCCAGTGCGATCATTCCGGCGGCATGGGCCCCGTCCACCAATGATATCAATCCGTATTCCCGGGCCAGGCGGCATATGGCCTTTGCCGGCAGGCGCATCCCGGTTTTATAAGTGATATGGGAAAAGACGATCGCCCGGGTCCGGTGCGTGATACTGTCTCTGAATGCTGCCAGGATGCCTGCGGTGTCCACGGGGTCTGAGAAGGGGATCTCCACTTCCCTGAGAATTGCGCCGTACCGGTCCCGCAGAATCCTGAGAGGAGCAAGGGCTGAAATGTGTTCATGATGGGTGACCAGGATTTCATCCCCTTCCCGGAGTCGAAGGCCGTGTAAAATCGTGTCCATCCCGTCCGTGGTATTTCGCGTGAATACGATTTCCCCGGCATCGCAGCCGAACATGCCGGCCATGACACCCCATTTTTCCTTATTGCCCATTTCCCATCCCAACTCTTTTGCATAGCTCCCGGGACGGGCGGCGGCCAGCCTGTTATAACGGGCGTAAGCATCGACCACCCTGGCCGGCATGGCACCTGTGGTGCCGATGTTCAGGTAAACCAGGTCCGGGTCAAGGATAAAGGCCTGGCGGACCTTTTTCCAGAATCCGGGACCGCCAGGCGCTCCTCGCCCGGTAAATGAGGTGTCATGGGCATGTGAAAGAGGCGGCCGGGACAGTGCATATGCACCCGATGCGGCGGCCGCACCTGCCAGTTTTAAAAAATTCCTTCTGTTGATCCTGTTCTGGTTTGCGTCGTCTTTTTCCGTCCTCATCGTCTGCCTCCATAAATATAGGGGGTTGGGATTGCTACGGCTTTTCCTTTCTGGCTATGCGTTTCCGGGAAATATCACCGGAGAAGATATCACGGGATAAAAATATCGACGCGTACATTTGGCGTATGGACTTGGATCCCTTTATTTTCTGGGAATCTTCCGGGGATCGGTCATTTTTTCAGGACTGAGCATCTCATCCAGTTCAGCCTTGGACATCAGCTTTCTCTCCAGAACCAGGTCATAAACACTGCGCCCGGTTTTCAGTGCTTCTTTTGCAACGGCTGCGGAGGATTCATACCCGATGACCGGCACCAGGGCCGTGACCAGCCCGATACTGTTTTCCACATAACCGCGGCAGACATCCCTGTTGGCCTCGATTCCGGTGATACATCTTGCGGTCAGGGTGACACAGGCGTTTTTAAGAATCATCATGCCGTGGAGCAGGTCAAAGGCAATGATGGGTTCCGCCATGCACAGCTCCAGTTCACTGGCTTCCGCAGCCATGGACACCACGGCATCATATCCCATGACCTGGTAGCAGACCTGGTTGACCAGCTCCGGGATAACCGGGTTGACCTTGCCCGGCATGATGGATGAGCCGGGCTGCATGGGGGGCAGATTGATTTCATTCAGGCCGCATCGCGGACCCGAGGACATCCATCGCAGGTCGTTGCAGATTTTTGAAATTTGTACGGCGGCGCGCTTAAGCGTGGCCGACATCTGGACAAAAGTGCCGGCATTCTGGGTGGCTTCCACCAGGTTCCTGGCCCGGCGGACCTGGAAGCCGCTGACCCGGGAGAGGATTTCGGTCACCCGCTCGGCATATCCCGGAGGGCTGTTGATGCCCGTGCCGATGGCTGTCGCCCCCATATTGATATTCATGAATTCATCTTCCGTGCCTTCGATGCCCCGGACAGCAGAGTCAACCATGACCGCATAGGCGGAAAACTCCTGGCCCAGGGTCATGGGAACGGCGTCCTGGTTCTCTGTCCGTCCCATTTTCAGGACATCGCTGAAGTCTTCCGCTTTTGCCTCCAGGGCACGGCCCAGATCGCCCATGGCCCGGGTCAGGTTGCGCGACGACAGGAGCACCGCAAGCTTCAGGGCCGTGGGATATGCATCATTGGTGGACTGGGAGCAGTTGACATGGTCGTTGGGGTGGAGAAACTGGTACTGCCCTTTTTGGTGGCCCATGATTTCCAGCCCCCTGTTGGCAATGACCTCGTTGGCGTTCATGTTGGTGGATGTGCCTGCCCCGCCCTGGAACATATCCACGGTAAAGTGCTCATGGAGTTTTCCGTCCAGAATATCGTCACATGCCGCAGTAATGGCTTCTGTCTTGTCTTTGTCCAGCACCCCGAGTTCGTTGTTGGCCAGGGCCGCCGCCTTTTTTACATAGGCCAGGCCCTGGATCAGGTGTTCGAAGCTGCTCACGCTGATTCCGGAAATGGGAAAATTTTCCATGGCCCGCTGGGTCTGGACACCAAAATAGGCATGGTCGGAGATCTCCCGCTGGCCAAGGGAATCCCGCTCCAGGCGGAATCCCGTCATGGGCCTGGCTGCCTCCTGCCTGCGGTGGAGCTGGGTGGACAAAACTTTCATCCGCCGGTTGATGCCCACGGCCACCCGTGTCAGTATCCGGTAATAAAGGTTCGGGCGCTCCGCTTTCAACTCCTGGATTTCATCGGTGGAAATCTGCCAGACAACGGCGCCCTCGGGAGTATACGCGCCATTGGAATGGGCGTCACCCTCAAGAAACGCCCCTTCGCAGATCAGGGCGCCGGGTATCATTGAGCCCACGTGGCGGGAACTGCCGTGGAGTCCCCTGACCAGCTCGACCTCGCCTTTTAAAATAATACCGGCCCACCTGCGTGGCGTAGACTCCTGAAACAGCCAGGCGTTGGGCGGGTAAGTCTTTTGGCGTCCCCTGGTAAAAAATTCGGCCAGGTCTTCTTTTGCAATACCTGAGGCCTGGGCGGCCTGGGTCAGGCGTTTATCATCCATGTAAAGCTCCTTGTTTATCTTTGTTCATACATATGAGTTCATACGTAGGATTTTTAAAAATCCGTTCAGATTCAATTTATAACTTGGAGGGTTGCACAGCAAATGACGCTTAAGTGTTCAGTGTTTTTACTGAATCTATATTCTCGTTACTGTTTTTTCGGAATATATGTTTATCATTTGCTAGAGACAACCCGGATCTTTCTGATGTAACAAATCTCCGGGCCCGGTTCAAAGAAAAAATCCTTATTTTTTCGGGAACCCGGAATATTCATATTGAAAATTCCGTTTAAAAGATATATTTTCGCTACAAAACAGATAATACAAGGCTATATTAGAGGTGGATCATCACTTCATCAGCGCACAATCCAACCGGGTGGACATTCAGGGGAAATTTCGGGGAGCCCCGCTTGACGGAGCTGGCCGATTTGTACCGGGAGCTTGGCTTTTCCGTGAAAATTTCTCCTTCCGCCCCGGACCGGGATGCGGTTTGCCGCAAGTGCTTTGAAAACGCTTTGGATCGCCTCTCCGCCCTGTACACAAAGAAAAAACAATAAGTGAACGAAAATACGCAGGTCCTTAAATGAATGACACAGAGAAAAAAAATACGGAAATAAGAGAAACCAGAACCAGAACCAGAGCCAGAGTGAAGTTTGAGGTGTATGGTGAGGAAATGATTGAAAAACAGGTGAAATCTTCGGGAAACAGCGGCCGGATTTATCTGCCCCCGAACTGGGTCGGCCACACGGTCAAAATTATTAAGGTGGAGTAACTGCCGCTTTGTGTGCGCAACTGTTTCATAATTTTTTCATCACGATTTCCATGTGATGTCTGTACCCCATATAAAACCGTCCGTCACGGCCCCGCCGAAAGGAGAGGCCGTGGCGGTCGCCGATCTCCCCGCCTTTGATTGTCAGCGAATGATATGCGTTGCCTGATGCCGCAAGTGCTTTATTTGCCCAGGAGTAGCTGCTCCGGGTCCGCCAGGCACACCTGAATGCAATCTTCCCGTTGGTCTGCCTGACCTCCAGGGCACATTTTTTGATACTGTTTTCCCCATAGAACCGCCCGATGAGAACAGGGTTTATTTTTTCTTCTTCCTTGCAGAACCGGTCCGGTTCGGCATACCAGTTCTCACCGGCCAGACGCTTGAATTTTTTCAGCCTTTCCTCTTTTGCCGGAGGTGTCTTCCCCATCACCCTGTGCAACCCGGTTTTCAATCCGGAAATAAAATACAGTCTCATTTTTTACTCCAAATGGTTTGCGGGCCGAACAATAAGATCAGGAAACAGCAAGGCAGGAAACAAACAGCACTCCATTTTCCGGAGTCAGGAATTTAGTAGCAATGTTAAACAGGATTTAGGTAAATTGTTCAGCACCCGTCGTCCCTATTTTTTAAAGAAGTAAAAAGAATATGTCAATGCTGAAACACTTTAATTTTATTGGGAATATGTTTTAATTTTGTTGGGAGTCAAAATCATGAATTAAAGTTCATATTTTCAGCGTTAAATTAAAAAAAATTTCTCTGTCTTTTTCGTACGGGCGATAAAAAAATAAAATCATGCAATGAAAAAAGTCGGAAAAAATCAGGGTTTCCCTGATTGATTTGAAGAATATGGTGCTGATATAAATATGGGTACCCTGATGAAAAGGGAAAATCAATACCCAACCTGGAAGCCTTGGCATCCAGACCAATAATAGGAGGAAAAACATGTTGGAGCGTATTGAGACCCAGACAACTTTTCCGCAGACCATACATTTGACACTCACCCGCGAGTGCAATATCGACTGCAAGTATTGTAAATCTGATACGGAACAGGCCTGTCCCGAGCTGACCACAGTCCAGTGGTTTGACCTGATTGACGGACTCACCGAAAAATACGGCCGGGTCTGCATGATCGTAAAAGGAGGAGAACCTCTTGTCCGTGAAGATTTCTTTGACATTGTCAGTTATATAAAATCAAAAGGCCATTACGTATCCCTGGTGACCAACGGCACCCTGATTTCGGATATGAACATGGCACAGCGGCTTGAATCCTATGTGGATCATATGGAGATCAGCCTGGACGGCATTTCTCCGGAAACAACGGATGTACGAAAAGGCCAGGATGTTTTTGACAGGATTATGACGGGAATCGACTTGGTTCACCATACCGGGATTGAGTTGGGCGTTTCGTTTATGATCCTTGAAAAACCCCGGGATCTGCTTTGGAAGCCCCTGGAAGATTTCATAAAAACCTATACCGACGACGGCGTTGCCATCCGGAATGACAACACCGTCAACTTTCCCGTTGACCTTGGATGGGAACCGAACGATTTTTGTGACTTTCTGCGGGCTGCAGATAAACAGGCCCGCCAGGGAAAGGCCGGCAGTGAATCGTCAGCCACTGAACTTGAAATTGACCCCGGCGGATTTTTGCATCCCTATTCACCGGTGGCACCCGAGCCGCAGGTGGCTATGACCAAAGCCGTTTAAATTAAACCATATACGCCGGATACGGCGGTAAAGGGGGCGTCATCCGATTCGGATGACGCCCCCTTTTGTATGGCCCATCCGGGAATGTGAGGCAAATATTGTTTCCTCAACCAGGCGAAAATAGGATCCGCCATCGCCAGGATAGCACGGCGATGGTAAAAGAAATGTCAAAGGATACCCGGCCCACTTCATTATCTATTTGCCAACCCTTAATAAGGGATTAAAAAATTTTGATCATGATTAAATGGTTCATCAAAAGGTAATACAATAATGACTGCATATACGTCCATAGAGGAGATCGCTTATGTGCTGCCGCCCCACGTGGTGACTTCCCAGGATATTGAAGAAAAGCTCAGTGTGGCTGTGGAGCGGCTCGGCGTTGAATGCGGATATCTCCAGGCACTTACGGGAATACAGGAACGGCGGTTGTGGGATCCGGGCGTGGCCCCCAGTGATGCCGCCACCCTGGCTGCGGAAAAACTGTTGCAGGAAACCGGCATTGAAAGGGAGAAGATCGGCTGTGTGATCAATACCTCGGTATGCCGGGACTATATTGACCCGTCCGTGGCCTGCCTGGTTCACGGAAATCTGGGGCTGCCCTCCACCTGCCTGAATTTTGACATTTCCAACGCCTGTCTTGGATTTGTGAACGGCATCAATGTCATTGACAACATGATGCGCACCAACCAGATCAAATACGCTTTGATTGTCAACGGGGAATCCTCCCGGGACTCCCTGGAGCACACCGTCAGAATGCTTACCGGGCCTGATGCCTCGCCGGACATGCTCCGGCAGAATTTCGCCACCCTGACCCTGGGGTCCGGTGCCGTGGCCATGCTGCTTGCCCACAGGGATGTGGCAAAAAAGGGCCGTTTTGTAAACGGGGCCGTAAACCGGGCAGATACCCGTCACAACCGGCTTTGCCTTGGGCAGATGAACCAGATGAAATCCGATCCCCAGCTTTTGTTAAAAGCCGGGGTGGAACTCTGCATTAAAACCTGGCATGTGGCCTGCCGGGAAATTGAGGGGTGGAGTGCGGAAGAACTCTCCCTGTACGCCCCCCACCAGGTCAGCATTAAACATACCCAGACCCTGTGCGATGCCGTGGGCATTGATATGGACAAGGTTTACCTGAGCATCCAGACCACCGGCAATGTCGGACCGGCAGGTGTTCCCATTTCAGTAAAAATGGCCGAGGAAGACGGACGGCTCAACCCCGGGGATCAATTGGCACTTCTGGGTGTGGGGTCCGGCCTGAACTGTATGATGATGAACATCGGCTGGTAACACCCGGTTTAAGAATACGTAGAATTCCTAAAAAAAACCGCAGGTATCCGGAGAACGGACACCTGCGGTTTTTAAGTTTTCAGCGCGGGTTATATGCCCAGGTAGGCTTTTTTGACATCCTCATTGGCCAGGAGGTTTTCGCCGGTATCGGTCATGGTGATGGCTCCGTTTTCCATGACATATCCCCGGTGGGCCGCCTTGAGTGCCAGGTTGGCGTTCTGCTCCACGATAAAGATCGTGGTTTTGTGCTCTTCATTGATTTTTTTGATGATATCGAAAATCTGCCGGATGATAATGGGGGCCAGCCCCAGTGAGGGTTCGTCCAGAAGCAGCACCTTGGGCCTGGACATCAGGGCCCTGGAGATGGCCAGCATCTGCTGTTCCCCGCCGGACAAGGTTCCGCCGGACTGGTTGCGGCGATTGGCCAGGATAGGGAACAGGCCGTAAACATAGTCAATATCCTGCTTGATGCCTTCTTTGTCATCCCTGAGGAACGCCCCCATATCCAGGTTTTCGGCAACGCTCAGGTAAGGGAATATCCGCCTGCCTTCCGGCACCTGGCAGATGCCCAGCTTGACGATGTCGTCCGGCGCCATGTGGGTGATGTCTTTGCCGTTGAATGTTACGGTGCCCCGCTTGGCCGGCACTACGCCGGAAGTGGTCATCAGGGTGGTGGATTTACCGGCCCCGTTGGCCCCGATCAGGGAGATCACCTCGCCTTCGGTCACCTCAATGGATATACCTTTAAGGGCATGGATATTGCCATAATATGTATGTACATCGTTTAGTTTAAGCATCGTCAGACTCATCTCCCAGGTAGGCCTTGATCACTTCCGGATCATTTTTGACTTCATCCGGTGTGCCTTCAGCAATTTTTTTACCGTAATCCACGACATGGATCCTGTCACTCAGGCTCATGACCAGCTTCATATCATGCTCAATCAGCAGGATGGACAAGTCCTCGTTGTCCCGCAGCCAGATGATCAGGTCATCCAGTTCCTTGGTCTCCTGTGGATTCATGCCGGCTGCCGGTTCGTCCAGGAGCAGGAGAAAAGGATCTGTGGCAAGTGCCCTGGCAATCTCCAGGCGGCGCTGGGCCCCATAGGGAAGATTTATGGCCATCTCGTTGACATATTGCTCCAGCCCGATTTTTTCCAGGATCTCATAGGAATCTGCCACGGCTTTCTTTTCCTCGGCCTTCTGGCTTCCCGGCCGGAGCATGGCCCCTAAAATACCGGAATGCAGGCGGCAGTGGCGGCCGATCATGACGTTTTCCAGAACTGTCATCCCATGGAACAGGCGGATGTTCTGGAACGTTCTTGAGAGGCCTTTTTCCGTGACATGGTTGGGTTTAAGCCCTTTTATCTTTTCGGATTTTTTCCCCGGGGGGGTGATTTCCACATACCCTTCCGTGGGGTCGTAAATACCGGTGATGCAATTGAAAAAGGTGGTTTTTCCCGCACCATTGGGACCGATGAGTGCGGCGATCTGTCCCTTTTCAACCGCAATATTCACATTGTCCAGGGCCTTGAGGCCCCCAAAGTTCATTGTGAGGTTTTTAACGTTAAGTATCGGTTCCATAGTTATTTTTCCGCCCGTTCGAATTTATAGATTTTCCTGACGCTCTTGATCAGCCCGTCGGGCCTGAAGACCATGACAATAACCTGCAGGGCACCGAATACCAGCATCCTGTACTCAGCCACCGCCCGGAGGTATTCGGGCAGGAGAATCAGCACCAGGGCACCGGCAATGACGCCGATGGCAGATCCCATTCCACCGATGACCACCACGCAGAGAATGGTAATGGACTCCCAGATGGTAAAAGACATGGGGTTGATATAAGAGGTCTTGGCGGCAAAAACAACACCGCCCAGGCTGGCCCAGGTGGCACCCAGGGCAAAGGCGGTGAGTTTGGTCTTGAACTTGTCGATGCCCATGGCCTGGCAGGCGATTTCGTCATCCCTCAGGGCAATCCAGGCCCTTCCGATACGCGAGTTCTCAAGCCGGTTCACAAAAAAGATCGTGGTCAGCACCAGACCGATCACAATAAAATAAATATAAATGACCGTGGCATGCTGGCCCAAATCCATGCCGAACAGGCCGGGGGGTGGAATATCGGGAATCCCCCTGGGGCCGTTGGAAAAGTCATTCCAGTTTTCCAGGACAATGCGGATGATTTCACCGAATCCCAGGGTCACAATGGCCAGGTAATCCCCGCGCAGGCGCAGCACCGGATATCCCAGAAGCGTGCCGAAGATGAATCCGAGAACCGCTGCAATCGGCAGCACCACCCAAAACCCGATACCGAAGTGAAGGCTCAGCAGGGCATAGCTATAAGCCCCCACCGCGTAAAAGGCGACATACCCAAGATCCAGAAGGCCTGCCAGCCCCACAACGATATTCAGCCCAAGACCCAGCATCACATACACCAGGGCGGATATCATGATTGAGGTGTGGTACATGGGAAATACAAAGGGGTAGATCAGGAAGAAAAGACCCACCCCCAACAAAAACGGTAGCCTGAAGCGGTCATTGGACAGAAGCCGGTGAACCGTTGGAATGTCATCCTTGATATCCGACTTTGTTCTTTCCTCTTTGAGCCGTAAAAAATAATTCCAAAGCAAAGACGCGAAAAATGTTCCAACACCGGTCCAGAACAGTGCACTCCATCTGAACACCACGATATTTTTTATGGTATTCACCTTAACCACCATGATGGGAAAGGTCAGTACCATAAACCATAAAGCAATAACAAAAGACTGCTTGATTTCTTTTTTCGTAACCATAATTTTAACTAACCTGTCTAAACTTTCTGGGTTTCATGCTTGCCAAGGATGCCTGAAGGACGAAAAATCAGGATAATGACCAAAATGGTAAAGGCAAAGACATCCTCATATTCACTCCAGAAGTAGCCCGTGAAAAAACTCTCGGAAATGCCCAGCACAAGGCTGCCCAGCACAGCGCCCGGAACAGACCCGATTCCCCCGAGGACGGCGGCGATAAACGCCTTGAGCCCTGCAAGAAAACCAATAAAAAAGTTGATCTGGCCCACATGGCAGGCAATGAGTATCCCGCCGATGGCGGCGGTAGCCGATCCGACAACAAAAGTGGTGGAAATGACCCGGTTGACATTGATCCCCACCAGCGAAGACATGACTTTATCCTGGGCCGTGGCCCGCATGGCTTTCCCGGTTCTGGTGAATTTGATCAGCAGTCCTAGGAGAATCATGACGATGACCGTGGTGATGATAATGGTCAGCTCAACAGAAGTGATGATATGGGCATAGGGCTCCCAGAAGGCAAAGTCGGGAATCAGGCTTTCAAAGGGCAGGTATTCAGGGGTCTGGGCCAGCATGACGTAGTTCTGCAGGAACAGGCTCATCCCGATGGCCGAGATCAGGGCGGAAAGCCGGGGAGCCGTCCTCAAGGGTTTATACGCGATTTTTTCAACGGTAAATCCATAGGCGCATGAGTAGACAACCGCGAATACAACGGCAAGAATGGCGATCACGGCGGTATGCCATCCCCAGAGGCCCAGTACGGATGCAACGATCAGGGCCGTCATGGCACCGATCATGTAGATTTCACCATGGGCAAAGTTGATCAACTGGATGATACCGTAAACCATAGTGTAGCCAAGGGCAATCAACGCGTATATACTTCCCCGTGTCAGTCCCCCTAAAAATAATTCCAGAAAATAAACAGGGTCCGCTATCAGTTCCTTGATACCGTAGAACCCCAGTATCCCGGTAACTGACAGGCCCAATAAAATATTAATCCAGCGCATGTTAATTAATTAAGAACTCCTAAACTCTGTTAAATTTAAATAAACTCCCATTGTAAAAAACAGGAGTGCGGGCCAGCCGCGACTCCTGTTTTTTTAAGAATTCTACAGATTAATTAACCGGGGTGTATTTACCGTCAGTGACTTTGTATACAGAGAAACCTGCACCGACAACGTCGCCGTTCTTGTCAAAACCGATGGGTCCCAGAGGAGAATCAATCTTGGTTTCAAACATGGCGGCTCTCAGCTTGTCGTAATCCAGGGTGCCTGCTTTTTCTGCAGCAGCAGCAAGGGCCTGGACACAGGCATAACCGGTATAAAAGAATGTACCGGGATCTTCACCGTATTTTTTCTGGTGTTTAACGGTCAGCTCTTTGTAAAGCGGATTGCTGGAAGTATCGTTGGGACCGGTGGCATAAACGCCTTCCGCATATTTGCCGGCCAGGTTGGGGAAATTGTCTCCCTTGATGCCGTCACCACCAAAGAATGTGGTTTTAACGCGTTTTTTCTTGAGCAGCTGGACAATTTTGGAGGCATCTGCATGATAACCGCCCCACAGGACGACATCTGCCTTGGAGCGTTTGATTTTCTGTACAATGGCGGAATAGT
Source organism: Desulfobacter sp. (assembly GCA_036881925.1). GTDB lineage: Bacteria > Desulfobacterota > Desulfobacteria > Desulfobacterales > Desulfobacteraceae > Desulfobacter. The sequence goes on from JBAJNJ010000001.1 coordinate 267,267, forward strand.
CCACCGCACCGGTGGTGACACCTTCGAAAAGAACGACGTCTACACCGCCAAGGGCGTCGAATTCATTCATGGCCAGATCCATCTGGCCTTTTCCGTAATCGCCTTTGTCATGAATCAGGGCCACTTTTTTGGCCTTGAGCTCATTTTTAACAAAGGTGGTCATGAGTCTGGCCTGGGCACCGTCATAGGCGATGGTTCTGAAAAAGTTGGGATGATCACCGCTCAGGGTCAGGGGATCGGCCGTGGACGAAGGGGAGACCACGAGAAGCTTGGCATCCTTGTAAATCTTATTCGCAGCAATGGTGCAGCCGGAGCAGACATGGCCTACGATCATCTGGGCGCCGTCGGAAACCAGTTTGGTCGCCATGTTCACAGCGATTTCAGGCTTGCACACGTCGTCGCCGGGCATGATTTCAAGTTTTTTGCCCAAAACGCCGCCAGCGGCATTAATTTCTTCAACGGCCATTTCAGCGCCTCTGAGTGCTGAAATCCCGTAAGGTGCCAGGTCGCCGGAAATAACCCCGGCAGAGCCGATTTTTATTGTCTCTGCCGCGACCCCCTGGACAGTGAATACTGCCAAAGTGATTGCTGCGACTGCAAGTGTTTTAAGAATAGATTTCATCTGTTTCTCCCCTTTAAAGTTAAAAAAATTAATATACAGCATACCTACAAAAAAAATTGTGAGTGTTGCACAATATAAAAAACTCGCCAATATATAGTCAAGCAAAAAGTGGTTTTTTCCTGTAAAAACAGAGGAATCACAGATGAAAATCCCTCATGGTGGCTGCGTTATCTTGTATATACATGTATGCTCAAATGGTTCCGGAGACGATGAACTTGACACGGGATTTTTCCATGATTCCATGGGCGAAATTCAGCCAGGGACACCGGGCCCTATACCGGCGTGAACCAATGGGCAAAAATGATGGAAGCCCCGGGGAATTCCCGTGTGAGGATATTCCCCGGTGCGTATTTACCGATCCGCCTTCGATGGGCTATTGAATACGCTTGAAATGGCAGGTGAAGTGGCGCAGGAACCGTGTCTGATAGGTGATTTTATATCCGGGTATCTTGTCCCGGTGCTGCCAGACTTCCCGGATGACCTCCACCAGGTAATCAAAATGGCTCTGGGTATAGACCCGCCTGGGAAAGGCCAGTCTGACCAGTTCAAGGGGGGATGCCAGTTCGTTGCCGTCTTTATCAAAACTGCCGAACATTACCGATCCCAGTTCCACCGCCCGGACCCCGCCGGCCACGTACAGGGCATTCACCACGCCGATACCCGGGTACTGGAGAGCCGGTACATGACCGAGCATTTTTCTGGCGTCCAGAAACACGGCATGTCCCCCGGCCGGCCTGACAATGGGAACCCCCATATCAATGAGCTGCTCGCTCAGATATCTGACCGTGGCCTGGCGGTATACCTGGTAATCATACTCCAGAGCCTCCATTAACCCCACGGCAATGGCTTCAAGATCCCGGCCGGCCAGTCCTCCGTAAGTGGGAAATCCTTCCCGGATGATCAGCAGATTCCTGAACGCTTCGGCCCAATGGTCATTGTTGCAGATAAGAAATCCGCCGATATTTGCCAGCCCGTCCTTTTTACAGCTCATGGTGGCCCCATCTGCATAAGAAAACATTTCCCGGGCAATCTCAAGCAGGGATTTCCCCCGGTAGCCCGCTTCCCTCTCATGGATGAAATAGGCATTTTCAGCAAACCGGCAGGCGTCGATCATCAGGGGAATGCCGTGTTTATCCAGCACCGTTTTCACCGCCCGGATATTGGCCATGGAAACGGGCTGGCCTCCGCCGGTGTTATTGGTCACGGTAATCATGGCAAAGGGGATGTTTTCCCTGCCGTGTTCGGCAATGCAGGCTTCCAGCTTTTCGATGTCCATATTCCCTTTAAACGGGGATTCATCCGCCGTGTCCGTTCCCTCGGCACAGAGCAGGTTGGCGGCAATCCCGCCCACATATTCGATATTGGCCCGGGTGGTGTCAAAATGGGAGTTGTTCGGGATCACCTGTCCCTTTTTAATCAGGACCTGCGCCAGGATAGCTTCTGCGGCCCGGCCCTGGTGGGTAGGCAGCACATGCTTGATGCCGGTGATGTCCCGGACCGTCTTTTCAAAATGCTTCCAGGACCTGGACCCGGCATAGGACTCATCCCCGAGCATCATGGCGGCCCACTGGCGGGTGGACATGGCACCGGTGCCCGAATCGGTGAGCAGGTCGATGCAGCAGTCCTCGGCATCCAGGAGAAAAACGTTTTCATGGGCGGCTTCAAGGGCCCTGATCCGCTCTTCCCTTGAAATAATTTTGATGGGTTCCGTGGTTTTGATGCGAAAGGGTTCGATAATGGTTTTCATGGGATCTCCCTTTGATCGGATAAATGGTTATTGGTCCGGCAGCCACACCTCTCCCGGCTGTAAAGGGTAAACATCTCGGTCAGGTCGGCCAGTCGCTTTGTATAGGCCTTTTCATCCATGGCCGGAATCATTTGATGGCTGCCGATATAAAAGCAATACCGGATCACGGCAAACAGGTCGGCCGTGTCCGGGGTATCGGTCATCAATGCGAACAGTTCCCTGAGAAAGGCCACCCTGCGCCTGTCGATCCGTTCCTGGAATTCTCTGGCAAGGGGATCACGAAGGGCCCAGGCCCTTATGGCCAACTCGATTCCCGGATCCATGGCCTTTTCAGACAGGTCCACCAGGGTCTGGTTGATATCGCTGAATGTTTTTTTCTGTTTTGAAATCCGGATGATCTCATTGGCCTGGCGTTCTTCCCAGAGTTCCAGCAGCCGGGCCGCATAATCATTGCTGGTTTTGAAATGGTGGTAAAAGGCGCCTTTGGTCCTGTTCATGGCCCGGGTCAGGTTGTCAATGGTCAGCCCTGCCGCGCCCTTGGTTTTCAGAATCCGGAATCCCTGGTCCAGCCAGGCCTGTTTCCCTGTTGTTTTGGGTGTCGTACGCATGGAATCTCCGTATGGTTGGTGAGATATGGACAGACCATACCGTATGGTATGTTTTTGTATCATGGGGACCCTGGCTTTCACAAGGAAAAAGATTGTGAAACCCGGACAAAAAGTGTTAAGGAGGTGTAATAAAAGTGTAACAATTAAGAAAAAAATACCATACGAGAGGAGGGCCGCATGACAGGAATCAACCTCAAGTTGAAACAGAAGATACTGGGGGTCATCATACTGGTGGTCTGCCTGGTGATGGTGGCATCTTCTCTTGTTGTCGCATATGTCACCTATACCCAGAATGCGGCGGCAACAAATGCCAAACTTGCCGTGGGGGCCGCCAATGTCAAATCCAAAATCAGCGACATCCGCGAAGACCTGATCCGGAAAATCGTTCAGATGGATGCCGTGTTCAAAGTCGGCGAAAACGTAAAATTCCTGGGGGATTTTAAACGGGACTATGACCTGGGCATGACCGAAACCGGTTTCACGGACCTGACCCAGGCCCTGTTTGTCACGGCCACGGTGAACAACATCGATACCATGGCCCTGTACGATGCCGGCGGCGAACTGCTGGCCTTTTCCGAGCGCCGTGCCGACGGCGGCCGCCTGGCAGGCTATTATTACGTCAATCCGGAGAAAGCCTTTCGGTTTACCCGTGTGGGAGAGACCGCAGATCTCAAAACAAGCCAATGGGAAACCGCTCCCGGCATCAACGACTTGTCCGGCGCGTTGAACCGGCCCGACATGTCGTCGCCCGAGGCGTCAGGCCGCCTGATCCGCCAGGGAAAAGAGCTGGTCCTCTCCATTTATGTGCCCGTGATGATGGACACCTACAATAAGGAGACCGACAAAATGGAGCCCGGGTTTTCCGGGTTCATACTTGCATCCAAGGCCCTGGACAGCGGCTTTGTCTCGGGCATGGCCGAGCTGACAGGCCTTCACATCAGCATATTTGCAGGCGATACCCTGTCCCGGGGAAATCTAGACGGCTATGGCCGGGTGATCTCCGGGGATCTTGACCTTTCCCCGGGCAGGGACACGGCGTTCAGGGACCAGGAGGTACTGTTCAATACCGTTGAGGTCAGCGGCGGCTCGTATTTCCAGGGGCTTTTGCCGGTGTTTTCGGACAAGGAACTGGAAGGGGCCGTATCCGTACTCACCTCAAGCGGCACCGTGATGGAAAACACCATGCATGTGGTCTATACGCTGGTTATTGTATATTTATGCTGTATTGTGCTTATTATTCCCGTTGCCCTGTTTTTTTCCGGTACCATGGTCAAATCCATTTTACGGGTGACGGCCAGCCTCAAGGATGCGGCAGAGGGGGAGGGCGATCTGACCCGGCGGATTGACATCCGGTCCCGGGATGAAATCGGGGAGTTGTCCCATTGGTTCAACCAGTTCATTGAAAATCTCCAAACCATGATTGCTGACATTGCCGGCAGCTCCCGGGCCCTTTCCGGATCTGTGGCGGTCACCCGCAAGGCGGCAACGGAGATTTCCGGGCGCTCGGAAAACATGCTGGACGTGACCCGGTCCGTAACCCGGTCCACCGGCGAGATGAGTGCCGAGATTTCCTCGATTTCAAATGTGGTGGGCCAGGCCTCGGACAACCTGGATATTGTGGCGTCATCCACGGAAGAGATGACCGCCACCATCAATGAGATCGCCAAAAGTGCGGAAACCGCCAGGGCCATGAGCAGCGACACCGCCGAACAGATCGGCCGGGCATCGGAACGGGTCAACCGCCTGGGCGCCGAGGCCAGGGATATTGACGCCTTTACCGAATCCATCAATGAAATTTCGGAACAGACCAACCTCCTGGCGCTGAATGCCACCATTGAGGCGGCCCGGGCCGGAGAGGCGGGAAAAGGGTTTGCGGTTGTGGCCGGCGAGATCAAGGCATTGGCCACCCAGACTGCGGATGCCACCCGGGACATTAAACAGAAAATCGGCAACATCATGGCATCCTCCTCTTTGACCGTGGAAGAGATGGCAGCAATTTCAAAGGCATTTGGAAGTATGAACGAAGTGGTCAACGAGATTGCCTCGGCCATTGAAGAGCAGTCCGCCACAACCAAAGAGATCGCCGACAACACGGCCACCGTGGCCACCGGCATCAGCGATGTCAATGGCAGCATTTCTCATTTCAACGGCCTGACAATGGAAATTGCAAAAGAAATGGAATCCGTGAACCAGGCCAGTGCAAAAATGTCTGAAAACTGCACCCACATCAACAACGATACTGATGAGATGGGCAAACAGACCGGCAAGCTTGACACCCTGATCAATCGGTTTATCATTGAATAAAATACGTGTATAAAAAAAGGAATAGAACACGCGGATAAAAAAGGAAACAGGATTGAATACCAAAGAAAAACTTGCAGCCCTGCGGCAAGAGATGAAACACCGTGACATTCACGCCGTGATCATTCCCAGCGGCGATCCCCACCAGAGCGAATACACCGCAACCCATTGGCAGGCCCGGCAATGGATCACCGGGTTCACCGGATCTGCCGGCACTGCCGTGGTCACGGAAGCCGAAGCGGTTTTGTGGACGGATTTCAGATACTGGATCCAGGCCGGGGCCCAACTGGACGAATTCACCCTGTTCAAACAAGGTGACAACGGGGTGCCTGATTACGACGCATGGCTGGTCAAGCAGCTTGGTCCGGACGCCTGCGTTGCCCTGGACGGCCACCTGGTATCTGCGGCCCAGGCCAAAAAATTGAAGGAAAAATTCAACGACCACGGGATCTGTCTGGATACCGGCAAGGACCTTATTTCCGGCATCTGGACCACCAGGGCCCCCATGCCGGCCACACCGGCTTTTGTCCTTGAGGAAAAATACGCCGGCCGGACCCGGACGGAAAAACTGGCCATGATCCGGGAAAAAACAACAGATGCCGGTGCCGATACCCATTTGATGACCGCCCTGGACGACATTGCCTGGACCTTTAACCTCAGGGGCGCGGATGTCCATACCAATCCGGTCAACCTGGCCTTTGCTTTGATCGAACCCGGCCGGACCCGGCTGTTCATCAACCCGGATAAGGTGGAACAGCCCGTCAGGGAAGCCCTTGAAAAGGACGATATTCTCCTTGAACCCTATACGCAGATAGATGCGGCACTGTCAGAGCTGGACGACACCGCCCGCCTGCTGCTCAATCCCGAAACGGTCAGTGACCATTTGTACCGGGCTGTAAATCCAAAGGTCAAACGCATTGAAAAGGCCAATCCCGCCACCCGGCTCAAGTGCATCAAAAACAAGGTTGAAGCCGGGCATATAAGAGATACGGCTGTCAAAGACGGCAGGGCTGTGGTCAATTTTCTGCACTGGGTGGAAACCACAAAGGAGCCGGTCACGGAGATATCAGCAGCCCGGAAGATATTCGGGTTCCGTAAGGCAGAGCAGGGTTTTATCAATGCCTCTTTTGATTCCATCATGGCCTTTGGGGAACATTCGGCCATGTGCCATTATTCGGCCACAACAGAGACCGATGCCACACTGACGCGTGATGCCATGTTTCTGAACGATTCCGGGGGCAACTATCTTACCGGCACCACCGATATTACCCGGACCCTTCACCTGGGCACCCCGTCTGACCGGGAAATCCGGGACTACACCCTGGTGCTCAAGGGCCATATTGCCGTTGCTGTGAGCCGTTTTCCGGCAGGGACACGGGGATACCAGGTCGACACCCTGGCCCGGCAATACCTCTGGCAATCGGGCATGGATTTCGGCCACGGCACCGGCCATGGGGTGGGCTTTTTTCTCTGCGTTCATGAAGGCCCTGCCAGGATCAGTCCCCATCCCGTGGATGAAGCCCTGAAACCGGGCATGCTCCTTACCAATGAGCCCGGCCTTTACCGGGAAGGGGAATACGGCATCCGTCTCGAAAATATGGTGCTGGTAAAGGAAGACCGGGAAACGGAATTCGGCCGGTTCCTACGGTTTGAAAACATCACCCTCTGCCACTTTGAACGGACTCTGATGGATACGACGCTGCTGACCCGGCCGGAAATCGACTGGATCGACCAATACCACAAAGAGGTGCGCAAAAAACTGTCCCCCGGGCTGAACCCGGAGGTCCGGTCCTGGCTGGAGGAAAAAACCAGGCCCCTGTAAGACATTCCTGGGGCCTGTTAAAGGTTTTCCGTATCGGCTCCGGTTTTGCGAAGCAGTTCAAGAAGTCCCTGGTCCCCGGCCAGATGGCCCGCCCCCACCAGGATGAACTCAACTTCGGGCGTGGCCAGCAGTTTTTGGATTTCCGGCAGCCACGCCAGATTCCGCCGTACCATCATGGCATGGTAAAGTTCCGGGAAATCCTTCTTCATGGGGGCCAGGGTTTCCTTGTACAACAGGTCGTAATTACCTAATTTCCAGGCCTTTTTCATCAGGGGGAAAAGCGTCCCCAACTGGCCGATGTCACTGATAAGATAGGCAATCATTTCATCTTCATTGCCCACACCGATATTGGCCAGAAGATCCACCTGGTCCATGGGCGCTTCAAGAAAATTCATGGCCCGTCCGTCAGCCCGCCCTTTTTTAAAGTAGAATTCATCAACCCCGGTTCCGCCGGCCCCGAGACGCTCGGTTTCGGCAAGGGTGAGAAAGATCATTACCAATCCCGGCTTGAACCGGTCAAAGGTCTGGACGGGAATGCCCCGGGCTTCTGAAAATTTGGCAAGGTCCGCATATGTGGATTGCCTGATCCGGGTTTTCAGGGTGCGCTGGTCCGCATACATCATCTTCCGCATCATTTTTTTTGCAAAACCGGGATCTTCGGTCTGGCTGATATCGGTTTCAAACACAAGGGTGCGGGAATTGGCATAGGCCCGGTCAAAGGCCAGGGGCAGGGGATAATCCGCTTTCCCGAGCACATGGATGGTGCCGCCCAGATACAGGTGGCGGTTGCCGTCTGAAATTTTCCACACCGGGGAGTCGGCCCGGGCCGTTATTGCGCATGCAAGGACAAGCCAGGCTGCCAGTACCGCTGCTGCCGCTGTCCGTTTTCCGGTTCCCATATATGTCTCCCGTATCAGGTGCTGTCCCTGTTGATCCATTTGTTGACCCTGGGGGCCTGGTAGGTGCTGAATCGTTCAAGCAGTTGTTCCGGGTCTGCTTCGGTCATGAGCATGGACCGGGATTCCGTATTGACGAATCCCTCGGCCACACTATGGTTCAAAAAGGCGGACAACTCGTCATAATAGCCAAGGGCATTGAGCAGGGCGCAGGGTTTTTGGTGAAACCCGAGCTGGGCCCAGGTCAGGACCTCGAAAATTTCCTCAATGGTGCCCAGGCCCCCGGGCAGGGCGATGAACCCGTCGGAAAAATCCGCCATCATGGCCTTTCTCTCGTGCATGGAATCGACGATTTCCAGCCGGGTGAGCCCGGTATGGTAAATTTCCCGGTCTGCCAGGGATTTGGGCATGATCCCGATCACCTCGCCTCCGCCGTTGACCACGGTATTTGCAATTTCCCCCATGATTCCGATCTGAGCCCCGCCGTATACAAGGCCGATACCCCTGTCCAGCATGGTCCGGCCAAGGGCCCTTGCCGCTGCTTTATATTCTTTTTTCCTGCCGTCGCTGGAGCCGCAATAGACACAAACACGTTTCATTGAATTGTTCCGTTCTGATTTGGATATGTGAAAATAAAAACTATTCCAGATGGCCTGGCGGTTGTCAAGGGATATTCATGGCAGGACAGGTCAAAACCATGTGGTCATGATGGCCTGGTTTTTTGAAGCTGCAGGCCTAAAAAAATTTTGCAATATAAGCGAAATACCAGGGTTTCTCCTGATTGAAATTATTTTGAATTCATAGTATCTGTTTCGTGGTTTACGTTAAGATAAACCCGTCGAAAATGGTTCAGTCGCACCATTTGTGCACTAAAATTTTTTAGATGATCAAAGTGGAACATACTGAACTGTCAAACAATCCATTTCTTTAAATGTTCTTAGCAAGGAGAAAGCAATCATGACAAAAGGTAAAAAGACAGCTTCTTATCTCATCCGTATTATCGCTTTTCTATCATTAATGACGACAACCGTTTGTGCTGAAGGACTCTTGATTGTCCATCAGAATGATGAGCTTCAAATTGACAGCCGGATCAAGGACAAAACCGGCTACGTTATGCCGGTCGGTACGATTCTGCCATTTGGCGGTTCCTCGGCGCCGGAAGGGTGGCTGCTCTGCAATGGTTCCGAATATTCGCGCACGGATTATCCCGATCTGTTTTCCGCTATCGGAACAGCATTCGGGGCAAGTTCTTCCGGAACTTTCAACATTCCTGATTTACGCGGACAATTTCTGAGAGGGGTTGATGCGGGAACGGGAACAGACCCTGATGCAGCGTCCCGGACTGAATCGCAACCCGGCGGCAACACCGGAGATAGTGTCGGAACATTGCAGGCGGATGACTTTAAAAGCCATACACATGGTGGTTTCCAGGATCGATATGCCAACACATCGGGCGGCGGTAGTTTTATTACGAACTACAGCAACGGCCATGGGGGAGAATACAGAACAACTGCGTCAGGAGGAAATGAAACCCGCCCGAAAAATGTTGCGGTTCATTTTATAATTAAGTACTGATAACTGCCTTTAAAAAAATACCCCACCCAGGGCGGCAATCCCATGCCGCCCTTTTGTTTGTCAGAATTCAAACGCTTGAAACCACCTTGTGGCAGGGACCCGGCCCCTGCTAAACAGGTCCGGGTCCGCTGAATGATAATGATAATATCAGAGTGGGCCTATTGCCTGAACGTATCCAGGTAGGCGTAAAGGGCGGGAGAGCCGCCCGTGTGAAGGAATAGTACATTGGCGCCCCTGGCAAAATCGCCTTTCCTGACTCTGTCGATGAGGCCGGCGGCAGCTTTGCCCGAGTAAACCGGATCCAGGAGAATGGCTTCGGTGGCGGCAAACAGCTTCACCGCCTCCACCATGGCATCGGTCGGGATGGAATAGCCTTCTCCCACATATTGGTCAAAGCATACGATGTCCTCTTGGCGAATGCCGCTGTTAACGCCCAGTCGTTCAGCGGTCCGGACAGCCAGATCGTAAACAATTTCTTCCTGGACCGCTTTGGGGCGGGAGACATTCATCCCGCTCACCGGGATATTGGCGTTGATCCCGGCCATACCCACCACCATGCCGGCATGGGTCCCGGCAGATCCCGAGGGCACCACGATATGGTCGATGTCAAGGCGCATCGCATTGAGCTGGGCCATGGTTTCTTCTGCGCACACGGCATAGCCTGTGGCGCCGATGGCATTGGAGGCCCCGCCCGGTATGATGTAAGGTGTTTTACCCTGGGATGCCAGTGCATCAGCCTTTTTGGCCATTTCAGCGGGCATGTCTGATCCGCCCGGCACCACTTCAACGGATTTGACACCCAGAAGTTCAAACAGGAAGTTGTTGCCTGTACCGTCTTTTTTATAAGAGTCCCTGACCCGTTCTTCCAGGATCAGATGGCAGTCAAGGCCTTCCCTGGCGGCCCATGAGGCGGTGAGGCGGCAGTGATTGGACTGGACCGCACCGCAGGTGATCAGGGTATCCGCTCCCTTGGCCAGGGCGTCGGCAATGCAGAATTCCAGCTTCCGGGTTTTATTGCCCCCGGCAGACCCGGGCAGCAGGTCGTCCCGCTTGACAAAAAGGTTCACATCATTGCCGAGGGCTGCGCTGAGCCGGGGCATGGGTTCAATGGGCGTGGGCCCCTGGAGGTAGTTTCTTCTGGGAAATTTTGTATAGTTCATTGGTTTATCCTTAAAGGTTGATGGTTAAACACAGCGGGCCGGAAACTATGGAGGTGTTCCGGCCCGGTGCGGCGGGTTATGCGGATGTTTCGCCGGCAGCGTCTCCCAGGGGTGTGGCCGTGGCCTCGCGGTCCAGATCTTTTTCAAGGGAGGCCACCACAAGGCCTGCGGAATTGTCGCCAAAGATATTGGTGGTGGTCCGGAACATATCCAGAATCCTGTCAATACCAGCCACAATGGCAATACCTTCCAGGGGCAGGCCCACGGATTCCAGCACCAGGGTGAGCATGATCAGGCCGCCGCCCGGGATACTGGCGGTGCCGACCGATGCCAGGACCGCGGTCAGGACAATGGTGGCCTGCTGGGTGAAGCTCAAATCCACCCCATAGATATTGGCCACGAAAATAGCCCCCACAGACTGGTACAGGGCGGTTCCGTCCATGTTGATGGTCAGGGCCATGGGCAGGGTAAAGCTGGAGACCCTGTCCGAGACGCCCAGGTGTTTCTGGGCCCGCATGGTAAAGGGAAAGGCTGCGGCCGCGCTGCAGGTGCTCAGGCCCACCAGGGCCGGTTCCATGACTTTTTTGAAGAAATGGACCGGGTTGACCCGGCCCAGCAGTTTGACCGCACCGGAATAGGTAAACACAATGTGAATCACACAGGCGATAAAGGTGGCCGCAATCAGCTTGCCCATGGGCAGGAGAAGGGCAAGGCCGAATTTCCCGCTGGTCCAGGCGATCAGGGCAAATACCCCGTAAGGAGCCATTTTAATAACGATATCGGAAAATTTGAACATGACTTCGGCCATGGCCCTGAAAAAATCCGCCACCGGCTTTCCCTTATCCCCGGCCAGTGCCAGCGTTCCCCCAAACAGCAGGGAGAATACGATAATCTGGAGAACATTCCCGTTTGTCAGGGCCTCAATCGGATTCATGGGCACCATGGAAACGATCATCTGCATGGGAGAGACCGGTTCCGGGCGCTTGATGGTCGCCACTTCGCCCAGAGGCAGGCCTGCGCCGGGCTGAATGAGATTGGCAATCACCAGGCCGATGACCACGGCGAAAAATGTGGTGGAGATGAAATACACCACGGTTTTCATGCCCAGGGAGCCGATTTTTTTGGGATCGCCCGCACCTGCCACACCCGTGATCAGGGTGGAGAGGATCAGGGGCACGACAATCAGCCGCAGGCACCGGATGAAGATATCCCCCACAGGTTTGAGGTAAACGGCTTTGTCCCCCAGGATAATACCCGCGATAAAACCGGCCACCAGGCCGATGAGAATTTTGTGGTATAATTTTAGTTTCATGTGATCCTCCCGAAAATAAAGGTGCTGGTAAAAAGTAATGGTAAAAAAGGCGCTGGGCCTGTCCTGGCCATCCATGGTGTATATAAAACAGGCCGGCCGGCTGTCTATTGGGGAAACCCCTAAAAGGCATTGGGAAAACCCCTATTTTGATCCCGGGGGCAAGGAATTGATTGAAATAGAGTAGGGCGACCTGTTAAACATGGGACATAACCCGATACCGGAATCCACCTAATGCCTGCAATGATGAAAAACGCACTCCATATCCTTGGGATTTTTACCGTCCTGGCCGTTGCCGGGGTGTTTGCGGCCGGACCGCGGTCTGCGGCTGCATCAGATACCGTTTCCCTGACCTATGCCACCAACACCGAGCCTGTGGGGTTGCGGGGAATGGCTGAAAAGGGATTTATCGAGGAAATCCAGCGGCTGGGAAAGGGCCGGGTCCGGATTCGGGTGTACTGGCGGCAGTCTTACCTCATTGACAAGGAGATCCTTGAAGGGGTGAAAGACGGGAGCGTGGATATGGGCCATGTCAACATCAACTACTATCCCAACAGGCTCCTGGTCAACGGGGGCATCACCCTGCTGCAGCGAGGGCCTGAGCCTTACGATCAACGCATGCGGGCGTACGACCGGATTTACGGCGAAATCCCGGAACTGAACGCGGAGTTTGCGCGGTACAACCAGAAGATCATCTACACCTATGCGGTCCTGCCCATGGCCGGGTGTTTTACCCGCAAGGCCGTATCCCTGGACGATTTCAGGGACAGGAGAATCCGGACAGCCAGCCGCTGGCTGCTCAAGGTGCTGGAAGGAACCGGGGCCATCCCCGTGGGCATTCCCTGGGCAGATTCCTATATCGCCCTGAAAACCAATGCCCTGGAAGGGGTGTATACCAACCTGGACGCCATCCACCGGGTGGGCCTGGACCGGGTGGCCCCCCATGTTGTGATTTTCCGGGAGCTGTGGAACCCGGTTCCCTTTCATATCACCGTCAACCTGGCCCGCTGGAACCGCCTGGCCCCCGGGGTCCGGAACATCATCCAAACCGCGGCGCAAAATGCCCGTGAACGCTTTGCCCGTGAATATGCCGGTTTGCTGGACACCATTGTTGCCGACCAGAGAGCCGCCGGTATCCATGTGGCGTTTGCCTCCAAAATGGATGTTCACCAATGGCTTTCCATGGAAGAAATTGAAAAGGTCAAAGCCCAGTGGGTCAAGGAGGTGAACCTGGTCAGGCCTTCCGTGAACGCAGGCGCCATCCTGGAAAACATCGAAAAGATTGTGGCCCAAGTTATTGACGAGCCGCGCTGATTCTGTTTACTGACCACGGATACAGCCCCCGGGTATTGACCCTATTCCCCGAGTTCCACAAGCCCTTTCCTCACGGCATATTTGGTCAACTCCGCCGTTCCCGCGATCCCCAGTTTTTTCTGGATATTGGTCCGGTGGGCTTCCACGGTTTTTGAGCTGACAAACAACTGGTCTGCGATTTCCCGGTTGGTATGCCCCTCGGCAATGAGCTGGAGTACTTCCCGCTCCCGGCCGGAGAGCCGTTCCAGTCCTTTGGGCTCCGGAGGCCGGCCTTCCTGCTGGCGGATAAAGCCGGTAATCACTTTTTTTGACACCGAAGGGCTCAGGAACGATTCGCCCTTGTGGGCCGCATGAATGGCCTTGATCAGATCCGTGGGCGCGGACCGCTTGATCAAATAACCCGAAGCCCCGGCCCGCAGGGTTTCGAAAATATACTCCTGGCTGGTATGCATGGAAAGAATCAGGATGTTCAGGTTCGGGTATTTTTTCTTTAACTGGCGGGTGGCGTCCATGCCGTTGAGTTCGGGCATGGAAATATCCATGAGTACCACATCCGGTTCAAAGCGGGCCGCCATCTCAATGACCTGCCTGCCGTTTTCCGCCTCTCCCACCACCTCAATGTCCGGTTCTGCAAGAAGAAGGGCGCAAAGCCCTTTCCGAACGATCGTATGGTCTTCGGCCACCAGCACTTTGATTGTTTTCATGTTCTCTCCTGCCATGGAATGTCTGCGGAGATGCAGGTGCCCCGGCCCGGGGCGGACCGGATGTTAAGTCTGCCCCCGAGGATGGAAATCCGTTCCCGCATTCCGAGTATCCCGAGTCTGTCATTCATTTTTTCATCGGACAGGACCGCGTCCGGATCAAATCCCCTGCCGTTGTCTTCCACCATGAAAAAGATCCCGCCGTTCTGCTTTTGGGTGATGCTGATATCCACCCGGTCGGCGTTAGCATGTTTCAGCACGTTGGTGAGGGCCTCCTGGGACAGCCGGTAAAGCGCGGTTTCGATCTCCTCGGCCGGGCGCTGCGTAAAATCCGATCCGTCAAACACCAGGCGGATGTCAGCGGTTTCCGCAATCCGGCCCAGGTACCAGCGCAGGGTGGGTTCAATCCCGAAATCCCTGAGCATGGGCGGCCACAGGTTCAGGGACAGGTCATGGGCCTGGTCTGAGAGCCGGTTGACGATCTCCCTGGTGTCGCTGACCAGGCCCGGCACCTTTGGGTTCTGGCCGGGCGCCATGAGTTTTTCAATGGCCGCCAGATTGATGGTGGCAGCGGTCAGGGACTGGCCGATTTCGTCATGAAGCTCAAAGGAAATCCGGCGGCAGGTGGACTCCTGCATGTCAAACACTTTGGCGGACAGCCGTTCCAGCTCTTTCTGGTGCTGTTTGCCCGCCCGCTGCAGCCGTACGCTCTGGATGGCCACAGCCAGGGATGCAGCCACCTCCCTGATACTCACGGCAGTGTCCGGGGCCGGGGCATGGCCCGGGACGTCCGAAAGGGTGAGGGCGCCGATCAGTTCCTTGCCGGACACCAGGGGGATGCAAACAAAGGCATCCACCCCATGGGCCGACAGGGTTTTGGCAAAAAAAGAATCCGGGTGAAAATCCCCGGAGGTGAGGGTGAGCCGGCTGTTATTGCGAAGCCGATCCGGGAACAACTCATCAATGGGAAACCCCCCGCCTTCGCCTGTCCTGTCTCCCGTGTCCGTGTCCAGAGCATCCAGAACCGCTGTTTTTTTACGGAAGTTGAACAGCACCACTCCGGACCAGGCCGATTGGTGGAGATCCCTGGCGTATTGAAGGGCCTCACGGGTGTTCCGGGCGGAGAATTTGCCGGCAAGTATGGCCCGGTCGATCCGGTGGAGCAGGTTGAGCTGGCGGGTAAATTGTTTCAGGGCGGTTTCAACCCGTTTCCGCTTAAAGGTGTTAAGCACCAGGGCCAGGATCACCAGGGAAAGCCCCAGGATTCCTGCAGACACCGTCCAGACCAGTTGTTTGTATTCCGCATAAAACGAGAACGGTACGTTCATGATCCGGGAGCCCTGGGGCAGTGTGTCTTCACGGATGTTGAACCGCCGGAGCTGTTCATGGTCAAACAGGTGCTGGTTCAGGCTTTCCCTGAACACGGGAATGGCGGACACCGGGGTTCCGGCCAGGATCCTGGCGGTAATCTCGGCAGCTTTTTTCCCGTGGGCGCTGCCGCTGGCCATTTTGCCGCCCACCACCCCGCTGCCCAGGTAATTGTCCCAGAATGAATACACCGGCACCGGGCAGTTCCGGATGATTTCTTCAAGGCCCTGGGCCATGGAGATTTTTTGCCCGGTCCGGTCCACGGAAAAATTCACAAACAAGACCAGGGTGCCCCGGGACAGGGTCCCAAGGGTTTGTTTGAGTTCATCCCGGGTCTGGGCCGCGATAAAGTGGAACAGGGTGGGGTCCCTGAAATGCTTGAACGTCTGGATAAAGGTTTTGATGGTGGCGATGCTGGTGTCTGTTTTATCCACAACCACCAGAAGCTTCCGGGTGTCCGGATGGAGCGCCAGGGCGGTCTCCACGGTCTGGCGGATGTCGATACGCTCCACCACACCGGTGATATGCTCATGGCCGAACATCTCAAACTCTTCATAATAATTGACCCCGCAGAACACCACCGGGGTGCCGGGAAAGAGTTTTCTGTGGTAATCCATAAGGAACCGGAACGCGGAATCATCCGTGGCAATGATCGCATCAAACCGGCTGCCGTCATATTTCCGGCTGAGAAAATCGTAAAGGCTGTGGGTATACAGAGTACCCTGGACCCGCTCGGTATCCATATACTCATAGTGCAGGTTTATGGGCATGCCCGGCCGCCCTTTGCCGGACAGCACCGCTTCAATGCCCTGGGAGATGCTGTCATTCCATATATGGCCTTTATGGAACGAGTGAAGCACCAGGATATCCCGGGCCCTGGTTTGGCCGGCATCGCCGGTGAACCCCGGTGACGCCAACAGGCCAAGCACCATCCCGGCAAGGATCAATTGTGCGAATCGGTACACCATACCTTAAAAACAGGCCGTCAATTTTAGTTGATATCAGGTTTCAGGCATTGCCCGGCCGGATGGCCGTCCGGGACAATCATCTATAGACGGGATCATAGCAGGTTGGGGGAATGATGCAAAGGGGGGAATCAGGGCTCCGGCACGGGAATCGTACCGGAGCGTATGAATGGCAGGGCTGCTCTCAGATAATACGCCCTTCACTGATCACGGTCAGATCGTTGATGATGGTGTCGTAGCTGATCTTTTGGTTTAATGCGGTTTCCCGCTCCCTGATTTTTTCCTCATGGAATTCCAGGATTTCCCGGTCAAAGGGAAGGTCGCCGGCATCATAGAACCGGGCCGCGCCCGTGCTGTCCTTGACACCCAGAACTTTGCCCCTGACCCGTTGGGAGGTGGCATAGGGCTGGTCCAGGATGCCCATATCCACGGCAGCAACCGTGCCTTTGACCACATCCCCGCCCCCCAGCTCAAACACCTTGTCAAGCACGGCCCTGACTTCCTTTTCCATGATGTTCTGTTCGGCCTGCACATCCTTGTTTTCCAGGATATTCATGTGCTGGGGGCAAAGCATGTTCAAAAACATCCGGGCGTTCCGGAAACTGTGCGCCGAACCCTCTTTTGTGGGGATATGGTGGGCCTCGTCAATGGTCCTGGAACCGCAGACCTGGACCCCGCCCAGGATACCGGTCATGGTGAAGTAGGAGATCAGGGCGTATACCCGGTCATGCGCCGTGGGGAACCGGCCCGTGGGGCTGACGCTGTACGTTGTGGTTTCCACGTCTGAAAAACCTGATTTTTCAAGGTATTCATCTGCCAGCTGCTTAAAGGTCAGGATATAGGCCAGGTCTTGGGCAAGATGGCCCTGGAGCCAGTTGTTCAACTGGATATGCTTCACTCCCTGGGCCGCGGCAATGAGCACCTCGATGATTTCCGGGACAATCATCAGGGAGGGCGGGCTGATCGAGGGCATGGCCCCGCTCACGCAATAGAGCATGGGGATACCCTGTTCCTCGTAAAATCCCATGAGGCGGTTGATGTACTGGAAATTGTGGATGATATTCTCCACAGGCACGTCTTTGGTGTAATTCCAGAACGAGATCATGGGGCCGCCGGAATAACCGGTGTGGCCGCCTGCAAGGCCGATCTCGTGGGTGAGCCTGGCATCCGGGGTGGGACCGAAAAGCAATACGGGATTGTCCAGGGCGTTAATCACCTCCCGGGTGCCGCCAACCCCATGGACCACCACGGGAAACCCGTTCAGGACGGGTCGCCCGGATGCTTCCGCCTTTTTAAGGCCTTCCTGTGCCATCTCAAACCGGCAATTCCGGGTAAAGCTGTCAATGTATGAGGTCAGGATGTCTGCCTCGCCTTCATTCTGGAGATGGATGAGCAGTTCCCTGTGGTTGTTGATGGTATCTGAACCCGACGAGGGGCAGAGGTATGTCAGGTTTTCATCCCTGGCTTTAAGGACCTTGAGGGCGGCGTTTTTGGCCGGGGGCATCTGTTTATGATAGGCCACGGCATCGCCGAGTTCGACCTCGCTTCCCGTGGGCCACATGGCCAGGACCTTGTCTCTCTGCTCCCGAAAGTAGGTATCCGGCCATTTGCTGTTTGAAATTTCCATTGTTGTCCTGCCTCGCTGTTTACACTGTTTACAGGTGACGAATTCAGCCGGCCATGTCCAGGACGGCATGGGTGCCCAGGTCCCGGTTCAATTGCGCAAGGATCGCCCCGGGCCGCAAAAAGGGAACCGCCACCCGGTCAAATCCCTGGTCCAGGAATGTCTTTTCCGTCTCTTCCCAGGCTTCCGAATGGATCACAAGCTGTCCCCCGATATAAAGGCGGGTTTTTTCCAGGCCGGCCCGGTTGCATTTTTCCTTGAATCCCTTGACCAGCATTTCCGCATGGCCGGCCAGCGAGGACATCAGGATGGCATCGGCGTTGACCTCGGATGCCTTGCCAATAAAATCTTCCTGTGTGTTGTGTATGCCCAGGGAATGGACCTCGAACCCGTCGCTTCTCAGGGCATGTTCCAGGATACGGATGCCTGTGACATGGACGTCTTCACCGATCACACCGGTGACCACAACGGCTTTTGCCGGTTTTTTCATATCATCCTCCTGTTATTCCATACAGCGCAAACGCAAGTAACCCCGTTTAGGTCTTTAATCCTTGAAATCCCGGACATTTGTGATGTCCGCATATGTTGTGACTGCGTTTGCGGCTGTGTTTAATTGGCTGAAATTAGTCGACTGCTATTCCATGGTATATAATTTAGCGAATGTGCCGGCGTCTCCGGTATAGAAATCCAGGCTTTTGATATGAAGGAGACCCTGGCTCTCTTCTGCCAGTGTATAATATCCGATCCCGTCCAGATTGACGAGTTCTTGGTCGGTTTTTCTGTCGTATTTTACAACTTTTAACATGGAGGCGGCCTTTAGCTGGACCACATCAAGGGCCATGTCAAGGGGCTGCAGGTTTTCCCAGATGGTCAAATGCCCTTTGATCAGAAAGTCCTGCCATACCCTGCGGTTATGCATCCGCATGGGATATTCCCCACCCGGGATTTTAAAGTATGCCGTTATCTGGATATCCTCAGCCCAGTATTTGTCCATTTTGGGCATGGTTTCCTCATCCTGGGCATATTGGCTGTAATCTCTGAAATAGTTTTCCATAAATGTTTTGAACGTCTCATAAGTGGCCATGTCTGGTTCCTTTACCTTAATCTCTTGGGGTTAATTCAGTATCCGCCGGACATTTCAATGATTTCACCGGTGATGTTCCGGGCGGCCGGGCCGCAGAGAAACAGCACGGTTTTTGCCACCTCATCCTCGGTGGTCAATCTCCGGGTATCGGTCCGGGCGGTCATGGCCGCCAGGAGTTGATCCGGTGTCTGGCCTGTTTCCGATGCCAGGCCGGGCAGGCGGGCGTTTTTGATCCGGTCCGTGAGCACAAGGCCGGGAGCCAGGGCATTCACGGTCACGCCCGAAACCGCCGCCTCCCTGGACAGGGAAACGGTCAGGGCGTTCAGACCTGCCTTGCTGATATTATAGGTGGCCGAGTTGGGCGGATTGACCCGGGGGGCTACCGAGGAAATATTGATGATTCTTCCGTAATGTTGCGCTGTCATGCCCGGCAGAACCAGCCGGGCAAGGTGGAACGGGGCCATCAGGTTCACCCGCAGGATTTTATCCAGCTCTTCCGGGGGGGTGTCTGTGACAGGTCCCATAAATCCTGAAATTGCAGCATTGTTGACAAGAATATCAACGGGCGGGTGGTCGGCGGACAGGGCATTCATAACATCCGGGATACCTTCCAGGTCCTCCAGGTCCGCAATGTGGCAATAAGCCTTTCCTCCGTTTTCAGCGATGTTCTCCAGCGTGGTTTCAGCCTTCCGGGTATCCCGGCAGAGGATCAGGACCCGGGCACCTTCAGCGGCCAGATGCAGGCTGATAGCCCTGCCGATCCCGCCGGCCCCGCCGGTGACAAGGGCGGTTTTTCCGCTCAGGGATTCCATGTTCATAAGCGCTCCTTTTCTGCTTCAACACATTCAAACAGGGTTTGGTCCTGCCCGGTGATCCTGAAAAAGAAGATCCGGGCATGGGCCCCCTGGCGGATACCGCCGGTAACCTGGTATTGGGGACTTTCGGTCATGCGACGGTAAGCCGCTTCAATATCAGGGACTCTTATCCCGATATGGTGGAGCCCCGGGGGATCATTGGCAATGGGGCTTGACGGGGCTGTGGGCTGGAGCAGTTCGACGCGGCTCGGGCCCTCGCCCAGAAAGGCGATTCTCATTTCCACCGCGTCGTATTGCTTTACATCCACCGGTGCAAGGCCTGTTGCCTGCAGTGCATCGCAATACGCCTCGATATCCGTGACTTTTATGGCAATGTGGTCAATGGCATGTTTCATATCCGGTTGCTCTCCACAAGTTTCGGGGATACCCTGTGGTAAAGGGCAATATGGTTCTCGCCCACGCCCGAAGAGGCAATGAGCACCCTGTCCCCTTCCCGGATCAGCCCCTGCTCCACAGCTTCCAGGTGGTTGGTGGCGCATGAGGCCACCGCCATGTTCCCGTACTTTTCCCAGGAATGGTAGAGCTTTTCCCTGGGAAGACCGAGGCCCTCCCGCCAGGTGTCGGGTGTCCAGGGCACGGGCTGGTGGGTGACCAGGAAATCAATGTCCTCCCGGTCATAGTCGGTTTTATCAAACAGCCTGGATGTTACTTCAACCATGTCTTTTTTGGCCCCGCGGGCAATTTCAAGCTGCATGTCCTTATCATAGAAGGTGACGTGTTCCTGCTTGTAGTCCGGGGTCTGGGACGCGGACACCAGCAGCGAGGGGGAGCGCTCCTGGAATATAATGGCCTTGTGCCGGTTCCCTTTGCTGTGGGAATGGGAGGCAATATAACCGTACCCCGGTTCCACTTCCCCCACGATCCCCGCAACCGTTCCGTCACCGGTGTATACGCTGTAATAGGCGGTTTTGTCGTTGATCATGGAATCCTGGGAACTGCCGATGATCAGCACGTTGCGGGCAGCCCCGCAGCGCACGTAGTTGCAGGCGATTTCCATCATGGTGATAAACGAGGAGCAGCAGGTGTCCACATTGTATGCCCCGGCATTTTCCAAGCCCAGTTTATGCTGCACCAAAGAGGCGTTCAGGGGAACGTGGAGGTCCGGGACAAGGGAGCTGCAAAGCACCAGATCAATGTCGCCTTTGTCAATCCCGGTATTGAACAGCGCCAGGGCCCCGGCCAGGGTTTCCGCATCAGATGAGAGCATGGGGTGGGGATGAAGGGATTCCCTGACAGACACAGGGTCCATGGGCACGCGTCTGCGCTCCACTGCGCCCTGAAACGGGTCCGTCTTTTTCTTTTCCGGAAGGCGCGCCACCCATTCGTCAAACCAGGGCTGGCTTTCCCAGCCGTCGTGGTTGGTTTCCACCCATCCGGGCAAATGGCCCTTATCCTGAATCTCATCAATATATTCAGGGTAAAGCGTGGTTTCCTTTCTCAGGTATTCAACAAAACTGTCCACCTGGTATCCAGGCAGCTCTTTGGCAGGCAGGTAGCCTCCCATGCCGATCAATCCGGCCGGTGTCATCTGGTGCATGTCATCCTCCGTGAAGTGCTGTGTTGTGGTTGCCAATGCCGTGCACCCCTGTGACGTAACGTCCTGTGATGTGAAACCCTGTGAAAAACCGCCGGCTTTTTCTAGTTTTTCGGCAATTGTCGCCTGTGATGAATTGTGTGGCGTTCATTTGCGGTGAAAATACCTTGCATGTGCCAGGCAATGTTGTAAACATACCTGCAGCACCGTTGAAAAAGACGGTAATGGGTTCCAAAAGACATGTGTTAAGGGCGGAAAAGGGAACGGAAAAAAAGGAGGGGAAAGGGGCGCAAAGGCCCGGAATAAAGGGGTCTTGGCTGCCAAATATGGCCCGGCATAAAAGGGCGTGTGCAGTCTTTGCAACAAACAGCCGTCTATTCATCAAATCCCTCCCGGACATACAATTGTCCCGGCCCGAAACAAACAGGGGCACTCCCCGGCATAAGGCATACCGGGAATGTAAGGTTATGTTTTTAAGTCTAACGCCAGGTGGTTGAAAAGAGAGACAGTGAGAGTAGAACCACCTTATGAAAACTCTGCCTGAGCCGGCGGGTGCTGAATGTGTTGTGTCCTGTATTGCCGGGCAGACATGTTAAAAGAATAATTGTCAACGGCATACTACATATGATGATATACAAAATCAAACTAAAAATTGATAAAAAATGTTTCTGAATGATGCCGCTGTGATCCGGGGCGGATGTACGTATATGTTTCTTTTTTGGGCTGCCCCGGCCCCGGAAACCTGGCCCCGAAAATGCATTCGGTTTTTTCAGGTTTGTGATAACATCCGGCAGGACCGGTATGATGTTCAAGGAGGTAAACATGTCCGATTCAGGTTCCGACCCTTTTGACTCCGCCTTGCCCGGGCTGGAGCACCTGTTCCCCAATGTTGACCCGTCAACCATATCCCTGCTGCCCATTCTTGATCGGTTCCACGAAGGGGTGATCGTTACGGATGCCTCCGGGGCAATCCTTTATATGAATGCACTCCAGGAGCAGATGGACGACCTGAAATTTTCCGATGTCCGGGGGAAAAAGGTGGGGGAGGTCTACCGGGTGGACGAGGACCAGAGCCCTGTCACCCGGTGCCTCCGGACCGGGGAGCGCATTGAAAACCTGGCCTGTTTTTACCGGACCCGGCGGGGCAAGGTGGTCAACTCCCTGCACAATGTCATTCCCCTGCGTGCGGGCCGGGACCTGATCGGCACGGTCTGCTTTATCCGGGCTTACAGCCTCATGGAAAAGGAACTGAAGTCCGCCTCCGATCCCGAAAACACAAACTATATCCGGAAGCGGGACCGGGTGGGCCGGGAGGGTATAAAACGGTTGAAAAACGGCACCCGTTACCGGTTCGGGGATATCATCGGCACCTCACCGGATCTTCTGGCTGCCATTGAAGTGGCCACACTTTCCGCAGGGTCCCCGTCAACAGTTATGCTTTACGGGGAAACCGGCACAGGCAAAGAACTCTTTGCCCAGTCCATCCACAACAAAAGCCGCCGCCGCAATAAACAATACGTGGCCCTGAACTGCGCGGCCATTCCTGAAAATCTCCTGGAAGGGATATTGTTCGGCACTGCCAAGGGCGCCTTTACCGGGGCCACGGACAAGGCCGGGCTGTTTGAACGGGCCAGCGGCGGCACCCTGTTCCTGGACGAGATCAACTCCATGTCCATGGGGCTCCAGGCCAAGCTGCTCCGGGCACTCCAGGAAAGAAAAATCCGGCGGGTCGGGGCCCTGGATGAAATTCCCCTGGACCTGAAAATCATCAGTTCGGTGAATGAAGATCCCCACCAGGCCGTTAAAAGCGGCAGGTTCCGGGCAGACCTGCTCTACCGGCTCGGGGTGGTGTTTATCCGCATTCCCCCGCTGCGGGAGCGGCAGGCGGATATGGATGCCCTGGTGGATTATTTTATCGAAAAGTATAACAGGATCATGGACCGGCGGGTCAAATCCGTATCTGATGCGGTGAATGCCCTGTTCCGCACCCACGACTGGCCCGGCAATGTCCGGGAACTGGAACATGTCATTGAAGGGGCCATGAACCTGGTTAAAAAACACGCCACCATCCGGCGGTCCCATCTTTCCATCCATATGGGCGACCTGCATCCGGCCCGTGCCGGACAGGATGCGGCCATGCCGTTTACCCTGGCGTTTCCGGCCGGGGAACACACCCTCCAGGAGCTGCCGGAAAAATTGTCCGCTCCGCTGCCGCTTCCCCCCGGGGAGGCCGGACTTGTACACAGCCGGTCCCGTCACGAGATCCACATCATCCGCCAGGCCCTGGGCCAGACCCGGGGCAATGTGGCCCGGGCTGCCCGCCAACTGAAGCTTTCCCCCCAGCTACTCCACTACAAGCTCAAAAAATACGGAATTGATGCAAAATCCTTTAAGCCCCTGATGTCGCCTCCCTGATCCGTATCTCTGATTTTTTGCTGGCATCTGAATTGCAACTTCACGGCCCAAAGGGCCGCCGTCAAAAGATCTCGGGGCCCGCCTTTTGATCTCATCTTAACCCAAGGAGGCCGCATGATTCAGCAGCAGCACGACCCGGGCATCACCCGGATAAAAACCAGAAAAGACCACCGGTGTTACGGCATGGGGCTCGGCATTATGATTCTGGACGACGTTTACCCGGGATTTCCCGGGGATGTCAGGAATGCCAGCGCCTTTCCCTTTCCCATCCAGTATGAACTGGTCCGGGGCATTGATATTCGCCAGCTCTTGTGGGATGCGGACAAAACCCCCTGCCTTGACCCCATCCTCAGGGCTGCGGAAAATCTTGAAAACATGGGGTGCCGGGCCATTGCCGCAGAGTGCGGCTACTTTGCCTATTTCCAGAAAGATGTGGCCGCTGCCGTGGATATCCCGGTGTTCATGTCCAGCCTGCTCCAGGTGCCCTTTGCAGAGCAGCTTGTGGGGTCGGAAAAACAGGTGGGGATCTTCTGCTACCAGCGCCAGTTCCTGACCCCCATCCATCTGGACCGGGTGGGCGTGGCCCGGGACAGCAACTATGTGGTGGCCGGGGCCAGTGACGATTACGGATGCACCGAGCTGGACCGCCTCTGGAACTGGGAGGTCCGCCCGGAACAGCCCCAAGCCGACTATGCGGTCCAAGAACGGCAGATGGTCGAGGCCTGCACGGACTTTTGTTCCCAACACCCGGATATGGGGGCCCTGGTCCTGGAATGCACGGGAATGCAGCCCTTTGCCAGGGCTGTGCAACAGGCCGTGGACCTGCCGGTATTTTCCTGGGGTACCCTCCTGGATTATGCCTACGGGATTGTGGCGCACAGGGACTATTACGGCCACGTCTGATCCGCGTTTCCGGCATCGGCTGTTCTGCCCCCATTCAAAACCGGCAGGTCCACTCCAGGGTCTGCCGGTTTTTTATGTGAAATCAAAAAACCAAAAAATATCAAATATATTTGTTAAAAAAATGAAATTTATTTGATTTTATCCAGTGCCGCCGTTTTTTGTTTTTCCGCCCCTGAATCCCCGGCTCCGGGGGAGGGGTTGCCCGGTTCCCGTTCCTGGCACACCGGTTGCAAATACAGGCAGGTCAAGCCTGAATATCAACCCAAATATACCAAGGAGCCGGAACCATGTACGACAGGATGCAGACCCTGAGCCGGGAACACCTCACCCGCATTCACAAGGCATCAATGGACATCCTCGGCAGCACCGGGATCGCGTTTAACGAGCCCGACGCGGTTGCCCTGTTTGAATCCAGGGGATTCAAGACCCGTGGAAAGATTGTTTTTTTTACCGAAGCCCAGGTGGAAGAGGCATTGTCCACCACGCCTTCCCGGTTCAGGCTCTTTGCCCGGAACCCGGAACAAAGCGTCTCCATCGGGGAAGATGACTGGGTGTTCCTGCCCACTTACGGCGCCCCTTTTGTGTGTGAGTCCAACGGGGATCAGCGGCCCGGCACCATGGCGGATTACACGGCATTTTGCAAGCTGGTCCAGACATCCCCCCACATTGACATGAACGGGTTCAAACATGTGGAACCCTCTGACGTTCCCACGGAAACCGCTTACCTGGACATGCTTCACGCCAATATCTCGCTCTGCGACAAGCCGTTCATGGGCAGCACCGACACCCGCCAGGCCGCAAAAGACACCATTGCGGTCGCCGCCATCCTGGCCGGGGGAATGGAACAGCTAAAGCAAAAGCCCATGACCGCAGGCCTGATCAACCCCTTGTCTCCCCTCCAGTTTGCCGATGAAATGGCCGGGTCCATCATGGAATATGCCCGGTATCGCCAGCCCGTGGTGATCATCAACATGATCATGGCCGGCACCTCCGGCCCGGTAAAGCTGCCCGGCCTGTTTGCCCTGATGAACGCGGAAATCCTGGCCGGCCTGGTGCTGGCCCAACTGGCCGGGCCCGGCACCCCCGTGGTCTACGGCACCACCTCCTGTCCCACCAACATGCAGACCGGCGCCGCCACCATTGGTGCGCCCGAAACCTATATCATCAATTCCGCCACCACCCAGCTTGCCCGGTTTTACAACCTGCCCTGCCGTACGGGCGGCTCTCTGACCGACGCCCTGGTGCCGGATGCCCAGGCCCTGGC
Source organism: Desulfobacter sp. (assembly GCA_036881925.1). GTDB lineage: Bacteria > Desulfobacterota > Desulfobacteria > Desulfobacterales > Desulfobacteraceae > Desulfobacter. The sequence continues at coordinate 293,354 of JBAJNJ010000001.1, forward strand.
CGAAGGAGCCTTGTCCCTGTCCACATCCGTACGCAACGGGGCCAATTTTATTCTTCATTCCTGCGGCATGACCGGCACCTACATCGGCAACTGCTTTGAAAAATGGATCATTGACGAGGAACTCTGCAGCATGGTCCGCCAAATGCTCACCCCCATTGAGATCAGTGCTTCTGAAATCAACACGGAATCCATCAAACATGTGGGGATCGGTGGCAACTTTCTCATGGACCCGGACACCCTGAAACATTGCCGCACCGCCTTTTACCCCATGGACCTGTACAGCAAGCAGGACCATGCCAAATGGAAGGCTGGCGGGGGGCGGCGGATCGAGGAAACCGCATCACAACGCCTGGCAGAACGGCTGGCCGCATATGAGCAACCTAAAATGGCCCCGGATGTACAAGCCGCCCTGGACCGGTTTATCCGGCAGCGCAAACAGGAGATCGCCGGGGCTGCATGACTCATCCATATGCCTCCACGCCCGTGTAAAAAACAAACGGGCCGCGCCTGGAGCGGTCCGCAACCCTATATCCGTAATAAAAAAGGGAGAGAATCATGGAAACAGATGCGACCTTAAGCCACACTGCCCCGGGCCGTCCGGAAAAAAAGAGCCTGGTATCCATTATCAACAAACGCGTGTTTGTGCCACCGGCCCTGGTCCTGGTTCTGGCCGTGGCAATCGGCGTGGCCAGCCCGGAAGCGTTTGGCAAAGGGGCGTCAGCCGCCCTGTCCTTTACCCTGGAATACTTTGGGTGGTTTTATACCCTGGGGGCCAGTTTTTTATTTGTGTTCTGCCTCTGGGCGGGATTCGGCAAATACGGGAATATCCGCCTGGGTGGGCCTGATGCCAAGCCCGAGCTGTCCATGTTCAACTGGTGGGCCATCTCCATCTGCGCCGGCATTGCCATCGGCATTGTTTTTTTCGGCGTGGCCGAACCCATAAGCCATTACACCAGCCCGCCCCCGTTCCTGGGGTATGAACCCGCCTCCCTGGCGGCGGGCGAACATGCCATGCGGTACGCCTTTTTCCACTGGACCTTCCATACCTACGGCATTTATGTGAGCGCGGCCCTGTGCATTGCCTTTGCCTTTTACAACACCAAAAAGCCTTTCCGGGTCAGCTCCAGCCTGTTCCCGGTCATCGGCGACCGGATCAACGGCAACTGGGGATATTTTGTGGACGGGCTGTCGATTTTCGCCATTGTCGGCGGGGTGGGCACCTCCCTGGGATTCGGCACCATGCAGATCGGGGGCGGCCTCAAGTTCCTCTGGGGGATTGAACCCAACCAGATCGTCTGGCTGGCCATTATTGCCTGCCTGACCCTCTGCTATACCGTATCCAGCTACACCGGCCTTCAGAAAGGCATCCGTATCCTGAGTGAAAACAATATCCGGCTCTATTTTGTCCTCATGGCCTTTGTCCTGTTCTGCGGCCCCACCATCCATACCCTTGAAAGTACGGTCACGGCTGTGGGGGATTATCTGGGCAACCTGGTCTCCATGTCCCTGTTCCTGGATCCCATGGAAAAAAGCGGGTGGCCCGGGGCATGGAGCAATTTTTACTGGGCCTGGTGGCTGGCCTTTGCCCCCATTGTCGGGCTCTTCCTGGTCCGCCTGGGCCATGGCAGAACCGTGCGCCAGTTTGTCCTGGTCAATATGGTGGGACCGGCCGTGTTCGGTATGGTCTGGTTCGGAATCTTCGGCTCCACCGCCATTTACCTGGACCACTTCAAGGGCGCAGGCATTGCCGCCACCATTGCCGAACATGGCAACGAGGTCTCCCTGTTTGCCCTGTTCCAACAGTTTCCCCTGTCCGGCCTGACCATGGTGCTGGGCATGCTGGCCGTGGCCATCTCCTTTATCACCCTGGCCGATTCCATGACCTCCACCATTGCCTCCATGACCACAAAGGGGTTCGGCACTTCCGCACAGGACAAGGAAGCCCCCGCAGGAATGAAGATTTTCTGGGGCGTGGTCATGGGATTGTTTTCCTGGGTTCTTCTGGTCAGCGGCGGGGCCAGCGCCCTCCAGACATCGGTGATTGTCTGCGGCCTGCCCATACTGGTTCTCCAGATCGTCATGGCCGCAGGATACATCAAGGCCATGGGCAACCCGGAAAAATACGACAGGGTCAATCACTGAGCCGGCATTTTACCGGGCCGGCCATTTGCTTAACCACTTAACGTCACGAGGTAAATCATGAAAGATGCAATTGTTGTCGGGGCAGGCATCGCCGGCCTGTCCGCGGCCTGGCGCCTGAGACGGCGCAATATCCTGGTCCTGGAAGCAGATCCCCGTGTGGGCGGCAGGGTCCAGTCCCAGCGGCGGGGCCCTTACTGGCTTAACTGGGGCGGCCATGTGTATGCCGGGGCCAACTCCGCCACGGGTGACCTGCTCCGGTCCGTGGGTGTCCAGTCCGTACCGGTTCCCGGCATGCTCAAGGGCCTTGCCATGAACGGCAAACTATTCCTGGACGGCAGGGTGGAAACCATTCCCTTCCGCCTGCCCATGTCCATGAACGCCAGGATGGGCATATTCAGGGCCGGGGCCAAGGTCCGGTACGCGGTCCGCCAATACGCCAAAATGGTGGAGCGCAGGCCCGGGGAGGATTTCCGGGTCCACCAGCAGCGGGTTTACGAGTTTATGAACGACAAAACCTTTGCCGACTTTGTGGGCAAGCTGCCTGACGAGGCCGATGCCCTGTTCCGTCCCACGGTCAGCCGGTCGTCCGGCACCCCGGAACAGGTGTCTGCAGGCGCGGGCGTGGGATATTTCAACCTGGTCTGGAGCAAAGGGGACGGCGAAGGCCTGACCCAGAACATCCTGGGCGGCCCATCCACCCTGACCCAGACCATTGCCCATGCCATGGGAGACAAGCTCATGCTTAACGCACAGGTGCAGGAAGTCGTGCATAAAGCCGATTCCGTGGTGGTCCGCTATGAAAAAGACGGTGTGGCTCATGAGGCCGAGGCCAGGTATGCGGTCCTGGCCACCCAGGCTCCGATCACCCGGAAAATTGCCGTGGACCTTGATGACAGCACAAAAAAAGCACTGGATGTCATCAAATACGGCCCCTATGTAAGCGCGGCATTCCTGACCAATGAAACCGAGCCCCAGGTCTGGGACAACACCTATGCGGTTGCCACGCCCAAGCGCTCGTTCAACGTGGCCTTTAACATGTCCAATGTGGTCCGCGACTTTGAGCCGTTCCGCCAGCAGGGTTCCAGTTTTATGACCTTTTCCCCGGCAGACCTGGCCCGGGCCCTGATCCATAAAACCGACAAAGAGATCCTGAATATCTACCTCAACGATCTGGACCAGATCTTTACGGGGTTCAGCAGCAAGGTGGTGGAAGCGGGTGTGGACCGCTGGACCTTAGGGTTGCCCTATTGCTTTCCCGGGCGGGCCAAGCTCCAGCCCTTTCTCAGCCGGCCCCACAACAGGATCTACCTGGCAGGGGATTATCTCGGTACTTTTTACACGGAAACCTCCATCCAGACCGGATACAGTGCTGCCGTGGACATCCTGAGCCATCTGGGCACGGAAACCATGCCCTGTGATCCGCCTGAGATCGACTGGGCCGCTGTCAAAGCCGGTTAGCCCCAACAGCCATTTATAAAAAGGAATCTTACCATGAAAAAGATCATTGCAACGGACAAGGCCCCCAAAGCCGTGGGCCCGTATTCCCAGGCCGTCCAGTACAAGGACATGCTTTATCTTTCCGGCCAGATCGCCCTGAACCCGGAGACCGGACAACTCGAACGGGAGAGTGTGGCCGCCCAGACCCGGCGCTGCATGGAAAACATCAGAGCGGTGCTGGAAGCGGCCGGCGGTTCAATGGCCAATATCCTGAAATGCACCATATTCCTGTCGTCCATGGACCATTTTGAAGAGATGAACCAGGTCTATGCCGGGTATTTCCCGGAACACCCCCCTGCCAGGATCACTGTGGCATCTGCCGGGCTATACGATAACCTGGATGTGGAAATTGATGTGGTGGCAGGACGTTAAGGCCAGGCAACAGCCTAAAAAACAACAGGGTTAACATCAGTTGCTTTTCACCGGGGATCTGAAAACGATTCCCGGTGAAAGATTTAAAACCAGAACTCAGGGTACTTTCGGGTTCTGCACAAATTATTAACCGCAAGTGCCACCGCCAGCATGATAAACGCACTCACGCCCACCGGTATTACCGCATAATAAAACCCAAGCGCATGGATTTTTTCACTCCCGATCACGGCAATCAATGCCGTGGCACCCCCGGGCGGATGAAGGGTTTTGGTCGCATGCATGGCAGCAATGGCAGTGGCCACTGCCAACGGGGAGGCCAGCCAGAGATGGTTCCCGCACATCTTAAAGATTGCCACCCCTATGACTGCTGAAATAATATGGCCGCCCATCAGGTTCCTGGGCTGGGCAAGGGGACTTTTCACCGCCCCGTAGATCAGGACTGCAGACGCCCCGAACGATCCAATGATAAAAACAAAATCCGTATCTGCAAACAAATGATAATTCAGCCAGGCCACGGGCAGGATACCGAAAAACGCCCCGATCCAGGACCATACTATTTCTGATGATGTCACCACGGGCGGGCATTGCCCTCCGCCCTTCATTTTATTCAAAAACGACACAAATGAACGCTCCATTTTCTTTCACACCTTCAACCCAGATATTTTAATCCCAATATTCAAATCCAAACATCCCGATGCATTGGTTCGCATCAATCCTTCCGGCTCACAAAGTTGACCTGGCAACCCGGGCAAATTTCATTTCAAAACCCCTTCTCCAGATACAACAATTCATCCACTATTAAAGAAATTCACAGGTTGATGCATTGATGTGGATCAAGATTCTTAATATATCGGCACGCCCATTTTCAGAACTATTGCCTTCCAAACTATTTTTTCAACAGCGTTCTCTCCGTAACCTTGCAATCGGCAAGAATACGTCACTCGCGGACCAGGTTCATTAACAGCTTTTTATTGTTCTCATTTAATCCCAGACTCTGGATCTCGCGTAAAAGTTGCTCCCTGTTTCCATTTCTCCCGGCATACCCGTTTAACCGTGATGCTGCAGTGGAATTGATAAAATCATCATGGCTTGTGTAGAATTGATCAAGGGCATGTTTCAGCCGGGATTGTTTTAATACATATTTCTGGTGGTAATCTTCGGCAAGGGTGAAAGATTTCACGGGTACGATATCGGTCCGGACTTCTTTACCCGTTGTTTGCTCCAAAGCCTCCTTTGATTCAAGGGCCTGCCGCCGCTGATCGGTGTTGTGGTAAAACACTGCATTTTTATATTGGGGCATGCTTGTCTTATATGTGTAACTATGGCTTTCCCAAAAGATATCCAATAATTGCCTGTAGGTGATCTTTTCCGGGTCAAAATCAATCTGGACAGTTTCAGTATGATCCCCCATACTTCTATAGGTTGGTGCTGCTGTGTCACCTCCGGCATAGCCGACCCTGGTCCTGATAACGCTTTCAAGAATCCCAAACTGGGATTCAATTCCCCAGAATCACCCCAACCCAAAGGAAGCAGTTTCAAACACCGTTGGGGTTGCCTGGTCAATTGGGGGCAACGATTTGCCCATATTTTTTTTAGCTGCTGTTGCATCCTGATCAACCTGCGCCTTTACAATATGCCCGGGAAACAAGATAAACGATACTGCTATTAAACAGGTCATCACACTTGCGAAAATATTGATATTCATTTTTCCTTATCCTTTTTGGTTTGACTTATATTTAGGATAAGTATCTTTTAAGAGGTGGCAATGCGGCCTTGATATTGGGTTGAACGTATTTGTAAAAAAGAATATGGGATTGGTGTCATTTGCATTTCCCAAAGTAGAAGCGTCAGTTCTTGCTGGATTTAGGAGTATCGTAGTGACAGGCTTCAGCTTTGTTATGGAAAGGCTACACAATTATCGTGTCGGGACAAATTGCGTGCTTGGCTTTGATTCGGCTTTTCAAAAATTCTGTTTTTGATATAGTCTGCTGTGGGAATATTAAGAATACTGATTCAAATGAAAACTGCCCAATAATTTTTGGACTCAGGATAATGTAGGTCTCCTTGATTTTTTATTTTACTTGAGCTTCATACTTGTATTAATTCCGTTTTATATGAACTCCCAGTAATGCCCACCATTGAAATATTCTCACCATTTATGTCTTTATCATTGAATATTGCATAATTATCACCAGCTCCCACGGAGCTTTTGTAGACAACACCATCATATTTAAAATTCTTTATCAATTCACACAAGTATTGGCTTGAAAGGTATTCAAGGTTTGCTTCACGCGGTATCACAGGTTTGGAAAGCTCTTTACCCAGTTTGTTTAGATACTCAAGCCTATCAATAGCATCCTCCAACCGTCCCTCATTGTGTGAAATATCAAAGGGGCTAATAGTCTCTCTGGGATTTCTCAAATCGACAAATTCTAAGGCCTCAGTTGCACGAAATTCACATACGCATACATAATCGCCAACATGTGGTCGAAGCTCTGCAATTGCAGTTTCACTATCTGAAGCAGTGTATAAATATGATATTCCGATTGGATTAGCCCTTCCATTTCCAACCTTTTCGGCTGGCGGTTTTCCCATATCATCAATTTGAAATAATTTTGAATCATAAGAAACTCTTGCACGAAAAAAAGAGGTCGGAGGCTCCACTTTTTTAATTAAAAAACTGAACATGACCCCTAAAGGCTCCTGTTCTGGTGAATTGTCGCAAAAATATCTATTTACATGTTTTAATTCATCTTTGAATTTTGTCCACTTACTGATTTGCTCATCTGCAGATGCAGATTCCCGTTCTAAAAAATATTTTTGGCTTAATTTCTCATCAGGCAAAATGATTGATAAAAGTCTTTCACAGGCATCGGGAGTAAGAGAATCAAATAATAACCAATCTTTCTTTAATAAATCCCATAGTCTTTTTCCTTGCTTTCCTTGCTCACCACCATTTATTGCGTATAATTCTATAAGTGGTTGAAATAAATGTGTTAATTTGTATGGCTCTATGCATTCGGTGTCCCTTTTTCCACAAAAAGAGCAAACAGGATGTACTTCTCCTCCTGTCTTGATAAATTGGGTTAGAAATTTATCATTAAAGCAATTTCCGCAACAAAACAGTTTATTCATGTAAATAATCTGCGATAAGTTCGATATGGTGTTTCATAGATAATTTTTTTACATATCCAAGGCCTGGAAAATGTTCTTTTCGATAAAGTTCTTTAAATTCTGCGTAAGCACTACTTTCAAAAATCTCTGCAAGAGGGTCATCACCTGCAGATATTAGTTTTTCAAGAGCTTCAAGGAATTTCCCTGCAGGGTCAGTAGGAGTATCTGTACGATTTGAGATAAAATGTTTTATTCTCATATCTTCATCTTCATCTAAATAGGTCAGGTGAACAGCAACGGCATATGCAGGGCCCCCTGTTTCAGAATATTGATTACCTACAGTTAAATAATCTCCAAATCCATCCATCCCCTCGTCTGGATAGGTGGCATGAAGATCTGAAAAATGTTCATCGTCTGGGTAATCAACGTTTCTCCTCTTTTTAAATCCGTCTCGCAATAGAATCCTTTTAGTGTCAGAATTCTTGAACTTCTTCTGGTATAATTTCCCTGAATGACCTTCAACAAAAATGTGTTCAGCTACGTTCTCGAAGTCTTTCAGCTTGTTCTTTAACTGTTTCCCACCTTGAAAATCGCTATGAATTAATGCAATATTATCGTTGGCATATTTCCCAACAAATTGCTCGACATCACTGAGACTCACCCTACCTGATAAAATATAGCCTATAGAATAATTTTCATATTTCGTTAATACTTCATGAAATATAGTTTCTTCGAGTGAAGTTGTATCTCTATTTAATTCACCAACTTCAGGATTCGCGATAAGAATGAAATCTGCGTCTTCGTCAACAAGAGCATCTATCGTTCTTCTGAGGCCACCTAAATTTTTTTTTACTGGTTCAATTATTGGGACAATATTGTTTTCTGAAAATAGTTGGGCGTTTTCTTTTATTGTCAATAACTCGTACTGCTTGCCACGCAAATACGCATAATACATATTTTCTCCTATGCAGCATTAGAATAAAGATATGGATAGCTTGAATTTAATTTATTTATGAAAGAAATTGCTTCCTTTTCTTTGAGGCAAGAATTTAATGCTATTGCTTTTAGCGAATAGGGCACTGATTCTATGAAGTTTTTTAGGCCGTGACTATTGCCCCTTTGCTTTAACAGCGTGACCATTGAATCATGCGCCAGTTCTGGTGAAATCTTACTAAAAATGGCTCTACACTCTTTATAAATTTGCGTATTCGGCACTTTGGGAATTGGACCATAATGCTTTCCAATTATAGATAGATATTCTGATTTTCTGAGTGAATCAAATATGGTTTCTGGAGAGACTCTTTTTTTACCTGATTTTGCTTGCTGTATTGTTTTTATCGTGTTTCGAGGTGTAAGTTCCAATATGCCAATACTTGGTCCAACACTTTTGGATATCTTGTTTGTTTGATTGGGTGCCGTAATTATTTGAACTTTATCAAAAAATTTTTGATATTCTGCAATCTGATTTGCCAACCTTTCAAGCGAGTCTAACTCGGTTTTTATCTCATAAACATTTGATGTTCCATTAAAAATGGCCACATCAGCTTTACAACTACCTACACGGAATTCTGTCATCATAAAAGATGTATTTAAAGAATGTCTGCCAAGCAGTATTTTATTGGCTATAACATTTTTGTATATATATTCGTTTCGGTATGTTTTTGACAAGTATTTGTATACGGCATCAAATATGTCTATCAGCTTAAAATCAGAGCCTAAAAATTTAACAAACCCTGAATTCAACAGTATCTCATTTAAATATCCAGATTCTCCATTTCGTGCCAAATCCATAATTATTTTTCGTGAAAAAATTTTGGCAAGATGTTGGTTAAATTTTTCGGTTATTTGAACATTTTGTTTCATGGTACTATAGCCAGTTAAATTAGAGTCTATTAAACCAATATAACAGATTAGGATCTATAACAATAAATTTTTGAAATTGTTTCACGGATATTTTAGAATGCCATTTCAATGTATATATTTCATCACTTAAATTGGATATATATCGACGTATCTCATTAAAAACAGATAAAATATTTGCACGTCAGTTACTCATTTTTCCTAATGACGATTCCAGAATATTTCTGTTGGTCACATCTATACTTAAATCGTAAAAATTAATAATCCTAACAAGAAGTATAATTCGGCCAAGCTCACAATATTGGCATAATCTGCCAGGTTTCTATAGAAAAGGAGTATGGGTTATGACTCCGTATCCTCATGAAACGACCTGCGGAATCAACTATATGTTTTTACCATTAATTGTCAATGCTCTTGCTTTCTGATACTGAAGGTAAAAAGTCAAGCTTGTTAAAGCAATATAGAAAAGAACCACAGAATCTATCGTCATAAATTATGAAAGGAGCGAAAAATGGATAGCTTTTGGAAAGGTGTTTTTTCTACTCTTGTCCTGCTCATCGTAATTGTTTTTCTTTACAATATATTTTTCGGAAAACCTGATGATTATGATGCTGCCCAATATCAAAAACAATTGGAAATCCACGAACAGCAAGTAAAAGAGTTCCAGACGCAACAGCTTGAAACCAAAAGGCAGTTGGAAGAATCTGCAAATCAACAAAAAATAGCAAAAGCCCAGAGTGAACGGATAGAAGCTTTGCTTAAAAGATGGGAAGCGCAGGCAGACAGGTATGATGCGATTTTGACCAAATGGGAAAAAATAGATGGTTTTAAATAGGCCATAGGCCTTTCAGATAAAGCGGTTTGGATTTTCAATTCCGTTGGTCAAAGACCACCAATAGCAGAATACAAAGGTGTGAGAACTCCTCGCTGAAATTTCGGATTCTCTTACAGCAAGGGGTAGGGTAACCAACCCAATTTTCCGAGAACCTGAATTTTTCACGCCCCCCCGTGTCCGGAATTCTACAGGCCCCTCTGCCAATTATAGAGGGGCTTCCAGACAGTCACAGGGCAATCTCGGAGCCCCACGCTTTTTTCTCGTCAGCTGTCATGTACATGGAAAATTGTTTTGCGGCCCACTCAAAGGCAAGCAGGTCCATGAAAAAATCATATACAGCGCTTTCCGCGGAGATGCCAGCCACCAGGGCTGCGTTCTGAGCATCCAGAAATTTGACAATGGAGACATACCCTTTTGAATAGTTTTCCTGGACCATTTTCAGGTTTTCCCGGGCGGCGCGGGCGTTTGTTAGGTGGAGTGCAATGGCGGTGTAGGAGGCGCTCATGCGGAGGAGGGCGCCCTGGATGTTTTCCGACACTTGGTTTTGGACCTCCTGCCTGAAAAGGGTGAGCTGATTCCGGGTTTCCAGGGTTCTGATTTTCCGGGCGGATTTGGCCCCGCCCTGGTAAAGGGGAAGGCTGAGGTTCAGGACGATTTCCCAATGGGTGTCCCCAGGATCTTCCAGGGTGACTGATCCAGCGGAAAGGGAGACCGTACTGAAGCTGCTGCCTGCACCGGACTCGTGAACATTGTTGGAAAAACTGCCGTCCAGGCTGATGGTGGGTGACCAGTAGGAGCGCCGGGTCAGGTTATAGGCAGCGGTCTGGACCATGATCTGCTGATCAATGGACTGGAGTTCCATGGAAGCGGCCTTTCCCTGGGAAACCATGGCCTCTGTTAAGCCGTTAAATCCGGGTTATTAGCTAGGGCGAGGCCAACTGCACGGATCAGGGAAAGACCGGTTTCGGTCTATTTGGGGAGGCGGCCGTGTGCATCCGCTGCAAAAGCAGGGGCGGCCATAAGGACCAGGACGAGTGCCAGCCCCGCTCCAGTCTGTGTTATAAATTGTGTAATCCGCTATATTACCCGTTTCATTTATATCTGTCCTTTGGCGTCAATCTTGAAAAATATGGTGTAAAGCACCGGTATGAAAATCATGGTCAGCACTGAGGCAAAGACCAGGCCGCAGATGATGGTGACGGCCATTGAGGCGAAAAAGGCGTCCATGACCAGGGGGATCATGCCCAGGGCTGTGGTGGAGGCGGCCATTCCCACGGGGATCAGGCGGCTGGCACCGGATGCCAGGACCGCGGACAGTTTTTCTTTTCCCTGGCGGATCTGGAGGTTGATTTCGTCAATGAGCACGATGGCGTTTTTGATGAGCATGCCGGACAGGCTTAAAAATCCCAGGATGGCCATGAATCCGAAAGGCTGGTCAAAAACCAGGAGCCCTGCGGTCACCCCCACCAGGGCCAGGGGCACGCATAAGAAGATGATCAGGGGCTGCCGGATGGCGTTGAACAGGGCCACCACCACCAGGAACATCACCAGGAACACCATGGGAAGGGCTTTTAACAGTGGCTCCTGGGCATCGGCGGAACTTTCCATTTCTCCGCCCCATTCCACCCGGTATCCCGGGGGCAGGTCCAGCCCGGCAACCGGTGCCATTAATTCGGCCTGGAGGGTTGAGGCCATGATCCCGAACCTGGGTTCGCATTTTACGGTCAGGGTCCGCATCCGATTTCTGCGGCGGATCACATCATCCTCATACACGGTGTCAAACCCCTGGACGACCTGGCGCAGGGGGATCATTCTTTCTGCGGCAGGGCTCCAGATCTGGAGATTCTTGATGGATTCAACGTTCATCCGGTCGGTTTTTTCCGCCCGGATAAAAATGGGAACCATCTCATCCCCGTCCCTGAACAGCCCGACATTCCTGCCGGTTTCAAAGGATTGCTTGAGCACGTTGGCCACGTCCACCCGGCTGATGCCGTTGAGGTTGGCCTGGGTTTCGGCCAGGTTGACTCGGATTTTTTTCACCCGCTGCTCCCAGTCCGTGCCCATGGCCGTGGCATGCCCTGTGTCCGCCATCATGTTCAGCACTTTTGTGGACAGGCGGCGCAGTTCATCGGTGTCAGGGCCCTGTATTCTCAGTTCCACCTTGGTGCCGCCCGGCCCCACGGAAAATTTTTCGATCTTTGTCTGGATGTCGGCAAAGTTCTGGAAAATATAGTCGTCGATTTCCGCCATCATGGGGTCTATGGTCCGGTAGTCTTTGACATCCACCAGGAACTGGAAATAAGCGGAGTTTTCAAGCTCAGGCGTATAGGTGAGCAAAAACCGCAGCCCGCCCTGTCCCACCAGGGTGGTGACATGGGCGACATCGGCCCGGTTCATGAGGTAGGACTCGATTTCAGCGGCTTGGTCCCGGGTCTCGTTGATATGGGTGCCCTGGGGCAGCCAGCACCCCACCATGAACTGGGGCCGGGTGGACGGGGGGAAAAATGTCTGGGTGACCTGGGTGAAGCCTGCCAGGGAGGCCATGAAAAGCCCCAGCACCACCAGGGTGGTGACCCATTTGAACCGGATACAGGTTTTTAAAACGGATTTGTACGCCCTGAAAAACCGGGTGTCATAGGGGTCGGTTTTTGGCTGTTGTTGCGCGGGGGGTTTTAAAAACATTACCCCGAGCAGCGGGGTGATGGTCACGGCAGTGACCCAGCTCATGGACAGGGAATAGAGGATGACCTGGTACAGGGACCGGCAGAATTCGCCGGTGTCGTCCTTGGAGGTGCCGATGGCGGCAAAGGCCAGGATGGCCACGGCAGTGGCTCCCAGCAGGGGCAGGGCAGTCTGTTTGACAACAGAAGCGGCAGCGTCTTTGGCTTTGATGCCCTGCTTCATCTTAACGGCCATGCCGTCGATGACCACGATGGCGTTGTCCACCAGCATGCCCAGGGCAATGATCAGGGCCCCCAGGGAGACCCGTTCCAGGGCCACAAGGTTGAATTTCATGAGGATAAAGGTGGCAAAAATGGTGACCACCAGGATAAACCCGATGATGCAGGCGCTTCGAAACCCCATGAAGATCATGAGCACCACGATGACAATGGCCACGGCTTCGGCCAGGTTAATGAGAAATCCCTTGATGGCCGTGGTCACGGAATCGGACTGAAAGGACACGGGTGAAATGGTGATGCCCATGGGGGTCTGGCCGGCCAGGCCTGCCAGTTTTTCCTTCACGGCCAGGCCCATGTCCACGGCATTGCCCCCGGATACCGTTGAAATCCCCAGGCCGATGCCGGCACGGCCGTCATAGTTGAGGAGAGCGGTGTCCGGTTCTGCATATTCCCTGGAGATCCGGGCAATGTCCCTGAGAAAGACCTGTTTTTGGGAGCCTGGAACCGGGATGAGCAGGTTTTCAAACTGGTCTGCCCGGGTAAAGGTGCCGGTGGATTCCATGCGGATGGATTCCGGTCCCACCCGGACCCGCCCGGCATCCGCCACCATGTTTTTGTTCTGCAGGGCCTGGTGGATAAGGGTTTCAGGGATCCCGGCCTGGGCCATCCGGTCCCGGTCCAGTTCAATAAAGATGGCTTCGGTTTTCATGCCGAACGTTTCGATTTTGGCCACATCCTTGACCAGGAGCAGTTCCCGGCGGAGCATTTTGACAAATTCCTTGAGTTCGGCATGGGTGTATTCGTCCCCGGTAATGGCCAGGAATATCCCGTACACATCCCCGTAATCATCCAGCACCATGGGAGGGCCTGCCCCGGGCGGCAGCATGATCCCGGCATCCCCGATTTTCCGGCGCAGTTCGTCCCAGACCTGGGGCAGGGTGGTTTTGTCGTAAAAGTTTTTGATGGTAACGGTGAGCACGGACATGCCGGGCACAGACCGCGATGTCACCCTGTCCAGCTGCCCCATGTTCTGGACAGCCTGTTCCAGAAGATCGGTGACTTCCTGTTCCACCTCCAGGGCTGACGCGCCCGGATAGGGGGTAACCACAAGGGCCTCTTTAATGGTGTATTCGGGATCTTCAAGCATGCTCAGATCCAGGAAGGCCGTTATACCGCCCCCCAGAAGCACCAGGGTCAGGACAATGGTGACGACTTTTTTCTCAATGGCAAATGTTGCAAGGTTCATACGTATTTTCCAGGCCTGTGGGTTAAAGGGGCTTATACGGTTTGACTGCCATGCCCTCCCGGAGCTGGTGGACCCCGGACACGGCAATGATATCCCCGGGTTTCAGGCCGGCAATGACCCGGATATGGCTACCGGACATTTCAGATACTTCAATGCCGTGGCCTTTGACTTTCAGGGTGTCCGGGTCAATGCGCCAGACCGTGGCCCGGCCCTTGTCATCCGAGAATACAGCCCTGGCAGGGATCATGACCTGGTCCGGGGAGGCGGTTGTATGCTTCCAGATGGAAAGCCGGGCGGTCATGCCCGGCAGGATCAGAAACCGGGAAGACGGGGTAAATCCCAGGGTGACCTCAAAGGTACGGGTCACAGGGTCCGCCGTGGCTGCCGCCTCTTTGAACCGGGCGGCAAACCGCTGGTCCGGAAGTGATGAAATAATGACCTCGGGGGTGGACAACCGGGTCAACTCCTCCAGTGATGTGGCTTTTTCCAGAGCGGTGAAGTCTTTTTCCGGGATGTCCACCACCACCTCCAGGGCGGAATTGTCCTGGAGAATGAGGATGGGCTGCTTGGCCTGGATGTTCTGGTAATTTTCAACCAGGGTTTTGGCGATCATTCCTGAAAAGGGCGCCCTGAGGACGGAATCTTCCAGGGCTTTGCGGGCGGCGTTCACACCGGCCCGGGCCACTTCGAAGTTCCGTTTTGCCAGGTCCATGTCCCGCCGGGAAATGGTATTGTGCTTATAAAGGGCTTTTGCCCGCTCATACTGGGCTTCTGCCGCATCCAGGTCTGCAGCTTTGGCATCAAAGGTGATCTGGTGGTCCCTGGCGTCCAGCCGGCAGAGAATGGTGCCTTTTCTCACTTCCTGGCCTTCTTTTACCGGAAATTTTTTTATTTTACCCGGCAGTTCAAAGGCCATGGTTACCTCCTGGACCGCCTTTATCTTCCCGGAATATTCCAGCCGGTCCGCCTTGGCAGCGGCGTTGATCTCAAAAAATTTAACCGGCCGGACCACGGGCGCCATCTCTTTTTCCGGCTCGGCTGCACACCCGGACAACAGGGCACAAAGGCCGGCCAGAACCGGTATGAAAACAGAAAACCAACTTCTCACAAGTATCATTATTTATTCTCCTCATTCGTTCAGGCCACCGCTAATCATTGGCTTTCGGCCCGATTTCTGCGCTGCACACCCTAAAGGGCAGAAGCCCAAAATTTTAATTCTGTGTCCCTTTGTTTAAAAGGCGTTTGGGACCCTTGCCTGATGGTTGCTTCGGGTCATCCCCTTTGAATTGAAGGGGAGAG
Source organism: Desulfobacter sp. (assembly GCA_036881925.1). GTDB lineage: Bacteria > Desulfobacterota > Desulfobacteria > Desulfobacterales > Desulfobacteraceae > Desulfobacter. Next base: position 308,619 of record JBAJNJ010000001.1, read on the forward strand.
TTCATCAGGGGGGCTACATTAGCAAGTACTGTACCGGTTTTGTTATGCCTGATTTTAAAGGCGTTTGGCCGGACACGGGTGCGGATCTGTGATATAAAACGGAAAAAGTGTTTTATTTAACACAATTTCATATGGATTCCCTGTCCATCTTGATTTTGGCGGTGGATTACACGTATAACAGAGATAAAACCATGATATTTAACAGATGAGCCAATCCATTGTCCTTTTCAGATCAAATAGACACAGATAAATTTTTCCGCCAGGCCACCCTCAGGATCTGTTCCAGCCTGGATATTGAAAAAAGCCTGGATGCATTGGGGAGTTATTTAAAGGAGTTTATGCCTGCGGATGCCCTCTGCCTGTGCTTTTACGAACCTGAAAAAAAAACGGGCCATGCCCTTGCCGGGTGGGGGATGGCGACACTTCATCCAAAATCCCGGATGGTTGGATTTCCGGAAAGCCTGGTCAATGATTTTTTCCAGGAGTTGAAAAGGGGATACCGCATCGAAATCATCAATGATATTGATGCATATACCGGTTTCTTCCAGACCCTTTATAACCTGGCATGGCAGGAGAATGATGTTTCCCTGCTGCTCATGGACCTGGAACTGGATGATGAAAATTTGGGCTGCCTGTTGATTTCCGCGGAAAAAAAGAACCGGTTCCGGGAGGAGCACCTGGAGTTGATCCGCCAGATTCATGAACCCATTGCAATGGCCATGGCCAACGGGCTAAAGCACCAGGCCCTGGTCCGTCAGCAGCAACGGCTGAAAGATGAGAACCGGTTTTTAAACAATGAGTTGAAGCAGGGCGGTATCATCGGCGCCGGAAAAGGGCTCTCACAGGTCATGGGCCTGGTGCAGAAGGTGGCCCCCACCCAAAGCCCGGTCCTGCTCACCGGCGAGACCGGGGTGGGAAAGGAAATCCTGGCCGAAGCCATTCATTCGGGCTCCCCCCTGTCTGACAAGCCCTTTATCAGGGTAAACTGCGGGGCCATCCCGGACGGCCTGATCGATTCGGAGCTTTTCGGCCACGAAAAAGGCGCGTTTACCGGGGCAGATAAAAAATACCTGGGCCGGTTTGAGCGGGCCCACCAGGGAACGCTTTTTCTGGATGAAATCGGGGAGCTTCCCCTCCAGGCACAGGTCCGCCTGCTCCGGGTCCTCCAGAACAAGGAGATCGAGCGGGTGGGCGGAAGCCGTCCCATTCCTGTCAACGTCAGGGTGATTTCAGCCACCAACAAGGATCTTGGGGCCATGGCAGAGGACGGCTGTTTCAGAAAGGACCTTCTTTTCCGGCTGGACGTGTTTCCCATCCATATCCCGCCCCTGCGGGACCGGAAAGAGGATATCCCGGACCTGGCAGACTTTTTCATTGATAAACTTTCCCGGGAAATGGGGCTGAACCGGCCGGGAAAATTAAACTTCCCCGCCCTGGACCGGCTGCTGTCCTATGAATGGCCCGGCAATGTCAGGGAACTTCAGAACATTGTGGAGCGGGAACTGATCATAAGAAGCTCCTCTCCCCTTGCCTTTGACGGTCTGGGCTTGGGACGGGGGGCTGTGGTTCCCGGGTCCCGGGTACCGGGCAAGGGAATCCGTCCACTGGAAGAAACCCTTGTCCGGGCCATCCGGGACGCCCTATCAGCCTGTGGAGGAAAGGTTGACGGGCAAGGGGGGGCTGCCGAACTGCTGGGGCTGAACCCCAGCACGCTCAGATCCAAAATGAGAAAACTGAATATTGCCTTTGGGCGGAATCAATACAAAACCCGGCCACGGTAAAAACATCCGGATGATGCTTTACCCGGGAAAGGGGAAAATCAATATGGATAACGTGACCGCAGTGACCAAAACCCGATTGGTAAACGACATCAGGCAACTGGGCCTGTCAGAAGGCCAGACCGTAATGCTGCATGCGTCGGTGAAACAGATCGGCCATATTGCAGGGGGGCCCAAAACCATACTTGATGCCCTGCTTGAGGTGTTGACGCCGGACGGCACAGTAATGATGCTGGTGGGATGGGCAGACCATCCCTATCATATTTTAGGGGCGTCTTTCGGGGATAATATTGATGAATGGCCCGAAGAAAAACGCCGGGCGTTTTATGAGGACTGTCCCGGGTTTGACCCGGAATGTTCACGCGCGGATGCCCGGGAAATGGGAATCCTTACCGAGTGTTTGAGGACGTACCCCGGGAGTGTGCGCAGCCGCCATCCCCTGGGATATGCAGCTGTGGGACGACTGGCCCGGCATGTGGTCAAGGACCAGCAATGGCAGTATAGGGAAGGGGCGGGCTCTCCCCTTGAAAAATTATGCGAAAGCAATGGGAAAGTACTGCTCCTTGGATCGCCCATTGAAAAGGTGACCCTGATTCACCTGGCGGAAAACCTTGCCGATATCCCGGATAAAAAAACGGTCCGGTATCAAATGCCGGTGATGCAGAACGGCGATAAAATCTGGAAAGAATTTGAAGAATACGATTTTATCAACGGGATTGTACCGTGGCCGGAGGATTATTTTAAATGTATTGCCGAAGACTATATTAAAGCGGGCAACGGGGATCAGGGAACGGTGGGGATGGCCACATGCCACGTGTTTGATGCAGCGGATTTAAACCGCTTCAGCGTGGGGTGGATGGAAGCGCATTTTCGCTGTGAGGAGTGAAAAAGGCGTTGGTGTCAGCAACGCCTTTTTCGGTTTCCGGGGTATTTGTTTCCGGGTTATTTGAACTTTTCAGCGACCCGGTCCAGGGCCTGGACAATGGTCTTGAATCCGCCGGTGTCCGAGATCACGCCCATGGCAGTTTCGTTGAGGCCGCCCGGTGTCATGGAGTCGGCCACAAGGGTGCGGATATCCCCGTCCGGGGCGGTTTCGGCGATCAGGGCCAGGGCCTTGAACATGGCCCCGGTATAGGCGGCAGCCTGGGCCTGGTCCAGGCCACGGGATTCTCCCCAGGCCGCAACCGTGTCCGTGAGCGCGTAAAACGGGGCCATGAGCGCCGTGATTATGGAAAAGACCTCAAGCTGGTCTTCCCGTTCCGGCACAATAACGCTGCCCACGGATGCGAACAAATCGTGAACCTTGTCGTGGTGGGGAAACATGACCACGGGCCCGGTCCTGAGCGCGGTGCAGGGCAGGGGAATGGCCCGGATAACGGTCCGGGCCGGGGCGGTGAGCGCCCGGATCCCGGAGATGGGAACACCTGCCAGGAGGGTGACGATCACCTGGTCCCTGTGGAGTTTCAGGGGTGTCAGGACATCTGTTTCCTGGCCCGGAAGAATGGCCAGGAACAGGATGTCTGAGTTGTCCACAACTGCCTGGTTGGGGGCAGCTATCCGGACCTGGGAGTGTGCGGTTTCAAGGGCCAGGGCCTTTTGTTCGTTCCTGGCCGACACCCAGATGGCTTCGGGCGGGGACGGAGCTGTGCACAATCCGGTCACAATGGCCTGGGTAATGGCGCCGGTGCCGATGAATCCAATACGCATGGGCATGTTTCCTTTTTTAGGCCACCTCTAATAATAGTCTTTTGGCCCGATTTCTGCGTTGCAGCAAAATTTTAATCCTCGAAATACCCAATGTATTCCTCCGGTTAAAATTTTGCTGCGCCTTGAACTCAAACCAAAATCCTTATTATTAGAGGCACCCTTTATAGTTATTATTTATGCTCGTTTCTTAAGGTCAGCTTTTGAATTCCGCTGACACGGATTTTAAAAACGCGTACATCATGAACAGCATCAGGATCATGAACGGGAAGGAAAAGATAAAGGAAACGGTCTGCACCGCCTTGAGGCCGCCGGTGAGCAGCAGCATCACGGCAATGGTGGAGCACAGGATTCCCCAGCCGATCTTGGCCCGGTTGTCCGGGTGGAGGTTGCCGTTGGAGCTCATGACGCCGATGACGTAAGTGGCTGAGTCTGCGGAGGTGATGAAAAAGATGCAGATGATCAGCATGGTGATGAGGGACAGAAGCGATCCCATGGGCAGGAAATCATACAGCCGGAACACGGCTGCCGTGGGATCTGCCAGGGCCGCTTCTGCAATGCCCGGGCTTTCGGGCATGGTCAGTTCAAAGTTCAGGGCAGTGCCGCCGATGATGGCAAACCAGATGGCGCAGAGCAGGGTCGGGGCCAGCAAAGATCCGAACACGAATTCCCGGATGGTCCGTCCTTTGGAAATCCGGGCGATGAACGCGCCCACAAACGGAGCCCATACCAGCCACCATGCCCAGTAAAACACTGTCCAGGAACCCATCCAGTCGTATCCCACATGCTTTTCAACCACATTGGTGGTGTCCATGAAAAAGGAGAACTTGATAATGCTCTGGAAATAGTCGCCCAGGGATTCGATCAGGGATTCAAGGATGTAAATGGTGGGGCCGCAGAACAGGATCAGGGCCATGAGGCCGAAGGCCATGATCATATTGGTGGTGCTCAGGATCTTGATGCCTTTGCTCACCCCGGAAACCGCGGAAAGGATGAACAATACCGTGATAATGGCAATGATGGCAATGGATACGGTGTTGGTGTTGGGAATGCTGTAAAGTTTGTTGAGTCCGGTGGACACCTGCATGGCGCCCATGCCCAGGGAATTGGCCACACCGAACAGGGTCACCACGATGGCCAGGGCGTCAATGGTTTTGCCGATGCCCCCGCGAACGGCGGCTTCGCCGATCAGGGGTTCTACGGTCCAGGAAAACAGGCCGGGTTTGCCTTTTCTGAACTGGAAATAGGCCAGGACCAGAGCCACCACGGCATAGCAGGACCAGGGGTGGAGCCCCCAGTGAAAAAAGGCGATGCGCATGGCGTCTGCCGCCGCCTGGGGGGTTTTGGGGTCGGCATGGGGCGGGGTGGAAAAGTGGAACATGGGCTCGGACACGCCCCAGAACACCAGGCCGATGCCCATGCCTGCGGCAAAGAGCATGGCAAACCAGGCCCCAAGGCTGAATTCCGCGTCCTCGCCATCCTTTCCAAGCCTGATGTTCCCGTATTTACTGATCGCCATCACAAAGCAGAATAAGACAAATCCCGCCACCAATAATAAATATGCCCAGCCGAAATTCTTGATGAAAAACTGGAAAATATCGTTAAACACCTGCTTGACCATGTCGGCTGATATCAGCGTGGCAACAATGAAAACGGAACAGACAATGACCGATCCGATGGTGATTGACATGTCTAACTTTGCTTTGGTGGCGTGCATGGGTACTCCTTTGGGTTGGGGTGTAAATAATGGTCCGGGCACTCCCGGGGATTTCATGAACCTCTTTTTTTATGCGTTCTCCTCTATTCTCTGCTTGAGCGCTTCCGGGTCAACGCCGAATGCCCCAAGGCAGGTATCCAGTTTTGCTGCAATGCCGGGGTCAAGATCCGGTTTCTGGTAACTGTCCAGCAATGCATTGATTTTGGCGGCCATTTTTTCGGCCAGGGCCTGGTCCGGATCTGTGCCTTCTTTCAGGGCGCCCTGGAGGCTGATGTCCGAGATAAAGGCAGCAGTTCTGCAGTTCATCCCGGTATGCATGTGGGTAAGGTATTGGCCGCCACAGCCCGCCTCTTTGATCACATCCAGTGCCAGGTGGTCGTCGTCTGTGTTGATGTCGTTTAAAAAATGGCGGATCCGCCCCAGGATATCTAGGTCCACCACGAACTTTTCATAGGACATGGACCCGTAAGTGTCCAGGCCGCCGGCAGAGTGAAAGTTGAAGTTGATCTTTTCCTGGTTGGCCACCATCTGGATCATGGTGCCTTCGACCCCGGCCTGGACCGAGACGTTTTTGGCATCGTTGAGAGCACCCCCGCCCCGGCAGGGAATGCCGTACATCTTTGCCAGCCGTGCGCAGTATTTTACGGCCAGGGCGGATTCCGGGCTGCCGATGGCAAAGGCGCCGGTGCGCATGTCCGTGCCTGAAGTGGCAGACCCGTAAACAGCAGGGGTGCCTTTGCGGATGATCTGGGACAGGGCCACGCCCACCAGGGATTCCACATTGGAAACCACAATACTGCCGGCCAGGGTGACCGGTCCGGTGGTCCCGGCCATGACAGCCGGAGAGATGATCACGGGCTGGCCGTGGTCTGCATACACCAGCAGGGTGTCGAGCATTTTTTCGTCAAACTGGAGCGGGGACAGGGACGAGACCAGGTTGATGATCCTGGGGGTTTTGACCAGCCCTGCCTTGTCCGTGTCAAAGGCGGCCTTGAGCATCTGCATGGTCATGTCGCTTTCCGCCTTGCCGCCCATGCCCCCGAACAGGCACTTGTCCGTGTGCAGCAGCGCCGTGTACAGCAGGGTGGGGTAAAGGGCGTCGTTGTTGGGAAGATCTTCCGGGGTGACCATGACCCCGCCGTTGATGTGGAAAAATTCTGCGGCATGTACCAGGCGCAGGAATTTGAGGTAATCGGAAAACAGGGCGGGCCGGCGGTTGCCGGCCAGGTCCGCAACAAACGGAAAGCCGGCGTTGAAGGAGGCATGGACCGTCCGGTCCCCTCCGATTTCCAAATCGTGTTCAGGGTTGCGGGCAGATATCCTGAAGGTTGACGGGGCAAATGAAATCCATTCCATGATCTGGTCCCGGGTGAAAAATACCCGGCCGTCTTCTGTGCGGACACCGCTGTCTGCGGCCATTTCCAGGATGGTGGGATGATGCAGCCGGACACCGACGGTTTCAATGATTTCCATGGACGCACGGTCCAGATCCTTCAACTTCTGTGCTGTGGGGGTCATCTTGCTCCTTTCGATATGCTTACCCTGTGGGGTGTTGATGATATGATATGCTGTGCAATGCCGGGTACTGCCGGCAGATGGTGGTGTTCCTCCTGTGTTCAACTGCCAATGGTTACGGCCAGGCCCATCGCCCTGAGTATGGCGGCATGACCTTCCATGGTTTCTTCATCCGGGGTTGCCACCCCTTCCAGGCCGTATGCCAGGGACATCCGGCGGTAGGTCTCCACACCGAGGCGGTGGTAAGGCAGCAACTGGATCTGGGTCAGCTTGTCCAGTCCCCTGCAGAATTCGCCAAGGGCGGTGAGGTTGTCTGTGGTATCGTTCATGCCCGGGGTCACGGGCATGCGGATCACCAGGGAAAACCCGTGGGCAGATGCATCCGCCGCCCGGAGGTTTTCCAGTATCCGGCGGTTGCCCGTGCCGGTGAGGTGCTGGTGGATGTCGTTGTCCAGGTGCTTGAGGTCGAAAAACAGGGTGTCGACCCAGGGCAGGACCTGGTCCATATGTTCCCGGGGAACATGGCCGCTGGTTTCAATGGCGGTATTGATGCCGTGCATCAGGCATTTTTCCAGGAGGGCGGCGGTGAATTCGGCCTGGGCCAGAGGCTCGCCCCCGGAAATGGTGATGCCGCCCCCGGAGTGGAAGTAAAACAGGGAATCCTTTTCCACTTCCGCGTAGATCTCATCCACACAGGCGGTGTATCCCCATGCCTGCCTGGCCCCTTGGGGACAGGCAGCAATGCACTGCCGGCAGTCCGTACAACGGGCCCTGTCCGTGACAAAGCGTTCGGCTTTCATGTCCCAGGCCAGGGCCGTTTCCGGGCAGGCGTCCACACAGGCGAAACAGCCCGTGCATTTGGACCTGGCAACCCCGAAATCCGTTGCGGCCCGATGGGATTCGGGGGTGGAGCACCAGGCGCAGGCCAGGGGACAGCCCTTGAGGAACACAACGGTTCTTAAGCCGTCCCCGTCAAAGCTGGACAATCGTTCAATGCGCAATATGCGTCCCGTGATGGTCATCCCGGACATCCTTTCAGCAGCATCCGCCTGCGGCCTGTTGGGGCACAAACGACTCCTGGATGGTCCGGTGGATGATCTCGTCCTGGACCTCGGGGCAAAGCTCCACAAAGTAGGCGGTATACCCGGCCACCCGGATAAGCAGGTCCTTGTATTTTTCCGGTTCCTGCTGAGCTTTGATGAGTACGTCCTTGTCCACCACATTGAACTGGGCATGAAACACCCCCAGGGAGCAGGCGGTCTTAAGCAGGGACATGAGGTTGACCACGCCCCGCTCAGCCTTCATGAGTTCGGGCGAGAGCTTCATGTTGAGTAGGGTGCCGGAGGCGTAAAGGTCGTGGGGGATCTTGGCAACGGATTTGAGCACGGCGCTTGCCCCGTTCACGTCAGTGCCGCCGGTGGGGGAGAGCCCGTCGGTCAGGGTGGTCCAGGCATTGCGGCCCGAGGGCAGGGCGCCCACGGTCTTGCCCAGGGGCACATGGGCTGTGACCGGCAGGATCCCGGACATGAGGTTGCCGTACTTGCTGTCCCGGGTATTGGTCCGGACCGCCAGATAGGTCATCATGTCCGCAGCCACACTGTCCGGCCCGTCCAGGTCGTTGCCGTATTTTTGTGCGTCCCGGCAGCGCTTCTGAACATCTTCATAGGAGACAAAATCCGCTGCCAGGGCCTGGATCAGGCGGTCCATGGACACGTCCCCAGTGTCAAACACCAGTTCCTTTACAGCAGAGATGGAATTGATAAAGTCGGCCACTCCGTCGTAAATGATGCCGTTGCCGCAGGGGTATTTGGTACCGCCGTGGGTATAGTCGGTGGCCGTGTCAATGCAATTGCGGAAGGACAGGGAAATAAAGGGCACGGGCCGGTCATCCCAGATTTCGTCCAGGATGTTGTTGGCTTCCACCACTTTTTTGACCACATGGTTCACCTGGGCTTTGACCGCATCGGCAAATTGGTCGTAGGTGGTAAAGGTTGCGGGATCACCCGTATCAATGCCCAGCATCTTCCCGCTTTTTCTGTGGATGCCCCTGAACAGGACAAACTCCACAAGGCTGGCCAGGTTCACGTCTGCGCTCACATATCCCCGGATTTTTCCGGCCAGGTTGGTTTCCACGCACCCGCAGGGGTTCCAGTCATATGCCTCGTGCAGGGGCACGCCTTTGTTCTGGACCATGCGGATGCCCACTTCGTCATTGTGAAAGGCAGGGAACCCGTTGCCGGTGTTGATGCATTCCGCGCATTTGCGCAAAAAGGAATCCGGGTTTTTGGACAGGTTGTACCGTACGGACAATGAGGGCTGGTAAAGCATGGTATCCATGGACGCCTGGATCACCATATAGGAGAGGTCGTTGACCGCATCCTGGCCGTTGGCGTCAATCCCGCCGGCACAGACATTCTGGAACATGGTGTAGCCGTTGGCGTATTCCGCGGTGACACCGTCCTGGAACAGGCAGGGTTCGGCCAGCTTGATCCAGGTGCAGTCCAGCAGCTCCTGGGCTTTTTCCGGGGTGATCCGGCCGGCGTCAAGATCTGCCTTGTAATAGGGGTAGAGGTACTGGTCAATACGGCCCAGGTTGTAGGAGGCTGCATTCTGCTCCATGAAGATGGATGCATGGTAGAGATATACGAACTGCAGGGCCTGGTGAAAGGTTTTGGCGGGTTTGGCCGGGATTTGTTCAAACACGGCGGCAATGTCCAGAAGCTCCTGTTTCCGGACCGGATCAGTTTCGGTTTCAGCCAGTCCAAGGGCCTCGTCCCGGTAACGCTGCCCCAGGACGATCATGCCCTCGGCCGCCGTGGTCATGGCGTCCAGATAGGCGATCCTGGGGTAATGGTTGGGCTGTGACAGGTCGTATTCCGATTTTTTCTCCCGGATGTAAGCAATGATCCCTTCCATGCCTTCTGCCAGAAGTTCCTTGTAATCCGGGGTCAGCTCACCCGGCCCCCGGACCGCTTTTCTGTCTATGTAAATCACCCCGTTTTCCTTGAGGTCCACAATATCCCGGGGGGCCCGGGCTTCCCATTTCTCAAAGTTGGACCGGCCCAGCCAGTAGGGTTTGATCACCTGGCGGAAAAGTTTCTTGTCTGATTCTGAAATATAAAACGGGTCATAGGGCCGTGTGGAAATGGTGTCCAGCTCCTTGTCCAGGACAGACCAGCACACATCTGCGCAGAGCACGCCGCCCCTGGCCATTTTCCCGGAGCAGCCCACAATGAGTTCATGGTCCCAGATGGTGATGGTTTTTTGCCTGCAGACATCCTTAAAGGCAATGGCTTTCCTGTTTTCCCGGGGCTGGGCCTCGGTGCGGCGGAAACTTTCCGTTAAAATCAGGGCATTTTCAATATCCATGGTCGGGGTGGCATTGACGACACGTTCGCGCAGTTTTTCAATTCGATCCATATAATTCATAGTGTCTTCTCCTTTTTTCTTGCTTGGGATAGGCGGGGTTGCCGCCTCAACGCCTTAATATTACAAGGGATGTGCCAGGACGGCGTGCAAGGGTAAAGCAATGTTTAACTGGTTGATTTTATACGAATTCGAATCGTGTTGCCGTTGTGTTGGGAAAATTGCATCCCAATGGAGATGAAAACGATTTTTTTATATTTAAAAATATTTTTAAACTAAAAAAGAGATTTTCAAAATTCTACTCTTTGGGCACATGAATGTCCAGGCGTTTGATCTTGTATCTCAGGGCCTGGGGGGAGAGATTCAGAAAGCGGCCGGCTTTGGAGATGTTGAACCCGGCCCGGGTCAGGGCTTTCCGGATGTACAGGGTTTCAATGGATTTGAGGGTATCGCCCAGGTCCATATTGCCTGGGTCGGGCAGGTCAAAGGGCGGCAGGCAGGTTGTATCCGGGGTGTTGGCGCCTGTGTCCTGTTCCGCAGGCGGGGGAGGGGGCTCCGCACCCGAGGATGCCGCCTTTTGGTAATTGTTCATAAAATAATCGGACAGATGGTCCGGCCCGATCATGCCAGAGGGCCCGAGCATGGCTGTGGCCGCCTTGAGCGTGTGTTCCAGTTCCCGGACATTGCCGGGCCAGGGATAGGTGTTGAAGATGTCAAACACCCTGGGAGCAAGGGTATAGGGCTTGGCACTGCCAAGGGCATGGTACTGGGTGGAGATATTGTCCAGGAAATGGGCGCAGAGCAGGGGAATGTCTGACCTGCGCTGCCGCAGGGGCGGTATCTCAAGCACGACCACGGCCAGGCGGTAGAACAGGTCCGGCCTGATCCTGCCCGTGTCCAGGGCCTGGGACGGCGGGATATTGGAGGTGGAGATAAACGACACATCCACGGGCACTTCCCGGAGGGCGCCCACCCGCCGGACCTTTTTTTCCTGGATGACCCGCAGGAGTTTGGCCTGGAGTGCCAGGGACATGGAGTTGAGTTCATCCAGGAGGATGGTGCCGCCCTGGGCCTCTTCAAGCAGTCCTGCCTTGTCGATCGCCCCGGTGAACGCGCCCCTGGCCGTGCCGAACAATGTGGCTTCCAGCAGGTTGTCCGGGATGGCGGCGCAGTTGATGGGGATAAAGGCATGGGCCGAGCGCGGGGAGGCCTGGTGGATGGCCTGGGCAAACAGCTCTTTGCCGCAGCCGCTTTCCGCCCAGATAAACACGTTGAACCGGGTCTGGCTGGCTGCCCTGGCCTGGGTGACGGCATTCTGGAACCGATGGTCCTTGCCGACCAGGGAGTCAAAGGTATAAGGACGGGCAGCCAGGGGCAGGTCCGAGGGCGCCGCGTTTTTTTTCTGGTACCGCTCCAGAAGATTCTGGCTGGCCTGGAGGTTGAGGGAAAAGTGGATGGCCCCTTCCACACGGCCGCCGGACATCAGGGGAAAGGACGAGCACAGGGAGTTGACCAGCCGTTTTTTCCGGGTGTAATACACAATGGTTTTCTTGTTGATGGGTTTACCGGTTTTAACGGTCTGGATGGACAGATGGCAGTCCCGTTCCAGGGGATAAAAGTCGGTCATTTTGCGGCCGATCACGTCCACGTCCTGGAGATCGTCGGTCCGTACCAGCAGACGGTTGATATAGTGGACAATCCCGTCCCGGTCAATGATCATCACCCCCATGAGGGAGTTGTCCCAGATCTTGCAGAATGCCGGGGACAAAACGGTTTCCATGTTCAGGTCTTTGTTGCGCATGGCCTTTCCTTTGTTTGTCTGGCCGCCACTATACATGACCCCGGTCCTGTTTTAAACCCCCCGGCATTGCCAAAATTTTACCCCATCTGTTATGGGGGAACCTTCTGAAAACACAGGCCAAAAATAATGGGCCGGATTTTGCAATATAAAGTCAGGGATTACCGGATAAAGGCGTTTGGGGAGGTAGGAAAACCAAAAGGGAGGTGGCGCATGGGAAATGGGAAAAACGGCAACCACATTACCGTGGGAAAGTTTTCAGCGGTGCTTGACGCGGTTGACGAAGGCATTCTGATCACGGATGAGAACGGGATCGTCCAGTTCTACAATGACAGCCACGCCCGGATGGACGGGCTGGAAAAGTCAGAGGTGATCGGAAAAAAGGTGACCGAGGTTTACGAACTGGACGATGACACCAGTCTGGTGATGCGCTGCATCCGGTCCGGGGGCGAGCCCATTATCAACAGCCTGAGCATATTCAAGGCCAGGCACGGGCGGGTGGTCAACTCGGTGTCAAGCGTCAGGCCCCTGAGGGACCGGGATTGTATCACCGGGTACATCTGCAGCGTGTCGGACTGGGAATACCTGGACGGCATCCGGAATCCCGGGGAGGCCATCAAGGAGACCAATGAGTGGACACGGGACAAGGGATATGTGTTTGAAGACATCATCGGTGCGAACCAGCAGTTGCTGCACACCGTGAACCGGGCCCGGCAGACCGCCAATTCGCCCTCCCCGGTCCTGATCTACGGAAAAACAGGGACCGGAAAGGAGCTGGTGGCCCAGTCCATCCATAATGCCAGCAACCGGCGGCATGCGCCTTACCTGGCCATCAACTGTGCGGCCATTCCCGAACATCTCCTGGAAAGCATGCTTTTCGGGTCCACCCGGGGGGCCTTTACCGGGGCCCTGGATAAAAAAGGGCTGCTGGAACAGGTTGACGGCGGCACCCTGCTGCTGGACGAACTCAACTCCATGCCGTATCCGCTCCAGGCCAAAATCCTGAGGGTACTCCAGGAAAAAAAGGTGGCCCGCATCGGGTCGGTGGATGAAAAAAGCCTGAATATCAAGGTGATCAGCACCATCAACGTCCACCCCGGCAAGGCACTGGAACACCGCAAGATCCGCCAGGACCTCCTGTACCGCCTGGGCGTGGTCTACCTGGAAATCCCCAGCCTCAACCGGAGAAAAGAAGATCTGCCCGGCCTGATTGAACATTTTATTGCCAAATTCAACGAGAAAATGAACAAAAATGTTCAGTCCGTTTCCGGGCAGGTCATGGAGGGGGTTCTCCGGTACCACTGGCCCGGCAATGTCAGGGAGCTGGAAAACCTGATTGAGAGCGCCATGAACCTGATTGCCGGGGAAGAAGTGATCCAGCCCTGGCACTTGAGCGCCTATTCCTGCTGGTCGGACACGCCCGGGTCCCTGCCCGGTGAGACATTGGCGGAAACCGGGGAATGTACATGGGAGCCGGGCGGCGGACTGGTGGGGCTCCTGGAGCAGTACAGGGGCAATCTTTCCCGGGTGGCCCGCCACCTGGGGGTGGCCAGGAACACCTTGTACAAAAGGCTTGGACAAAAAGGGCTGGACCCGAAAAAGATTGCCGCCGATGCCGACCGGATCCGGATCCGGGCCGCCTTGTCCCAAAACCGGGGAAATGTTTCGGGTGCGGCCCGGGACATGGGCATCAGCCGCCAGTCCCTGGTTTACCGCATTCAGAAGCTCGGCCTGGATATCCGGGCATTCCGGTCCCGGCTGTAGACCCGGCTGTAAAGAGGTGGGGAAAATGTATGGCAAGTGTTCAAAACCAAATGGATTTTAACCGGTTTTTTGCCTTTATAGCCACTTTTTTGCGGTCCTGAACAGTTTCTGATATTTTCCGGCCGGATATTTTCCCGGGATATCCCTGCCGGTGAAAAATTTCATCATCTGCAAAACCCTTCACCAACACATGTATGGACCGGATGTCGCCCCGGGTGCTGCCCGGGCGTTTTCTGGAAACTGGCACCATATCTGCAGTGTCTGGCCCCATTGTCCATCACAACCTGTCAAAAATAAAAGCGGTTCCGTTGGAGCGGCAAAAGCGGTAAGGGAGGGCGTTTATGGAGTTTTTGGATTTATGGGACCTGGTACTGAGCGGTGTTGTCAGGGGGGGGCTTTACGTGCTCATGGCCATGGGGCTGTCCCTGGTATTCGGGGTCATGAACATTCCTAACTTTGCCCATGGCGAATTTTATATGATCGGCGCTTACACCGCCTATTTCACGGCCCATTACCTGGTGCCGGATCCTTTTGTCTGCCTCATATTCGCAGGGCTGACCGGTTTTGCCGCCGGTGCGGCCGCTGAAAAGCTGACCTTTGCACCATTGCGAAAATATACAAAGGGAAACTGGATCATGAACACCTTCATGGTCACGGCCGGCATCACCTTTATCCTGCAGAACGTGGTCCAGGCCACCATCGGGGTAAATTACCACGGGATCAACCAGTACTGGGGCGGCACAGTGAATTCCCTGGGCGGCATCGGCATCTCCGTGGACCGGCTCCTGGCATTTGGCCTGGCCATGCTGTCGGTGCTGGTCTTCTGGCTGTTTCTTACCTATACCCGCACGGGCAACGCCATCCGCGCGGTGTCCGAAAGCGAGACCGGGGCCCGGCTCATCGGTATCAACATCAACTTTATCCACACCCTGACCTTTGCCCTGAGCTGCATGCTGGTGGCCATTGCCGGTGCGGTGCTCCTGCCCATTAACCCGGCCTATCCGGCCATGGGGCTCCAGCCCCTGTACAAGTCCTGGTTCGTGGTGATCCTGGTGGGGCTGGGCAATACCTCGGCCACCCTGGCGGGCGGACTGATCGTGGGGCTTATTGAGGCGTTTTCCGCTTATTTCCTGGGAACCGGGTGGATGGACGTGGCCAGCCTGTCCGTAATCTGCCTGATTCTGATTTTCAAACCGTCCGGCATCTTCGGGTCTGAAGTCCGCGGGGTCTGGGAGCGATAATTCAAAGGAGGGTGAAACCATGACCGAAGCCATTTTAAACACCGCAACGGAAAAGCCGTTTATGCGTGCGGCAAAAAAGAAACTGGCCCTGGCCGGCCTGTCCCCGCTGAGCCTGTCCATGTTCGTGCTGCTTGCCCTGGTGCCCCTGGTGCTCAGGGACCAGTACTGGCTCCACCTGATGACCATCAGCCTGATGTTCGGGGCCCTGGCCATCGGGTTTGACCTGTCCGCAGGATTTATCAATGTGGCCAACTGGGGATATTCGGCCTTTATGGGGGTGGGGGCCTATACCTCGGCTATCCTCCTGGAACGGTACGGAATCAGTCCCTGGTTCGGCATGGTGGCCGGCGGGGTTGCGGCGGCATTCCTGGGGTTTCTCACCGGCCTGATTACCCTGCGCCTGCGGGGCATGTTCACCGCCATCCTCACCTGGTTCCTGGGACTGACCCTGGTGGCCCTGGCCACCCAGCTCACCGACCTGACCCGGGGGGCCATGGGAATGATGGCCGAGGAGCTGTTTGACGCATACACCAAGGAACCCTACTACTACACCATACTGGGCCTCTGTTTTTTAACCTTTTGCGTGGTGACCCGCATGGTCAATTCCCGTCCCGGCCTCGCCTTCAGGGCCATTGGCCAGTCCCAGGATGCAGCCGAGTCCCTGGGCATGAATCCGGCATATTACCGGATCATCAACTTTACTTCGTCCTGCGCCATTGCCGGGGTGATCGGGGGATTTTACGCCCATTTCATGTGCATCATCACCCCGGAGTTCCTTCACACCAAGCATACCATAGAGATTCTGTTCATCGCCTTTATCGGGGGGCGGGGAAGTGTCTGGGGCGGACTGGTCTGCGCGTTTTTTCTGATCCCGGCCCTGGAGTTTGCCCGCCCCATTGTGGAATGGCGGTTTGTGATCTACGGGGTCATGATGATCGTGATCATGATTTTCATGCCCGAAGGCATTGCTCCCCACATCACCCGTGCGGTGGAGCGGATCCTTCCCTCAAAATAGCTTGCCGTTGCTTAAGGGGGACTGGTCTGTAAAGTCCGGCTCCCTTGGGGCAACCCTCATATTAACCATGTGTCAGAGTAAAGGAGAACACCATGAAGTTGTTTAAATTAACGGGATGGATACTGGGGGTATTGGGATTCAGCCTGGTTTTCGGTTCGGTTTCACTGTCCAAAGAGTTAAAGGTGGGATTTGTGGGGCCCCTCACAGGCCCGGCCGCCAAGGTGGGCACCGAATTCAAGAGCGCCGTGGACATGGCGTTTGACGAGGTGGGATACCGTGTGGGCGAGTATGGGATCAAGCTGGTGTGGATTGATTCGGAATCTGATCCGGAAAAAGCGGTCCGGGCCTATGAGCAGGCTGCCCTGAGAGACCGGATCGACGTGAGCATGATCAACTGGCACAGCTCCGTGGCCATTGCCCTGATGAACGTGGTGTCCAAGAACAGGATTCCCCATTACTTCGGCATTGGCGCGGCAGGCACCATCAATGAAAAATATAAGTCCAACCCCAAGCGTTACGGGTACTGGATCGGAAAGGGCTGGCCCGAGCCTACCAAAACAACCGCAGGGTACGCCCAGATGGTCGAAGATGCCGTGAAAAGAGGGATTTATGCCCCGAGAAATAAGAAATTCGTGGTATTTGGCGAAGACACGGACTGGGGCCGCAGTGTGGGTAAAGGCTACAGAAAGGTGATGGAGGATATCGGGTGGGAATGTGTGTCCGAAGATTATTTCCGGCCGGATGAAACCGATTTTTATCCCCTGCTGACCAGTTATAAAAAAAAGGATGTGTCCATCATGATCGGCACCAATTCGGTGCCGCCCAGTGTGGCGGCTCTGACCAAGCAGAAAGCCGAGGTCGGGGTCCGGGCCCTGCTGTTCTGTGAAGGAATCGCGGACAGCGGCGACTGGTACAAGCTCATGGGACCGGCATCCAACGGAGCCATTGAAGGGCGGGCCACCTGGGTAACACCCGGGCATCTGGCGTTTGCGAAAAAGTTCAGGGAACTTTACGGGTTTGAGCCCAGTGCGGCAGCGGCCGGCCAGGTATATGATTACAGCCGTTTTTTCATTAAATGCCTGAACGCGGCCCTCAAGAAATATGGTGAACTCAACCGCAAAACCCTGTACCGGTTCGGGCAGGAGTTTGTCATGACCGGCAAAATCGCCTCGGACAAGGGGATTGTCCATGATGAACTGGTATATACTCCGGCCAACTTTCCTGATCCGGAATTCGGTCCGGGTAAATGGATGTTCCCCATCATCCAGTATAGCCAGGGAAACCCCACCGTGGTATGGCCCCCGAGCCAGAAAACCGGGGAGCTGTTTATTCCTGAAAACGCAAAGTAAACCCAATGCGGCAGGGGGCGGACGGTTTCCGGGCGCCCCTGTGCCGTGCCGAGGATGAATATGGCATTTTTGGAAACAGACAAGGTCACGAAAAAATTCGGCGGGCTCACTGCTGTGGACGGGGTGTCGGTCCGCATTGAAAAAGGGCAGGTTTTCGGCCTGATCGGCCCCAATGGTGCGGGCAAGACCACGTTTTTAAACTGTATCACAGGGGTCAGTCCCCCCACATCCGGCAAAGTGGTGTTCAAGGGCGAGGATGTCACGGGTGCGGCCCCGTATAAAATGGCCCGCCGGGGCATGTGCCGGACGTTTCAGATTGTCCAGCCCTTCAACGACATGTCGGCCCTGGAAAATGTGGTGGTGGGCGTGCGGTTCGGCAGGGAGCAGGGAACACACAAAGATTATGAAGCACGGGCTGCGGCACTCCTGGACCAGGTGGGGTTTGACATGCCCAAACAGACCCTGGCCGGGAACCTGAATACCATCCAGCTCAAATACATGGAACTGGCCCGGGCCCTGGCCATCGGCGGAGATATGCTGCTTCTGGATGAGGTGGCGTCCGGCCTTTCCCCGGCGGAACTGCCGGAATTCATCGATCTGGTCCTGGGTATCCGGGACAGGGGCATGACCATCATCGCCATTGAGCATGTCATGAAGTTTATGGTCGGGATCTGCGATTCCCTGGCCGTTCTCCAGTTCGGCAGGCTCATTGCCGAAGGATCGGTGGCCGAGGTATTGAACAATCCCAGGGTGGCCGAGGCATACCTTGGCGAGGAAGAACTCCACTAACGGCCATGGGCCGGCCAGGGTATTTATCCTTGGTCTGCCCCGCAACACACCATGAAAGAACTGCTAAAAGAAAGGATCGCCATGCTTGACGTACAGAATCTTTATGCCGGATACGGGAGATTGCCGGTGCTCAACGATGTATCCATCCGGGTGGAAAAAGGGGAGTTCGTGGCCCTGATCGGTCCCAACGGGGTGGGCAAAACCACCCTGATGCGGGCCATCAGCGGGGTGCTGGCCCCGTCTGCCGGCACCATTGGTTTTTTGGGCCGGGACATTGCAGGCATGGATGCCTACCGGGTTAACCGCCTGGGCCTGAGCTTCATCACGGAAAGCGGGGATTTGTTTGCCGGGATGAAGGTGAGTGAAAACCTGAACCTCGGGGCCTATACCATCCGTGACAAGGCCCGGATCAAACAGCAGCGGGAAAAAATATATGCGCTTTTTCCCAGGCTGGCCGAACGCCAGGCCCAGCTTGCCGGCACCCTGAGCGGCGGGGAGCGCAAGATGCTCTCCATTGCCCGGGGGCTCATGTGCGACCCCAGGCTGGTTATGGTTGACGAGCCGTCCGGCGGCCTTGCCCCCAACCTGGTCCTGGATGTGTTCAAATCCCTTAAACGCCTCAGCAACACCGGGGTGACCATCCTTTTGGTGGAACAGAATGTCAACTCCACCCTGAAAATCGTGGACCGGGCTTATGTGCTGGAGCAGGGGCGGATCGTGCTGGAGGGACCGGCAGGGGAATTGTCCCGGGATACCCATGTGAGAAACTCCTACCTGGGACTGGGGGCAGCATAACCATAAAAACCGCAGACCATATCGTTATCGCTGTTTTCAGAATTCCGTTCCGATTCAATTTTTAACTTGGGTGGTTGCACAGCAAATCACGCTCAAGTTCTCAGTATTTTTTACTGAATCGGTATTCTCATCAGCGGTTTTTTCGGAACATATTTTTGTCATTTGCTATAGAAAGGATCGTCATTTTGAAGCTGGGATTTCACACTTACGGATTTTACCTTCACGGCATCGGCCAGTTATGGGGCGGGTTTGAATTGCCCTGGCCCCGGCAGATGAACCTGTGGCAGTTGATGGACCATTGTGCGGCACTGGGGCTGGAAGGGCTGCACCTGGATGATGCCGCCCTGGAAAGCCTGTCTCCGGATTATCTTCACAGGGTCAGGGACCGGGCCCGGGACATGGGGTTTTACCTGGAGTATAACTTTTCCATGAATGCGGATTATGATCCTTCGCTCAACCACAGTATTGAGGAGGGATTGGAAATTGCCGCCTGCCTGGGTGCGGACATCGGCAAGATTTCCGTGGATGTTAAACGACCCCGGCCCCTTGCGGCCAGCAGGTTCCATCCCACGGTCAAAACACAACTCCGGGACTTTGTGGGCAAGGTCAGGGCCGCCCTTCCGGCTGTGGAGCGGACAGGCATCCGCCTGGCCGTGGAAAACCATGCAGATGCCTTTTCAGAAGAGATCCTGTGGGTGCTGGACCGGATCGACCATCCCCTTGTGGGGGCCTGCGTGGATACGGCCAACGGCTACCATGTCACCGAGGACCCCAGTGCTGCCGTGCGCAATCTTTCCCCCCGGGCATTCACCAATCATTTCCGGGACGGCCGCATCCGGTACATGCCCTGGGGGGTGAAACTTCAGGGGGCTGCCGTGGGCGATGGGGATTTTGACATGAAGGCTGCTTACGAACTGATCCGGGCCAATCCGGACATGGACCGCATCAATATCGAACTGGATATGGAAGGGGACCTGGAAAATATGGCCAGGTCCCTGGACATTGAACGCACCGCCCTTGTGCGGAGTGTCGACTACTGCCGGAACGTTCTGGGCGTGGGCACGGTGTAAACCGGACCCACACCCGTTTGCCGGGCCTATATCACAGGCCTAGTAAAAATTGTTGTGATAAAGCTGGTGTACAAAGGTGTGGTAAAAATGGTTGGCCACCCTTAAGGGGTTCAGTGTACCGCCGGTCAGCCACGGGGAGATGGGATCCAGCCAGTAGGTTTTGCCGCCGTGCTGCAGGGTGTTGGAAAACGGGGCTTTATTGTTCATCTGACCGTCAAAGTCGGACAGGGGATCATTCACCACGTTGACATGGGTGATATAGGGTTTGTGAAGATTGATGGTGTCCGAGTAAATATAAAAATCCTCAAACATCCCGTAGGTTGTGCCGGCCGCCTCAAAGCAGACCGTGGGCACGCCCGCGTAAATCCCGGCAAACTGGGCCAGGCCGCCGCCAAGGCTGTGGCCGGTCAGCTGGAGATTTTCAGACCCCACCTCGTTCAATACCTCGTTGACCACCTCAATGGCCCGTTCATACTGGGGAACGCTGATATCGATATAATCGTTCAGGATCTGGGCAAGATCGTTCATCCAGTCAAGGGGGCTGAAGGGCTGGGTCCCCCGGAACACCAGGGCATATTTACCGGTCTGGGCATTGTGGAACAGCTTGGCGTCAAATCCACTGCTTCCGCCATAGGACCTGACATGGTTCCACATATGGGTGTTACCCTCAAAATCCAGCACCGGAACCATCACAGGCGCGATCACATCCAGGGCATAATCCCAGAGGCCGTCATACACACGCGCACTCAGATTGGCCATTTCCCAGATGTTCTGGTACTCCTGCCCGGTCGGGTTTGCTTTTGCCACACCTGTTGTCAACATCACCGCACATACGACCAACATCAATACCTTTTTCATAACTTCCTCCTGTTGAAATGGATACGTGGATAAAAAACAACTACATGACACAGAATCAGAAATATATGTTCTGAAAAACCTCAATCATTGAAACCCGGGCAGGGTGAACGGGAACGTGAAGATAATCAGCAGGAGCGTGAGCAGGAGCGACCCGGTGGAACCGGGAATTAAACAGAGTGAATTAGAAAAACAATATAATAACTCTATGGCTGTATAGTAAACATTGTTCTGGTAGTCAAGGTTAAAATATGCAAAATAAACACGGGGCCAAACCATGATACGGAACAGCCGCCCGGGGCGGCAGACCGTGGAAAACCCGCCAGGGTCCCCTTGCCCCGATCCCTGCACCTGTGGTAGGTTCCCGGTATGGGGGAAAAGGCAATATGCAGATAGATCTGAACAAACTCAAGACATTTTATATCCTGGCCGGGACAAAGAGTTACACCGGGTGTGCGGAAAAACTCTGCCTGACCCAGTCGGCCGTATCCCATGCCATTAAAAAGCTGGAAACCGACCTGGGATTTGATCTGGTGGACCGCCAGAACCGGCAGTTCCGGCTGACCCGGCAGGGCGAGTTTCTTTACCGCCGGTGCATGGGAATTTTCAGCCGGATCGAGGATGCCCTGGACGGGCTGGCCGCTGAAAAACGGCATCCCGTATTCATTACCATGGGTGCGCCCGTGGAGTTCGGCTCTTCCGTGCTTATCAAGGGGATGCGTCCCTTTCTCAAAAGCCATGACCGCATCCACATTGATTTTTTTCTGGACGCCAGCCTGCTGGAGCCCCTTCTGGCAGACGACCTGGACATTATCATTGACTGTGTGCCCCATGTGCATGAAGACCTGGTAGCGGTTCCCCTGCTCAGGGAAGAATATGCCGTGATCGCCACCCAACAGTATATTGAGTCCCGAAACATCCAGTCCGTGCGTGACCTGAACCGCTGCACCCTGCTGTCCTTTGACAAGGAACTGGCCTGGTGGAAGAATTTTATCAATGCCCTGACCGAAGAGGCCGGGTTCGGGTTCCGGCAGATCACCCGGATCTCCAATGTCAGGGGCATCATCAATGCCGCCCTTGAATCCATGGGCGTGGGATTTGTGCCCCGGTACACGGTGTTAAAGGAGCTGGAGCACCAGACCCTTGTGGAGTTATTCCCGGAAATCGGGGTGCGCAACGACCAGATCAATATTTATCTCAAGCGCCGGAACTTTGAAAAACAGGCGTTCAAAGACCTGATCGCCCACATCAAATCCTTGACCCTGCATTAGCCTTAACCCTGCACGAATCTTTTGCAGGCGTATTTTCGCGGCTGTTTACATGTCCTGAAAAACTTCCTTTACATTTCATGGGTATGGTGATGCGTGGACCATTCCTAAGCGCGGGCATGGGCAGCCATCCA
Source organism: Desulfobacter sp. (assembly GCA_036881925.1). Classification (GTDB taxonomy): domain Bacteria; phylum Desulfobacterota; class Desulfobacteria; order Desulfobacterales; family Desulfobacteraceae; genus Desulfobacter. The sequence continues at coordinate 330,777 of JBAJNJ010000001.1, forward strand.
CCAGACAAAAAAAAGGATATGATTTGAAAGCAAATATCTATATGAAGCTGGCCGGGTATTTTGCCGGGCTTATTTTCGTGACCTGTGCGGCATCAGGCCTGCTGTTTTTTGTGACCCTTGGCAGGCCTGTGGCAAAAGAGGCGCACCAGTTGATCCGCAACCATGTCCGCTTTATTGCGGCCCAGGCCGAAACCCTTGTGGCCAGGGAAGAGGGCAGGGATGCGATGCAAGCCTTTATTGACCTGGTCTCGGACAGCTATGGGATGCGGGCCGGTATTTTTGATGCGCAATTTGTAAATGTGGCGGGGTTTCCGGAAGGTGGGCCGGACCGACGGATGATAGGACCTGAGATGATCCGCCAGGTCAGGGAACACGGGATTTTTGTCCAGTCCGGGCATTTTTCCGGCAGAACGGTTTATCTCATTCCGTTAAACAGCGGGTCCGGCCAGGTGCATTACCTTTATATTTCACGGGTGGCATCCTCATCAAATGCCCTGGTGTGGTTTGTCTGCGCCCTGGGCGTTATGTGCCTGTTTCTGATGCTGGGCATCTATCCTCTGGCCAAAAGTTTTACCCGGCCCATCCGGCGGTTGTCCGGCAAGCTGGAGCTGATGGCGTCCGGCCGTTTCAAGGGTTCTGAGGGCAGGCGGTTCCGCAGTGATGAACTGGGGCGGCTGGAAGACACCTTTGAAAAAATGGCCGGGTCCGTCAATGAAATGATGGCATCGAAAAAGCAACTCCTGGCAGATATTTCCCATGAACTCAGGTCTCCCCTGGGACGGATGGAAGTCTCTTTGGAACTGCTCTCGGAAGCGGGCGGGGACACCAACGCCGGGGCAAGGCATATCCGGATGCTGGAAGCGGAGATCCAATTCATGACCGGCCTGATCCGCTCCCTGTCCCAATATTCGAAAATCAACCTGCCTGAGTTCAGGCTGGCCCTGGACCGGGTCTCGCCCGGGCAACTGGTCCGTGATGCGTTTTCCCGGAACCGGGCCATCATGGAAAAACAAGGGGTTGATTTCAGTCTGGACCTGGAGGAGGGACTGCCTGGGGTCCGCCTGGACCAGGACCGGATCTTCCGTGTGATCCAGAATCTTCTGGACAATGCCCGTCAGCACTGCCCGCCGGGCGGGCGCATTGTTCTGGGTGCTGCCGGATCAGGTGAAACCGTTCGTTTTTCCGTATCCGACACCGGCCCGGGCACCGGCCTGACTGACGGGGACCAGGACCGGATCTTTGATCCCCTTTTCAGGGCAGACGCCTCAAGAAACCGGCATACCGGGGGAATCGGCCTGGGGCTTGCCATCAGCCGCCGGATTATAGAACTTCACAACGGCCGGATCTGGTACGGCCGTGAGCAGAACAGGACCATTTTCAACGTTGAACTGGGAACACCCCAACAAGATATTAAAAAGGAGAACGAGACATGAAACAGCTAATTCTGATTTTTACGGCAGCCGCCCTGGCAATGATCACGGGATGTTCCTCCGCACCTGTGACAGGCGTTGTCAGCGGCAAGGGCCTGCATCCCTGCCCGGGCAGCCCCAATTGCGTGAGCAGCCAGAGCGGCAATGACACGCAGAGGATTGATCCTCTGGTCTACGAAGGTACACGTGAAAAGGCACTTGAGCGTCTCCGGGCCATTGTGGTGGATATGGGCAACGCAAGGATCGTGTCCGATGAATCCGACTACCTGCATGCGGAATTTAAATCCAAATGGTTCAGGTTCATTGATGATGTTGAATTCTGGTTTCCTGAAAGTGACGGACAGGGTTCTGGGCAGGGCATTATCCATATCCGGTCTGCCTCCCGTGTGGGATATTCGGACCTGGGCGTCAACAGAGAGCGCATGGAACAGATCAGGACACTGTTCCGCAAGAGCGGCGCATCCATGTAAATAAAGACAGCCGGCGCGGTGGGGCGGTTTATCTTGTTTCGGGCTGCTGTACCGGCCCGCCGTCCCATTTATATCCCTTGCCCCAGACGGTTTTAATGCGCTCGGGGGTTGAGGGGTTGGGTTCGATTTTTTTCCTGATGCGGCTGATGTGTACGTCAATGGACCGGTCATACGCCTCAAAATCCCGTCCCCGGACCAGGTCCATGAGGCGGTCCCGGGTGACGATCCTGCCCTGTGAGCGGATCAGGACCTGCAACAGGTCAAATTCCACCCGGGTCAGGTCAATCTCTCTGCCGTCCACCCGTATTTCCCCCCGGTCCGGGTCTATTGAAACGCCTGTTTCAATGGGCGGCTGCTGGGAGTTTTTCACGGTCCGGCCTGTGCCGGTCCTGCGGAGAATGGCCTTGATCCTGGCGAGGAGTTCCCTGGGATTGATGGGTTTGTGCAGGTAGTCGTCCGCACCCATTTCAAGCCCGACAATCCGGTCGGTTTCATCTTCAAGGGCGGTGAGCATGATCACGGGCAGGTCGCTTGTCTTGCGGATGGTCTTCAGGGTTTCAAACCCGTCTGTTTCCGGCATCATCAGGTCAAGGACCACCACATCCGCATCAAACCCGTTGAGCCGGTCAATGCCCTCGCGCCCGGTAAGGGCATGGGCCACGGCAAATCCCTTTTTGGTAAAATACTCGCCCAAAAGGTCCTGGAGGCCCTCGTCATCGTCAATAATAAGAATTCCTGTGTGTGCCCCGGCTTGTGTTGTCATGGCAGGACGATACCATCATAAAGGGCGGTAAGAGCCAACGCAGGGTTACCCAGGGCAAACGCATTTACATCTGGCATGATTTTTTAATCCATATGGTTTCAAATACTTAAAAAGTTCGCATACTTTTCTTTGCGTTTGCGACAACGTCTAAATCCCTGAAATCATTTATCCTGATTTTTATATGCGTTGACCCTGAAAGTTTACCCGTTTTTGATTCTGCCGTAGATCAAAAGCCCGCCGTAAAGCAGCAGGACCGTACTGATCGGGGAGAACGTGCAAATGGCCCGGTATCCCAGGATGGATGGTTCCGAAGCGCCCGGGAATGGTATCAGGGTTGCAATTCCCAAGACGGTGATGGTCAGCAGAACCATATAAAGACTGTTTTTTTTGTCGGTATTCATGGTTTGTCTTCCTGTTTAATGGTCGGAAAAATCATGATGCCGCCACAACGGCTCCTCTTCTCTTATAAACCAAACATAGGTATGATATCCATACTTTTGTTAAGAAAATATTTCCGAAAGTGTAAATATACGCTTCATCCCCTCCTGTTTCGTTTGGGGTAAAAAAGGCGGTGGATATGGATCTCACCGCCTTTTTCAATTCTGGGAAGCACAGGGGACTAACGCGCCGGGAAATTGACATAAATCGGATTGGTCACAGCCTTTACCCGTCCATACAGCAGACGGTGAATCAGGGAGAGGTCGGGGTTGCCGATCAGTTCGGCGCGATAGTATGTACGGCCGGTTTTTTTCGGCGTATCAACAAAGGAAACGCTGGCAGCGCCACCGCTTAAAATCCAAGCCTTGTGCAGCAGGCCGTTTTTAAGAATTCCCACCACATAGGTGTCTTTTTTGAAAAGCAGGCCGATGAGTTCTGAAATATCGATTTTCCCGGCAGCCAGGTCAAGCAGGCGTTGCGCGTTTATCTCTTCTGTCTTGGGGGATGAAAACCATCCCGGGGGCTCTGGGTTGTGAATATCCACTTTAAATGTCACTTCCCGGTCCCCGTTTTGGACGAGGTTATCGCCCATTATGGTCTCAAAGAAACCGTCGCCGTCACGGTCTGCTGTGAAGTCCAGCCGTTCCTTGTCCGGCGCATAGCTTAAGGAAACATGGCCGTTTTTCAGGCCGGTGATAATGGCGTCTGCCGATCTGTCACGGGCATAGACCCAGGTGGTGGGGTTGCCGTGGGTGAAAAGGGCGGCTTCGATCTTTGCTGCGAGGCCGGAGGCGTAATCGGGCAGTTTGTGGGTGTCGGATCCGCCAAGCCCTGTTACCCGGCGCCCCTGGAGAAGCTGGGCATCCCAGAACGGATGGCTGGACCAGCCGTTGAGATTGGGAATACGGTACATGCTGTTCCAGATCTCAATGGTATCCACCAGGTTGTCGACATCATATTCCCATGGGCAGCAGAATATTGCGGAAGGGTGGTTGATGGAAAAAAGGGCGTTTCCTTCATGCGCCCCGTGTACGGCAGCCGTTGCATCCTGGTTGGTGTTGGCTTCCCAGAGCGGGGCATAGTCAAAGGGCTCTGCCGCCCAGACATTGGCATGGCCCTTTCCGGTGGTCCATTCCACGCCGTAGAGCAACACTGCCCGGTCTGACGCGTAATCCGGGTCATGCCAGTGGCTTGGAATCACATTTGCGTAATCGCCCGGGTCAAACATATCGCTGTCGTGTTCGGTCAGGGCAAAGAAATCAAGGGCTTTGTCCTCGACATTCCTGATGACGGCAGACACGGGCGCGTTGCCGTCACTGTGCAGGGAATGGGCATGAAGATCCCCTTTAAACCACTGGCCGCTGCCGTTTGTCCCGTTTGACTCATCCGCAATCCATTGGTTCATTACGGCAAAGGCATCGGTATTGTCAATGTAGTCACCGTTGAAATCCGGATCAAAGGCGGACACAAGATCGCCGAAAAACGCATCATTCCCATCCACCAGTTCCGCAAGAAAGGATGCTGCACCGTTGCCCTTCATGTAGAACGGCACCGGTACATTGCTGTGCCCGTCCGCGTGGTATACCATGCCCGGCATGTTGCCCGGGCCGTTATCCCGGACCAGGGTAAAGGCGTGATCTTCCGCGCCCCAGATATAACCGCACTCATGATCCGCAGTAACGATCAAAAGGGTCTCATCCCAGTTGCTGTTGGCGTCGACCCAGTCCACAACAGCGGCAACCGCGCGGTTGAAATCGGTTTGTTCCTCTATCAGGCGGCCTTTCTGGTTGCTGTGGTTTGCCCAGTCAACCGCCCCTCCCTCCACCATGAGAAAAAAGCCGTCCGGATCATATGACAGGGCATTCAGGGCACCGGCGGCCATGGTGGGCAGGTCGGGCACGGCAGGATTTTTGTTTGTCTCATCCACAACCTGGACATCGCCGGACCGGGCCTGCTGGAGGGTGGTGGCGCTTCTGGCAAGCCCCAGGACCTTGTCGGATAGGAGCGACCCGTCAGCCAGGGCCCTAAAGTCAGCTTTATCGTCGATAAAGGTCCAGGGCCTTCCGTCCTTTGATATTGCACCGTCAGCATCTGTCAGGTCGTTGTAGGCATCTTCGCCGCCGACATATTTATACTCCGGGCCGGATGCCCCGGGATTGCCGTTGTTGTCATACCTGGGATGGCCCGCGCCCATGATCACGTCAAGGTCGGATGCATAAATCATTTCATTGGCGATCTGGGCATAGCTGTTCCGGGATGTCTCATGGGCAACCATGCCGGCCGGTGTGGCATGGCTGACCTGAACGGATGTCACCACGCCGGTAGCCATGCCCTGGCCCGATGCCGTTTCCACGATATTTTTCATATTGATGAAAAGAGGATTTTTACCAACCATTCCGGGAATGGTTTTCACACCCGATGCCATGGCTGTTGCCGCAGCTGCAGAATCTGTGGGGTCAATCAGGTGGGAGCCGAAGATCTGCCATCCGATATCGGGCCGGTAGGTGCCGACGGCACTGTAGGTGGTCATGAGAAATTTGGCGGGAAACGCCTCGTACACGGCGCGTTCTCCATGGTAAAAATCGGTGGCCATCACAGACCCGAATCCCTGCCCGTCACTGATCATTAAAATCACATTCTTTTTTGCAGCCGCAGGTGTGGTAGAAAGCCCGAGACAGAGCAATATACCACCCAGAAGGCCGCAAATGCGTCCAAAAGATTTCATGGGTATCTCCTGAATTGGGGTTAATGTCGATCAAGAACGATTAATAAAGATTGAGAATATAAACATTGTTTAATTGATGGAGGGCTGAAAAACAAGTTAAAGTTTTATAAGGATGTGATGGCCGGAAGGGGGCGGATGGCGATGAGAAAAGAAATAAAGGCCGGCGTATTCCGGCCGGCCTTTATTAATTCAGTATCCTAATATTTCATTTACCTCATTGCGGCTCAGACCGGTAAAGCGGATATCCCGCTGCAGGTCGGCCAGGGCCTGGTCACCGGTTTTTGCATCGGCGTAGCCGTAATCATCCGGTGTCAGCATGACATATTCCTTTGCAATATGGTCATAGGCCAGTTTGATGTCGTCGCCGTATTGGGCTTTTAACTGCCGCTCTGTTTCCAGCATTTGTGAGAAATCCCCTATTTTTTCCCGCCAGTATGCGCGTTTTTCCGCTTCACTGTTGAAAAGGGGCTGCCCCAGGCCGTATTCGCCATCTCCAACCCCGTAATAGGCAATGGGCATCAAGGGTTTTACACCTATGGGAAGGCCCGCAACACCGCCGTCCTCATCGAGAAAATGTCCGACAAGAGGGCCAAGGGTCATGGTGACCCCGTATGTGCCCTGGGTGGTGATGGTTTCTTCTCCGGGCGCGGGTTTCAGGTGTGACATTCCGAGTGATTCGGCTGTTTTTTCATCCAGGATATTGATACGGGAGGCATCATCATATGCATGCCCGGACACGGCCACACGCAAACCGCTGCCGTGGTGGAATGTGGTGCCGCCGGCAGAAGATTCGGTTGCGGGCAAAGACGGGGTTGACAGGTCACTGGTGCTTGCGCGCAACAGTTCACCAAAGGAAGCGTTGTTGCCGGCAGACGAATCCGGAGCCGGTATCCGGGATGATGATGTTTTGGGTGGGGAGGCAAGAGCGTTTAGTATGGTTTCAATATGCATGGCCGTCCTCGTGTTATTGTGTTGACAATGTGTTCATGCTGCAGACAAATCGTAAACAGCAAACCGCATGCCAGGCATAAATATTTTAAAAAGGGTTTGTTTTCAAGGGGATAGCCGTCCCCAAGCGTAAGGAGTGTTTTACAGCCCGGCAAAATACATGCACGCCAGGGAAAAAAATGCCGGCACCCGTATGCCGGTTACGGCCGGGCATCCACCAGGGGCTGTAACAGGCGCGCATTGATCTTTGCGGCGGCCTGTTCCATATCATTGGTTTGCCTGCCGTCAAGGAACAGGGTTGTCAGGTCCCGGGCATACTGTGCTGCGGTGTCAAACCCTTCCTGTTGTGCCTGTGCAATACCGGTCCAGTCTCCGTCTGCAGCAAATTTTTCAACGGCCTGGCGGAGCCGGGGAAACAGCGGTGGGAACAGGCCGTCCTGGAAGGCCGCGTAAAAGCCAAGTGCGGCGGCGTTTTCGGTTGCGATGATATGGGCCAGGGTGCCTGCCGGGCCTGTATCCGCCAGAAGATCCTTGACCGTCCTGGCCAGGAATTCAATGGGCGAGTGGGGGAACTCGGAAAGAATCTCCCTGAACCGGTCGCGGTTGAACACGGTGTCACTCAGCTCGCCTGCCTCGTGGTGGATGTAGGTCTGTTCCTGGACCGAGAGAATGGATTCAAAATGGCTGATCCGACTGTCGACTCCCGGATCGGGAAGGCCGCACCGCCTCAGGGCAAAGCGGAGGAACCGCTGCCCTGATTTTTTCAGGTACGCCATCTGGTCCCATAAAAAGAGCCGGGCCGCATCCCTCCGGAAAACAACGGCATTATCCTGGCTCAGGGCCGGGAGGGTGAGAAGATCCCGGACCAGCTCCCTGCCCAGGACCAGGACGGGGATGTTGCCGAGGGAACGGGTTTCTTTGATCCGGGCCAGGAAAAAACAGGGTTTGAGGGAATGGGCATACCCGGCCCCGTAGAACAGGTCGAACCGGGCAAGCACCCGGTTCACACCAGGGGTGTCAAACGGGTCAAAGGTATTTCCCATGAGGGGAAGAGGAAGGAAATCCGTATTTGCGGACGCCTCCCAGAGCTGTTCTTTTTTATCGATCCAGTCCAGAAGCTTTGCAGGATCTTCTTCGGCCCAGGGGGCAAGGCCCCGCTCCCATTTGTTCAGGTCCCGCAGGCGCAAGGCCATGCCGCATACGGAAAAAATGGAAGCACCGTCAGCATCTGAAATGTCGCAGTTTTTTTGTATGGTCTCAATGAAAGGGGCGAGGTCTTTGTCTGTATCCATGGCATCCATCCGTAAAGGGAGTGATGGGCGTTCCCGGGACCGGACCTGTGGTGCCCCGGCCCCGGTAAACCCGGGCTAATGCCAAAGATAATCACTTGTTTGGGAAAGTAAAACGGACCACCATAGGACTGGGTTGCCGCTGATTTGGGCCGCTGCTCAATGGTCCAATGTCGGCAGGTCCCGGAAAGGTCAGCCCCCGGCAAGGGGGCCGTAAAGGGTGAGGATGCCGTCGCTGTCCAGGGCCGTATCCATGCCGACCCGCTTCTGGGTGTTGCCCCGGGTCCCGGACATGGGCGGGGAAAGGCCGGCCATGGGCACCAGAAGGGGGTTGATGCCCTGGCCTGCCAGGATATCCCGTACCGTGGTGCCAGGGGTTACCCGGACATCAACGGTTTCTTTTCTGGGCTGTCCGCTGTCCCTGAAAATGCACAACAGACTTTCCGACAACCGGAGTGTAATGGTGATCAAACGCTTTCCCCCTCCTGATCCGGGATTGCCCCGGGTTAAATATCAAGGCCGTGGGCCTCAAGGGTTTCAGGGGTGGGAATCCCGTTGTCATCCCAGCCCCGGGCCGCGTAATAGGTGTCCAGCATCTCTTCAATCACTGCCATGTCCACAAAATGCCCCTTGTTGGGGCCGCTGGGAATGGGCTCCTGGGTGAACCGTGCGGGCGGGTAATCGTACTTTCTGCCGAAATCCGGGATTTCCCGCTTGTTGAACATCCGGTTCAGGTGCCAGATTTTTTCGGAAAGGCGGAGCAAATCTTTTTCAAAATCCAGGCGCTTGCCCGTGGCATAATAGTAGAGCTCTTCATAGTATCGGGTTTCCAGGCCGATTTCCATGTATTGGAGGCGGCAGGTGCCCAGGATGTCAAAGGCGGGCCGCAAATGCTGGGACTTGAGCACCAGGGGAACCACGTTTTTATGGTCTGCCTTTGGAATGGTGTTGAAGTCGGCACCACCGGAAATCAGATCGTGAACCGTGGCATCCTTGTTTCCGCCAACCGCCGTGGCCACGTCAGACCCGAGTACCCAGCACCGGGCATGGTGGGCGCCCACATCTGCCGTCATATAGCCGAGCATCATGCCCGGGGCATTCCTGGCTTCATAACCGGTCCATTCCAACCCTTTGACATGGATGGCGAATTTGTCCGAGCCATGGCCGATTTTTTCGGCGGCATCCCTTACCCCCAGGGCCAGGACATCGCCGATACCTTCCCGCCGGGAAATAATTTCCAGAATGTGTACAATGGATTCAAGATCCCCCCATTGTACATCCCGGCCCATGTCCTGCTTTGAAATCAGTCCTTTTTCATAGCACTCCAGGGCAAAGCTGACCACCACCCCGGCGGAACAGGTGTCCAGGCCCAGTTCGTCGCATACGTAATTGGTGTGGGCAATGCCGTGGATATCGGACAGTTCGCAGTTGGACCCGAGAAGGGACAGGGTTTCATATTCCGGGCCTTCCACGTAAACCTCGCCGAACTGGGTTTTGGCCCGTCCGTACTTGCCGCAGGGAATGGGGCAGGAAAAGCAGCCTTTGTCCGTGATTTTAAGCTCTTTGAGAATGGCCTTGCCGTTGATGTCGTCGGCATAATCGCAGTTGGAGGTCTGGAAATTCCGGGTGGGCAGGGCCCCGACATCGTTGCACCAGTTGGTGATCCCGGCCGTGCCTTCGGGGGTCCATCCGGTAAACCCGGGTTTTTCCCGGCAGGCCGCATAGGTTTCCTTGCCCTTTTTGAGCAGGCCTTTGGGATCGAATACCGGGATGCTTTTGGTGCCCCGGGCCACAATAGCCTTGATGTTCTTGGAGCCGAGCACTGCACCGATGCCGATGCGGCCGGCCTGGCGGCCGAAATCGTGGGAAATGCAGGCAAAATTGACCCGGTTTTCGCCGGCCTGTCCAATGGTCAGGACCTGGAAGTCCTCTCCCAGTTCCTGCTTGAGTGCTTCTTCCACCTGGGTGCTGGTTTTGCCCCAGTACTCACCGGCCGGCCGGACTTCAACCCTGTCGTCGTCGATCAGGATGTAAGAGGGGCGGGCTGCCTTGCCTTGGATAATGGTGACATCATATCCGGCATATTTCATGTTTACGCCGAAGTGGCCGCCCATGTTGCTGTCCCCGTATCCGCCTGTGGCCGGGGATTTGGTGCAGAAATGGGTTTTGCCCGATGCCGGCAGGAAAAGTCCGCTTAGCGGGCCCATGGCAATGATGAACCGGTTTTCCGGATCAAACGGGTCTACATTCGGGGGATTTTCATCGTAAAGGATTTTGGCGGTAAATCCCCGGCCGCCGATATAATTGTCCACCCATTCCTGTTTCAGGAGTTCGGTGTCTATTGTTTCTGTGCTTAAGTCGATTCTCAGGGTATGGCCTGCATATCCGTATAACATGGCGCCTCCTTATGGATTCAGGAAAAGGTTAAGGCATCGCGGGGACAGACCTCTGCGCATTGCCGGCAGTTGATGCATTTATAAGGGGTGCCGTCGTCGTCAACCTTGATGACACGGACCGGACAGGCCCCGACGCATTCCAGGCAGTTGTCGCAGCGCTTCCGGTCAATGCGGTAGGTGCCGCCCTTGAGCCGGATGGCGTCTCTGGGGCAGGCGACTGCGCATTGGCCGCACTGGTCGCAGATATCCACAAAATATTTTCCCGGCACCGGGAATTTCCCGTATACGTTCAGGAGGGCTTTTGACGGATTGACTTTTTTAAGGTTTTGTAGTGAGCACACCAGTTCGCAGGCCTTGCACCCGGAACAGGTTTCATTGTTGAATTCAAGTCCCATTCTTGGCTCCTTGGGAACGCCCCGGAAACAGCAGTTGCCTGCATTTTCCAAGGGGAGTGTCCCTGTGATGTTGTTTCCCGCCTTTGAATATCATTGCAATATTAAAGGATTTTCGACCCTGGCATGATCCTAACAAAAAGAGTTGAATCTTGTACAACGCATTGTTTTCATGGGCGGATATGAAATCGGTTCATGAACCCCGGAGCCGTGGATCACAAGGTCCGGCAACGGATGTTAAGGCCAAATATTACGTTTGGATAAGAAAATTATGAGAATTGGATAAAAAATCCTTGACCTTGGTTTTGTAATTCGATATTGAATTTTGTATTCAAAATACAAAATTCAATACAAGCAAGGTAGCATTGGACCGGATATGAAAAAAAACATCGGAGCGAATTACGAAAATCTCGACCAGAAAGTCTACCAGGTGGTCAAGGAAATGATTGAGGACCGGACCCTGCTGCCGGGCCAGAAAATTCCCCAGGAAAAGCTCGCCAAAGAGATGGGCATATCCAGGACCCCGCTGATTGCGGCACTGAAATTCCTGGAGCATGAAAAGCTGGTGGAGGTCAAACCCAGGCGGGGGTTTTTCGTACGGTTGTTCACCACCCGGGAGATGATCGGTATTTTTGAGATCCGCGAGGTGCTGGAAGGACTGGCTGCCCGCCGGGCTGCCGAGTGCATCACCGATGCCGAGTGCGTGGCGCTCAGAGGCGTATTTGCGGAATATGAAGGCCAGGATAACATTACGGACATTCCCGGCTACTCCCGGGCGGATAAGCAGTTTCACACCCTGATCACCCGGATTGCCTCCCGGGAGTTCCTCACCACCATGCTCCAGACCTTTAATATTATCAGCCTGGCCTACCAGAACGTTCCCAGGGAAGGGCTGATCCAGGAGCCCGGCACGACCATCCGGGACCATCTGGATATTATCGACGCCATCTGCTCCAGACGGGCGGAAAAGGCGGAACTCCTGATGCGGGAACATTTCAGGAAAGCCATTGATGAACTGAAATCACAACTGGAAGAACCCATGTAAGCCCATCCATGTAACCCAACCCATTGGCAAGGAGGTGATGCCGGCACGTTAACCGAACTTAGAGTCATGTCAGCCAGGCCGTGTGGCCTGGATCCCTTAACCTAAATTTTTCAGGAGAGAGAAGCATGAAACGCGTTTTAGTGGTATGTCTGGCCATCATTCTGGCGGCGGCACCGGTTGCAATGGCCGGCAAAGCCTATCCCAAGCGGAACATTACGGCAGTGGTGGTCTGGGGCGCCGGCGGCGGCACCGACACCTGCGTGAGGATCATCACTGCAGAAATGCAGAAGTTCATGGACGTGAACATCAACGTCATCAACAAGACCGGGGGAGTGGCCGGTTCCGTGGGCATGAGCCATGCCTATAAACAGCGGCACGACGGCTACACCCTCTGCGGCCTGTCCGAATCCAATGTCACGGCCGGTGTCCAGGGTGGATGGAACAAGAAATTCGATGTCTGGGACACCTTTATCGTGGGCGGCTCCCCGGATGTGATCTCGGTAACCGCCAATGCCCCCTACGCCAATATAAAAGATTTGATCGAAGCAGCCAAAAAGAACCCCGGCACCATCAAGGCGGCCGCTTCCGGCGCAGGCTCCATTCACCATCTGAACCTGCTGGCCGTTGAAAACGGGTCCGGCGCCAAGTTCAACTTTATCCCCTACAAAGGGTCGGCCCCCAGCCAGAACGCCGCCATGACCGGTGAGGTCAGCGTTGTGGTCACCTCCCTTGCCGAACAGCAGCAACTGCTGCGGGGCGGGAAACTTCGGGCGCTCGGCATGCTGATTCCCGACTCCTTTGACGTCGCGGACCTGGGCACAATCCCGTCAGCCTTTGACGCCTATCCCGGACTCTCCAAATATCTGCCAATCTCCCAGGCCATCGGGTTTGCCGTACCGGCCGATGCACCCGAAGACGCCAAAGCCTATCTCAGGGATGTCTTTAAAAAAGCCATGGCCACAGACAAGGTGAAACACTGGGCCAAGGAAAACTATTACCTGCTGTCCGGCAAAACCGGTGCGGAATCAAAGGCGGTGTTTGATGCCCTTGAGTCCAACTTTGCCTGGACCTTATGGGAACTTGGGGCGGCCAAGGTCAACCCGGCCGATCTGGGAATTCCCAAACCCTGACCTGCGGACCTGTACCGCAAAAAGGAGAGAGGGGCCGGCATCATAAAGATGCCGACCACAAAGAACCGGGCTTTACCGTCATCGCCAAATTAGGGAAAAGCCCGGTTCCAAACGCGAAGTATACTGAAATTCAAAGGAAACTTCAACCATGATGGACAAAGACAAACTCAGGAAGGCCGATCTGTTTTCCGGCGGCGCCATTGTCCTGGCAGGTCTGTTTATCGTGTCCCAGGCCCTGAAAATGCCCATGAAAGACTCATGGGGCGGGGTCCAGAACGTCTGGTACGTGTCTCCGGCCGTGTTCCCGCTGTTTGTGGGCTGTACCATTGTCCTGCTGGGGCTGCTGCTGGTGCGCACCGCCCTTAAGCATACAGGGTCTCGCGCCCTGGCCGATACGGCCCGGTTTTTCACGGGCCCGGCGTTCCGGGAGTTTTTAACCCGGCCGTCCAATATAAGGTTTTACGCCATCCTGGTGCTCCTGGTCAGTTTTGTTTTCATCATGATTCCCCGGATTGATTTTTTTCCGGCAGCCGTATTTTTCCTGGTGGCCTTTATCTCCATGTTTTATCCGGATGATGACGGCCTTTTAAAACCGCTGCTCCTGTTTTACCTGGGCCAGACGGGTGTGCTGGTGCTCTGCATGGCCACCGGTCTTTTGGAGCGGTTATCAGGGGCGGTGCCCTATCCCGGGGATATCCTGGTGCTGGTTTACATTCCCATGTTTGCCTGGTTTGCCCGGTCCCGGATTCGCGCCCTTGGCAGCGGGGAACAGATGAGAAAGTTTCATACCGGACTGGCCGTGGCCCTGATTGCTCCCATTGCCGTGGGCATGGCCTTTAAATACCTGTTGCTGGTGCCCATGCCCTTTGAGGGGATGGTGGTGGCACTCATGGACGCTGTCTGGTACTTTGAATTTTAAGCGATACCCGGAGTTTCAAAACCATGATTATACTGGAACGCATCAGTACATTCTCTGATATCCTGCTGGGTATTGCATCCCAGCCCTTGTCCCTGGCCGTCCTGTTCGGGTCGGTGTTCCTGGGGATTGTATTCGGGGCCATGCCCGGCCTGACCTCCACCCTGGGGGTGGCCCTGCTCACGGCCCTGACCTACAGCATGGACACGCCCCTGGCCATGGTCTGTCTGCTGGCCATTTATGTGGGGGGCACCTATGGCGGATCTTACGCCTCCATCCTGATCAATATCCCGGGCACGGCTGCGGCGGCTGCCACAGCCATGGACGGATATCCCCTGGCCTGCCGGGGGGAGGGGGGCAGGGCCATCGGCCTCACCACCACAGCTTCGGCCATCGGTACGGTGGTGAGCATGCTCTTTGTGGTAAGCATCTCGCCGTTGATCTCCAAATTCGCCCTGCAGTTCACCTCGTTTGAGTTTTTCCTGCTGGCGTTTTTCGGCATTCTGATCTCCGGCACCCTCACCAGCCCGGACCTGGTGATCAAGGGATGGATCGCCGGTTTCCTGGGGCTTTTCCTGGCCTGTATCGGCAGGGACCAGCTCCAGTTTTACCCCAGGTTCACCTTTGGGTTCAGCGACCTGGAATCGGGCATTGAAGTGGTGCCTGTGCTCATCGGTGCATTTGGAATCCCCCAGATTATTTCCGTGCTCAAGGACAAATTCACCATGGGCAAAGCCCAGAAGCTCCAGCGGATTATCCCGGAGGTGGGTACGGTGATCCGGAATTTCCCGGCCATTGTCCGGTCCGCCCTGGTGGGGGTGGGTATCGGGGCCGTACCCGGCATCGGAGAGGACATTGCCGGGTGGGTGTCCTACGGCACGGCCAAGAACACCTCCAAACACCCCGAGACATTTGGCAAGGGTGAACTCAAAGGGGTGCTGGCCAGTGAAACCGCCAACAATGCCTGTGTGGGCGGGGCCATGATTCCCCTGCTCAACCTGGGCATTCCGGGCAGCCCGCCCGCGGCCATGCTCCTGGGGGCCCTCATGCTCCACGGGGTCACCCCGGGTCCCATGATCACCTTTGAACACCCCACCTTTATCCTTGAGGTGGCTGCCATCCTGCTCATGGCCTCCATGGCCATGTGGGTGACGGGCATGCTCCTGGCCAAACAGGTGGTGAAGATCTTAAGGATTCCCACCCAGGTGTTTATGCCGGTGATCGGGGTCTTGTGCATCATCGGGTCCTATTCCCTGGGGCTGAATATTTTCAACCTTTACCTGATGCTGCCCGTGGGCATTATCTGTTACTTTCTCACGGCCATGGGATATCCCATTGCCCCTCTGGTGATCGGGGTGATCCTGGGACCCATGGCCGATGAAAATATCCGGCGGGCCCTCATGGTATCCCAGGGCAGTTTCATGCCCGTGTTCCAGCGGCCTGTCTCCCTGATCCTGTTTATTATCATTGTCTGGACCATTGTCAGCCAGTTGCCCTGGTACAAACGGAAAACCGCGGCGCTCAAGCAGGCCCTGGTCCTTAAAATAAAAGGCAGTGCCTGACAGGTACGAGCCCATACAATTTTTGCAACTCATCACGATTTATTGCTAATTTTCTTACGCATTATACTGGAGAACATCATA
Source organism: Desulfobacter sp. (assembly GCA_036881925.1). GTDB lineage: Bacteria > Desulfobacterota > Desulfobacteria > Desulfobacterales > Desulfobacteraceae > Desulfobacter. Next base: position 346,362 of record JBAJNJ010000001.1, read on the forward strand.
TGCTTAAAATGGCTATCATTACGGGATTCCTGTCCCAGACCAAGGACCGGTTCCACGAGTACAACACCCCCCTGGACCTTGGGGAGCGGTTCAAACTGCTGAGCACCATCCCGGGGTATTCCGGCGTGGAAATCGTCTTTCCCTACGAAGCAGAAACCGCAGCATCCACCCGGGACCTGCTGGACCAATACGGCCTGTCCGTGGCTGCGGTGAACGTCAATGTCAAGGCAGAGCCCGAGTTCCGCAACGGCGGTCTCACCTCCACTGACCCGGCCATCCGGAAAAAGGCAGTGTCGCTGATCTGCCGGGCCAAGGATTTTGCCCGGGATGTGGGCGCGGATAAAGTGACCTGCTGCCCCCTGGGCGATGGATACGAATTCGCCTTTCAATACGATTATGCCGTGGCCTGGAAAAACCTGGCCGACACCCTGGGGGAGACAGCCGTCCACACCCCGGAAATCCCCCTGTTCGTGGAGTACAAGCCCAGCGAAACCCGGGGCCGCTGTTTTGTGGACACGGCCGCCAAAACCCTGTGCCTGCTCAACGATATCCAGGTTAAAAACATGGGGGTGACCCTGGATTTCGGCCATTCCATATACGGCAATGAAAACCCGGCAGAAGCCGTGGCCCTGCTGGCCAACAGCCCCTATAAGACATACGTGCACATCAATGACAACGACGGCCGGTGGGACTGGGATTACTTTTGCGGCACCAAGCATTTCCTGGAGTATGTAGAGTTCCTCTTTTACCTGAAACAATACGGGTATGACGACTATTTCACCTCAGACACCTCCCCAACCCGCTGGGATATCCGGGGCACTTTTGCGGCCAACAGCCGGCTCACCCAGAAAATCTGGGATCTTTTGGACCACATCGGCACGGACAAGCTGGTTGCCCTCATGGAAAAGGGGGATTACCTGGCCACCTGGCAGTTCATTGAACAGCATATTTTTTCACTGAAATAAAAACCGGAAATGCCCATGACTGAATCCGTACAGCAAAAATCCGATCTGCTGGGGAACCTGCCCCGGGAATGGCCCCATGACCTGCTGCCCTTTATCCGGGAGCGGCTTGACGCCTCGGGCAGAAAGATCGTGGTGTTGGACGACGATCCCACCGGCACCCAGACCGTCCACAATATCCCGGTGCTCACCACCTGGCCGGTGGAAGTCCTGGAAAAAGAATTGACCCGGCCGGGCCCGGGGTTCTTTATTCTCACCAACTCCCGGAGCCTGGACCGGGATGCGGCCTGCGCCCTGGGCACTGAACTGGGGACCCGTCTCAAAGAGGCCGGGCAACGGGCCGGGGTAGATCCCCTGGTGATCTCCCGCAGCGATTCCACCCTGCGGGGGTATTTTCCCCATGAGGTGGATGCCGTGGCCCAGGCCATGGACATGCCCGGCCTGCCCTACCTGATCTTTCCCTTTTTTCCCGAGGGGGGACGGTACACCCTGGACAATATCCATTACGTGGCCGAGGGCGAGGACCTGGTACCCGCTGGCCAGACCCCCTATGCCAGGGATGCGGCCTTTTCCTACACCGCCTCTGACCTGACCCAATGGGTGGCGGAAAAAACCGGGGGAGGCATTCCGGCTGACACCGTGACCGCCATATCCCTGGACCATATCCGGAACGGCGGGCCCGAACAGGTCAGGGACATTCTCATCCGCACCGGAAAGGGATCGGCCTGTGTGGTCAATGCCGTGTCCTACCGGGATGTGGAAGTGGTGGCCGCAGCCCTGTTCATGGCCATGGAAGAAGGCTCCCATTTCCTGTTCCGCACGGCAGCCGCCTTTGTCCGGGTCATGGCCGGGATCACGCCCCGGCCGGAATTGCTGAGCCGGGAAGAACTGGCAGCAGACACCCCATGCGGGGGACTGTTCCTGGTGGGGTCCTATGTGCCCAAAACAACGGCCCAGGTAAAGGCGCTGACAGCATTGCCCGGCATGTCCGGGGTGGAGGTCCGGGTGGAGCGTCTCCTGGATCCTGACCACCGGTACGACGAAGTCCAGCGGGCATCCCGGGCCGCCAACACAAACCTTGCCCAGGGACATGACGTGGTGGTGTTCACCAGCCGGTCCCTGGTCACGGGCACAGATGCACGGGCCAGCCTGGACATCGGCCGGACCGTTTCCCAAAGCCTGATCCGGATTGTCCGGTCCCTGGACCGCCAGCCCCGGTATCTGGTGGCCAAGGGCGGCATCACCTCCAGTGATGTGGCCACAAAGGGCCTGGATGTGAAACGGGCCCTGATCATGGGCCAGGTACTGCCCGGGGTTCCGGTGTGGCAACTGGGGCCGGAGTCCCGGTATCCGGGCATGTCCTATGTGGTGTTCCCCGGCAACGTGGGGGCGGACAATGCCCTGGTGCAGATCCGGGAAATGCTGGGACAGGGGGCCACATGATCCTTCCGTTTTCCCGGCTGCTGGACACGGCTCAACAGCATGGATTTGCCGTGGGCGCATTCAATATCTACAACCTTGAAGGGGTGCTGGCCGTGGTCCGGGCCGCCGAAACCCTGGAAAGCCCTGTGATCCTCCAGGTCCTGCCGTCGGCACTGGCCATTGGCGGACGGCCCTTCCTGGCGTTATGCCGGTCCGCAGCCCAGCAGTCAGCCGTTCCCATGGCCGTCCACCTGGACCACTGCCCGGATGCCGGTAAGATCCGGGCCGCCCTGGATGCCGGGGTATCCTCGGTTATGGCCGACGGTTCCGGCCTGCCCTTTGCCGAGAACTGCCGGTTCACTGCAGATATGGCTGCCCTGGCAAAACGGGCCGGCGCAGACGTGGAAGGGGAGCTGGGATTCCTGGCCGGCACTGAGGACGGCGAGTCTGTGAACCTTTCCAGGGCCGCCCTGACCCGGCCGGACCAGGCCACAGAATTTGTGAGGGCCACGGGTGTGGCTGCCGTGGCCGTGTGCATCGGCAATCGCCACGGCCATTACCCGGAACCGCCCCAACTGGATTTCCCGCGCCTGGCTGATATCCGGGACCAGGTGGATATTCCCCTGGTGCTCCACGGCACCTCGGGCCTGCCGGACCGGGACATCCAACAGGCCATATCCCTGGGGGTCTGCAAATTCAACGTGAACACCGAGGTGCGCACGGCATACACCCGGCAACTCCGGACCATGGTCTGCAGGCCGGAAGGCCCCCCGGAACTGGTACGGATCATGTCCGGGAGCATTGAGGCCATGCAGGCTCCGGTTGAATCCAAAATACAGCTGTTCGGTTCTGCCGGTACAGCTGTTCTTTATACCCCAAACCCGTAAACACAGCAGCCCCGGCCACATGCCGGGACGCAATTTTATAATCATTTAAGCAACACGTAAAAGGAGTTATCTATGTCAAAACATACCGTTAAAACCATACAGGCCATGCGGGATAACAAAGAAACCATCACCATGCTCACGGCCTATGATTTCCCCACTGCCAAAAAAGTCAACGATGCCGGCATCGACATGATCCTGGTGGGGGATTCCTGCGCCATGGTGGTCCACGGCCACCCCAACACCCTTACCGCCACCATGGATATGATGGTGCTGCACTGCACTGCCGTGGCCCGGGCCTGCGACCGGACCATGGTGGTGGCGGACATGCCCTTTGGGTCTTTCCAGTACGGGGTGGAGGACACCATGAGAAACGCGGCCCGGTTCGTGACCGAGGCCGGTGTGGACGCGGTCAAGTTCGAGGCCACCCACAACCACATTGAAAAAACCAGGGCAGTGGTGGACATGGGCATTGCCTGCGTGGGCCATGTGGGGCTTCACCCCCAGGCTGTCGGCGCTTTGGGCGGGCTCAAGGCCCAGGGACGTGACGTGGATTCCGCCCGCAAGGTGGTGTCCGAAGCCCTGGCCCTCCAGGAAGCGGGTGTATTCGCCATCATCTTTGAGGCTGTGCCCACAAAGCTGTCCGAATACGTGACCAACAAGCTGTCCATCCCCACCATCAGCATCGGCGGCGGTCCCAAATGTTCGGGCCAGTTGCTGGTCACCCCGGATGTCCTGGGATTGTACGACAACTTCACCCCCTCCTTTGCCAAGCAGTACGTGGATGTGGGAACCCTCATGACCGATACGTTCAAAAAATACGCATCAGAGGTGAGAGAGGGGATTTTCCCGGGTGAAAAACATGCCTATAACATGTCTGACGAGGTCATGGAGGCCATTGAAAAGGAATTCGGATAGTCCTGATACCTGATACTGAGAAATGCAGGGCGGCAGTGGGCTGCCCTGCATCATTTAAGGAGGCCACATGAACCGGATTCTGTTTTCCCTGGGCCTGGTGGTGGTTGGCCTGGCCGTTGGCTACCTGTTCCAGGTCCTGGTAAACCAGGGGCGGCTCAGCAACGCTCCGCCCCTTGACACCCTGCGGAAAACCCTCCAGCGGACCGCCCTTCTGGTGCTGAACCCCATTGCCATCCTGGGGGCCACCTGGGTGGCGGACCTGGGGTCGGTGCGTATCGCAGCCATGCCGTTCCTGGGGCTTTTCGCCCTGTTTTGGGGCGGCATCCTGGCCTATGCCGCCGCCCGGATGTTCGGATTTGCCAATCGTCAGACCGGGGCCTATGTGGTGTGCGGCGGGTTTACCAATATCGGCTCCCTGGGGGCTTTGTTCTGCTTTATCTTCCTGGGAGAGCAGGGATTTGCCCTGGTGCCCTTTTACAAGTTGTTTGAGGAGTTTGCCTATTATGCCGTGGGGTTTCCCGTTGCCAAGGGCTTCAGCCGGGATGTGGCAGGGGCGGAAACATGGGGCAGCCGCATGCGCAAGGTCTGGGCCGATCCCTTTGTACTGGCGGCAGCCTCCGGCATTGGCACAGGCCTGATACTCAACCTGTCCGGTGTGCCCAGGCCGCCGGTGTACGCCTCGGTCAATGCCGTGCTCATTCCTTTGGCCGCTTTGCTGCTCCTGATTTCCATCGGCATGGCCATGGGGTTCAAACGGGTGGTGCCCCTCCTGAAACCGGCCGGGGTGATCGCCGGGATCAAGTTTTTCCTGGTGCCCCTCTCCCTGGCGGGCCTGGCCGTGGCTGCCGGGCTCCACCACATCCAGGACGGCCTGCCCCTAAAGGTGGTACTCATCCTTTCATCCATGCCTGTGGGATTCATTGCCATGGTGCCGCCCACCCTGTACGATCTGGACATTGACCTGGCCAATGCCTGCTGGCTGCTGACCAATGCCTGGCTCCTGGTCCAGGTGCCCCTGCTCATGGTTGTTCTGCGTATGATCTGAAAGAACAGGAAAGGGCTGCATCGTCCCGATTCATGCCGGAGCAGGTGCCGTGTCCGGGTTCAGGGCCTGCCATACGGCAGTAGCAAGTTCGGGCTTGTCCAAAGGCTTCATGATAAATGTGGTCACACCAATGGCATCGGCCTCTTTCTGGGACACCTTGGCGCTGTAGCCGGTGCAGAGGATCACGGGCATATCCGGCCGGATTGCCAGGATTTTGGTGGTGAGCTGATCCCCGGTCATCCCGGGCATGGACACATCCGATACCACAAGGTCAAATCTGCCGGGTTCGGCCCTGAAACAGTCCAGGGCCTCCCGGGGACTGGTGAATGAAACTACGGAATAGCCCAGATCGCTGAGATGGCGGCTGCCCAGCTTGGCAATGCCGGGCTCGTCGTCGACAAAAAGAACGGCAGCCGTGCCCGTGGGCAGATCTTCTTCCGGTTCTGTGGCCTGCCCGGCCGGGATGTCATGGGCCGGAAACAGAATGGTGAACGTGGTGCCCTTGCCCGGGGTGCTGTCCACGGAAATGGCCCCGGCGTGCCGCTCCACAATGCCGTGAACCACTGCCAGGCCAATGCCGGTGCCCTTGCCGATCCCCTTGGTGGTAAAGTAAGGATCGAAAATATTGTTGATGATGGATTGGTCGATCCCAATGCCGTTGTCGGCAACAACCAGCCTGGCATAGGGACCGGGCTTGAGTGCGGGATGGGTTTCAAGCCGGTTGGCGTCAATGGTGGTATTGTCCAGACGGATGGTAATGCAGCCGCTTGTGTCCGGCATGGCATCAGCCGCATTGGAACACAGGTTGATCATGAGTTGGTTAAGCTGGGTCTCATTGCCGAACACCGGCACCATATCGGGTTCCAGAACGGACTGGATATCGATATTTGCCGGTGTGGACGAACGGATCAGTTTGACGGCGTCCCCCACGGCCTGCCTGATATCCAGGGCAGTGCGCACTGCATTGTCCTGCCTGCTGAAGGTCAACAGCTGCCTGACCACGTCCCGGGCCCGCTTGCCTGCGGTGCGTATCTCTTCCGCGCTTTCCCTGGCCAGGCCGGTGCCTGGCAGGTCGCTCATGAGCAGTTCGTTGTTGCCGATGATAATGCTCAGAATATTGTTGAACTCATGGGCAATGCCCCCGGCCAGGTTACCGATGGACTCCATTTTCCTGGCGTTGAACAGATGGGCCTCCAACTGCTTTTTTTCCGAAATATCTTCGCCCGATGACAGGATGCCGATAATTTCGCCGTCATCATCGGTCAGGTAGGAGTTGTACCAGGCAATGATTTTCTGGACCCCGCTTTTGGAAACCACCTGGTTTTCGTGATACTTTACCGGTTCAATTTCACCACTCATCAGTTGCCTGAAGACCTTGCGTACCTCCTCCCGCCTGGAAAGGGGTACGAAATGGCTGAACCAGTTGCGGCCGAGGATTTCTTTTTCATCACATTCCAGGATGGTGCAGGCCTTTTTATTGGCCAGGTTGACATGCCCGTTTTTATCCAGGCCCACAAACATGACCCCGGAAAGGTTGAGATACCGTTCCGCCTCTTCCTTACGGCGGACAAGGGCGCGTTCTGTTTTTTTCTGCTGGGAAATATCCACATGTGTGCCCACCACCCGGACCGCCTTGCCGCCCGCGTCAAAGATAACATTTGCCCGGGAAAGGACATCCACCCAATGGCCGTCCCGGTGCCGCATCCGGAATTCCTGCTTGAACCGGTCCAGTTCTCCCAGGATCACCTGGTCGAGCAGGGCCATGGCATCCCTGGCCCCTTTGGGATCGGTGAGTTCCTCCCAGGCCGCATAGGTGTTCTCGATTTCATGGTCCTGGTATCCCAGCATCCGTTTCCAGCCCGGGGAATAGTAGATCTGCCCGGTGATCAAATCCCAGTCGTAAAGGCCGTCGTTGGTATGCTGCATGGCCAGGTCAAATCGCTCCTCGCTTTTTTTCAGGGCAATTTCCGATTGTCTTCGCTCCCTGGCTTCCCTGGCCAGTTTTCTGTTGAACCGGTACAAGGTCAGGGCACCGGTGGCCAGTAAGGCACTGGCCAGTATGGCGGCGAAAACCACGCGTTTGAGCCAGGCATAATCCTTTTTGGAGGGCGGACCGTATAAAAAGCCTTTGAGCGAGAAGTCCGGATTGATCATGCCCATGCTGGCATATGTTTGAATGATGTGCCGCCATCTTCCCGGGTTCATATGGCCGATCTGGACCAGGTCCGGCAGCATGATCTTCCGTATGGCTTCGGCCTCGTAAAGAAGGTGGTCCCTGGATTTTTCGGCATTGTACGTTGAAAGAATCAAATCCGCGATTTCACCGGTATTGGCCATGGCATATTCCCACCCCCTGAGGGATGCGTCAAGAAAAGCATCAACCCGACCGGGCCGCTTTGTGACTTCGGTCTCCGTGGTGAACAGGCAGTCGCTGTAAAAATCCACCCCATAGGTCTGGGGGGAAATAATGCCCGGTGCCACCCCGTTCAGGGCCAGGTAGTAGGGTTCATTGGTGATATAACTGCTGACCGCATCAGTGTGGTGCGCAATCAGTGCGTCCGGGCTGTAGGTGTGATCCAGCCGTTCAAAGGTATCGATGGGAATGCCTTCGTTGAGGAACGCAGCCAGTATATCTGCATCTTTTTTTCCGGAAAGGAGCATGACCCGTTTGCCCACAAGATCCTGGAGTGTCCTGATGCCTGAATCCTTCCGGACCAGAAGGATTGAAGGCGAATGCTGGAAAATCGGCGCCAGTAAGACAAACGGCTCCCCGTCCCTGCGGTGCAGGACCAGCTCCGAGCCTGCCACCCCATAGTCGGCGTTTCCGCTGAGCATGCTCTCGCGTGCAAATTTTCCCTGCCCGCCTTCGACAATTTCCACATCCAGGCCTGCTGCCCGGTAGTATCCCTTATGAAGGGCGGCATAGTATCCGGCAAACTGGAACTGGTGCTTCCATCCCAATTGCAGGGTGACGTTTTCCCCGGCCGCGCAGGGATATGGTAGGAATACAAGAAACAGGAACAATACAGAGATGATGTGTCGTTTCATTTTTTTCCCCGGATTGTCGTGACGATCAATGAATTATAATGATACCTTTCCAGATTGTTTTTTTAGATTAAACTGTTCCCGGCCCGGATGCAATCCTTTTTCGCCCTTCGTTCTTTGTCCCGGGGCAGCCGTACTTGATTTTTGCGTTCAGGTGTGATTCGTTCCGCTTAACATAATTTTCAGATCTTATTCAAAATGATTGGATGACAAATATAGATCGGATAATTATTTAACGCCTTATGTTACATCGAAGCCCGGCTTTGGTTTAATCCGGCAATACATTTATATGGCGACAGCCCCTGGAGGAATGGTAATGACGACCCGGATAAAACAGATGCCTGACAAGACGCGTTCCGCAGTGCTTACCATCATCTTCACCGTATTTATGCTTGCGCTTGGGGATGCTGCTATCAAAGGGCTCAGTGCCGATTTTACACTGTGGCAGATTTTCTGTCTGCGGTCCGCGCTCGTCGTGCCTGTTCTGTTTATAATGCTCAGGTTCAGCAGGTGGCGGTCGTCAATCCGGCCGAAATCTTTTGGGTGGACATTATCACGAAGCGTGATGCTGACGCTGATGTGGGTCACCTACTATGCATCGCTTCCCCATGTGAATTTATCCGTAGCGGCAGCATCGTATTACACGTCACCGCTCTTTATCACGATTTTTGCTGCTGTTTTTCTTGGCGATGGTATCCGCCGCATGGGCTGGGTGGCAATCGCGCTTGGATTCATCGGCGTTCTGCTGGTGCTTCAACCCAAAATTGAAGATTTCAACTGGTATGCCCTCCTTCCGGTTTCGTCAGCCATATTGTATGCCCTGGCAATGATACTCACCCGGTCCCATTGCCAATCGGAGAATGTTCTGGTCCTTTCCATCTGGCTGAATCTGTCAATGCTGTTCACCGGCGCAGTGATAACCATTGCCCTGATTTTGATGCCGCCATCTTCGCAGATGATTGCAGGACATGAATTCCTGATCGGTCCCTGGGCTGAAATGGGACTGACGGAATGGTCGACCATGGGCGTTCTCGCGGTAACCATAATGATCGGAAGCATCGGGGCCGCATACGCATACCAAAACGGGGCGCCGGCCACAATTGCAACCTTTGACTTTGCTTATGTGGCGTTTGCCCTGCTTTGGAGTGTGGCATTGTTTAAAGACGTCCCAAATCCTGCCGGCATGGCTGGCATGTGCCTCATTGTATTTGCAGGAATTCTTGCTGTCCGTGCAAAGGCAAACTGATTTGTTCTTCTTACAATTAAGGGTTCAATGGAAATAAAAATCATCCGGTGAGCTTTTGACAATTTTCGCATCAAGACCTGCAAAAAATTTAACAATACAGAATCTGGATTCTTGATTTCTCCGAAAAATCAATTTAATGTCCAATAATCGTGACTTTGGGCTTTCCATTCAGCCTGTTTTCATATAGCCAGATATCATTCAGTTTTTCATGATATGCGGTTAGGTGTCGGATAACTAAGGTGATAAACGACTTGGTCAATTACTTATTGGATGCGGTACTAATAAATACAGAATAGGCAACTGACATATGATAGAAAAAAATAAAATTGCGAAAATTGAACAGATTTGGAATGACTATATAGAGTCTGACCAATTGGTTTTAGATACTAAAGGGAATGAACTATCAAACATTGATGAATTACGACTTGAAGCAATAGAAAGCCTTTTAGAGCTTATTTTTCAATTCAAGAATAAAAAATTATCTGTTGGAGAATTTAAAACAAGTATTGATAGCTTTAATAAACGTAACAACTTATGGGGCTTTACAGCCATAAAGGGCCAGTTTTTCTTTAATCAGTTAACAAAAAATTTAGACGATTCGGGAATTAAGAATATTCAAAAAATATTAATTGAAACGATTACCGAGCCCAAAGATATCAAAGATGCATTGAGGAAAATAGGAGTATTAGAACAATATTGCCAAACCTTATACAATAAAGCAAAAGACAAGAGGCTCGTTCCAAATCCGAAATCTGTCTGTTATTTTCTATCATATTTCTGGCAAGTTGCTAATTATGAGAAATGGGCAATCTATTATACCGCATCAATTCAAACACTCGACCAAATAGGACTCTGGGAAGAAAAAAACAATCAGCGCGACAATTATGAGCAATTTCAGAATCTTAATGAAGAAGTTAAAAAAATAATAGAAGAGTATTCCAAAAGGGAAATTTCTAATTGGGATGTCGAACACGCGTTTTGGCATTTTAGAGGTAACCCAAACAAGAAAACTGATAGAAAAACGAAACCGATTATAATTGAGAAAGAAAAAAATAAGATTTTCATTGCAAGTGCAAGCTTTGATTTATCAGACTACATTATTCCAAGAGTATCAAAACTTGCGGCGTTAGGTAACTCATTAGATAAATCTGCTTCAAGAAAAGGCTATGAGTTTGAAAAAATCGTTGCTGAAGTCTTTGAGCTGCTTGATTTTGAAGTTGAGTTTTTGGGGCAAGGAACCGGCAGGAACCCAGATGCAATAATAAAATATCGAAAAGAAAATACGGCATTCTTAGTTGATGCAAAAGCATATAATAGCGGCTATTCTTTGGGTACTGATGACAGAGCAATTAGAGAGTATATCAATCATTATTGCCCTAAGCTGCAAAAAAATGGCTATAAGAAAATAGGTTTTATTATTGTTAGCAATGAATTCAAGACAAATTTTGATAACTTTATTAACGAAATAACCTGGGATACAGATATTAAGCGTTTTATACTTTTAACCTCAGAAGCATTACTTTATTTACTGGCTTTCAAAACAAAGAATAAGTTAAGTTTAGGTAACCTTATTGAAAGTCTTATAGGATTTGGGAATCCTGTAACTGCTGACAATATTATTGATGAATTTGATGATGTGTAAGAATGAGGTTCAAAACCCATCCCAAATCTTTTGAATTATGAAATCGTTTACAAAAATTTTCAAGCCTGGTCCTTTTGAGTTCCCCAAAATTACAGAGGAATTCCCTGCTTATGGTAGACTGCTAGCAAGGGAAATTAAAAAACTGCAGTCCCTACCTGATTTCTCCGAAGATAAAGGCGTATTTATCTTATCTGATTTTGGTGGTGAGCATAAAGGTGCTGATTTTTCGACTTACTCGTTTTTAATTTGCTCCGCCGACAAGAGAATGGTGTTCGAAAAGGTCGCTAAAGAAATCAGAAATAAGCATCAATTAGATCAACCTTGGAAAGAGTTCGGCTATAAAGACCTTCGATATGGTCCTATAAAAAGAGCGCTTGATGAAATTTTAGATGCGGCTAATAGCCTAATACACGGCCTTCTATTAACTGTTTCAATAGATAAAAATTTTACTACACTTTTTGGTTCTAACAAAAAGACATCTCATGCAAAAATGGTAGCTTTACTTGAGACAAATGATCTTGGTAAATGGAAAGGAAATGAGGCAGAAAAACTGTTTAGGATATGCCACCCTATAGCTCTATTCTTATCAATTTTAGCAAAAAACGGTCAAAAAATATTATGGCTTTGTGACAATGATTCAATAAATGAAGATGGAAAAAATAGAGATTTTTCTCATACTCAAAAAGTCCTTGGACACACATTGGCAATGTACAGTGATAACAAATATGAAATTCTGGGATTTGCAAAACCATTTAGCAAAGATACTGGAACCAATGACTTATTGAGTCTTACGGACTTTTCAGCTGGTGCAATTCAAGATGTGCTACAAAACGAATTTACAGATAAAGAAATTCAAGTCTCAGATGAAAAAGCAAAGATTATAAAATGGATGGGTACTGACAGTACTTTTTTAAAGAAGATAAACTTGGTATTCATCCAACAAGAGAATGGTGAATGGGGTGTGGGTCCTGTTGAATTGACCGCAAGGATATAACCTGCGTTTTATTCTTGCCGTGCGAAGCCATTTGGGCAATGCCAGGTGGCGAATGCAGTTGAGCAGACTATTATAGTTAATCATGCCGGTTTGGAGCAGGGCATTATTCGCCCAGAAATCATTGGTAAGGATACCGGCTGCTGTTAACACCGCAAATATGAATGTCCCGCATCGGAGCCTTTGGATATGATGACTTCAGTCCCCTGAACTGGCACCACCTTAAGAAATATCCATTGGAATCCCGGGGATTCCTCTCAAAAATAACAATCCCCCCGCCACACAAGGTGAAAGGGGGATTGCTGTTTCAAATCAATGCCCGGGGAATTTAACCGATCAAGGCAGGAATTCCGGGAATCATTCCCACAATGGCCATGGCACCGGTGCTGACCAAAAAGGCTACCCCGGGAATAACCAGGCGGTCCGTGTAGGTGAGCATCTTGGACCGTTCCCCGTCGCCGATGAGGCTATTATTGTCCAGAAACATGGTCAATGCCCAGCCAAATACGGGATTCACAAAGGCCGATGAAAAGATGCAGATGCCAGCAGTCTGGCAGTCCTTGGTCTCCTTGACCATGGCCATGCCCGCTTCCAAAAGGGGCAAGTAAACCCCCACCAACAGGGCGATGCTGAGTACAGGCCGCCAAACGGCAATGTCCATGGGATAGCCCAGAACCAACACCAGGATACTGATGACACCCGTGAGGATGGCGCCCCCAGGGATGGGCCGTTTGGCAATGGCCGCCGGGATCATGTACGTCCCCCAGGAAGAGGTGATGCAGCCGGAGCCAAAGATGGCGGAGACCACCTGGCGCAGGGAACATCCAATCATGGTGTCATCCACATCCATGACCACGTCTTTGGCCTTGTCCGGATAGTTCATTTTCTGGAAAATCCGATGGCCCAGGAAATCCGGCGGCCACATGGCCACGGCCAGGATGGCAAATGGAAGGGAGGCAATAAAATGGGAGGCACTGGGCAGACCAATCTTCCACCCGGTGTCGGCGCCCCACCAGTAAAAAGGGTTCAGGTTGGGCAGGCCCGGGCCGGTGGTGAACTCAAAGGGTGCACCCAGAAGCAGTGCCACCACAGCGGCCAGGAAAGAACAAAGGGGAATGGCCAGCCAGCGCTTCTTAATCCGCGCCAGGTAGGCGTAAAGGATGAGGTTGGTAAAAAGGACCAGGGTACCGACATACCCCATCTCAATGCCCGTGGCCCAGGTCATCATGGCCGAGGCCTGGCCCAGGGTACCCGAGGCGCCCAAAAACACCAAAAGGCCACCGGCCACCCCGGCGCTGGTGGCATTGATCAGCCGGGACCCTCCCTTGGTAATACTGAGGATCACCCCGAAAAGGGCAATGAGGATGCCCAGAGCCAAAGGATGGGTACCCGAGGCGGCCATGAGGGGAATCAAGGGCATCATGGGTCCATGGATCCCGGGCAAGTTGGCCCGGGGATTAAATGTACCGGAAAAAAGAATCACAAAAAACAGGGACACCACTAACATGTCCACCCGGACATTTTCCACAATAAAAGCCGTGTCCAAACCGTATACATCGGCAAAGGCCCGGGTCAGGGCAGAACACATGACCACCAAACCGATGGTCCCGGCAATGGCCGGGATAAAATCCTCCAGCTCGATGCGGTAATCCCGAAAGGGGAGGTTAATCCCCCACCGCTTGGGCTTCATAATGGACAACTCATTGTCCAGGTACTCCGAACGCGATGCGAAGGCGCTGCTCTTCTGATGCAGCTTATCGTAACGCGTCTTCTGCGATTCTTCCATTGACTACCCTCCGAAATATTTCTTTTAATAAAAGTCATTTAGACTTTAAACAAAGTTCAGTTTATAGGATAAACATCCCGGCATTGTCAAGATTTTCTATCACAATGTGGTATGGAATTTTGTACCCAGATGGCGAGAAGTCCAGAGTCACCAAGCTTGGCAGCTCGGCTACCCTGTCCCAAAACAGCAGCACCAATGACCTCCGGGTGGGAAAGATCCGTGGATTCAAAACAGATGGCCGAAATCTGACCAAAAATCACAGATAAGGGAAAGCCCTAAGCTGCAAGGATCACTGAGCCGATGACCAGTTTGGGACCCATGCCTAGAATTAGGAAGACGCTTTTCTTCTTATCTACCTTGATTGTATTGTTGTTAAATTCAAAGGGATAACCAGGTTATAAATAAATCCGTGTACCTGACCCTGTGAATTAACTCTGAAGGCCACAAAGAACTCATGGGTATTGGGTTTGCAGAGACTGAAGGTGCCAAGTTCTGGCTATACTTTTTAACATAGTTGCAAAACCGTGGGCTGAAAGATATTTTCATTGCTTGCGTTGATGGACTCAAAGGCTTTCCTAATGCCATCAAAACGGCATATTGCGAAGGTAAAAATTCAGCTTTTAAAATCAGTTAGTTGAAAACAATGTCTGCGTCAAAGAAATGGAGCATGCCATTGCTTTTTAGGGTAGATTCCCCGTGTAGAAGAATGGCAGTTACACAGAATTATTTGCAGGCTCGATTGTTAAACTCAAGCCGTTTGGGAAGATTTTAACTTTTCCGTGTGAAGAGCGGTTTTTAACTATTTGGTAATGACACATCACGCGAACTATTCTTGACACAGCATTTTTAAGCATTTATTTTCGACCTGTTATGGTTAAACGGATTTTCATACTGGTGCTGTTGGCCGCCTACCTGTTTCCGGTGTCCGGCCCGCTATGGGGGCATGACTACCAACATGCAATGCATGCTGTTTATGAAAATCACCAATTTGGAAACAGCCATGAGCATGTCCCTCATGATCATTCCATGCCGGATGGCAGCGCGAGCCATCACCCGATTGATGTTGGGCTTGCCGCTTATATTCGGGATCATCTGCATGGCGGTATGCAGATATCTTCACAAAACGGAATCCCACTCACCAAAAATCTGTTTCAGGACCAAATTTTTTATCATGGCCATGATACTATAGATGATTCTGAAATCCTTAAACTGTCAATGCAGGAACCACCTGCTGCTTTCCATAGAAACGATCTGTATTTGAAAACACAACGATTACGTATCGGCGTCTAACTCTCCCCCATTTCCAACCCGTTTTATTTAATTTCATTGATCCGGAGTGATGTCTGGCATGCATGGCATTTGTCCAAGGGGGCTTTTGTTGAACCCCTTGTCATCATTGGCTTTCTGTTATTCTGGAGCATAATTCGTTTAATACAACTGCGTAATAGGTGTTATCAATGATTATTCAACATTCAATCGGATGTAGAAGGGTATATATTTTTACCCTGATTGCCGTGGCTGTTGCATTGGGTGGTTTTGTTCCCGATGTATTTGCGCACGGTGTAACGATCGGAGACAAAGGGTACATTCAAGAAGTTTCCGGTGTATTGCCAATTCCATTTATCTACCTTGGTGCCAAGCACATGATGACAGGATATGATCATCTGTTGTTTCTTTTGGGTGTAATCTTCTTTTTGTATCGTCTCAAAGACATCTGTATATATGTGACATTGTTTGCTGCCGGTCACGTCATTACACTGCTCTCCGGCGTGTTGATGCAAATCAATATCAGTGCGTATGTGATTGACACGATCATCGGGTTCTCCGTGGTGTATAAATCCCTGGATAATATGGGGGCGTTCCAGCGCTGGTTCGGATTTCAGCCCAATACCAAAGTGGCCACCCTGGTATTCGGCCTGTTTCACGGACTTGGCCTTGCAACCAAAGTGTTGGAGTATAAACTCGCTCCGGAAGGCCTTTTGCCAAATCTTGTTTTTTTTAACATCGGTGTCGAAATCGGTCAGCTGATGGCCCTGTCTGTCATTCTTATCGCAATTACCTATTGGCGAAAATCAGATTTGTTTATACGGCATGCATACACGGCCAATACGCTTACCATGATGCTCGGTTTTATGCTTATGGGATACCAAATGACCGGATATATCGTTTCTTAAAACATATTCAAATGATCAGCAAAGGAGTAAAATGTATAATTCAAACATACCAGACAACAGAGAGCTTCCTTCAAACCGGAAACTAATCAAATCAACAATTTATGCTGCAGTTGCTGCGGCAGTTCTTTTGATTACCACGGTACTGCCTGCCGAGTATGGAATTGATCCAACCGGTATCGGCAGCGCCATCGGGTTGAAAAAAATGGGAGAGATTAAAGTTTCCCTGGCAAAAGAAGCTGCCGAAGATAATGCCAAACCGGAACAACTGCCTGCGCAGCAGCGCATGGCAAAAGAACAGAAGCCGTCACAGGCACCTGCTGCAGATACGCCACCCATACCCGAACCTGAAACGCCACTAAACCAAAAGGCAATCCGCCTGTCGCTTAAACCGAACCAGGGGGCTGAAGTCAAAACCCAAATGCGTAAGGGAGAAACCTTGATGTATACATGGTCCACAAATGGCGGCCGTGCCAATTTTGATGTTCATGGGGACTCTAAAGCGCTGAACATCAATTACCACAACTATGAAAAAGGGTCTCAAAAAATAAAAGAGGGGTCCATTACAGCTGCTTTTGACGGTAGCCATGGTTGGTTCTGGCGCAACCGGACGTCCGGGGAATTGATCATAACGCTGGAAGTTTCAGGTGCGGCCGGCAAATTGGAGCGGGTAAAGTAACAACGCTTATTGTTGCTGGCCTTGTCCTTGTCGTTGCTATGCGATCAAAGACAGAACACCATGGGGTTGCCCATGGATGATTGAACGATGCCAACCATTCACGTGGGTATGATGCCGTAATGCGTGAATGGTTGGTCCGTCTATGGCTGCCAAAGATCGCAGACCGGGGTATCTGGAGAAAATCTGTCCGCCACCTGGGCCATGAAGAGTTCGGCTGTGGCCAGGGCATCGGTGAGGGCGTGGTGGGGGCGGTACCTGGGCAGGCCGTAGCGCTCCCTGGAATGGCAGAGGCGCAGGGACGGGCTGTTTTTGTCCCCCAGCCATCGCTGGATAGCGTTGGGCCGGAACACAGGGTGTTTTCTGGATTCCAGTTCCATGGTGTCAATGACGGGAAACTCCAGGGCTTCGCCAATCAGGTCCATGGTGGCTTTGGCCAGGAATTCCCGCTCGATGCGGCTGTGGTGGGCAATCATGATGCGGCCGGCCATGGCGCGCAGCACATGGGCCAGGGAATCGCCGAATCCGGGCGAGGTTTCCAAATGGTCGTGGGTGATGCCGTGGATGGTGCTTTGGGGGTTTTCCGGCTTGCGGTCCGGCCGGATGATCCAGTTCCGGGCCGTGTTGCAGAAGATCCGGTCATGGGTCAGGGCGATAAAACCGATGCTGACGATATCGTCATGTTCCGGGTCCAGGCCTGTGGTTTCAAGGTCAAGGGCAAGAAAACCGGCCTGGCGCACCAGGGTGTGGGGCTGGAGCCGGAAGGCCCTGTAAAAGTCCTTTAGCCGGTGATCCCTGGATTCAAATGCCAGGCGGTCGCACCGGGCGCTCCAGTCCAAGGGGTTTGGATTTCGGGAGTTGCGGAACACGGGTTAAGACTTTCCTGTATTCCGGCCGGTGGGGTCGGATGCTGTCTGCATGGCAGATGCGGCATTGTAACGAAACCTGAGAAAGGCCTGGGCCTGGGACACCACCTTGAAGGCATCCTTGAGGTGGCGGCGTTCAAAAGCGGAAAGATGCTCGGGCGTGACATTGTTGTCCGGTGTCCTGCCTTGCTCCACCAGTCTTGCCTGATGACGGATGCGGACCATGGAGATCAGCTCCAGGGCATCCAGGAGGTCGTCGCCCACCCCGTCGGCCAGGAGGGTGGTCTGCTTGATCCGGTCCAGGCGGTTCCGGGTGTTGCGTTTTGCCGTGCCACAGGCCAGGGCATGGACCCTTGCAAGATCGCTGATGGGGGCGGTGCCCCTGCGCTTGAGGTTAAA
Source organism: Desulfobacter sp. (assembly GCA_036881925.1). Taxonomy (GTDB): domain Bacteria; phylum Desulfobacterota; class Desulfobacteria; order Desulfobacterales; family Desulfobacteraceae; genus Desulfobacter. Next base: position 364,415 of record JBAJNJ010000001.1, read on the forward strand.
GGTGTTTTTATGCTCCCCGTCCGGCTCAAGTACGAATGTGCGGAAAAATCCCAGGGGCGGTTTGCGGAGCAGGGCGTTCCTGGCCAGGCAGGCCAGGAATGCCGGGCTGTTTTTTGCCTTTTCACGGATCAGATCCTGCAAGTTTTCCGCAAAACCGGTTTGCCCGTAAATGCCCTCCAGGTCAAAAAAGATGGAGGCATGGAGCAGGGCTTCGGGATCGGGATGGCTGATCCAGCCGGAAAAATAGGACTTCCACACGGACAGAGGCTGGCGCCACTGGGGATTGGTGGCCATGATATCTCCCTTGCAATAGGGAAGTCCGCAGCGGTCCAGGCCGTCGCTTAGAAATTGGGCCAGTTCTCTGAAATAGGCGTCATGTTGTCCGGGTACAAAGGTGTCGTCCAGGACAAAGGCGTTGTCCTGGTCCGTGACCAGGGTAAGCTCATCCCGGGCCATGGCACCCAGGACAATGAGGCAGTAAGGGACGGGCGGGGGGCCCAGTTCTTTTTCCCCGAGTTGGAGCAGGCGCTGGGAGATGCTGACCCCGATGCGGGCCAGGGCCGCGCCAATGGTATGGGAATTGGCATCTTCACCCACAAGCTGGACAAAGAGCTGGCGGATGCCCGGCCCCATGGCCGCCAGTTCGTCAACGCTTTTTTTCCGGTAAATGTCTCCCACGATAAACACGGAACCGTGGGATGCATACTGGATCAGGTCGGACACCGTGATCACGCCGATGGGGGTTTCGTCATCCAGAATGGGCAAATGATGAAGATTATGGCGCATCATGGTAAGCATGGCTTCAAAGGCAAAATCCTCGGCCTGGTGGGTCACGATGTCTTTGGACATGATGCGGGATACCGGGGTGGCCAGGTCAAGGCCTTTGGCAATGCCCCGCTTGCGTAAATCCCGGTCCGTGATGATGCCGGCAATGGTATTGTCGCCGGACGCACCGGAGACCAGCACCAGTGAGGATACCCGGTTCCGGGTCATGATGACGGCGGCCTCCTGCAGGGTGACCGAAGGGGGGGCGGTGATAATGCGGCCATGGAGCAGGGGGCGGAGTCTGGAAAACATCAGGGGATTGCGGCTTTGTGCAACGTTTTGCTCCATCGCGGTCTGGAGGCGGGCCCCATGGTCTTCTTCCATGAAGTCGGCAAATCGGTCATACGCGTCGCAAAGCATCTGGAATTGGTCATCCGGAATCAGATAGGCCAGGGTATCTTCAATGGCTTTGGCCGGGTACCGGACCTTTTTTTTGCGCATCAGCGCAAACTGGCCGAAACATTCCCCTTCGCCCATGCGGATCAAAAGTTCTCCGCTGCTCCTGAAGATCTCCACGGCGCCTTTCCGGACCACGTAAAGGTCCTGGATGTCCTGGCCCTTTTTCAGGATCATGGTGCCGGCTTTGAAATAGGCCACCCGGATATGGGGGATGAGATCGTCCACCACTTTCCGGGGCAGGTTCCTGAACGGGGCATGGGCGAAAAGATGGTCACGGATTTCAAACAGTTCTGTTTCCATGGATGTATTCCCGGGGTTATGGGTGCAGCCAGTCCAGGCAGCCCTTGATGATTTGTTCGTAAACCGCTTCCCGGGGCCTTGGATCTGTTTTGGGCAGGTCAAAGGAGTGGTTCCCGTTTTGGATCACATCCAGGCCGGGGCGGGGGTGAAGGGACTGGAAGGTGTGTTCCAAAAGGCCAAGGTCACAGAACGGGTCCCTGGTGCCTTCAAAAAAGAACATGGGCTGGGAAATCTGCTTTAACGGGGCGTCCCTGAGCTGTTCTTTTTTGCCCGGGGCATGAAGGGGATAGCCCAGGAAGATGAGCCTGTCCGGGGAGATTTCCCCTGCTGCCGTTGCCTGGGCTGCAATCCTGGCGCCCAGGGATTTGCCGACGGCGATAAAGCGGCCGCACCCGGTGTGGCCTTTTAATGCGGCAACAGCCATTTGCCAGGCATGCACCAGACGGTGTTCGGGATCCACGGATTTTTTTCCCAGCTCCCTGTAAAGAAAGTTGAAGCGCAGGCAGGCAAAGCCTTTTTGGGTCAGGCCCTGGGCCACGGCGTTAATCAGGGGATTGTTCATGTCGTTGGCTGCACCGTGGGCAATAACGATACCGGGTTGGTTTTTGTCTGCCGGGGCATCCGGCGTGGTCAGGATTGCAGATATGGATTGCCCGGTGTTCAGGGCAATGGACAGGTCGCGGGCCGCCATGGTCATTCTCCTTGGGTGTTGAACCGGTATCCCACACCGGCAATGGTGGTGATCAGGGTCGGGGTGTCCGGGTGTTCCTCTATTTTTTTGCGCAGGCGCTGGATGTGGACGTCCAATGCCCTGGAGTTGGAATAGAGCTGGGAATCCCCCCAGACCTGCTGCTCAATAAATGTCCGGGACAGGCTTTCGTCCGGCTGGGCCGTAAACAGTTCCAAAAGTTGGAATTCGGTCTTGGTCAGCTTGACGGTATTGCCTCTCAGGGTCACCTGGCGTGTCTTGTGGTTGATGCATAAATCCTGGATTTCCCGGGTTTCCCTGACCATGGACCGGTCAAACCGGTTGAACATGGCCGTGACCCGGGCGGAAAGCTCCAGGAATTCAAAGGGTTTGACCATGTAATCGTCAGCCCCGCTTTTTAATCCCAGGACCTTGTCCGTAAGGGTATCCCTGGCCGTGAGCATGATAATGGGGGCGTTGAATTCCCTGCGGAGAATGTCACAGACAGCGATCCCGTCCAGGTCCGGCAGGTTCAGGTCCAGGAGGATAAGGTCCGGCCGGATCTCCTTGGCCAGGTCAATGCCTTCCCGGCCGGTATAGGCACCGCTGACCCCGTAACCGTCAAGGCTGAGATTGGCTTTCAGGGTCTGTACGATGTCTTCGTCGTCATCAATAATCAATATGGTTTTTTCCGCAGGCGTGATCATTGGCAATCCTTTGGCAGGCTGATGGTGAAGCAGGTGGTCCGGTCTTCCCGGGAAACGGAGATATCGCCTTTGTGTGCCGATACAATGGCCTTGGAAATGGCCAGGCCCATGCCTGCCCCATTACGGGCGTCTTTGGGAGAGGCGTCCGAGGTATAGAATTTCTGGAAAATGGCGTCGGGATTTTCTTCGGAAATGCCCGGGCCCTGGTCGATGATCCGGATGTGGATGCGTGTGTCATTATCGGCAACCCGTGCCCGGACCCGGGTATGGGGGCCGGAGAATTTGATGGCATTGTCCAGGAGGTTGACCAGGACCTGTTCCATCCGTTCCAGGTCAATCACCGCGAAAAGCGGCCCCGGGGTGTCAACGGCCAGGGTAATATGTTTTTTCTGAGCCACAGGCCCCATGATTTCGATTACTTCTTCCACCAGCAGAGAAACGTCTTCGCGCTCGAATTCCCAGTCGATTTTTCCGGCTTCCAGCTTGGTGAAATCAAAGAGGTTGGCAATCAGCCGGGTCAGGCGTGTAATATTTTTTTCTATAATAAGGATATAATCCTGGTCATCATTGCCCCGGCCGGTCCGTTTTAAATAGTCGATGCTGCCGCGGACCGCGGTCAGGGGGGTGCGCAGTTCATGGGACATGTTGGCCAGGAAATCCGATTTCAGTTTATCCAGTTTCATGAGCTCGTGGTTGGCCCGGGCCAGGTCCTGGGTGGCCCGGGTGACCTTGTCTTCAAGTTCGTCCCGGTGTTTGGAAAGACTTTCCGCCATGAGGTTGAAATTCTGTCCCAGCCGCTCCAGTTCATCACCGGTGTTCAGGTCAACGCGGGAGTTAAGGTTGCCGCTGGAAAGCTGGCGGCTTTTTTCCTCAAGCGTTTCCAGGGGATGGAGAATCAGGAAGTGGACAAGGAATACCAATACCCCGATGGTCACCAGAGTGATCACAAGGCCGGTGACTCCCAGCAGGTACTGGTTTTTCTTAAAGGTCTGGCGGATGCGCTCAAAGGGGATGGACACCCGTAATCCGCCCATGATGCCGGCCTTTAAAACCGTCTCGCTGGTGTGACACTTGAGACAGCCCCGGTTTTTGTAAAGGGGCACCATATAATCCAGGCGGGTCTCGGAAAATCGGTAATATTCTTTTTCCAGGCCCTGGCTGAACAGGTTCAGTCCCCGGGTTTCAAAAGGGTCCGGAACATTGTCCCGGTTCAGGGGGGTGAGGCTGGTGAGCCTGAACTGGTAGGATTGCTCCCGGGCAGAATACTGGGACAGTTTTTTGGTGACCATGGACGGGGTAAAGAACTGGTAACTGCCGTGCCGGGTAATGATCTGGTCGGTGGTGGCAAAGGTCACGTCTTTTGCCCCGGGGCTTGCCGTATGGACAAAGACGCCGCCCATGCAGTCGGTGACCCATTGCCGGGTCAGGATAATCTGGTCCGCCACCACTCTGGCTTTGCCCAGTGCCTCTTCCTTGGCCTGGTCCTGGAGTTTGACCGAAAGCCATGTGAACAGGAATCCCAGGACAGGTACGATGATGATAAAGATGCCAAGGACGAATTTTCGTTTCAACACGCCGCTGAGACGGTCAGGCGCTGGTGCCGGGGCCTGATTTGTGGTATGGTGTTCTACAGGTTCTGTTTCCTGCATGGCCTGGTCGTTCATAAACCCTTTTCATCCCGTAAGTTGCATCGCAAACGCCTCATCATCCAATATATGCAGGAAATGTCAACCCCGGCAATATAATAAAATCATGGCTCAGGAGAAAAGAATTAAAAAAAAGAAATCCCTGAAATTCGTATGGCGCGCTTCTTGAATGTTCTGTTTACCGTAACACCTGCCAGAGACAATTCATTGACCTGGCTGCACAAGGAGCAAGGCATCGTTAACGGGAGTGATCCCAGTAATCAAAAGGAGTAAAACTATGGCCAGCTGGATTTGTGACCAATGTGGGTATAATCTGGAGGCAGACACCCCGCCCGAGCAGTGTCCGTCCTGTAAAAAAGATTGTTCGTTTGTTGATAATTCCTGCTACACGCCGGATTGTGCCGGCAAACCCAATGACCCGAGAATTAAGGGCCAGGGCTCTTAAGCGGATTTTTGCCGGAGGCAAAAAGGCGATTCACTTCCGGCACTATATTTTAAGGAGGGGATCATGAGTAAAAAAAAATACAGAATCAATACATCCTGCCCCCAGTGCGGATGCAGCGGAACATCCCATCTCTCGGAAGAGGAATTGAAAAAACGGTACGGGGATGTACCCAACATTGAAATGGAATGCCATGAATGCATGATGGTCATGGATGCGGATGTTGAAGAAGACGGGGACGAGTAAACAGTGGCGGGGCGCAGATCTCTGCGCCCCTGATCCGCATACCCCTGGTTCGCACAGCAGGGGAGGGCTGACGGATGGCTGAAAAACATACGGTATCTGCTGTGGATTACCATTGGGACCACACCCATGTCCGGCACCGGTTACCCCCCCATTCCCTTGACTTTGCCCATTATCCCCTGCCGTTCAAGCCTTATCCGGGGGCCCGTGCGTCTGCCCAGGCATCACCGGATACAGGAGATGTGTTCCCGGACCCGGCCGGAGGCGGCCTGTCTGACCTGCTCTATTTTGCCTGCGGGGTCACCCATGTCCGCCGGGCAGGCGGGATGCCCTTTTTTCTCAGGACAGTCCCTTCTGCGGGCGGGCTATATCCCTGCCACCTTTACTTAGGGATTGCGCCCGGAGAGGATGAACCGGTCAAAGGGACGAAAACTGGTCCGGACACTGCTGAGACAGGTGTGTACTACTACAATCCTGTGGGAGGCGATCTGGTACAACTGCGGGCCGGAAAACACGTTGGCAGTGGACATGCCAAAGAAATTTCGCCTGAAACACATCGGCTTTTTTTTATGGTGACGGGTGGGTTTTACAACAGTGCCTGGAAATACCGGGGTCGGGCCTACCGGTATCTGCTTCTGGATGCCGGACACCTGGTCCGGAACCTGGAGCTTGTGCTGTGTGAGCGGGGACTCGCCCATGATGTCACATATGATTTTCATGATCCCGGGATTGCCGGACTCCTGGGCCTGGATATGGACAATGAGGTCCCCCTGGCCTGTGTGGCTGTGTCATGGGACAGGAGTGTGTCAGACATTACAGCGTATTTGTCCGGGGCGACCCGGCCATGTGCTCCGGGGCCAAAATCCCGGCCGGCTGAAATCCGTTACATGGCAAACCACACCATACTCCCGCACATTCATGCCCTGGGCATCCGGGGGCGGCAGCCGGGTCGCCCGCTTGAAACCGTGATCACGGACGCACAGCCGCTGGATACGGCAGACATATCCCCGGCAGATGCCGCGGGCCATGGCCTGGCGAAACTTCTGATTCGCCGGAGATCCCGGCGAAATTTTGTGCCTGATGCCGTTGACAGCGCATCGTACCGGGCGCTTTTCGCATGGCTCCGGAGCGGTGTGCAAAACGACAGGGATTTTAACAGCCGGTGTTTGCAGGTGGGTATGGTTTGCCAGAATTTGCAGGCACTCACGGATGGATTTTATCTTTTTGACAATGCGTTTTCCCGGGCGCATCTTATGGACCAGTGCCGCCTTGCAGATGTCCTGGCAAGCGTATGCCTGGACCAGGCCTGGATCGGCCGGGCCGCAATCACGTTTTTATTTTTCGCCGACCTTGACGCCCTTGAAACCGCTTATGGACCCAGGGGGTACAGGCATATGATGATCACGGCAGGGAGACTGGCCCAGGATATTTACCTGGGTGCCGAATCCCTTGGCTTTGGATGCTGCGGCATCGGGGCACTCTACGACCGGGAGGCGGTTCAGTGCTTTGACCTGGCAGGGAACGCAGCCCTTGTTTACGCCGTGTCTGCAGGCCCGGTCAAAAAAAGAATCGGCGGGTGAGCCGGGTCGGGAAAGACCTGGGCGGCGATGAAATATAAATGTCTTTCGTAAGGAAATCGAACAAGTCAGGACCAAGTCAACATGTCGTCCCGGATACGGTTACAGTTTCCGTAACGGAAAGGATGCGGCAGGAGGCGGTCCTGGAAAAGGAGAGAAAAAATGTCAGAGCCCAAAGATATGTATCAGTGCCAGATGGCGAATTGCGGATGTATTTATGACCCGGACCGGGGAGACCGGAGAAAAAAGGTTAAAAAGGGAACCAAATTCGAAGAACTGCCCGAAGAGTGGAAATGTCCGGTATGCGGGGCCAGCCCCAAAAGTTTCAAACCCTTGGGATAACCCAATAGAACAATCATACGGGATCACCCGGAAACCACCGGGGAAAGCAGAGGCGTTATGAAGTGGCTGCAGTTTTTGAAACCTGCCCAATCCATTGATTTTGAACAGACAAAAGCAATTATTGACCGGTCCGGTTCCGATGCGGTGATGATCCTGGATGTACGCCAGCCCAAAGAGTATGCCCAGTCCCATATCCCGGGAGCCGTGCTGATCCCCTTGCCGGAGTTGCCTGACCGGCTGGCTGAAATTGATCGGGAAAAGCCGGTCCTGGTGTACTGAGCTGTTGGCGGACGCAGCCGGGTGGCTGCGCAGATGCTGGCGGGCAAGGGGTATGAAAAGGTGTATAACGTGTCCGGCGGTATCAAAGCCTGGCAGTCCGAAATCGCCGTGGGGCCACAGGATTTGGGTGTCCACCTTTTTTCCGGAAAAGAGACGCCGGAAGAGGTGCTGAAGGTGGCATATTCACTGGAGAACGGGCTGCGCGAATTTTACCTGTCCATGGGGGAGAAAACCGGGAGTGCAAAAGTGAAAGCCTTGTTTGCCAAATTATCTGAAATTGAGATCAAGCACCAGGATGCCATTGTCCGGGCGTATATGGATCTGGGGTATCCGGAAATCACCCGGGAGGCGTTTGCCGGCATGGTCGAGGAAAAGGCCATGGAAGGCGGGATGACCACTGACGCTTACCTGGACCTGTTTCAGCCGGACCTGGCGTCGGCCGTGGATGTGGTCTCCCTGGCCATGTCCATTGAGGCCCAGGCCCTGGATCTTTACCAGCGGGTGGGCGCGGGGCTGTCATCAAAAACGGCACAGGCCATTGTCCTGAAAATTGCAGACGAAGAAAAAGCACATCTGGCCAGCCTGGGCAGATTAATGGAAGAGATATGAGAAAACATCTGATACTGGTGGGCGGCGGCCATGCCCACATGGTGACCCTGGCACATATCCGGGATTTTGTCGACCGGGGGTACAAGGTCACGGTGATTGCCCCGTCCCTGTACCATTATTATTCGGGCATGGGCCCGGGCATGCTCGGCACCACCTATGTGCCGGACCAGATCCGTTTCGCCACCCAGAAGGTGGTCACCTCCCAGGGCGGGATATTTGTCAAGGACCGTGTGGTCCGTATCGACCCGGATCAGAAGCAGGTGGAGACCCTGTCCGGCAACCGGTTTTCCTATGATGTGATTTCCTTTAATGCCGGTTCCCATGTGCCCATGGGGTCTGTGGAAACTTTCCTGGAAGAGGAGATGCCGGATAATCTTTACCCGGTAAAACCCATTGAAAAGCTGATGGAGGCGTCCGAACGGCTTGTCCGCCTGTTCAGGGAGAAGGAAGCGGTGGTCACGGTTGTGGGCGGCGGACCGTCTGCGGCAGAGGTGGCCGGCAATATCTGGCAACTGGCAAAAAAAACAAAGGCCCATCCGCCACTGATCCGGATAATCCCGGGCAGGGGGCTGATGTCGCGGTTCGCCCCCGGTGTACGGCGGCGGGTCAATGCCGTGCTGGCCGGAAGGGGCGTTGAAATCCTGGACGGGGTCTATGCCAAAGAAGTGGGACAGGAAAACATTGTTACCACGGACGGCAACACCCTTAGGACCGATTTCACCTTCATGGCCCTCGGGGTGACGCCGTCACCTGTTATTCAAGCATCGGGATTGCCTGTGGGGCCGGACCAGGGCCTGCTGGTCAATGAGTTTTTACAGAGTCCCGAATACCCGGATGTATTCGGGGGCGGGGATTGTATTTACTTCCAGCCCCGGCCTTTGGATAAGGTCGGGGTGTATGCGGTGCGTCAGAACCCGGTGCTCTGCAATAACCTGATGGCGGCCCTGGACCGCTGTGACGGCAAAGGCCGGGACAATGCCATGCAACCCTTTGACCCGGGGCCGGATTATTTGTTGATTTTTAACCTGGGCGGTTCCAGGGGGGTATTGAAAAAACACGGCCTTATTTTCGGGGGCCGGATTGCATTCTTTATCAAGGATTACATTGACAGACGGTTTATAAGCCGGTTTCAGGCCATTGAAAAGGGCTTGGGATAACACGTGGATAACCTAACAGAGGCGGTGCCCAAATGAATAAAAGTCTTCGCGCAAAAATACTGGTTGTCGCAGGGATTATCGTCCTGATCAGCCTGTTTTTCCTTTTTGATCTGGACCAGTATTTTTCTTTGTCCACCCTGAGAGGCGAACTGGACAATCTCAAAGCCTTTTATAAAGAAAACAAAGGCCTTACCATCTCAATTTATATGGTGGCCTATATCCTCATGGCAGCCCTGTCCCTGCCCGGGGCCGCCGTGATGACCCTGGCCGGCGGCGCTGTATTCGGGCTGTTTACAGGGCTTGTCCTGGTGTCGTTTGCCTCGACCATCGGGGCCACCCTGGCCTTTCTCGTATCCCGTTATATGTTCCGGGACTGGGTGCAGACCAAATTTTCGTCTAAGATCAACGCCATTAACGAGGGCATTGAAAAAGAGGGCGGTTTTTACCTGTTCACCCTGCGCCTGGTGCCTGCATTTCCCTTTTTTGTCATTAACCTGGTCATGGGGCTGACCCCGATTTCCACGGGCATGTTTTACCTGGTGTCCCAGGTCGGCATGCTTCCCGGCACCTTTGTGTACATCAATGCCGGCACCTCGCTCGGAAATATCGATTCCATGGCCAGCATCCTGTCGCCCGGACTGATTTTTTCCTTTGTCCTGTTGGGGATTTTTCCCCTGGTCGCCAAAAAGGCCATTGAAGTGGTGCGTGCCAGGAAAGTGTATGCGGCCTGGAAAAAACCCGAACAATTCGATTATAACCTTGTGGTGATCGGGGCGGGGTCCGGGGGCCTGGTGTCCGCTTATATCGCTGCGGCCGTAAAGGCCCGGGTGGCGCTTATTGAAAAAGATAAAATGGGCGGCGACTGCCTCAATACCGGGTGTGTACCGTCCAAATCCCTTCTGGCGTCGGCCAGGCTCCTGGCCCAGGCAGCCCGGGCCGGGGATTACGGGTTGAAGCGGGCCGAGGTTGATTTTGAGTTTGCCGATATCATGGCGCGGGTCCAGGACAAGATCAAGGCCATAGAGCCCCACGATTCCATTGAACGGTACACCGGGCTGGGGGTGGAATGCATTCAGGGCCGGGGGGAAATTCTTTCTCCGTTTGAGGTCCGCGTGGGCGACCGGGTGTTGGCCACGAAAAACATCATCGTGGCCACGGGTGCAAGGCCTGTGGTGCCGGGGATCAAAGGGCTGGAACATGTGGATTACCTGACCTCGGACACGGTGTGGAATATCAGGGAACTGCCAGAACGGCTGGTGATCCTGGGCGGCGGCCCCATCGGGTGCGAACTGGCCCAGGCGTTCCAGCGCCTGGGATCAAGGGTCTCCCTGGTGCAGCGGGGGAACAGGATCATGAAAAAAGAAGATGAAGATGCCGTAATGCCGGTTCTGGAGCGGTTTAAGGCCGAGGGCATGGATCTGCGTCTGAATCACAGTGCAAAAGAGGTCCGGACCGAGGACGGCAACCACGTCCTGGTCTGCGACCATGACGGTGAAACCGTTACGCTTCCCTTTGACAAGATCCTCGTTGCCCTGGGACGGCAGGCCAATACAAAGGGGTTCGGCCTGGAAAAGCTGGGGGTCACACTGAACCGGGGCGGACAGATCCAGGCCAATGGATTTCTGCAGACTAACTATCCCAATATTTTCTGCTGCGGGGATGTCCACGGCCGGTACCAGTTTACCCACACCGCCTCACATGAATCCTGGTATGCGGCTGTCAACGCCCTGTTCGGCCGATTCAAGAAATTTAGGGTCAATTACAAGGCCATTCCCTGGGCCACATATACAGATCCTGAAGTGGCAAGGGTCGGGCTTTGCGAACAGGATGCAAAAGCCCAGGGCATTGCGTATGAAAAAACGGTTTACGGCATTGACGACCTGGACAGGGCCATTGCGGACTCGGAAGATCACGGGTTTGTAAAAGTGTTGACTGTCCCGGGAAGGGATGCCATTTTAGGGGTTACCATTGTGGGGCACCATGCATCTGAGATGATTTCGGAATTTGTCCTGGCAATGACCCATGGCATCGGACTCAACAAGATACTGGGCACCATTCATATCTATCCGACCATGGCAGAGGCAAACAAGTATGCCGCAGGCCAGTGGAAAAAAGCCCATGCCCCGGAACGGCTGCTGGCATGGGCGGAAAAATTTCACACCTGGATGCGGTCCGGCTAGACCGCTGTTTTACATCATTATCTATTTTTAAGGAGGAGTGACGACGATGAAAGTGACCATTACCAAAAACTGTATGGGTGACAGAAACTGCAATGATCTTTGTCCTGAAATCTTCAAATATGATGAGGATCAACTGCTGTCCATTGTCCAGATGGATCCTATTCCTGACCACCTTAAAGATATTGTCCGCCGGGCGGCTTCGGAATGCGGCGCAGACGCCATTGAAGTCGAAGAGTAAAGGGGCGGTCTATGGGCAAGTTCAGGGAGAGCCGGACAGCCGCCAATCTACAGACCTCGTTTGCTGCAGAGGCCCAGGCCAGGACCCGGTATGATTTTTTCGCGGCCAGGGCCGAGGACGAGGGATATATCCAGATTGCAAAACTGTTCAGGGAAACCGCAAACCAGGAATTTGAGCATGCCCTGAGGTTTTTCAAGTTCTTCAACGGAGGGGAGATGCCGGTCAACTGGTCGTTTCCCTCGGGCGTGATCCAGACCACGCGGGAAAACCTGCTTTCTTCCGCGGAACTCGAACGCCACGTGGGCAACGACATGTATGCCCGGTTTGCCGAAGAAGCGGAAGCGGAAGGGTTTGCAAGGGCGGCAGACACTTTTAATGCCATTATCGTGTCTGAAAACCACCATGAAAAACTGTTTCGCCGCCTGGCAGACAATATTGCCACCGGGAACGTGTTTTCGCGGGAAAAGGAAACCGCATGGCGCTGCCTTAGCTGCGGGTATATCCATACCGGCAGGGAGGCGCCTGAGAAGTGTCCTGCCTGTGTCAAACCTGCCGGATATTTTGAGTTGCTTTGCGAGAACTACTGAACCGTTAACCCCTGCATTTTTGAGACACCCAATTAGAGACACTTGTGTCTCTAATTGGGTGTCTTATTTTTTGTCTCACCAATATTCCTCCTACAATGCTCTTATTTTAACTGTCTGTTATAATAAGATAAAATTAGTTTTTTGAAAATTGGGCACACTCTTTGCTTTTCTATATCTTAGAATCGTGTTCAACCCGAAGAAAATGGAGGGCTTATGAGACTTCGCGATATAAAAAAGAATTATAACCTGCTGAATTCCGTGGACTGGGAAATGACACCTGAAGAAGCTATTGCGCTGCATCTGGAATGGGGGCCCCTCCGGTCGCAGAGCTACTACAATTCCAGAGACAATGACAATGAAACCGTCTATTTTGTCATTAACACCTGGAAGAAACACCCGGTGCTCACCCTTGTCAGAAGAAAGGGGTTTGACTCGGAAGAACTCGGCAATTTCAATCTGCCCGATGATATTGAAGAAGATTTTATGAAAGGGATCGGCAGGTACAAAGGGGTATATGCCGTGGAAGGAAAAGTCAGAGACTGGCTAAGAAAGGAACTTGATGTTTAAACCTTAACTTAACCCTCGTGTTTATTCGCATTAACCGCCTCCTTATTACCGTTCCTTGCCAGACGCCGGGGCCCGGGATTCTGCCGTAAATTCCGGGCCCTGGTATTTTCAGTCCTTGTTGCCGCCGTTTTGGGCGATAAAATCCTTTACCATCATGTCGCCGAGTTCCTTGGACCGCTTGGTCGCAGATTCCACGGCATTGATCAGAGTGGTTCTCAAGCCGCCCTGCTCCAGGGTATGAATCCCGGCAATGGCTGTGCCGCCGGGAGAGGCCACCCGGTCTTTGAGCTGGCCCGGATGCTCTTTGGAATCCAGGAGAAGCCTGGCTGCCCCCAGCACGGTCTGGGTGGAGAGGAACAGGGAGTCTTTTCTGGACAGGCCCATTTTTACCCCGGCATCTGCCATGGCATCCACAATGGTGAAAATATAGGCCGGGCCGGAGCCGCTCAGGCCGGTAAAGGCATCCATAAGTATATTTTCCTGGATAAATACGGTTTCCCCGACAGAATCGAAAATCGCCCTGGCCAGTTCGACATCGCCGTCAATGACAAACTCCCCGGCGGCAATGGCTGTGGCGCTCTCCTTGACAAAGGCGCAGATATTGGGCATGGACCGGATCAACCGCAATTCCTTGTCCAATCCTGCGGCAATGGCAGCCAGGGGAACGCCCGCCGCAATGGAGATCACCAGTTTTGACTTGTCCAGGAAAGGGGCGGTCTCCTTGAGCACCAACCCCAGTATCTGGGGCTTGGTGGCATAAACAATGATCTCCGCCTGCTCCACCACCTCGGTGTTGCTGGTGGTGGTCCGGACACCGTATTTATCCTTGATCTCGGCCAGGAGGTCCTCGGCAATGTCGGAACAGATTATATTTTCAGGTTTTGCCGCCTTTGAGAGCACAAGGCCGCTGACCAATGCTTCGCCCATGTTTCCGCTGCCGATGAATCCGATTTTTTTGTCCTGCAGCATCTGGTCTCCTTCATCCTAAATGGTTAAAAAGACAAATAGTATGATCATGCCCGGATGCATGTCAAGGGAAATAACAGGCACAGGTTGGGATGCCGCCCAATATGATTTTATCGCCGACAGGGCAGCATCCCTGGGGTAAAGGCGTCTATGGCGTATTTTCCCTGCCTGGTTACTATCTTGCTCTGGTCCTTATCTTGCTTATGATACACCGGTATGAGAATCAAACGCGAAACACTGAGAACAAAGCTGGACATCCTGTACGACCGGTATAACAAAAGGGCGTTTGTGGACCCGGATCCCTTGCTTTTCCTTTACGATTATCCGGACCTGGGCGACCGTGAGGTTGCCGGGCTTGTGGCTGCCTGTCTTGCGTACGGACGGGTGGAACTGATCATGAAAACCGTAAGGGCGGTGCTTGGCCCCTTGGGACCTTCTCCCCGGGAGTTTATCATGAATACCGAAATGTCTGAAATCCGGGGGATATTCAAGGGATTTAAATACAGATTTGCCACACAAGACCATCTTGTGGCACTGCTCATGGGTATCCGGGATATTCTGGGGGCCCAGGGATCCCTGGCCGCCTGCTTTAACGCCGGTGTGGCAGAAGAGGGCACGGTGTGCGGGGGGCTGGCCCGGATTCACGAGGCGGTTTCAGGGGCAGGGCATGTCGGGCATTTGCTGGCGGACCCGGGGAAAACCTCGGCCTGTAAACGCAGCCATTTGTTTCTGAGATGGATGATTCGAAAGGACCGGGTGGACCCCGGAGGATGGACAGGTGTCCTGCCGGACGTCCTTGTTTATCCCATTGATACACATATGTACAGGATCGGCCATATGCTGGGATTTACCCGGCGGAAAAGCGCGGACAAGCGGTGCGCAATGGAAATCACCGAGGGATTCAGGCGGATCAATCCTTCTGATCCGGTAAAGTACGATTTTGCCCTGACCCGGTTCGGGATACGGCGGCAGTTTTGCGCGGATGACCTGAAAGCGTTTCTCCGGTCCGGCAAGACAAAGGAAAATAAGCATGTCATATAAAGGATATGTACTGCCGCCCCTTGTGGAGGGGCGGCTTATCAAACGGTATAAGCGGTTCCTGGCGGATATTGAACTGGCAGACGGCAGTGTGGTCACTGCCCACTGCCCCAACTCGGGCTCCATGCGGGGATGTGCGGAGCAGGGGGCGCCGGTATGGATTTCCCAAAGTGACAATCCCAAACGGAAGCTCAAGTACACCTGGGAGGTGATCCGGACAACGGCATCGTATATCGGCGTCAATACCCTGGTGCCCAACCGCCTGGTCAGGGATTCGATTAAAAACGGCCTGGTGGCGGAACTGTCCCAATATACAAAGGTGCGGTCGGAAGTCAAAACCTCGGACCACACCCGCCTGGACCTGATGCTGGAAGACGGGGCCGGCAACCGCTGCTATGTGGAAATCAAGAACTGCACGCTGGTGGAAGAGGGGATGGCCATGTTTCCGGATGCAGTCACAACCCGGGGGCAGAAACACCTGGAAGAACTGGTCATGCTCAAGGGCCGGGGACACCGGGCGATCATTTTTTACCTGATCCAGCGGATGGATGCCCGGCAATTTACACCCGCCGCAGCCATTGATCCGGAGTATGCAAAAAAACTGGCATGGGCTGCGGACCAGGGTGTTGAGATCATCACCCGGGATGTCTTTCTGGATCCGGTGTCGGATCCGGGCCTGATTTCACTCAGAGATCCCATTCCCGTGGTGCTGAACCCGGAATAGGGGTATAATAAAAACATGGGCCCGTGTTGACAATCTACCACCCTGTAGTATTTTAAATCCAGACATCAGCCCGGAGCCAACGGTTTAGAGATAAGAGGATAAGGAGAATAACCATGTGGGATTATACAGATAAAGTCAAAGAGCATTTTCTGAACCCCAAAAATGTCGGAGAACTGAAAGACGCCAACGGCGTTGGGGAAACAGGCTCCCTGAACTGCGGGGACGCATTAAAGCTCTTTTTAAAGGTAAACGAAAACGACCGGATCGTCGATGCCTCGTTTATGACATTCGGATGCGCCAGTGCCGTGGCGTCCTCGTCCGCACTTACGGAAATCATCAAGGGCATGACTCTGGATGAGGCGGCCAAGCTGACCAATGACGATATTTCAGACTACCTGGGCGGGCTGCCCAAAGAAAAAATGCATTGTTCGGTCATGGGACAGGCGGCATTGAAAAAGGCCATTGCCGATTACAAAGGGATCCAGATCCTTGAAAAGCCCGGCGAAATGGTCTGTGAATGTTTTGATGTGACCGATCTTGAAATCATTGATGCGGTAAAAACCAACGGGCTGGAAACCACTGAAGACGTGACCAATTACCTGAAAGCCGGCGGCGGATGCGGCAAGTGCCTGGACCGGATTGAGGAGGTTATTGCCTCGGTAAACGCCACAGAGGAAAAATAATTATGGATGTTATTTATACGGATAACAACGCCACCACACGTGTTGCAGATGAAGTGATCCAGGAAATGATGCCCTTTTTGGGAGAATTTTACGGAAATCCCTCATCCATGTACACATTCGGGGACAGGGTCGGCAAAAAGGTCCGGACGGCACGCCGGCAGGTGGCAGAACTGATCAATGCGGATCCGGATGAAATCATCTTCATGTCCTGCGGCACCGAGAGTGACAATGCTGCAGTAAACGCTGCCCTTGAGGCCTTTCCGGAGAAGAAACACCTGATCACCTCTGTGGTCGAGCATCCGGCCATCAAAAATCTTTTTTCATACCTGGAAGACAAAAAAGGGTATGAGGTGACTTTTGTGCCGGTGGACAGCAAAGGCCGCCTGGATACCCAGGTGCTTTACGATGCCATGTCCGACAACACCGCCATGATTTCCCTGATGTGGGCCAACAATGAGACCGGGGTGATTTTTCCCATTGCGGAAATCGCTCAAAAGGCAAGGGAAAAAGGGATCCTTTTTCATACGGATGCGGTCCAGGCCGCAGGCAAGGTCGAGATAGACGTAAAAAAAACAGGGGTGGATATGCTTTCCCTGTCCGGCCATAAAATTCACGCGCCCAAAGGCATTGCCGCCCTTTATGTGAAAAAGGGGTTTAAATTCCCTGCATTTCTTATCGGCGGTCACCAGGAAGGCGGCCGCAGGGGCGGCACCGAGAACACAGCTTCCATTATCGGGCTGGGCAAGGCCTGTGAACTGGCCAGACAGAATCTGGGCATGATGGGCACCCAGGTCAGGGAGATGCGGGACTACCTGGAATCCCGTCTGCTGGAAGAGATTCCGGGCACCTCGGTCAACGGGGAACGGGAACACCGGCTGCCCAATACCCTGTCCATCGGGTTTGACGCCGTGGAAGGAGAATCCATTCTCATGCTGCTGGACCGCAAGGGCATCTGCGCCTCATCCGGTTCCGCATGCACGTCGGGTTCCCTGGACCCCTCCCATGTGCTTGTGGCTATGGAAGTGCCGTTCAAGTCCGCGCACGGGACCATTCGTTTCTCTCTTTCCCATTACAATACAAAACAAGAGATGGATGTGATTGTGGACACCCTGATTCCCGCCATTGAAAAACTTCGTCAGATGTCGCCGTTCTGGAAAGACGGCAAAATGGTCTGACGAAAAAAAGGCACCGGGGAAATCGCTGCGATAACGGTTTCCCGGAACGGGCCGGAAAACAGCAATCAAAAGGACCTATCCCAGCCATTTGGACAACATGGCGGACAGGTCCTTTATTTTTACGGGCTTGGCCATATAGTCGCTCATACCTGCGGCCAGGCAGTTTTCCCTGTCTTTTTGCATGGCATGGGCGGTCATGGCAATAACGGGTATGTTGGGATTCTTGACCTCGTACCTGCCTGATCGGATGGCACGGGTGGCTTCATATCCGTCCATTTCCGGCATTTCGCAATCCATAAGCACCACTGCGTATTCCGAGGCGGCCAGGGCGGCCAGGGCCTCTTTCCCGTTTGCCACGGCATCGGCGGAAAATCCCAGCTTGCGCAGTCCGCCCAGGGCCACCTTCTGGTTCAATTTGCTGTCCTCGGCCAGGAGAATCCGTATCTTTGACGGTTTTGTTTCCGCAATGGAGTGCTGTGTGACAATGGGCAGCGGGGTTCTTGCCTGGCGTTTTTTCCGGTTTTCGTACAATATGTTGAGACAGTCAAACAGGTCCTGCTGGCGGACGGGTTTATTCAGGTAGCCGGAAAACCCGATCTCGCTGAGACGCCTGGCGTCCCCGCGGATTCCCCCGGCCGTCAGCAGTACCAGCCGGGTCCGTGAAATGGCCGGGATCTGCTTGATGGCCTGGCCCAGGGCTTCACCGTCCATTTTCGGCATCTGCATGTCGATAAGGGCGATATGGAACCGCTCTCCCCTGGATGAGGCGGCGTTTAATTTTTCCAGGGCCATATACCCGTCCAGAGCCTCGTCCGTGATACATCCCCAGGCTGTCAGGTCGGTCTTGAGAACAAAGCGGCTGGTGGCGTTGTCATCCACAATCAGCACATGCTTTCCCCTCAGGTGCTGTCCGTCCATCTCCGGTGCTTCAGGGGGGACATCCTTGTCGGCCGGTGGTTTGTCAAGGGTCACGGTAAACCTGAAACTCGACCCCTTGCCTTCACTGGAATCCACCTGTATCTGGCCGGACATCAGTTCGATGAGCTGTTTGGAGATGGCAAGCCCAAGACCGGTGCCGCAGGGCTCCCCATTGGATTCGACCTCCGGGTGTGCGAACGAGTCAAACAGGGTTTTGATCCTGTTCCTGGAGATGCCGATGCCGGTATCGCTGACAATAAACCGGACCGTGACCTTGTCCCGGTATTCTTTTTTCAGCCGTGTCTCGATCACCACTTCCCCGGCCGGGGTGAATTTTACGGCATTTTCGATCAGGGTGAGCAATACCTGGCGAAGCCGTCCCGGATCTCCCACCACAGCACAGGGGGTTTGGGGGTGGATAATGGTGCAGTACTCCAGCCCTTTTTCCTGGGCCCTGGCAGCGGTCAGATCCGCAACACTTTCCAAAAGGGTCCTGAGGTTGAACTCCATGGTGTCCAGCACCACCCTCCCGGCATCTATGCTGACATGGTCAAGGATATTGTTGATAATCTCCAGCAGGGCGTCGGCGCTTTTTTCGATGGTGGATACATAATCTTCCTGCTCCGGGGACAGGGCGGTGTCCGCCAGGAGTTCCGCCATCCCCACAACCCCGTTGATGGGGGTCCGGATTTCATGGCTCATATTGGAAAGAAAGGCCACTTTAGAGCGGGTATCTGCGTCGGCAGCATCTTTTGCCTGCCTGAGTTCCTGCTCTATCTCTTTTTGACGGCTGATGTCCGCAACACATTCCACAATGCATTCCCGGCCCTGGATCGAGACCTGGGTTGCGGTTCTCAGGGCCGGCCGTTTCTCGTGTTTTGCTGTCAGGAGCATATCTCCGGCATTGTCCGGGGCATCGCCGTTCCCGCCGGGTTTTCCATTCTCCCGGCTGATGAACCTTGCAACCGGCCGGCCGATCATTTCCGGCCTGGGGCGGCCCACCATCATTTCTGCGGCAGCGTTGACATCCAGAAGGGTCATGTCCTGCTTGTCCGTGACAAAAATGCCTGCCCGGACAGCATTGAAAATCGTATTCAGCCGTATTTCATTCTCTTTGGTTTTGATTTCCGATTGTTTCCGTTCCGTCACATCTTCAATGGCCGCAATGACATTCGTTTTTTTCGCCCCGGGTTTTTCCGGGTTGAACATTACCCTGAGAAAATGCGTTTTTTTACCGCCACCCAGAGCAGATGCGTCTTCATACACAGCAAACCGGCCGGCCAGTGCCTGGTCAATGGCAGCCTGCATGGACCGGGGAAACTGTAAGGCTGCGGCAGGTCCCCGGGCGGTCTTTCCGGGAGCGTTCAGCAATGCCGCCGCTTTATCGTTCATGTCCATGATCGCGCCGTCAGATGAAAATCGCGCCATGCCCATGGGTGCGTTTTCAAACATATTCCGGAGGTGATGTTCGGTTTGTACGAGCTCCCATTCAAACCGTGACGAAAATGCCAGGATTAATCCTGCAACAGTCAGTAACGCCAGAAGTCCAGACACGAGGAATGTCATGGAGAGCGTTCGGAAATTCCCACGGGACCGTTGGGCGTCTGCCAAGAGCTCCAGGGCTTTTTTCTCTGCATATGCCGTGAGTTCCGCCATTTTGGCCTCTATGAGATCTGTGTGGGCAGCCCATGCACCCGGGGGGGCTGCCGGGGCAGGCGATCCCTTGCGGGTAAGCGCCAGGGCAACCGCCTTTTCCCGGAGGGGCTGCCAGGCCCGGAACAATTGCCTGACCTCCTGCTCAAGGGCTCTGCCCCGGTCCCCGGGAATCCGGTCGCGGATCATATCCAGGTTTTCGTACACGGTTGCTTCATAACGGTGAATCCGTTCGGTCTGGCCGGCAACCAGGACCGGGTCCGGAAATAATACGATATCCCTCATGGCGCGTTGTATTTTCGCAATGGCCAGGCTGCACTCCAGGGCTGTGTTGGAGATGGCCAGTGTATACCGTGGGGCGGTATTGTTAAGGCCCGGTAACCGGTCGATCCTGCTGAAAAAAAAGGTGCCCCCCAGGCCGAAGAACAGAAAAAGGAACCCAAACCCCAGGACAAGGGTTTTTGTGATGCGTCGTTTTCTTTTCACGATCATGATCCTTTTTTACGATAATAAAGATAATGCCACGCATACCCGGCATCAGGCCAGGGCCTGCAACACTTTCCGGCAATTGCCATAAAGCAATGCGCAGGAACGGCAGTTTTCTTTAAAAGGCGGCCGGCGTTTTTGTCTTATCGCAGGCCTGTCTGTCGCGATTGTCGATTTTTACAAGTTTTGAATACGTATCATGTTCAGCAGTGTCCTGCTGCATTCAGCGATACAGGGCAAACAATTGACATGGGTTATTCCCGGTGATGATATGTGTTCCCCCTGTTATTTTACCAGTATCCATTTTTCGGGAAATGAAGTCAAGGAAACTTGAGAGGGCCAACACAGATATAGCAAATGGCAAAAATACGCTCCGAAAGAAACCTCAATGCAGATACCGTTTCAGTAAAATTCAGTAAAACTGCTGAAGACTGAAAGCGCCATTTACCCCGGAAAACTTCATACAGGTAAACCAAGTGGGACGAAGTGTTTCCGGGTTTGTATATATATTTACCCGGATTTAACAGCCGTGGGTCGGGAGATACGGCTCAGGTGCAGGGATTCCCGGGTGTACAACAGAACCCCGGCCCAGATAAATCCAAAGGTAATGAGGCTGTGGCGGGTAAAGGGCTCGTTGTAGACAAACACGCCCAGGATAAAGGCAATGGATGGTCCAAGATACTGGAGGATACCAATGGTCGACAGGTTCAGCCGTTTTGCCGCAGCAGCGAACCAGAGCAGGGGCAGGCTGGTGACAACGCCGGACCCGATGCACCAGAGGGTGAGGCCCGGGTCCCTTAAAAAGAGGCTGTCTGCAGCCAGGTATTGGTATCCGATGTATCCAAGGGCCGGAACGAGCAGGGCAAGGGTTTCAATGAAAAGCCCGGGAATGGGCGCGGCATCTATTTTTTTTCTGGAAAAGCCGTACAGGGCGAAGCTCACGGCCAGGGTCAAGGCAAATACGGGAATGGTGCCGTGGACTGCCAGGGAATAGGCAACTCCTGCAAGGGCGAAAAACACAGCGACCTGCTGGCGCCGGGTAAACCGTTCTCCCAGAAGCAGGAACCCGAGCAGCACATTGATCATGGGGTTCATATAATACCCCAGGCTGGTTTCAACCACCCGGCCCGCGTTTACCGCCCAGATATAGATGAACCAGTTGAACCCGATCAGAATGCCGCTCAGAACCAGGCGTTTCAGGGCAACCGGATTGCCGGCAATGGCAAAAAGTTCCCGCCACCGTTTCTGGAAGGCAATGATTCCCAGAAGAAAGAGGCAGGACCATACAACCCTGTGGCAGAGGATTTCAAGCGCATTGATGGCCTGGAGCTGTTTCCAGTACGCCGGTAAAAATCCCCAGGCGGCAAACGCCGCCAGTCCCGCCAACACCCCTTTATGTTTCTGATCCATACCTGCCCCTGATTTAAATGCACTAATCTATGCATATAAACCGGGTTGGCAAGCCGCAAAAATGACTAGTCCGTAAAAAGATCCGTACTGATGTATCTTTCCCCGGTGTCACAGACAATAAAGACAATGGTTTTGCCTGGATGTTCTTTTCCGGTTTCAAATGCGGCATGGAAAATGGCGCCTGAAGAAATACCGCAGAGGATGCCGTTGTTCCTGGCAAGTTGTTTGGCCCCGGCCATGGCCTGGTCCGCCTCAACCAGTATGATCCTGTCGATAATGCCGGTGTTGAGGTTGTCCGGCACAAATCCCGCGCCAATGCCCTGGATCTTATGGGGTCCGGGCTTTCCGCCCGAGATTACGGGAGAATCTTTGGGTTCCACGGCCACGGAGAGCAATTCCGGTTTCCTGGCCTTGATGAATTCGGACACACCGGTCAGGGTGCCTCCGGTACCCACGCCGGCTACAAAAATATCGACATCGCCGCCAGTGGCCTCCCAAATTTCGGGTCCTGTGGTCCGGCGATGGATTTCGGGATTGGCCGGGTTGGAAAATTGGTCCGGCATAAAGGCATTATCGCTGGTCTCCACAATCCGGTGGGCTTCGGCAATGGCTCCTTTCATGCCTTTTGCACCCGGGGTCAGTACCAGCTCCGCGCCCATGTGGCGCAGCAATTGCTGCCGTTCCCTGCTCATGGTTTCCGGCATGGTGAGGAGCAGTTTAAGTCCCTTGACCCGGGCGACAAACGCCAAGGCAATCCCGGTATTTCCCGAGGTGGGTTCGACAATCAGGGTGTCCTTGTTGATGCTGCCGTCTTTCAGGCTGGCGTCGATCATAGCCCGGCCGATGCGGTCCTTGACACTGGACATGGGATTGAAATATTCGAGTTTGGCATACAGGTTTGCACCGCATTCCCGGGACGCATCTTCAAGATGGACCAATGGGGTGTTGCCGCAGGCCTGGGTCAGATCAGCTAGCTTTTTCATGAACCGTATCCTTTTCCTGGTTTTTGTAGATCAGCCTGGGACTCTCGATAAACACCTTGGTGTCCGGGGGAATGGAGTGGGTCAGCCAGACATTGCCGCCCACCACGGACCTTGCCCCGATCACGGTTTCCCCACCCAGAATGGTGGCGCCCGAGTAGACGATCACATCGTCCTCAATGGTGGGGTGGCGTTTGGCCCATCTCAGCTTTTCGCCGGCGTCCGGCGGCAGGGACAGGGCACCGATGGTCACGTTCTGGTACACCCTGACATTATCGCCGATAATGGATGTTTCCCCGATCACAATGCCGGTGCCGTGGTCAATGACAAAGCGCTTGCCGATGGTGGCGCCCGGATGGATGTCGATCCCGGTCAGGCTGTGGGCATATTCGGACATGATCCTGGGCAACTGGGGCACCTTGAGGGTGTGAAGGATGTTGGCAATCCTGTAAACAGTAATGGCGTAAAGGCCCGGGTAGGAAAAGATAATCTCATCATGGCTTTTGGCGGCGGGGTCCCCGTCAAATGCACCCTTGACGTCTTCAGCAAGGCAACGGCGAAGTTCGGGAATGGCCCGGATCACTTTCAGGGCGACATCATTGCCCCGGGGCTCGCACTCGGCGCAGGGCAGGTCGTACCGGAGGCAGTCGTGGCGCAGCACATGAATGACCTGCTGGGACAGAATGTCGTAAAGCCTGGATACGGCCTGTCCCATATGGTAGGGCAGGTTGGCCGCATCCACCTTTTCATTGGAAAAATAGCCCGGGAACAACACTTCCCTGAACTTGTCGATCATTTCCTTGACCGAGGTGGAAAAATGAATGGGATCATCTCCGATATGGGCAAAGCAGGATTTGTCCGCCATGGATGTCATAATCATTTCTATTGCCTCGGGTAACGCCTTGCGTTGTTCCGACATGGTGTCCCGTTCGGTGTGGCAGGCCGGGTTGTCCATGATAAACTCATTCATTGGTAACGATTCCTTGCTCATTTTTAAAAAAGGTTAAAAAGACATTACATGTCCTGCATTCTTCCATTTTGTTCTCCCATGAGTGATGGGCTTCTCCGCTGCACTTGGTGCCGTTGATAAACCAGCACAGGTCGCCTGCCTGGAATTCCCAGGCCGGACATTTTTCCAGACGGTTTTCCGGGCACTGGTTGATGTCCCAGCATTTTTCGCCGGTTCCGGAACCGGCAACCCGGGAGATGAGAAAGAGCAACTGCCGCTCCACATGATGGGGAATTTTGCGCCATCCCTGTTCATAGCTGTGAATGGCCTTGATGGAAATGCCCAGAAGCTGGGCCAGTTCCTTCTGAGTCTTGTCGAGCCGTGATCTTACAACTTTAAATTGCCGACTGTCCATGTGCGTATATGTTCCTGATATATACCGGTTAATTTCCTATTTATTTTAATAAACTAAGCTATACCACAAGGTGGGAGTTGTCAACGTGATAATGGTGGCTTT
The DNA here is from genome assembly GCA_036881925.1 of Desulfobacter sp. Taxonomy (GTDB): domain Bacteria; phylum Desulfobacterota; class Desulfobacteria; order Desulfobacterales; family Desulfobacteraceae; genus Desulfobacter. The sequence continues at coordinate 388,700 of JBAJNJ010000001.1, forward strand.
TATATAAATGGCGTGGGGCAATAGACCTCTTAAATTAATTTTCTATTCATATGTTGACGGACGAAAAATTAATATTACTTTATCGATTAAAATATCATTGATAATGAAAAATAAAATAAGGGGTAATCATGACATTTGACAAATTCACCGTAAAATCCCAGGAATTGGTCCAGCAGGCCCACACCCTGGTCGTTGAAAAGGGACACCAGGCCATTGAACCGGTTCATTTCCTGGGAGCCATGCTGGGAGACACCCAGGGAATTGCGGTATCCATACTGAATAAAATCGGCGTCAACCCCGGCGGACTGGCCGCGGAAATCAACGAGACCCTGGACCGGATGGCAAAGGTGTCAGGAGCGGCCGAGGCCTATTTGTCCACGGACAGCCGCAAAATGCTGGATTCGGCACTTAAAGAGGCCGGGAAAATGAAAGACCGGTATGTCAGCCTGGAACATATCCTGATCAGCCTGGCGCAGACAGCAGGGGCCGGGGGCGAGATCCTGGACAGGGCCGGTGTCACCAGGGATGCGATCCTGTCCGTATTAAAGGATATCCGGGGCAGCCACCAGGTTACGGACCAGAATCCCGAAGACAAGTACCAGGCCCTGGAGAAATTCGGCAGGGATCTGACCGAGCTTGCCAGGAGCGGAAAACTGGATCCGGTAATCGGCAGGGACGAAGAGATCCGGCGCATTGTCCAGGTGCTGTCCCGCCGCCGGAAAAACAATCCCGTGCTGATCGGGGAGCCGGGCGTGGGAAAAACCGCCATTGTGGAAGGCCTGGCCCAGCGGATCGTGGAAGGGGATGTGTCGGATTCGCTGAAGAACCGGCGTGTGGTCGCCCTGGACATGGGCGCCCTGTTGGCCGGGGCCAAATACCGGGGGGAATTTGAAGATCGTCTCAAGGCGGTTCTCAAGGAAGTGGAGACGGCTGAAGGCGAGGTGGTGCTCTTTATTGATGAGCTTCATACCGTGGTGGGGGCAGGGGCTGCCGAAGGATCGGTGGATGCCTCCAACATGCTCAAGCCGGCCCTGGCCCGGGGCAGCCTTCGCTGTGTCGGGGCCACCACTCTGGATGAATACCGCAAGTATATAGAAAAGGATGCCGCCCTGGAGCGGCGGTTCCAGCCGGTCACGGCAAAAGAGCCCACGGTGGAGGATACCATTTCCATTTTAAGGGGGCTCAAGGAAAAGTATGAGATCCACCACGGCATCCGGATCAAGGACTCGGCCATTGTGGCGGCAGCCACCCTGTCCAACCGGTATATTGCCGACCGGTTCCTGCCGGATAAGGCCATTGACCTGATTGATGAATGCGCGTCCCGGCTCAGGATTGAAATCGATTCCATGCCCAGGGCCATTGACGAAACCCAGCGGCGGATCACCCAAGCGAAGATTGAGCGCCAGGCATTGCTCAAGGAAAAAGATCCGGCGTCAAAAGAACGGCTTGAAACCCTTGAACAGCAGATGGCGGCCATGGAAGAGGAAATCCGGCCCCTGAAACTGCACTGGGATAATGAGAAGTCCCTGATCCGCGACATTTCCGCTATCCGGGAAGATATTGACCGTCTCCAGACCCGTGCCCAAGTGGCGGAGCGGAACGGCGACCTGGAACAGGTGGCCCAGATCCGCTACGGCACCCTGGCCGAACGCAACCAGGACCTGGAAGAGAAAAAACAGGCCCTGGCCGGCCTCCAGGAAACCCGCCAGATGCTTAAAGAGGATGTGGAAGACGGGGATGTGGCTGAGGTGGTGTCTGCCTGGACCGGTATCCCGGTATCCAAAATGCTCAGGGGAGAGCAGGAAAAACTGGTGCGCATGGAAGATCACATCCGCAAGCGGGTCATTGGACAGTCCCGGGCCATTGATGCGGTCTCCAATGCGGTGCGGCGGGCCCGTTCCGGTCTCCAGCCCGAAGACCGGCCCATCGGCACCTTTATTTTTATGGGGCCGACCGGCGTGGGCAAGACCGAGCTGGCCAAGTCCCTGGCCGAATTCATGTTTGACGCGGAAGAGGCCATCGTCCGGGTGGATATGTCCGAGTATATGGAAAAACACAGCGTGGCCCGGCTTATCGGGGCCCCTCCGGGATATGTCGGGTATGATGAGGGCGGCTATCTTACCGAGGCGGTCCGGCGCAGGCCCTATTCTGTGATCCTGTTTGACGAGATCGAAAAGGCCCATTCCGATGTATTCAACATCCTGCTCCAGGTCCTGGACGACGGCAGAATGACCGACGGCCACGGCCGGACCGTTGATTTCAGGAACACGATTATCATCATGACCTCCAACATCGGTTCCCGGCTGTTGCTGGAAGGCGGCGAACAGGCATCGGTGGACCGGGATGTGGAAGCGGCACTGAAGGCTGCTTTCCGGCCTGAATTCCTGAACCGCATTGACGAGATCATTACCTTCCATGCCCTGACCCGGGAAAATATCATGGATATCGCCGCCATCCAGATCGCCGTGTTGAACCGGCGCCTGGCCGGACGCAACCTGTCCGTTTTTCTGGATGACGGGGCCATGGCGGTTCTGGCGGAAAAGGGATATGATCCCGGATTTGGTGCCCGGCCCCTGAAGCGGGTTATCCAGCAGGGGATTGAAAATCCTCTGTCCATGGCCATTCTCAAGGGCAAATTCCTGGAGGGCCAGACCGCCCGGTTTACACGGGATGCGTCAGGCAAGGGGCTTGTTCTGGGGCATTGGGATGGGAACTTGAGTTGACAATCTCCCAAGCGATGACTAAATTTTTTCAATCCGTTACGCCCGGGTGTGCTGTCCCGGGCGTTCAACCGTTCACTTAAAGCAATTAAGGACCTATTCATGAAAGTTGTTGCGTTTAACGGCAGTGCCAGAAAAGAGGGCAATACCGATATCCTGATCAAGGCGGTTCTTGCAGAACTGGAGGCCAAGGGCATTGAAACGGAAATATTTAATCTCAGGGGCACGCATCTCATGGGGTGCACGGCCTGCGGCAAATGTTTCGAAAAAAAGAACAAGCGTTGTGTGATCAAAAACGATGCACTCAACGAATGCATTGAGAAAATGGTGGCTGCAGACGGGATCATCCTGGGATCGCCCACCTATTTTACAGATGTCAGTGCGGAAATGAAGGCGCTGATCGACAGGGCCGGGTATGTGGCAAAGGCCAATGGAGACATGCTGCAGCGCAAGGTCGGTGCCGGAGTTGTAGCGGTGCGAAGGGCCGGTTCCAACCATGTCCTGACCACCATCAACAATTTTTTCCTCATCTCCCAGATGATGATTCCGGGGTCAAACTACTGGAATATGGGCATCGGCCTGGACAAGGGCGATGTCAGCGGAGATGATGAAGGCATGGAGACCATGGCGGTTCTGGGCAGGAACATGGCATGGCTCATGGAAAAAATACAAGGATAGGCAGGACCGGATGGAAGATCATATTCATAAAGTGGATTTTGAAGGCGAGTTCAGGGTCTGCCCCCAGTGCGGATACCGGGACGGGTTCCATACCATGCTGAAACAGGACGGGCAGGACACCTTGTGGTTGTTTATCTGCCCGGCCTGCCACGAAATTTTTGACATCGGCAAGCGGGTGTGATCACACCCCCCTGACCGTTGCTTTTACACGCCGTTTAAAACTCGTCGGCAAAGTCCCTGACCGCTTCGTTCTGGGCCAGGAACCGGTACAGGGTTGCCCGGCCCACACCCAGAACCCGGGCAGCCTTTGATTTGTTGCCACCGGTTTTGACCAGAGCAGCCTTGACCGAAGCCGGGCTGAGTTTGCCACGGGGCATGGGCATGGCGTCGTCCTCCGGTTCCGGCGGCGTGAACCGGGGCAGGTCGGGTTCACGGCTGACTTCCAGGGGGAGATCCCCGGGCTGGATGGCTTTTCCCCTGGACCGGACAACGGAAAACTGAATGACATTTTTCAGCTCCCTGACATTGCCGGGCCACAGGTAATCCAGCATGATGTCAATGGTATCCGATGTCAGGTCTGGAACAGGATTGTTGCTTTCCTGCTCGGCTTCTTTGAGGAAATGGGCCGCCAGCAGGGGAATGTCGCTTTTTCTTTCCCGCAGGGGCGGCAAATGGATGGGAATCACGTTGAGCCGGTAGAAAAGGTCTTCCCTGAACCGGCCGGCCTTGACCTCATCCTTCAGGTTTTTATTGGTGGCCGAGATAATCCTCACGTCGACGGAAATCTTTTTTTCCCCGCCCACTTTTTCAAATGCCCCTTCCTGGAGAAACCGGAGCAGCTTGACCTGGGTTTTCAGCGGCAGGTCCGCCACTTCATCCAGGAACAGGGTGCCTTTATGGGCCAGTTCAAAACGGCCTTTTCGCTCTTTGACCGCCCCGGAAAACGCCCCTTTGACATGGCCGAACAATTCGCTCTCCACAATGCCTTCGGGAATGGCCCCGCAGTTGACCGGCACAAAGGTGCCGTTGCCGTATGAGGAGATATCATGGATGGCATAGGCCACCCGCTCTTTTCCGGTGCCGGTTTCACCGGAAACATGGACCGGGTAGTTGTACAGGGCCACGTCCCGGATTTGGCTGAAGATTTCCTGCATGACTTTGTCCTTGCCGATAATGCCGGCAAAATTGGACAAATTCTCCGCCCGCAGGGACATACGGATGGAGTCGGTCATGTCATTGAACGAAGCAATCACGCCCTGGAATACACCGGTGTTGTCGATGATGGCGGCCACGCTCATCTCCAGGTGCCGGGTTTCCCCGGACTTGGTAATCATGGTGATGGGGTATTCTTTTGTTTCCGCATTGAGTTCAGGGGTGTTGTTGCAAAACGAACACTTGCCCCCGCAGAACGGGGACTGGAATACAATATGACAGTCCTGGCCGATGACTTCTTCTTTGGTATATCCGGTTATTTTTTCCGCCTCTTTGTTGAACACCGTGATAATTCGTTCCGGGGTATGGGCGATCACGCCCAGTTTCAGGTTGTCCAGAACGAGGTTCAGGTTGTCACGGTCCAGGAGGGAGTGGGTAAAATTCTTCATTACGCTTGTCCAGCAAATCGGTAAATGGGGTCCCGGGCCCGGGTATGCGGCCAGGTCGTCTAACGACACATTTGTGTATCAGTTACGATGGATTTGTGCAAGGCTTTTTCAACCGCCATGCCCCGGATACCGTGAGATTTGCCGGTTAGGCCGGTCCTCCGTTTGTCGCTGCAGTGAAAAATATGTTGACATTTCAGGTAACTGGAATTAGGTCATAAGTCACGGCGTGTTCCATATTCATATCCGGATATTCCTGCCGGATATTGCCGGCGGCTGCGGGGAGAAGCCAGAAAATCCGATGACATTGGCGTGTATAATCATAGATGACGAGCAGCCGGCCAGGGATGAACTGGCCTATCTGTTATCTGCCCACGGGGATGTGCGGGTGGCAGGTGAGGCGGATTGTGTCTCCGGGGCGGTTAAGGCCATTTCCGAACTGGAGCCGGATTTTATTTTCCTGGACATCCAGATGCGCGGGGGAAACGGGTTTGACGTGCTTTCCGGCATTGAGGGAATGACCCGTCCTCCCCTGGTGGTGTTTATCACCGCTTACGACGAATATGCAGTAAAAGCCTTTGACACCCATGCCGTGGATTATGTGATGAAGCCATTTTCCCCGGAACGGCTGGACAGGAGCCTTGACCGGGTCAGGGAAATGACCTCCCTGAAAAAAGACGTACAGATCCGGGATGCCCTCAACCACCTAGTCCAACAGTCCAATACCGCTAAAAAAGTGCCGGTGGCTTACAAGGGCCGGATTCTTCTTCTGGATCCGGACCAGATCGTATTCTGCCAGTACCGCGACAAAACCATCCTGGTTCATACACGCAAATCCACCCACGCGCTTCACGGCATCCATACCATGGACCAGCTGGAACAGCATCTGGGGGCGGGCCGGTTTTTCAGGAATCACCGCAGCACCATTGTCAATTTTGACCAGATCAAGGAATTCAGCCCCTGGTTCCATGGAAAATACCATATTAAAATGAAAGACAGCCGGGCCACGGAGCTTGTGGTCACCCGGGACCGGGTCCGGCAGTTCAAAAAACTGTTGGGGATATGACCGTGGTTGATCTAACGCTCCTGGTCAACCTGGCGGAACATGCCAGCTTTATTGTCACAGGGGCGTTGATCCTGCTGGCGGCCTCGCCGGTGGAAAAGTTCGGCATCCGGAAAAAAAACGGGGTGAACCTGTTTTTTCTCATCTGTTTTTTTGGCTTTCTGGGCATTCTCGGCACCTATTCCGGCAACCGGATCTTTCAGTCTTATGCAAATCTCCGGGCCATGAGCGTTGTGGCGGCGGGCCTGTACGGAGGTCTTCCCGTGGGGGCGGGCGCCGGCCTGATTGCGGGAGGGCACAGGTTTCTCATTGATCCCTGGGGATTCAGCGCGATTCCCTGCTCCCTTGCCACCATCATGGAAGGGGTGCTTGCCGGACTGCTGTCGTCGCGTCTGGGCCGGTACCGGCAGAACTGGGCCGTGGCCGCCCTGATCTGCTTTATCGGGGAGGGATTGCACATGCTCCTGGTGGTGGCCATGAGCCGGCCCGTATCCGATGCCGTCGACCTGGTGGCCATTATCGCCCTGCCCATGATGGTGGCAAACCCGGCAGGCACGGCATTGTTCATCCACCTGACAAAAATTTTGTTCCAGCGCCGGGAACAGCGGGAATCCTTCCAGGCCCAGAATGTCCTTGATATTGCCGACCAGACCGTGGGGTATTTCAGGACCGGCCTGACCCGTTCCTCTGCCGGCAACACCGCCCGGATCATCTACGACAGGCTGGGCGTGGCCGCCGTATCCATCACCGACACCCGGAATATCCTGGCCCATGTGGGCGTCGGAAGCGACCACCACTTGCCCGGGGAGAAAATTCTCACAGCGGCCACGGAAGATGTTCTTACATTGGGCAGGCCCAGATTTTTGAGGGATACCCGGGCCATCGGCTGCCACATGCCGGGCTGCCCCCTGAACTCCGCGATTGTGGTGCCCCTGAGAAAAGAGGGCCGGATCATCGGAACCCTTAAGCTCTACGGTGCGGGAGAGATCAGCCTGGACCGGGTCAAATTCAATATTGCCAAGGGCCTGACCAGCCTGTTTTCCACCCAGTTTGAGCTGGAAAATATCCGGGAGGCGGAACAACTGTTGTCCCAAACCCGGATCCGCCACCTCCAGGCCCAGATCAATCCCCATTTTCTTTTTAATTCCCTGAATACCATTGCCTCGTTCTGCCGGACAAATCCGGAAAAGTCCAGGGAGCTGATCCTTGACCTGTCATCCTACATGCGGAAAAACCTCAATGCCAGCCGGGGCATGATCAGCCTGGGAGAGGAACTTAACCAGGTCCGGTCTTACCTGGCCATTGAAAAGGCCAGGTTTGGGGACCGGATCGATTTTTCCATGGCGGTTGAAAAAGATTGCGAAGCCATGCTGATCCCGGCCCTGATCATCCAGCCCCTGGTAGAGAATGCCATCCGCCACGGCATCCTGGGCAGTGAACACGGCAGCCGCTGCTCCCTCTCGGTTGCCCGGCAGGACAATGGGGCGGGCGTCTGTATTGACGACGACGGGGCGGGCATGTCATCCGGACAGATCAGGGATCTTTTTTCAAATGGTGGTGAAGATGCCGGTCCCGGGGGGGTGGGGCTGGCCAATACCAGGCAGCGCCTGGAACATCTTTACGGCCAAGAGCATGGGTTCACCATCCAGAGTGCCAGGGGCAGGGGGACCACTATCCGGTTCACCATTCCGGATAAAAGCGCAGTCAACTGAGGCGCCGGGGACCGGAATCCGACGGACCTGGGGATTCAGCCCCCTGAATCAACAATTCAATCCCGGGAAATGACGGTTCAGCTCAAAAGACTTTTTGGCAGGCCATCCCGGCTGGTATACAAAAAATCGTTTAGGGGAAGAGGTAAGGAGAAGGAGACGAAAAGAGCAACATTCAATCCAGAAGCACCCGGGGCGAACGGCCCGGGACCAACACAAAGGAGGAAGTATGGATGCGTTGATCATCATGGTTGCTGCATTTGCAGGGTACATCGTTATGTACCGGCTGTACGGCAAATTCATCGGACAAAAGATCTTCAAGTTATCCGGCCAGGCCGGTGTACCGTCCGTGGAGATGGAAGACGGGGTGGACTATGTTCCCACCAAAAAAGAGGTTATTTTCGGACACCATTTTACATCCATTGCCGGTACAGGACCCATTGTAGGGCCTGCCGTGGCCATTATCTGGGGGTGGGTCCCGGCGCTGATCTGGGTATTCCTGGGCAGTATCTTCATGGGGGCGGTACATGACTTCGGCGCCCTGATCATTTCCATGAGAAACCAGGGGAAATCTATTGCGGATTATACGTCCAAATACGTGAATTCCAGGACCCGGTTTTTCTTTTTCCTCATCGTGTTCCTGGAGCTTTGGATCGTTATCGCCATTTTCGGCCTGGTGATCGCGGTGGTCTTTGCCATGTATCCGGCATCGGTTCTGCCGGTATGGTGCGAGGTCGCCATTGCCATTTATCTGGGCCACGCCATTTACAAACAGGGCAAGAACATCATGACCTGGTCGATCATTGCCGTGGGCCTGATGTATCTCACGGTGGTCATCGGAGTATATCTGCCCATTAAAATGCCGGCTGTGGCCGGAATCCCCGCCACAGGCGTCTGGACGATCATTTTACTGGCGTACGCCTTTATCGCGTCCACCCTGCCGGTCACCACCCTGCTGCAACCCAGGGATTTTATCAATTCCCACCAATTGCTTATTGCCATGGCACTGCTGATCCTGGGGGTGTTGTTTTCCGCGTTCGGCGGCAACCTTGAGATCGTTGCCCCGGCTGTCCAGGCAACCCCGGCCCAGGCACCGCCCATGTGGCCCTTTTTGTTTATCACCATTGCCTGCGGGGCCATTTCAGGGTTTCACTCCCTGGTCTCCTCGGGAACATCCGCCAAACAGGTCAGAAGTGAAAGTGATTCTCTGTTCGTAGGATACGGGTCCATGCTCATGGAAGGGGCCCTGGCCACCCTGGTGATTATTGCCGTGGCCGCCGGTATCGGCATGGGATATGTGGACAAGTCCGGTGAAACCCTTGTGGGGGCAGCTGCATGGACCACCCACTACTCGTCCTGGGCTGCTGCCGCAGGCCTGGGATCCAAAGTCGGCGCCTTTGTCAACGGCTCTGCAAACATGATCGCATCCACAGGCCTGCCCAATGGGGTGGCCGTGGTGGTCATGGGGGTTTTTGTGGCCTCTTTTGCCGGTACAACCCTGGATACGGCCACCCGTATCCAGCGGTATATCGTGGCCGAGTTGTTCAGCAGTTTTAAAATGGATTTTCTCACGGGCAAATACACAGCCACCTTTGTGGCTGTATTCACGGCCCTGCTCCTGGCCTTTGCCTCGGGGGCGAGCGGAAAAGGCGCCCTGATCCTGTGGCCCTTATTCGGTGCGGTCAACCAAACCCTTGCCGGGCTTGCCCTGATCATCATCACGGTGTATTTGAAAACCCATGGGGGCGTCAAATGGCTGATTTCGGGAATTCCCGCCGTCCTGATGATGTTTATGACCATCTGGGCCCTATTCCTGAACCAGACCAAGTTCATGGCCGGCGACAATCTCCTGCTCCAGGTGGTCAACGGGTTGATCCTGTTTATTGCGGTCTGGATCGTTGTGGAAGGGGCACTTAGGATCATGTCCGGACCTGATGACGGAAAAGTGGCATACTCTGAATAATACATGTGATCCCTCACATGTGACAAATGCCGGGGAGGCCGTACAAAGGCCTCTCCGGTCCATATCAGCAATCCGGGGAAAAGGGATGAGATCTCAGCTTAAACTCCAGTACATCATCAGCATGGCACCGGCAATCCTGGTGATTTTCAGCTATGAATCCGCGCGGCTGCTGGGCATGGTTTCCCAGGGCGTATTCGCCGTACCCGGCTGGGCTCACAGGACGGTTTTTATTCTTGCCGCCGTGACGGGGCTGGCAGGCCCCTTGTTTGCGCGGACCTGGTTTGCCCACACCCATCGTTCCCGCAACGGGGTGGCTGCAGACATATTTTACCGGTTCCAGAAGCAGCAGTTGCTGATGGCCCTGGCCACCCCGTACCTGGCCATGGCAGCCGTCATTTGTGAATTCCCGAGATTTTATGCCGGAGCCATTGTGCTCATGGCATTGTATGCGGGGTATTATTACTATCCGTCGTCCCGGCGGATCAACTTTGACAAAAAAATGTTCCGGGTGATATGAGCTTCCGGGATTCCGGCATATATTCCCTGCTGGCCCGCCTGGGGGCCGGTTTGCGCGGTACCTGGCAGGCGGCGGACCAGGTGGCCCGGGACAAGGCGGTCAACACCCTGGAGGCCGAGCTTGAGGAAATGGAAACCATATTTGCGGTCCTGGTTCAGGGGGCCTTTATCGGTTTGCCTGCCCCCCCGGCCCAGATCAGCCTGGACCTTCTGCCCATAATGGAAGAGGACCTGGTCCTGCTGCTGGACCGGGTGGATACGGCCAATGAGCCCCTGTCAAGGCTTTTTAGTGTATTTGAGGTGTCCTGATCCATGACCGGACTTCAAACCATATTTGTTCTTGGAAAGGGGGGCACGGGAAAATCCACTGCCGCCGCCCTTATGGCCCTAACCCTGGCTTCCCAGGGGAAAAAGACCCTCCTGGCTTCCCTGGATGACGCCCACAACCAGTCGGATATTTTCCAGCGGGAATTCACCCATGACAGAACGGCTGTCACTTCCTGCCTTGATGTGCTTCAGGTCAACCGGGACAGGGAAATCCGGCGTTACCTGGCCAAAACCGCAGGCCAGGTCAAAACCAGCTTTTCCTACCTGACCGCCTTTAACCTGGACCATTACTTTGATGTGCTGAAATTGTCGCCGGGAATGGAAGAATACGCCCTGGTGACGGCATTTGAGTCGCTGGTATCCCGGTATAAGGATGTTGATTTCCTTATTGCGGACATGCCGCCGACCGCCCTGTCGCTCCGGTTTTTCAACCTGCCGGCCCTTTCCCTAGCCTGGATCGACAGGCTGGAAGCGCTGCGGATGGATATCCGGAAAAAAAAAGAGGTGATTTCAACCATACGGTTCGGGAAAAAAGAATTTGAGCGGGACAAGATCCTGGCCCGGATACGGGAAATTAAATCCGCCCACCAGGATATCCGGTCACGGTTTCAGGACCCTCTGCAATCCAGGGTGGTCACCGTTTCCAACCCGGATCTGCTTTCCAGGTCTGAGACCGGCCGCATCCATGAAGAAATGTCACGCCTGGGCATCGGGATACATGCGGCGGTGAGAAATTGCCGGATGCCCGAGTCCCAAGATATCCGGTCTCGGGAGGCAGATCTGCGGGAAAATGAACCCGTGCCTGTGATTGATATCCCGTTTTCGCCGTCTCCGCTCATCGGTATGAAGGCCCTGGAGCATTTCATCCGCACCCACGGCCTGGTATTTGCGCCTGTGTTTTAAGACGATTCCCAGGAAATGCAGTCTTTGGGGCAGTTTTTAACGGCCTCATGGATATCATCGTCACTGTAATCATCCAGAAGCTGAACCTCTACAAAACCGGCATCATTGATTTGGAAGGCATGGGGAGCCAGGTCAACGCAGACCTCGCATAAAATACATTCGGCCATGTCCACGACAGGTATTTTCATAGGCTTCCCTTTTTCAGTGTATTGTCCCACCAGCCTTTCTGGACATGGGCTTGCTTTTCCTTTTCCGCAAGTTCGAGAATACGGTATCCTGAATCCAGAAGGATACCGTACAGCACGCCGCATCCCGGGTCTTCCTGATGTTCGTACCCATACTGGGCAAGTTCGATCATTTCCTGGGCCAGTTCAATAGTACGGGCAATGTTCTTGTCGCATTTTTTTTTCAACATGGGCTTTCTCTTTCATCATGCTGTCATGCCGCCAGATGGGTTACGGACCTTTCCACCATGCCGGCATGTGTTGTGTTTATGTGACAACGCCCCCTGCCGCCCGGGAGGGGGCTGCCACGGTTTTTATTTCACAGGCGTGGTATATGTCAGATATCCGGGTGTTTACAAAATTCCAGCCCGTGTAGATATCAATGCTGCTGCGGTCTCGGAGAAGCTGGTCCGGAGCCATATCACACTCAAAGCGCCGGGCGTTTATCAGGGCCCGCATGGCATAACCGCGCTTGACAGGATCCGTGGAGTGAAGATGGCCGGAAAGCTGGTGGTGTGTTGTTTCGCTCAGGTCCCCGGGCACGGTTTCCAGATAGGTGCCGATCCCCCAGAGAACCCCCCGCTGGAGCATCTCATGCTCAATATGGTTGCCCCGGTGGTCCAGGTACGAAAACAGGATGGATTTGAATTCGGACGCCAGCTCAGGGCTTTTGCTCAGAATTTCCCCCATGGCTTCTGGAGAACCCCACCCAATGCCGCCTGATTCGTCATTCAGGTTCCACATGATCCGTCTCAGAATAATCCTGGCCTTTTCCATGGATTTCCCGGAAACCCGCAATGCCAGTTCTCCCATGGCGGTCACGCTTCTGAATTTTATCAGGTCGTTCATATGATAGAAATGGGAGAACAGGTGGCCTACCAGCTGGGCATCAGGAATTTGCTCCAGGCGCTCCAGGGCCTCGGTGCGCAAATCTTCCCCAAGTATGGTATACACCTGCTTTTTTGTTTTTCTGCCATATGGCTTCATAAATCGCCTCTTTCCCGGCTCATCTGCTTGAGGTTGCGTTGTCTACATCAGTAAAATCTTTTGGTAATCTTCAGATCCGCCGGTGATTAACCACAAATTTATCAGCATAAAGCATGCCAGTCCCGGATACCCATTCATGTGTCACGGTAAAAGGGACATATCCGTTATTTTTTATCAGTTTTTGTCTCAGGATAGAAACAAAAGTGTCTCTTGATACATTGGTGTTCAGGCCGTGATGTTTGCTTTTCAGGTGCCGGGCAGGTATATGAACAAAGGAAACAAAATACGACATTAAGAGAGCGGATATGACAGATTACACCTCTTCAACGTTTTATATTGATGCCGACCATCCCGATATTGCCGCGTTTTCATCGGCGCATGCACGCGGGGCGGATAATGAACGTGACTGCGCGGTCAGGCTTTATTACGCGGTCAGGGACGGGATCCGGTACAACCCTTACCGTATTGACCCCCGGCAGGAGAGTATGAAGGCCAGCCGTGTACTGGCAAAGGGCGAGGGGTATTGCGTTGCCAAAGCCGTGCTTCTGGCCGCCTGCCTCAGAAACCGGGGGATCCGGTCACGTCTGGGGTTTGCCGATGTGAGAAACCATCTGACCACGGGCAAGCTGCGGGAAAAAATGGGAACGGATCTTTTTATCTGGCACGGATATACGGATGTATTCCTGGACGGGAAATGGGTCAAGGCCACACCGGCGTTCAATCTCAGCCTGTGCGAGGCCTTCGGGGTGAATCCCCTGGAATTTGACGGCACCCAAGATTCTGTTTTTCATCCCTTTGACGCCACCGGCAACCGCCACATGGAATATGTAAAAGACCATGGCCGGTTTGCGGACCTGCCCTGGGAAAAGATATTGTCGGCATGCCGGGCAGCCTATCCCAAATACTTTGAAGGGAAGGGCTTGGCCGACAATGATTTCAGTGCCGAAGCCCTGGCTGAAAACCCGGATGCGTGACTTGCTGGAACGCCATTTATAAATATGTCCGCGTCCCGGCGGCAGCGGCAGTCGGGACACGGGCGTGCGTATGCGGGATTATGCCTCCCGGATGGCGGCGGCCAGGTCCCGGGTCAGTTCCAGCACCCGTTTGGCAGAATCAAAATCCAGTGATCCGGTGCCGCAGCTCGGGGTGATGAACATCTGTTCGAGCAGGGTGGCCCGGTCAATGCCAAGTCCCGTGAGCTGGGACATCTGGTCTTCGAACATGTCGACCAGGCCTTCCAGGGTCTGGGCGGCAATAATTTCTGCCTTGGCCGTGGGAACAATGCCCAGAGCCAGGATACCGCCCCTGCTGATAAAGGCCTTGATCTGGTCCGGGTAAAGCATGAACCGGTCAAAATAGGAAAAGGCGTCAAAACTGATGACGTCGATATTGCTGTCCAGCAGCATGTCCCATTCAGTGTTGGCGCAGACATGGACACCGGCAAGCCCTTTTTCCCTGTGGATGAATTCCGTGATTTCCTGGATACAGGCGGTGACATCCTCTCGGGTGATGGTAATGTAGGCTGAGGTGCCGAATCCGGCCAGGGCCGGTTCATCCAGGAAAATGATCGGGGTGGCGCCCCGGGCGGTAAAGGTCCGGGCCTGCCAGGTGGCATTCAGGGCCAGGCGTTTGACTGCCGCATCCCTGAGTTGTTCATTGTAAAAAATATCCCTGCCGTTTTCATCCTTGACAGCCGTGGCAAAGGTAATGGGGCCGGTGACCTGGCCCTTGAGTGCGGGAAATGTCCTGTTGCTGCCGTCCACCTGCCGGATGAACTCGGCAAACCCTTTGCCGGTTTCCGGGGTAAAGGCGAACCTGGAATCGTCAAGACTGCCGGCATCCGGTTCACAAAGCACAAGATATTCCTCGAAAAATTCGAGAAACTCCGTGTCAAAGGTCTCTTTACCGGTATCCAGGAATTGCTTGTCCCCTTTTTCCACAAGACCTGGCAGGCCGGGCAGGAACTGATTCACCATACCCTCCTCCCGGAATAAGGGAAGTTGCACCCAGAGGGGGATCTCGGGTGTATGGTCCATGACCAGCCGGGCCGCGGCTTCATGGTCTGTCATGGGAAGGCTTCCCACCAGGAGGGGGCGTGTGTCTGCTTTAAATGATATCATGATCGTATCAACCTATGCGTATATGATGATTAAAGCAATTGTATAGCATTTTTTCAGCACAAAGAAAATACTGTTTGAACAATCCCGCCTGTTTCAAGTCCGTTAAAAAAGTCCCGGCAGACGGGCTGCCGGGACTTGAGGCGTTAACAGATGAGGAATGGACAGGTTACAAACACATCAATACGTCCAAAGGGTTAATTGGAAATCTTCACGGTATAATCCTCAACCTCTCCGTACTCGAATGCGCCGCAGGGCGACGGGGCGCTGCCGTATTGCATGGCAACCCGCATTCTTGTGTAGCCTTCCGATGCGGTGACGGGAATTGTTATCGTGCCTGTGACATTGGATGTTCCTGAGCCTTCCATGACCATTTCTCCGGCATCTTCAAAATCGCCGTCCTGATTCAGATCAATCCAGATCCGCCAGTTTTCCGTATATGTACTGCTGCTGAACCCCGGGCTCAGGCTCACGGATTTACCCACACCTTTGGTGAACTGGAACACCGTGTCGGTAAAATCAGAGTATCCGGAGGCCTGGGAAACTTGAATATAAGTTCCTATAATGACCTCTTTGATCCATTCATAGCTATAGTTGGTACTGTTGGCGTCGCAATAATTAAGGGTGTTCATGACAGTAATGGGTTTAAAGATGGACCTTGAGTTGCCCTGATCATCGGAAAGGCTCAGGGATACCGTATAGCTTCCCGGGGCTGCATAGGTATGGGTGGGATTGAGTTGGGTTGACAGCGTTGAATCCCCGAACTGCCAGACCCGCTCGGTAATGATTGAACCCGGGGGAACACTGCTGGTATCCGTGAATGAGGCGGTCAGTCCGGATACGGTGACGGTGAAATCAGGTCTCAGGCTTACGGGACCTGCCAGATAGGCGCAGGTGCCCAGGGATGCCTTTACGTAATTGGTGAAATAAGTGAAGTTGAGGGTAGACATTTTATCGTTTGCGGTGTGGTAATTGTCGCAAAAGTCGTCTTCATCATCTTCGATGGCAAGAATAGCGGGAATCCCCTTGTTCCAGAACGGGGAATGGTCACTGGCGGTGATACCGTCAGAATCAATGATCGGAGTGAGCCCACTGGAAAGCCCGTACATGTCGACCACACTCACAAAGGTATTTGCCAAGACCATGTCGTCACTATAGCCGGAACTGCTTGAGGTCCGGGTATGAAGCCGGAGGGTGGGGCCCCCGATATCATCCCATGCCAGCATATCCATGTTATACACGGCAACAATATTATCACCGGCAGAAGAAACCGCATCGGCATATTTTTTACTGCCGTAAAGCCCCTGCTCCTCGCCGGTGAAAAATACAAACCTAAGGGTGCGTTCAAAGTCCTGGGTGCTGAAAATTTCAGCCAGGGTCATCACGGCCACACTGCCGCTTCCGTTGTCATCCGCACCGGGTGCCGGTCCGCTGGAGGGCAGGGAGTCCAGGTGGGCTGTGATCAATACGATTTCATCCGGTTTGACGCTTCCCGTCTTCTCCCCGATCACGTTCCGGTTGGAGGTGAACCAATAGGTCCAGTTGTGATAGCTGACGGACAGGCCAAGGCCCTGCATGAATTCGTACATATACTGGGTAGCCTTTTCAATGGGCGTTCCCGACGAGGTGTGGCGGGTGGTGATGGTATAGCTTGATCCGCCGATGTTGACCGGTGTTTCCCCGGTGATGTTGCCGATGTATTGTTCAAGGGTGGCCTGGGTGACATCCTGGATCATCCCGCCGATTGCCGCGTCATAAGCAACTGATGCCGTTGCACGGATCGCTGTTGTTTTTGCCGTGGGTTTTTTAAAGACCATGGGCGTGGCATCCAGCCATTCCAGCTCAAACCCGAGCTTTGCCAGGGCTGTTGTCTGGCGGGCGTGGAGTTTTACCACGATATTCCGGCCGTCATCCATGAGCACATGAAAGCCTGCTGCGGCTTTTTTACGGGCCCCGTCTATCCTTTCAAGGGCAATAATATACCCCTGGCCGTCCCGGACCACCGGGGCCGTGTCCAGTATGGTATACCGGCTGCCGGTGTCCCGGATGGTTTTTTCAGGTGCAATCACAAGGGCATAGTCCACCCCGTCACCGCCCTGGAGGTGGGCATGGACCGGCAGTCCCAGTTGGTCAACGGTGCCGGTCAGCTCCACCCGGGCGAGGATCGTGTCCCCGGCCCGGGCCAATGGGACGGAAAACGACAGACAGGTGCAGATAACAAAGAGTAACGCCAGCTTGATACGGAATGAGGTGTAGAGATGCTTCATTTTCTTGATTCCTCCTTAATGGGGTTGTGTGAAAAATGCAGCCGGCTTACCAAGGCTGCGGTGAATATTGAAACGGATGTGTGATGGGTAACGTTCCCAACTATGATGGACACCTCCGTCAATAAGACCGGTGGGAATGTGGAGCAAAAAAAGCGGTTTTTTAATTTATCCGGATGTATTTGAAAATTTTAAGAAAAATTTGTGATACGAGAACCAGAGATTCCGGAAATGTTCTCTGGTGAATTTTTGCTATATATGTTTTCGGCGGGACAAAGAATTTCTGAAGTTATATTTTTATTTATTTTTTTATTGCCGGACCAGATGGGGAAGCATCTCAGTATTTACAGGGGCCGGGCAAATATTGCTGCAATGCTTTTTTCTGGGTTTTACTGCGTTCCGGCAGTTGATACGCATGGCACCGCCGTTCTATTTCCTTTTTTACATTCAGGTCAGTGGGCGGCTCCGGAGCGGCATTTTCCGACCCCAGTCCTTTTTTGTCAAAAATAGTTGTGAGCCGGTGTTCTTTCCTGTAAATCTTGACGTCCCCGATGGTGAGAAAACTTTTTGTTTCAAGGGATCTTGCCAGCTTGTCCATGAGCAGGGGATCCGGAGACAGGTCCGGCGCCCGGAGGAGCCGGTTGCAATTGGCCATCATTTCCTCGTCACAGATCATTTTTTCAAAGCTGCCGCCGGAAAATGCGGCGAGATGGCCGGGATAGCAAAAGACTTCCGTGACATCCGCCATGGTAAAGGGAGCCATTGCGGTGAAGCAGGATTCCACACCTGCCTGGTAATCGGTCCGCGTCCCGTCGGAAAGGCATCCGCAAAGCACGGCATTCATCCCAAGGCTGCGGCAGACCTCGTAAAACATGATCTGGGTGTAGAGATATTCCGGACAGCCATAGGCCGGCTGCATGGTCCGCATATCCGTCATGGTGGAGCCGTTGCTGAAGCTGACCCCGGTTCCCGGTTTCAACAGTTGGATATAAACGGCGCCGGCCAGGGAGACGGCAATATCATGGGTGATGATTCCCATAAGGCTTTCGGGTCCGGTCATAAAAGAGAGGGTGCAGGGAGAGATGGTGATGTTCTGGCCTTCCCCGGCCAGGAC
This sequence comes from Desulfobacter sp., assembly GCA_036881925.1. Lineage (GTDB taxonomy): Bacteria > Desulfobacterota > Desulfobacteria > Desulfobacterales > Desulfobacteraceae > Desulfobacter. The sequence continues at coordinate 406,883 of JBAJNJ010000001.1, forward strand.
GTCCAGGTTGATCAGGCTTTCTTCGCCATAGGACATCGGTGACAGAGGGCAGATGACCTGGCTCATTACCGGGTTTTCATGATTTTCCCTGATTTCTTTTATCAATTGTATGGCGGTTATGGCACTGGTCCGGACATCCCCGTTTTTTGCGTTTGACCGGGTGGCGTATATACCGAGGGCCGGCCATTTATCAGAATATTTGAGAAGCATTGCCACCTGGGAAACAAAGGGGTCATCACTGTCGTTCTCCGCCGGATCCGCAACCCCGGGATTAACGGATTCATAAAGACCGGAGGTTTCCGCCAGTTGGTACATTTTGACGGCATCCCCGATGGTGCCGCGCCGCATCCGGCCGGTGGCGCTGTCCGCAATCATGGGCGCGTTACAGAACGGGGATGCGGCCACCAGCCGTCTTCCATTTGCCGGGGGCTCGTGGTGTGTCGGCATCATGGCCAGGCTTCTGTCCAGCAAGCCAGGCGGCATCAGGACTCTTTTGCCGTCCAGCGCAGCCCCATGTTTTCGGAGCAATTGCCTTGCGCTGTCCATCTCAAATTCAACACCCAGGGTGGACAGGATATTCCGGGCAGATTCATAAATGCTGTGGATGGCGTCTTGGGTCAATAACTGCGGCATTTGCAACTCCTTTTGGGTTGAGGGATGATGAAGTCACATTTTGCATATTACCTGATATGTTATTTTTGTAAAGTCTTTTCATGAATCATGTGACCCAGGGCATTCAGTCTGCCCGCAGAACGGGTTTTGGTTTTTTCCCGAACGGGCAGACCTTGATGCAGATGCCACAGATCAACTGATGGAAGGTGGCTTCTATGGGTGGGTCGCCCCCGCCTTTCAGGGGGTAGGATTCGAGCATCCCGGAGTGCTTTTTCAGTTGGGCCAAACATTTGTCCAGATCAACAGCCTGGTTCCGGCTCTGGTAATGGGTCCGGGTGTTGACTCCTTTGATGGCGCCTGCCGGACAGGCCTGCTGGCACCGGGTGCATTTCCCGCAGCGGTTTTCAATGGGCGTGTCAGGGGATAGGGGGGCTGTGGTCAACACCGTTACCAGGCGCACGGATGATCCGTATTCCGGGGTGATCAGCAGCAGGTTTTTGCCCTGCCATCCAAGACCGGCCATCCTGGCGACCGCCTTATGGCTGATGGCCCCATACCACTTGGCCTGGTCCGTGATCTGTGACGCCGGGATCGGGAGACTGTAAAATCCGTCTTTTTCAAGGTGGCTGGCCGTGTTAAAGGCGATTTTATCCAGGATTGCGTTTGCGGTCTGGTAAACGTTTTCATATACCAATGTGGGGGCATTCTGGATTTCACCGAATGTAGCCCACGGCAGACGGACGGCAATGGATATGGCAGTGGAAAAGTGATCCAGCAGGTCCTCCGGATCCACGGGCAGTTCCCTGAGGGGGTCTACAAGGCTGACCCCGACCAGGTCTCCGCCCCATTCCTTTATTCGGGCCTTTAGTGTCCGGGTGTACGACCGGGCATCTTGAATGTCTTTCATCTCTCCTCCTTTTCAGGGGTATCTCCCGGCAAAATCGCCGAAATCCGTTCCATTGTGTTGGCTGGAGCGTATCATGACCGTTTTTTTGACATTTTACAAATGAATCGTTACTATGGCTGGCATAAATCATATTTATGGATAACCATGGACCTGACCCCTGACATACTCCGCACTTTTGTGGCTGCCGCCCGGACCCTTAATTTTACAACGGCGGCCAAAACCGTAAACCTGACCCAGTCTGCCGTGAGCATACAGGTCCGAAAGCTGGAAGAACGCCTGGGGGCAAAACTTTTCAGGCGGATGGCCCGGGGCGTGGTGTTGACCCGTGAGGGAGAGTCCCTTTTGAAATATGCGGACCGGATGTTGACGTTGCATAATGAAGCCCTTGCCTCATTTGCCGCGCCCGGGATCAAAGGGCGGATACGGCTGGGCGCCCCTGAAGATTATGCGGCACTGCACCTGCCCGGAATCCTGAAACGCTTTGCCGATACCTATCCTTTTGTTCAGGTGGAATTGTACTGCGACTTGTCAAATGATCTTTTGAAAATGCTTGTGTCCGGCAAGCTGGATCTCTGCCTCCGGAATACCGCGGAGATTGAAGCCGGGGGGGCGTTTTTACGCAAAGAGCAGGTGATCTGGATCGGGCCGGAAGATACCGCCCCTGAAAAACAGCCGGTGGTCCCCCTGGCGGTATTCCATCACGGGTGCATCTACCGCCGGTGGGCAACCCGTGCCCTGGACAAGCAGGGCATACCCCATCGGATTGCCTATTCAAGCCCGGGGATTTCGGGTGTTCTGGCTGCTGTTAAGTCAGGCCTTGCCGTTGCGCCGGTGGGTGCCAGCACACCGGTTTCCGGTTTTCGCATCCTTGACCGGGGCGTTTTGCCGGACCTGCCCGCAGCCATGGTCTGCCTGTACCGGGCAGATGCCCCGGAAGACACGGCCCTGGATCATCTGGCCCGGTATATTTCCGATGAGTTTTGTGCCATCCCGTCTGCTGTGGCGGCCGGTTCCGGTGCCGTTGCCTGATCTGCCGGCAGATCTGAACGGTCCGGATTTGATATTTCTTTCATATGCCCCGAAGCTCAGGCGTTGATTTCATTTAAAAACCGTTCCCCGGCAGCCAGTCGGTTCACGGCGGCTTCGGGAGTAATATTTTCAAAACAGATATGGTCATGGGGTTTGGCCTGGCCGATTTTCCACAGGTCTGAGGTTGCGATCGTGGCAATGGATATGAACCCCCCTAGGCTTGGGCCATCCACGGTCAGGATGACCGGAAGGTTGCCGCTGACATTCACCGTGCCCACAGCATAGGGATAGTCAATGAGGTTGGAGGGGTGGCTGCCGCCTTCCCCGCCGTCGGGCCGGGAAAAGCAGGGTGTCGGGCCTTCCAGGCGGTATCCCAGGCGGTTGGAGTTATGGTGGACCCGCCATGGGGTATCATAAAACATTTCCACGGTTTCACAGGTAAAAAAGTCAGGCGCATAATGGGGGCCGGGAACCGCGCCGACCACCCATGTTGTTCCGTACCTGGGGATTTTCCGGCCTTCTAGGCAACGGGCCGTGCAATCCCTGCCGCAATCGTCACTGAGCCCGATCCGGGTGCCGCAGGCCAGCAGGGGAGAGGCGGTATGTCCCCCGAAACCGCCCTTGGGAAATGTGGACCGGCTTCCCAGGTATTCGGGGACATCAAATCCTCCTTTGACAGCCATATAGGCCCGGCATCCCTCTCCAGAAAGAGCGCCGATATCCACCACACTCCCTTTTTCAACGTATATGGACTGCCACCAGGGGATGGTTCGGCCGTTGAGGGTTGCCGCCATTTCAGCGCCGGTGAACGCCACCATGGCATCCCGCGTAAATTTTATTTTCGGCCCCATGAGCGTCATTTCCAGCCCGGCGTCAGTATCGCTGTTTCCCACAAGCCGGTTTGCCATCCGGAAGGAAAGGCCGTCCATCGGTCCTGAAGGCGGAATGCCCACATTCCAGTAGCCGATGCGTCCGGGGTAGTCCTGAATTGTCGTGTGAAACCCGCTTCTGATGATTTCTATCATACCTGTTCTCCCGGTTAATATCCTTTGGTACACTGCACAATTGCCTGCTTTTGCCTGGCTTTAAATCTTCCTGCCTCGGCCCGGACCTCTTTTGTGAATGCCTTATATTGTCTCATGCTGAACACCCCTGGTTCGGTTTTGAGCCTGTAGTCGCCCCGGCGCATGGCGTCGCGTTTTTCCAGAAGTTCGTCTTCACTGACCGCATGGAACTGGATCCGGTCAAAAAATTTGAAAAGCCAGGGGGCGTCTTTAAAATCCGGGGTGGCCTGCCAGGTATTCCATATGGGCAGGGTCCGTCCCACAAGCTGGTATCCGCCCGGCGATTCCATGGGATAAATACATGAAAACGCGCCCCCGATCCCCACTCCTCCTTCGCAGGTATATGTCCTGGCCGGATTGTATTTCGGGGCTTCCAGGCGGTAGCGCGGATCCAGGGACACAGCGCATGGTGCCCCCAAATACACATCTCCCAGGCCGATGATCATGATCTGGCTCTTTTGAAGGTATTCAAATACCTGTTCAACATTGTCCAGGCCGTTGCACCGGGCCACGAATTCCGCATTATCCGGAAGATAAGGGGCCTCGGCTCTGACAGAGCGCCGGTATTTCGCAATGGCATCCAGGGTCCACCTATCATGAAAGGCAATGGGCAGGTGGACTAACCGGGACGGCACTTCCACATCATCGGCACACGGCAGAACCGTTTCGATTTCCTTTAAAATGGTGACAAGTTTTTCTGCACAAAGTACCAGCGGATTGTATTTGATGAGCAGGGAACGGACCCCGGGGATGGTCTCCGCCACTCCTTTAATACCGGCCCGCTGGATTTCCTGCTCCAGAAGGTATGCCCGGAACCGGAGGCCAAGGTCAAGCACGGCATCTCCGTATTCAACCAGGAGATATGCATCCCCGGCAAAGCGGTAAACCACCCCGGGCGTTCCGGCGGATGTGGGAATTGAACCTGCCAGTGCATCTGAGTCGATCGGCGAAACATTTGTATCAAGCATACGTGATTCCCCTTTCTGGATTGTAACGTGTGAATGTAATACAACAAGCGATATGGTCAGGCCCGGCAGTGTCGGGGAGATATCAGAGGTGAAGGAGAGCGCCTGAACCGGTTACGACATGAATAAATCGTATAAACTGTAAAATAGGAACGGCTTTTTTGTCAAGGCCTTAACCGATTGAAGTATGCCGGCCGGATGTGGCGTCGTGCCAGCCGGGAAGGGCGTATGCGTTTTATATAAAGTGGTCGTAATTTTCAGGGGGCAGGGGCTTCAGATTTTCGTAAGGCGCGTGAAGCACGATGCCAAAATGGGTTTTGAGCGCATCAAGATAGGCCGGACTGTCCGGCAGCATCTGAATTTTTTTGTCACCGTTGACAGTGATTTTCAGTGTCCGGTCCAGTAATGTGATCCCGCCGTTGGAAGTGGGACGTGCGGCAACACGGGAGGTTGTGAAAAACGCATCCGGAGAGGTGGAAGTGTAGTGGTTTCCATATGCAATATCCGCAGGGACCACAATACCCAGGTCAAAGCTGTAAAGATTTTTCCATTCACCGTCCAAACGGCTCTGGAACATGAGGCCGAATTCGCCCCCGTCCGTCAACCGTATGGTTTGTCCGCCGCTTGTCACAGGGCGGTCCGCCACCATGGGCATGGGGCAGCGGGGAGAATTGCTGCCAAATCCCACATCCGCGACCCAATCCCTGCCGCCAATGGAAATCAGCGTGAGCTGGTGCCCCCGTCCCGAAGGTGTTCCTGTTATATGGACGCGTGCCAGCAAGGCCCTGGCCTTGAACCCCAATGCTGTCAGTGCCTGAAGGAACAGGCCGTTCAGCTCAAAGCAATATCCCCCTCTTTTTTCATGGACCAGCTTATTGAAAACCACTCCGGGAGCCAGATGGATGCCCCTGCCCAGAAGAATATCAAAGTTCTCAAACGGAATGGCATGGAAATGGGCGTGATGCAGCCTTTCCAGTGTGTCCATTGATACATCTGTAGCGCCGCTGAAATTGATGCGGTCGAGGTATGTGTCCAAATCAAATCCCCGGGATGTCATGATCATTCTCCCTGCCGTTTTTTTGCTTATGTTTTGAATGGATTTCCAGGTCAACGGACTATCCTGAAAACCCTTGTGCGCCCATCAGGTGTTGAACCGGTGAAGAATCGCTTCCAGAACGGCCCCGCCCAGGGCCCGGGCCTTTTCGGATATCCGATCGCAGAATGCACCTTCTCCCCTGGGATCAATGTCCCCGACTTTAAGTCCCGGGGTGACCCGGGTGCCGCTTCGAATCAGTCCCCTGACCATGCCGCCGGTCCGGGCGGTTACCGGAGCCGTTCCCACATGGGCCAGGACCTGGCCGCTTTCCACCAGTTGGCCGATGGCAACCGTAGGGGTGAACCTGCCCTGGCAGGGAGCCCGCAGTACCCGGTCGTATGAGATATTGCCGATGGTCCCGGGAATGCCGGTATTGGGCTGGGCCTCTCCCTGGTAAATGACCCGCCCCAGATTGTGCCCCCGGTTGGTTTCCACCACCACATGCACATCACTGCCGGCGCGGAAGCCGGGTCCAAGGCCGATAGTCAGCAGCGCTTCGTCCATGGATGTGCCCAGGTTTTTTTTGGCAATAATGGCGTCAATCACCACATGGGGACGGAGTGTCTTCAGGGCGTGCCAGGCCGGGTCCACAATTACCGGTACCTCCCGTGCATCCCATGCAGAGGGGATCTGCCCGGGATTTTCCACCCGCCGGGCCGTGATATCTTCCACAACGCAGGCACCATCATAAACCGCCTCGCAGAAACTGACCTTGCGGCGCACAGCCAGGGGACTTTCGGTTTCCATCATAAATATCCGGCCAAGGTTGGAATTGAACAGGCGGCTTGCAATACCCGTGGCCATTTCACCGGCGCTTTTAAACGCAATGACAAGATTTGTGAGGGGAATACTCATATCTGTTGCGGTGCGGTTGTCCCGGGGGATTGTCATCTGGTGCACTCCTTATTGTATGGCTGTCAAAGGTAGGCCGTAAGCTTTGGTCTTGTCAAGATGTGTATGAAAAAATGCCGAACCGCTATGGTGGGGGAGAGAGTGTCTCGAACCTGGGTAAAAACGTGTTCATGGATTGATCTGGGCCCGTTCCGCCAGGGCCGGGGATGTTACATTCACGGTGACGCGAACCGCCCTGAGCCGCTGGACATCCCCGAGGTCTTCCAGATCAAGGTGCTCGACCTTATCCAATAAAAAGGTTTCATTTTGCAGGAGTGAGACATGGCGCAAGATCTCTTCCCGCTCTCGGTCCGTTGAATGGATAATGGCTATCTGTCCGGGCTGTGTGAGTCTGTCCCGGCTGTTCTGGAGCACGGCTTTCTGGATTCTGGATCTGACGATTTCATGGGCGATATTATAGGCGCCGTCCACATCAAAGCGTTTTTCGTCAAACCGGAAGCGAATGGAAAGCGGTGCCAGGCTTACAATAACAAGGTGTGTGACCTCGAGTTTCAGCTTAAGGGTTTTACTCAAGTCCCAGGCGTGCCAGGCAAGCCCGCAGGCCAGGGCAATCTGCCAGAGCCGCAGGTTCTGGGCATAGAGTTCTGCAAACTGGCCGTCCCGGGTCATGGTACTGCCCAGATAGATCAAGTATTCCAGCCCGTCGGTCTGGTGTTTGTCAAAGTAGTGAGAAAACAGGGACTGCTCTTCACGTTGTTCCTGGTCAAGGTATCTTGCCATGCGGCTGTTGAGACGGGCAATGCTTTCCTCAAAGTCCTTCCGCTTCCCGTAAACGGTTCCCACGGAAGAATCAACCCTTTCATTATACGCGTCAATGGCCCGGGCAACACGGCCCCCGGACTTGTAAAGCGTGGGGAAAAGAGGTTCAAATTCCTTTTTCATGAATTCTGAAACAAGGCGTTCGTCACCGGTGCGAACCCCGTGGTTTACCCGGCGGCTGAATTCCTCAACACGCATGGACTGGTATTTGAGGACACCCAGGGGAATGGATTCACCGGCCCGGTCAAGGATGTTCCGTGCCAGGCCCAGGTGGGTCTGTAAATCTTCCCGGATCGCCTTGTTGCGGGCATCGGTGGAGCCGCGGATGTCGGAGGCTGCAAAAAGCTGGTAAACATCTCTGAACACAACGGGTTCCAGGGGTTTCGGGGTAGACCCGTATGGCCTGGACGAAGCTTCCAGATACTCCAGGGCAACCTCTTTGAACCGCCATTCCACCGACGGGTGGACAGCGGTGCATTCCTGCCGGATGATTCCCTGGACTTCCCTGTCAAGATCATCCAGGCCCCGCTTGAGGGCAACGGCAAACAGGGGCATGATGCCCTCTGCCAGCCACGTGTCCACGGGGCCGATGTCAAATGCCCTGGGGGACCCGATATCCAGAACCCCGATGATTTCCCCCTGAAAGGAAAGGGGAAGGATGAGCAGGGAACGGATGCCGGATTCGATTCGCTTCCGGTCCACCCATGACCGGTGCTGTTCCGTGAGCAGGTCGGGAATGACAAGGATGCGGTCGGAGTCGATGATCCGGTGAAAGCCTGTTTTGAAAAGCCGGCTGATGGAAAGGTTCCCCTCTTTTTCTTCCTGTCCGTGTTCGGTGTCCAGCCCCTCACGCAATTGGAAGATCCGGTCCCCGTGGATGGCTGCCAGGCGGAATACCAGGTCGGGACGTCTGAAAAGTGTCCTGAGCCTTTCTTCGGTGCGGTGAAACCCGGTGGGAGAGAATATCGAGTTTTTTTCTATCAGGTCTTTTCCAATGGCGGCCAACACCTCTGACTCCGTGATATCTTCGGCATGGAGCAACATGAATCCGTTGAGCCGGAAATTTTCCAGCGGGAGAATGGTTTCCACAACTTCGGGATCATCAAGATGCCTGAGGATGTGTTGCTGGTCTTCTGCGCCCAGTTCGGGGACCGGGCCTGTGGTTTCCACGGCCATGAAAGAAAAGTCGGGTTTAAACCGGAAATGGCGGGGAAGACCGGTATGGGGATCGGGAACGGTCCGTTGCCAGGCCATCCCGGGAGGTTGCCGAAGGCCGTAATTTTTGTGCAACACAAAGTGACAGGCCATCCGGTATCTGCCTTTTGAAAATATCTCGCTGTTGATTTCAGGATCGCCGACGAGATGGCCGCCGCTGTCCAGAAGCGTTTCCCGGAACAGGGGAGACGCGTAAAGGCAGACCGGCTTGAGGGGCATGAAAAGTGCCACGGCCTGGTGGTCCCATGTTGCGGGTGCCAGTACCAGGGAGATGAGTTGTTCTGCAAGCTCCCGGAGGTGGGAAATCCCTGATGCCGTGTTGAACCGGCCGAGGATTTCAGGGTGGCGGCGGACCATTTCAAGCAGCCGTGCATGGCCGCCGCCCATCTGACCGGGCCTGCTGCATAAGTACTCCAGGTAGTCGGCCAAGGGCTTGAATGAGAACGTACTGGCGGGCCATTTTCGTTTGGATGTCTTGTGCTGCATTGTTTTCCCCCTGCAAAGATCTCACGGCAGGATATGCTGTTTCTGTATGTCAAAAGAGAAGGGGGCGGCCTACTCTAAGGTCTGACGGCTCCCGTCCTTATGTAAATACTGACGATAGAGAATGCAAAGGGCTTTGTCAATACAGGGGGGAAACCACTGCGGGACCAACGCATATAGAATTTGGGGATGCGCTGTTTCAACTGGTTTTCGCAGTTCTTAAGATTCCGTGCGGCTGATCCGGAAACCACCGGAGTTGAAATCCGGTGGTTTCCGGAGAAGGAATTGTGCCGGGGTGCCGGGGCTCAGGTGGCCAGGTTGAAATAGTCGATGAGCCTGGCCTTGATGTTGTCCCTGGTCTGCCTGACCTGTTCGAGTTGCTCTTCCCGGGTGCCGGCGGCTTTTTCCGGGTCGGGAAACGGCCAGTTCTCCCTTTTCCGGATACCGGGAAATATCGGGCAGTTGTCATCGGTTTCCCGGTCACAGACCGTGATGACATGGGTAAACAACTCCCCTGATTTTACAAAATCAAAAACAGCTTTGGGCGTGTTTTGGGACAGGTCGATTCCTTCTTCTTTCATGACTTCGGCAACAAGGGGATTGACTGCCTTCGCAGGGGACAGTCCGCCGCTTTTGACCTGGAAATCCTTACCGCCGAGTTTTGTAAGAAGTGCATGTGCCATCTGGCTTCTGCCGCTGTTCCCACCACAGATAAATAGTACCTTCATATGCCCTCCGGTTTCATTGATGCAAAAAAAACAGCACCTATCCTAAACCCGGGCCATTAGGATTTGATTAAGAGTTCCGGGAAAGAGGGTTACCTTGTTGGAGATGGCAGCATATGTTCCGGCTGTGTCACTGCTGCGTGTACGTGGATCATTGCCCGAGCCAGGACATGACCTCCTTTTTTTTGGGGACTTTTCCCGTACTTTTAACAGCATCGTCAACAATCACGGCAGGTGTGGAGACCACCCCAAGTGCCGCGATTTCCATCATATCCGTGATTTTTACCACATCCGCATCTGCACCTGCTTCAGCAACAGCCTCCCGGATCAGCGTTTCTGTTTTATTGCATTTGGCGCATCCGGGACCGAGAACTTTTATTTTCATTGTTGTCTCCTTGTATTTGTTTTTTAAAGTATGAGGTTGAACATATATCCCACCAGCAGGATGCCGCAGGCCACCACGGCCACGAATACGGCAATGAGCCGGGGTTTGAGTACTTTACGCAGAATCACTATCTCGGGCAGGGACAGGGCGATGACACTCATCATAAAGGCCAGGGCCGATCCCAGGGCCGCGCCTTTTCCCAATAATGCCTCAACAACCGGAATCACACCGGCGGCATTGGAATACATGGGCACGCCCATGAGTACGGAAAGGGGAACCGACCACCAGGCGTCCTTTCCCATGACAGAGGCCATGATCCCTTCGGGCACAAACCCGTGGATGCCCGCACCGACCCCGATTCCCAGGAGGATGTACACCCAGACCCTGCCGATGATTTCCACCACCGCGTCCCGGCCGTACACCAGCCTGTCCGTCCAGGTCATTTGAGCTTCTTCAACGCTTGAACCGGCTACGGCTGTCCGGGACACCCAGTCTTCAATATGGTGTTCCAGCTTCATCCGGCCGATGATCCATCCGGCAGAGATCGCAATAAACAATCCCGTACCCATGTAAATTACGGCGACTTTCCATCCCACAAGGCCGTAAAGAAGCCCCAGGGCAATTTCATTGACCATGGGAGCGGCAATCAGAAAGGAAAAGGTGACGCCCAACGGCACCCCGGCCGTAACAAAGCCTATAAACAGGGGAACGGCAGAGCAGGAGCAAAACGGTGTGACAATACCCAGCAGGGCGGCAAGCACGTTGCCGGCAAGCTCACTTTTTCCGGATAAAAACGCCCGGGTCTTTTCCGGGGTGAAAAAACTCCTGATAATACCCACGAAAAACACCACCAGAACCAGGAGCATCATGACCTTGGGGGTGTCATAAAGGAAGAATTCAATCGAAGCCCCGGTATGTGAACCCCGGGCCAGGGGCAGCAGGTCATATGTCAGCCATTGGGCCACGGCCGGCAGGGACCGGTAAACCAGCCACCAGAGGTAAAGGGATAAGGCACCGGCAGCCAGAAACGCACCGGCTTTTGTTTTCTTATTAACCCGGCGGATGTGTGTTGATATGAATGTCATGTTTTTTTCTCTATATATGAGTGGTTAGCGATTTGATGCCAGAGGCTACCCAGAGGATTTCCCGACAATATCAATGCGGTCTATGTCCGGAAGCCGCGCCATTAATTCACGGATCTGGGGGTCATCGTCCAGCCAATGCTTAAGATTGCCGATCATGCTTGCCGAATAGGGGGAGGCATTGCCCTGGGAGAGGGTGTAGTTGACCCATAATCCATCCTTGAAGCCCCTTACCAGTCCGGATTCCTCGAGTATCTTGAGGTGCTTGCTGGCCGTGGACTGGGCAATGCCCAGAGCTGCCTGGATTTCGCATACGCAAAGCGGCTTTGCCTGGAGCATTTTGACCATTTTGACCCGGTTGGGGTCTGACAGGGCCTTCATGACTTTGATAAAGGTGTTCATGGGAGTTCCCCTGTGTTTTGTTTTTATATATCGTTAAATCGGAATATATCTATATGTTGTCCGGATGTCAATATCCGGGTGCGGGTTAAATTATTTGACTGTTTTTTTGTGCCGCTCTAATGTATCATTTGTCCAATAAAAGGTATGTTGGTGGTTCTGCTTGCTTGCACGTCATTGCGCGGTCGTTTGTGCATGGTTTCCGTCTTTATCTTACTTCGAACCCGAAAGGCCTCAGATCCAGAGTAGTCCGGCCTCATTCCTCTTTCAAAACCAGGGTTTTATTCATCATCCATCTGTAAAAAGGAGATTTGTCGATGGAATCATTCTGTTTCTATTCTTATGTCACCCTTCCCCTGCTCATCTTTATCGCTAAAATTCTTGATGTATCCATGGGGACCGTACGGATTCTTTTGATCGCAAAAAGCAAACGCCGGACAGCATCTATCCTCAGTTTTTTTGAGATGTTTATCTGGATCATGGCCATTTCACACATCATGAAAAATCTGGACAACCTGACATGCTGCATTGCTTATGCATTCGGGTATGCCGCCGGCGTCTACATCGGCATGGTTGTTGAGGAAAAGTTTTCAGACGGGAGTTTTATTCTTAAACTCAAAAAAAGGCTCCCCCGGGCGTTACGCCGCCAGGGGGAGAAAGGGAAATATTGCAGGCCTCAGGAGCGTTCAGCCGGTCTGCCGGACTGCCAGTACGGGACAGTCTGCACGGCTGATGACCCGGTCCGTGGTTGATCCGACCAGGAATTTTTCCAGGATGGAGTGGCCGTGGATCCCCAGGACGATCATGTCGATCTCATAGGAGCCGGCATAGTCGATCAGTTCCTGGTAGGGTTCACCCTGGCGGAGCGCTGTCACAGGAGTGCACCAGTGGCGGCTCTCTTCCGGAACCATGTTGCCCAGTTGCCGTTCCATCCGGCTGAGCAGATGCTGACGCCGTTCAAACTCCTCGCCGGCGGCATTTTCCTGGAGGTGGATAAAATCCGACCGGTTCCATCCGGGATAATCCCCCTCCTGGATTTTGATATAATCGGTTGCCCCCAGCTCGATCTGCTTGTGGGGTTTGATCACGTGAACCAGGTGGAGTTCCGCTTCAAATTCCTGGGCCAGACTCAGGGCATAGTGAAATGCGAGCTGGGAACCTTCGGAAAAGTCGCAGCCCACAAGTATGCGTTTCAGGGGCAGCTCCACCGGGTGTGCGGGTTCTTCTGATGCGGAATGGAGCACCAGCAGCGGACAGTCAAGGGTCTTGACCAGCCGGTCTGTCACCGACCCCACGAGAAAACGTTTAATGCCCGATCCGCCATGGGTGGCTGCGATAACAAGGTCTATCTCGTGTTTTTCGGCAAGCCGGGTGATTTCATCGGCCGGATGACCGATGGCGACCAGGGATTTCGCATTTATATCTGCTTCTTCCGCCATCAGGTCAATGGCTTCCACGGCATCTTCAAGGCGCTGGGCAGTTACTTCTTCCGTGGCAAATCCGGCCTGGGCGTGACTGGAAAGCAGCACGGTATCCTGGACAATGTGGCAGATGCTGACCCTGGCGTCGAATTCACGGGCCAGGGCTTTTCCATAGGCCATAATCAGGGGGGCAAATCCTGAAAAATCAATGGCACACATAATATTTTTGGGGAAAATTCTCATGTTTCTCCTCCTTTTATCGGTTAGGGTTAAAAAGGGAACAGTCTGATCTGTTCAGAGAAATATGATGGGCACGCGTACAACTAAATAGGTTAACAGTTAATGCAAAAATCGTTTCAGGTTCAATAGTCTAAATAGTAAAACCCATCCCTGTCGCCGTCAAGGAAAAACAGAATGACAAAGCGTAGCTGACATGCCTTTTTCTCCCGGTGCTGCTGCGGCAGTGAAGAGCCTGGTGTTGGACAAGGGGCGTGGCGGGCACTATACTAGTAGGTATTAATTCTATTCAGGGGGAGGATAAGCCATGACAGACCAACAACTCACGCGTGTTCCGTTTGGAAATACAAAAACCATGGTGACCCGGGCCGGTTTGGGCGGGGAGGGCGTCCTCAGGACCCAGGGGCGGGACAGGGCGGCCCAAAACGTTATACAGGCAGCTGTGGACCGGGGGATCGGTTATTTTGATTCCGCAAGGGTGTATATGGACAGCGAGCTTTACTACGGCAGGTACTGGAAGGCCAACCCGGGTGCCAGGCAAAGTGTTTTTCATACCAGCAAATCTGCTGAGCGGACCCGGGAAGGTGCATTGGCGGAACTTGACCAGACCCTGCAACGGCTTGGCACAGACTACCTGGACCTCTGGCAGATCCACGATGTCAGGGGTGAGGGGGATCTGAGGCGGATTTCACAGAAAGGCGGTGCGCTTGAGGCGTTTGTTGCGGCCAGGGAGGCGGGAAAGGTAAAGCATATCGGAGTTACCGGGCACCATGACCCTGAAATCCTTACCCGGGCCGTCCGGGACTGGCCTGTGGATGCGGTGTTGCTGCCGGTGAATCCGGTGGAAGAGATTATCGGGGGCTTTCTTACACACACACTTGAAGCCGCTCATAAAAAGGGGATTGCAGTGATCGGAATGAAAGTGCTTGGCGCCTCCCATTATATTGCAGAAGACATGGGAATTACCCCGAAGCGCCTGATTCGATACGCCCTGTCATTTGACATTACCACGGTGATTGTGGGGTGCAAGACACCTGAAGAGGTCAACACCCTGGTCGATTCTCTGGCCGCCCCAGCACTTTCTACGGACCAGCGCAGGGAGACCATGGCGCCATTTGTGCCTGCGGCTGAAAAACTTGCTTTTTACAGGGGCAGCGTTTTCAACCGGCCCTGACGCGTGCAGGCGGTTTTTCGTAAACGTGGAAACCAGCATGGCTTGTGTTGCGGTGGTTTATAAAGCGGATACGATATGGGGAATCCGATCCGGAGCCAGCCCGAGAAGCCGGGCGGCAGCCTGGTCCAGGAGGAACGGATCAAATCCGGCAATCAGGCGGTTTACCGGCGGGTCACAGGCCGGTCCGCCCAGGTGGTATTGACACAACCCCACGCTGGCATCCATCAGGGTCAGGTCGGGGGTGATGCAGCGGTTTAATTCGATAATGGATGCCTGCATGTTTTCGTGAAACAGGGCTTTTTTCCAAAACCCGCCGCCGGAATAATGTGCGGGCGGGGCAAATCCCATCATATTTTTCAACGTGCCGGTCATATCGGCCAGGGAATGGGCCTTGAGCACGGGCAGTGAAAAAATAAAGCTGCGGCTGGCAATCTCGGGCAGGTGGAATTCCGGGAAGATTTTATTTTCCGGATGCACATACTGCTTGAGAGGGGCATGATTCAGATCCATCAACTCCACATCCATTTCCCTGGCAAGGCGATCAAATTTAAGGTTTTTGAACACCTGGTTTGTCTCAAGTACGGCATCGCCGCATCCTTCGCCGATAATGATCCTGGCCCCGGAGCAGGCGCGGATATACTTCACCACAGCCCGGCAGCATTCAGGGGATGTGGTAACGGGAAAGGGACTGTCATTAACAAGATTGGGTTTAACCAGGACAATTTCCTGTTCCCCAAGCACCTGGTCCGCCCCCAGGCTGTCCAGAATACGGGGGACGCTGGTCTCATATGAATCGAAAGTGGTTTCCAGTACATCCTTTTTCATAGGCTGTACTTACCACTATCTTCGGGCGAACGCAACTTGGGCGCTGCCCGTTTCGTAACCAGGGCAGTCATGGCGATTCGATAAAGAAATGTCGCGAATACGAATTACTTGATTTTTAAACGGATGTTATGGGTCTGCATGACGCGGTCCACAGCGTCGCTCATTTCGTCCATGCTCAGGCTGGAGGTAAATTTGTTGCCTGTCGTGGAAATATCCACGCCTTTGACATTTTTCTGGGTCAACTTGAGCAGCACGCTGAGGCCAAACGTTTTTTCCACTTCAAACGGTTTCTTGTTTTTGCTCATGATTCTCCTCCTTCCATCATTATGCCCTGTGGTTTTTCGTTTCCCTGTTACTCTATATCGGCGCGTTCCTCTGAAAAAATAAGCACTTAACTATGAAGATAAGAATCCTTTTTTTTTATTCCAGCGCATTGGCCGGAATCAACCGCGGTTACAAATGGGTTTCACCTGTATCGTCAGTTCCCTCTACAACAGTCGCCGGGACATACCGTCAGGGGCATCACCCGGAGATCCATGGTCCTTGAATCGGAGATCGTGCGAAAAAAACGCATCCCGGATCGTTTATCTATGGTTTATTACGAAATATAATTCTGGAATCCCTTTATACATATCACACTTCCCCGGGCATGGCAAACCGGTATTCAGATATTTTTCACGCCCAGAATATGCTGGTATCGCCCCAGATCTCTATATGGCAGTTGCCTGGAGAACTCCAATTCAAGAGCTTTGACGGTTTGCGGGTCTCTTTCACGGTCAGCCGGATCCAGGATATAATCGTGGAATACCCGTATGCCGCTGTGGCAGAGGATGTTGAAGGGGTGGCCGGCCAGCCATTTCAGGACGGTGTCGGGATCCCTGGGCCGGGTGGGGGTGAGGCTGCCGGGATAGCCCGTGTATTTTTTCTTCAGGATCTTTTTGTAGTTGGTTCTCAAAAGATTTTTGTAAATCATTCCCTTGAGGTTATAAAATGTCATGGAGAGTACACCGCTCCGTGGAAGAAGGTCCATAAGGCAGCGGATCAGTTCCCGGGGGGCGGCCACCCATCCGAGTAGTGCATGGCAGAGAATCAGGTCGTATCCGTCAGACCCGGCCGGGGAGAGTTCCTGTACGGGGCAGTGGCAGAGGGTCAGCCGGTCAAGGACACCTGCCCGGGAAAACCGTTCCTCGGCCAGGTCAAGCATGTTCCGTGAAATGTCGCAGAGGGTGATGTGGTGGCCCCGCTTTGCCAGCCCAAGAGAAAACGGACCATATCCGCCGCCGGCGTCCAATACGTTCATCGGTTTTCCGCCGACCGGAGACAATGCCCGGGGAAAAAATTCTCCCAGGTCTTTTTCCAGGATTGCCAGCCGTATTTCTCCTTTTAGTCCGCCATATACCTTTTTTCTGAACCTGTGGGCCAGGTCGTCGAAATTCCGATCCGTTTCCATGGGCGGGATTATGGCGCCAAACCCGTTCCGTGTCAATCCGGTATATAGATGTCGCCGTACGGTTTTCCAGAGCCCTGTATAACATCTCATTTTAGCGCGTAATTTATTGTTGAACTCTGATATGGAATCTGGTAGCATAATGCCATCTGTTCGAAATTTGTCGAGAAATTTAGTCACGAAAACAGCGTCACCAAATTGAACCTGGTTCCCAGGTTGTTCTTTCCTATCGTAAATGGAGGAGATGATGAAAAAGTTCTTGGATTTGCCGATTTTTGTTAAATTTTTAGCGGTTGGCCTTGGCACAATTATTATTTTGGTCGGGGTCCTTCTCTTTTTGTACCAGGCAAGCGACCGGACCCAGACAATTGCCGCGATTGTGGAAAAAGCCCGGTCCATCTGCCTGATTTCCGAGTCCGCCCGTGAAGAAATGGAAGACAAGTGGCGCCTCGGACTCTTTTCTGTCGAGGATATCAAAGAGTATGCTGCAGCCGGGGACCGGGAGAGGCTGCTGGCAGTGATTCCGGTGGTGGCCGCATGGAAGGCCTCCATGCGGAAATCCAAAGAGGGGGGGTATACCTTCAGGGTGCCCAAATTTGATGCCAGAAATCCTGAAAACGAACCGGATTACGGGCAGGAGGTGAAGATCGAGGGGCCTGCCCTTAAAAAGATAAAAGCGGAAAATCTGGATGAATATTATGTCGTGGATGAACGGACCAATACGGTGCGTTTCTTCCTGCCGGTAAGGCTGTCCGAGGTCTGCCTGGTCTGCCATGGGGATCCGGCCCAGTCAAAGACACTTTGGGGAAGGGACGACGGAAAAGATCCCACGGGCGGTCCTTTTGAAAACTGGAAGGCCGGAAGCATCCACGGAGCCTTTGAGGTGATCCAGTCCCTGGATCCGGCGGAGGCTGCCTTGAGGGGACGGATGATGAAAGCCGGGCTCATTATCCTGCTGGGTATCGGCGTTGCCGGAGCTATTTTCTTTTTCGTCACCCGGTCCATTACCAAACCGCTTAATAAAGGGGTTGAATTTGCCCAAAGTATGGCTGACGGTGACCTGAGCCAGGATATTGAGATTGCACAGGAGGATGAAACCGGTAAGCTGGCCGAAGCCATGAACGGAATGATCGGCAACTTAAGACAGATGATCGGGCATATCAACGAAGGGGTGGACACCTTATCCAGTTCTTCATCGGGATTGTCCGGCGTGGCGGAAACCATGTCGTCGAAATCCTCTGATACCTCTGAAATGTCAGTATCCGTGGCAGCGGCGGCAGAAGACATGAGTGCCAAGATGAACAGCGTTAAAATGGCGGTTGAGGAAACCTCTACCAATGTCAACTCCGTGTCTGCAGCGGCAGAGGAAATGAGCGCCACCATCAAGGATATTGCCAAGAATTCGGATCAGTCCAGGGGCATTACCGAAGAGGCGGTAAACCAGGCCAACCATGCATCTGTAAAAGTCAAGGAACTGGGGGCGGCTGCCGAAGAAATCGGGCAGGTAACAGCTACCATTACCGATATTTCGGAACAGACCAACCTGCTGGCGCTGAATGCCACCATTGAGGCGGCGCGGGCCGGTGAAGCGGGCAAGGGATTTGCTGTCGTGGCAAACGAAATCAAGGATCTTGCCAACCAGACTGCAGACGCCACAACCGAAATCCGGGCCAAAATCGGCCGGATGCAGGGATCGGCAAGTGAAACTGCCACTGAGATCAATGAAATCATCCGGGTCATCACCGAGGTCAATGACATTGTTTCCACCATTGCCGCGGCTGTGGAAGAGCAGACATCCGTAACCAATGAAATTGCGGAAAATGTGGCCCAGGCCTCCATGGGGATTTCCGATGTCACGGATAACGTTTCCCAGTGTTCTGAGGTGGCGGATAACGTATCCGGCAACATTGCAACGGTGAGCCAGTCTGCATCGGAAATTTCAGACCAGAGTGTCAATGTTACGGAGACAGCTGCTGAACTGTCCAAGCTGGCGGAACAGCTTAAAGAGATGATGAAAAAGTTCAAACTCTCCTAAATTAAATCATATACTCCTTCAATAAAAAGAGGCGTCAGGGAACTTAAAATTCCCTGACGCCTCTTTTGTTTTGAGTCTGCTAAGGGTCAGTCTGCCGGGAAATCAATCTGGCATTGGTCATTGAGATCAACCCTAAAAAAGTAAAAGGCCAGAACCGCTACGGGGATGGCGGCCACAAATCCGATAATGGGGAGCAGGGTCATTCCGATCACCACAAGCCCCATGGCTGCGCCGAGCAGTATCATGCCAAGTGTGAATTTTGAAATACGCTGGGTGATGCAATCATTATTTCTCATGATATCCTCCTTATGGAGTTTGGGTTTTGTTTGTTTTTATTTCATGACTAACAATATAAGTATGAAATTTTGCGGCGCAATAAAATAAATCCATTCTCGGCCGGTTTACTGATTTGCGGGTGTTACCGGTGATTGGCAGGCGTTACCGGCGTTTGGGAAGGCGGATGACAGGCACCGGGTATGTTGGCCGGCACAGGGTGCGGAATGCGGTGAGGCCGGGAAGGCGGGGAAATGAAAAAAGATGGGCACTGCAGTTGCAGTCTGAGGCCCCAAAGCCCGGTATGTGGACTTTACCGCCCATGGCAGATAAAAATCCGGCCCAGGCACATTCCTGCTTCACGCGCCAGGTGGTGTACCAGATACGGGATACGGGCAGCTCCGATGTCAGGTAATCCACATGCCATCGTTTGGATTTATCCGGCCTGAGATGCCGTCCGACACGGGCGGCAAGTCCCCCCGGGCCAAAGGCCGAACCGGTGTAGACATACCATCCCCGGGGCAGGGTGACGGGCCCGAGCCTGCCCACACAGAATGTTTTCCTGCCCGGATTCCGCAATATCAGTGCATAGGTTCCGGGCGCGGATGGAAGGCGATCTGACATGGCCGGTCCGGCTATTTCCAGGATTGGGCGGCCATGACCTTTGCCGTGCCGCGGATACTGGACTGGGCAAGGAGTTCCCGGGCATATTCCCGGGCCGCTTTGAGACTGAGGTTCATAACCACCTGCTGGGTTTTTGGAATAAATTTGGGATCAACGCTCAGGGTGCTGATTCCCGCTCCGATTAAAAAGGGAATGTGGACGGGGTCATGGGCCATTTCACCGCAGACGGAAACGTCTATTCCCTTGGCTTGGGCCGCTTTTGCAATGGTACGGATACCCCGGCAGACCGCCGGGTGATGGGGGATATAGTGGTCCGTGACCAGCTTGTTGGCCCGGTCCGCCCCAACCATATACTGGATAAAATCATTGGTACCCACGGCAAAGAAATCAGCCAGGCCGGCAAATTCGTCAATGGTACTCAACACGGCCGGCAGCTCAATCATCATGCCGATGTCGATATCTGCGTTGTGGGCGATGCCCTCGCGATCCAGATCGCGGGCACAATCCATGACCACTTGCTTTGCGTCAAGAAATTCGTCAATGGAGGAAATCAAAGGGAACATGAGGCGGATGTTTTGCTTGCCCAGGGCTGCCCGGAGTATGGCCCTGACCTGGGTGTCAAAGACTTCCCTGTACTTGAGGGCAAACCGGATGGATCTCAGCCCGAGTGCGGGATTGGGCTCTTTTGCAAGCCCGGCATAGCTCAGGGTCTTTTCTCCGCCTGCGTCCAAAGTCCTGATGGTGGTGGTGTGGTGGGGCCGTACCTGGTCGAAGAGTTTTTTATAGATCAGGTATTGCTCATCTTCCGAAGGAAAGCCTGGCCGGATCAAAAAGGGAAATTCCGTCCTGTAAAGACCGATTCCTTCGGATTTCAGTTCTTTGGCCAGCCGGAGTTCACTGAGCAGGTTGATATTGGCCAGCAATCGTATTTTTTCGTTGTCCCGGGTAAATGTTTCGTCCAGTATATCGTGCGGAACGGATTTTTTTTCCGCGTCCCGCTGGGCACTGAACAGGTCAAGGGTTTTCCGGTCCGGATTGATATAAATATTGCCCTGGGCCGTGTCCATGAGCAAGGTGGTATCATCCGGCAGGTCCAGGAGAACGGGATCATCCGCGATAATCAGGGGAAGGTCAAGGGACCGGGCCAGGATGGTCACGTGGGACGTCACACCGCCCCCGGCCAGAATGATGCCTTTGATCCCGTCGGCAGTCAGTTTCAGCACATCCGACGGATAAAGGTCTTCGGCCACCACGATACTGCCTTTGCCGGGTGCGGACGCCTCCTGGGAGGCCTTGAGGTTTGACAACAGCCTGATGCCCAGATCCTCGACATCCACCGCCTTTTCCCTGAGATAGGCATGGGGGCTGGCGGAGAAAATCCCGATATACTTCCCGGCCATGCGCTGGATTGCCCGGGCAGGAGATTCACCTGCGGCAATCAGGGACTCCATTTTCCCGGTAAAGTTCTTGTCTTTGAGCATCATGAAATGGGCGGTAAAAATCAAGGATGCCGATTCCGGGAGACTGGATGCAAATTTTTCCTGGAGATCTTTCAGGTCTTTGAGCGTCTTATCCAGGGCCGCTTTAAAATCCTCCATGGTATAGGCCGTGCCGGATGTGTCAGGTTCGGAAAGCATGGCCTTGCGGTTTTTTTTCGAGGACCGCACCATGCCGTACGCCGCACCGGAGCTGTCGGATTTTCCTTTGATAAACACCGGCAATCCCTGTTGTGTGCCGCCCTTTGGCGGCTGCCCGTTTTCTTCGGGTGACAATCCCATGAGCAGCCTGGCATTTTCAATGGCCCCGGCCAACTGTGTGACAGCGGTTTTCAGTGTCCGTTCGTCAAACAGGGTAAAATGGTCGATTTCTTCGTGCTGAACCACCAATACCCCGATGCGGGTCATTCCCCTTTGGATGGGGACGCAGAGAAAGGAGTTAAAGGGGTCTTCGCCGGCATTGTCAAAATATTTAAACCCGGGGGTTTTCCGGGCATTGCCCTCCCTGAGGATTTTACCTGTTGAAAAGCATTTTCCGACAAGCCCTTCACCGGGTTTCATCCTGACCTGTCGGACCGCGTCCGGATTCAGGCCCCGGGTGGCGTTGAGCACCAGGTCCCCGGACCGGCTCCCGGCCAGGTAAATCGAGCAAACATGGGCTTTAAGATGTTTGGCCACAAGGATGGTGGTGCGTTCAAGAAAGGTTTCAATATCCGAGTCGCCGGCGACAATGGCGGTGAGGTCTCCCATGTCGCACAGCAGGTTTAAATGGTCTGGTTCTCTTATGTTCATTCGGGTCGTTCTCGAGTTGGGTTGGGCTCAAATTTGAGAATTTTAATCGGAAACGGATGAATATTCAATGAAAAAGTGGCAGGATGACCCGGAACACGGCTGCCGTATAAAAAAAGGCTGCCCAATATTCCCGGGCAGCCCCAAAAAAAGAAAAGCTGATTTGCTTTTTTGCCGGCCGTATCAGGTGGTAAACATGTTTTCATCAATATCCACGGCCACGGAACTGGTGTTCATCAATGCGGCAAACCGGCCCAGGGTGACAGGCAACTGGGTTTCCACATAAAAGTCAAGTGATTTGAGAATGCCCTGGTAAAAGGGCTTGTCTTTCTTTTTGGCTTTTTCCAGTTTTTCAGTTGCCACAACCGCCCGCCAGAGAAGCATCCATGCCATGGTGGTATCACCGGTGGCATCCTGGAAGGGGTGGGCATTGGCAAATGCAGACAGCACTTTCTCGCTCATGGCGGTCTGGCCCATGTGAATGGCGACCTCAGCCAGTTTATTCATGACCTCTTCAACCTTAACAGCGGCTTTTTCCAGTTCAGGCACGGCTTTGGCCTGTGCCACGGTTTTCTGCATTTCACCGAACAGGTCCATGATGGGCTTGCCCTTGTTCATGCCGAGTTTCCGCCCCAAAAGGTCCATGGCCTGGATACCGTTGGTACCTTCGTAAATCATGGTGATCCTGCAGTCGCGAAGGAGCTGGGCCATGGGGTATTCCTCGATAAACCCGTAGCCGCCGTATACCTGCATACCCTGGGAGCAGACTTCAAAGGACCTGTCCGTGACATATCCCTTGGCAATGGGGGTGAGTACCTCCACAAATCCCTGGTATTTTTCCCTTTCCTCATCCGTGGGGGCGTGCCTGGCCATGTCCGAGCAATAATGGACAAAATAAAGCAGGGAGCGCATGGCTTCAACATTCACCTTCATCATCATGAGCTGCCGACGGACATCCGGGTGGCGGATGATATTGACTGCCGGGGCGTCGGGATTCATGATCTCCATGAGATCCCGTCCCTGGATGCGGTTTTTGGCATAGTCAACAGCATACATATACGAGGCTGTGGCACAGGAAAATCCCTGGAAACCGACCAGCAGGCGGGCGGCATTCATCATCAGGAACATGGCTTTCATGCCCTTGTTTTCTTCACCCAGCAGGGTGCCGACGCAATTGCCTTTGGAACCCAGGGACAACGAGCATGTGGAATTGCCGTGAATCCCCATTTTATGTTCAAGGCCGGTGCAGATCACATCATTGAATTCACCCAGGGAACCGTCGTCATTCACCCTGAATTTGGGGACAAGAAACAGGGAGATCCCCCTGGTGCCGGCAGGTGCGCCTTCGATGCGGGCAAGCACGGGATGAATAATGTTCTCTACCAGGTCATGATCCCCGCCGGAGATGAATATTTTTTCGCCCGTAATATTATAGGTGCCGTCGCCGTTGGGCACGGCTTTTGTGGTCAGTGCCCCGACATCGGAACCGGCGCCGGGCTCGGTGAGCAGCATGGTGCCGCACCATTTGCCGGTGTACATGTTTTTCAGGTAGGTGTCCTTCTGCGCTTGGGTGCCGAAGTGTTCAACCAGGTGGCCGGCGCCCTGGGTCAGGCCCGGATACATCATAAAGGGATAATTGGCGCCGTTGAAATATTCGGCAGCGGCAGATGCCACTGTGTACGGCATGCCCTGGCCGCCCCACTCCGGATCTTCCGTGGGTGCGAGCCATTCTCCTTCGGTAAAGATGTCAAACAGGCGTTTGAAAGATTCAGGGGTGGTTACCTGGCCGTTCTTGAGTGTGCATCCCTGCTCATCCCCTTCCTTGGATGCGGGCAGCAATTCCTTGACCGCAAGCTGCCTGGCTTCCGAAATCACCATGTCAATGGTTTTTTTGTTGAAATCAGCAAAGTTGTCATTCAGCTCGGCCAGTGTCTCTGCCCTGAGTTGTTCATGGAGGACAAATTCGATGTCCCGCCTGTCGGAAATTACTTGTGCCATTTTATGCCTCCTGGTGTATCTATTAATAAAAATGCCGGAGCTGAACCATAGGACGATTCATCGTAAATGAATTTGTCTTCATTGATGCATCTCCGCTTGAGCACAATTATTGATTGCACAATGTTGAATTTTATATAATTGATTTTTTTGATAAAAATCAGTTTTTGGTTACCGTGTAAATATTCCCTCTTTTTATTTTCGCCTCATTTGTTTATGGTGAATGATAATTCATTACACTAATTTTGTGTGTAGTCAATGATTTTTTTGACGATCGATCTGTTATTGGAACATTGTTTATGGGAAAGATTCTTATTTCAGCCTGCTTGATGGGAGAGGCGGTCCGGTATGATGGACAGGCACAGCCGATTAACCACCCCCTGATTTGCCAGTGGCATTCCCAGGGGCGCCTGGTACCGTTCTGCCCGGAATGTGACGCCGGGCTTCCCGTACCAAGGCCGCCTGCGGAAATCCTGAACGGCGACGGCAGGGATGTACTTGCCGGATGTGCCAGGGTGATCACCCGGGAAACAGATGTGACGCCGGCCTTTGTCACGGGCGCCGAAGCTGCGCTTGCAACGGTATTGGCATCTGGCATCGGATTTGCCTTGCTCAAGGAAAAAAGCCCGTCCTGCGGAAGCGCATTTATATACGATGGGTCATTTACCGGAAAATTGGTTGCCGGTGTCGGTGTCACCACTGCTTTGTTAAGAAAAAATGAGGTTTATGTGTTTTCCGAAAACAATATCGATGATATGGAAAGCTGCATAAAATGATAGGTTTATGCAATTTTATTTGCATAAAATTCAATGAATTAGGAAAAAACGTATCAGATGTAATGCTTGACCCAATCAACTTTTTTTGCTAATTCATATTATTTGATTTTTTTTCTGTAAAATCTGCATGAAGACCAGAACGTTAAAAGGCCTGCGCGGTTCTTTTAACATAAAGTTAACTTATAATTTGGAGGATTAGGATGAAAAAAATTACGTACTTGACGCTCAGCCTTTTGCTGGCGCTCAGTTTTACTGTCTCTGCCGGTGCAAAGACCCTGAAAGTCGGCCTGGACGCCGATCCGGTGACCCTGGACCCCCAGGTACAGCTTTCAGGCGGCATGATGCAGCTTTCCCACTGGGTGTTTGACCCGTTGGTGCGTTGGACCCAGGACATGGACTTTGAACCCCGCCTGGCAACAAAATGGGAGAAAGTCGACGATCTCACGACCCGGTTTTTCCTGCGCAAAGGCGTTAAGTTCCACTCGGGCAACATGTTCAGCGCCAAGGATGTCAAGTGGTCCTTTGACCGCATGAGAAAATCCGCAGACTTTAAGGCACTTCTGGACCCGTTTGAAGGATGCTACATTGTCGATGACTACACAGTCGACTTTAAAACCAAAAAACCCTATCCTCTCGTTCTGAACATGGCCACGTATTTCTTTGCCATGGATTCCAAGTTCTATACCGGTACGGATAAAAACGGCCAGCCCAAAGACATGTTGCTGAAGGTCGGCGAATCCTTTGCTCTGAACAATGCCTCCGGTACCGGCGCTTTTGTCGTGACCAAGCGTCAGCACAACGTTGTTCTTGAAATGGAACGGTTCAAGGACTATTGGGACACCAAGTCCCCCGGCAACGTCACCAAATTCATCCTGACCCCGATCAAGGAAAACGCCACCCGTGTGGCTGCCCTGCTCTCGGGCGGTGTTGATTTCATCTCTCCCGTACCGCCCCAGGATTTTAAACGCCTTGACGCCGACAGCAAGGTAAAGCTGCACACGATCGCGGGCAGCCGGATCATCACCTTCCAGATGAACCAGAATCGGAACCCGGCCCTGAAAGATGTCCGGGTCCGCCAGGCCATTGTCCATGCCGTCAACAACGCCGGTATTGTCAAGAAAATCATGAAAGGTACGGCAACAGTCGCTGCCCAGCAGGGCCCCAAAGGCTATGCCAGCTACAAGGACAGCCTGAAACCCAGGTACGACCTTGACAAAGCCAAGGCCCTGATGAAGGAAGCCGGTTATGAAAACGGGTTTGAGCTGACCATGATGGCCCCCAACAACCGGTATGTCAATGACGCCAAAATCGCCGAAGCCACTGCACAGATGCTGGGTAAAATCGGCATTAAAGTAAACTTGAAAACCATGCCAAAAGCCCAGTACTGGGGCGAATTCGACAAAAGGGTCGCCGACATGATGATGATCGGATGGCATCCTGATACCGAAGATTCCGGTAACTTTACCGAGTTCCTCATCATGTGCTACAACACCGATACCGGTTACGGTCAGTATAATTCCGGCTATTGCAACCCCAAAGTGGATGAAATGGCCCTGGCTGTACAGTCTGAAACCGATATCGCCAAACGGAGCGCCATGCTCCAGGAAATTGAACAGATCCTTTACGATGACGCGGCATTTGTTCCCTTCCACTGGCAGAACCACTCCTACGGTGCCAAAAACAATCTCCGGGTTCAGCCGATTATCAACGTCATGAACTTCCCCTACATCGGAGACCTGGTCATCGAATAGTTGCCTGCAGCAATTCGATCACAATCATACATCGCCGCCCTGGGATTTCCCGGGGCGGCGGTCCTTAAAGAGAAAAGTAAATACACATGTTTGCATTTATAGTACGAAGGGTCATCCAGGCCATACTGGTCATGCTGGTGATCAGCCTGGTGGGGTTTTCGATCAAGGACCAGATCGGTGATCCGGTCAGGGATCTCGTCGGCGAAAGGGTCTCCCCGGCGGAGCGGGCGGAAATCGCAGAACAGTTGGGGTTGAACGACCCCTTTTTTACGCAGTATTCAAGGTTTGTTAAAAACGCATTCACCAAAGGGGACCTGGGCCGCTCCTTTCTTTACAACAAACCTAACCTCGAAGTGATTTTCGAACATGCGCCGGCTACCATTGAACTGGTGTTCGGCACCGCGCTGATCATTATCTTTATTTCCCTGCCTTTGGGGGTGTATTGCGCGCTCCGGCCCAAAAGCATCCTGTCGCGGTTTGCCATGAGTTTTTCCACCCTGGGCGTGTCCATGCCGGTGTACCTCACCGCCATTCTGTTGATTTTTCTTTTTGCCATCCACTGGCAGGTGCTCCCCTCCTACGGCCGGGGAGACCTGATCGATCTTTTCGGCAACGGCTGGTGGCATACCGGCATGCTGACCATAGACGGACTCAAACATTTGATTCTTCCCTGTGTCTCTCTGTCCACCCTGATGCTGCCGCTGTTTATCCGACTGATCCGTTCTGAAATGATGGAGGTACTGGAGACCGAGTATATCAAATATGCCTGGGCCAAGGGGCTTTCCCCGGCGCGGGTATGGATGGTCCACGCATTTAAAAACACCCTGCTGCCGGTGATCACCGTATTCGGGGTCCAGATCGGCATCATGTTCGCCTTTACCCTGCTGACCGAACTGGTTTTCCAGTGGCCGGGAATGGGATTCATGTTCTTGGAGGCGGTTCACCGGGCGGATATTTCGCTTCTCATCGCATACCTTGTGGTGGTGGCCAGTCTGTTTGTATTTGTTAATACGGTAGTGGATATTTTATACGGCTTTATCAATCCCACCGTCAGAATTACAGGGACAAAATGAAAACAAAACTTCAAAAATTTAAAGAATCATATTTTTTATACAGCTTTAAACGGGACAAAGTGGCGATTTTTTCGTTTGTCGTCCTGATCGTATTTTTATTTTTGGCGTTAACAGCACCCTGGATTGCCCCCATGAATCCTTACGATGCTGCCAACATAGATATCATGAACTCTGAAATTCCACCGGCCTGGATGGATGAAGGATCTACCGAATTCCTTCTGGGCACCGACAACCAGGGCCGCGACATGCTGTCCACCATGTTGTACGGGTTACGGACTTCCATTATCATCGGCCTCGGCGCTGTGGCGCTCCAGGGTATCATCGGGGTGATTGTGGGGCTTATGGCCGGGTATATGGGGGGTAAGACAGACGCGATTCTCATGCGCCTGGCCGACATCCAGTTTTCCTTTCCCTATCTGATGGTGGCCATTTTCATGTCCGCCATTTTCCAGGTGGTGTTCGGGCTGGGCAGTTTTGAACGGCTGGCCATTCCATTGCTGACCATCATTATCGGACTGTCCAATTGGCCTATGTTCGCCCGGACGATCCGGGCGTCGGTCATGGGAGAAAAGAACAAGGAATACGTAGAAGCGGCCCGGGTGATCGGGCTGCCCAAATGGACCATCATGTTCCGCCATATCCTGCCCAACTCCCTGACATCGGTAATGGTAATCTCCACCATCCAGGTGGCCAACGCGGTCATGAGTGAGGCAGCCCTCTCCTTTCTGGGACTGGGCATGCCCGTAACCAAACCCTCCCTCGGCTCCCTGATCCGGGCCGGCCAGGAATTTTTCTTTTCCGGTTCCTGGTGGATTACGGTCTTCCCGGGTGTCTGGCTGGTGATTTTTGTACTGGTCATCAACCTTTTGGGCGACTGGCTCAGGGATGTTCTCAACCCCAAACTTTACAAAGGATAGGTAG
Organism: Desulfobacter sp.; assembly: GCA_036881925.1. GTDB lineage: Bacteria > Desulfobacterota > Desulfobacteria > Desulfobacterales > Desulfobacteraceae > Desulfobacter. The sequence continues at coordinate 435,353 of JBAJNJ010000001.1, forward strand.
GTTACGATGTCTCATCTTTTAGAGGTAAACGACCTTGAGGTGAAATTCGCCTTGCGGTTCGGCGATATCACGGCAATAGACGGCGCCAGTTTCACCCTGGACAGGGGAGAACGCCTGGGACTGGTGGGAGAGAGCGGGGCCGGCAAATCCGTCACCGGTTTTTCCATCATCAACCTGATTTCAAAGCCCGGATATATTTCCAGGGGCAACATCATGTTCGAGGGCAATGAAATTTCCAAGTACAACGACGCCCAGATGAGGAAGATCAGGGGCGACCGGATCGCCATGATTTTCCAGGACCCCATGATGACCCTGAATCCGGTCTTCACCATCGGTTACCAGATGGTGGAAACCCTCCTGGCCCACCGGAATATTTCCAAGGCCGAGGCCCGGGCCATTGCCCTGGAAAAGTTGAAAAAAGTCCAAATTCCTTCTCCTGAAGAGCGCCTGGACCAGTATCCGCACGAATTATCCGGGGGCATGCGCCAGCGGATCATCATTGCCATTTCACTCCTGGCGGATCCGGCCGTTATTATTGCAGACGAACCCACAACCGCTCTGGATGTCACCATCCAGGCAGAGATCATGGATCTGCTCCAGGAGCTCTGCGAAACGGAGAAGATGGGATTGATCCTGATTACCCACGACCTTGGCGTGGTCTCCCAGGTTACGGAAAAAATCGCAGTCATGTATGCGGGTAAAATCATTGAATACGGCCCCACCGACCAGGTGGTCCACAACCCGGTCCACCCCTATACCATCGGCCTGATCGGCTCCATTCCCGGCTCCATTCCGCCGGGCGGGGAACTCAAGCAGATTCCGGGGATGATGCCCACCCTCACGGCGATCCCGCCGGGATGTGCATTCAACCCGAGATGTGAGTTGCGCCAGGATATCTGTACCCAGAAGGTCCCTGTACTGGAAGACAAGGGCAACGGGGTTATGGCCGCCTGCCATATGAAATAGACCGCTAATGCTGCAAAAGGATATGAAATGAAAGAAGAAAAACCGCTTGTGACCATAAAAAATGTGGTCAAACATTTTGATATTTCCGGCGGGCTGTTGGATCAACTCACATTCAAGCAGGGGAATTTTAAGCTTGAGAAAACCACGGTAAAGGCTGTAAACGACGTCTCGCTGTTCGTAAACAAAGGGGAAACCCTGAGCGTGGTCGGGGAAAGCGGCTGTGGGAAATCCACCCTGGCTCGGGTGATCATGGGGCTTCATGCCCCCAATTCCGGGGAAGTCCGGTTTGAAGACGAGCGCATCGACAACCTTTCCCACGAGGGATGGATGCCCTTCCGGAAAAAGATGCAGATGATTTTCCAGGATCCCTATGCCTCCCTCAACCCCCGGAAGACCGTCCGTCAGACCCTGGAAGAACCCCTGAAATTCCATAACCCGGGCATGAGCGCTGCCGAAGCTTCGGACAAGGTGGCCGATGTCATGAAACAGGTGGGGGTAGACCCGGCCTGGATCACCCGGTATCCCCACGAGTTTTCCGGTGGCCAGCGCCAGCGGATCTCCATTGCCCGGGGATTGATCCTGGACCCCCGGTTTATTGTTGCGGACGAGCCGGTTTCCGCCCTGGATGTCTCCATCCAGGCCCAAATTCTCAATCTGCTGATGGAGTTGCGGGAAGACCGGGAGCTGACTTACCTTTTCATTACCCATGATCTGTCCGTGGTGCATCATATTTCCTCCCGGGTGGCCGTGCTTTACCTGGGGACTCTTTGCGAACTGGCATCGGCGCATGATTTGTTTTACGAACCCCGCCATCCCTATACCCGGGCCTTACTCTCGGCCATTCCCAAAGTCGGCGAGAAAAAAGCCAAACACATCAAGCTAAAGGGCGAGGTACCCACGCCGGTAAACCTGCCTTCCGGATGTGTTTTTCACGGCCGGTGCGTTTATGCGGACGACCGCTGCACCAGGGAGGTGCCTGAATTGCTCCCCTTGGACAATGGCGGGTTTGTGGCCTGCCACGGGGTTGAAGAAGGCCGGGCAATGGATTAACAGTTCATTAAAACCAGCCGTCCCGGCGTCAGGCCTGCCCGGGGCGGCTGTGAATCTTGCCGGCGATGTCGCCGGATACCCCAGTGGCTTTCGTCATTTAGAGGGTGAGATTATTCCCGGCGATTCTTATTATGGCCGGGATTTGCGGTATGAATCGTGACCCGCGTCACACCTTCCCCGGGCATGCTGTTTTCCCTGGGGACACAAATGGCTTTATTCTGCGTTTTTCAAGTATCCCCCCACGTCATATTCACTGTTCAGCAAATTTTACTGAATCAATATTCTCATTCCCATTTTTTCGGAACATCTTTTTCATTTGCTATGGATGCAAAAATAAGAAGTGTTAATCTGAAATATTGATATATCAATTTAAAGATTGTTGGATGAATTTAAATCGCGTATATCATTCAAATGATATTTTTATACCGGTCACCCTCCTTGTGCCGGGAGGGATTCATCCGTGGCATATGGCCGGTTCACTTGACCAGATACGTCTTCAGGAGAAAATCATGGCTTCTAAACCGACAGATGCTGCCAAACTGACCATTTATAGATCCATACGGGCCGAAATCATCGGCGGACGGAAAAAACCGGGGGAGCGTATTTCCATTGACCGGTTAAAAGAGGTGTTCGGCACCAGCGTTACCCCGGTGCGGGATGCCCTTCAAATGCTCAGCCAGGAGGAACTGGTCACCATCAAACCCCGGTCCGGGTATTATGTCACCCTGGTGACCCTCAAGGAACTCAACGATATGATGGATTTACGAAGTATCCTTGAGCTGGCAGTGGTGGAGCGTGCCGTTAAGCGGATCACCGACAGTCAGATTCAGACCCTGGAGGACATCCACCACGGGTATACGGATGACCGGGCTGAATCTTTTGTCCGGTATACCGAAGAGAACCGGAAATTCCACGTCATGCTGGCGGAGTTTTCCGGCAACCATGAACTGGCGTCTCAGATCGGCCATCTTCATGACCGCCTGGCCCGGTTCATGGTGATGAGTAATCCGGGAACTGAAATGGTTGATATCCATTCCAGGCTGTTGGGCCGTCTGAAAGCCAGGGATGCCGCCGGTGCGATCAAAGCCATGCAGAAGGAACTGGCCAACGGCAAGCGTCTGATCATGGAGCGGATCATGGAAGAGGAGGCCAGTTACTGGCATCTGGGCAATGCCACACCAACGCCCAAGTAAAGTTTGTGAGTTGCTGGATGTTGTTTGGTTAGTATAGTTTTAATAATTGATATATCAATTATTAAAATTAAATCTAAATTTTATCATGTTACAGTACCTGTTAAATAAGTTATTGCTTGCAATGGGCTTTCATGATACAGGAACTCTCTATATAGAGACGAGATCATGCCCGGTCTGCGAAACGGCCGGGAACAAGCCGGCAGGCCATTGCTTGTAAATTCGTAACAGGGCTGCCGTGTCAGCGGGAGGGGAAATGAATCGGGGCAATGCATTCGGACAGCGGCTTATGGTCGACTTAACCAACCGCCAATGGGATATCCGTCCCTTTGGCCGGGAGACGCATGAATTCCTCGGGGGCAGGGGGCTCAACGCCTGGTATCTCTACCGCCACCTGCCCGATAATGCCGATCCCATGTCTGCCGAAAATATCCTGATGTTTTCCTGCGGCCTGCTCACCGGCTCGTCAGCCCCGTGCAGCGCACGCCTCCACGTCAACAGCCTTTCCCCCTTAACCCATATCCTGGGCAGTTCCAATATCGGCGGGTATGCCGGTGCCTGGCTCAGGTCCTGTGGGGTATCATCGCTGGTTATCCGGGGCAGGGCCCAATTACCGGTTTACCTTGAAGTCACCAGAACAGGCGTTGTGATCCGGGATGCCGGGTCCCTCTGGGGAAAAGACGCCCTTGAGACCCAGGAGATCCTGTCAGACCGCTACAAGAACAGACGCCCCAGGATACTGGCCATTGGTCCGGCCGGTGAGACCGGTGTCCGGTTTGCCTCGATTATGACGGAAAAAGACCACGCAGCCGGCCGGACCGGCATGGGCGCGGTCATGGGAGCAAAACATCTCAAAGCCGTTGTGATCTGCAAAGGAGACGATAAACCGTTTCCGGCAGATACGCCTGAAAAGAAAAATGCCGTTAAAACCTATGCCGGGATGATCCGCAAGGCCCCTGAATTTGATTTCTTTTCAGAATACGGCGGCGCCGGATATATTGAATGGGTAAATGATTTCGGCATCATGGCCAGCAAAAACTACAGCCGGATCGGCATGGACGATGTCTCCCCTTTTGACGGCAAGCAGCTTAAAACACATATTACCCGCTCCAGCGGCTGTTTCAAGTGCCCGGTGCAGTGCAAGGCCGACCTGGCCCTGGAGTCGGACGCACCTGAAAAGGTCTCGACCCGGCCGGAATTCGAGCCGCTGATCAACCTGGGTGCCAAATGCGGGCTTACGGATATCAAAGCTATTATCCGGCTGGACAATTTGTGCAACCGCCTGGGCATGGATTCCATATCTGCGGCATCCACCATGGCCTTTGCCATGGATCTGGCACAGAACGGACTTCTGCCGGAGACTTATCAGAAAGATGAGAGCGGCAACACGCTGGATTTGTCCTGGGGCAATGCCGGGGTCATGGAAACCCTGCTGAACCAGATGGCGGAGAACAAAGGGCTGGGCAGCTTGCTCCGCCTGGGCGTCAGGGCGGCTGCCCAGGCGCTGGGACCGGAAAGCCAGTCCCATGCCGTTCATGTCAAAGGACTGGAATTGACCGCCTACCACCCTGAATCCATCATGGGCACGGCTCTGGGATATGCCGTATCCAGCCGGGGCGGGGATTACAATAATGTTTACGCTTCCCTGGAATACTCCTGGACAAAGGATGAGGCAGAGGCGGAATTCGGCACGGCCGAAGCCGTGGATATCCAGTCCCACAAGGCCAAGGGTTTTTTGATTAAAAAGGCCGTGATCACCAACATTCTGGTGGACAGCCTGGGGCTGTGCAAGGTGCCGGTGCTTTCCCTGCTCCGATCGTTTAACCTGGTGCCTGAAATCCGCCTGATCAATGCCCTGACCGGGCTCGACCTGACCCGGGAAGATCTGTATGCATCCGGTGAAAAGATCGCCGCCCTTGAAAAATTGTTTAATCTCAGGCATGGCCGGGAAGACCTGGAAGACCGGCTGCCGGACATGTTTTTCCGGCGCGGGGATGCCGGTAAACCCATTGACCCGTCAAAACCGGGGCTTACCAGGGAAACTTTTGATGCCATGCGCAGTGAATTTTACCGGGCCATGGGATGGGATGAAAACGGCATTCCAAGTGCGCCGGATATATAAACGAGAACGGAGGACCATATCGTGATCCAGTCAAATCATACGCTGAACCGGACCGTGGGGCTGAATGTACTTACCGAAGACCAGATTTATGAAATTCGCCAGGCTGCCTTTGATATTGTTGAATCCGTGGGATTTAAATGCGGACACAAGGCCATTCATAAGATGATGCGCCAGGCCGGGGCCCGGGTCAAGGGCGACATCATCAGGATTCCCAGGTTCATCGTGGAAGAATGCCTGGCATCCGCCCCAAAGGGCTGGACCATTTACGACCGGCAAGGCCGGCGGGCCATGGAGGTGGAAGGGGACAAGTCCTACTTCGGCACCTCCACAGGGTCCCCCAACACCCGGGACGCCTTTACCGGGGAAATGCGTCCCACCACGATAAAAGATATCGAGATGGGAGCCCATGTGGCGGATTATCTGGAACATATTGATTTCGTCATGCCCATGGGCACGGCCCAGGATGTACCGGCAGATACGGCAGAGCTTTACGAGGTCCCGGCCATGCTCAAACATACGGCCAAACCCTCGGTGTTCCTCTGCTACAGCGCCCTGGGATGCGAATATGTGTATGAAATGGCCGCGGTGGTGGCCGGGGGACGTGAGGAATTGAGCCGGCGGCCGTTTATCATTGCCTATCCCGAAGCCATTGCCCCGCTTCATTTTCCGGATGACGTGGTCAACCGCATCTTTGTGGCGGCGGACTGGTTTGTGCCCCAACTGGCCGGATCAACGGTCCAGGCCGGGGCCACGGGCCCGGTTACCCTGGCCGGGGTGGTCACCCAGATCACGGCCGAGTCCATGATTCATATCACCATTGCCCAGCTCCGGAAAAAAGGCTGCCCCGTCTCCATGAGCGGAAATGTGGGAATCCTGGACATGCGAACGGCCCTGATGACCATGGGTGCCCCTGAAAACAGCCTGGCCATTGTTGCCCAGGCCGAAGTGGCAAGATCTTTCAATCTGCCGTCCTGGGGGCTGGCCGGTGCCACGGATGCCAAACGCCTGGATGTCCAGGCCGGTATCGACGCCACCTTTTCCATCCTGAGCCAGGGCCTGTCCAAGCTCAACCTGATCCATGACGTGGGCTACATGGCCTCGGGCATGGCCTGCTCCCTGGAGCAACTGGTCATGGGCAATGAAACCGTTGGTATGACCAAGCGGTTTGCCCAAGGCATCACCGTGACCAAAGAAACCCTGGCACGGCAGGTGGTCGAGAATGTCGGCCCCGCAGGCCATTTCCTGGGTCAGAAACATACCATGACGCATTTTAAAACCGAACTCTCAACCGCCAACCTCATGAATCTCCAGAGCATCTCCGCCTGGGAGGCTGACGGCAAGCCCACCATGGAGGACCGGGTCCGGCAGGAAATCAGGATGATTCTGGATACCCATGAGCCCGAGCCCTTAAGCGATAAAGTCATTACCGAACTCGACCGCCTCAGAAAAGAGGGGGAACGTGAAATCCGTGCAAAACTTGAAAAAGGATAGATATGACAGAAAAAAAATATGACGCCATTATCATCGGCGCCGGCATTATCGGCAACTGCATTGCCTATGACATGTCCCGCAAGGGATTCAAAACCCTGAGCATCGACAAACTCGGTGGGTCCGGATGCGGCTCCACCGCCGGATCATGCGCCATCATCCGGCTGTACTATTCTTCCCCGGAAGGGGTGGCCCTGGCCAGGGAAGGTTACTACTACTGGCTGGACTGGAAGCGGTATCTGGCAGTAACCGATCCCCAGGGCATGGCCTATTACAAAAACACCGGGGCCATGGTGTTCAAATCCGAACTCAACAAAGACCTGGAACCGGTGATGAACGCCCTGGACACCCTGGGCGTGGGATACCTTGAACTCACCCCGGAGCAGATGAAAGACTATCTGCCCAATCCGGATCTTAGGTCTTTCCATCCCCAGAAACGGATGGACGAACCCGGGTTTGGCGAGGCCACAGGACCTTCCGTGAACGGTGCGGTGTATGTGCCCGAGTCCGGATTTGTGAGCGATCCCAAGCAATCCACCCACAATGTGGAAATGGCGGCCCGGAACGTGGGGGCTGATTTTCTGTTCAATACAAAGGTTACCGATATCCTGAAAAAAGACGGCCGGGCCGCCGGCGTGGTTCTGGAAGACGGGCAGGAAATTCTGGCACCCGTGGTGGTCAATGTGGCCGGTCCCCACAGCAGCCAGATCAATGCCATGGCCGGTATTGCCGACAAAATGAAAATCAACACCCGCGCCCTGCGGGTGGAGGTGGCCCATGTGCCCAGCCCCGAAGGTGCGGAATGGGAGGCGGAGGCCCCCATTACCTCAGACTCGGACACCGGGGTGTACACACGGCCCGAAACCGGGAACCATGTGCTCATCGGCAGCGAAGAACCCAAGTGCGATCCCTTGGAATATGTGGACCCGGACAATTACAACACAAATTTTACGGACCAGCTCAAGACCCAGGCCATGCGCCAGGCCATGCGCATACCAAGCCTGCCCATCCCCAACAAAAACCAGGGGCTGGTGGATCTTTACGATGTCACGGATGACTGGTACCCCATCTATGACCGCTCGGATCTGCCCGGATTTTACCTGGCCATCGGCACCTCGGGCAACCAGTATAAAAACGCACCGGTTGTGGGGGCGTTCATGACCGAACTGATCCAGTACTGTGAGGCCGGGAACGACCATGACGCATCTCCCCTGCAGTACAAAATGAAATATATCGACCATACCCTGGATATTGGTTTTTTCAGCCGGAACCGGGAGATCAACAAGGATTCCAGCTTTTCGGTGATCGGTTGATACCGGCCCAAAACCCCTTTCCAATACAAAGGGATTTGCAATCCATAGGCATACTGGGATAAGTATAGTGGCATTACCCGGTTTGACATGCATTGTTTTGTGAGGCAACAAGGTTAGACCCATACGCAGTTTTTAGCAGTTTTTATTTTCAAAAAGGGAGGGACGTATGACGAAGAAGATGCACCCGGCGGTAAACGATCTTAAAAGCGATATGGAAAAAGGAAAGCTTTCCAGACGGGAGTTTATCCGGTTTTCAACCCTTTTAGGGGTTTCCGCATTTACAGCCACCCAGATGGCAGGACTCGGCTGGGTTAAGAACGCCGTTGCCGGGACCGTAAGGCGGGGCGGCACCCTCAGGGTGGCCACCGCACTTCAGAAAATCGCCCATCCCGCCACCTATTCATGGATTGCCGGCTCCAATGTAACCCGGCAGATCGCGGAATATCTCACCCTGACCGACGGCAAAAACATCACCCATCCCTACCTGCTTGAAAACTGGGACGCCAGTGAAGACCTCAAAACCTGGACCCTGAACCTGAGAAAAAACGTGACCTTTAACAATGGGGACGCGTTTACGGCCGATGATGTCATTTTTACCATGAACCAGTGGCTGGACGACAGTGTGGGCTCTTCCATGAAGGGTATGATCGGCGGCTACCTGGACGCCAGCGGGATTGAAAAGGTCAATGCCCACCAGATTAAACTCCACCTGAAAACCCCTGAAATTGCTGTGCCTGAGCATATGTTCCATTATCCTGCCCAGATCCTCAACCACAAAACCTTTGAAGGGGATTTTCTTAAAGCGCCCCACGGCACCGGCCCTTATGTACTGGAGGAGTACCGGGAAGGTGAAATGGCAAGCATCAAGGCCCGTACGGACTACTGGCAAAAAGGGGTTGACGGCAAGCCACTGCCGTATCTGGACGACATGATGTTTATTGACATGGGCACTGAAACCGCACCCATGATTGCGGCCATGAAAAGCAGGGATATCGACTTCATTGATATGTCCGACATTGCCGGTACCGATATTTATATGGCGTTGAAAGACGATCCCAAGGCCCAGATCCTCACTGCACCCACCGGTTCCGCACGGCTGCTGCGCATGCGGGTCGACAAAAAGCCCTGGGACAGCGAGAAGGTTCGTCTGGCCCTTAAAAAGTGCCATAACCATGAAAAAATTCTGGCCCTTGCCCAGATGGGCCAGGGGCTGGAAGGCCAGGATTTCCACGTCTACCAGTACCACCCGGAATACTGCCCCACTGAAACCCCTGCCTATGATCCTGCCGCATCCAAAACGCTTCTGGCAGAGGCCGGTTATCCCAACGGGCTTGAAGTTACCCTGGCCGTGGGGTCCGGATGGCCTGACGTGGTGAGATATGCAGAAATTTTGAAACAGGACGCGGTTGCCGGCGGATTCAAAATCAAAATTCAGACCATGCCCAACTCCCAGTACTGGGAAAAATGGACCGAGGTCGACCTGGGCATCACCCCCTGGAGTCATCGCCCCCTGGGCACCATGTGCCTGAACCTTGCCTATACTGCGGATGCAGAGGGCAAGCCAGCGGCTTGGAATGAAAGCCGGTGGGTGGACAAGGAGTTTTCAGAACTCCTTGTCAAAGCCAACGGCACCCTGGATGTGGAGAAAAGAAGGGAGATCTTCTGCAAGCTCCAGAAGATCCAGTATGACCGCGGTTCAGTAGCCGTGGGGTACTGGCGGGCGGTCTGGATGGTGGCGGGCGCCAATGTCAAGGGGCTTGAAGGACATCCCAACGGGTACATGCTGTTCAACGACGTTTCCCTGTCATAAATAACCCTGTTGCACCCCGCCTGCGGGAGCCTTTCCCGCAGGCGGCCACACTGGAATTCCACAGGATTATTTTATGATTGTATTTATTTTAAGACGGTTTGTCCTGCTTCTGCTCACCATGATACTGGTCTCCATGGCCGTGTTCGTGATTGCGGAATCTTCACCCGGCAATATTGCCAAAAACGTGCTGGGTGCTTTTATCACCCCGGAACAGGAAGCCTCGTTCCTGAAACAGAACGGGTTCGACAAGTCCATGCCCACCCGTTACCTCTATTGGGTGGCCGGCAACGACTGGATCGCGGAACGGAAAATCGGCCTGCCCCTGGAAAAACGGATCACGGAAGAAGGATTTGAAGAGTGGTGGGCCGTGGATACGGACGGCAGTTTTTTGCAGTGGCGCGTGGATGGGGACAACCTGATCGCCATCCGGCAGATGCCCGACGGCACCCGGGAGGAGTTTGAGGACAACGGCCGTTGGCAGACCATTGACGGCGGCAGACAGGAGTTCTGGGGGGTGGATCGCCAGAATCATGCGGTCCGCTGGGCCAAGGGGGATTCGGAAACGGTCTGGGTCTTTGTCATGGGCTCGGGATGGATGGAATCCTCGGGCGGCCCCAAAGAGTATATCCCGCTGAAAAAAGGATTTGTCAGGGGAGACCCCGGCATATCCCTGAGGACCGGGCGGCCCGTATCCAAAAGCATTTTTATCCGGTTGAGAAATTCCGTTGTCCTGGCCACAACCGCCTTTGTTATTGTCATGCCTCTGGCACTGGTCCTGGGCATGGTGGCCGGGCTTAAAGAAGGCTCCATCAAAGACCGGACCCTTTCCATCGGGGGCATGATGTTTTCCGTGGTGCCCGAGTTTGCCACGGGCATTTTCCTGACCCTGATATTTTCCATGTGGCTGGGATGGCTTCCCGGGGCCTCGGTGCTCGGGAATGCCGCCCCCTGGGAAAAGCCCATGATGCTGGTGTTGCCCGTTCTTACCCTCACCCTGATCGAACTGGGCTATGTGTTGAGGATCACCCGGGCCTCCATGGTTGAGGTCATGAAGTCCCCCTATATCCGGACCGCATTCCTCAAAGGCCTTCCTTACCGCCAGGTCGTGTTCAAGCATGCCGTGAGAAACGCCCTGATCGCTCCCATCACCGTGATCATGCTCCATGTAAACTGGCTTTTGGGCGGAATTGTCATCGTCGAGGTCGTGTTCGGATACCCCGGACTTGGGGCCTATCTTCTGGAGTCCGCCCTTTACAAGGATTTCAACGCCCTTGAGGCCGGAGCCATGATCATGGTCACCGTGGCAGTGGGCACCCAGCTGGTGGCGGATATTATTTACACTTTTTTAAACCCGAGGATACGGTATGCCTGATTCAACACCGGAAGATTCATGTCTGTTTCCGGACGATAGCATTGCATCTCCGGAACACCAGGGAGATGCCCAAACCAGTGGAAACGGTCCGGAAGACGTTCCCGGCAAGGAAAAGGGGCGGATCAGGGAAGTGTTTTCCATCCTGCTGGGCTCCAAAACCGCCATGGTCGGGCTGGCCATTGTATTGTTCTGGGTCACCGTGGCCGTGTTTGCCCCGTACCTGACCGAATATACCCCCTATGACCAGGACTGGAAGTCTCCCAACCAGGGGCCTTCGGCCCGGCATATCCTGGGTACGGACGAGCTTGGCAGGGATCTGTGGGCCCGCCTGATTTACGGCGCCCGTGTGGTCCTGGTGGTCCTGCCCGTGAGTGAGAATTTCGCCCTGCCCGGCGGTACCGCCATCTGGGGCGTGCTGGTGGCCCTGTTCATCGGGGCGACCCTGGGACTTGTCAGCGGATACAAAGGAGGATGGGTCGACGAACTGACCATGCGGCTGCTTGACGCCATGATGGCCATCCCGGTCATCCTGCTCTATCTGATCATTGTGGCGACCATCGGTGCATCTGCCGTGAATGTGGTCATTGCCATCACCATTGTGGGCGTGCCCGGCATTGCCCGGCTGGTCCGGAGCCTCACCCTGGACATCAAGACCCGGGAGTATATCCGGGCCGCGGAGACCCGGGGGGAGAGCGCCTGGTACATCATGTTCGTGGAAATCCTTCCCAACACCCGGGGGCCCATTATCATCGACGCCATGCTCAGGATCGGATATGCCATTTTTGCCATGGGCACCCTGGGGTTCCTGGGCATCGGCATGCCTCCGCCGTCCCCGGACTGGGGAAGCATGGTTGCCAAGGGCAGGGCCTTTATTCTCGTGGGCTCACCCTGGGCAGCCCTTTGGCCGTCCCTAGCCATTGCATCGCTGGTGATCGGCCTGAATCTCCTGGCCGACGGAATCCGTGAGGAATCCATGAGATACCAGTAGATGTAAACCCGGGACACGAACGACCGCCGTGCCCGGCCGTCACGCGGCAGGGCAGGCATTCAATTTATTTTTTGGGGGGAAAGCACATACACATGGGAACGCGTTCTGAAGTACCGGTACTGGAGGTCAGGGATCTGGCCATCTCCTATGAAACCCGTAAAGGAGACGTACCTGCGGTCCGCGGAGTGAACTTCTCGGTTCACAAGGGCGAAACCGTGGGCGTGGTCGGGGAATCCGGCTGCGGTAAAAGTACCATTGCCTTCGGACTCCTGGATTTTCTGGGAGCCAACGGCAAAGTGGTGGGCGGGTCCATCAAGTTTATGGGCAGAGAAATGGTGGGCGCATCCAAGGCCGAGCTGCAGCAGATCCGGGGAAATAATATTTCCATGGTTTACCAGGATCCCATGCAGGCCCTGAACCCGTCACTTACCATCGGTGCCCAATTGTCCGAGGTGCTCACCGCCCACCGGGATATCACCCCCAGAGATGCCCGGGACAGGTGCATTGCCATGCTGGAGCGGGTTTATATGCCTGATGCTTCCAGTGTTATGAACCGGTATCCCCATATGATTTCAGGGGGACAGCAACAGCGGGTCATTATTGCCATGGCCCTGCTCAATAATCCGTCCCTGCTGATCATGGACGAACCCACCACCGCACTGGACGTGACGGTTGAAGCTGCTGTGCTTGAACTGATCGAGGACCTTAAAAAAGATTTCAATACCGGGATTATTTTCATCACTCATAACCTCGGGGTGGTGGCCAGGGTCAGCGACCGGCTCTGTGTCATGTACGCCGGTGAGATGGTCGAACAAGGACCCATTGACGAGATGTTTGCCAAACCGGCCCATCCCTATACCCGGGGACTTCTCTGCTGTGTGCCCCGGCTGGGGGACAGTCTGTCCAGCAACCGGCTCTGGTCCATCCAGGGCAGGGTACCCCACCCGGCCGAGCGATCCCTGGATGCCTGTATTTTCGCCCCCAGGTGCGACTGGCGGATCAAACGCTGTCACGTTGAAGACGAACGCCTGATCGCCCATTGCCTGACCCGCCATCCCAAGCTGGTGGATATTTCCGAAGGCCACCAGTCCAGGTGCTTTCTGGGCAGTGAGACCCTGAAAGTGCCGTGGAACGAATACTTCAGGGGACGCCGGAAAAAACTGGTCCACACCATTGACGACGATGATCTGGACACCACGGACCGGCTGCTTACTGTGGACAATCTCAAGGTCTGGTACAAGGAACGGAACCCTTCTTTAAAAGCAATGCTGGGCCTTGGGCAAAAACGCCATGTCAAGGCTGTCGACGATGTCAGCCTGCGGGTGGTCAAAGGCAGTACCCTGGGAGTAGTCGGAGAGTCCGGGTGCGGCAAAAGTACCCTGGTCAAAGGGCTGATCGGCCTGGAAAAGCCCACCAAAGGTAAGGCTGAACTGATGGGGCTGGACATTACCATGCCCGTGAAAAAACGGGATCTTTCCCTGATCCGGGAACTCCAGATGGTCTTCCAGAACCCGGATTCGGTGCTCAACCCCTCGTATTGTATCGGTAAGCAGATCGCCCGGCCCATCAAGAAGTTCAAAACCGTTCCCAAAAACCGGGTCCGGCAGGAAGTGGAGCGCCTGCTCAGGTCTGTCAAACTGGCGGCCTATTATTACAACCGCTACCCCCGCCAGCTTTCAGGCGGGGAAAAACAGCGGGTGGGCATTGCCCGGGCCCTGGCCAGCCAGCCCTCCATGGTCATCTGCGACGAACCGGTTTCTGCCTTGGACGTTTCTGTCCAGGCTGCGGTCCTTAACCTGCTCAACGAAATCAAAGAAGATCTGGGCTCCACCATGATTTTCATTGCCCATGACCTGAGTGTGGTCCGGTTTATCTCGGATTTCATTGCAGTGATGTATCTAGGGGAAATCGTGGAGTTCGGCCCGGTAGAGGCGATTTATCCGCCGCCGTTTCATCCGTATACCGAAGCCCTGCTGTCGTCCGTGCCTGTTCCCGATCCCAAGGCCAGACGCCGGTCTATTGTACTGTCCGGGGATGTGCCCAGTCCCATGGACCGGCCTCTGGGTTGCTGTTTCAACACCCGCTGCCCCAGGCGGAGTGTGCTTCCGGACAACGGCAGGATCTGCGAGGAAAAGGCCCCGGCATTCCAGCGTCTGGGCAATGGCCACAGGATCGCCTGCCACATCCCGGCGGACCAGCTTACCGAACTGGCCGGGCAGCGGGCCAAGGCGGTCTGATGACATGATGCCGGTGCATTTCCGGTCAGTCGTGGTCCAGTTTGAATCCCAGGGATTCCACGCTGAATGAGTACTTATCTCCCCTGTAAACGGCTTCCAGTACTTCCAGGGGTTCGTATTTATCGTTGAAAAGCTGGGACTGCATGGATATGCACGGATGGTGGGCATCAATCCGGAGCAGCTTCTGTTCATAGGGATCCGGTTTCTTAGCGAAAAAAGAAATTTTTACATGGGACAGTTTTTCATTGCCGTACTTTTCAATTAACGGGTAATAGGGTTGGTTGGTGTCCAGATCCGTAAAAAGGTCGGACAACTTTTCGCACAGATAGGTCTTTTCCAGAAGGGAGGGCTCGTCATCCACGGAAATGACCCGTGTAAACGAGAGAATTTCATCGCCTTTGCAATTGAGCAGGAGCCGTATCTGATCCGGCGGAACCAGCTTTTCTTTTTCAATGGTCCGGTAGACGGCCTTGCCGTCCACGGCATCAAGGGAAGCGATTTCAATGCGATTAAACGTCCTGACGAACTGGCGCGGCTTGTCTGAAATAAGAAAGGTGCCTTTGCCGCTTCTCCGCATGATCATATCAGCCTTTTCCAGTTTGGCAAACGCCGTCCTGACGGTTGTGCGGTTCACCCCGAACATCTCCATGATATTCTTTTCCGTTGGTAATTGATCCCCGATGCAGATTTTTTTATCCCGTATCTGGTTGATGAGCCATTGATAGATTTTCTGGTTTTTGGCCTGCTTTTTTGTGGCGGTCATGGGTTTCCCGTATCTGTTTCAGTTTCAATAAAATAAAAGCCATTATAATTCATCATGAAATATTGTCCAGATATTCAACCGGTCCCACATGGCCAAGGTAAAAAGATCCGGTCAGGCCCGGCCGGCGGTCATGGATAATGCTGCGGGTTACCGGGCCTGTCCGGAACAGGGGTAAAACGGTTACCGGGTCAGGTTGACCAGGAACAGGCTGATATCGGGAAAAATGGTGGTTAAAAAGAGGGCCAGGACCTGCACGCCTAGGAATACCCAGGATTCCCGCATGATGTTGCCGATTTTTTCCTTGCAGATGGGGGCGGCGATCCAGAGCTGGGGACCCATGGGCGGGGTGACTTCCCCGATGATGGAGCAGAAGATGGCCAATGCCCCGTAAAGGACCGGATCAATGCCCAGAGAGTATACACTGGGCAGAAACAGGGGCAGGACAATGATGACCATGGGAAATGAGGAGAAAAAGAACCCCATCACCAGCAGCAAAACCTGGGCCATGAGCAGGAACGCCACAGGGCCAAGGTTCATGTCGATCACCACCTGTGCGATCATCTGGGGCAGGCCGATGTATCCCAGCACCTTTCCGAAAAGCTCGCCCCCGACCACAAGGAAATAGATCATGCTGCTCAGGCGCGTGGTGCTGACAATGGCGGCAACAAAGTCTGACCAGGAAAATTTTTTATAGATGACCCGGGCGATAAAAAGGGAATAAAAAACAGACACCGCAGCCGCCTGGGTGGGCGTGAACTGGCCGGAATATATCCCGCCCAGGACGATGACCGGCATCAGGCCGATGGGAAGGGCTTTGACAAAAGATTCCCACCGCTGAGCATTTGTGGCTGTAACCGTATTTTTATACCCGCGCTTTTTTGAAATAACAATGGCCGTGACAATCATGAGCGAAGCGGCCAGGAACCCCGGCCCGACTCCGCCCATGAACAGGTCTGCAATGGGGATCCGGTTGGCTGAGCCGAAAACAATGAAAAACACACTGGGTGGAATGACCGCGCCAAGGCCGGCAGAGGTGACGGTGATTCCCGAGGCAAATGAGCGTTGATACCCGGAATCCACCATCATGGGAACAAAGATGGTCCCGATAATGGCCAGGCAGGCGGTTGCCGATCCGGAAACAGATCCCAGGAACGCTGCGAAAATAATAATGGCCGCTGCCATGCCGCCCGGAAAATGCCCCACCATCCGGTTGAGAAAATCCCGGAGATGGATGACCCCGTTACTCCGCAGGATAATGTTACCGGCAAGAATGAAAAACGGCATGGCAAGCAGGGCATAAGAATTGATGGCGCCGAAAAACAACTGTGACAGGTTGCCGATGGGCAGCCCCATGGTGTTGATGAGAATAATGATGGAACCAAGGCTGAATGCCACGGCAAGGGGGGTGCCGAGCAAAAACAACACAGCAATGGAAGCCAGTGAAAAATATTCAAGGGGACCCATGTTTACTCCTTGTAAAATAAATGGGATGGAAGTGGTGCAATGCCAGGAGGAGAATAAACGCCCATCCCGGGTATTTCACCCAAATTGTCATGAAATATACGGGCTATGCATTGTCCTGGTATGTTCTGCGGATGTCTCTGATAAATTTGATCACGGCAAACACGGTGAACAATCCCATTCCCAGTGGGACGCACAGCTCCACGATCCAGGAGGGGATGGTGATGATCCGGGTATATACCGTGCCGAAGGTAAACTGCTGGTTGACAAAAACAATTCCGGAATAGGTGACCACCCCGCCGAAAACAATGGTGAGCAGGTTGTTGACGGCATCCAGCATCTTTGCCTTTTTCCCGGTGATTTTTGACCGTATGGCGTCGATTGACAAATGTTCGTTGTCAATGAGAATTACGCCGGACACAAGGAGCATGGCCCAGGTATTAAACCATGCGGGAATATCGTATAAAAGATCCACGGATGCGTTAAAAACGACCCGCATGATGATCTCGATGAAATTGACACTGACGGCTGCAAAAAAGACAAAACTGAACAGGGTGACCCAGATCCGCTTTGCCTTTTCAAAAGACGTCTCTTCCGGTTTTTCCATGCTGACTCCATCCAATGCATTGTAAATATCTGAAGACCATGGTGCGGGATCTGCTGTTTCCGCACCACGGCACAGGTGGTGTTCTTTAAAGACGGCCTAAAACCATTGCGGATTATTCAGCCGCTTTGATGGCCTCCATCAGTTCCGGGGGCAGGCTTTTGGAAAATTTTGCCGTGGAACTGCTCAGGCTGTCACGCCATTTCTGTTCTTCTTCCGGTGGGAGCTTGACCAGTTCGGTTTTGGGATCTTTGTCCCATGCCTCCAGCTGCCTGGCCTGAAGGGCTTCAAAGTAGGCGTACGCATCGGGCAGGGAAAAGGACTGCTCAAACACCGCCCGTTCCTCCGGGGGCAGTCCGTCCCACCATTTTGTATTGGCAACAATGGCCATGGGCACGATGCCCCAGGAGATGGGCACAAGGTATTTGGTGTACCGGGGCAGGTCATAGTAGTCCTGGGCGAAAATCTCGCTTAAAAGGCCGTTGATCATGTGGGTCTGGAGACTGGACACGACTTCCGTATAAGGAAGGGCAATACCGGTGATGTTCGCATCTTTCAGGGCGGCGGCATATCCCTGGGCCCCGTTGTACCGGATCTTCTGCCTTTTGATATCGTCAAGAGAGGTGATGGGGCCCTTGCTGGTGAATAGATAAAAATCGCCGATGCTGGCCATCCATTTCACAACGGTGACACCCTGTTTTTCGCTGAGCTGTTTGATCTGTTTTTTCCAGACCGGTGTATCCATGGCCCGCAGGAAATGCTCGAAATCCGTAAACAGGCCCGGCGCGGTAAGCAGTTTCCAGGCAGGGTTGAACTGTTCAAGAAACGGGGGAGCCGTGTAGGTGAGATGGCCCCCGCCCGTCGCCACCGCCGTCAGGCAGTCATTGGGGGATGTAAACACATTGCCGACATATTTCAGGCTGTATTTGCCCTTTAGTTTTGAATGTTCATTCATTAGGAATGTCAGGGAGCCCAAATACGCGCTGACAGCCATGCCTTCGGATGCGGTTTCCACAGCCGTCAGGGGACTGGAGTGGAGGTATTTGATCTGCTGCGGCTTTGCAAAGCCCGTGGATGCCAGTGTCAGGCTTAACATCAAAGCGCATATGAACGCCGCCGGTTTCATTGATTTCAACATAATTTTTTCCTTTTCAGATTGATTAAACATACTATTAAATGTAAAGGCGTTGCCGGCCTTTCGATTTTATTGAGAAACCATGTATACCTTCTTCAGGTATGCTTCCACGGTCCAGGTCATATAGGTGCCCCTGGGGATGAAAAAGGAATCCCCGGCCTTGATGTTGCAGACCGTGCCGTCGGCATGGGTAATGGCCCCTTCCCCTTCCAGGATATGGCAGACCTCGTCTGCTGCATGGGCCTCAATGGTGAATGACCCGGGAAAACACTCCCAGAACCCGGTATGGACCCCTTCCGCGTCATGGTATTTTTTTACACGGGTCACGGCAGAGCCGAGAACGGTCTCGGTTTCCTCGGCAAAGCTTTCTTTTGAAAATAAAATAATCTTGTCACGCATACGCACCTTCTTTCATACATGGTAACTTAAGGTTAGGGTTGGAAACGCGCGGGAAAACCATTTGGCGCGTTTTGCAAATGCCTCCCCGGACAACGGGGAGACCGGGGCAAGGGCACAGGACCGACCGAGACCGGCGTACTTATGCAGGCCCAGGTTATGGTAATTGAGCAGTTCCACCCGGGTCACCGAGGTCTCGTTCACAATGAATTCCCCAAGGGATTTGAGGTCGTGATCCGTATCATTGAGGCCGGGAATAAGCGGGGCCCTGACGATGATGCTGCCCGGGCGGGTCCTGGAAATTTTCTTAAGATTTGTCAGGATACGCGGGTTTTCCACCCGGGTGTGCCTGAGATGGGAGACAGGGTTCACGGATTTTACGTCAAAATAAATCAGGTCTGTGACGGCGGAAACACGCGCAAGCGTATCGTAAGGAACATAGCCTGCCGTTTCAATGGCCGTATGGATACCCCATTTCCGGCATTTTTCCAGGATGGCCCGGGCAAAGTCGGGCTGGGCAAGGGGTTCCCCACCGGAAAGGGTGACACCCCCGCCCGAGTTCCGATAGACGTTTCTTTCCTTTTCGATTTCCTCCAGCACGTCGTTAAGGGAAATATCATAGCCGGAAAACCGCATGGCCCCTCCCGGGCAGGCATCCACACATGCCCCGCAGCCGGTGCATGCCTCCCGTGATATCCGTACGGTGTCCTCCAGGCGGATCAGGCCCTCTGCACAGGCGTCAACGCATGCCCCGCACCCCACGCAGCGGATATCTGAATAAACCAGTTCAAGCGCCCGTGCCTGTGAATCCGGGTTGGCGCACCAGTCACATCGGAGCGGGCATCCCTTGAAAAAAACAGTGGTCCGGGTTCCCGGCCCGTCATGAAGGGAAAAATGCTGGATATCAATAATACGTCCCTTTGGGGGTGGCATTTTTTCGTATTCCATTTCGTATTCCATGGGGAGAGTCTGCATTACTTTCCCGGCAGGGGGTTATAGATCGTGGATGGTCCTGCTGATGATATCATTCTGGACCTCTTTGCTCAATTCCACAAAATAGGCGCTGTAGCCTGCCACCCGGATGATCAGGCTCTTGTAGTCATCCGGATTTTCCTGGGCGCACCTGAGGGTTTTCTGGCCCACCACATTAAACTGGATGTGGTAGAGGTCCATGTCCAGAAAGGTTTTGAGGAATCCGGACAGCCTTCTTTTCCCGGCATCTCCGGCCACGGATCCAGGGGTGAATTTCATGTTGAGCAGGGTGCCGCCGTCAATGGCGGGATAGGGCATGGTGGAAAGGGACCGGAGAACGCCTGTGGGGCCGTTCCGGTCCGCTCCCGGGCAGGGGGAACAACCGTCCGCAAGAGGGGTAAACGCCTTTCGTCCCGAAGGCAGGGCACCGATGGAAATGCCCTGGGGCACGTTGGAGGAGACCGGATACAGTGCCGGCAGCTTATCATTGCCTAAAAGCCCTCTATAAGAGCGGCATTTTTCAATCAGGGCGTCAAAAAGACGGGCGGCGATCTCGTCGGACACGGCATTGCCGTTCCCCCACTTGTCCGTGCATGCGTCGATCCGGGCCTTTATCTGCGCATATCCGTCATAGTTTTTTTCCAGGGCAAGGCAGAGCGTTTTCATGGAAAATCTCTTTTCTTTAAAGACAAGCTGTTTCACCACACTCAGGGAATCGATAAAATCCGCCACACCGTTCCCGTTCATTCCCGGGCCGCTGTTGTAGCGGGCGCCGCCCCTTGTCAGGTCTTTCCCGGTTGCTGCGCAGTCCGAGGTCAGCAGGGAGGCAAAGGGGTTTTGCAGGTATTTATAGTGAAGATTTTCCAGCAGGTTCTGGATGGTGTTGAAGTGGCCGAAAAGGAAGTCGATCTGTGCGTAAACCCGGCGTTCAAATTCTTCATAGGAAAAGATCTCGGCCGGGTTACCCGTGGCCAGGCCGATCCGTTCTCCGGATTTCCGGTGAACGCCGTTGGTAAATACAAATTCAACAACAGCGCCCAGATTGTAGTGGCCGGATGAACTCCACTGGTACGTCTTGCCGGGCACCTGTGCCTCCACACAGCCGATGGGAGCCCATTCCCGTGCCACCTCCGGGGGCACCCCTTTTTTCATCACCGTCTCGATTCCCACCGTGTCGGAATGGATCGAGGGAAATCCCGATCCTGTCTGTATCAGCTCGGCGATTTTCAGATAAAAATCTTCCGGATTTTTCCGGCTCAACCGGACCGAAACCGACGGCTGGACCATCTGGAGGTGGATGGTGGCCTGGAGCATCAAATAGCTCAGTTCATTCACCATATCCCTGCCGTTACGGTCCGTTCCGCCCAGGCAGATATTCTGGAAGGCGCAGAACCCGGCGTAATGAAGAGCGGCCTCTTCACACCAGTACCAGATCTGCTCCCCGGTTTTTACCCAGAACGCCTCAAGGATATCCAGAGCCTGCTGGGGAGTGATCACGCCTTTTTCAATATCGGAACGGTAATAGGGGTAAAGGTACTGGTCAAGCCGCCCCAGGGAATATCCGCCTGCGTTTCCCTCCATATGGAGACCCACGAGAATAAAGTAGACGAACTGGACGGCCTGCTCAAAACTTTGGGCCGGCTTGTGCGCGATATGCATGCAGTTATCCGCCATTATCCGCAGTTCCGCCGCGCGGCCGGGCGTGGTGTCTTCGGCCTGGGTCATGCATGCCAGACCGTGGCGTTCCGCAAGGGTGGAAAATGCCCGGCAGGTGATAAGTGTGGCCTCGTAAAAGGCTTTTTTGTCGTAATCCTCATGGCAGTTGGCAAGATCCAGCGCCTTAAGTCCCTCTTTTGCCATCTCCGCAACATTGTCGATCCCTGTTGACAGGATAAAGGGAAAATCAGGCACAAAATCCCCGGGCACGCAATTGTATTTGATGGCCGAATCAATCACGCCCCCGACATTCAAAAGGGCCAGGGTATCGGGGGGAAGTTGTTTTTTAAAGTGGTCCTCAACGGTTTTGCCCTTCCAGTAGGGATAGATCTCTTCCCTGAAAATCTGTTTTTCTTCCTCTGTAATGGCGTAAGGGTCCTGGGCCCGGGTGGAGATGGTATCCAGCTCCGCATTGAGCCATAACACGGCAAGTTCGGGGTGGATCACCGCACACCGCCCCGTACGGCCGGCATTTCCCACAATCCGTTCCAGGGGGGCGATACCAATGGTTTTATCCTCGCAGGTTTTTAAAAACGACTTTGCCCGGCGAATGATTTCTTCCTCGCCCTCTGTTTCTTTATATACGGCTGTTTTCGCGACGGCAGCTTCCAGGCAGATCGCAGGGGTCAGTTCAAAAAATCGGTCTTTCAGCGCGTTGCTGCGTTGTGACATTGTCAATGCTTCTGTCATGTCTAACATAAGGACACCTCGCAATAGGGTATGGGGTTCTTTTGCCCAGAGTACTCCGGTGGCATAGGGGGTATTTATTAAATCTTTTAAAAAAACATCAAATATTAATTTTAAATGTATGACCCTTTTTGTGTTAAGGTAAGATGTTTTTTCTGTAAAAGTCAAGTTTTTTTATTTGTGATGGTCTCAGGACAATCCAATGCCTTGTATTGAAAGGCTTTTGGCACGGGGCCTGAAAAAGGGAGACACCAAACGGCCGGGCGGAAAAATACCGGCAGGATGCAGATGCAGGAAAAAAGGGGGGGGGATTAAAATGGCATAGGGTTGCCAAACCGCTGAATATTTTTTACAGGGTTGCGGCCGGACCGGGGGCGGAAAGAATCATGTTGTGCCCGCTGGCACGGCCGGACGTTCCTAACGGCTTAACGTCAGCAGGATAAGAAATCCGAGAATTCCCCAGATGCCGGTACACCATCCCCAAACGAAGAAATTTTTTACGATGGTAAGATAGTCGAGGTGCTTTTCCATGAAACCCCCTTTTTTTGAGGTTATATTTTCATGTGGTCTGACCATAGTATAGATATGCGCATAGCTTTTATCAAGTGGTTTTTGAAGATTGATTCTGCTGATTTTACTTGATATAGTGTCTGCCAAACGAACAGGGCGGTTTTTTGCATGCAAATTTTTTCATGGTCTGACCAGTAAAAGGACAATGTGTATACGTGAAAGAGGTATTTCAAGAGATCCGGGTCGATAAAGTTTCCGACAAAGTCGCAGAGCAGCTTGAAAATCTGATCAAGGACGGCAAACTTACCCCCGGAGACAAGTTGCCGGGCGAGCGGGAACTCATTGATATTCTCGGTGTGGGCCGCTCCTCTCTGCGGGAAGCGTTGAACAAGCTTCATACCCTGGGATATGTTGATATCGTGAAAAGAAAAGGGGTTTTTGTCAAATCCATTGACTCGGCCATTCAATTGGACCCGCTGAGGCAAATGGTGACCGATGATTTGAATAAGATCATCCAGCTATATGATGTCAGGCGCGATATTGAACAGGCCAATGCCTTTACCGCTGCAAAGGAAAGAACCGATAAGGATATTGATGAGATTGAAGCCTGCCTGGGCGATCTCGAATTCAACGGGTCGCAGGGCTCTACATTTTCATGGGCCTATGACCAGACGTTCCATTGCGCCATTGCCAGGGCCACACAGAATATATTCAGAATCCAGGTCATCCTCAATATTTTTGATTTTACCAGGGCCTTTATCCGCCCCGTGATTGAAGAACTTGCAGGTGCTGACGACAATGCCCTGACGATCGCCCGGCAACACCAGGCCATATTCCAGGCCGTCAAAGATCAAAATCCCGATGCTGCCAGGCGTAAAATGGGTGAACACCTGTCCTGGACAAACCGGCAATTCATCGACTATTTCAACAGAACCACCTGATTTTTTCTCCGTCGTAAATACCGGGTATTCTGTTTTCCCTCGCCTTTCATGCCTCCGGGGTTTCAGCGCCGGGCATATTGGACTGCTGCCGGGCGATTTCCCTGGCCACGCGTTTGGGTGACCCGGTGTTGCGGGCGATGAGGGCATAGGCCACCGGCACGGTAAACAGGGTCAGGACGGTGGCGGCAAGCACACCGGACAATACGACAATACCGATGACCACCCGGGTTTCCGACCCGGCGCCCGTGGCCAGTACCAGGGGAATAGTGCCGGCAATGGTGGTCAGCCCGGTCATGATGATGGGCCTGAACCGGGTTTCCGAGGCCTGCACCAGGGCCTGGTCAAAGGGCAGGCCCCGGTCCCTGAGCTGGTTGGCAAACTCGACGATGAGGATGCCGTTTTTGGCTGCCAGGCCCACCAGCATGATCAACCCGATCTGGGAATAAATATTCAGGGAGCTTCCCGTCAGATACAGCCCCAGAAGGCCCCCCCCCATGGCCAGGGGCACGGTGAGCATGATGACAAAGGGATGGACAAAGCTTTCAAACTGGGCGGACAGTACCAGAAATACGACCAGCAGGCCCAGAATAAACACAAAGATTACGGACTGTCCCGATGCGGTGTAATCCCGGCTCTGGCCCTTGTAATCAATGATGGCTTCGCTTGGCAGGTGATCCCGGGCCAGAGTTTCCAGGTATTGCAATGCCTCGCCCAGGCGCAAGTCATCTGACAGGTTGGCTTCAATGGTCACGGCCCTGATCCGGTTGAAGCGGGCCAGGGTGTCTGCGGCCCCGTATTCCCGGATGGTCACCAGGTTGGACAGGGGAATGAGCCGGCCGGTGCGATCGGACCGGACATATATATTCTGCACGTCGCTAAACGACCGCTGGTCATCCCGCTCGCCCTCAAGAATCACGTCATACTCTTCGCCGTTATAAAAAAATGTGGTGACATTCCGTCCGCCCATCATGGTTTCCAGGGTGCGGCCGATGTCCCGGATGGTAATTCCCAGGTCTGCGGCCCGTTCATAATCCACGGTAACGTCAATCTGGGGACGGGTTTCCTTATAATCGCTGTCCAGTCCCTGGAAGCCGGGATTGTTTTCGGCGATCTTTTCCAGGATTATATCCCGCCAGTCCGCCAATTGTTCATATGTGGTGCCGCCAATGACAAACTTGACCGGTTTTTGAATGCCGCTGCCAAGGCCCTGGCGCATGATGGGAAATGCCCTGACCCCGGGCAGGTCGGAGAGGTTTTTCCGGATTTCCCCCATGATCACCGGGGCGGGTCTCCGGCTGGCCCAGTCATTGAGGATAATGATGCCGATGCCGGTGCTGAAGTTCTCAATATTGCCGAATGCCCGGGGCGCCCGGATGAGCGAACGGTTGAACTCCCCGCTGTCCACATAGGCCATCATCCGCTCTTCGATCCGGGTCATATAGTCTTCCATGTAGTTGAAGCTGGCCCCTTCCGGCCCGTTGACAATCACAAAGATCACACCCCGGTCTTCGTAGGGGGTGAACTCCCGGGCAATCCTGGGATAAATATAGGCGGTCCCGGCAATGACCAGGACAAGGAGTAAAATTACTGCCACGGGCATTTTTAAAGCCTTTTCCAACAGCCACATATAGGATCGGCGCAGCCGGTCAAATACCGCTGTGATGGACCTGACCAGGATATTGGGCCTAAGGGGTCTGGGCTGGAGTATTTTGGATGCCAGCATGGGAGACAGGGTCAGCGCCACCAGGGATGAAAATCCGACTGCTGCGGAAATGGTCAGGGCAAACTCGGTGAACAGCCGTCCGATATCCCCTTCCAGGAAGGTAATGGGAAAAAAGACCGCGATCAGGACCAGGGTGGTGGCAATAACGGCAAATCCCACCTCCCGGGCCCCGTTGTAGGCCGCCAGAAGGGGTGATTCTTTTTTTTCCTGCATGCGCCGGACAATGTTCTCCAGCATAACAATGGCATCGTCCACCACAAGGCCGATGGCCAGGACCAGGGCCAGCAGGGTGAGCAGATTGATGGTAAAGTTCAGTGCCCAGACCACGATGGCCGTGGCGACCAGGGACACCGGCACGGTTACCGCAGGAATAAGCATGGCCCTGAAAGAGCCGAGAAACAGATAAATCACCAGGATCACACAGCCGATGGCAATGAACAGGGTCTTATACACCTCGGCAATGGATGCTTCTATGAAAACCGCCTCATTGTAACTTTTTTCAATGGACATGCCTTCGGGCAGGGTGTTGTTCAGCCGGTTGGTCAGAGCCAGCACCGCCTTTGACACCTCGATGGTGTTGGCCGTGGACTGGCGGATGATCCCGATTCCCACCATGGGCACGCTGTTGCCCCGGAAAAAGGTCCGGTCCTCCACCACCCCCAGTTCCACCCGAGCCACATCTGACAGCCGGACCAGGTAGCCGTCGCTGCCCCGGCCCAATACCAGGGATTCGAAATCATCGGGTTGTTTGAAATTCCGGTCCACCCGGGCCCGGAACAACCGCTGGTCAGATTCCAGGGTGCCTGCGGGCAACTCCACATTTTCAGCACGCAATGCCTCTTCCACATTATTGACACTCAGACCCCGGGCGGCCAAGGACTGGCGGTCCAGCCAAATGCGCAATGCATAGCTCAACCCGCCCCCGATCCTGACCCGGGCCACCCCGTCCAGCGTGGAGTATTGATCAACCAGGTAGCGCCGGGCAAAATCCGTGAGCTCGGGAACGCTTTTCCGGTCACTGGTCAGGTTCTGCCAGATGATCACATCGTCGTTGCTGTCCACTTTCTGAACTTCGGGCGGGTCTGCCTCTTCGGGAAGATCATCGGCAATGCCCGCAATCCTGTCCCGGACATCATTGGCTGCCGCATCAATATCCCGGTTGACGGAAAATTCGATGGTGACGTTGGAAACCCCGTCTTCCGAGGCGGATTCGATGAATTCAATGCCTTCGATCCCGGCAATCCGGTCTTCCACAATTTCCGTGATCCGGGTTTCCACAATATTGGCCGGTGCCCCGGGATAATTCACCTCCACGGTGACCACGGGCGGGTCAATGTCCGGGTATTCCCTCAGGGAAAGGCGTTCATAGGAAACAAGCCCCAGCACCATGAGCAGCAGGGACAATACCGCAGCAAAAACCGGCCGTTTAACGGAAATATCAGATATGGTCATGGTGTTGGAGCCCCTTTGGGTTGCTGGTCTAATAATTCGGTCAGGGTTTCAGAACCCTTTTGGACGGCCTGAATCCGGATAGGCATGCCGGGGGCGGCCCTGAGCGTACCGTGGGTGACCACCCGGTCTCCTTGGGCAATTCCGGCGAGGACTTCCACCTCTCCCTGGCGGCGGGCGCCAATGGTGACAAGCCTGCGCTCAACCGTGAGGGTGTCGCCGGTTTTCACCGGCAGCAGTACATAGTTTTGACTGCCGCTGGGAATCAGGGCCTCTTCGGGAATCACCAGGGTGGTCCGGTTGTTTTTCTTGAGTACCACACGCATCAAAAGACCTGGTTTCAGTTTGCCCTGGTCGTTGTTCAGAATGGCCCTTATCTGGATGGAGCGGGTCACCGGGTCAATGCGGCTGCCGATCCCGGACACCTCTCCCGCAAAGTTCTCTCCCGGATATGCGCCCGCTGTTGAGGCGATTTTCGTCCCCGGTTTGATACCGGCAAGAAAGACCTCAGGCACGGAAAAATCCAGTTTCATGGTGGTGTCGTCATCCAGGGTCGTGATCAGGGTGCCCGGCTGAACCAGGGCCCCCCCACTGATGTTTCGCAACCCCACCACCCCGTCAAAGGGAGCCAGGATCCGCCGCTGGTCGATCCGTGACTGGATGGCCCGGAGCCGTGCCTCAGCGGTTTGCAGCTCCCGTTTCTGCTGGTCGAGTATGGACTCGGATGCTGCACCCCGCTTGACCAGTGGCTCCAGCCGCTGGACCTGGCGGCGGGCCTCTTTGATGCGGTAGGCTTCCTCGGCCTTTTGGGCCAGTTCTTCGGCTGCATCCATTTCCACCAGTAAATGGCCCTTGGGTACCCGCTGGCTGTCCTTGAAATTGATTCGTGTCACCCGTTCGGTGACCGTGGACATCAACTCCACATTCTCGTTGGCCTTAAGGGTGCCGACGGCTTCAACATCATCGGTAAAGGATTTGTGTTCTACGATGGCCACAAACACAGGGGTGGGGGGGCGTCCCTGGGCAGACAGATGCAGGGCCGGTGCCAGCAGGGTAACCAGGGTGATGGCGAATATTAAGGGTCTCATGAGGCTGTTCCTGTTTGAAGATTGTCAATTCGTGGAAGGGACTCCATGGCCCCGCCTGTGGCCCGGTGCAGGGTAATGCGGAATTCCACCAGGGCGAGACGCTGGGTAATCAGATCCCGCTCCAGTTCCCGCAACTCCTGCAATGCATTGAGCACGGGCAGATAGTCATCCACCCCCTGGCTGTAGCGGGCTTCGGTTTCGTCCAGGGTGGCGTTTAAAAGGCGGATCCGTTTTTCCAGGCGTACGATGAATTCCCTTTGGCGGTTTTCGCGGTAAAGGGTGTTTTCAACATCTTCCACCGCCACAAGATAGGCCTGGGTAAAAGCGGCCAGCCGTTCCTGGTAACGGGCCTGCTGCTGCTCTACAAAAGCCTTGCGCCTGCCCCAGTCCAAGAGGGGCTGGACGAAACTGCCCATGATCACGGATAAGACACCGGCACTTCCCGGAGCATCCGCATAAGCGGCAGTGCCGTCCAGGGTCAGGCGGGGCAGGCGGTCGGCAATGGCCGCTTCAATATCAAAATCCGATGCAATAAGGCTTGCTTTGGCCGCCCGGAGATCCGGACGGTTCATTAACAGGTCCGCAGGCACCCCGATGGGGGGAAGGGTGGCGGCAATATCCAGGCCTGATGCCCTGGAAACCCTGTTTTGGCCGTCAGGCATCTGTCCCAGAAGCACGTCCAGGCGGTTCTCAAACACGCGCAGATTTGCCTGGGCCGGTGGGATAAGGCTTTCACTGTCTGCAACGCGGCTTTGCTGCTGCATCACCTCCACCCGGGTGCCCACCCCGTTTGTGAACCGCAGCTCAAGAAGATCCAGAAGGGTTTTGTCGATGCGGACCTGCTGGTCCAGCAGGTCCAGAGTGTGATGGGCGGCCACAGCTCCGAAATAGGCAAAGGCCACATCCGCACTGATCGTCAGTTGCAGGGCCTGGAGGTCTTCCGCACTGGCCAGGGCTTCAAAACGGTCTGAATTGACAGCCGCCCCGATCCGGTTGAATGCATCAATTTCCCATTCCAGTGCTGCGCCGATCTGCCAATCGCTCCGGTCCCGGTCCGTGCCGTCCAGGGTATAGCTTGGGTCGCCTTCAAGGTTGATCTGGGGATACCGGCTGCTCCGGGTCTGGGGAATGAGCCGGTTGGCCTGGCGCAGCCGCTCAAGGGCCTGGACCACATCCTGGTTGTTTGACAGGGAAAGGGTGATCATACGGGTCAATTCGGGATTGTCAAACGCATACCACCAGGCCTGTTTCGGGGGGGCTGAAAGTGTTGCTTTCTTTTGGTCCGCATCTGGCGGTGCTGCCGTATAATGCGTATCGCCTTTAACAGCCGGTGCTACGTCAAGGGTAACCTGGTGCCGGCTGCATCCCCAAAATGCCGTGATTAGGACGACAAAGGCTAAAAACATTAGCGACAACTTATTTTGTGGCTGTGTTTTTCCGCTCTGTTTGTGCATGCAGGCTCCCCCGTCAATGATCTTTTCCCTGTCCAAAAGAAGTTGGTATACAACTGCTGGTTGTCAAGAAAAATATCGATCACAGACCGTCCATCATACACGTAAGACCCCTTTGGGGCATGGGGTTGGGTGCGGTGGGATTTCAGTGGCCGGAGGGCTTTTCAGTCCCCCGGCCCGTTTGTCAAATGACGGGTGATGCCTGCCATAAACCGGGGAGAGTTAATACAGCGTGAGAACCGGGGGCATCATCCCGGTTTTTTTGAACGCCCGGACCACTTCAAATATGCCGATCACCCAGATGAACCACAATGCGCTGAAAATATGAACCCTGTAAACGGACGGGTTTACAGTGTAGTTGTCCGGTTCTTCAAAAATCAAGGGGTTGGGGATAAAAGCGGGAACTTTCCGGGTATAGTCCGAGAACCGGGTGCCGAAAATTGATTTGAGCCGTTTTTCCTCGCGCTTTATCACAAACGGATAATAGATCGAGAATAATAAAAGAAACAATGCCGGAAAGGTAAGGGTACCTGTGCATAAGCCAATCCCTGTCACGCCGACCATACTGAAAAAATACAACGGGTTCCGGCAAATGGAATACGGGCCTTTGGTAATCAGTTTTTCATCCTTGTATCCGGCAATATAAAGCGAGCACCACATCCGTCCCAAAGATGCAGCACCCGCAAATACAATCCCCGCAACAAACATGAACGAAGTGAACATTTTATTTTCAGCCACCCAGTGGCTGTCGCAGATGAATAAAAAGAGCAATGCAGCAGCGGCAGCAATGCGGGATATAATGATCCGGTATTTCTCAACATTAAAGGACATCTTGTAATCTTAACTCCGTATAAAACGATTGCGGGGCGTTGTCTGTGGAACAGGGGTTTCAGGAGGATTGTTCATTCTGTTTTGCCTGGCTGCCCAGCCCTGCGGCCAACCGGATCATTTCGGTTAAGGCGCTCCAGTCTTTGCCGCACAATCCGTTCTGGGCGGCAGCCAGGAGATGTTCTTTTGCAAGTGCTGCCACGCCTGCATTGACCCCTTTATCGGAAAATGCCTTTTCAAACAAAAGCGCATCTTTCAGCCCGCCGGTAAGGGCAAATCCGGCATCGTCAAATGTCCTGTCCTTGATTTTTTCAACATATTCAATCACCGGGCCGGACGTTCCGAAAATCATTTGGGCAAAAGTGAAGATCATTTCCTTGTCCAGACCGCTTTTCTCGGCAAATGTGAAAATTTCCCCAAACATGACCATTTGCGTCATTACCGTATAATTGACACAGACTTTTAAGGCGTTGGCCTGTCCGGGAATGTCACTGACCGGAAGTATTTTCCGGGAATAGCAGTTGACGACCGGGCGAATGGTTTCAATGGCGTCCGGTTCCCCTCCCAGGACACTGACGAGTGATCCGGCTGCTGCCGCATCCGGCCTGCCAAGGACGGGGGCTGCAATATAACCGCTCTGTTTCTCCCGGTGAAGGGCCAGAAGCCGGTTGGCCGTTGCCGGCAGGATTGTTGTCAGGCCGATATGAATGCTGCCCGGTTTCATGCCGGCCAGTATGCCGTTTTCGCCGGTGCATATGTCCAGAACCGATGCATCGTCCATCAGGCTTGTCAGGACGATATCCGATGCGTTTGCAACCGCAAAAGGAGAGTCGGCGATTGCCGCCCCGTTTTCTAAGAATGGTTCCGCTTTTGAACGTGTACGATTGTACAGGGTGACCGGGAAGTCCGCCTTTTGGATATTGGCGCATATGCCTGCCCCCATTTTGCCAAGACCGATAAAGCCGATATTCAGTTTTTTTGCCATCATGCCTCCTGTTTGTTTTGTGTTTATCCGGTTGATGGTGCCGGATAATGGCACGCATGGCAGGCAGGGCGCATTAACAATTGTTAACGCGTGTGCGGTTTTTTATTGCCGCTTATCTTTATTTCGAATCCGGCTCATGGAGACCGGTGTAATCCCCAGGTAAGAGGCGATGTAATGATGCGGCACCCGCTCAAGGATTTCAGGACTCTCCCTGAGCAGCTCTTCATATCGGCGTTGGGGACTGTTTTTGATTCTTGATAAAAATAATTTCTGGTAGTGGTATAATCTGCGGCACAACAGTTCGTTAACCGCATCCTTGAGTGCCGGCAGGTCTTTTGCCGCTGTAAACAGCACATCCCTGTGCACCCGGTGCAGTACCGAGGGCTCTATGGTTTCAAGGTTAAACAGGCTGGGTTTGCCTTGCCTCAGGCTTTCAAAGGAAGATACAAAACTGCCTTCAAAGAAAAACTGAAATGTAATGTCATCCCCGTCATTGTTAAACCATGACCTGACGCAACCCTGTTCGATGAAAAGCAGATGTGTGGCCACATCCCCTTCATTCAGGAGCCATGATTTTTTCGAATATTCTTTTTTTTCCGCCAGCGGTTTTATTGTTTTCCAGATGAGTTCAATTTCGTCCATATTTGCCAAACGCCTTAAGGT
The DNA here is from genome assembly GCA_036881925.1 of Desulfobacter sp. GTDB lineage: Bacteria > Desulfobacterota > Desulfobacteria > Desulfobacterales > Desulfobacteraceae > Desulfobacter. The sequence goes on from JBAJNJ010000001.1 coordinate 467,261, forward strand.
TACCTCTAATAATGGTTTTTAGACTAACACCACATCAGATCCTCTTGATTACATGGCACAGGTCTCCCCTATTTGCAACCCGGGGAGCAGCGGCTGGCAGGTGCACCCGCAAAATGCAGTGTTTTTGTGCACCACGTTATCGCAGCGTTATCGTAGGTTCATGGCCCGGGTTGATCAGCACCTGTTTTACACCGTTGGATTTTGTAATATGAACCGCTTTGACCGTATCCTCCTGCCCAAGCCCGAAAAACACATTGGGGGTCTGGTCTGTGGCCATACCGATGGCGGCAGTGATCTGCCTTGTATACGACCTTCCGTTTTCCGTTTCCAGGACGATTTGCGCGCCGAGATATTCAAGATTGTCCTGTACAATGATCTTCACGCTGTTATTCCCGCTGTTGTTGATCAAGACCCTTGCCGGGCCGTTCATATTCAGCCAGACCACATCGGGTTTTGCATCATTGTTGATATCGACAATAAGCGGGCTTTGCCCGTAATACGGATTGTTCAACCCCAGGTGGTCAAGATGGTAAAATCCCTTTTTTCCATTCTGTTCGAATTGCAGAAAGGCTTTGTTCTGTAATTTTCTGATCGTATGCCCGGGCCATTTGATATAGTTCTGGGCCACCAGAAGATCCAGGTCCCCGTCCAGGTTGATGTCCTCAAAAACACCGCCCCAGGCAAATCCGTATCCGTCCAGTGCATATTCCGTTGTTGCATTGGAAAATTTCCAGTTCCCGTCATTTCGCAGCAAAAGCCATTCCAGTGCCATGGGCTGGTCTTCCCTTAGATCGCCCCGTACCAGGCTTCCGGCAATGGAAGAGCCGATATTTGATAAATACAGATCCTGGTCCCCGTCTTTATCAATATCGCCGCAGCCCAGCCCCATCCAATACCCGAAACCGGAATTCACCTCATGCTTTTCAAAATGAAGCCGGCCCATATTTTTAAATATCTCGACCGGCCCGGTGTTGTTTGCCAGGATCAGGTCCTGGTGGCCATTTCCGTCCAAATCAATAAATGCACTGTGAAATGTGTTCTGTGTACCGCCCGTACCGGTGCGTTCCGTGATATCTTCATATCGCCCGTTGCCCAGGTTTAAGAGCATTGTATTGGGTTTGGCGTGTTCAGGTTTGTTAAATGTTGACGCGGCAAAATGGGCGGGCGTGACAAAGTTGCTGACATAAAGATCCGGCATGCCATTCCTGTCCAGGTCCGTGATGGCAACATTCACGGGAAAGGAATGCTCCGGAAGGGTCATCGCAATTTTCCAGCCGTCAAACTTTCCGCCTGTATTGGTATAGATCCACACGCCATCATGCCGGGCAGCCACAAGGTCAGTGTCGCCGTCATTGTCCATGTCAAAGGAAGTGACGCCAAAAAATGCGTCATCACCGGCCAGACCGGTTTGGCCAGTGATATCTGCCCATGTTCCGTCAAGATATGTGAAAACACCATTGGATTGCCCTTTGGAACCCGAGATAAAAATCTCCATGGTGCCGTTATCGTCAATATCCAGAACGGTGCCGCCCGTAAAAGGAAAGCGGTCGCTGTGCGCCATATGTGTAAACGGCGAATCAACTTCCCGGAATGCCTGGACAGCCGGAACATCTCCGGCCTTCCGGATATTTTCTTTGCCACCCAGCAACCCCAGATAATACATTCCCACTGCGGCCAGCCCGGTCATCACAATGCACCCGAACAATATCCCCTTTTTCATTCCAACGCTCCTTTTTTAAGTGTCTTGTGTTAAGTGTCCTGTGTTAAGTGTCTTGGCAACCCCGTCCCCGGAAGGACTCCCATAAGAGATTTTTCGTTTAAACTCCTGCCGTACATTTTACGAATTCTTTAAATATAAAAGCCGATCGACGATGGATTTTTAACAGCCGGCCGGCACAGGCCGGAGAATGATGAAAAAGCGCCTGGTCCGATTCGGCCGATGAATTTTGCTGTGCGTTTATTTTTCCTGCATTGATATAGCCACACTATCGCAATGCAGGCCCGGGGTCAAGGCGGGGGGCGCCGGCAGCCAGGAAGGCCTTTCTCTGTTTATTCGTATTGATCACATCGCGGCCAGGATTTTTTCGCCATCCCATTTTTTTGCCACTTAAAGCAACGTGCATTGCCTGCGCTTTCAATCCCTAACCAAAAGATGACCATGGTGAGGTATCCTTGTGTTGACAGGCGGCCTGGACCCATCCTTTGATTAACAGACGGGGATTGTCCGAAACAATGATTTGAATGATTTGCTTAAGGGGTAAGGGGAGAAAGGAATTCCGGATTGATTTTTAAGACAGGGCCGGGGTATAACGTCATCAACACCATCATCTTTTTCACGGGAGCATATCATGCCGGACATCACGGTCACATCCTGGGGACAATTGCAGGAGGAACTGTTCAGCGGTTCCTGGAACAAAGACATCAGCCGGTACCGGCCGCCTTTTGTTTTCCGGGGGCTGTCCGATGCCGGGTATCGCCTGGAAACTTCGCTGATGCGCCTGGGCGGATCTTATTGGCAGCTTGAAAAGCATTTGCTGAGAAATTTCAGGAAATATGCCCAGGCCTCCACCGCAAGGGAGCCGGATTCTTTCTGGCATTTGCTGGCCGTGGCCCAGCATTACGGCCTGCCCACGCGCCTCATGGACTGGACCTACTCTCCTTATATTGCCCTGCATTTTGCCCTGGCCAACCTGGAGCGGTTTGACACGGACGGGGTGATCTGGAGCGTGAATTACAAAAAGGTGCATGACCGCCTGCCCGGAGTGCTGAAAAAACAACTGGCCTCGGAAGGGGCCCAGGCATTTACCGTGGAACTGCTCACCAACATGGGGCAGCGGGGCCAGGACTACCATTCCGGGGACAAGGCCTTTCACAGGTATGTGGAAACCCTGACCCAGTTTGATGCCCTTGGCGAGGCCGGGGAATTCCTTCTTTTTTTTGAGCCCCCGTCCATAGATGAGCGGATCGTGAACCAGTATGCTCTGTTTTCCGTGATGACCAATCCCAAGAGGGTTCTGGACGACTGGCTTGACCAGAATCCTGATTTTTTCCGGCGGATCATCATCCCTGCCGGGCTTAAATGGGAATGCCGGGACAAGCTGGACCTGTGCAATATCACGGAGCGGGTGCTCTTTCCGGGACTGGACGGCCTCAGCTCATGGCTCAAACGCCACTACAGCCCCAAATCAGATACCCTGTGAACATCACCTACCTCAACCACTTGCCAGATGCCTTTATTGATGAGGCTGTCACGCTGATCATGGACCTTCTGGGCGAAAAATTCGAACCGGTTCTGGGGAAGGGCGAGACAGCCCACCAGGTTCTGAAACAGGGCATAGATCCCGGCCAGTGTGTGGTCGCGGTTGCAGACGGTCGGTTGGCAGGTCTTCTGGCCATCCAGGACGGGAAAAAGAGCCTGCTGAATCCGGGCCTTGCCTCCCTGGTGAAGGCCTACGGCCTTGCCGGCGGACTTTTCCGGCTGGCCGGCCTTTGGCTGCTCTACCATTCTCCGGATCCCGGGGAGTTTTATGTGGACGGGGTGGTGGTTGCTGCGGAGTTCCAGGGCAGGGGAATCGGTTCAGGGTTTTTTGCAGCCCTGGAACGCCGGGCCCTGGAGCAGGGAATGGATAAGATCTGCCTTGAGGTGATCGATACCAATCCCAGGGCACTGGCCCTGTACCGACGCCTGGGGTTTTCAGACGTCAAACAGGATAGCATAGTCCCGTTCAACCGGGTATTCGGATTCCCGTTTACAGGTTCCGTGCTCATGGAAAAGAGGCTGGCCCCGGCCCGTAAAGACACGTGAAACGGGCAGCCACATCCCGGGCGAAACCAAACACAAGAGAAATGGCAAAGGAGGAACGGTATGCGGGCAAGTGCGGAACGGGTACAGGCCTATTTCAGGGAAAAAGGGTTTGAATTTGAGGTCAGGGAGCTTGGCAGCTCCACGCGAACAGCCGGTGAAGCGGCAGAGAGCATCGGGTGCCGGGTTGCCCAGATTGCCAAATCCCTTGTGTTCAGGGACAAAAACAGCAATGCACCAATCCTTGTGATTGCCTCGGGTGTGAACCGGGTGGATGTCAAAAAGATTGAAACCGCCATGGGGTGTAAACTGGGGCGGGCAGATGCAACATATGTCCGGGAACAGACCGGGTTTGCCATCGGCGGTATCCCCCCGGCAGGGCATATCCGTCCCCTGAAAACCGTTTTGGATACGGATCTGAAACAATACAGGGAAATCTGGGCCGCCGCCGGCACACCGTTTGCCGTATTCCGCCTCAATCCCGGGGACCTGGGGTCGCTGACAGGCGGAACATGGGTGGACCTGGCCGGTTAGCTGCCTGACGGCATGATCCGGAACATTGCCGGCGAAATCCTGCTGCTCCGGCATTCCGGACACTTGCCCGGCCGGGTAAACCGTTTCCGGTTCTTAAACCGGAAGCCGCAGTTCAGGCAACAGCAGGGCGCCATCATAAATTTCTTTTTCTGCCGCCGGACTGTCTTTTCGATAAATCCCAGGTGGTGGCAGACATCTTTTTCCATGATCCCCACGGCCTGGGAGATGTCCCGTACCGTCATCTCACCGGCTTCAAGGCAGCGGATGATCTCCTGTCTCAGGGTTTGGGTTCGTTGTCTGGCCATATCATGATTCCGGTCTTCTCCGTGTATTTGTTTTCCTGACCTGGTTACCAGAAACAACAGGGGAGTGGCAATGATAATTCGTGTATCTGCTTTTAATCTGTTTTTTATCGAAGGTGTCATGCTTTTCAGTTGACTATGAAACTGACACGGTGTACTTTCAGTTGTATTGTCAACTGAAAGAGGAAAATATGTTTGCATCATTTGCACCTGAATCCGTGGGCAGGCGGATTAATATCCTGTTCCGCATGTCCATGCGGCATTTAAGACAAGAGATGAAGGACCTGGATGTGGGGACCAGTGATTACGCCTTTCTGGCCATGCTGTTTGTGAAGGACGGGCAAAGCCAGGATGAATTGTCCAGAAACATGCAGGTGGACAAATCCTATACGGCCAGGGCCGTGGCCAAACTGGAAAAATCAGACATGGTCAGGCGCCTGCCCGATCCCCATGAGCACAGGATCAAACGGGTATTTTTAACGGACAAGGCCTGGGATAAGGAAAAAGATTTTTTCCGTGTGTTAAAGACCTGGCAAAATATCCTGGTCAGGGATATTGATCCTGACACACTCAGGATTCTCCTGGCGGGCATGGATCAGATGATTGAAAACGGACAGGCTTTCTTGGGAGATGGGGGGAGGCCGGACGACATTTATTTGAGGAAACAGATATGAAATATCTTAAACGGCTTATTATACTTGTTCCCGTGATTCTCGGGATTGGCCTGTTCATCGTGATGAAAACCAATAAAAAACCACCGGTCCGCCTGGCTGACCAGGAACGGGTCCAGGCGGTCCGGACCATGTCCCTGGTCAAGTCCGGGGTGGTGCCCAGGGCTGTCGGATACGGGTATGTCCAGGCATACCGGACCTGGCAGGCTATTCCCGAGGTCAGCGGCCAGGTGGTCTTTCTGGATGAAAAAATCAAAAAAGGGTACTTTATTAAAAAAGACGAGGTGCTCCTGCAGATCGACACCAGGGCCTATGGCCTGGCGGAATCCAGGGGGGTGGCCGAGGTCATGAGCCTGGATGCCCAGATCCGGGAGCTGGAACAAACCCGGAAAAACACGGAACGTCTGCTGGTCATCGAAAAAAAGGCCCTGGCCATTGCCGTCCAGGAGCTGGACCGGAAACGGAAGCTGTTTGAAAAGCAGTTTGCGTCGGCTTCGGACCTGGAAAAGGAAGAGACCAATGTCCTGGCCCGGCAGACCACGGTAAACAACCTTGAAAATACCCTGAAGCTGATCCCGTCCCAGAAGCGTGACCTGCTGGCCCGGAGAAGCTCGGGGGAATCTTCCGTGGCCGAACGCCGCCTGGATATCTCCAAAACGGAAATCCGGGCCCCGTTTAACGGGCGGATTTCCCAGGTCAATATTGAGAAATTCCAGTTTGCTCCGGCAGGCACGGTGTTGCTGGAAGCCGAAAGCATTGACAGGGCAGAGGTGCCTGTCCAGCTCAGTCCGGCAGAGTTTTTTAAGCTTCTGCCCCGCCATCTGGATAAGCCGCTCCAGAAAGTGCCGGATATTGAAACCATCCGCCGGGCCATTGGTGTCTCCGCCCGGGTCCGGCTCCCCCTGAATGCGGATCACACCATTGAATGGGATGCCCGTTTTTCCAGAACCGGGGAATCCATTGATCCGGCCACCGGCACCCTCCCGTTTTTCGTTACGGTTGAAAATCCTTACGGCAACCTGATCCCGGGCAAACGGCCGCCCCTGGCCACCAATATGTACGTGGAGGTGGAATTGTCCGGCCAGGCCCTGAAGGACCGGTTCGCCATTCCCAGAAGTGCGCTCCACGGGACCCGTATTTATATCTGCACCCCGGAAAACCGCCTTGAAATACGGGAAGTGGATCCGGAGCTGGCCATGGGAGAACTTGCCGTACTGCCGGACGACGGCCGTGTCAGGGAAGGCGAGTCCCTGGTGCTGTCCGATCTTGTACCGGCTGTTGAAGGGATGAAGCTGCTTCCGGAAGAGGATAAAGACAAGGCCGACCGGATCCGTGCCCGTGCAACAGGGGAGGCCATCTGATATGAGTGCATTCAAACGCATGGTCTCTTTTTTGGGAGCCCATCCCACGGCAGCCAACCTGTTGATGCTGCTTTTCCTGGCCCTGGGCGCCATTTCCGTGGGCGATTTGAGGCGGGAGACCTTTCCCGATTTCAGCGAGGACGCCATTGAAGTCACGGCGGCCTATCCCGGTGCGACTGCCGAAGATGTGGAATCCTCGGTCTGCCGGCGTATTGAGGACGCTGTGGACAGTGTCAGCCATATTGCCGAGATCCGGAGCACGGCCATGGAAAACCGGGCCCGTGTGGTGATCGAGATGATAGAGGAGGGGGATATCATCCAGTTCCTCAATGACATCAAAACCGAAGTTGAAGCCATCAGTGATTTCCCGGAAGAGGTGGAAGACCTGATCGTCAAGCAGATCAACCGGACCGACCCTGTAGTCTCTATTGCCGTGACCGGTCCCATGACCCCGGTCCATCTCAAATTTTTCTGTGAGGATTTAAAAGACCGGCTCAAACAGACCGACCTTGTTTCCCAGGTGGAGATCCTGGGATTCTCAGAGCATGAATTCCTGATCGAGGTGCCGTTTTACAATATGATGCGGCTGGGGCTGTCTGCCTCGGATATTGAAGCGGCTGTGGCGTCCCAGAACATTGACCTGCCGGCGGGCAGCCTGGAAACAGAAGATACGGACATCCTGATCCGGTTCACGGAAGAGCGGAAAACCGCTGACGACCTGGGAGATCTGATCGTGGTTTCTTCAAAGACCGGTGCGGAAATCCGGCTGGCGGAAATCGCAACAATCACGGACCGGTTTGAAGATGAAGAAGACAAGATCCTGTTCAACGGCAAACGGGCCGGCATCCTCCAGATCAACAAGACCAAGACCGAAGATGCCCTGGACATTATGGATGCTGTGGCGGCATTCCTTGAAACCGAGCGGGCAAAGTCCCCGCCGGGCATGACATTCACCCTGACCCAGAATGTTTCCAAGATTGTCCGGGACCGGCTTGAGATGCTCATGGCAAATTCCGTGCAAGGCCTGATCCTGGTGTTCATTGCCATGGTCCTGTTTTTCCCGTTTAAGTTTTCATTCTGGGTGATCATGGGGCTGCCCGTCTCATTTGCCCTTACCTTTTTCTTTATGAACCACCTGAATCTCACCCTGAACATGCTCTCCATGGTCGGGCTGCTCATCGGCATCGGTATTCTCATGGATGACGCCATCGTGATTGCGGAAAACGTGGCCGCCAACCTGGAAAAAGGGAAAAGCGGGTTCAGGGCCACGGTGGACGGGATCACCGAAGTGGCCCCCGGGGTGTTCTCCTCGTTCCTGACCACCTGTTTTGTCTTTGGCGCCCTGGCCCTGAGCATGAAAGGTGATATCGGAAAAGTCCTGTACGTGATCCCGGTCATCCTGATCTTGACCCTGTCGGTCAGCCTGGTGGAGGCCTTCTGCATCCTGCCCAACCATTTGGCCCACGCCCTGAGGCACAACGGCGGAGCCGTCAAGGCCAACCGGTTCCGGCAGCGGATGGAAAACATCCTGGAATGGGTCCGGGAGCAGGTATTGGGACGGATCGTGGATCTGGCCATTGATTACCGGTATCTTTTCATCGGCATGGTTTTGTTTGTCTTTATTACATCCGTCTCCATGATTGCCGGCGGCGTGCTCAAAGTGAGGGCCTTTCCCGAGATTGACGGGGATGTGATCCAGGCCCGGATCCTTTTTCCCCAGGGCACCCCGCTTGAGCGTACTGTGTTTTACGTGGATAAACTGGTGGATGCGGCCGAGCAGATGAACCGGGATCTGACCCCGGAACAGCCGGAAGAGGCCGCGCTTGTCGAACATATTTCCGTACTCTACAACACAAATGCCGATGCCGGGGAAAACGGTCCCCATGTGGCAACCGTCTCCCTGGACCTGCTAAATGCAGAGGTCCGGACCGCCACCATTGACCAGATCATCCACAAGTGGCGGAATCTGACCGGCAGTCTGCCCGATGCCCTGGCCCTTGCCTTTAAAGAGCCGGTGATCGGTCCGGGCGGCCTGCCCATTGAAATCCGGCTCAAAGGAACAGACCTGGATGACCTGAAACAGGCTTCCACCCGCCTGATTGACTGGCTCTACCAGTATAGGGGCGTATCCGATCTTTACGATGACCTGCGGCCGGGCAAACCTGAAATCCGGATAACCCTCAAGCAGGGGGCCAAGGCCCGGGGATTTGACGCCAGGATGGTGTCCCGCCAGCTCAGGGATGCATTTTACGGGGCCACGGCCAGTGAAATGATCGTAAGGGATGAGTCCTATGAGGTGAACATCCGGGTGGCTGCCCCGGACCGTTCCAGCATCGGCCATCTTGAAAGTTTTCACCTAATGAACGCCCAGGGGGAACGGGTGCCGCTAAGTGCCGTGGCAGCGGTCTCCATGGGACGGGGATATGCCGGGATCCGCCGGGTGGACGGCATCAGGACTGTAACCGTCACCGGTGACCTGGATACGGCCCTGGGCAATGCCGCTGATATCATCGGAGATACCCGGGCCAGGTTCCTGCCACTTTTGGAAAAAGAGTTCCCGGGGATCTCCACCGGCCTTGAAGGCCAGGAGAAAGAGATGAAAGACTCCATCACCAGCATGCTCAAAGCGCTTGGCATTGGTGTGTTCGGGGTGTTCTGTCTCTTGAGTTTCCAGTTCAAATCCTACCAGGAGCCCCTGGTGGTCATGGTCACCATTCCCTTTGCCTTTATCGGGGTGATCTGGGGGCATCTCATCATGGGGTTGGAACTGGCCATGCCCAGCATCATGGGGTTTATCTCCCTGGCGGGTATCGTGGTCAACGATTCTATTCTCCTGGTCACCTTTATCAAGCAGCATACGGCCGGGGGGGAAAGCATTGTCCAGGCCGGAAAACTGGCCTCCAGGGAGCGGTTTCGGGCGGTGCTGCTTACCTCAATGACTACTGTTGCAGGACTGTTGCCCCTGCTGTCGGAGCGGTCCCTCCAGGCCCAGATTCTGATTCCTCTGGCCTGTTCCATTGTATTCGGCCTGATGGCTTCCACCGTCCTTGTCCTGGTGGTGGTGCCCAGCCTGTATGCGATTCTCGGCGACTTTAACCTGGTCCGCAAGGAAACTGCCGAACCGGAAGGCGCTGATGCATACCGGGACGCCTGATCATTCAACAGTCTGTGGGTTCTGCCGGTGATTGCCGGCAGAACCCTGGACAGCCTGTTCCGTGTCAGGGCATGCCGGGAATATCCTAACCGGGCTATCCTTAAAAAAGGTTGACCCCTATGGTTTGAAAAGTTAAACTGTAGGACAGTTTGACTTTTTGCCTGTTTCAGGAGTGATCATGGGCCTCAGCTTTGCAAAAATGAAACCGAGAAAATCCTACCAGCATGTGGTGGAACAGATCCAGTCCGCGATTTTCAACGGGGATATCCGGCCCGGGGAACGGCTGCCGTCCGAGATGAAACTCAAGGACATGTTCGACACCAGCCGGGGAACGATCAGGGAAGCCCTGAGGGTGCTTGAGCAAAAAGGCCTGGTCAGCATCCGCACCGGCGTCAAGGGCGGGGCAAGGGTAAAGCCCGCCAATACCGACGCCATGGAAGAGGGCATGGACCTGCTCATCCGCCACAAAAAAATTTCTCTGGCCCATCTGGCCGAGTTCAGGGAACTTCTGGAAGGCCATGCTGCGGAACAGGCCGCCCGCCTTGCCACTCCCGATGCCCTGGCCGGCCTGGAAGAGATCCTGTCGGAAATCAGGACCCATGCGGCGACCGGCCCGGACAACTGGGAAACCTTTAACCGTCTGGATGCCAGGTTCCACCAGGCCCTGGCTGTGATTGGAGAGAATCCCCTGCTGGAAGCCAATCTCAGGACGATCCATGAAAACATCCACACCTATTTCCACCAGTTTCTTCCGTTTTCCGCTGCCCTGCTGGAACAGGATGTCCAGGACCTGGAAAACATCCTGGCGGCTGTGGCCGGGGGGCGGCCCGGTGAGGCCGGTGCGCTTGCCCGGGGCCATGTCAGCCGGTTTTCTGCGCTGATGGAAGAGCAGATGGCAAAGACGCCGGCATCCACAACCGGCAGGGATGGGAAGTTGTGAATGATTTTTCCCCCCATATATTCCGGATCCAGCGGTACAGCATTCATGACGGCCCGGGGATCCGCACCACCCTGTTTTTTCAGGGCTGTCCCCTGCGCTGTGCCTGGTGCCACAATCCCGAAAGCCAACCCATGAAGGACAGTTTCCCTCCGGAAAACGGGAACGGCCGTCCCGTGGATCAGAATGGGCCTGGGCCGGTAATGAATCCGGCCTCCCTTGCGGAGGAGATCATACGGGAAGTTGAAAAAGACCTGGTGTTTTACGATACATCCGGCGGGGGGGTCACCTTTTCCGGCGGAGAACCCCTGTGCCTGCCCGATTTGCTCATGCCCCTTTTGGAAATCTGCAGTGACCGGGATATCCATACCTGCCTGGATACTTCGGGGTTTGCCCCGTTCCGGGTTCTGGAGCCGGCAGCCCGGGCCGCCGACCTGGTGCTTTACGACATCAAGCATATCAATGAGGCGGAACACAAGCGCCTGACCGGCCACACCTGCGGCAAGGTCCTGGACAACCTGGCGCGTCTCAGCGAACTGGAAATCCCTGTCAGGCTGCGGTTTCCCCTGATCCCCACCATGACGGACACCCCGGAAAATATCGACGGTATCATTGCATTCCTGGTCAGCCGTACCAAATACAGGGAGATTCATCTGCTTCCCTTTCACAATAGCGGAGAAGGAAAATACCGGCAGTTGAACATGAAAAACAAGGCGGACCGCATCCGTCGCCCGGACCCGGAGCATGTCAAGGCCGTGGCCCGGCAATTTGAACAATGCGGGTTTGCCGTAACCATCGGAGGATAAGCCATGACCCCAAGGGTGGAGACCTTACGCCGAAACAGCCTTGACAGGCCTGTGAGCCTTTCCCATGAACGGGCCTGCCTGGTGACGCAGTTCTATAAAACAGAGGCCGGCCCGGCCCGGTCCGTGCCGGTACAGCGGGCCCGCTGCCTGGCGCATATCCTGTCAAACAAGGCCCTGTTTATTGATGAGGGCGAACTGATCGTGGGCGAACGGGGCCCCCGGCCCAAGGCCGTGCCCACCTATCCCGAGGTCTGTCTTCATTCTCTTGACGACCTTGATATCCTGGACTCCCGGCCCAAGGTGGCATACAAGGTGGAACCGGAAACAAAGGCGGTGTATGAGAAAGAGATCATTCCCTTCTGGCGGGGCGGGACCATCCGGGAAAAAATATTCAAGGCCATGTCGCCGGAATGGCAAAAGAGTTTTGCCGCCGGGATATTCACCGAGTTCCAGGAGCAGCGCTCCCCGGGACACACCGCCGGCGGAAACCTCATCTACACCAAAGGGTTCCTGGCGTTGAAGCAGGATATCAAGCAGGCCCTGGCAGAGCTGGACGTCATGACCGATCCCCATGCACTGGCCCGGCAGGAAACGCTGATGTCCATGGATATTGCCGCCGATGCCCTGATCCGGTTTGCCCACCGCCATGCCGATGCCCTGGAAACCCTGGCCCGTGACACCGCAGATGAAGCCCGGCAGGCCGAACTCAAACAGATGGCCGCCATATGCCGCCGGGTGCCTGCCCATGCCCCGGAGACCTTTCATGAAGCCCTCCAGTACTATTGGTTTGTCCATGTGGGCGTCATTACGGAACTCAACCCGTGGGACGCCTATAACCCGGGCCGCCTGGACCAGAACCTCTATCCCTTTTACCGGCGGGATATTGATGCGGGACGGCTGACGCCGGAACAGGCAAAGGAACTGCTCTGCTGCTTCTGGATCAAGTTCCACAACCATCCGGCCCCGCCAAAGGTGGGGGTGACGGCCAGGGAAAGCAATACCTACGTGGATTTCTGCCTGATCAACCTGGGCGGGGTCACCCCGGACAACAGGGACGGGGTCAACGATTTGACCTACCTGGTGCTGGATGTGATCGAAGAGATGCGTCTGCTCCAGCCCTCTTCCATGATCCAGGTGTCCGGGAAAAATCCGGACCGGTTCATCAAGCGGGCCCTGAAAATCATCGGGACCGGCTTTGGCCAGCCCTCGATCTTTAATACCGACGCCATTGTCCAGGAGATGGTCATTCACGGGAAATCCCCGGATGACGCCCGGCTGGCAGGGGCGTCCGGGTGTGTGGAAGCCGGGGTGTTCGGCAAAGAAGCCTATATCCTCACCGGCTACTTCAACCTGCCCAAGATTCTTGAAATTACCCTGAACAATGGAAAAGATCCGGGAACCGGTGAAACCATCGGCCTTGAAACCGGAGATCCCCGTAACTTTGATTCGTTTGACCGGCTCTTTGATGCCTATGCGCGCCAGATGCGGCATTTTGCAGAGATCAAAATCCGGGGCTCCAACATGATCGAACAGATCAATGCCGGGTTCATGCCCGTGCCTTTGCTTTCCCTGGTGACCGAAGACTGCATCAAAAACGGGAAAGACTACAACCAGGGCGGTGCCCGGTACAATACCGCCTATGTCCAGGGTGTGGGTATGGGGTCCATTACGGACAGCCTTGCCGCCCTGAAGCATCATATCTTTGACAACCGGACTTTTACCATGGACGCCCTGATGGCGGCCCTGGACTCGGATTTCCAGGACAACGACATCATTCGCCACCACCTGGGAAAGGCGCCCAAGTATGGAAATGACGACCCGGCAGCGGATGGGGTTCTCACGCAGGTGTTTGACGCGTTTCACGGGGCTGTGACCGGCCGGCCCAATACCCGGGGCGGGGTATACCGCATCAATCTTTTGCCCACCACCTGCCATGTTTATTTCGGGGAGGTCACCGGTGCCCTGCCCGATGGAAGGAAAAGGGGCCGTCCTCTTTCCGAAGGCATTTCCCCGGTGCAGGGCGCGGACTGCTGCGGCCCCACCGCCGTGCTGAATTCCGCTGCCAAAATTGATCATCTCAAAACCGGGGGCACCCTGCTCAACCAGAAGTTTTTGCCCGGGTTCCTGGATACGGACAAGGGCCGGACAGCCGTTGTCCAACTCATCCGGGCCTATTTCAGGATGGACGGCCACCACATCCAGTTCAACGTGGTAGATGAAAAGACGTTGCGCAAGGCCCAAGAACACCCCGAGGATTACAGGGACCTGATCGTGAGGGTGGCCGGGTATTCGGATTATTTTGTCAATCTCACCCCGGCGCTTCAGGAAGAGATCATCCAAAGAACCGCCCATGCCGGGGTGTGATGTGGAAATCACCAGGCTGGACCTGTCCGACATCCATTTGATCCAGCCCTTGTGGGAGCAGTTGAACCGGCTTCACAGGGAGCGATCCAATTATTTTACAGCACAATTCGACAGGTTTACCTTTGCGGACAGGGTCCGGGAGCTGGAAACAAAATCCCGTACAGGTATTTTTGTCGCCAGGGACGGGGACGGCAAAGCGGTCTTTGCCTATTGCATCGCATCCCTTGAAAGCGGTGTCGGTGAGATTGATTCCCTTTACGTGTCACCGGATTGCCGGGGGAACCGGGTGGGCCACCATCTTATGGAAACAGCCCTGGCATGGCTGTCCGGACATGGTTACAGCAAGATCAGGATTTCCGTGGTCCATGGCAATGAGCAGGCTCTGGGGTTTTACGAAAAGTTCGGATTCCGGCAGCGGCTTGTGATTCTTGAGCAGACCTGATTGCCCCGACAGATGCGAAGATCTGCATGAAAATACTTCCGCCGTCTAAGTGCCGGGAGTCGCGTCCCGGACGGATATCACCCTGAGACGGTCTCCTGAAACCTGCCATTTGATTTCCAGGTCAAACAGCCGGAAGCCGTAGATCCGGTCCGTATCCTCCCCATTGGCATATGCCGGTCTGGGGTCGTTTTCAAGGACGCCGGTGACAACGGCCCTGAGGTTGGGAATGGTGTGTTCCTTTTCTTCCAGGTATGCCAGTGCCCGGTCTGAAAACGTCACATCCAGTCCGGGGCGGGGCGGTCCTCCTGCAAAGCCGTCCCTGGCATGGGCCAGGGCATCGGAATAGGGCAGGTAGGGTTTGATGTCAACCACCGGGGTCTGGTCAAGCAAATCCACCCCGGACAAATGGAGAACCGGCCCTTGCCCGCTTATTTCCACACGGTCCAGGGCCACGCAGGACATGCCCACAGGATTGGGCCTGAACGGCGACCTTGAGGCAAATACCCCGACCTTTTTATTGCCGCCGAGCCGCGGCGGCCTGACCATGGGAGACCAGGAAGGGGCTTTGCCCGCCTGTCCTTCTTTGGTAAACGCCTTGTGAAAGAGAAAGATGATCCATATATGGGAAAATCCTTCCAGGGCCCGTACCGCTTCTTCCCTGGCAAATTCAGGATAAAAAATCAGTGTGCCCGGGGCTTCCTTGACCAGGTTGGGCTGTCTTGGGATCCCGAATTTTTCCTTGAAACAGGTATGAACAAGGCCGATGGGAGTTAATCGGAATTCCATAGGGATGCCAGTTCATTGACCCGGGTTGCAAAATGGGCAGTGGTATCATTGACAGGGCCCGGGGATGCCATGTCAACGCCTGCGGTTCTCAATGCATCAATGGGGAATACGCTGCCTCCCAGTTTGAGGAATGCCATATAATCGTCCACGGCGCTCTGCCCGAGATCCCCTATGCGGCGGGCAATGCCCAGTGCTGCGGCCAGGCCGGTGGCGTACTTGTACACGTAAAAGGCCGAGTAAAAATGGGGGATGCGCAGACACTCCAGGGGCAGAAGGTCGTCCAGCACCATATGGTCCCCGAAATAGGTGGCGAGCAGGTCCCGGTAGATCGCGGTCAGGGTGTCAAGAGTCAGGGCCTGGTTCTGGGCGGCGTTGCCGTGGACGATGTGTTCAAACTCCGCAAACATGGTCTGCCTGAAAAAAGTGGCCCGGATATTGTCGATCTCGCGGTTCAGGATATAGGCCTTCATTTTGGGATCATCCGCGTATTTTTCCAGGAGGTGGCGGACCAGAAGGGCTTCATTCAGGGTTGAGGCCACTTCCGCGACAAAGATGGTATAGCCGTGGGTGGGGTAGGGCTGGGCCTTGTTGGCGTAATAGGAGTGCATGGAGTGCCCGGCCTCGTGGATCAATGTGAAAACACTGTTGATGGTGTTGTCGTCATGGTTGAGCAGCATATAGGGAGGCGAGTCATAGCAGCCTGAAGAATAGGCGCCGCTTCTTTTGCCCTTGTTTTCATACCGGTCCGCCCACCTGTCCCGGGTCAGGCCTTTTTCCAGGATGCTGCAGTATTCGTCTCCCAGGGGCGCCAGGGCATCAATACAGGTGGCCACGGCCTGTTCATAGGTCATGTGAAAGTCCACATCCGGGACCACGGGCACATAAGTATCGTAGATATGCAGCCTGTCCAGGCCCAGGGCATTTTTCCGGAGGTCAAGATACTGGTACAGCGGGTCCAGGTTTTTTTTCACGGCGGCGATCAGGCCGTCATACACCTGTGGCGGAACATTGTCCGTGAACAGGGCCGCCTGCCTGGCCGTGTCAAACTTCCGGGCCCGGGCCAGGAACAGGTCTTTTTTCACGGATGCGGCCAGGGCGGAGGCAATGCTGTGCTTGTGGGCGTTATATACCTCATAGTACTGGTGAAAGGCGTTTTTCCGGACGGACCGGTCCGGCCGGCTGAGAAATGAGACAAAGCTGCCGTGGGTCAGGGGGGCGGTGTTGCCTTTGTCGTTGGTCAGCTCCCCAAAGTCCAGGTCTGCATTGTCCATCTGGCCGAATATCCGGCGGGGGGCATCCAGGCTTTCCCCGGCCATGGCCAGGAGCTGCTCTGCCTCTGCATTCCGGGTATGGGGCTTTTTCCTGATGATTTTTTCCAGGTAGAACCTATAGTCGGCGACTTCCGGCTTTTCGACCCATTTCGCGAGCGTCTTTTCCGGTATGGCCTGGATGGCCGGAACAATAAAACTGGAAGCATCGGAGATACGGGTATAGAGGTTGACCGCCCGCTGGAAAAGCGCGTCTGCATCACTGTCGGTCTTGTCTTCATCGTTTTTCAGATGGGCATAGGTGTATATTTTTTCAAGATCACGGCCCACGGCATGGTCAAAATCCAGACAGGCCCTGAACCGGTCAAAGGACTCCCCAAGGGAAGTTTTAAAGGGCTCGTATTCCGTAATCCGGTTTTCCAGGTCCTGGTAAAGTCCTTCCCAGTCCGTGACAGAAGCAAAGAGCGGGGACAAATCCCAGCAGTGTTCCGGGGCTGCATTTTTCCGGTGTTGATCCGGTGCGTGGTGCATGGCGTCTCCTTGGATATGATTGGCATTTCCCTTTAATGGTTAGTGTCTGGAGAGACTATTGTCAAGCCGGGAACGGTCGGGGCAAGGGGAAAAATCCGCAACTCCCGGGATTTTGATTGCGAAAAAAGGTGAATTCCCCTGGAATTTGATATAGGTAAACAAGAAAGCAGGGAGCCAGATTGGGGGGGCAGACGCCTTTGAAGGCCTTCACGTGCCCGGAATCAAAACGGACAGGATTGAAAAAAAGAGGAGTGAACATGAAACTTGTGGCGGGAATTGTCATTATAAGCATCCTGGCGGTTGCAGGACTTCGGATGGTGTCGAGAAAATTGCTGTATTTTCCCGTGCCCATGGACAGGATGAGAGAAACGCAACTGGAGGCCCTGGGACCTGCCATACGGTCGTTTTCACTGACTGTGGACAATACCGCCACGCTGCAGGGATGGATCATGGAAAAGGATTTGCAGGCATTGCCCACCCTCTTTTATTTCGGGGGCAATGCCGAGGAAGTTTCCCTGAATGCCGAGGAGTACCTGGCCCATGTGGCAGCCAATGTGGTGATGGTCAATTACCGGGGATACGGCCAGAGCGGTGGGACGCCTGTGGAAGAACAGTTAAAGGCCGATGCCCTGACCATATACGACAAGGTGTCAAAAGATCTGGGCCTGGTGCCGGAGCGTTGCGGGGCCTGGGGACGGAGCCTGGGATCGTCAATTGCCTCCTATCTGGCATGGCAGCGGGGCCTGGGATACCTGATCCTGACCTGCCCCTTTGACAGTATCGAGGCCGTGGCCGGGGGCTTTTACCCCTCATGGCTGGTGAAACTGGTATTGACGGACCGGCACAGGACCGTTGATTTTGCAGGCCAAATCAAGGCCCGTACGCTGATACTGGCGGCCTCGGATGACGAAATCATACCCGGAGAGCGGACACAGGCGCTTTACGACAGCCTTGGCAATTCCAGAGAACTGGTGGTGATCCCGGGCACGGGGCACAACACGATTTCAGGGGTGGGGATGTATTATGATGCGGTAAACGGATTTCTGAAAAAAATAAACGGGCTGCTTATCAAAGAAGGGGAGGAGAAAGGAATGACAAAAAATTAAGGTATGCTGTACATTAAATCGCTGTCAATCCAGACGTTGATAAGCGGCCCGTTTTATCTAAACGGCGTAACGCCGGAAAAAAAGGCTAAATCAGGGTGATCAGATAAAACACCCCCATGGTCACCAATACCCAGAAAAGGGCTTTAAGGCTGCCCATATTAAAATCCCCGGCACTGATGCCAAAGGAAATATTTCCCTGTCCTGTCATAACGGTGGAATCTTCAGGTGTGAAAAAATAGGCCATGATCCGGCGGAATTTTGTTGTAAATTTTTTCATGGGTCACCTCCAAATGCTTTGAGTTCCTTTATCACCGGGCGGCAGTGTCTTCTTAAGCCAGCGCCAGTATTGTAAAAATAGGGCTTTTTTGTTATTTAGTAAAATTAAAACAATTAACTCCTTGGTTAAGTGATACTAATGCTTCCCGATTTAAACCGCATTAAGGTGTTTTTCTTTATATTTGATACCCGGAGCGTTGCCCTGGCCGCTAAGGAACTGAACATCACCCCGTCCGCCGTAAGCCAGGCCCTGGCCAAACTTGAAGCGGAGCTCAAGGTTCCCCTTTTCACCCGGCTTCACCGGAAACTGGTGCCCACTGCCGCCGGAAAGCAGTTGTTCCGTATCGTATCCCCGTTTATCCGGGATCTGGAGATGGGCATCGCATCCATCATCAAAGCCAGGGATGTGCCCTCGGGCATGCTCTGTATCGGATCGCCCATTGAGTTCGGCAAATCCTATTTCCCGGGAATTTTCGCTGCGTTCCGCAGACAATATCCCGAGGTGGTGTTTTCCCTGAAACTCGGAGACCCGTCCGAGATTTTTGCCATGATCGGCAATGGGGAGCTGGATTTCGGGCTGGTGGATATTTTTCTGACCCGGAACCAGGGGCTGGGAGACCCGGGCCAATACAGCATCGAGCCCCTGATTGATGAAGAGGTGATCCTGGCCTGTTCAAAATCGTATTACGAGAGGACGGTCCGGGGAGACCATTCCTTTGACAACCTGGTCAAAAAAGAGTTTATCTCGTACAAGAAGAGTTCCCTTACCCTGCGGAACTGGTTCAAGCACCACTTCAACCGGTTTTCCATCGATTTGAACCGGGTCATGACCGTGGACAGCCACCAGGCCGTGATCAACGGCATCCTCAATGACCTGGGCATGGGGGTGATTGCCCGGCATATCGTGAGTCTTGCCATTGCACGGGGAGATATCATCCCCCTGGAAACCGACCGGAAAGACGTGATCAACAAAATTTCCCTGGTCCAGCTCCAGGATAAGGTGCCAAGCCTCACGGAAAAAACCTTTGTCCGCTTCCTCAAGCAGGACATCCGGGAATCGGGCATGGCAGACGGCTTTCGCTACCAGGGAGACTGATTCCTCCGTCAGTTTACAAAATTCCTAATACCGCCTGGCCAAATGAATGCCCGCCAGCATGCACCGGACCGACCCGCCGGCCATTTCAATGGTGGGCACGGAAAGAGCGACCAGTTTTGCGGATTTTTCTATGGTATTGACCTGTTCCGGTGTGAGTGCGGCAGCGGCCCGGGCGGATATGGCAAGAATCCTGCCGTCCCGGCCGGACAACTCAATGGCATTGCCGGCAAAATTGTTTATCTGGCCGTGGTCAAGGCATATGATATCCCGGCCCATTTCCCTGAGCCGGGTTTTAATTTCCTCTCTTCTTGCCGGATCGCTGATAATGTTAAATCCCGCCATGGCAAATTCCGTGGCCACGCACATCATCACATTGGTGTGGTAAATGGGATTCCCGTTCTCGTCCGCAGAGTCAAAGGCCATGGGCTCGAAGTTGAAGTGGGTGCAGAAGCGCTCCAGGGCAATGGCGTCGGCCCTGTTGGACCGGGCCGTATACGCTACCCTGGCGATATGGTCAAGCACCATGGCGCCTGTGCCTTCAAGGAAAAGATCGTCATATTCAAGACAGGAATAGTCGATAAGGTCCTGGACCCGGTACTCGGCTTTGAGCATTTCCAGGATGTCGTACCGCCGCTCCCGCCGGCGGCTTGGTGAGAACATGGGATACACGGCGACATGGCCGCCCGGGTGGGTTGAAAACCAATTGTTCGGGAACACGGAATCCGGGGTTTCCCGTTCTCCCCGGTCCTCAAAAATATGCACCGTTACGCCTTCGGCCTCAAGCCGGGCTGCTGCCCCGGTGACTTCGTCATACGCATCTTTTGCCAGTTCCTTAAATGATCGGCCTTTTCCGGGTTTCCGCTGGAAGGCGTTGTCGGTCGACGTCTCGGGATTGGGATGAAACCGGTGCGGACGGATCATGACAACGGCCGACGGTGCCTGTATGAATTGTGAACCCATTCTCTTTATTCCTGTCTATATGTATGTATTCCGGAGTAGCGCGCTGTAAGATGCGCTACTCCCCGGCCCGGGGCGAGGTTTCCCGGATCTGTGTTTCCTGTTTCTGTTTGAGTGTCATCCAGAGGTCCATATTTGTCAACCCCAGGCGCTCCGGATCAAACACCGGATCCTTGCCCGCTTTTTTCTGGGTTTCATAATCCTTGAGGATGACCATGGCTTTTTTGGCCAGAAAGACAAGGGCTGCAAGGTTGATCCAGACCAGTGCGCCGACCCCGACATCCCCGATGGCCCACCCTAACGCTTGGGTGTGCAGGGTGCCGAAAAATGTGGATATGAGCAGGATGCACCTGAACACCGGCACTGTGAATTTTCTTGCGCCCGGCGGGGTCATGTCCACGACATTGGTTTCCCCGATGTATGAAAAGGCCATGATGGTGGTAAATGCGAAAAACAGGATGGCAATGGAGACAAAGGCACCGCCGTAGCTCTGGAAAACCGTTTCAATTGCCCTGATGGTAAACACAGGTCCTGCCTCCACACCGGCCAGATTTTGGACAATAAAACCCTGGGCCCCGTCAGAGACATTATAGGCATTGGTAAACAGGATCATGAATGCCGTTGCCGTGCACACCAGCAGGGTGTCGATATACACGGAAAAGGCCTGGACAAGGCCCTGTTTGGCCGGATGGGACACTTCTGCAGCCCCGGCAATATGGGGGGCGCTGCCCATGCCGGCCTCATTTGAATAGATGCCCCTGCGGACCCCCCATGCAATGGCGCTGCCCATGATGCCCCCGTAAACGGCATCCACACCCATGGCGCTTTTGAATATCAGTGCCAGCACCGAAGGGATGGAAGCAAAATTGAGCCCGATAATGATAAGGGCCATGACCATGTAAATCAGCGCCATTACAGGCACCACCACCTGGGAAACCCTGGCGATGCGTTTGACGCCTCCGAAGATGATGAATCCCAGAACCGCACAGACAAAGACCCCGGTCATGACAGGGCTGACATTAAAGGTGTCGCCCATGGCCGCGGAAATGGCATTGGACTGCACACCGGGCGCGGTAATGCCGTAGACAAAAATACAGCAGGCGGCAAAGATCATGCCGTAAATTTTGGAGCCGATGCCGTACTCCATATAAAAAGCCGGTCCGCTACGGTATTCGCCGTCCACGTTTTTTTTGTAGGCCTGGGCCATTGTACATTCTATGAACGATGTACTGGCACCCAGGATGGCTAGGGCCCACATCCAGAATATGGCGCCCGGCCCGCCAAAGCCGATGGCGGTGGCCACCCCTGCGATATTGCCCACCCCGACACGCAGGGATATGGACATGGCAAGGGCCTGGAAGGGAGACACCCCCCTTTGGGAGCTGCCTTCATTGAGCAACAGCCGGATCATTTCCCTGACCATCCGTATTTGAAAAAAGCGGAGTAAAAACGAGTAGACAACACCGGAGGCCAGAAGAAAATAGATCAGCCAGTCACTCCATATCACTCCCAATAACCCATCCACCACACTTTTCAGGGTTATCCCCGTTTCAGCCGCCGACACCGTTTGCGCCGTGCAGAATACAAGCACGGCGGCCAGGGCGGTACATCCAGTTAAAACATGTGTCACACGCGTTCCCATCTGCGTTCCATCTCCCGGTTATCAAGGTTTATCTGAAGAGGTATGCAGCGTCATATTTGGCAGCGCCGATACCCGGTCCCAAATCTAATGCCCGGCAACAAATTGGCCCATTTGTACGCCGATATAAAGTGTTGTGGATTTGACCCCCAGAAAATGTCTAGCATTCCGGGTGTACAAACTCTGCAGAAAGTGTGATATGTTCAATTCCACGGCGTTGATATTAAAGCTATTCAGCTTTTTTTTTATGAAACTGTCAACTCATATAAAATCAGGTTCGATTGAGAAAAGATCATGCAGAAAACCATCCGGCACCTTCCGTCGCTCAATGCCCTCAGGGCGTTTGAATCCGCAGCGCGCCACCTGAGTTTTACCAAGGCAGCTGAAGAACTTTACGTGACCCAGGGGGCGGTCAGCCGCCTTGTCAAACAGCTTGAAACCGAGTTGCAGGTCAAGTTGTTTCACCGCCTTCACCGGCAACTGGCATTGACTGATCCGGGCCGCCTGCTGCTGGCTCCCCTGACCGATGCCTTTGATACCATGAACGCGGCCCTGGGCCGTCTTAAAAAGCATCCCATGGACCTGAAGCTCAAGGTCCATCCGAGTTTTGCCATCCGCTGGCTCATCCCCAGGCTCCATCGGTTCCAGCGTGCCCATCCCCGGATACAGGTTCAGTTGACCACTTCTTCGGTCAATGTTGATTTCGGGCGTGAGAATTTTGATATGGGAATCATATACCTGGACGCCGGCAGCAGTGATAAAAAGAAAAGCCGTCTGGGAGCCGGGCGGATGAAAATCGTGGAAGAAGTCCTGACCCCGGTCTGTTCTCCGGCATTGCTGAGCAAGGCAACACCCCTTGAAACCCCCGGAGACCTGGCCAATCATCTGCTCCTGCACAACAACCCGGAACAGAAGGAGTGGCGGTTGTGGTCCAGATCCGCAGGGGTCAAGGGGTTGCCGTTTGACCGGGGACAGATTTTCGAGGTTGATGATGCCGCACTCCAGGCTGCCGCATCAGGCCTGGGCGTAGCCCTTGGAAATATCAACCTGATCAAGGGAGATCTTGATACGGGAATGCTTGTGGAGCCTTTTGCCGGCCGGGACGGCATGCTTGTGAACTGCGGGGTGTACTACCTGGCATGGCCTGACGCGGGACGGCCCTCCGCAGGCGTCTCCGCATTTATTACATGGCTGGAAAGTGAAATATGAGTAATGCGCTTCTTTTTTTAAGATATGTTATTGACATTAAAATAGTAGTTACTACAATAGTCACTAAATTGAATCTTATTGGAGACGTCCCATGGAAACACAGAGTGTACGGGCTGCCCTCAGGGCGGGTATCCCGATTTTTATCGGGTATTTCCCTGCTGCCGTGGCCTTTGGCATCCTTGCCGAAACAACCGGCACCACCCTGGTGGAAGCCTTTTTATTTTCAGCCGTGGTCTTTGCCGGTGCCAGCCAGTTTATTGCACTGAACCTTTTGGCGACCGGCATGAGCCCTTTGGGCATCATCCTGACCACCCTGCTGGTCAATTTCCGCCATTTTCTCATGAGTACCTATCTGTCCACCCGCATCCGGGAACGGGCAACGGCCTGGTATATTCCCATGGCATTCGGCGTGACCGACGAGGTCTTTTCCGTACTCTCATTTACCCGGGAGAAATTGTCACGGGGCTTTGTGATCATGTTGGAACTGACCGCCTATGCCGGCTGGGTGTCGGGTACGCTGGCCGGTTTCCTGCTGGGCGGATTCATGCCGCCAATATTGACCCAGAGTATGGGTGTGGCCCTGTATGCCCTTCTTTTGGCCATTCTCATGCCCGAGATCAAATCGTCTTACCGGTCCTTGTTCCTGGCCCTGGCGTCGGGAGCGTTGAACTGGATACTGGTGAGCGCGGATGTCCTTCCCACAGGCTGGAGCATCATTGTCTGCATTCTGGTGATTGCCTCGGTCGGGGCGGTGCTGAGCATGTCAATGCCCCGGGAGGAGAACGCCCATGGATAATACCACCCTGATTCCCCTGATCCTGGGTATGGCGGCGGTGACTTACGGCCCTCGGCTGGCACCGTTTATCTTTTTCAGCAATATGAAAGTACCGGCTGTGGTGGATGCCTTTTTAAAATCCATCCCCGTGGCCGCCATCGGTGCCCTGATCATCCCGGGTGCTTTCACGGCCACACCGGACATGCCGGTGGCCGCTCTCCTGGGTATGGCATTTACCCTGGTCTACGGCCTGTTCCGGGGCGGGATCATCATACCGGTGCTGGGATCGGTGGCCGTGGCCTGGCTGGTCCTGACCATGGCCTGAACCATACCTGCATACGGAAGGGACGACCATGCAAGAACAGATCATGCAAGATATGAAAACCCTGGGGTTTTCCGCCTATGAGTGCAAGGCTTACCTTGCCCTGCTCCAGGAGTTCCCGGTGAACGGCTATGCCCTGAGCAAGGCGTCGGGCATCCCGAGATCCCGGATTTACGAAGTGCTGAAAAGCCTGATTGCCAAGCAGATGGTCTTTGAGCAGGCCGACGGCAAAACCCGGCTTTATACACCCATGGAGCCTGACATTTTCATCAAAAAACTCAAGGCACAGTACGATGAAATCTTTGACGGCCTGAAGCAATATGCCGGCACCCTTTACCGGGAGCCCAAGCAGGATGACAAGCTGGTGGTGATCCAGGGCCGGGAAAACATCATTGGTTTTTTAAAGGTGTTGATTAAAGGGGCGGAGCGCCGGGTGGCAGTCTCCATATGGGATGAGGAACTCAACGCCCTGACCCGGGAGCTGGACGCGGCTCTGGATCGGGGGGTCCGGCTGCGGGGTATTTATTTCGGCACGGCAAAGGTGTATGAGGACCTGGTGCCCCACCGCCGTATCCGACGATATATGGCCGAAAAAAAAGAGCGGTATCTTTCCGTGATCATTGACCAGTCCCATGTGGTGTCGGGAATCGTGTCAAGGGGAGAGGCCTCAAAGGTTACCTGGAGCCGGGACGAGGGGTTTATCGAGGTGAGTGAGGATTATATTGCCCACGACCTTGTGGTCAACCTCTACTCCGCCTCCCTTGACAAAGACGCCTACAGGGCATTTGAAGACTTTGCCGATAATGTCCACGACCACTTTTTTCATTACTCGGCCGCGCAGTTCGAGACCTTTACAAAGCTCAAATAATCTGTTGCCGGAAATGGCATCCCGGAATACCGCCCCGGGATGCAAGGGGCGCATGCATCCCGGGAGGTTGAATACAATTTGTTGTGGGATCAGGTCCGGACCTGGCCCTGTCCCCAGGCTACGAATTTGGTGGTGGTCAGCTCTTTGATGCCCATGGGGCCGTAAGCATGGAGCTTTGAGGTGGAAATACCGATTTCCGCGCCCAGGCCGAGTTCCCCCCCGTCATTGAACCGGGTGGAGGCATTCACGATCACCAGGGAGGCGTCCACTTCCCTGATAAACCGCCTGGACCGGTCATAGTCCCTGGTGATGATGGCCTCGGTATGGTTGGACCCGTGGGCCGCAATATGGGCCATGGCATCATCCATGTCCCGGACCACCCTGACGGCCAGGATCAGGTCCAGGTATTCCGCGCCCCAGTCCTCTGCCGAGGCAGGTGCGGCATCCGACAGCAGGGCACAGGTCTTTTCACATCCCCTTATAGCTACCCCGGCCCCTGCCAGGGCCTTGCCTGCCATGGGCAGGAAGGTGTCTGCCACGGCCTCATGCACCAGAAGGGTCTCCAGGGCGTTGCACACGCCCGGGCGCTGGGCCTTGGCATTGACGGCAATCTCCACGGCCATATCCAGGTCTGCCAGATCGTCTACATAGGCATGGCAGACCCCTTTGTAATGCTTGAGCACGGGAATGGATGATGCTGCCACCACGTGCCGGATCAGGCCTTCGCCGCCCCGGGGGATGATCAGGTCGATGTGTTCTTCCTGTTTGAGCATGATGTTGACGGCCTCGCGGTCTGCCGTGGGAATCACCTGGACCGCCTTGGCAGGCAGGCCTGCCGCCACCATGCCCCGGGCAATGATTTCAGCCAGGGCCCGGTTGGAATGGATGGCTTCGGAGCCGCCTCTCAGGATCACCGCGTTGCCCGCCTTCAGGCAGAGGCCTGCCGCATCCACGGTCACATTGGGCCGGGATTCGTAAATAATGCCGATAACACCCAAAGGAATCCGCATCTTTGCCATTTCAAGGCCGTTGGGCCGGATGGCCGAATCTGTCAGCGATCCCACGGGATCATCCAGGCCGGCCACAAACCGCAGGCCGTCGGCCATACCGACCAGCACCTTGTCCGTGATGGTCAGCCGGTCCAGCATGGCGTCGGACAGCCCGTTGTCGCGGCCGGCGGCAACATCTTTTGCATTCTCCGACTGGATTGTTGCCTTGTGTTCCATGAGCAGATCGGCAATGGCGTTCAGGGCCCTGTTCTTGCTGCCGGCCCCCAGGGTGGCCATCACCCGGGCCGCTGCCCTGGCATTCCGTGCAATTTCAATGATCTGTGATTCTAAAGTCATATCTGTTCCTTTACTTCCCGGAGGTGAACGCGGCGCATTCGGGCATGCCCTCTCACCTGGCCGGGATTATGTTGATGTGTCCGGGTAGGCCGTCACCACAAGGTTGTCCCTGTGAATTACCTCGTCATAGGAACGGAACCCCAGCCGTTCCTTGATCTGGGTAGTTTTACATCCCATGATTTTTAAGATGTCCGATGCATTGTAGTTGACCAGGCCCATGCCCAGAACTTGTTTGTCTTCACTTATGAATTCCACGGGATCACCCACCTCAAAGTAGTCCTCCACCCGGGTGATGCCCGACGGCAACAGGCTTTTGCCGTCCCGGACAACCGCGCGCCGGGCGCCGTTGTCAATGGTGATCCGCCCCTTGGGCTGGAGGGTCAGGCCAATCCAGTTTTTCCTGGAAGTGGTTTTGGATGCCTTGGGTACGAAATAGGTCCCGGTATAGTCGTTGGACGCGATCTTGACCAGGATTTCAGTATCCAGGCCGCTGGCAATGATCATGGGGATTCCCGCGGACGTCAGCTTCCGGGCTGCCGAAATTTTGGACCCCATGCCCCCGGTGCCCAGAGGACCGGCAATTTTTCCGGCCATGGATTCGATTTCAGGCCCCATGGCTGCCACCTCCCTGACGAGCTCGGCATCGTCATGCACCCTGGGGTCCTTATTATATAATCCGCCGATATCGGTGAGGTTGATCATAAGGTCCGCACCCATGAGCAGGGTGATCATGGCACCCAGGTTGTCGTTGTCACCGAACTGGAGGGATTTGACCGCCACGGTATCGTTTTCATTGATAATGGGCAGGACCTTCCATTCCAGCAGGGTGTTGATGGTATTTCTCGCATTCAAATACCTGACCCGGTCGCAGAGGTCGCCCCGTGTCAGCAGGACCTGGGCCACTTTTCTGCCGCAATGTTCAATGGCTTTTTCCCATTCCCGGATCAGGTCTGCCTGGCCAATGGCAGATACGGCTTGGCGCTTGGGAGTTTCGGATGGCCGGCGATCCAGTCCGATTTTGGTAACGCCGGCGGCCATGGCCCCGGATGATACCAGGATCACCTCAATCCCCTTGTCGTGGAGGGTGCAGATCTGTGCGGCAATGGAATTGATAATGTCAATGTTCAGGCTGTTTTTCCGGGTCAGTACACCACTGCCGACCTTGACCACGATCCGCTTGGCGGCCGACAGGGGGGAAAGTTTCTGGGATGCGTTCATTATCGTGTCTCTCCGGGAGAATATATGCAAAAGTAAACTTCTTTGCTATGACGATTCGGTTTAAAAGTCAATTAAAATCCGGGCAGGCGGAATGTCAGCCGGACCTCGCCGGTCTCGGGATCCACGGAAATCTTTTTTTCTCCGGTATCCCCGAGCTTCTGGCCGGTGGCCATCTCAGCAAGGCCGGTGATGAAGTCAAGGCCTGAAGTCAGAACCTGTTCCAGCTTTTGGGGATCGGCCGCAAGGCCGGGAACAGGCGCCATAGACGCCGGGTCCCGGGGCGGTTCGGGTTCGGGATCCGGTGTGGGCATGCCTTCGGGAAAGAGGAAATAAGGATTTTCCTCGGGAATATCTTCGGGACCGACTGTCTCCTGGGGCAGGAGTTCAGGACCCAGGAGGGCCTTGAGCTGTCCGGCCATTTCCGTGGCCGGCCGGTCAAGGGTTTCCATCGCTTCCGGGTCTGCACCGAACAACTCCGTGAACAGCCCGGGGTTGCGGGTGATGCCTTTGAGGATGCGTTCTTCAATGCTGTTGGCCCCGATCAGGTTGATGATGTGGCAGGTGGGCAGGTCCTGTTCACCGGTTCCCGGGGCCGGGACCAGGCGTTCCCGCCGCTGGTCCGCCAGGGCCGGGGTCCAGGGCAGTTCCACATTGACCATGCACCGGGCCGCAGACAGGTCCAGACCGATGCTGCCCGCATCCGTGGTCAGGAACACCCGGCAGTCCGGGGCGCTGGCAAAGCGTTGTGCCAGGGCTTTGCGCTTGCCGTCCGTCACTTTGCCCGAGACCTCCACAAACCCGATGCCTGCCTCGGACAGGTGGCGGGCGATCAAAAAGGTCATGGCGGTCCATTCGCTGAAAATGACCATTTTTCTCCGGTTCTGGCCCACGACCTCGTCAATGATGGTGGACAGCTCCCTGAGTTTGGGTGACACCTGGGTCTCCCGGTCCACCAGAAAGGTGGAGTTGGCCACCATGCGCATGCGCAGCACCAGGGTGTGGATCTGCCGCATATCCATGGGGGTGAGCATTTTTTTGCCCAGCACCTCTCCCAGGCGGCCCGCATAACTCCCGTGCCGTTTCTGCTGCTCCGGGGCCAGGTCAATATAATAATTGTTGGTCACGGTTTCCGGCAACTGGTCAATGACGTCTTCCCATGTCCGCCGGATGTAGATATCTCTGATCCGTTCCCTGAGCCGGTCCAGGTTTTTATACCCGGCAATGCGGGTGACCCGGGTCCTTGGGATGAGAAAGTGGTCCGTGGCAAACCGCCAGAGCGGAGTAAACTTGTAAGGATCCAGGAACTGGACAATGGAGTAAAGTTCCTCGGGTTTGTTTTCCAGGGGGGTGCCGGTGAGGACAATGGCGTGTTTTTTGGGCAGCCGCTTTACCGCTTCTGCGGTTTTGGTGGAAAAATTCCTGATCCGCTGGGCCTCGTCAAGGATGATAATGTCCGGGTTGTATGCGGACACGGCGTTGACATCCCTGAGAACCGCCTCGTAATGGCTGATTTTGAACCGGTCTTTTTGCGCATACTGCTGGCGGCGCCGGGACGGGGGGCCCTGGATGATGCAGGCGGTTTCCCCGGAAATGGATTCCACCTCCTGTTTCCACTGATCCTTGAGCGAGGCCAGGGTGATCACCAGAAATTTTGTAAATCCGAACATCTCTGCCTTGACCAGGCTCAGGGCAATGGCCTGGGCTGTTTTGCCAAGGCCCATTTCATCCCCGATCAGCACTCCGGTTTTCAATACCCCGAATGCAAGCCCTTCTTCCTGGTAAGGGTACAGGGGGCGGCTGAGCCGGATTGCAGGCAGGGGCCTTCCCGTCATTTTTTCGAGCTGGAGGGCCTGGAGGCGGTGGTCCACCCGTTTGAGGAGATTCTCCCTGATCCTGACCCGCCGGTCCCCGTGGAGCCTGAGCATCAATCCCATGATCAGAGAGATGTCCGTGCCGGTAAAGACGCCTTCTTTATCAAAGTATTTGCCCAGCACAGGTTTGAGATCCGTCATCCGGCCGTCCAAAAGCGGGGCGTAAAGCCTGGGGGCCTGGGCCAGTGAATCCCAGAAGATGTCGATAAACGGCAGGGTTTCCGTGCGGACCTGGGTGCTGAAACCGGACTCTTCCCTGAGATGGGCAGCCATGAACTGGATGTGTTTGCAGGTACCCAGGCCGTTGGTCAGGTAATCCGGGCAGGAGCAATGGCCCCGGGCCTTTGCAGGCTCATGGAGGCATACCGTGTAGGTCCGGCTGTCCCTGGATATCACCTTGTGGTCGCCGGTAAACATATCCCCGCGGACCGGGGTGAACTGGTCGGACCGGGCCCGGTCCTCCCGGTCCAGGAGCGCCTGGTCCCGGATTTCGGCCTCGGACAGGTATGGGTCTTCAGTGTCGGGAAACAGTTCTTCCTGAACCCTGGGCTTGATCACAACAGACCTGGCATTCAGGGCCGCCGCTACCACATGGCGGCACCCCTTCCCAGGGTAGGGGCAGTTGCACGATCCCTCAATCCGGTCGTCCAGGATGTGGATCCGGCAGGTATACTGGCCGAACGCCCCGTCAAATTCGTAAACAAAGGTCTGGTCTGCCAGGTTTTTTTCGGACAAAAAATAGGACCCGTTCTCAAAGGTCTGTTTTCCCCGGTCATAGATCAAGGCGGAATCTGACAGGGTTTCCCGGATATATATGTCGGACAATGGCTGCATGGGGCCAGATTATTACAGGATTCCGGGCCTGGCAACAATTTTCAGGCTGGCCTGTGGTTTTTCCGGGCAGGCCGCAGCTTATTTTTAATGACCCGGCCGGTATGCCGTGATATGATGCCCGGCCGAAGGCGGACCGGGAAGACCCGCCGCCGGAAAGAATCACCGGAAGAATCCAAAGCGGAGGAACAATGCCCAAACAGGACTGCCCCTGCCCGAGCGGAAAACCATATGATGCATGTTGCGGCCCTTTTTTAGAAGGCCGGGCCCTGCCAAAGACCCCTGGGGAGCTGATGCGGTCCAGGTATACGGCATTCTGTAAAAAAGCACCGGACTATCTTGTGGCCACCCTTGCCCCGGAAAAGCGGGCTACAAACGCAGATGAATCGGCATGTTTGCAGGACTTGTCCCATACCATGGACACCACCCGCTGGCTGGGACTCCGGGTGATCCGGGAGCCCGCTCCGGCATCAGATACAGGCATTGTGGAGTTTGCCGCTTTTTTTGAGCGGGATAAAGGGCTGGGTCAGCTTCATGAGCAGTCATTTTTCATCCGCGAGAACGGGCGCTGGTTTTATCGTGACGGGGACATCCTGCCGCCGGTACCCCTGGCCAAGAATCAGGCCTGTGTCTGCGGCAGCGGTCTGAAGTTCAAGCGCTGCCACGGCAAAACATAATATAACCGCCCGGCCGCCCGGGCCGTGAATCAGAGGATATTCGGAGAACATCATGAGCCATTATCTTGCCATGGGACTGGTGCTGGGGCTGTCCGCAGGCCTTGCCCCGGGGCCCCTGCTCACCCTTGTGGTATCTGAAACCCTTGCCCACGGACTTAAGGCCGGGATCCGGGTCGCCCTTGCCCCCATGATTTCAGACCTGCCCATCGTGCTGCTGACCCTGCTGGTCCTGTCAAAACTCTCTGATTTTAAAATGGTGCTGGGAATCATTTCCCTGGTGGGGGGCGGGGTAATCCTGAAAATGGGCATCAGCGGGCTGAGAACCGCCGGCGCCGCCCTGGATACGGGCGGCCAGGTACCGAACTCTCTGTCCAGGGGCGTACTGGTCAATGTACTCAGCCCCCATCCTTACCTGTTCTGGATCTCTGTGGGCGGCCCTGCCGTGACCCGGGCCTGGGATATTTCCCTGGGCGCGTCTGCCGGGTTTATCTCGGGGTTTTATTTTCTTCTGGTCGGGGCCAAGGTTGCCCTGGCACTTCTGGTGGCCCGGTCCAGGTTCTTTTTAACCGGAAAACTCTATGTGTATACCATGAGGGGATTGGGGCTGGCCCTCTGCATCCTGGCCCTGGTTCTGGTCCGGGAAGGCTTGATGCTGATGGGCATTCCCCTGCCGGTGTAGCTCTGATTATTAGAAGTGCCCTTCAGATTTCCGGCGCGGAAGATATAAACGGCCTGCCCGGAAATATCCGGGCAGGCCTGGTAAAAAAAGATCGATAAAAGGTGGGGGGTTACAGGTCAAACTCCCTGGAGGTGACCGTGTGTTCCATACGTTGGATCCTGCGGTCAATATTGTCGAATTTCCGTTTCAGCCGCTGGATGGCCGATTCCCTGGAGGTGGTGTAGGACTGGTAAAATTCCTGGTCTGTTTCGTTTTCCAGGGGCATGACCGGTTCCGGCTTCAGGATCAGGCCTGCAATAATATAAAGGATACCCACCGGCCAGAATCCCGTGAACAGGAAAAGGATAAAAACAATGGCCCGCATCCAGAAGACGGAAACATCAAAGTGTTCTGCCAGTCCCCTGCAGACC
This sequence comes from Desulfobacter sp., assembly GCA_036881925.1. GTDB lineage: Bacteria > Desulfobacterota > Desulfobacteria > Desulfobacterales > Desulfobacteraceae > Desulfobacter. The sequence continues at coordinate 499,499 of JBAJNJ010000001.1, forward strand.
CCCATGAAAATCCCTTTCCTGGATTTGTAGATGCCCTTTGTGGTGGCGATCACATCCACCTTTTCCCGGAACCTGCCGTAATGGCCTTTGGCCCGCCGGAATCCCCCGTGTTTATGTTTTCTGTAATGATATCTCATGCTGCTCCTCTCTTGGTTTGTCTTGGCATTGCCGGCCGTATTTGCCGGCGGGATTTAGCGGGACCTTTCCCGGCGCTCGATAAGAATGGTTTCCAGGGCTTCTACGCGTTCTTCCATTTTTGACAGCCCGTTGAACATATCCTGGATCATTTTGGTTTCCTCGGCACGGGCCTCCCGGTCCTTTTTGGAGATCCCTCCGGTTTTGGCCGCCCGGATGATCCCGATGATGATCAGCCCCAGTGTGGCAAGGATAAGAATGGCTCCCCCGATACAGATTGCTACGATGACTGCGCCTTGCATGTTGTCCTCCTTGGTGGAAATAGGTCTGGCATTTGATTATGCTGTATCATCATTCCTTTTGGATTGGGAGGATTTTAAGGCGCTCAGCTCTTTTTCAATCTCATCGTCCGCAGCCAGGTCCTCAAAGGCTTCCTCAAGGCCGGCCCGCTTGCCGGTATTGACCAGGTCGGCTTCGGCTTCCATACGCTCGATATGGTTTTCCATCTCCTCAAACCGGTGAACCACTTCAGCAGAGTCCACCCGGCGGATTTCCTGCTGGGCCTTTTTCTTTCTCTGGGCCCGGATGTGTCGCTGGACCAGCATCCGCTGTTTTTCCTTGGCAGATTTCAGCTTGTTTTCCAGTTCCTGGATATCATCCCTGTACTGCTCTACAATGGCGCTGATCTCAGTGAGTTCCTCCTCAACCGCCTCAACCCGCTGGGTAAACCTGCGTTTTTCCATCAGGGCCTGGCGGGCCAGGTCATCCCTGCCCTTGGTCACGGCAAGTTCTGCCTTCTGGCTCCAGAAGGATTCCCGGTCACGGGTGTCTTCCATCATCCGCTCCACCTTTTTCTGGTTGGCAATGGTATTGGCGCAGGATGATTTCAACTCGATCAGGGTATCTTCCATTTCCCGGATCATGAGCTTGATCATTTTTTCCGGATCTTCAGCCTTATCCAGCATGGCATTGATGTTTGAGGTTACAATGTCTCTAAAGCGTGTAAAAATTCCCATGTCTGATCTCCTTTTTGGTGTGTGTTGGTTGTCATAATGGTGTTTTCGTGTTGGCAATACATAAGAGCAGAAAGTGTGCCAGTTGCCGGAACGTTGGTAATTTGAAATATATTTAGGGAGTTATGGGGGATTGCTTGTAAAGAGGTTTTATGGTATTTTTAACCTTATTATGGTTTAAAATGCTATTTTAAAGTGTATTCAACCTTTGTGGAGGCGTGCCATGGCTTATTCCAATGACCTTGATTCCCAGACAAAACCCGTATCCATGTCCGAAGCCCTTGGACAGTCCGATGCTTTCCTGGCGTTTCAGGAGCAGATTTCAAGGGTAGCCCCCATTGACCGCCCCGTGCTGATCCTTGGGGAGCGGGGCACGGGCAAGGAGCTGGCTGCAGCAAGGCTTCATTTTCTGTCCAAAAGATGGCAGAAACCCCTGGTCACCCTGAACTGCGCCGCCCTGACCCCCACCCTGATCGGCGCCGAGCTGTTCGGCTATGAAAAAGGGGCGTTTACCGGCGCAGCCACCCAGAGAATCGGCCGGTTTGAACAGGCTTCCGGCGGTACCCTGTTTCTGGATGAAATCGGGAACATTCCCATGGAAGTTCAGGAAAAAATTCTCAGGGTGGTGGAATACGGGAGTTTTGAGCGGGTCGGGTCATCCCGGCCAATCCAGGTGGATGTCCGTATCGTGGCTGCGGCCAATGTGGATCTTTCCCGCATGGCTCAAACAGGGCGTTTCAAGCAGGATCTCCTGGACCGCCTCTCCTTTGAGGTGGTTTATGTGCCGCCGTTAAGATACCGCAGGAGTGATATCCTTTTGCTGGCCAATCATTTTGCCGGCCGCATGGCTTTTGAAATGGGGCGGGAGCAGATGCCGGAACTCGGGGAACGTGCGGTGAAGGCCCTGGAAGCCTATAACTGGCCCGGCAATGTCCGGGAGTTGAAAAACGTGGTTGAGCGTGCCGTATACAAGAGCCCGGGACCTGAGATCAACCGGATTTCCTTTGATCCGTTTTCTTCGCCCTATGGCCCGCTTCCCGGCCCGGACCTTTCTGAACAAACCTTTTCCGGGCCGGCCTTTTCCGGCGGGCGGCAGGCAGAAGGACCTGATTCGCCGGCACCGCTCTCATCCCCGGACATTGCCGGGGATGCGGCCGGGCTGTCCCTGGCTTCCCTGTGTGAAAACCCTTTGAAAGAGGCGGTCCTGGCCCTTGAACGCCACCGGCTGGCAGTGGCCCTGACCGAGGCCCGGTACAACCAGAAAAAAGCCGCCCGCATCCTCGGGCTGACCTATGACCAGTTCCGAGGATTGAAGAAAAAACACGGGATCTGACCCCTATATTTTAAAGTCGAGGTTTTGGCTGTGGCCGTCCGGGGATGTGCCCATGGGACTCACCAGGGGATGGACAATTTTTTGCCCGGGCCGGAGAATAGTGAAATCCACGGTGGGGTTGAATTTCTGGAGCAGCCACAGGGGAATTTCCAGCTCATTCACACACAGGGACCACAAGTTGTCCCCGGATTTGACCTTATACACATCGGTCCCGGCCACAAAAAAGGAGTCAAAAAAATCCTCCAGGATTTCCTGGTGAAATTCATAGCGCTGCTCTTCAAATCGTTCAAATCCGGATTGGGGAAGCGGGATCTTGATGGCCTGGCCAATGGAGATGGGACGGCCAAACGCCATGCGGTTCAGGTTCCGGATTTTTTGGGTGGCAATGCCCAGCCAGTCCGCATAATGGCCAAGAGTTTCCCCGCTCACCACATGCAGGACACCGACTGAACCGCTTTGCCGCTGGAGTTTCAAGTCGCTGGTCACCACTGCCAGATTAATGTCCCCGGCTGCCTGGACAGGTTTGGCCTGGAGTTCAGCTTCTGGCAGCGGCCCGGCTGATGTGGACTCCCTGGGCGGCGGCCCGGCAGGAGGAGCCGGCTCAACTGCTACCAGGACTACCTTTTCAGGTTTGTCGGCATCATGGGGCGACTTTTGATCGGGTTGTGCCACGTTCTCTTTTACCACAGGCGCAGGTTTTTCCCGGGGTACCATTGGTTTTTCCACGGACCGGGACACAGGTGTTGTGGTATTGGGTGCCGGTGTTACAGGCTCTTTTTTTGCCAGGGCGGTTTTCAGGGGAATGGTTTCGTCAGGCACCGGTATTCTCAGGGTCTGGCCGATATAAATCGTGGCTTTCCTGCCGAGACTGTTGGCCAGGATCAGTTCCCTGAGCGACACCTTGTGAGTCCTCGCGATACTGCCAGCCGTATCTCCTTTCCGAACCCTGTGGAACCGGCTTGGTTTCTGTTTGGCCAGGTAGATATTCCCTGCGGCCCGGGCAACAGCGTTCCGGGTAATCCTGTTGGGAAGGCGGAGTTCAAACCCTTTGGGAATATGCTTTCTGCCGTCAAACACCGGTTTCCGCAGCGCCGGGTTCAATTTTTGGATCAGGTCGATATCCAGGCCAAGATCCCGGGCAAGGTCTTGGGCCGGCACATACCCGTTTACCCGGAACCGGGTATAAGTCACAGGCCTGTCCAGTTTGAGATCCCCAAAGTATTGCTTGTAGTTTTTGGCGACTTCCCGGGCTGCCAGGAATTCCGGGTAAAAATTCCTTGAGGCGAATTTAAAGGACCGGCTGCGGTATGAGGTATGGATGCGGGGATAGGTCTTATGCTGCTTTTTTGCCCGTTTCATCCCGTTCAGGCCGTGGTTGTAAGCGGTAATCGCCAAAGGCCATTGCCTGAGTTCGCCGAAGTTACGTTTCAGCAGTTTTGCCGCGGCCTGTGTTGCAATAAACGGGTCGCGCCGCTCATCCACCACATAACCGATTTTCATGTACAGCCGCCCCGTACTCCGGGTAAACTGCCAGATCCCGGCTGCCCCGAATTTCGAATACGCTGCCACATCAAACGAGGACTCCACACAAGGCAGGTAAACCAGGTCTTCGGGCAGGCCATGGGACCTGAATATCCGCTTGAATTCACCCAGCAGGGCCCCGGACCGGATGATTCCCTCCTTGAACTGTCGGTTCAGCCCGGTCTGTATCCTGAGGTGCTGCTTTGCCCGCTTAAATACATGCGCCTTGGCGTTCGGGCCAAACAGGGCAGCCACCCGTTTTTCTTCAGCTGTTTCAGGAGAGTTGCCCCTGGCCAGCTTCAAAAGAATTTTCCCGTACCGGTCCAGGGCTTTTTCCTTGGTTTTCCGGTTCTGTTTGGATGCCCTGCGGGTATTTTCCGGGTTCAGCGCCACCACCCCGTAAACCCGGGAAAGGTCACGGTTGTCGTGGATTACGCCCTGGCTCCTGGAGTATTTGGTGAAAATATCGATCCAAAACGCCACATTGGGCTTGATCGTCGGGTATACGGGAAAATCTTCCGGGGACGGGACAGATTGCTTTGGGGTGGCAGCCAGGCTGCTGAATCCGCTGGTTAACAGAATACCTGCAATTGCGACGAGCATCATGCAGGAGCCAAGAAACCGCCTGATCAAAAGTGCCATAGGATCTCCGGGTGGTTGTGTCTCTGCGTGTGGATACCCCAATAATCTATCATATCAATGTTTGATTTTGAACAGGAAAGAGAAAAAGTGGAGTAGTACTTCTGAGATTATGTAAATTAGATTTTTGATTTTTTATTTAAAAAAGTAAATAAAAAACCAATCAATGATGATTGACTTATGAAAAGTCTTCCACTATGTTCTGAAAAACTAAGGTCGTTTCCATGATTACAGTCAATTAAGGTTTATCTATTAAAGAAGCAATTGAGGGTCAATTTTTTGTCGATGTAATTCCCATTTTTATCATTCTCCTTTTTTAAAGTAGCTATTTCAAGGAGTCTTTATGTTCAAGTCTTTTCAATTAATCGGTTATGGCTTTATTTGCATAGGCCTTGCGATTTTGGTCTTTATCAAATCCGCTTATGCAAATGTGTATGATTTTGATTTTGCTTGCCACCAACACCAGGCAACGAAAAATTATTTCTATCGCCCTATTCTGAAAAGTACTTTCATGGGGCACTTTTCCTCAAAATCAGATGCATGGGCTGCATTTTATCCTTTTTGGAAAGAGATTGCTAAAGCTAGCTACCATATGAGTAACACGTACACAATTCGGCATCATGTTTGTGACGGTAATACTTCTTATTTAGGTTCCGGCACAATCATATATTATTGTTACAAATACACAGGCCCCCCAGAGAATGAATCCTGGTGGGAAACGTACTGGTTTTCCTGGAATTCAGAATATGTCCCGCTCTTTGATACAAAAGATCAATATTTTGGCATGAACCCAAGTGACTGCAAAGAAAATGCAAACCAACAATTTGTTTCAAATCCTATCAATATATTCAGTGGCAATAACATCGAAACAGAGACCGATTTGTTATTCTCCTCTCCTTTTGAAGACGATTTAAATTTTAAAAGATTTTATAATAGTAAAAATAAAAACAACTCTGCCATTGGGTTTGGATGGACGCATGGTTTCGATTTTATTCTTACCCCATTTTTTCAAATGAGCACTAAATTGATCCGTATTGTGGATGGATCAGGAAAAGGATACTATTTTCAGGATATTAATGATGATGGGGTTTTTAACGGCACCTACCAGGGGTATGGTGAAATTATTACGGGAATAACAGGCAATTACGAATGGGTAAGAGAAAACGGTGAAATTTATACATTCAACCAGTCGAATGGTAAACTTCAATCAATTTCGGATAAGAATGGCAATGAGCAAACCCTTGCCTATGATGCGCAGGGACGACTGGATACCGTTACAGACAATGCATCCGGCAGAAGCCTCTCTTTTCAATATGAGGCAAACGGCAGAATCCAGTCCATTTCCGGCCCTGTTAACTCCGTTACTTATGCGTATGATACTTTTGGGAACCTTATCCTCGTCATATATTCAGACGATGGCAATGGCTCTGGAGCTTCCGGATTTGAGTACCGGTATGAAGACCCGAATGATCCCAATAATATGACAGCCAAGTACGATCTGGCAGGTAACCTGATATCTACCTGGGCCTATGATGAGCAGGACAGGGCTGTTGAGAATGTAAACAGGGAAGGCAAAGGTGTTGTCATTAATTACGGCGATCCGGCCAATGTGGTTGTCACGGACGTTTACGGGATCTCCAATACATTCGAAATAACGGAAATCGAAGGGCGCAAAAAAATTACAGCCAAAACCGGTGCCTCCGGATGCAGTGCCTGCAGTGAAGGCATCGTCCGCACGGAATTTGACCCGGCTACCGGCTTCCCAACAGAACGGGAATTTGCCAACGGCCGCATTGACAAGTACCAGGATTATGACGACAGGGGCAATCCGGGAAAAAGAATCATTGCCAGCGGCACTGCCTGGGAAAATACCATCATCACCACCTGGCACCCAACACTCGAAGCCCCGTTGACACGGACACAAAAAAGCCTTCTGGCAGATGACAGCGCACCGGACCGGGAACGGGTGGTTATATGGGATTATGACGATCCTTCAGCACCGGGAAATACGGATTTACCCAATGAGAACCCCACCGTCAGGATATACCGCACCATTCTCCGGGGCTTCACCCTTAATGAATTAGGCGATGTGGCTGCTTTTGAACAGGTCGCGACCTATGCTTACAACTCAAAAGGGCAGGTGGTTTCTGTTGATGGGCCGCTTGACGGAACCCTGGATACCATTACGTTTTCCTATGATGCCGGCACAGGCGACCTGGTTTCCGTAACACGCCCCCTGGCAGGGGCCATGACATTCACCCATGACGCTGCCGGTAATATCATTACGGCAACAGATGAAAACCAGATCCAAACTGTGTTCACCTATGACGGAAGGAACCGGCAGACCTCTGCCGCAGCAGAAAATGCCTCTGTTACCAGCACGTTCACTGCCGCGGGTGAACCGGCCGCCCAAACCGACAGAACCGGCAGAACCCAAACCCTGGCTTATGACACCAAAGGATTCCTGCAGCGGATCACAAATCCTTCGGGCAATTATCTTTTTTATACCTATGATGAAAACGGCAACCCTGTTGAATCTTCGATTTTTTCCGCAGGTGGGGTCAAAACCCTGTTCAAGGGATATGATTACGGTGATCCGGTTGCCGACCCTGACCTTTCCCCGGGCATGCCGGCCAAAGCCCTGGCAATGAACCAGGACGACACTGCCACTCTGGAAACCTTGTTTGCCTATGAGCACGGCAACCTTATCCGGATAACAGATCCCATGGGAGCCGTTCGCAGCTTTGCCTACGATCCCCTGAACCGGCCGGTTATTGAGCGGGAACAACAGGACAGTGATACCACGGCGGAAATCCTTTACACCCATGACTCAAACGGCAACCTTGTCCGGGTGACAGATCCCGAAGGCCTGGTCACCTCGTACACGTATGATGATGCAAACCGCTTGGTCAAAACCATATCCCCGGACACCGGAACCACATCCTATCAATATGATGCGGCCAGCAATTTGGTTTCAAAACAGACCGGCGACGGCATCAGGGTAACTTATACCTATGACGCACTGGGCAGGCGCACCGGCATCCAGTATCCGGACCCCGGAGAAAACGTGGTTTTTTTCTACGACCAGGGCATCAACGGCAAGGGACGCCTGACAGGGATAAGCCATACCGGAGATGTCTATGCCTTTTCCTATGATGCCATGGGCAACCTTGTCACGGTCATCCGCACCACGGACCAGGCCGCCTTTACAACGACCTACGGCTATGATGCCTCAGGGCGCCTGATGTCCATGACCTGCCCGGACGGCAGGACCGTTGCCTATGAGCGGGATGCCGACGGCAATGTCGCAAAGGTGTTAACCGCCAAAGACGGGACGACTCTTGTACTGGCCGACAACATGGCCTACAAGCCGTTCGGCCCCTTAGCCGCCATGACCCTGGGAGCAGGCCGCGGCATTTCCACGGAATTTGACCTGAATTACAGGCACCTGTCCCGGACTGTGCCCGGCATACTGGAACGCTCCCTGTCCTACGATCCTGGCGGCCGGATCATCTCTATTGCCGATCAACTGGACAGCACCAGGAACCAGAACTTCGGCTATGACAAGGCAGGCCGCCTGACTTCGGCCACAGGTCCTTATGGCACCCTGGGGTTCACATATGACAGGACCGGCAACCGCCTGACCCGGACCCTGGACGATGCCGCCCTGACCTACACCTATACCCAGGGAACCAACCGCCTGGCACAGATTTCCGGTACGGGCAGCCAAACCGACCTGGTTTATGACGGGGCTGGAAAACCCCTCTCCAAAGGGGACATGAACTTTGCCTATACCCAGGCCGGCCGCCTGGCAACCGTATCCGGCAGCGGCAATGAAATCGCCGCCTACCTTTACAACAGCCTTGGACAGAGAACCCGGAAAACCGTTGATGGTAAAACCACCCTGTTCCATTATGATCTTTTCGGCAATCTTATCGGGGAGTCTTCCCCTGACGGGACGTTTTCCATGGCTTATGTATACACGGACAGCACCCGTCTTGCCGCACTCGCTATGGAAAGTACCACCCAGCAGGATGTCGCTTATTATATAAACGATCATCTCGGAACACCGGTCAAAATGATTGATGATGACGGGCGTGTCGTCTGGGATGGTGTTTCCCTGCCTTTTGGCCGGGTAAGTGAGAGCCTTGGCGAGGCGCAAAACCATTTCCGGTTCCCGGGGCAGTATTATGATGAGGAGGCTGGTTTACATTATAATTGGCATCGGTATTATGATCCTGTGACGGGGAGATACATCAGTCCAGACCCGATCGGATTAGCTGGAGGGATAAATCCGTTCCTATATGCTGAAGCCAATCCAATCAACCTCATTGATCCGGAAGGCTTGAGTCCTGATTTGCTTCTTAGTTCAGATCCAACAGCATATTACGAAATAAGGGCTGATGAAATCGGGGCTGACATCTATACGAGTGAAGGGGCTAATTGTACAGGAAGCTATATACAGCAAGAGGCCTTTACGCAGTTAAACTCGATGATGATGTGGTACGGATTCTGGTATAGTTTACCAAATACTGCTTCGAAGTTTGCAGTCAGTGACTTCGCACAGGTATCTAATCGAATTAGTCAAAAGCAGCTTAGACATATTGCTGGAAGAAAGGAGTATCGGGGTGGTGGATTTTTGAACAGCGTTGATGACGCTCAATCGGTACTCAATGCTTTCCAAACAGGTTCGACTAAAATCATTGGAAAATCAAAGCAAGGCTTTCCAATCGTACGATATAATGGGGTAACTGGAACAAACGTAAATGTTTCTGCTGGCTACTCAAATCAAGCAACAAACGTATTCATGATAAAAGGGACCAAAAGTCCCAGTGTTGTGCCCATGAATCCCAAATGGAGGCCATAGATGGGAAAAGAGTTATCAAGCTTATTACAACAACATGCCATGATATTAGTACAAGCTTTGCTTGGGGTCATAACTCCAAATTTTCGGATGGTATCTGTTTCTGAAATTAGCAAAAAAATTGTGATCACAATTGTCCTTGAGGAAGATTCCAAAAGTGATAGGGATGAAATAGATGATCTCGTTTCAGAATTCGAAGTTTTGCAACCGAAGCCTATAAATTTTGATATTGAAGTTGAAATATCAACCAATGAATTATTATGGCCAAATGAATCTACAATTGTAGTTTACCGGAGGAAAGAAGAATAAAGCCCCTTGAGGTTATTTAAATTCAGGAGTGAAGAACCGATTATTGTTTCATTTTTCAGTTCTTTGAAAATTCCGGTTCCCGGGCCAGTATTATGATGATGAGGCTGGTTTACATTATAATTGGCATCGGTATTATGATCCTGTGACGGGTAGATACCTTACACCAGATCCCATTAGTTTAGATGGTGGGATCAATCCATTCCTTTATGCAGAAGCAAATCCCGTAAACTATATTGATCCGGATGGATTAAATGCAATATGGATGGCTAATCCTGCTATCACCGGTGGTTTTGGCGTTGGTGCAACCGGGATTAATAATCAAGCAACTGCCAGTGATTATATTCAAGCTGGAAAATTTTTAAAAGATACGTCTTTTCTACATCTTCAAGCTCTCGCAGGCTTACATGTATTAATGGCTGACAATTTATCTGGTGGCGATTCGGAAGGTGGCGAAATGTCAGGAGGGACATGCCCTAATGGGGATGACGACGACCCGAACAATAAAAAACTAACTAAAACTCAGTGGGGATGGAGAGGCAGCAAAAATTGGAGAGCCGAAGCAAATAAAGTGGATAATGGTGGTAATATAACGAACTTGAGTGGTAAAATTCTTAGGATAGAAGGCCCACATAAACCACCCAATCCACATACATACAAGCATATAAATTATCTGAACAAAAATGGAGTAAAAAGTACAATAAAAATCAGGTAAAGGGGAGCATAATGACGACGGAAATTTCTGAAATTGCAAAAAAATTAATCACGGCATCAAAGGAGCTAAAATTTAGAATGGAAACTCCTTTTACTATCCAATATGGTAATAAAAAGCTGCAATGTCTCGCATTCCTACCGGACTTTGGAGGAAAAAATGGGATGGTCTTGGATTTGATTTTCCCTCCAACCTTTGAAGTCAATTCAGAGTTAGAATCTGCGTGTCAAATGATGGATATATTTCTATCATCAATAAATGCGATAGAATATCAAAATTATAATAAAAAAATCTTTATGGAGGCTTTAATTGATTGGGGATATTATGGCACACAAGATGAAAAACCTAAATGGATTAATCAAGAGTTAGGTATGTAGCACCGATTTAATCGGGAGTAACGTAACTCCAGTTGCAGGCTCTTTATATTTCAAAACAGCACTCTATAATGGAGAGGTACATCGGCAATGTCGCAAAGGTGTCAACCGCCAAAGACGGGATGACCCTGGTACTGGCCGACAACATGGCCTACAAGCCGTTCGGCCCCTTGGCCGCCATGACCCTGGGAGCAGGCCGCGGCATTTCCACGGAATTTGACCTGAATTACAGGCACCTTTCCCGGACTGTGCCCGGCATACTGGAACGTTCCCTGTCCTACGATCCTGCCGGTCGGATCATCTCTATTGCCGATCAACTGGACAGCACCAGGAACCAGAACTTCGGCTATGACAAGGCCGGCCGTCTGACTTCGGCCACAGGTCCTTACGGCACCCTGGGGTTCACATATGACAGGACCGGCAACCGCCTGACCCGGACCCTGGACGATGCCGCCCTGACCTACACCTATACCCAGGGAACCAACCGCCTGGCACAGATTTCCGGTACAGGCAGCCAAACCGACCTGGTTTATGACGGGGCTGGAAAGCCCCTTTCCAAAGGAGACATGAACTTTGCCTATACCCAGGCCGGCCGCCTGGCAACCGTATCCGGCAGCGGCAATGAAATCGCCGCCTACCTTTACAACAGCCTTGGACAGAGAACGCGGAAAACCGTTGATGGTAAAACCACCCTGTTCCATTATGATCTTTTCGGCAATCTGATTGGAGAGTCTTCCCCTGATGGGACGTTTTCCATGACCTATGTATACACGGACAGTACCCGTCTTGCCGCCCTCGCCATGGAAAGTACTACCCAGCCGGATGTCGCTTATTATATAAACGATCATCTGGGAACCCCGATCAAAATGATTGACAATGACGGCCGTGTCGTCTGGGATGGTGCTTCCCTGCCTTTTGGGCGGGTAAATGAGAGTCTTGGAGAGGTGCAAAGCCACTTCCGGTTCCCGGGGCAGTATTATGACCAGGAAACCGGGCTGCACTATAATCATAATCGATTCTATGATCCTATGACCGGGAGTTACATTAGTGCGGACCCGATCGGCTTGGCTGGCGGTATCAATCCATTTACCTACGCCAAAAACAATCCCCCCAGTTTTATTGACCCTTTTGGTTTATTCGTGCTCGGTATTAATACGGGAGGGTCTGGCTTTTATTGGGGAGGGGTAGGGAAATCATCAGCCTTGTTGTTCGAATCAGATGGCAAAACGAATAAGTTTGGTTTGGTCACAACCTCAGATAAGGGAATTGGTAAGGGGTATGGATTATTCAACCACATAGTTTATTCTGATCAAGGTACTATAAAAGGCTATGCTAATACTTCTTTTTCTAATTCCGGTAGCTATGGATACGGTTCTTATTCTTGGAGCTTTGGACAAGATGACGCGATTTATTATGAGGGGGGCATAAGCCCAATTCCTGGTGCTTCCGGCAATTTAACTAGCACGCAAGGAAAGGTTATTTTTTCTTTTGAGTATTCATTTGGTGCTGCAGATCATTTTTGGGGAGACTTGTTATATGATCTGCTTCATCCTGAAAAATCGAATGAATGTGATTAAAGTAGGAGTCGAACAGTGTTTTTTGGGATAATCTCTTCTATAATATTAATGGTTTTAGCCGTTGCGTTTTTTTATGTTAATTTGAAAAAAAGTAGATGGTTAATGCTTCGCGAAAGGTATCCTTTATCTGCTAAAGAATTAAGCACAATTAATTCTCAACTAAGCTATCACATAGCAAATGTTAATGGTGTGCACTATAGGAATAGTGTTTTTTCAATAATAAACGAGAAAGGTGTTTTTATTAGAAAACCTTTCCCATTTAGCATTTTATTGCGACCACTATTCATACCATGGACTGACATAGCAGAAATGAAAATAGTCAATAGTGTCAATGACCGATCTACTATTTTAACAAACGTAATTAATAAATTGCCATTTAATAAATTCGTTAAAATCAAATTTCTAAATTTGGGAGACAATTTTATTATAATCAAATGGAAAGAAGAATATAGAAAAAAAGTCCCAATGGTTATCCAATAAGACAGCTTAAGGTGTAAAAATCAAATACTTCCAGCACAGTCAGTTTTTCTGGGTGGGACTTCAACTGCTTCACTTTTAATTTTCTTTAAACTCCAGTTCAAGCGTTTCAAGAGGCCGACATCCTTGATTGCGGTGGCTCCTATGAAGTCGTTCTCAATTATTTATCCAGATGCAGCCAGTCATCCAGATCTTTTTGACGCGCTACAACAGAATCATAGAATTTTTCCGTTTTGAATGACATAATTATAACCTTCTGACAGCCTCCCCAAGCTTCCGTACCCCCTCCTCTAAAGTCTTTTCATCAGCCATGGTGTAATTCAGGCGCATGGTTTCGCGGCCTTGCTCCGGATCTGTATAGAAAAATTGCCCGGGGACAAAGGCCACCCCGTTTTCAATGGCTTTGCGGTAGAGATCCAGGCCGTTCAGGCCTTTGGGGCCGGTGACCCATAGGAACATGCCGCCTTGGGAGGGCGAGACGTTGAAATCGTCCGGCAGATGGCGGGTCAGGGCATCCCGCATGGCTTGCTGGCGGGGTTTGTATAAGCTGATGATTTTAGGGAGTTGGGCATCCAGGTAATTGCCGGCCAGGTATTCGGCTGCCAGGGCCTGGTTAAAGGTGGAGGTGTGCAGGTCCACGCCCTGTTTGACCAGGACCAGCCATTCCCTGATGAATTTGGGGGCGGCGTAAAAGCCGATGCGCAGTCCCGGGGCAAAGACCTTGGACAGGGTGGAAATGTAGATGACGTTGTCCGGGGCCAGGGTTTTGATGGGGGGCAGGGGTTTGCCGGAGTACCGCAGGGCGGAATAGGGATCATCCTCAATGAGCAGGGTGTTGTGTTCTTGGATGATCTCGGCGATCCGGATGCGTCGTTCCAGGCTCAGGCTTCTGCCCGTGGGGTTCTGGAAGGTGGGGACCAGGTAAATGAATTTGATGTTGTGGGTTTTCAGGGTCTGTTCCAAGGCATGGGGCACAAGTCCCTGATCATCGGTTTCCACGGGGATGTATTGGGGTTCGTAAGGGTTGAAAGCAGATATGGCGCCCAGGTATGTTGGGGCTTCCAGGGCGATTTTATCCCCTTTGGAAATCATGAGTTTGGCTGCGGCATCCAGTACGCCCTGGGAGCCTGAGGTGATATTTACGGCATCCGGTCGGGTGTTGATACCCCGCTTTTTAAGCAGAAGGGCCACCTGTTCCCTCAGGGGCATGAATCCTTCGGTGAGATCGTATTGAAAGGCCTGGGATTTATACGTGGACAACACCCGGGCGGTGAGGTCCTGAAAGATTTCCATGGGAAAGCTGTCCGGAGAGGGAATGCCGCCGGCCAGGGAAATAATCCCGGGATTGGATACCACTTTGAGGATTTCCCTGATGGCGTTGGCTTGCATCAGTTCGGTGCGATCCGCTAAGAGACGTTTGAAATCCATGGCATCCTCCTTCTTTTTTACGCATTGATAATGAATGAACGTAACAGGATAAATTGCCTGGGAACAGATACAGAATGGTAAAAAAACGATCGTAACAGATTCGGATGGGCGGTCCGGAAAACGCCGGGGTTAACCGAATTGCGTACGGTCGATGTTGAATTTTTTTATTTTGTAGTAAAGCAATTGTCTTGAAATCCCAAGGCTTTTGGCAGATTTGGAGATGTTACCCCCGTGCCTGGACAAAACCTGGATAAGGATCTCTTTTTCGTTTTCCGCCTCCTGTCGTTTCAGGTCGGACCGGGAAAACTCAGGGGGCGCGGCCGGGGAGGGAAACGGGTGGGCCGGGGTATGAATAAACCCCTGTGCAGGCACCGGATCATTGGACCGGCTGCGAATGGACCAGTTGGAAAAGTGGGACTGGAGGTGGTTCATCCGGATGGTGCTGCCGTCACCCACAATATTCATGGCTCCTTCAATGACATGCTCCAGTTCCCTGACATTGCCGGGCCAGTTGTAAATCCTGAAAAGTTCCATGACATTGTCTGAAATGGATCTGACATGCTTGTTCAGGATGATATTGTGCTTGCGGATAAAATGGTCCACAAGGATGTCCAGGTCGCCGAGGCGCTGGCGCAGGGGCACGATATGGATAAACACCACGCCGAGGCGGTAGAACAGGTCTGATCGCAGGGTGCCTTCGGCAATGGTGATCCGCGGGTCCTTGTTAATGGAACTGATGATTTTCAGGTCGATTTCCGTTTCTTTGAGAGCACCGACCCTGCGGACCTTGTTCTCCTGGACGATTCTCAGGATTTTGGCCTGGAGGCCCACGGGCATGGAGTTAACCTCATCCAGGAAAATCGTGCCGTTTGAGGTCCGTTCAAAAAGCCCTGCTTTGTTCACCGAGCCGGTGAACGCCCCCTTTGAAGTGCCGAAGAGGATGCCTTCCAGCAGGTTTTCCGGGATGGCCGCACAATTGACCGGGGTAAATTTCTGGCTGCTCCGGGCGCTGTGGTTGTGGATGGCCCTTGAAAACAGTTCCTTGCCAGTGCCTGTTTCGCCAAAGAGCATGACCGGTGAGGGGGTCTGGGAAGCCATGCGGGCCGAGCGGATCGCATCCCTGAACACCGGGTCTTCCCCGATGATGGAATCAAAGGTGATACCGGCTTCGTTGAACCGGGAGCCGGGGTCGGACACGGGCATGGCCGCAATGGTGTTGACCAGCATGTTGTAATCCCGGACAAAGCAGATGGCCCCGACGATCTGCTGCTTGTTGAACACGGGAAATACCGAGTGCACGGTATTGGCGAACTTGCCCATGTGGGTCCGGTAAAAATTGGGATGGTCAATGATGGGCCGGCGCTTGGTCAGGCACTGGAGGATGACGCTGTCCTCCTCCTTGAGATCATATACATCGGTCACGCTCCTGAGGATGACATCTTCCCGGTTGAGTTCGTCAATCCGGGACATGGCGTCGTTATAATAGACAATGATGCCGCTGGGGTCGGATACAATAACCCCGTCACTGAATTCATCAAACACGGACAGGAAATCTGCATTGTTCAGGTCAAACAAAAATTTTTTTATGGCTTCGGGCATGGCAATGTTCCAAATCGTTTCAGGATGATATCGAAAACAAAGGCTCAGAGTCGGCATCATCTCACGCCGGACACATGTTGTCAAATTTTTTACAGGGGTGTAAATTACAGGGTAAAACAGACGATAGAAAAATCCTTTGAATTTCAAAGGGCTTTCAGCCGTGTTGTCACTGAAAGCCCTTTATATATAGGATTGGTTCGTTTTTGGGATTGGGTGTAAATTACATTTTCAGGATGGAAAAAACAGTGAAAACCAATGTAAAAGATTAGAGCCGGTTGACCGGCACATTGGCCAACTGCTCTTCAAGGTAGTCGTCCATCAAATCTTTGTACTTGTCTTCGGGATAACGTGCGCTGCAGGACCTGCAGCAGAGATATACACGGGTTCATGTCCGCTGGATTTTCAGTTTGCCCCCGCAGGAAAGGCAGCGGCCGTTCATTTCTGTCATGGTGTTGGTTTACCTCTTTTTTCATTTTGGAATTTATATTATATTACCGGGTAATATAAGACAAACAGACCGGAAGTCCACAAAGAACTGCCTGAATTAACCCCCACTGAATCAAAAATACAGGAGAATCGTACACATATGTCGGAAAAAAAGGACAGGTATACACGCAGCTACCCCATTTCCTGGGAACAATTGCACAGGGACGCCAAGGCATTGTCCTGGCGGCTCCACGACCGTGACCGGAAATGGAAAGGCATTGTTGCCGTGACCCGTGGCGGGCTTGTGCCGGCCGCCATCATTGCCCGGGAACTGGATATCCACTTGATCGACACCATCTGCATCACCAGCTATGACTGGCAGAAACAGGGGGAGTCCACCATACTCAAATCCGTGGAAGGGGACGGCGAAGGCCTGTTGATTATCGATGACCTGGTGGATACCGGCTCTACAGCCAGGGTGGTGCGGGATATGCTGCCAAAGGCCTATTTTGCAACGGTGTATGCCAAGCCTGCGGGTAAACCCCTGGTGGATGTCCATGTAACCGAGGTCAGCCAGGATACCTGGATCCTGTTCCCCTGGGATTCCGAATCCAGGTTTGTCGCGCCTATTGCAGGGAAGTAATTCCCTGTCCTGAAGCTGAAAATAAATGTCCCTTCCCCGGGAAAAGGGGGAAGGGGCATTTTTATTTCTTCTGACGCACCCGTATTTTACCCGGGTGTCTGTGCCTGGCCTGAAAGGCCTGCACCTTATTTTTTATCGATGATATTCCGGTGGGCCATCAGGCGGATGGCATTGATGCGGATGAATCCTTCTGCATCTTCCTGGTTATAGCCGCCTTCAATGTCCATGGAAGAGAGATCCTGGTTGTACAATGAAGAGGGGCTGGTCCGGGCAATGGGATAGGCCACGCCCTTGTAAAGCTTCAGGGTGACTTCGCCGTCAATGACCTCCTGGCTCTTGTCCATGGCTGCCATGAGAAATTCCATTTCAGGGCTGAACCAGAACCCGTTGTAGACCAGTTCCGCATACTTGGCCGCCAAAAGGTCCCGCAGCCGCATCACTTCCCTGTCCATGGCAATGCCCTCGATATCCCTGTGGGCTTCGTGGAGGATGGCACCGCCCGGGGTTTCATACACGCCCCTGGACTTGATGCCCACGAACCGGTTTTCCACCATGTCCAGGCGGCCGATGCCGTTTTCCCGGCCCAACTGGTTCAGGTATTCGAACAATTCCAGGGCATCGGTCTTTTCCGTGCCGTCTTCCAGGTTTTTCACCCGGACCGGGATGCCGTCCTTGAATTCGACCGTGATGCGGGTGGGGGTGTCCGGAGCCTTTTCAGGGCTGACCGTATGGGAGTAAATGCTTTCGTCGCACACTGTGCCCGGGTCTTCCAGGATGCCTGCCTCGTGTGAGATGTGGAGCAGGTTGTCATCTTCGCTGTAAGGTTTGGCAGCGGTCTGCTTGGTGGGAATGCCGTGTTTTTCCGCATAATCCAGAAGATCGGTCCGGCCCTTGAAGGCATTGAGGAACGCTGTGTTTTTCCACGGGGCAATTACCTTGATCTTGGGATTCAGGGCATAGTAGGACAGCTCGAAGCGCACCTGGTCGTTGCCTTTGCCTGTGGCCCCGTGGGAAACGTATTCCGCGCCCACTTCCCTGGCGATTTCAATCTGTTTTTTGGCGATAATGGGCCGGGCAATGGCCGTGCCCAGGAGGTAACGGCCTTCATACACCGTGTTTGCCTTGTAAACCGGGAAGATATAATCCGTGACAAATTCCTTTCTCATATCTTCGATAAAGACGCGGGAGGCCCCGATCTGCAGGGCTTTTTTCTCGGCCGCTTCAAAATCTTCCTGCTGGCCGATGTTGGCCATGTATGCAAACACTTCATATCCCTCTTCCAGCAGCCACTTCAGAATGACCGACGTATCCAGTCCGCCGGAATAGGCCAGAACCACTTTTCCCTTAGCCATTATAAACTCCTTGTATCTCTAATATTTTACCGTTAATTTAAACTTTGGCTATTAATGCAGAAAAATCTTGAAATAGTCAAGGGGAACAAGTATAAAAACTGCATAAATTTTTAATTTTTATGCATAAATATGAAATACAATTATGACCATAGCTTCTGAACTCCACCTGCTGTTGTCCCAGGGGGTGACCGGCAACCAGACCCAGCTTGTCCAGGCCCTCAGGGAACGGGGCATTCACACCACCCAGTCCTCGGTATCCCGGGCCCTGAAAAAGATCAATGCGGTCAAAGGCCAGGACGGCAACGGCAGTACGGTCTGGGCCCTGGCCCGGAACGAACTCAGGGACACGGGCTTTTTTGACTCCCTGGTCAAATCCATTGTCCATAATACCCAGCTCATCGTAATCCACACCCGTCCCGGCACTGCCAATACCGTGGCCAAGTTCATTGATGACCACGGGTTTGAGCGGGTCCTGGGATCTGTGGCAGGGGACGACACCATTGTACTGGTGCCTGCGGACATCGCAGAGATCCGGGAAACCATCCGGGAAATCTCCGCCTATATGAAGCAGATCGGTATATTTGTAGAGTAGTTCCCCCTGTTTAATACCCGGGGACTGATGTTACAGGGGCGGCTTGATACGGCCCCTGGCCCGCCCTTTTTTATATACCAGGGGAGCGGCACCGGTCAGGGCAAGCAGGGCGACCCCCAGCATCAACGCGGTTGACAAATTGCCCCTGAGCAGGTCCGGAATGGCGCTGGAAAAGACCACCAGGGCGATACAGGCGGGAAGCATCCCCAAAAAGGTGGCTGCCATATAGTGGCTGAACCGTATGGGCGTCAGACCCAGGGCGTAGTTGAGCAGGTTAAAGGGAAACAAGGGCACCAGCCGGGTCACCACCACGACTTTCCACCCGTTTTTTTCCACCCCCTTATATAATCGTTGCCATGCCGGGCGGTTCAGCCGGGATTCCAGAAATCCCGCGGAAACATACCTGGCGATCAGGAATGCCATGCCGGCGCCTGCAGTGGCCCCAAAAATGGTATACACCACTCCCCAGAATGGCCCGAACAGGATACCGCCGGCCACGGAAAGGGGCAGGCCCGGCAGCATCAGTGCCGGGGCCAGGGTATAGGCCAGCATGTAAACCACAGGCGCCCATATGCCGAGCCGGTCGACGGTTCCGGCCAGGGTTGCCGGGTCCAGGTAAAGGGCCCAGGACCGGCCCAGGCCGGACAGGTGGATACCGGTCATGGCAGCGAGAACAAGGGCGGCAGCCATAAGGCGTTTGACCGGCAGTGGATTCCCGGCGTTCTTTCCATGAAAAAACTCCCGTTCCCGGGTCACTGCCGCAGGCCGGGCCTTGAGCGTTTTCTTTAACCGGAGCCGGTTGAGGTAGGTAAACGGTGCTCTGGCAGACCGTGCCTTGCCTGCCAGGGCCTTTTCCCGGTCAAACACCAGGTCCAGGACATGGACACTTTTCCCTTTTCCGGACATAAAATTCACACACCCTGCACAATAGGTCACGGCAGGGGTGCCTTTTGCGTCGGCCACCCGTTTTTCAGACCATGAATTTGCCATATCCGGTGCCGTGCATCCGGTAAATCCCCCTTCACCGCAGCAAAGCGTTTTTTTTCCGCTGAATGCCGACGGCAGGATGTTAAGATCCTGCCGGCGGACGATTTCACGGACAGCGGCAAGGGTCGGGATATTATCCCTGGCCTGGCAGGGGTCCTGGATCACCACGTCCCGGTTGCCGGTTTGAAGCGGTTTTTCCGGCCCGGCATCCTGGGCAAGGATCTGGTAAACGGACATGACATTGAGCGGGCTGTGGTCGGAAAAAACTTTATGGCAGCTTGGGCAGGCCGTGATAATGGTGGTGATCCCGTTTTTTTCGAGGAACTCGGTCATCTCAAAAAACATGGCGTCAAAGAACTCCTGCTGTCCCAGGTCCAGGGAGGGTTTGGTGCAGCAGTCCAGAACCATGCCCGTACCCGGCATTTTTTTGTCCAGGTATGCAAGGGTGGCAGAGGTGATTTCCGGACGGGTGCCGGTCAGGGTACAGCCCGGGAAAAACACGGTGGTGCATCCGGCAGGCAGGCTGTAAAAGGAAAATCGTGATGAACATCCTTTTTTTTCATAGCCGAGTATGCCATTGTAGGCGGACAGGTCTGCCGTACCGGAATCAACCGCCTGCCTCCGCCACTCCAGGAACATGTCCGGCGGCGACAGCCCCACCGGACAGACTGCCGTGCAGAGCCCGCACAGGCTGCATTCAAAGGCCAGTTCCAGGCCGGGGGACGAATCGGCCTCATGATCCCGGGCCAGGCGGCCCGGTGTACCATGGGCGGATAAAAAACGGCAGTGTTTTACACAGGCCCGGCAACGGGTGCAGGCGGAATGGATCCGCCGGGACGCCGCACCGGATTCCCGGGATATGTCCGGCCCGGCCGGCACAGATACCGGAACAACAGTGTCAGGGCATTTAAACATCAAGGCTCCCAAAGGTATTCAATCATATACCCCGGGAAAGTAAGAAGGGCGGTAATGCAAGTCAAAGTGATAGTTCCGATGGCAAATGCTTGTTTGTATCGGATATTTCAATGGGAGGCATCATGAAGCTGGTGGCGGATAATATCAGGATTACAAAGGCAGGCATCCGGGAGGCGCTGGAGCGTATGGACCCTGGGCCTGTCAGGGCCATGGCCCGGCAATGCGCGGCTGCAGGCGCAGATGCCATTGACGTCAACACCGGCCCTCTGACAAAAGATCCTGAAGCCGCCATGACGTTCTTTGTCCGGGCGGTCCAGGCCGAGACCGATTTGCCCCTGGTCATTGACACCACCAATCCCCGTGCCATGGCCGCCGGCCTTGCCGCTGCAACAAATCCCGTCATCATCAACGGCATCTCCCTTGAGCCGGTGAAACTGGAAAAGATTTTACCCCTGGCTGGGCAGTCTGATGCGGATCTGGTGGGGTTTCTATTATATCCGGACAGCCGGGTGCCCAGGGAAAACCATGAACGGTTCGATATCGCCCTGTCACTGGTGGCAGAAGCTGAAAAGGCGGGCATCCGCCGGGAGAGGCTCATACTGGACCCTGTAGTGCCCCCGCTCACCTGGGATGACGGTCTTGCCCGGGCCAGGGATATTGTGGAAACCATCCGCATGCTGCCGGACCTTTTGGGGTTCCCGGTCCGGACCATGGCCGGGCTTTCCAACCTGACCACGGGCGCCGGAAGCAGGCCCGGGAAAAACAGGCTGGAAATTGTTTACCTGTCCATGCTGGCCGGTGCCGGCTTGGATTATCTGATGATGGATATGCTCAATCCGGATGTAGCGGCGTCAGCCCGGGCCGCAGGCCTCATGGCCCGGTGCGAGATCTTTTCCTGGGCACAGGTTGATTCCTCCGCCCCGGAAGGGCCCGGTCCGGACAACCGTTAATCGCTTACTCCCTGAATGTAATGGCCGCGTTTTTGGGCAGGGCCAGGCCCGTACTGACCTCCAGGGCCTTTAAAATACCTGAAATCACGGGACAGGACACATGGGGAATTGTGGCCAGGGAGACTTCCAGGACCCGGGAGTTGAGTTTGCTCGTGGCCTTGTCCTTGAACAATTCCGTCATCAGGTTGAGCGGTTCCCCGCCCAGGATTCCTTCGACTTTTCTCCAGTTCGCGCAATCGCTTTCCAGGTGAAAATGCGCTGTGTACGGTGCCGTGCTCTCTGCCGTCACTGTTGTGTTAAATCCGCAGATACCGCCGTTAATGTCAACCACCACCATGCCGCCTGTCTCCTTTATTATTTATAAGGGATTGTTCATACCCTATCCAGCCGTTCGCGCACGGTCCGGATAAAGTCCGGGGTGGTGCCGCAGCAGCCGCCCACCACCTGGATGCCCAATGCTTTTATCTTCATGATGTTTTCCGTAAACACCTCACAGGTTTCAGGATAGATCACGGACTGGTCCGGCCCGGTTTGCGGAAGGCCGGCATTGGGCTGGACAATCACGGGAACATCCACGGCATCCCGGATCTCACCGGCCAGCCGGACCATGGTATCGCTGCCCATGGCACAATTGGCCCCGACAACCGAACAGCCCGCATCAATAAGGGCATTCATACTATCTTTGGGGGCATTGCCGAAAATCGTAAAAAATCCCTTGGGGGTTTCCTTAAAGGTCATAGAACAGATCACGGGGATATCAGAAACGGAACGCACGGCATTTACAGCGGCCAGGGCCATGTTCAGGTCAAACATGGTCTCAATGATAAACACATCCACCCCTTCTTCGGCCAATACTGATGCCTGGTCTGAAAACAGGGCAAGGGCCTCTTCAGGTTTCACCGGCCCCATGGGGCTGAGCAGTTCGCCCAGATCTCCCACATCCCCGGCAACAAACCCCTCCTTTCCACAAGCCTCCCGGGCCAGCCGCGCCCCGGCCCGGTTGATCTCCTCCATGGAATTTTCCACCCCCATTTTGGCAAGTTTCATGGCCGTGGCTCCAAAAGTGTTGGTGCTGACCACATCCGCACCTGCCGCATAATAGGCCTGGTGGATCTCCCGGACATCGTCCGGCCGGTTCACATTCCAGCTTTCCGGGGCCTCTCCCCCTTCAAGCCCCCGGGCAATGAGCATAGAGCCCATGCCCCCGTCAAATAAAAGGCCGCGGGTGTTAATGGTTTCAAGAATATTCATCACAGGTTCTCCTGGTAAAAGATCATGGGTTTACCCCGGTCAGGGGATGTAAGAGGGATATGCTACGCCTCTTTTCCCGGATTTGCAACGGGAATTCACAGGGGGTATTTGAAATTGAGGATGACTGGAATTTTTTGCTTGCACTTCACGGACCCGGCAGTGCATAAATGATTCGTATTGCGATATCATAGTGCATTATAAAATCGATTATATCGGGTTAGAACTGGAACAAAATTATATCCTGGTTCCAGTTTTTTCTACGATAGACGGGTTCAGCATTTAATCGCTGTTTTTAAAGTGGAGACTCTATGGAATCAGGTCTGCCGACCCGCGGGTGTTTAATTTTCAAACGATGGCTCTGGATAACAGCATACGTCGCCATTTCCTTGCTTATTTGTCAACTACTCTCAAAAAATATGTGGATTCAAAAACAATTTTTTCGTTGGGCTGAATTCTATATAAGTTTGCCTTGGGTGCTCAACGTATTTGTCAATCTGGGTTTTTTGGCCTGCATTTGTTTTCTCTGCCTGAAGCCTTTTGGAATGGGGCGCGTTGGTATTCGAGCGCATTTGAATCTTCGTTATCTCTCATTTGCCTGGGCGGTTTGGGCCGCAGTTCTTTTTTGGTCTGTGTTCGGTTTGCTAAGTGAGACGCCAAACTATCCAACTCTGGTTTATGTGTGCGCTCTTTACATTGTTTATTTATTATTCCTTATCGCTCTGACTTCGTTTCTTATAAGTTTGATTCGCAAGCCGTTTGTAAAGTTTTCGGAAGGCCTCTGTGGCCAATTTGTCCGGCAATCCACCTTAAGGCAAATTGAAGAATGGATCAAAACCGAAACATATTCAAACCTGGATTTTATAGACTACAGGCCATATGTAAATCGTTTGGCAGAGCGGTTAAAGTATCCTCAAAACCCCTCGAGCCAGATTGTCCTGAAAGGTAATTTCGGAATCGGTAAAACCAATATCTGCAAATGGGTGGAAAAACGGCTTGCAGAAAAACAGCCCGGAAAACATACTTTTGTCGAAGTGGATGGCTGGGGGCGGCAGACAGATACTATAGCAGAACAGATCCTGGCAAAAGTCATTGAAAAACTTTCCCGGACAGTGGATTGTACGGCTCTTAATGGTTTGCCTTCTCACTACATCAAAGCTCTTGAAGGCTCTTCCATCAAAGGAATTAAAATACTGACATCTTTTTTCAGTCATTCCATGAGTCCGGAAAGGAACCTTCAAGAGTTGGATCGTATTCTAAGAATTATAAACACCCAACTGGTAATTGTGCTGGAAGATTTTGACCGAAATCCGGACAATGCCAGGGGAATGAATCAGCTCTCCGCACTTTTGGACAGGCTTCGCAAGCTGAAACAAGTCAGTTTTATCATTAACATTGCACCATATTCTATGAGCAAAAATGGCATAGGCTCCAACATCTTGGAACGGGTTTGTACTTACCGGGAAGATATTGAGCCTTTGAGCGTATCCGGAATTCTGGAAACATTCTATTTCAGTGAGCGTAATAAAGCCAAAGACGAAAGGCTCCATCTTCTTTGGCCAAACGGCCGGTTAGATGAGAGAGAGGAGCAAGTTGAGTTTTTTGAGCGTATCATCGCCAGAAAACTAGAAAAAGTTTCAAATATATTGTCAAACCCCAGGCAGTTGAAAATCTGTCTTCGCCGGACCCAAGAGGTCTGGAAAAAACTGAAAGGGGAAGTGCTTCTGGAAGAGCTACTTCTCATAAATGCCCTCAGAGTTGCTGCCCCTTCTCTTTTGGATGGGATTAAATCAAGTCCCAAAAAGTTTAATTTGGATAAACACCTTGAGAACACAACCTACGATGAAATAACGACAGAAAATTTTCGTACACTCAGTAAAGAATATTCCAATTTGAATTCAGCATCTATGGGAAACAAAAATGCCTTATCTATATTTCATAAAGACCGCTATGATTTAAATCGAAAACTCATTTTCAGGGAGGAATTATCTGGGAATGAGTTTAGAGCACAAAAGACAATTCAAATCCTTAACCAGTTGGAAAATAACAGCATAAGTGAAGAGGCATACAAAAAGCTGGGTCTGGATTTGAATCAAAAACCCTCATTCCCTATCCATTTGATGAATTTTATGTACTCTGTAATTCCTGGCTCCAACATTCCAAAAGTAATGGATCTACTCATTCATGCAGCACTGGACAGTATGATTGAAAACCCTAAACCTTATCCAAAACGCCTCATCTGGTACGGTGTTTTAGTGGATAATGGGGATTATGAAAATAAAAAAGACCTTGCTTCTTTTTATGGAGAAAAAAATGTTTTTTCTTTATTTTGGTCTCATATAGAAAAGTCGTTATCTGTTAATTTATGGCTGCCTATCCGCTTTTTTAACGTAATGAAGAACAATGGTAATTTTTCGAGAGTAGATAGAAAGAAAAATAGAGCAAGATTTGCAGATCTCTTCTATGAAAACGTTCCAGATGCTTCTATTTTTCTTAAACGGCTTGATCCTGAAGATAATTTTCTCCCAGAGGCCATATTGAAAACTCTTTTTCAAGAGTTCAGTACTGCAACATCCCCTGCACACGAAGAATTGGCAGATATTGTTTTGGAAGCCTTTGAGAAAAATCCGGAAGCAATACTTTGGCGAATTGCCGGATTATTCATAGATGCGGGTGGTGCTGAAAGAGACGCGCTTATTGACACTTATTTCGGTTCGAACAAAAAGAAACTGTTAGCACTTTCCACGACACAGGTTCCATTAAGCGGGTTTGAATCAGATGTTCAGAAAAAGATCGAATTATGGCAAAGATATTCCGGTGAAGTGCTTAATGGTAGCTGAGTTTCCGGAAAGTATGCCCCATGCTTATAGATGGTTATTTGTCCTGATCTCAATCCGGACCTGCCCGTTAAAAATCGTATCCGCCTTAACGCCGCCGCAACTGGATTTGGCGATCAGGGAGACGATCACGGCATAAGTGTAAACGCCGGGGGCAGAGAAAACAAAACGGGTATCGGGAAATCCTGTAAGGATTTGGGGGGCTGATGCTTTATCTGGAAGGGTTTCGGGCTGCCGGACCGGCCGCAGGTTCACGGACAGGAAAAAGCCCGGGGGCGGCTCTGCGGGATCCAGCATGAACGAGAGGATAACAGGTTCGTCCACCCGGCCCGGGAGATGATCCCGGACAGGTTGGACCTTGTAAACGTGGCTTGTGAGAGGGCAGACCCGGCCCGGGATTTCCCCTGCCCGGGCAGGCAGGGGAAACACGGTAAAAAAGAGGAATACAGCCAGGGCAACGCACATTCCGGGCTGTATTCCCGGTTTTGTTGCGGGACGGTTCACGGAGTTAATACAATCCGCCCATGTTGGTGGCCGTGTGTACGGTACCGGCGAAAAACAGGGCCCGGCCCATGAGTTCTCCGGCAAGGATCAGGCCCCAGAGCCATACCGGCACCTTTTTCATGGTCCACAGGACAACAAGGGGCAGGGCAAGGCCGATGCCGATCCGTCCCCAGAACAGGGGGGAGGAAAGCCATAGCTGGCCGGTCTGTTTCATGATTTCACCGCCGGAAAGCCAGATGCAGGGGACGGCCAGGTAGATGACCAGGCCGATGATCAGGCTGGTGTCCAGGATACGCAGGACCAGGGGGCGGGCATGTTCCGGGGTAAATGCCGCTGCCGCGCCAGACCCGAGCAGGGCAGCCGTGATCATGAAAAAGACAAAGGGCAGGATATTGTTCACCGCCGGAAAACTGGGGGGAGAATAGGTCATGCCCATGCTGAAAATCACGGCCAGTCCTGCAACACAGGTGGCCGCCACCAGGGCACGGCTCTCCTTGTCCTGGCGCATCAGGAAGAGACCTGTCACCAGCAGGGCTGCAAAAATGCCCAGGGTCAGGGCTTCCCGGCTGAGCCAGGCCGTTTCCAGGTTGGCCAGGGTCCGGACCATACCGCCGGGGTGTCCCAGGTGGAATATTGAAGCCACAATTCCGGCCCCAAGAACCACACCGGCCACGGACCACTCCCGGAACAAGGATTGGGGGACGCCTGCCGGGGCGGCTGCCCGGCAAAGGGCTGCAATGCAGACCAGGCCGATGGACAACTGGCCCAGAACGGTGAACAGGACCAGGGGGAGTTCATAAGTGCTCATATATCTTCCCTCCTTATGACCACGGGTTGTTTGGGCAGGCGGAACCGGACCGACGGGTTCAGGGACGGCTGCCGGGGAAATCCGGGTACATCCCGGAGCAGGCCGGGGGCATCCGGTTCTGTTGTGTCAATGACGGCAATGGCGTCCACCGGGCAGGACAGAACGCACATGGGGGTCAGGCCCGCATCGATCCGCTGCCAGCAGAAACTGCATTTTTCCGCCTTTTTCAGGGTGGGGTTGTACTTGGGGGCGCCAAACGGACAGGAGCGGATGCAGTTGCCGCACCCGATGCACTTGTCCTGCTCATGGACCACAATCCCGTCCGCCTCCCGCTTGTAATAAGCGCTTACCGGACAGACCTCAAGACAGGCCGGGTGTTCACACTGGTTGCAGGCCAAGGAGTAAAAGGCCCGTTCCCTGTGGGGGTAAATCTCTTGGGTTAACGGATAGACCTGCCGCCAGACCACCCCTTTTTCCTGGTGGTACTGGTTTTTGCAGGCCATGGCGCAGGTAAAGCATCCCACGCACCGGTCCGAGTCCACCAGGAATCCAAATTGTTTTGCCATAATATTTTGTCTCCTTATGCCTTGGTAACGTCCGCGAACTGGTCGTGGATGGCCACGCCCGGGGCGCCGGCTTTGTAAGCACCCATGTCTGCGGAAGTATCGTCCACCAGGTTCTGGCAGTTGTAGTCATTGTTTCTGAACCATGCCTCGTACATGAGAATGGCGTCTGTGGGTACGTTGTCCGTAAGCGAGGCTTCAATGGTCACGCTGCCGGTTTTGTTCTTCACCACCACGGTATCGCCGTCGGCAATGCCGCGGGCCTTTGCCGTGTCCGGATGGATGTACACATAGGGCTTGGGATTGAAGTCCTCCATCCAGTCCAGGTTGACAAACTGGGAGTGAAGCCCGAACTGGGTGTGGGGCGTCAGCACCCTGAGTTTGTCATAGGGCTTGCGGCTGTCCACGTATTTGGGCAGGGCATTGAACCCGTGTTCCGCGCACAAATCGGATTTGAACTCATACTTGCCGGATGGGGTGCCGAACTTGCCGTCAGCCCAAGCCGTAAGGTGTTTCCCGGCCTTGTGCATGCCTTTTTTCAGGTCCTGCCAGGAGTTGAGGCCGAACAATCCGTAAACGCCTGAGTTGAACTCTTTTTCCAGCCATTCCCGCGTGTCGATCTCCGTGGGAAAGGTGCAGGAGCCGGGCTTGAGCTGATTCATTTTTTTGGACAGGGCCGCCGCAATTTCAAGGTTGGATTTGGACTCGTACAGGGGTTTGACCGATTGTTCGTTCAGGGAGATCCAGTAATGCCAGTATCCCACATTCACGGTCCATTCCTCAAACAGGGTGGTCACCGGCAGTACGATGTCGGCCTGCTCAACCGTTTGGTTGAAGAACTGGTCCACCACCACCACCATTTCCATTTTGTTGAATGCCTTGATAAGCTGGTTCCGGTCAAAATCCTGGCTCAAAGGGTTCTTGCAGGAAACCCACAGGGCCCGGACCGGGGGATCCGATGCATTGAGCAGCTCCCGGGCCGTCTTGTTGATGTTCAGGGTCCGGTTGGAATAGGACGGGCCTTCCTGGTCCTTGGTAAAGTCGAATTCTCCCTTGGCTGCCGGACCCAGGTAGCCTTTGACCCCTTTGGGCGGCTGCTGGACCATGGCGTGGTAGTTGAATCCCCAGGTCATGAGATGGCCGTAACGGGCGCCGCCTCCGACCTTGCCCACATTGCCGGTCATGGCCACCAGGGCATCAATGGCCCGTACGGATGCTCCGCCGTTGACATGGCGCTGCATGCCGTAGCCGATCCAGATGGTGGCGGGATTGTTGCCGGCGAATTCTTCGGCCACCCGGGCGATGCGTTCCGCAGGCACTCCGGATTTTTCAGCGGCCCATTCCAGGGTAACCTCGCTGTTCAGGTAATCGGCGAATTCCGCAAACCCGACGGCATTCTGGTTCACCCAGTCCTGGTCCACCAGTCCCTTGTCCAGGATGTGCCGGGCCATGCCCAGGGCCAGGGCCCCGTCTTCCGACGTTCTGACCTGCCAGTATTCATCTGCTTTGGCAGCGGTCTGGGTCAGGACCGGGTCAATGCAGAGTATTTTCGCGCCCCGGCGTTTGGCTTCGTAGATGTACTTCATGGTGTGGACCGAGCACCAGGCCGGGTTCACGCCCCAGAGAATGATGTACCGGGCATTGACCATGTCTTCGGGGTCATTGCACCACATGTTGCCCATGTCGTAGTTCTGGGCGTCAATGCCGGCGGGCCAGCAGGGTGTGCCCACCATGCGGGTGGTGTATCCCAGGGAGGAGAACATGCCTTCGACCCCGTAATTGGTGATCCCGAAGTTCCCGGAATACTTGGTCAGGGCCAGGCCCAGCATGGAGCCGTCTTTTTCGTTGATTTCAATGAATTTTTCGCTGATCCGGGTCAGGGCCTCGTCCCAGGAAATCCGCTTCCAGTTGCCCGTGCCCCGGCCCTGCTGGACCATGGGGTATTTGATCCGGTCCGGGGAATACAGCCGCCGGATGTAGGAATGGCCTTTGACGCAGAGCCCGCCGTTGGTAAAGGTGGATTCCGGCGCCCCTTCCACGAATTTGGCCACCCCGTCCTTGACATGGGTGACCATGCCGCAGGTGTCGTAACAGTTTCTCGGGCAGGCGTTGCGAAAGGTGTCATACCCGCCTTCGTACACCGTGCCGGCGGCCATGGCCTGGCCGGACCTGAGAAACCCGCAGGGCAGCATTGCCGCCGCACCGGCTGCGGTCAGCCATTTCATGAACCGCCGCCGGGTCATGGGGCAGTCAATGGCTGTTTTAATGTTGTCTTGGTTCCATTGGGTCATGAATTGGTTCCCTCCTCTTTGGTTGCCTGTTTGTCATGCTGATGTTTTATTTTATGGTTCCTCCGGTTTCTCATCCGGTTTTTTCATCGGTGGGTATGGGGTCCTGCCCGGCAAGCCAGTCCTCAAGTGCATCCAGGACCAGGTCAAGGGCAGGGTGACTGGTATCTGCGTTCCGAGCCTTTTCAAGGAAAAGCGGCAC
Source organism: Desulfobacter sp. (assembly GCA_036881925.1). Classification (GTDB taxonomy): domain Bacteria; phylum Desulfobacterota; class Desulfobacteria; order Desulfobacterales; family Desulfobacteraceae; genus Desulfobacter. The sequence continues at coordinate 529,792 of JBAJNJ010000001.1, forward strand.
CCATACCTTGAGATGGGTATTGAGGAAATACGCCCACAGGGCCCTGGGTGCTTCCATATCCGGTGTTGCAGCCGCAGAGGTGAGCCCCAGGGCGGCATCCAGTTCCAGGCCCAGGTGGTCGTCGGGCAGACGGCCCTGGAGCGGGGAGGACAGGCCGGCCATTTCGTAAATCCGGCGAATTTCCAGGGTGGATTCTCCCATGAGTCTGGGTTCCTCTTCCAGGTAGCAGGAGGCATATGGCGGGGCTTCCGGGGCCATGGGGCCGACGAAAAGCCGGTTAAATGCGAATTCCGCCGTTTCCCAGTCCATGGCGTCGGCCGGTGCGGCATCGCTTTTCTCCAGTTTGTTCAGTTGGCGGCAGGCCTGTTCCAGGTCATCCCCGGACCGGGACAGGAAAAAATCCCGCAGGGCGGCCAGCCGTGTCTGTTGTGTTGGGTACATAATGGCCTCTTCTGATATATGTTCCATTGTTCCAATACGTTACACTCTGGGCTCTATTTGGAAAAGATGAGGGACCAGGTAATTAATGGGTATTTTTTTATACCCGATCTCCGGGAGCAGGCTCCCGGAAATGCCGGATCAGTCTGTTGCCCCGGCCTGATTCAGGAATGTGGCCAGGTTGACGCGCCGGTTCTGGAGGTTGAGCTTGCGGCGGATGTTCCGGCGATGGGTCTGGACCGTCTCCATGGAAAGGTTCAGGGTATCGGCGATTTCCTTGGTTGATGCCCCGGCCTGGATAAACCGGCAGATTTTCATTTCCGAAGGGGTCATTTTCAGCAGCAGGGCCCGGTCTTCCCGGCCGCCGCCCCGTGCCAGCTTGACGAGCTGGTCTTCCACGATATCAAGATAGGCGTTTCGTACGGATTGGGACGATTCCTTGCGCACCGGCGCCAGTGCCGGTAGCAGGGCCTTTTGTATGGTATCGCCCACACTTTTCTGGAAGTCCAGCCGTTCTTTGTCCACGGATTTCATCACCGTGCGCAGGGTGACGTTCATTTCCTGGAGCTGGTCCTTTTTTTTGAGCAGCTCGGAGGTCCGCCGGGTCACAATGGCTTCCAGAATTTCGCTCTGCTTTACATGAACGGTCACATCCTTGAGAATGACCAGGTATCCGTCCGAAGACAGGCTTACCTGGTTCAGGGGGATGAACCCGCAGTGAAAATGGCGGCTGCTGTCCGGCGAAATCTCCAGGGGCGCTTCCGGGGTGTACACGGCATAAAGCGCCTCCAGGGGCTGGCCTTCCATACCCAGCAACTCCAGGACAGGGGTATCTGTGGGATCTTTGCCGAAAAACTGCCGGGCCGCCCGGTTCACCTCCAGGACCCGGCCGCTGATATCAATGACCAGCACCAGATCGGAGATGGAATCCAGAACATTCTCATACTTGCATTTCTCCATGGTCAGTTCCCGGTTGGCAAGGTCCAGGGAATCGGCCGATTCTTTCATGGACAGGGTGGTCCAGTCCCTTACGATAAGGGTCTCCAGGGCATCTGCCCACAGCCGGATAAACCGTTCTGCCGCGGCTTTTTCCTCCCGGGATTCCGGCCCCTGGTGCGCCACTTCCAGGACCGCATGAACCAGGGTTTTGAAACAGCCCACAAACATCTCTCCGGTGATGCCCCGGGAGCGGTGGCGGCGGGAGGTGTCAAGGATTTTCCCGGCCCAGTCGTCCCGGTTTTGGATCAGATCCCCGAAATCCGGCAGGTCCCCGGCTTCCGCAGCCGTGAGCAGGGGGTCCAGGAACCAGCGGTAGGAAAGGATGCAATCCTCCCGCTTGGCCGTGGTACTTTCCAGGTACCCGGCATTCCCCATCCGGTTGGTCCAGCGGGGTAAAAAATCATCCACGCCCCTGCGCAGGCGACGTAAAATATCCGGCGAAACAATGTGTGGCTGCATGGGGAAAAGGCTACCATAAAAAATGGCGCCGGACAAGCCGGCGGTTTTACGTGGACTTTTCGCAAGCATGTGAAAGTGCCCGGAGATGTTTCTGGAGCCTCACTTTCTGGGGCGCTGTTGCGATATGACCTCTTTCCGAAAAGGCAGCCCGCATCACGCAGTGGGAATATTTATTTTTCGCCGGCCAGATCCTTCTTAAAAGCCGCAAACCCGTCAGCATCGGCATAGGACTTCTGGGTGCCGGGCTTCATGGTGGACATGGAGGCGTAGGCCGATGCCTGGGCCATGGATTCGTGCAGGTCTTGGATCTCCACGTAATACCGGGCAAAGCAGCCGATGTAGGCGTCTCCGGCGCCGGTGGTGTCTTTGGCGCTGATGTTGGGGCAGGGCACCTGGTGGATATTGTCCCGGGTGACCAGGAGGGAGCCTTTTTCCCCCATGGTGACCATGACCGCCTGAATGCCCTGGTCCACAAGGCTCTGGGCTGCGGTTTGGATCTGGTCCACCGTGGTGACGGGCATGCCGGTGACGATTTCCAGTTCGGTTTCATTGGGCACGAACAGGGTGAGCTTGCGGATCTTTTCCATGTCCAGGCCGGACACGGCCGGGGCCGGGTTGAGCAGGACCGGAATCCCTTCTTTTTCCCCCAGTTCAATGACGTGGTATACGGTGTCCAGAGCGATTTCCAGCTGCATGACAATGAGGCTGCATTGGCGCAGGGCGGGCAGGGCCCGGTCCACGTCTGCCGGGGTCAGGTGCAGGTTGGCTCCCTTGATGATGAGGATGCTGTTGTTGGACGAGGGGTCCACGAAAATCGGGGCCACGCCCGAGGATGTGCCGGGCTGGGATTCCACGTATTGGACGTCCACCCCGTTGTCTGCCAGGTTCTGGCGGGTGGCCGGGCCGAACATGTCGTCCCCCACTTTGGTGACCATCATGACATCTGCGCCCAGGCGGGCGGCGGCCACGGCCTGGTTGGCCCCTTTGCCGCCGAACCCCATGTCGAATTGGGGGGCTTCCAGGGTTTCACCGGTTTTGGGCATCCGGTCGATATAGGTGACCAGGTCCACCATATTGCTGCCGATTACGGCTATTTTTCCCATTTGTGTCGCTCCTTTATGCTGGTATTGGCCGGTCCTCCGGGGCATCGTTATATCAGTGACCGGATCATGGTTTCCACAGGTCCGGTTTCTTCTGGCGAGAGCAGGCCCGCCCGGACCCGGAAGGTCTGGGTTTCCCCGGGGGCAAGTGTCCGAATGTTGCCCTTTTCTTTTTCCCGGGTATAGCCTTCGGGCTCACAGGTGGCGGGCAGGGCAAATGCGGCCACCTGCTGGTCCGGGCTGCACAGGATCCACCGGACCAGGTGGGAAAAGGCGTTGCTGTCGTAGCTGACGTAAAACGCGTTCTGGTCGGGTTGTTTCATGAGGACCGGGATAAACCCCTTGTCGTCCGCTGCCAGGCCCTTGAGGAAAAAGACAAATTCCGGGTCATAGTTGTGGGGCTGGTCCAGTACGGCCATGAGGCCGGGATCCGCGGCCACTTGGTTGAGGAAGGCCTCCCATTCCGGGGTGGGGGTCACATGGCCGGGGATGGAGGTCCGGGTGACCACATGGTCCGGTGTATGGGGGGCCGGCTGGATGATGTGGCTGTCCACTGCAAAGGCCGGATTCATGTGGCACATGTACATGAGTTCCATGTCCTGGCCGGCCAGGTTTTCCACGGCCATGGCAATGTCCATGAGGGCGGTGTCCTGCCTGAGAACCACCCGGGGCCGGGCCTGGTAATGGTCGCCGAATCCCATGACATACTCATAGGTGCCGGAGATGCCCATAAAAGGCCCCTGGTCATCCCGGCCGAAGACCAGGGCGGCGGTGTCCATGGGCGCGCAGGGCATTTCCCCGTGCAGGGGATGGTCGTCCCCGGGACCGGGGCAGCCGCTGCGCAGCATGCCGCTGTGGTACATGTAACAGCCGTAGGTTTCCACGATTTCCCGGGAGGGCCGGGGATGGGAAAACATGTTTTTCATGGTGAGGTCCACCCCGTCAAACACGGCATCCCAGATCATCTGGCCCATGTAGGGCAGGACAACGATATACCCCCGGCTGTTGCCCAGGGTCAGTGCCTGGATGCCGGAGGGGTAGACAAAGGCGTCTGCGTAAAAGGCGCCGGATTCAAAGATCCGCTTCTTTTTTTCCGTGAAAAAGTCCTTGCTTAACAGGAGTGTGGCGTCGTCCATATGCCCCCTTTATTTTTTGCCCCGCTTTGAGGCCCGCTTGTTGTTGTAATAGTTGACCACCATGATGACCAGCAGAAAAGAGCCCCAGATAAAGTCCACGAGAAAGTTGCTGAACCGCATGAACTGGAACCCGCTGGATAGGAACATCAGAGCGATGACCGCGATGGTCACGCCCAGGACCGTGCCGAACCCGCCCCCGGGATTGGTGCCGCCCAGAACGGCGATAAGCACGGCCTGGAGCACGTAGGAGCTGCCGTAGTCAGACTTGGCTGCATTGGTCCGGCCGGACATGATAATGCCGGTGATGCTGGCTAAAAATCCGGTGAACACATAGGAGTAAAAAATCACCCGTCCCTTTTGGATGCCGGAAAAAAGAGCGGCCTTGGGGTTGGCGCCAATGAGCATGAGCCGCACGCCGAACGGGGTTTTGGACAGGATAAAGGCCGTGGCCCCGGCAATGACCACAAAGATCACAAAGGGAACGGCCAGGCCGAAAATCCGCTCATTGCCGATGGCCGACCACAGGGCCGGGAATCCGACAATAGCGGGGCCGCCTGTAACCACCAGGGAGATCCCGGTAAAGAGCTGTCCCGTGCCCATGGTGCAGAGGATGGGGGTGATGCCCAGGCCGGTGATGAGAAACCCGTTGATCATGCCGGCCACAATTCCCACCAGGATAGAGACCCCCAGCCCCAGGCCCACGTACATCAACTGGCCCCCGACAGACAGGTCCTGCCCGGCAATGAGCACGGCAAAAAGCTTTCCGGCCAGCACGGCCGCCAGGTTGGCCACGGCCACCACGGACAGGTCAATGCCGCCGGTGAGCATGGCCACCATCATGGCGATGGAGAGCAGGCCCAGTTCGGGAAAGGAAAAGGAGATGGAGTCAAAGTTGTAATAGCTTAAAAATTTTCCCGGTTTCAGGACGCTCATGAGGATGAAGATCAGCAGCGTGATGATGATGAGCTGTACCAGGTTCCGGTTGTTGTTCATAAATGCCCTGAGGTCGGTGCGCATGGCGTGTCTTTCCCTGTGTTTACCCTGTATTTATACCTGTTGTTTCCTGTCCCGGTAGGCGGTCATGGCAGTGGCCGCAATGATGATCAGGCCCACCACCACCCGCTGCCAGGTGGTTTCCACCCGCATGATGATCAGGCTGTTCTTGACCATGACCAGCATGAACACCCCGAGCAGGGTGCCCAGGACACTGCCCTTGCCCCCGAAAATACTGGCCCCGCCCAGGACCACGGCCGCGATCACGTCCAGTTCCAGCCCCATCATATCCCGGGGATTGGCCAGCCAGATCATGGACGAGTGGAGAATCCCGGCAAGCCCTGCCAGGGCCCCGGCAAACCCGTAGATAAAGTATTGGATGGCGGAGATGTTGAACCCGGCCCGCTGGGCAGACACAGGATCCCCGCCAAGGGCGTAGATGCTCCGGCCCAGCATGGTGTACTTGAGCAGGAGGTGAACCCCCAGGGCTGCAGCCGCATAGACCAGGATCAGGGCGGTGAGGCCGAATGCCGTGCCGTCCGCATTGGTGCCGCTGTACAGCTGTATCTTGGACAGTTCGATCAGGTCCTTGGGCATCTTGTTGATATTGATCATGGAGGTGCCCACCACGCCGAGCAAAAATCCCCTGACCATGCCGCCGGTGCCCAGGGTGACGATGAGGGGAATCAGCTTGAACCGGGACACGAAAAACCCGTTCACAAGCCCCAGGGCTCCACCGATGATCACGGCACAGGCAATGGGCAGGATCACCCCCTGGTATTCCAGGGCAATGACCAGCTTGACGCTCAGATACATGCCGGCCACGGCAAAGGCGGGAAAGGAAACGTCAATCCCCCCGGAGATCATGATCAGCAGGACTCCCATGGCCATGATGCCGATGACGATGTTGTTCCGCAACAGGTTGAACAGGTTGTCGGGATGCCAGAAGGCCGGGTTGATCAGGCCGATGACCAGCATGGAGGCCAGGAGCACGGCCGCGATAATGAATTCGGATCGGTGGTAAATCTTCATGGGGCCTCACACCAGGGATTTTAAAAAGGCGTTGATCTGGTTTTCGTCTGCGTCCCGGGCCGGGATCTCCCGGACAAACGCGCCCTTGTGCATGATCAGGATCCGGTTGCAGTTCTGTATCAGTTCCGGGATGTCGTCGGATATCATGAGAATGCCCAGGTCTTCGGTTTCGGCCAGGGACCGGATTTTAGCGTGTATTTCCGCTTTGGACCCCACATCCACGCCCACGGTGGGGCCGTTGAGCACCAGAATCCGGGGCCGGGTGAGCAGCCATTTGGCAATGACCACCCGCTGCTGGTTGCCCCCGGAAAGGGTGTTCACGGGATTGTCCCCGGACGGGGTGGCAATGGACAGGGAGCGGATCATGTCCAGGGCCGCGTTGTTGGCCTGCTGCATATCCAGGGTCATGCCCCGGGTAAACCGGTCGTGGGTGGCGGCCTGGATGTTCCGGTTGATGGACTGGGTCAGGAAAAGCCCTTCGCTGAGCCGGTCTTCCGGCACATAGGCAATGCCCGCCCCAATGGCGTCCTGCACCGAAGACAAATCGACCGGTCTGCCGTTCACGGCCAGGGTCCCGGAAATGGACGGTTCCAGGCCGAACAGGCTCAACCCCAGGGCGGTGCGGCCGGACCCCAGAAGGCCCGTGACCCCCACCACCTCCCGTTTATAGAGGTTGAGATCAATATCCCGGAGAAGGGCTGTCCGCCACCGGTCCAATGCCAGCAGCGGGGTCTGGCCCGTGTCCGCCTCAAAATCATAGGGCTGTGTTTGGATGTCCTGGCCGGTCATGTGAAAGGTGAGCTGCTGCTCGTCCAGGTCTGCTGTGGGGGCTTCCATCACCTTTTTGCCGTTCCGGATCACCGTGACCCGGTGGCTGATCTCCAGCATCTCCCGCATTTTGTGACTCACGAACAAGAGGCTGATGCCCTTTTCCCGGATCTGCTCCACCACGTCAAACAATACCTGGACCTCCTTGCTGGTCAGGGCGGTGGTGGGTTCGTCCATGATAATGAGCCGGACGTTGAACATCAGGGCCCTGGCAATGGCGATGAGCTGCTTCTGGGCCACGGGCAGGGTGCTGACTTCGGCATTGAGGTCTATGTCCACCCGGAGCCGGTCCAGGGCTTCCCGGGCCAGTTCCCGGACCTGTGCCCAGTTCACCCATCGCTTTTTTTGCCGCAGATTGGTGTTGATGGCCAGGTTTTCCGCCACGGTCAGGTTCCCGAACAGGGAAAAATCCTGGTAAATGACCTGGATGCCCTGGTCAATGGCCTTCATGGGGGTCAGGCCCGCCTGCTTTTCGCCGTTGACCCATATCTCCCCGCTGTCCGGTGCATGCACCCCGGAGATCACCTTGATCAGGGTGGATTTGCCGGACCCGTTTTCACCGGCCAGGCAGTGGATCTCGCCCTGCTCCAGGGTCAGGGAGATATCGTTGAGCGCATGCACCCCTGAAAAATACTTGTGGATGTTCTTGAGTGCCAGAAAGTCCTTAGCCATAGCCTCTGCCTGTATGTGTGGCGGTTGTGTGTCCGGCCCCGTGCAGGGTGCGCCGGGGCCGGAAGGTTTATCCTAAAATGGACAATACGGATCAGAAGTTGTACTGGTCCATGTTTTCCTTGGTGACGCCGACCCAGCCGGCACCGTAAAGAAGGTTTTTCTTTTCCGGGTCCATGGCCTTGATGTCGGTGTATCCGTCAATCCCCAGGTTCAGGCCGTTTTTGATCTTGTCTTTCTGGCCGCTGAGCACCATGGCCGCCAGGGTGTTCATGGCATAACCGGCCACGGCAGGATCCCAGAACTGGATATACTGGATGCTGCCCTGTTTCAGGTATTCGCCGGCAACGGAAACCAGACCGGTGCCTGCGAAAAACAGCTTGTCGTTCAGCCCTTTTTCAAGGATGAGCTTGCCTGCGCCCGCAGAGGTGGGCATGGGGCCGCCCACGATTCCCTTGAGGTCGGGATAGGTGATCAGCACTTCCTTGAGTTTGTTGTAATCCTTGTCTGCATCATCATAGGTTTCAAGGCGCTGGGTCACCAGTTCCATCTTGGGGAAATTGGCTTTCTGATAGGCCACGGCCCCGTCGATCCACTCGTTCTGGGATTTGGAGGTCAGGCTGCCCACGGTGGCGGTGTACTTGCCTTCGCCGCCCATGTATTTGCCCAAATGGCGCATCAGCGCCTCGCCATAGGCAAAGTTGTCAAAGGCTTCAATGATGTAATCCGCGTTTTTGATGTTCGAAGCTTCATGGGCAATCACCACGATACCCCTGTCCCGGGCTTTTTTCAGCACCGGTTCCACCGCTTCCACGGAAAAGGGCACCACGCAGATGGCATCCACCTGCTGGGCAATCATGTTTTCAATGATCTGGACCTGGGCGGCTGCATCGGCCTGGCTGGGGCCCATCATCCAGGTGTCGTGGCCGGTTTCCTTGCCGAACTGCTTCACACCGTCCCGCATCCGGTCAAACCAGGCGATCCCGTCCACTTTGACCACCGTGCCGATGACGAATTCCTTTTTCACCTCTTTTTTGGAAATGCCCTTGAGGGCCTTGGAGGTATCCACAGGGCCTGCGGCCCATACCGTGGCAGAGAACAATACTGCCAGACATCCTGCAATCAATTGGTTCATAACGTGTTTCATGCCTCTTTTTCCTTTTCCCTAAAATTAAATATAAAAATTAATACGCCCCGGATGCCCCGGCGTCAGCCGTGCCTTTGGCAATGGCCACGCCGGAACTGGTACCCAGGCGGCTGGCGCCTGCCCGGACCATTTCCAGGGCGGTGTTCATATCCTTGACCCCGCCCGATGCCTTGACCCCGATATCAGGACCCACGGTTTCCCGCATGAGGCGGACATCTTCAATGGTGGCCCCGCCGTGCCCGAAGCCGGTGGAGGTTTTGACAAATCCCACGTCCAGGTCCCTGCAGATATTGCAGGCCGTCACTTTTTCCTCCCGGGTCAGCAGCCCGGTTTCCAGGATCACCTTGAGAACGGCTGTGCCGCAGGCCGTTTTCACCGCCTGGATGTCCCGGGCCATCGCCCGGGTGTCCCCGGCTTTGACCAGGCCGATATTGATCACCATATCAATCTCCGCTGCCCCGTCCGCCACTGCCCGGGACGCCTCAAACGCTTTGGCGGAAGTGGCCATGGCCCCCAGGGGGAATCCCACCACCGCGCAGACCTTCACGTCCGTATCCGCCAGGGCTGCCGCGCAGGATTTCACATGGCAGGAGTTGACGCAGACCGAACAGAAACGCCATTCCACGGCCTCCCGGCAAAGGGTTTCAATATCTTGGGGCAGGGCATCCGGTTTCAACAGGGTATGGTCGATCATGGCCGCGAGATCAGGGCCGGTCTGTGTTTGTGTCATCATGTCATCCGTAATTTTATGTTGTATTAAGTGTATTTTGTTATTTTTATAACAAAAATATAATAAAATGCAAATATTTTTTAAATAATAGGGTGTGGCCGGGGTTCAGGCCGTAACCACCTGGATTCCGGCGTTTCCCAGCCATTTGTGATGGGCCGGTGTGATGCCCGTATCCGTGATCAGGGTATCCGTATCGGTGATATCGGCGAAAAAGGCGATTTTCACCGTATCCAGCTTGGTGCTGTCCGCCACCACATACACATGGTGGGAGTATTTGATCACCTCTTTTTTCAGGTCGGTTTCATAGGGGTTAAAGCAGGTCAGGCCCAGTTTTTCCGAGATGCCGGCCGCCGAGATAAAGGCCTTGGTGATGCGGATGTCCCGGATCACGTCCAGGGTATGGCGGCTGGAAAAAATCTGGCTGTCCCGGTGGAACTTGCCCCCGTTGAGCAGGATGGTGCAGTTGGGGTTTTGGCTCAGCATCATGAACACGTTCAACGAGCAGCAGACCGCTGTAAACCGGATATGGTCCGGGATCTGCCGGGCCAGAAACGGGGTGGTGGTGCCGGCGTCGATAAAGATTACATCCTCCTCCTCCACCATGGCCGCGGCCTTGCGGCCGATCCGCTCTTTTTTGCCCGGGTTCCGGACCGCTTCCTGGCTGACCTCGTAGGTAACGGCCCCGTCCCCGGCCGCCCCGGACAGGAAAATCACATGGGAGCCCATCAGCGACACATCCGGGCCGCACTCCCCGGCATAGCGCCGCACCGTCATCTCAGACACCCCGAGCAGGGCCGACAGGTCTGACAGGTGGGCCATCTGCTTTTCCCTGAGAAAGGCCATCATTTTTTCCATCCGGTCTTGTTTGCTTCTGGACACGCGTGCTCCCTCCGTAAGAACGATAAAATTGTTATTATTCTAACATTACCGTAACAAATTGCAATCATGAAATGTATTTGTTATAAATCCAACAAAAATTTAATGGCTGTGCCGGGCGGCAATATTGTGGTGTATTGCCCGGCGGCACCGCAGCAGTGAAACGCATATGAAAAGGATGTTCAGGCATGACGGAACAGGCAGTGATCGGTATTGATTTCGGCACCGACGCCGTGCGCGCGGTGGTGGCAGATGCAGTGGACGGCACCCTTCTGGGCCAGGGGGAAGCCGCCTATCCCCGGTGGCAAAAGGGCCGGTACTGCGACCCTGCCGCCAACCAATTCCGCCAGCATCCCCTGGACCATTTGGAAAGTATGGAACAGGCCGTTGCCGGCTGCCTGGACCATGCCGGGAAAACTGTTGCCCCGGCGGTCCGGGCCATTGGCGTGGACACCACCGGGTCCACACCCGGACCTGTGGATCAAAACGGCCGGGCCCTGTCCATGACGCCCGGATTCATTGACGACCCCGATGCCATGTTTGTACTCTGGAAAGACCATACCGGGGTCCGGGAGGCCGAAGAGATCACCACCGCCGCCAAAAACTGGGGCGGAACGGATTTTACCCGATACTGCGGGGGCACCTATTCGGCCGAGTGGTTCTGGTCCAAGATCCTTCACATATTAAGGGAAAATCCCGGGGTTCGGGAGCGTGCGTTTTCATGGGTGGAGCATTGCGACTGGGTCACCGGCGTACTCACCGGCATCACCGATCCCCTTGCCATGCGCCGGAGCCGTTGCGCAGCCGGGCACAAGGCCATGTGGCACCGGACCTTCCAGGGACTACCCCCGGACCGGTTCTGGCAGGGCGTGGACCCAACGCTTGCGGGATTGACAGACCGGCTTTATACCCAAACCCATGCGGCCACTGTCCCTGCCGGGACCCTGTCCGATGAATGGGCCGAAAAATTTGGCCTGGGCCGCGATGTGGTGGTGGGCGTGGGGCTGATCGACGCCCATGCCGGGGCCGTGGGCGGACAGATCGCGCCGGGCGCCCTGCTCAAGGTCATGGGCACCTCCACCTGCGATATGATCGTGGCCCCGGAACAGGCTGCCGGCACCCGGACCATCCCGGGTATCTGCGGCCAGGCAGACGATTCCATCATCCCGGGCATGGTGGGCCTGGAAGCGGGCCAGTCCGCATTCGGGGATATTTACGCCTGGTTCCGGGATCTGCTGGCCTGGCCCGCTGCCGCGGGCATCGGCCCCTGGGCGGAAGCCACAGAGGCGGACAAAACCGCATTCACAGACCAGTTGATACCAGCCCTGTCCGACGCGGCCATGAACCTGGACACGGACAGTTCCGTACCCGTCTCCCTGGACTGGTTCAACGGCCGGCGGACCCCAAATGCAAACCAGGCTCTGAAGGGCGGCATCTCCGGCCTGACCCTGGCGTCTTCCGCCCCGGCCCTGTTTCTCTCCCTGGTGGAATCCACCGCCTTTGGCTCCCGGCGGATCGCCGAACATTTCACGGAACAGGGCATTGAAATCAACCAGGTCATTGCCGTGGGCGGTGTGGCCAAAAAATCCCCCCTGGTCATGCAGACCCTGGCCGATGTCATGGGCATGTCCATCCGCGTGGCCCGGTCAGACCAGACCTGCGCCCTGGGCGCTGCCATGACCGCCGCCGTGGCCGCAGGCATCCACGGGGATCTGGTACAGGCCCAGGCCGCCATGGGCGCCGGGTTTGAACGGGAGTACCGCCCGGATGCGTCAACAGCCGCCCGGTATGACCGGCGTTACCGGGAATATCTGGCCATGGGCCGGGATGCTGAACTTTCCCGGCGCTGAAATTGTAACTGAAATCGTACGGGATAAACGGGTTATTTCCCGCAGCAGCCGCATACGGTCATGGGCAGTTGCGCGCCTGTTTTGGCATCCTGATTGGTCCACTGCCCGTTCCATTTCAAGTATTTGGATGCATCCGCACAGGTTTTCGGACATGCGGCGTCAGCACCCGACTGGCTGTTGATGACTGCGGATGCCTGTACATCCACACATGCGCCCAGGCCTGCCACAATATCATCAAAAATATGGCTCAGACTGCCGGAGGTGGTATTCATGGCCTTTGCAGGATTTCCCTTACCGGCATAGCCGTGGCAGCCGAAACAATTCGATACAAACCGGCTGTTGAGATCCACATCCTGAAAAACGGTTTCAGCCACGGTGTTGGCCAGTCGCAGGGAGCCGCGCTGATTTTTCACCACAGATGCCTGGTTGATATCGCTCACCCATAGCGCACCCACATTGAAATAATTTTTCAACACGGCATATGTATCTGTCAGATAGGGCTGGACACCATTGTTCAACGCAATGATATCGTCAATATTCTCCTGGTAATCCAGGTCGCCGGGCGCCGACCCATAGGGATATACACGGCATATCTGGGTCGGTGTGCCGGTCAGGCCGCCCGTGCTTTGGGCCTTATTGAAGTTGCAGGTTTTCATATCGCCCTTTTGCAGATTTTCCGTACATTTCCGGCTTGCAAAGGACCAGCCCGTTGTCTTGGCCGGACGGGTACAGTCCGGTGCGTTTGACAGGTGCTCATAAGTGGCCCAGACAAATTCCGGGTGGTCCGGGGTTGCCACGGCCAGGTGAAAGCCGACCAGGCCGAGTGTCGTGGTTACGGTCTGCCCGGCGATTTCCGCATCCAGCGTAATATAGTCTTTGGGATTATCAGCGCTTGTCAGCACCTTCCAGGCGCCCTTGAGTTCTACGGTACCGCCCGGGAAGTTGTATTGGGAGGCGATATTGCCCACATCGCACATATTTTTGCTGAACCGCACATCATAATACACAACATTGCCGTTCTGGTCGTATATGACGGACTGGCTTCCGGCCTGGTGGATCCGCTCGGGGATAATCAGTTCGGTTCCCCCGTCCGCGGATTTCGCCGCTCTCAGGAATATCGTCTTCCCGGTTTTGGCGGCATCACAGGAATTTGCCGGAGAACCGTCGGCATTCACCTCAAGCTCGTAATATTGGGAGGTATCCAGAAAGTTTCGTTCCGCCTTGCCGCTTGCCGGTTTGGCCATCAAATAGGCAAATGCCTGCCAGGAAAACTGATAAAAATCACAAAATGTGGACGTACCGTCACTTCCGCTTTTTTTGACCTCGGCAGGCATGCTGGGGGCTGAAAACCAGTCCGGGTCAACCGCACAAGCCGGTTGCATTGATTTCGCCCGGGCCGTATTGACCGGGCCCATGCCGGCGCCGAAAATCAGGATTGCCAGAATAACCACTGCCGTTTGCCAATGTGTTTTCATAATGTGCATCGTGTCTCCTTTCTTTTGTTGTGAGAATCGCATTTAATATTCATAACCGGGCCGTTGAGACGCTGAAGGGCCGGCAGGAACATACCGGGTGTTCAGGCAAAAAATTGAAACAATTAAAAAAATTACGACGCTGCGTTTGATCTGTTTTATGACATCCTGTTACATGACATCAGGATCGCGAATGAATATGGATCACGGTCATATTCTTACAAACCGTCCAAAATTACAATGGGCAATTCCACGTAGTTATATTTTTTACGGGCAAATTCCGGGTCGAGCCGGTTTCGCAGGGCGAATATATCCTGTCACAAGAATTCAGGTGTGAATTAAGGCGTGAGTTAAAGTGGGTTAAACCTTGCTAAACCGGCTGATATTTAATACCTGACCCTTTTCTCTCCTTAAATTCGTTTGAATTGACGCAGATCTGCATTATTTTATCATTCATACCTGATGATACCCCAGAACAAGGATAATACCCCAATGACAGATGCTTTGTACGAAAATTGCCGGAATGACGCATCCGGCTGCTTTACCGGTACCCGATATTCCTCCCAAGACCCCAAACCACTAATGGCCATGCTTGAAGTGACTCAGCGGTGCAGCATGGACTGTCCGGTCTGTTTTGCCCATGCCGGAGAAACAGGAAAAGACCTGTCCATGGATGAGATCCGCACATCCCTGAAAAACCTTCTCCAGGTGACCGGAACACCGATCCCCATACAAATCAGCGGTGGTGAGCCCACCATGCGGGATGACCTTCCCGACATCGTCCACATGGCGCAATCATTGGGCTATAAAAACATCGAGCTGATCACCAATGGTATCCGGATTGCCCAGGAACCCGGATACCTCAGCGCATTAAAGGAGAGCGGTCTGACCGCCGTCTATCTCCAGTTTGACGGCTTGCGGCCGGAAACCACCCTGATCATACGCGGCCGGGACATGAGCCGCACCCGGGTTCAGGCCGTTAAGGCCATCCGGGAGGCCGGCCTGTGCTGCACCCTGGCCGTTGTGGTGACCCGTGGGGTCAATGATGATGAAATCGGGGATATTGTCCGGTTTGCCATTGATAACATTGACACGGTCCGTGCCATCAATTTCCAGGCCGCCACCCGCCTGACCGGCCGGTTCGAGATGGATGAATCCTACCGGGGATATTCATTGCCGCAATTGCTCGAACGTATTGAAGAACAGACCGGTGTGGGAGCGGATACATTCATATCAGAGCCCCTGGGCCACCCGGACTGCAATGCCATGTCACAGGTGTATGTGGTCAAAGACAGGCTTGAGCCCTTGTTTAAATATATTTCCAGAGACGATATCCTCGGGTTTCTGGGGGACAGCGGCCGTGAGAAAATCCTTGCCGGATTTGCCGGTAAATCGGATTTCTTTTTCAAGTACCTGACGAGTCCGTCTGCCTGGCGCTTGATTGCCAAGGCTGCACCGATTTTCGGAAGCAACCCCTACAATGTGCTGAAAAGCAAACACATCCTGCTGTTTGCAAAATCCTTCATGGAAAAAGAGGCAATGGCGCCCGAACGGGTACAAAATTGCTGTTACGCAATTGCCACCCCGGACGGCGTATATTCATTCTGCGCCTACAATAATCATTACCGGTTTGCCCAAAAGTAACCGGTTCATACAAAGGAAGCCCAGCCCATGTATAGTCAACTGACCTCCAAATTATTTAAAAATCTGATCGTTCTTTTTGTGTTAGGCACCATTTTAAACGGTTGTGCCTTGATCCGGCCGGATCTTGCCCTTGATGAGGCCCCGGCCACTAAAGATGCCGTGTTTTCCCATGACCGGTTTGATGCAATGCTCGCACGCGCCGTGGACAACCAGGGCCGGGTGGACTACACACTTCTCAGGGAAAACGCAGCAGACCTGGATGCTTATCTGCTCGGGTGGCTGCCTACAGCCCGGACAGCCATCCCGCAATGTTTCCCACCCAAAACCACAAACTAGCGTACTGGCTCAACGCATACAATGCCTATGTCATCAAAGCGGTGCTGGTGCATTATCCCATCAAAAGCGTGCTGGATGTGAGACCTCCGGCCCTGCTTTTTTTCCTGCCGGACACATTCGGGTTCTTTATCTTCCAGCGGTTTGAGTTTGGCGGGGAAACCACCAACCTTTATTATCTTGGAAATGACGTGGTCCGGGAACGGTTTCAGGACCCCAGGGTCCATTTCGCATTAAACTGCGCATCCATCAGTTGCCCGCACTTGCCCCGATATGCATTTACCGGGGATCGCCTTGATGACCAGCTAAACGCCGAAACCCTTGAATTTTTGACAGACGACCGAAATGTCCGTATTGACCATGAGAACAAAACCATCTGGCTATCATCGATTTTCAAATGGTATGCGTCTGATTTTGAAGACCCGTCCGGGCAGGCGCAAAAGAGCGAAGACTCCCCCCTGGTGGGGTATCTGCTGAATCATCTGCCGCCCGGCAAGGCCGAGGACTTGAAAGCCGTGGCAGACCAGTATGCCATCAAGTTTATCCCATATGACTGGGGACTGAATGACTGGACTTAGCCTTATAGTTGATGGAACTATTTGTGGGTTACCGCTGATACCGGCTCTGCCTTTGTAAATCTAAACCGGTTGGGCAGATTCAAATTTTTCCTAACCGGATGCGGTTATCCCGGGTGCATCCCCTAATGATGAGACCCATAATATGTTTTTGTGATGCCGATATCATTGATCCCGGCGCCATCTCCCTCCAGCACGGCATCCCAGGTATTTGCAGCCACAATCCGATCCGGAACGGAGTTGCCCCGGATACGCCGGTTCCCGCCACAACAGATTGCCGTCATGACAGTGGATATAATACCGTTTCTGCAAAGATCCTTATACCCCTCTTCCGGTTCCGAAGTACGGGCGTTTTCAAGCGCGTACCAGTATCGCAGGTACCATTCAAGCCCGTAGAGCAGGATCGGGTCCTCTGCCGGTGCATAAAGCGTCCAGACATCCATGCGGGGGCCTGTGACATATCCGGGGTCAACATTGAGATGATTGGCAACCGGAGGGGTTACCGCACAGTTGCGGCCGCTGAAATCGGTCAGGGTGTAGAATGTGCCTTGTTCCCGGGGAGCTTTGAAGGATTCGTAAGACCTGATGTTGACCCTGCCGTTTCTGGGGCCGACGCCGGTGTCCATGGCATAGCCGCCCATGCGGTACATGGTGTAAAGGGACCAGATATTTTTGGCATTCACGATTTCCCGGACCGTTGCACCTCTTCTTGTTGAATGGGTCACGATGTGGCGGACCACCAGATCCAGATTCCACCCGGTTTGGTAGCGCCCCCAGTTAAAGACTTTCATCAAAGGGGTGCTGCGGTGGTGGAATCCCCGGCGGCGCTCTCCGACACAGGATTCCAGATAAGACTCAATGCTCCGGACCCGGAGTTTGTCGCGCCCGCGCACGGTGAAGTTTTTCCCCCGGAATGTATTGTGGAAATGTCTGGTATGGGCATCCAGGCACCAGAAATCAATGACAAAAGGCTCGCAATTCGGCCCGTATCTGGCCTTCATCATGGCCATGGGGCCGAGGATGTCGCGTTTTCTTCCGGAACGGTCAGGGGGGCCGACCCAGGTGTAATGTATTTTCAGCATAATGATTTCCTTTATCGGGACCGTAGAACACGGATCGAATGTCCTACCGGATTTGGGTTTATGAACCTGTTCCTCAAACACATCGCGTTGGTCATCAAAATCATTATCAATGGTTGAATGTGTTGTAGAACTATATACCCAATACGAATAATCATCCGTTTTGGAAAACGCAACGCAGGCCCCCATTACTTTTTTACAGATTCGGCAAGAATAGTGTCCGGGAGACCTGGTGTTGATCCGGAATTGCCCGGGTGCAGCGCCGAGTTATGCTTTTTCTGCGATATAGCCGCAAAATAAATAGGACTGGTAAAATTTGCAGACATTTGTAAAGCCTGTGAGTTGCAGCAGCTCAACAATTCTTTTTTCAGATATAAATTGCATATCTGCATCTACATGCGAAAAATCTTTCTCTATTTGTTCATTGTCGTCTCTTATGCTGTATTGGTGGCTTTTCCATGCAGACAATAACTGGTTGAACGGCGTTGACCCTTTTTCTCCGACAAGGTCGATGAGAATCAGGCTGGCACCTGTTTTCAACTTTGCTGAAATACTCTGAAGAAATGTTTCCTTATCCCCATTGTCCTTCAGGAATTGCATCACCAGAATTGAGGTGGCCGCATCAAAATGGTTTTCCTCCAAATCTTCAACCCTGCCCTCAACCGCCTTGATTCTTTCCGCCAACCCGAGTCCGGCAATTTTGTTTTTGGCGCTCTTTACCATCTCAGGTGCCGGATCTACACCTACAATGCGCCACTCCTTTTGGTTTTGCGCATATGTTACAGATTCATGGCCCGTGCCGATGCCTGCCACAAGAATTTTAGCGTTTCGCGGCAGGTTGGCTTTTAAAAGATAGTATGACAGGTCATGCATTTCATCGTAGCCGAGAATGGCCTTGCGTATTTTCTCATCATACATACCGGCATGTTTGTCTCCGAAGTGTTGTACGGCATTGAATTCTGTGTTTTCCGTCATTTGATTTTCCTTTTTAAGCCCTTGTTGGGTTCAAAACGTTATGGGGTATAAAGATCGGACTCAATAGACGCTGGTAAGGTGAAAGCGCTCCATGTGGTCTGTTGCAGCGACTATTTCTCCTCCTGTGTCAGCATCGATGTCGCCTCAAATGATCCACTGCATCAATATTATGTTTAGCGATGAATATTGTATAGCTTCAGGAATTTCGAATTGACCGCTCCTCTATTAATGCAAACTACATAATTGACACAAAGCGAAAATGTGATTGGCCAATATAGTTCAAAAACATAGTTTAATGCATAAAAAATGATTGAAACTAAAATCACGCTTAAAATAGTTTGTAAAAACTTTACGTCTGTCTGATCGAATGGTATTTCATCTATCATTCCAAGTCCTGAATAACACGCTAAAGCCATTAAAAAATTCCAGCCAGGAGAAACGATCCACATATAATTATGATTTTCCAGGACATAATAACCGCTCTTTAGCCCGATAAAAATGAGTGTTATGAGGGCAAATGCTTTCATGCAACGCACGGAAAACCCACTTTTCTTCGAAACAATTAAAACATGGATAAAAGATGCTGCCATTCCGAACAGGAGGATTATAGTAACTCCTATTGAGAAGCATATTGATAGCAAAGATGACGTACTTCCAATGCTTGAATTGGGCTTTATCAACTCAATTAAATCACTTCGACATTCAGCATTAAAAAAAATCAAAAGCAAGAGCACAAAACCCATTAAAAAAATAGAAAGTTCATCGAAATCCGGATACAAAAATCTATATATTTTTTCAGATAAAGGATCTGATTTCTGAGCGGTTTTGGCTTCTGGGGATTGGCTTTGCTTCTGATAGAACTCTTTAAGACCTTCCATTTTAATCGAACAATCAGAGCATATAAGATACGATGAAGGATCTATCGACGCTTTTTTGTAACAAGAAGGACAAATCACTTGTTTAAACGTATAGGTTTCAG
Source organism: Desulfobacter sp. (assembly GCA_036881925.1). Lineage (GTDB taxonomy): Bacteria > Desulfobacterota > Desulfobacteria > Desulfobacterales > Desulfobacteraceae > Desulfobacter. The sequence goes on from JBAJNJ010000001.1 coordinate 549,106, forward strand.
GCACTATTTTATCCGGAGATCTTTTATTTGCACTTCGGACACGAATGTAAATGATTGAAAAATATGAACCCAAACAGAAGAAAAATAAGGAAGATCCCCTGTAGAAATAAATAGTCGTCATCGCATCAGGACCATGAATTTCAATAGAGCCAGAGCGTTGTGGTACTGTAATATAACCCTTTGTCTCATAAGATCTTAAACTCGTGTGGGCCATGATTAATAAACCTGCGCAAGCAACAAATAACCAAAAGATAGTTTGTCTTGCCGCTTTTTGGGAACTGAAATAAAATTTGGGTTTTTGATACATGTTCGTATTCATAGAATTTGCGAATTAAACATAACGACGCTGATCCGCCGCGCGACTTTTGGCACCGGCTGCATTCGCTATGGCAGGTGTTTATGTTAAAGCCACACAGCCCAGTCGCCATAGTCAAATGTCCCGCTGCCATGATGTAATTTCCCATCAGCCTTCAGTTGCTGAAAAGCGTCACGCATTCGGACCAAAATCTCAGGCTGAATATTTAACGTGTGATGCCCGGGGAACACCTGTTTCACCGGCAGAGCCGATACGTTTTCCAGGGAGCTGAGGTATGCCTCAGGATCTGTGGATGGGAAGTAGGCGAAAAGTGTGTCTTTATAAACCAGGTCGCCGGTAAACAGGTAACCTCGATCCTTTTCCCAAAAACACATATGACCCGGTGAATGGCCGGGGGTATGTAATATTTGAACAAAACGGTCTCCAATATTAATAACTTCATCGCCCTTTAATACTTTTGTCGGCTTTCCCTGAAAGAATTTATAATTGTTAACATCATAGCCCTCCGGCAAGTCACACCGGTCAACGACAAAATCTTTAATTTGCTCCAATGTCAGAGGGAATTCTCCGTTGAGCCAGTTCAGTTCCTCCTCATGGGCGTAAAAATCAGGATAATATTGATGGCCGCCAATATGATCCCAGTGGATATGGGTGGCGATCGCGATGACCGGTTTGTCAGTCAATTTTCTGACTTGGTCATTGATGTCACAAATTCCGAGTCCGGTATCAATCAGCAAGCTGTATTCCGAGCCGTTTAAGAGATAGGAATGCGCTTCCTCCCAATGGCGATATTCACTTATAATATAGGTTTCCTCGTCAACTCGATCTATTGTAAACCAATTGTCCATTTGGATTCATACTCACGTTTTAAAAGGGATTGATTGTTGCTTTTTATCCATGCGGAGATCTCCTGACGGTTGAGCCAACCAGCCGGCCTAAAGCGGTTCAGATCCTACACAGCGTTTCAGGAAAACCGGGCGAGGTATTCCGGTCTGGTTCAGTGATTTGTTATGTTTTATTCTTTTGGTATTGGTAAATTGTGCATCCTTAAAAATGAAAGTTTATCCCAGTAGCCTCTCTGAAAAACGATTCTTTCGTCTTTGATCTGAAAGAAACCACAACCTCTAAGGCCTAAAGGATCTTTCCATTCAAGAATAGCCCAATCACCATCCACAAAAATATTTTCAATGATGCATGTCATATCCGCTTGTGAAAATTCGGAACGAAACATTTCTTTGATCGCATGTTTTCCATTTACCGGATCATTTGCTACCTGGTGATTTACCGCATCATCTGCATAAAAATCAGCGATTAAATCTGCATCGCCTTTGTTAAATGCATCGACCCATTTCATTATTAATTCTTTTTGTTCCATATCGGGCTCTCAATTTAGTTCCGATCTAAACCCTCCACCTCTGGTGGAGGACCCGGTGAGGTTCTACCGATCCGGCGTAAAATAGTATAGGCTCACCCTCCGGGAAAGCCCCGAAGGGCAGAATGGAGGATGAACCTATGCACGATTGGGAA
>JBAJNJ010000002.1:0-482377 GCA_036881925.1 Desulfobacter sp.
GGAGATATGGATATAGTAGTGGGCCTTGTCAATGCCGCCCTGGGGCAGTTGAATCATCTCGGTGTGCCTGCCCGGCTTAATCTCAAAATTGGCAAGGGAGCCTGTGGACTGCAGGGTGTTTTCATCCACCACCTTGGCCAGGCGGCCGGTGAAGCCTTCCAGGCCGGGTGGCAGGGGGCTGCCGTCTGCATCGGTCCATTCGGTGGTGACCTTGATGTAATCGTCGCTGGTCAGGCCCGAGCCCTCGAAGCCGATGATATCGTCTTTGGATTCCCCGGCAGTGACACCGGTTTTGATTTCGTGATGGCGCTCCACATTGATCCGGATATTTGGCGGGCCCATGGTGATGGTATTCGGAATAAAATTTATGGGGGTGGATGGCGCGTCAAGGTTGCCGAAGGAGGTAATGGCAGACCCCATATACCCGGTTGCCCGGTTCACCAGAAAAACCTTTATGGCCTCTCCGGGGCGGATATTATCATAGGAGAAGCCCGAAGATTTGTCGGCAGTATTAATGATTTTGGCCCACTCCAGGATCTCTTCCTCATCAATGAACGGGCTGTAGAACGAAGCCGGCCCCCGCATGAGCATTTTGTAATAAACCCCGGGCTCACCCTTGAGGGCCCCGCCACCGTAGTAGGGACTGCTCTCCGAGGGGTCCAGGCCGGCCCGGGCGGCCATGAGTTGGTCATTGGAAACCCGGAACACGTATATATCCGTGTTCTGGAGATCTGCTGTTGAAATGGACGCCAGAAGCCCGCTGTGGGAAGGAGGTACGGGTTCACGCTCCGCCTGTAATGTCATGTCAGGCTCGCCGGCTTTCAGGCCGTCAACCCAGATATTCACCACTCCGGTGTTTTCATCGAATTCAAAATAATCGGGTATGCCGTCGCTGTTGTGGTCCAGGGGCGCTTCAGGGGGAATATATTTGGCTGCGGTTTTTACGGCCTGGTAAGCGGTGGTGTCCGCAAGGGTGACTGCCGTGGATATGGTGTCATCCAGGGGGATATCCCTGCCAAAGGCCGGTATGGTGTTGTCCATTATTCCTTTGCCGGAAAGCATGGCGACATCCACGGTAAAATTAACCGGAAAATTGTTGGTGACACCGCTTGAAGAAGCAATATTCGAGATACTCATAGCTGCGATCTGGCCCATAAGTGTGGGCCCCATCATAGCTGAGCAAACATCCAGATCACCGCCCCCAATGAGTGTGAACGGCTGAAACAGGTAATAGTATCCGGACGGATTGTCCGGATCAAATTTGTTGAACCGCATTCTGGCATACATGGCATGCGTTTCAACGTAGGGAAAGCATGAGGGGTAGGTGTAAATGGAGACCCCATAACGCCCGGACTCATCCGTGACGCCATTTCCACCGAGCGGACATTCGATCTGGGCGCCGGCCACCGGATTGGTCAGCGAGTCCTGCAGGTCGTACCCGAAAAGGGTTTTCTGGCGATGGGAGCCGACGGGATCTGCCCCATCTACCGAAACAAAGGCAACCCAGGGGCCGATATTATTTTCAGAGGCAAATATCACCTGCCGGGTGGCACTGTTGAACAATACGGTGCTGATATTTTCGTTGAGGGAAACGGAAGGATCCGGTATCCAGTTTTCATCTCCGGCTGCATAGGCCAGGTAGGCAACCCTGGAAATAGCCACGGCGTGGGCCCTGGCTGAAGCACTCACATTGATTTTACCAACGATCTCCCCTTTTTCATTGTATTCCACCCAGACCGGCTGTTTTTCCCCCTGGCCGGCATCCTGAAGCACCACGCCTCTGGCGCCTACCACACCATATTTAATCTGGGGGCCGGCAACGGCAACGCTGACGCTGCCGGCAAAAATAATAAAAAGAAACATAGGGACAATAATACAGTAAAGTCGGGGTCTGCGTCTGAATAAAGAATGCATAGGATTTACCTGTCTGATTCCAGTCTGCTGGTCAATTCTTCCATGGTAAGGCTGCCCTTGATATATTGCTCCACATCTTCCGCGTGGGTTTGGGGAACAAAGGCATAACCAATATAATCCATCCGTTTAAGGGAGGGGCCGGCCGTCCCGGTGAGTTTTTTATTTTCCCTGTCAATGGTCCCTGCACCCACCGGGACAATCTGCAGGGACTCGGGGTCGAGCCCTGTGATCAGCATATAATCGGTGAGGTATTGCAGGTAATCGTGGCTTTGGTTCATCTCAGGCAGGTTCAGCTCAATATGAACCTGTCCTGCCACTTCAATGCCTGCCGGCTGAATATTATAAAGAAAGGGACCGGATGCCGATGTCAGCGCCTTATAAGGCACCTGGGCAGTGTTCACCATCTGGACATGGACATGGCCATCGGTCTGCCCGTCCGGGAAGACCAGTTCCGCATCAATCATATCCAGAGCGAGCTTGTTGCCGTCAAACCGGTACTGGGTGCCGGTGCCCAGAAAGCTGAACTCAACAGCAGGATTTAACAGGGGAGTGGAGATCACGCCCAGGGAGTTCAACCGCCCCTGTTCCACGGTGATCCACTGCTCAATGGTGCCGTAATTCATATTTTCAAGGCCTGGATTGATCATGAGCTTGTACCGGCCCGGCGGGATCATCGCCCCTTCTTTTTCATTGAAGCCGAATGTAAAACTGCCCTCCTTATCCGTGACAGCGGTTTTGCCGGCCTCGGGAATGGTGACGGTCATGCCCACGGCAGGCAGGCCAAACTGGTTGGAGACAAAACCCTGGATCAGTGTGGGCATGGACCGGATGCGGAATGACGTGCGGGAAATCTCCTGGCCATCATAGGTCAGGGTGGCCCGTACCTGGCCGCCGTAGGAGAAATCCTGGTCCGGATAAAACGCCAGGATCGTCTTTTCCGGCAACCAGGACAATCCTCCCGGCACCTGGGCATTATCCTTGTGGACGTCGATCAGGTTCTGCCGGCTCAGCCCGGTGAGGCCGGTGCCGCCGGCCACCTTTTCATAAACCTGACCGTGGGCGGTTTCTCTGACACTGACCGAAACCAGGTCCGGATTAATCTGCCGGCTGAAATACCAGGCAATGAAGGCGGAAGGTTCCACGGAAGCCGCCTGGCCGGCAGGCTCGGTTCTGATGACCTCAAGGGGCAGGTCTCCGATATCGGCCAATTTAAAAGAGACGGTCTTTGATCCCAGCACGCTGCCGGCACTGTCCTTTACCTGGGCTGTCAATGTATGTGTTTCTGAAACAGATGCCACGGCAACGGTTCCTGTGGCAGTGTTACCGCTGGGGGCAAACTGCACCTGGGGCTGTGAATCCAGGGAGACAAAGACCTGGTCGGTCTCTGCCAACCCAAAGGCCCGGACGGTTACGGCAACAGGGTCCGTATCCCCTTGCCGGATGACCGTTGAATTTTCTTCGGGCGTGATGATTTCCACATCAAGGGCAGCAGTCAGGTTCAGTATACACTGGATACTGTTCAGGTTGCCGGCAAAATCAAAGGCTTTGATGTCCAGGGTCTTATCTTCCCCGCGGTTCAGGGGAACGCCGATTTTAAATGAATACGTGTCACCGCCCACCGGCAGGGTGGCCACGGCCTGATCATTGATCAGAAGGCTCGCAAAACGTGCATCTGTGACCATCCCTTCAAGTGTAAAAGGATTCTGCATCACCGGGTTGACAGTGTCAGGCGTCAGGCCGGTCAGGGAAATTTCCGGCCCCTGGTTGTCACAGAAGAGTTTAAAGGTCCTGATGTTCTCTCCGTCATCGTTGGCCACAGCCTTAACCTCAACGGCATATCCTTCGCTGCCTGCGGATGCACAGACATTCTCAATGGTGTATTCAAATGAGAGGGTTTCTCCTTCGCCGGTTGTGGCGGTCTGCACCCCGTTGACCAGGGCCTCTCTGATACCGGCCGGACTTTGTGCTGTGCCGCTGACAACATAATCCGCGCTGGAAATCGTAATCTCAGGAGCATAGGCGGTGATGGCCAGCTCCGGGGGATCGGCCGGTTCTTCCGGGTCCGGCCCGTCGGGGTCATAGGTAACGGTGACATGCTCAAGGGTTTCTCCCCCGGGGGTATTGGCCGTTACTGTAAGGGTGTTGGGCCCCTGGTTCAGGCGGACGTTCCTAAACACAAAATTGTACTCAGGTTCAGCATCCGCGGGAAACACCACCTGGCCGCCCAGGGTCATCCGGATATTATCCCCAGAATATGAACTCAGGACCGTGCCTGTAACATCAACAGTCTCCTGTTCAACAATTGATCCGTGTGCGGGGGAGGCAATGGTGATGATGGGAATCTGCGGGGCAATAAACTGGATGCTGACGGTCTTGGATACGGTGTTGCCGGCTCCATCCATGGCATTTACGATCAATTGATTCTCCCCCACATCAAGGGGGATGTCCGCCGTAAAGGCACCCATGTCACCGACAATGGCGTCAAATTCCCGGCCGGTAAACCGGTCCGAGAGAATATACACCCGCTGGATACCGCTTTCATTGTCCGATGCCAGGCCGGTGACGGTGACCATATCCGTTTCCTGACCAGTCTCCGGCAGAGGGTCCACCGTCAAGGACGGCATGACAGTATCCGTAACCGTCAGCAGTGCCTGGCGGCTGGACACGGTCCCGGCCGGGTTGGTGATCACGCAGGTAAACCGGGACTGATTGTCCGCCCATCGAGTGGCTTCTATCTTATATTGTACTGCCTCGGCTCCGGGAATATCCTCTTGGAACCGCTGCCACTGGATGGTGTAGGAAGATCCCTTTACGGCCACGCTAAAGGCGGCAGGGTCTCCTGTGGATACGGAAATATCCTGTGGCTGTGCAAGAATCCGGACCGGCCGGATCTGGACGCTCAGGAGAGCTTCGTTGCTCACCACACGGCCACCATCATTGCTGACAACACATCTGAACCTGCCATTATCATCCCGGTCATAAAGGGTTTCAGCGATGTGATACATCGATTCTGTGGCCCCGGGGATGTCCTGCTCATCTTTCTGCCACTGAAAACTGACAAGGTCACCGGTGTATTTGACAGAAAAACTCACCGGACCAAACTCGTCAACGGTCTGGCCCTTGGGATGCTCAACAATCACAGGTGGGGCACGCCGGACCGTCAACAGGGCTTCGTTACTGGCAGCACTGCCGGCCTCGTTTGTGATAATGCACTTGAACAGGGCACCGTTGTCCGACAACGGGGTGTTCTCAATGGTGTATGTGGCTCCGGTGGCACCTTCTATAATGTCACCGTCCTTATACCATTGGACGATGACATTGGTGCCGGTATATCCCACGGAAAAACTCACGCTATTCTTTTCAACAACGGTTTTATCCTCCGGGTGTTTTGTAATCACAGGAGCCACCCGTTCCACGATCAATACGGCGGGGTCACTCGTGACACTTCCCCCGGTATTGGTCACCACACAGTGGAATCTGGCACCGGAATCCGAAACCGCTGCCGACGGGATAAGATATTCATCCGATACGGCATCCGGGATAAGGGTATCATCTCGGAACCACTGAAAGGAAAGGTCCGGTCCCTGAGCCTCTATCCTGAACAGGGCCGGCTGCCTTTCATCTACGGTAAGGCTCTGGGGCTGTGCCATGATCACTGGTATGGGGTTGACCGCCATGACAATCACGAGGCCTGTGGCATATCCTTCCCCTCCCTCTGAAGAGACCGCTTTCATGAAGTAGCTGTACTCTGTATTGTTGGTGACATTCCGGTCGATCCATTCCGTCAGGCCGGAATCCAGCGGCGCTTCATTGATTTTCAAGGCCGCTCCGGGAACATCCTTCTCCTTCCGGTAAATATTGTATCCCGCAAGATCGGGATATTCCCAGGCATCAATGGGCTTCCAGGTCAGTTTTACTCCGCCCGTATCAAGGGCTTCTCCGGCAAAATTTTTGACAAAGGGCAGCATGCCGTCACCGGCCGGGGTTTCATATTCGTCGGGGATGCCGTTATAGTTATAATCCTCCCTGGGCAGTTGGGAGATACGGAAATCATCCATGATAAACTTGCCGGGATAGCCTGTTGCAGCCTGCTGCCGTATGACCACGCAGACGGTTTTTCCCCGGAAACGATTCAGGGAGATTTTCGCCCACCGGTATTCCGTCTCCGGGGGCCATTTATGAAAGATCTTTACATTTTGATACACCCTGTTGTTGGCAATAATATCTACAGCCACATGGTTTTCCATAGACGGCCATTTATCGGAATAATCCGGTTTCCACCACCAGGACCGGCCGTAAAAGCCATTGTCCCTCAGCCCGTTTAGATCCGCTTTGTACCAGAAAGAGACCGCAGGCCTCCTGGCATGCCTGGGTATATGGACGGATGTTGTCATAATGGCCCGCACCCGTTTTCCCTCTCTGGGTTCTTCCAGATCGGAATCCTCTCCGGGCCGGCTGTCCAGATGGCGGTTGACTGAGAAGCTTTCCCATTCTCCCTGGCTTTCGCCAATCCCCCAGCCCTGGGCAGGGGGGATAAGAAATTGGTTGGCCGGCCTGTCAAAATGCTCGACAAAGGGCATCCGGGCCGGCTCACTCAGGTGGACGGTTACACTGGCGGGCACTTGGGCCGACTCTCCTTCCCGGCCAAAGATATCCACCCCCACAACCCAGTAGAAATATGTTTTCCTATCCCGGACCTTGAGGTCAAAAAAGGTGTCATCCCCAGCAGACAGCGGATCCTTTCGGCCGGCAATGATCTCTTTCTTTTTCTTTCCCTTTTCCCGGCGGAAAATGCGGTAACCGGCAATATCGGGCCGGTCCATCCTGTCCCAGGAAATGCGGACGTAGGGGGGCCCCTGTTGAAGGAGACTGACATTTTCCACAGGGGGAAGGGTTTCTCCCTGGGGGGTGGGGTCGTAAGCGTCCGGAATGTTGTCTTTGTCCGTATCTTCATCCGGAAGTGTGCCCACCCTCAGGTCATCCATTAAAAAGCTTCCCGGCCCGTACGGTGCATACCCCCATTTTTTAAAAACCAGTTTAACTTCCCGGCCCCTGAACCGTGACAGGTCAATTTTTTGCCACTTGTGGAATTTTCCCGTGTTATCGCGATGGTCGATCCGGGCCACCCGGCGTTCGGTTTTTTCCTGCCAGCAGAAAAACCAGAAGCATTTCTTTTTAACGGATCTAAGATAGATATCCACCTGCTGGTCATGGTCAAAATTGGCCCTATAAAAAAACGACAGGTACGGACGCCCGGCATCCTCCGGAATGGTTAGGTATTCGGTTGTCTCCGCCGTTCTTGAACGGAAGTATCCCCCGAACCATTTGCCACCCTCGGCTTCCGAAGCTTCCATAAACCGGGTGTTGTTATAAGAACGATTGGCCGTGGTGGAATCCGAATACCGCCAGCCGCTTTTCTCCGAAAAAACAAAGCCTGTGGCCGGCCCTTCAAAATCTTCATGGAATACAAGGGTTTCAGCAGATACCGCCCCCAGGGAAACGTACAACAATAAAGCCAGGCTCAGCAGCAATGCCCGAATTGGAAATCCTGATTTAATTTTCTCCATAACATTTCTTTGCTTTTGTTGGTGCCGGAGCCGGCCTCCTTTTGTCGTCAGAAGGATCCTGCCGGGCACTAGTTATCCATGTACGTGATGTCTGCCTGTTTCAGCAGGCCTGCCTTTACCTCTTCCAGGGCGTTTTTTACGGCTATCGGGGCCAGTTTCCGCCGTATGTCTGACGCCACGGCATTCAAGGGCTGCGGCGCCACCCGCTCAATCCGGGCCACCCTGACCCGGTACAGCCGGGAATCAATAAACACGGGGCCGGACACCTCGTTTTCATCCAGGGAAAGGATCAGGGTGGAAAGGGTTGGGGTGAACTTCTGGTTTTCATATACCCCTTGTTGATACTCTGCCGGAATCCCCTGGGCAGTGAGCCGGCCTACCCATGCCTGCCAATTTTTGTCCGGTGCCCGGTCAAAGGCTTCCAGATAAACGGCACGGTTGGAAAAGCCCACCGGATGCCGGGAGATCACCATTTCATAAAAGATCTTTTCCCGCTTGCCAAAGTCCTCTAAATGATTCTGGTAGTACTCCCGGACTTGTGCCTGGGTCACCGGCGACACTCGGACCTGCTCCGCCAGATACTTTTGGATCAGCAGTTCCTCTCTGTATGCCCGGACCCGGGCCTTAATAAGGGCGTTCTCTTCCGGGGTAAAGACCTGCTCGGCAGCCTGCGCAATGGCCTTTGCCAGTACCAGGCTCTCCACCAGCGCTTTCCGGGCAGGCAGGGCCAGCGTGTCCCGGTAATTCTCCCCGTAAGCTCTCAGAGCAGCCTGTTCAAAATCCAATGCCGTTACAGGTATCCCGTTCACCTTTGCCAGGACATCACCTTCAGGTGCCTCTATCTGATCCCGGCACCCTATGACAACAAGCCCCCATATAATCGCCATCATCCAAATTTTTTTCTGCATATAGTTCTGTATCCTATACACCCGGAAGGATGTTTATGGGTTTACATTGCATCTGCCGGACTGTTACGGCTTCGTGATGGTGATCTCTTTCATCAATCGTTCAATCTCTGCCTTTTTGGCCTTGGCCCGGAGCTGATAACGGATATCCCCGGCAACCGCATCAAAAGGGCGCTTTACAACAGCCGGCCCTTCAACGAGGGTGAGGATGTGGAACCCGAACGGAGTTTCAAAGGGCTCGGAAACCTCACCAGGCTTCAGGCTGAACAGGACATCTGAAAACTGCTTGCTGATACTCCCTTTTTTCATCCATCCCAGATCCCCGCCCTTTTTCCCGGAAATCCGGTCTTCGGAATAGGCTTCGGCAAGCGATTTGAATTCCTCGCCCTTCTTAATCCTGGAATAGGCTTCCCTGGCAGTGGTCAACTTGACCTTACGCTCGGGTTCGGTCATCTTTTTATGGGTTCGGATCAGGATGTGGGCAGCCCTGGCCTTTTCCTCCTGGTACTGCTCAGAACGGGTATTGTAATAATTCCGCACTGCCTGGTCCGTTACATTTTCTTTCAGGAAAAGATCAAAATACCTGGAGATATACATCTGCATCTTGAAATCCTCTAACTCAGCCGCCATCATCTCAGTATCAAGCAGGTCGCTCTGGCTGATCACATGGGTCAGGGCCTTTCTTTCAAGGTAGTTGTCCAGAGCCCGGTCTTTCCGGCCGGCATCACCGGTATCTGCCCGCTTGAACTTCAGGTAGGCGTCAACCTCTGCTTGAGACACCCCCTCCCCGTTTACCGTGGCAACCCGACCCTCTGTTTGGCCATCGTTGCATCCCGCCAGTAAACAAATGATTCCAGCCATCATTATGAACCGCTTTAACACCATCATGTTCCTCTACTCCTCAATTATCAAAAAATTAAAAATCCGGATTTTTCCAGATATATATAACGCCTGAGTCCTCGGCATTCCCGTCAGCTCCTGATGCGCCGACCACAGCGGTATTCCCGCTGATCCCGACAGCACATCCGAAGTTATCGTTGGCTTTACCACCAAGGCTAATAAATTTTTGCTTCTGTTTCCACGCCCCAAGCTCTACGTCGCCCTCTTTTTTATACAGATAGGCGGTGCCGCTGTTATACCCTGACACATCCGCCCCTTCGGCACCTACGATCATGTAATCGCCGTCCATGTGAACGGAGCTGCCAAGTTTTTCTCCTTGTCTGGGAGAGGTTAACTTATCCGTCTGAAACCATTTCTCTCCACTGCGTTTAAACACCCGTACAGATCCGGTCCAGTTGTCATCACGTGCAACACCGAATACAGCCAAATCCCCTTTCAGGAGTACAGCCGTGCCAAAATTATCGTAGGCTTCCCTGTCGGTAAGAATAACCCGGTCGGTCTGTGCCCAACCTTCCCCTTCCCGTTTAAACACATAGGATGCGCCGACGCTGGTTCCACTATAACCATATCCGTAATCCTTGCCGGGGGAACCGATGACGACATAGTTACCGCTGATGGAAACGGCACTGCCAAATCCATCATAAGATGACCCGTCAATAGCCAGGAGTTTGGCTGTCTGCGTCCAATTTCCTCCCTCCCGTTTGAATATGTAGGCTGCACCTGCGTTGCTCGACTTATCATCGTCGTATTTTGCACCGATGACCGCGTAATCCCCCTCAACCGAGACGGAAACACCAAAATAATCGTAATTATCATGGTCGGCCGGGACTAATTTCTGGGCCTGAACCCAGTCGCCGTTTTCCCGCTCAAATACATAGACCGATTCATTTGCCCCGACGAGGACATAATCACCGCTGATGGCAACACTCTGCCCAAAATCCTCAGTACGACCATCCCCAGGCAGCAATTGAATTTTCTGGATAAATTCATTTCCCTGCTTCTGGAAAACATACACCCCGGGATTATTACCCCCAGCTCCCACCACCATGGTGTCACCGTCCACGGCAATACCTGCTCCGAAATGCCGGCCTGCATGATCCGGCAAGAGCGTTTGATTCAGATAGAAGACAAAGGTCGTTGGGATTGTGCCGTTATCGATGAGGCTGCCCCGAACGTCCAGTTCAGAAGTTTTTACCGTTATGCTTCCAGGGGTGTTGGCAGAAAATACGGCATCACCATGTACGAGGATTCCGCCTGTCACATTTAAGGTCACATCAGTGTTATTTCCTTTCACCCCAAGGTCTGCAAGGATCTCCAGGTGGCCGTTGAGGGTCAGGTTCCAGTCGTCAATGCTGAGGCCCTGCATACTGAGGACATCGGAATCCAATACCAGGCTGAACCCTTCCGGGATGTTGGATGTCAGCCAGAAATCCTCACCATGGTCGTCCTTCAGGCAGCCTGCGGTCAGACCGGTTTTTTCTTTGATTCCGTCTAATCCGTCCACAGTATCCAGAATCACACGATCTGTTCCAAAGTCCGCCACAGCCTTTTCCTCGATAATGAGACCGCTAATCACATGAACACCGGCTGCAGTTTTTCCAGCCATCAGGGAAATATCATCTTGTGCCTTCACCAGCAGGGTCGTCCCGTTCTCTGCACCTGTGATCTCATAATACGGTCCGTCAGCATCCGAGGCATCCAGATCAATGGCATATCCGTTCAAACGGGTGTCCCCGGTAAAAGGCAGGTAGGCTGACGCCGGAGAAATAAATAAGGTATACGTATTTGTCTGGAGCTCATCTCTCGTTGAAGATGCGTCTCTCGCCATCGCAGTCAAAGACGGTTCTATTTGTTTAAGAACAACCCGGTAGTTTCCGGGTTTAAACTCCGGTGTGGTGAACGCTTCCTGATTTTTCAATATATAAAAGAAAGGATCAGGTTCGCCGTCTTTATAGACGTATGCCCTGTATTCCATGTAACCGGATGCTTCATCTACATCTATTTCCAGCTCCAGCGCAGAGGATTGATTCAGTTCAAACCTGTGGTCGGTTATTGAATCATTCCCTTCAAAGGTCCCTGGCTGCACCTCGTCATCCATGGGAGTTATAAATCTCACAGCCCACTGGTCCTGCTGCCCGGAAACCTGGGCAACAGACGCAATTACCGGCGCTTTACCTAGTATATTCAAAGGTGTCTGGTAAATCGTTCTCATCTCGATTAAAAATTCAGGATCAGAATTAGAGATCTTTAATATCCCCTTTTCCCCTTGTTTTTTCATGAAAACCGTACCGCAGGGTCCGAACTCTTCGGTACTGGAAGAAGCTCCCCCCCGGGCAATGATTCCTGCGATATCAAACCCGTTGTTTTCATGATAATCCACACGGATTCTGCCGCCCCCGCCGGGGTAATCGGAATTTACCATACCGCCATTGGCAGTGATACGACTCGGAGAAGCTCCCGTATCGGCCAGGGTGTTCACATTAACAATGATACTGCCTCCGGCGGAACCGGTGAACCAACTGCTTGATTCATTGCCGTCAGCCAATAACGAACCTTTGTTCATTATCAGAGTGTGGGATGTCAGGTACACGACACCGCCGCCGGCAGAACGATCCCCCCCGCTTCCCGGCCATGCGGGATGACGGTAGTCGCCGTAGGGGATGCCCTGACCACTAGCACCGCCGTGCGATCCGGCAGTAGAATTTGCATCAAAGGGTCGATTATATAGGGTTCTGTCGGCTGGGTATCCCTTTCCGGTGACATTGATTGATGAATCTTCTATGCTGAAAATATTACCCGCATGGATACTGAGTTCATAAATACGGGCGTCACTGCCGGCAAAGGTCGTGATAGTTGAGTTGGCCGTTAAATCAGCGTTGTTAGTAACATCAAGGGCTTCAACCGTTATATTTGCACCGTCCAGTTTCAGGTTTGCGGCATTGACGGTGCCTGAAACCAGAGCAGAACCATTTATCGCCTGTATATCCCCACTCGCCGTAAGCGAATCAGATTCAAAAGCCGCCCCGTCCAGCATCACATTACCTGTGACATCCAGCGATCCGCGCACCTGCATGTTCCCGCCTGTCATTGTAACGCTTGAGGCGATAACTTTTCCGATATAAAGGAGCGTTTCACCGGCTGAATAAAAACTGCCCAGATCAATGATCTGATCTGAATAAAGCTCAAGGTCTTCCAAGGCACCAACCGCGTCATATTCAAAGGTGTCGGCAAAAATAATGTCAGATGCTATGGGTTGTGCCCCCTTTTTAACGACCAATTTATCAAGGCGAATAACCCCTGCCAGAGTTTTTCCTTTAAAGGCCGCCATTTCTTCAATAGTTTTGCCGGTATGGATTTTCAGACGGTTCGAAGAATTCTCCACGACCTGGTATAATTGGCCTTTGACATCGGCATCATCCAGGATAATGGTAAGGTTCTCAAGACCCAGTTGTTTGGCTGCCAAATCCTTTAAATAATTTCGCCAAGGCTCTTCATTAACCTCGATCCAGAAATATCCGGCATCATTTTCCACGGGAAAGATATCTTTAATTTTGTGACGGCCCACGGATCTCAGAGTTGTTGTTGAGATAGAACTTGAATTATTTCCGTCAAGGATTAATGTCCCGTATGTGGAACCGGCTGTTCGGATAAATACCGTACCTGGCCCACCATCGGGGTTGCGCTCCGAGCAGCCTGGCCAAGGCATACCGGCAAAAGTAAATATACTGAGTGTATCCGGGATATCTGTCTGGGTTGAATGAATGGCAATCCGGCCGCCGGCACCGGATGAGTACCATATATCAAATTCCTGGTCAGTATATCCGTCACCCCCGTTGGCAGTAATCGAACCGTTTCCGGTAATCTTATCCGTCTGGACCACCAGGGTTCCCCCGGCACCGGAAGCATTGGAATAGTCTTGCCAAAACGGACTCGTGTTGAAAGAGTTGGCATCTTGCCCATCAGCCTGGATAATACCGTTTAATAAAATCTCCGGAGATTCAATGATTAAAAGACCGCCTCCCATGAGAGCGATATCCCCCTCCCAGGATGATTTCTTCCCGCTGCTGCCCTGGAAAACGGGATTTCTGAAACTGCCGAATGCAGGAACATTATTACCATAGGCCCCGCTGTCCCCGCCATGATTGCCTTTATACGGCCCGGAATCCACCGGTGCTACGGATAAAAGGCCATCTTCATTTACGGTTAGTTTCTCCAGAAGGGAGAGCGTTTTCACCTGCCCCGTCACAATCATTTTACCGCCGGCTTCAATATGGATGGCATTGAAAGGCATACTCTGATCCATGGTCAGGACACCGCCGTTGGCGACGATGACATTGGCATAGGTCATGTCAGGCGTGATATCTGAAACACCATCCACAGTCACGGTGGTATCCCCGGCAACGCCGACGATCACCTCAGCGGTTACGGGAACGGAAACGGTCTGGTCCGCCGCTACCGCCGTAAGGTTAAGAAAGATGATATCTCCCTTGACAGCCGATTCATCAACAGTAACGATGAACTGCCCCCTTGCCTCGTACATGTTCGCACCGGCCGGATGCTCCAGGGTAAACGGGGCGTCTTTTGCCGCACCTGTCACTGACAGGGAAACCTTGTCAAGGGTGTTCCCGATGGAGAAACCGGTGAAATCAACTACAAATTCAACCCCTGCCAGCGGATCAAATCCAACCGGCACCATGGAGGCTTCCGGCGGGGGAGTAGGATAAATTTCTTTTACTTCGGCCAGGGCATTGGGGGAGTCAAACACTAACTCATCGGTATGGACCCGATCCTCTGACAGCAGGCGAGCCCCGTTGACGACCGTAAGTTTATCCAACCGGATGACGCCGGTGAGGCTCTGTCCAGTGACCCCGATAAGATTCTGGGCGGCCCCGACCAGAATACTATTCTGGGTGTTATCCAGTATCCTGTACAGGGGTGCCCCGTAATTATCTGCATCAAGGCTTATAAAAAGCCCTTTTAATCCCGGCTGGTATCGTTCAAAATCCCTTTCCGGCCAGGACGCCGTATCCGTATCAATCCACCACGTATTTGTGGTACTACCCTGGCGTACCCCTGTGATTTCATGCCGGCCCACGGACATGAGTGTAGTGGTGGCATGGCCTCCGCTTATTCCTCCGGCATCTACTGTCAGGGAACCAAAATCCGTATCATTCGTACCTGTAAAAACGGTTCCGGCCCCCCCCCTGAGCCAATCCGAACTATCGGTATCCCCGGCTTCTGCAGACAGATTAAGTGTAGCGGCAATCTGGGGAGCATACACGGCGATGCGGCCCCCTGCCCCTGACACACCCTCCGAGTCATCTCGGTCTCCCCCATCTGCCGAAATAATTCCCTGCCCGTCCACCTTTTGGGCCTTGATGGTAATGGAACCGCCTGATCCATTGTTTTCCTGGTACTGGTAGATATAATTATTTCCGTTACAATGGATGATCCCGTTGTTTTCAACACGGGAGGCGGTGATATGAATCACACCGTTTGAATTATTCTCAACCATATCCCGTGTTCCGGCAAACAAGGTGGCCCGGTTAAAGGTATCCTCAAAAAAACCTCCCGTCCCGGGAAATAAGGGGGTCCTGAACATTCCGTATGAAGGGATATGGGCAAAAGATGAAAACCGATACATGCCCTTATCACCGTTATCACCGACCCAGGCAGTCAGCTCAAAGCTCCCATACGATTCATCATGGGCTGTGTTAATGCCGCTCACGGCATCGGCAACAGACAGTCCCCTGCTCCCGATCGCAATAAGGTATTTGCCCTGTTTAATATCATTCTCACCTTTATCGCCTCCTATAGAAAGGGTATAGGAGTCATCCCACGAATATCCGGTTTTAATGTAGTCAGAGCTGTCGAGTTCTCCATCGTCATGAAACAGAAGGATGTCCATTGCAAATGATTCATATGCATTTAATTCATAGTAAGCGTCCTCATCTATGGTGAACCGGTGATAATACACACTGCCGGCTTCCCCGGAAGGCTTGACTTCCCCCTTTAATTCACTCGAAGATGAATCGCCGCCATGGGGAAGGGGAATGGGATTGTTTTCCCACTGCATGTCATCACGATAGGAAACGACCTGTCCGCCTGTATCTACAATCAGATCACCGGTCAGGTTCAACTCCTTAACCGTGTTGTACACGACCACCTTCCCGCCCGCTTCAACATGGAGGGATTTCAGGGTAATTCCCGGGGCATCAATGTTTAATATCCCCTCTGCCGTCACCCTGATATTGGCGCCGTCCATATCGGCTGAGATGGAACTTTCTTCACTCACAGTGATTTCATTGAACACCATGAGATTTGCATGTTCTGTATGGCTGCCCAGAGTGGCCTGCAGGAAAGTCTCTCCGGCCCGAAGGGCATCAAAAGCACCGTCAGTCCTGTATACGGCAATGGATGTGTCCAGACTCTCGTATACCGTCCCCATACGGTCATCGGTCACATCGACCGTATACTCAGTCCCTTCCACCAGGAGAACAGCTCCGACGTTGATCTGGACAGATACCGGATCATCTCCCGTAAGGGAAATCTTCAGGGTCTCCGGTGTGACGGACAGGGACTGCACCCATGCGGCAATATCAATGCCGGAGGCGTTGTTGGGATCATTTCCGGTAAGAATCTCCAGCTTATCGGACAACCCGTCTTCGTCGCTGTCCGGCATTTCGGGATTGGTCTGGTGGTTCAAAACTTCCTCACCGTCTGTGAGCCCGTCACCATCCGTATCAGCATCCAGAGGATCGGTATTATAGGTATTGGCTTCCTGTCCGTCGGTGAGGCCGTCACCATCGGTATCCGCCTTTTGGGGATCGGTACGGTAGAGGACATATTCGTCGTAATCGGGTAACCCGTCCCCATCCGTATCTTCAAAAATATCCTCAATGCCGTCGCCGTCGGTGTCCGTTTTGGACGGGTCCATTCCGATGGCCAGTTCGATTTCATTGACAATGCCGTCATTGTCAAGGTCCATCTCCTTGAGCAGGAGACGGACTGAAATGGTATTTGCCATTATCAACGGCATATCGTTAAAGAACCCGTGAAGAAATAGGACCACGGTGTCACCGTCGTTCACCCGGTTACGCTGGGAAGCGGCATCATCGCCCTCGGCCAGCTCAAGTTCAGGCTGATCAAACATGGGGGCGGTAAATGTAAGGGATTCCCAGTTGAAGTCAGCAGAGAAATTGCCGAAGAAAGCTCTTCCCATGCCGATGGTTACAGGATCAATCCCCTCACCTAAATCAACAACAAGCTGTTTTTCCGCACCTTCCAGAACAAATGGCACCTCCTGCGGCGGGATTGCTCCGTGTGGGCTTAGTAAGGTGATTTGCTGCGTAAGCACCGGGTCATTGGTTGATGCACCGACAAGGGAAGATTCCGTGGTATCGAACAGGTATTCCCTGTTCAGGGTCATCCCTCCGTCCGGCTCAAAAACCACTTGATTACCGTTAATTTCAAAACTGCCGGAAACCGCCGTGTTATCCATGGTCACGGACATGACCGCACCGGTACCTGCGGAGACAACCTCACCGGTATATTTAAATACGAAAGCCGTATTCATACTGTCATGGGCCATTGTCACATATGAGAGTTGCACGGCCGGAAGCGGTGCAACAAAGGTGAGGGTCAATGTCTTTCCAATGTCCAGGGATGCGGGATGGGGGGTGATCGCGGCAATGGAAACCACGGTGTCTTCCGCAGTCGGATCAGTTACAATGAACGTACCGGTGCCCTTGGAAAGCAGCACCTGGTTCCCCATGTCATTGGCAATGACGGCATCCCCGGTCAATGCCAGATCTGCCCGGAAGTTGACCGGTGTGTAGTGACCGTCTGTCTTCAAATGGGTCACGATATTGTCGAACCGGTCCCTTACGGATATCTCCACGGAGACCTCTTCCCCGGTTTCAACCCGTTCCGGGTCTCCCAGTTCGCCATTGGACACGGAAATAACCGACATGGCCATGGTGGCCGGTGCTGCCGGCATGACTTCCAGGGAAATCCTGTTCGCCTCATCTGCAGGTGTCAGGGAAGATCCGTCCGTATCATAGGTGGTGGTAAGGCCGCTTGCAGGATCAACCCCGATCAACGCCTCAAAGTTGCCGCAGGTTTCAGATGGATATACCGCCACTGCGGCACTGCCGTTTTCAAGGGAGACAACCGCTTTTTCACCAATAATTTCACCGGACATGAAATCAATGATCTTTTCAATGACCACATGGTTGGCAAATCCAAAATGGAAATCCGGGTCTGTAATGATAATCTCAACGGTGTCATCACCGGTTGCCGCCACCTGGTTTCCGCCTTTGTCCAGCGCCTTGATCCTGAATTCAAAGATTTCGCCTGCCGTCAATTGCGGCAGGTGGCTGAATTCAAAGGTATGGGCATCACTCGCCAGAATCTCCAGGTTATGAATGGCTTCAATATCGGGGGCACTGTTATACACACACACCAGCCTGTAGTATCCGGCCTGGCGTTCCGTATCAAAATCAAGTACGGCAACGCCCTGGGCATCTGTAACTGCCGAACCGAGAGTCTGGCCGGAAGCACTGTCCGGTCCGACATCAAGCCGGAATGTAACAGTCTGATCCGGCACGCCTCTTCCGGCAGAATCCACCAGTTTCACCTTCAGTTGCGCCGGCTCTCCCGCCCTTACCTTGGCCGGATTCACCACCGGGCTTCCCCCGGAACCGGCAGAGGCCATGAAAATAACTTCATTGGGTTTCTGGGTCAGGTTGACGTTGATCATCTGAGTATCGTCACTCTGGCCCAAACGGTCGGTAATCCTGACAAAAAAGGACAGCTGATCGTTTGTGCATTCTTCCTGGAGGGCCCGGATGGTTGTATTCAACCCTGAATACAACAGCGCCTTATTCTCATAAACCCGGACGGCCTTTTCGTTCTTCATCTGGAAAACAGATAATGTAAGTTCCCTGACCGGGCTGTCGTCCGCCTGGTCGATATGGTTAATGGGTACCCGGATATTTGAGTCGAAAAAGCCGTATTCATCCGCTGTAATACTCAGCTTCCCCGCATCCGGCGGCAGATCCGGAGTCACCACGACGGGATGCCGGTGACTGGCTTCCTGCCCGTGGCTGTCCACGACGGTGACCACGATCTCTTCCGGTGTATCCTGGGTGATGCGGCCGGTCCTCGCGTCTTTGAGCACAAACCCGTGGGTAACCTGGGACGACGGCGTGTCAAACAACTTTTCCTCAACCGTTCCGTTCCACTCGACTTTAATCCTGCTCACGGCCAGGTCATCCGATGCACTGACATTGAGATTCAGGCTGCGCTGCTCCACCAGGCTGTCCGCTGACGTCACGGAAACAATATGAGGCGAACTGTCTGTCACCGCAGTATAGGTCCGGGTCACATCCGGGGTGTATTCACGCCCGGTTCTGTCCCTGACATAAACGGAATAGTTATAGACATCCCCTGCGTTCGGGGGGGCTTCATGGTAAGTCAGGGTGCCGTTTTCAAATCCTGCGGCCACGATCACCCCGTCCTTTTTGAGCAGGGCCAGTTCAACACCGCTTTCATCATCGTTGAGCAGTACGTTCACTGCAAAGGGATGACCGTCCACGGGAGAATTGTTCTTTACCACCCCGGACAGGCTGAACTCGGATTTGTCCGGCGCGAACAGATCCTGGGCGCGGTTAATCACAACTTCATTGGATTCGGTGTAATTACCGTACTCATCAATGGCCCTGGCCTTGAACCGGATATTGGTTCCCGCCGGTTCATTTCTAGACATCAGATATTCGGGTCCGTAATGTTTTCCGATCAGATCATAGGCGCCGATGGCTTCGTTATAAATATAGAATTCAACCAGGGAAACCGCATAGGGGCTATTGAACACCTGGGCACGCATCTCAACCGGCTTGGGCAGCCAGACGTTTTTCACCTCAAGAGTCGCAACAAAGGGGTTGGCCGGCAGGTTTTCACCCTGGAGCACGGCTTTTCTCACAAAGGAGCTGATGGTATCTCCCCACACGGTTTCCGCCTGGCACTCGATGTCGAAACTCTGCCCGTTGGGCAGTTCAGACGGAATCGTTACAACCGCCTCAAAGGGGGCGCTGGTCCGTACCGCCACAATCTCTCCCCTGATCAGGTAGCGCACCGCATTGATGCCTGACGGGTCCGCCAAAGACAGCCGGACCTGGTCCTTTTGTTGAAAGACGGTATTGGCCACGGGCGTTTCAAGGGCGGCACCGGCGGAAAGCGTCAACTGGCTGTACTGGTAGACGGAGGCACCAAAGCCCCCGTGTCCGATAAAGACCCTGTCATGGGACGCCGCAACAGATGTCACGGCATAATCCGCCGTCACCAGGGGTTCCGGCAGTGCGGTCCAGTCCCCGGAGACATTCAGGCGGTAGATCTCCCTGCCGACGCCCACCCAGAGGCTTCCCTGGGAAACAGTGAGGGCACGGGCCTGGTTCGGCAGATTGATCCGCTGCTGCCGGAAGAAGGTCAGATCCAGGCGGAACAACTCGGTACCCAGGGCGAAGAACAGATAGTCTCCGTCACAATCCATCATCCGGACCGGGTTGTATGAATCAAAGACGTTGGCGGTCTTTATTTCGGTGTATTCGTCAATGGGCAGTTCCGGGACATCCACCCGGATGATACTGCCGTTCAATGTGCTCACCAGGATGCTTTCGCCTGCCGATGCAAGCGCTGTGATGGGATCGCCCTGGCTGACGATGGTATGGCTCTGCTCGCCCGGCGTATCCTTGTCTGCCAGGTAAAGGGTATCGCCTGAGAAGGCAGCCACCCGGTTTTCTGTCAGGATAAAATCATCAAAGGGGATGCCGGTCATCATAACCGTTTGGGTTTTATCCGCATCGACCCGGATAATCTTATTTAAATCCGGGGTCAGCAGATAGGTATGGCTGAAATCCGTTTCCACACGGCTGACGGCCTGATCATAGGCAGACGGGTAAACCTCTGTATCAAGAACAGCACCGTAATCTCCCGCGGCTGCGGCAATTCTTCCCCTGAAGATATCAATATCCACCAGGTTACCCTTTGGCCGTTCGGTTTTGTATACAAGGGATGATGCCTTGTCTTTTCTCCGGATATCAACAATCGCTCCGGTGTCCGACCCGATATAGACCCGGCCCCCGGCAACAAATGCCCGGGACACATCCCGGCCGGTAGTTGCACCGAACACGCCTGCAACCTGCGGGGTCAGCGGCCGGCGGATATCGATGACGCTGATGCTGCCGTTGCCGTTATTGTCTGAAGACAGAGATACAAGTTCCCCCTGGAACACCAGGAGTTTTTCCGCGTTCAGGCTGAGAGCTACGTTTGTCATGCTCTGATACCCGTCATGAATGATCGAGAGTCCACCGTCAGTCCCGGCAAGGTAGATGCAGTCCCGGGTCTGGGCCATGGCAGAAAAACTGCCGTCAAAGACCTTGAATACGGTAAAATCTTCATCAATCACCATGAGCTGATCGCGGGTCAGAACCAGGAAGCGGCCCTGCCGCTCCTGAATATCAAGGACCCTGCTGAAAAGTGCCATTGAAGCGGCGTCTTCAACCGCATTACCGGAAATCGAGTAGCCTTTCAGCGTATCTCCGGAAAGGGCCAGGGCCCTGCCGTTGGACACCTTCAGCATGGAGATGGGATCAGGCTCAGGTTTTTTACTGAGTATGGTATATTCATCATTGGGATCAATCACCTGGATGCCGATATCTTCAAGTGCCACGATCAGCCGGTTCCCCAGGTGGTCAAATGCAGTGATCCTGGAGTCAAGGGTGGCCCGCAGCACCGGCTCTGAGATGCCGTAGAAGGAACGGTCCCTGGCAAAAACAGCCTCTCCCACATCCGGAATTCCCATGTCAAAAGGACGGGTATCCGAAGAAACCGCTGGAGTAACCGTCTCAATAACCCGGACTTCTCCGGCGGTGTCCGAGCTGTTGCCCATGCCGTCGGAGAACCCGGCTTTAACTTTCAGCAGGGATGTATCTGCCGGAACCGCTATGGATGCGGACAGATCCCCCGTATCCAGAAGGCTACCGGTGTCATCGTAAATGGAAATAAAGGTGTTGAGCCGGGGTGGCAGGTCTTCATTGGTGATGTGAACCGAGAGTTTCGATCCTGCCAGCACATAATCGTTCAGACCGCTGATAACCGGCGCAGGGATCTTGTATTCCGGGAATACTTTAATCCCTACGGGATCACTTTCAGCAAAGGTAAAGGTGTCGCCGTAGTAGGCCCTGACAAGGATGAAATAGGTTGACCATTCGTCAATTTCCGGCAGTTTGACGGAAATGCTGCCCGCGTTGTCTGCGGCGATCCATCTTGCCGTGATATTCCGGTTGGCATCCAGCAGTCTGATTTCAACGTATCTGAATTCACTGCCCGTATCCGCAGGTGCCTGATAGGTCACCGGCATGACAGCCCCTTCCGTGAATTCCTGATTATTCTGCGGGCTGGTCACGCGTACAACGCCTGCAGGCGCCTGGTTGTCCACAAGGGATACCGGGTATGACACAAGGGTGTTTGCATCTGCGGTCAGGACGAAATCCGCCTGTGACAGAGTGTCGGGCACATCGACCCAGCGGCCGGCATGGCCGTCTGCTACCGGTGCCAGCGGCATAGGTGTTCCATTCCACTGAATGCCGGCGGATTGAATCCGGGACGCATCTGTGAAGGTAACATGCACCGGTACAAAGGCATCCTTTGTCAATGCGTCTGTTTCTCCGGGGAAGCCTGACAGCAGGGACGGAGAGCCGCCGAATGCCTCTATCGCCACTTCGGCTGTGGCTGTATTGCCGGAACGGTCCCTGCGGGCAACGGTGATCCGGGTGTCTGTGAGGTATTCTGCCGGGACAAACCGGGCCGTATCATTGTCCGGGCGGACCGGGAATGACGGTATCCGGACATCATTTTCATCAGAAACCAGCCAGTCTTCTCCACCCAGGGCGGCAGACGGGGCAAGATCTTTAAGCGTCACCCCGAAGGGGGTATGAACGGCAACGGGCTGGATCGGGTCTGAAGCCGGTGCCGCAGCCGTGATTACCGTTTTACGGATCTGGTTCAGGGCGTCGCTTTCCTCAGTGATACGGGTATACATGGCAGCACCGGAGAAGGCGATATCAGCGGTGTTGGCGTGATACAGGCCCACCCGTTCATCATTTTCAAAGACCTGCCAGGTCATGTTCTCCCATGACCCCCCTTCTAGCGGACCGTCTGTCAGTATCCAAAGGAGTTCTCCGTCCGCAAGAATCCTGTGAACCGGTCCACGGACATCAAGAACCGCCCCTTCTTTCAGGGTGCCCGGCGCAATGTCCTGGGCCTGGTCTTCCAAGAGAATCTCGTAGGTATGAACCTTCTGGTCCTGCCATGCAAAAATCCGGTTGCCGCTCACAAAAAGGCCGCCGGGAACACCTACGGACGTATGGTACAATTTTTCAAGGGAAAGGGTTCCCTGCCGGCTGACGGTAAAGGCATAGATGCCGCCGTGTCCGGTCAATACAAACAGCCGGCCTTTGTCAACACATGTGGCATTAACCGGATCAGATACCAGGGTGCCGGCAATGGAAAGGAATTCGCCCTGGGCGTAGGTGTACCCGCCAAACATCTCGCCGTTGCGGACAAAAAAGGTGTTGCCCTCGACGCCGATCAGCTCTCCGTAAATGCTGTGGGATGCCGTGGTGCCGAACCCGCCGTTTACATAGGGCATAAACAGGAGGCTGCGGTCGCCGCCCCTGTTTTCCAGTGCGGCAATGCCGGTGCCGGTGAAGGAGAGATAATCAATCCTGCCCTCGGGGCTGGAGAACATTACGCCCTCACCGCTTCTGATCTCATACCCGCCCTGGGCCTTGTTTACGGAGAAGACAAGATCCCGGTTGTTTTCCGCAGACCCCGGTACCACGGTCATGTGAGATGTTTTTTCATCTGCCGACTGCGGGGTATACACGGCAGTGGAAGCATCCCCCAAGTAGGGGAGTTTCTCAAGTGTATGGGGGGTTATCTTTTCATTGCCGGAAAGATCTTTGAGGATGCCGGTGACGACCACCTGGCTACCGCCGGTGCCAACGGCAAACTTCGCAGCAGGTGCGGTGACCGGGGTCTCTTCAACCGCCCCGTCCCCGGTGTCCACCCGGATGGCGGATTCATCACTGAAATCCGGCATGCCGCCGGGTTCACCGGCGTCCACCCACAGGTCCGTTCCCGTCAGTACCCTGGCTGAGGGGTTGATCTCCATGGAGAGTTCTTCGCTGACACCCTCATCATTTACCACATTGATGAACCGCCTGGCGACTTTGGCATTACCGGCCATGGACAATTCCACCACCTCTTCAAGGCGCAGAACGACTACCATATCACTGTCCACCTCAGGCAGTCTGACCTCCAGGGGGAATTGTGAGGGGTCGTCTTCCGAACGGCTCACCGGCACAGGGGCCGGATTGGCCGGGTTGTCCTCGACACCGCCCAGATCCATGTAGAGCATGGCTTCGGGAACATTGAGCATCACCGCCTCAACAAGGATCCGCTCTTTTTCATGGAATGTCGTACCGTCACTGGGTTTGAGCAATTCAACCCTGGGTTCTCCCTCGGTGGGGTCAAAGGGGCGCAGCGTTACAGAGGCGGTATTCTCATTATCGTTCAGATCTGTTGCCCGTACGGTCACGGTGACGGGATTTTCATCCGCAGCCAGGAATGTGAACATCCGGGGATTATACAGCACCTCCCAGGCACCGCCGTTCACGGATGCTGCCACTTCCTTGATGCCGTAGCGGTCAAAGGACCGGACAAGTACGGTGGACTCTTCGCCCACGGGTATGCCTGCCCCGTTGGCCGGGGAAACAATGGCCACATCCGGCGGGGTCCTGTCCAGGTACAGGGTATAGCTGTCCTGTTTTGTCATCTCGCCTGCAAACCCGTAAGACATGATCAGGGTCACCGGTATCTGGTTGTTCACCGTGATATCCTGAATATCCTTGAGCTTCGGGTTCAGGTAGCTGATACGGGTTTTAATGGTATCGCCGACGTTCACCTGCCCGGTCTGGAACCGCCGTGAGAACACCTTGATGTCACAGGTGTTGACCAGGTCGATATCCTCTCCCGTGATATTAAAAATAATATCCGCCCGGTTCATCTCATCAATGGGTGTGGGATCGGTATATACGGCAGATATATTGATATCCGGATCTTTCAGGGCAATGGTGAAGGATTGGTTTGAAAAGTTGCCCTTTGCATCAATGGCTGTCAGTTCAACAACGACTGCCGTATCTGCTTCGTTGATGCGGAGTTCAATCCCCGCACCGGACTTGCCCGTATTTGTGATCACCGTCTGCTCTTTGGAAAAGGTGCTGCCGCCGTCATGGGAGACCCTTGCCCGGAATTTGATCTGATCCGCTTCATCCAGGTTGTCCATCGCCTGGGGCATCACCCTGTAGATGCGTCCCCGGGTGAGTACCGATGCCTGTGTAATCAGGGCACCGTCGTTCATTCTCTTCAATCCGATATCTCTGGGGGCCAGGGTATCTTTTGCAGTGAATATACTCGAATCGGAGTTACCGGCCTCTGGTGCGTTGTCATGAAGATCCGAGATACCATGGACCGTAATGGTGTATTCCCGGTTGTGCTGTAATGAAAAGCCGGGCTTCAGATAGACCCGGATCACATTACCGGATACATTGGACTCAAACCACTGGGTGATATCCAGGTCCGGCTGGCCGCTGTAATCCCTGTACGCTGCGGTGGCGGAAAAGCCGGATATCTTTACATCTTCACTATAGGAAAGCTTTAAAGGCTCAGTGTAATCAAAACCCGATATGCTCTTACGCTGCGGCCGGGTGTCATCCACACCGGTCAACAATTGCTGGACGTACAGGGTTTCAGAGGTGGCCGCTCTTCTCACCACGGCCTGGTATTGCTTGCCGTGAATTGCCGGCTTGGTTGTAAACCGGAGTTCCCCGTTGGCTACGGTAAAATTTTCGACTCTGTTGGCGTCATTGGGGCTGAATCCGCTGCCGGCTTCGAACCAGAACACTTCCAGGCGTCCCCAGAACCCTGAACCCGTGATGGTCACCCGGGTGCCGCCCGAATCGCTGACAAAGGTATTGCCCCTGCTGTTATCCGTTGAAATCCCCGTCAGAGAGACCGCCTCGGAAACCACCAGGGCCACGGGCAGGGTATCGCTCTGACCGATTGCATCTTCCGCCACCAGTGTGTATGCCCCGGTATCCTGGATAGTGGCATTGAATGTCAGGCGGGTGCCGTTTTCCGATACAGTGATGTCTTGTCTGGGTATGGTAATATTGTTGAGTGTCAGGTTAGTGACGGCGTCAAATCCGGAACCTGCAACCGTAAACTGCGTCTCTCTTCCGGTAATGGCAAACCCGGGTTCAAAGCGTGTGAGGGTCAGTTCCACAGCCCCGAACAGCGGCGGTGTATCCAGGTACCACGGCAGATCCATCTTCAGTGCGCCGCCGTCAACCGCTTCCACCGGATCGTTGAACAATGCCACCCTATAGGTTTCGTCCGGCAGATAGGCATCGGCCACAGGTGAAAACTGCAGTTGTTCTCCGGCCATCTTTGTATCCCCGGACATGGTGTCGGCGTTTGAACCGGTAACATCCAGAATGACCTTATCCCATCCGGATGCGGGGCCGCCGGTGTAAAGGCCCACCGGTTCCATGCTGTCCGAAAGCATCCGGCCGGGCAGGATACCGAAGGTATTCAGCAGCGGGAGCCTGAGGTTGAAATATTGGTTCCCGGATCTCAGTTCCATCAGGGTGTTGGCAAAATTGATGTGCTGGATCGTGAAAGGACCGTCTGTAATGACGCTTGCCAGTTTTTCAAGGGCCATATCCCGGTTGCCCTCTTCAAGGCCGATATCAAACAAGTGCACCTGGTTTTTGTCATCATCGGTGACAACCCCGAGAAGGTCACCGGCGAGTGCGGCCGTTATGATATCATCGTTAAACCGGGCACTGCCGATTCTGTCGATTTGCCGGCGGCTTTTTAAACGGCCTGTGGTAAAGGCTTCGACTTGTTTTCCGCCACGGATGATCAGTCGCTGGGGGAACACCGACAGTGTTTCAGGGGCAATGAGGACGTGATGGGTGGCGGTTTCAAGCAACGGAGTATCAAACGCATCCAGGGACCTGACATCGACACTGTACTCTCTTAAAATGTAGAGGTAGACATCATCGGCTTCAATATCCTTTACTTCATCCTGGCCGTCTTTGCCAAAGCTCTGCCAGCCCGCACCGTAAACATTGCCGATGTGGATTTCCCCATTTCCCGACCGTGTCACAAAGGTATCGCCGGACAGGAGAAGATCCTCGTGTTGGATATTCAGGGGATTGCTGATACGGTTGACCCTTACGGGTGAATAGACATTGGAAATATCATAGGTGATGAATTCCCCCGCATCGGTATGCACAAGGATATACCTTGCACTCAGGGCGGCCCGGGCAATGCCCTCGGGCACCTCGACTGCAGACAAGAGTACCGGATAGACACCGTCACGGGTGGTCATGAGCTTAAATCCGTTCCCATCGGACATCAGCAGCATATCCCGGTACCGGTCCCGCATGGCCTGAGCCTCATAACGGGTGCCGGCCTCAAGCTTGATTTCAAGTTCGCGGCTCGTGACCTCGTCTTCTCTGGTGTCGCGGTTGCTGACACTGACCTCAATGGGCCCCACGGTATCGTAGAGGATACGGAAACTGAGCAGCCGAGAATCGACCAGTTCGATTTCCGGAGCGGTCCTGCCGTTCACGGTCACCCGTGTGGACGGGTAAAGACCGGCGCCGCGGACGGCCGCATATTCACCGGCATTGTAGATAAAGACATCGTCGTCCTGGTAGAAAATGCCCTCGGCCCGGTTAAAACCGCCGATGGATTCAATGGACGGATCTGTGGTCACCATGAGCTGGCCGGGCAGGAAGTATGCGAGTGTTCCATTGGCCACGGAAATACCCACCAGGTAGTTTTCAGCCGGTTTTTCTCCGAACGTCGGCATGACAAAGCCGATTTCAGACGATGTCTGTCTGGTAAAATCCGACTGGGGAATGACCATGCCGCCCACGGTAACCACCGTGTCCGGCCCGAAGTTTTCCCCGTAAATCTCTACGGGATCCCCGCCCCGCCAGTTAACATAGTAGGGGGTTACCTTCTGAATCATTGGTGCCTGCATGTTTTCGGCGGTGAACCTGAAGTTGTAATCCCCGGGAAGGGTGCTGCCGTGGATATCGGCAATCACCGGGGAGAGATTCACCACATATTCCTTGCCGTCTTCAAACTGCTGGAGCGGCCTGAAGTACAGGCGGGTGCCGGTATTGTTCACCCGGGTGGAAACATATCCGGAAACCGGTTCGCCGGACAGGGTCACCTCAAAGAGTCCCTGGTCCAGCAGCGCCACGATGTCGGGATCAATCAGCCGGTTGAACTGGATTTCAACGGCATCGCCGCAGGGCAGCACACCTCTGGGTTCAGGAATCTGCGCCACAATGGCCAGATCTTCATTGACCAGCGTATGCAGACCGCCGCCCAGGTTTCCGATGGCAGCGCCCACCTCAAAGGGATTCTCGGAAGGCACGCCGTCCTGATAGACAAACCCGGAGCCGGCATACAGGGCGCCCCGGCCGATGGCCATGCTGTCCACCGCGCCGGTAACCGCATAGTAATCTGCCAGGTTAATTTTTTCTGCAAAATTACCGTTGAGCCAGGAACTGATGTCATAAATCTGGAGATCCCCTTCCCCGGCGGCCACATAAAGGGTCTGGCCCTTTAAGAAGATCTGGCCGGCATAGACGTCACCCGCGGCAATCAGATAGGCAAGCGGGAACTGCCCTGCGGCATAGGAGTCGTCCCCGGATCTCAGGGCATAGGCCACCACAGTGCCGGATTTGCCTGTACTTGCCAGCACCAGATGATCTCTCACGATAAAAGAATCGACACTCACCCGGTTCCCGTTGATATCAAGGGTATCGATTGAGGTCTCAATATTATATCCGCCCTTCATCAGGTCCAGTGCCTTCAGCTGTTTCTGGACAGGGAAGCTGACCCACAACAGGTGATCCCTGATGAACATGTTGCCGGGTTGTCCGCCCAACTGGGCCAGGCTGATCCGGGAATGTTCCCGGAGGGTGGAATCGGACATTTTCTTGAAAATCCGGATACCGGTATCACAGGCGGCATATACAAAGCCGTTTTCCGCAGCCAGACTGTGGCCCAGATCCCTCTCGCCCTGGTCGGTTAACAACGCAATGTCATTGATGAGCATGGGGTCGGCAGGCAGGGTGATATCCATGTAAAACAACCGGTTGCCGCCGATCAGGTACAGGCTGTCGCCGTCAACGGCGATATCTTTGAACCCTGAAGGATTCAGGGTGGTTTCCAGGTGGAAGGGCTGCCGGGTGTCGGCAAGTTCTTTGTATATCAATTCGGGGTGGACCGGATCGGAAATATCAGATACGGCCAGTTGTGCCCTGGCGGTTGATTTTGAGGCGATCACCCGGCCGTTCCTGTCCACGGCCGTGTACCCGCCGCCGGTGACGGCGTAGAGCACCTCACCGTTCAGGGCAATGGCCGATACCGGGCTGGATTTATGGGTGTCGGTGGACAGATCCACAGCGCCGGTTTCCTGGTTGGCGTAGAAGTAGGCACCGGTCAGCACGCTTTCCTCATCCGGGAAAAGCGTACTTGATACGGAGACGTCCACATGGCCGAAACTGCCGGCCGGCACCCGGACACTGATATTCCCGCTGGAATGGAGCTTCAGGTCTCCGGCAACTGCCCTGTCGAATCTGACGGTCACGTTGCTGCTCAGCCCCAGGCCGTAAATATTCACCCGGTTGCCGCCCTGGGGCGGCCCTACTGCCGGATCAATGTCCTGGATCAGGACGCCGGGCTGGATGACCACAGCCCCGCTTTTCAGTTGACGCACCTCTCCCCTCCGGACGGTGACGGCCAGGGCGGAGGTGTTGAGTGCCGAATCGATCTGCGGCATGGTGAATACGATTTCATTGTCTTCAACGCTTTGGATGGCAGCGCTTTCAACAAGGTCACTTCCCACATAAATTTTGATATCCTGGGCATTGGTGCCGAACCCACTGCCTGAGATCACGGCGGTTTCGGTGCCGTCACCGTGAAAATAGACGCCTTTGAGTTCACCGGCGGCTTTCCGTTTCACCCATTCAATACGGGGACGGATGCCCTCAACGATCTCATAGGTTACGGTCAGTGCTTCGGATAAATGATCGCCCCAGAGACTGCGAAGTTCAGTGCCGGCAGTAATATGAATTTCTCCCCGGACCGCTGCACCCGGCAGTATCCGGATATCGATATACCCGCCGGAAAGTGTATTGATGCCCGTAAAGGTATAGTCGTCCTCCGGCACCGGCGCACCATCTTTATCCGTGAGGCGGATGCCTTCGCTGAGCTTGAATCCGTCTTCTTCGCCCGTGTTGATCAGCTGGTTGAAATGAATCCGGACGGTTTCACCCGGGGTGACATCCGCATTTTCAACCGGAGATACGCTGGCGACGGAGAAGAAGGGAGACGGCAGGTCTGTCAGGCCTTTGCCGTCGGCGGCAAAGAAAGAGCCGCCGTGGGGAACCAGTTCCCCGGCGGCACTGGTGTTGGACTGCCAGTACACGGTTTCCCAGGCATCATCTTTCTTCTGCAGCACAAGGTATTCTTTGCCTGTGGTGACGGCGATCTGGTTGTAATTGACCTGCATGGACACCAGGGTGAGATCGTCTTCATCGATGATGCCCCGGTCAATATCAAAGACTTGCCTCTCAAGCTGGCCGCCGATACCGTCCAGGACAACAAGCTTGAGCTGGTCCTCCTGCTTCAGGAGAACGTAGAGTTGATCCCGGTGCCACTGGATATCCACGGGCTGGCCCTTGATATCCCCGCCGGCAAAAGAAATGGTACTGATGCCGGCCGGTGGATCAAATTCCGGATCTTCCAGGTTAAAGAAGCGGATATACCCTTCTCCCAGTTCATTGGCCACGGACATGGCCAGGATATGGCGGGAATCATTCACATCCACATCAGTGGCAATGTTGCCGGGCACCCCGAAGTTCATCAGAACGTGGGGGTGCTCAAGGTCGTGGATGCCCACAACAACCAGGCCGTCGCTGCCGCTGGCCAGGAATGCGGTATCGCCGTAGAGGCTGACCCCGGTTACCGGCTGAGACATGGCGACCTGGGAAAGCCGTACCGGCCGTTCCCAGATGGCGGTATTGTAAATTTCAAATCCGGCTTCCATAAGGAACCGGTTCTCTTCCGTAGGCTTGGCTCCGGCCTTCACCCCGACAAAGAGCAGATCGTCCCGTTTCCGGGCACCGCCGATCTCCATGGGCGGATAATTGGGCAGGTCAATGGATCTCTGTTCCGCCATATTATAGGAAAAGCGTCCGGCAAAGACCTCTTTGCCGCCCATGTCAAGATAGATTGAGTAAAGATCAGGCGCCGGAACCCCCGGCAACAGGAACCTGAACGTGGACAGGTCCACAACATCATCCCTCAGATTGGTGATGTATTCTCCGCCAGCCGCCTGTTCGGTCCGGATCTCCCTTCCGGAGGAGGATCTCAGGATCACCTTTGCCCCGGGCAGGATGGCCGGTTTCGTGGAGGTCACCGTGATATATCCACCACCTTCTGTGTTGCCGGACTCCGGAGACAGGGCAAATTCGGTTTGTGCAGGGTCGGCACCGATCACCAGGGCACCGGGACGTCCTGCGCTCAGTTCGTTGTCCACCACCCGGAGGCCGTGTTCACCTTCGGACAGGGGCAGCAGGTCTATACTGCCGGCCGGGATGGTCAACTGCGTTTCACTGTCCCTGACCGCCGTCTCAATCTCATGGGTATTGACAAAGACTCTGACGTTTTCACTGAATCCTTTACCATGAATGATGATCTCACGGTTGTCCCCGCGGTGCATCACCCCATGGTCAACGGAATGAATCCGGGGCCTGGCTGCAGCGGATGCCGCCGCAATGACCCGGCCTGTAAACGGTGCCCAGAGCCCCTCGCTTTCCAGGGTCCGGGCATCGGTCACCCGTATCTCGTAAGCCGTTCCCGGGGTCCGGGCAAATACGAGGTTGAACTCCCTGTCCGCACCGTCCTCGGGAGAGACAGCCTGAACATCTGCATCAACGGCCGTGCCGGAACCGTATTCGGTGACTGTCACTGCCCCGGGCTGCTTCAGGGAATCCAGGGTGACATATTCATTGAAGGTCAGGCGGTAATTTTCATTGGACGCAATGTATTTGTCTTCGTCCGGGAAGGTGCTCACCACAAATGCCCCGGGAAGGTCGAACACGGAGATGCCGGTTCCGGATTCCACCGACACCAGGCGATTCTTAAAATAATCCAGGGATTCAAAGGGTTCGATATTGCCCGCAGAAATAACCTTCGGTTCCATGGGATCTGCGATATCGACCACAACCACGCCGCCGCCGGCACAGGAGGCAAAGATCAGGCTGCCGTATCGCCGGAGCTGAACCACAGGCCCCGGATTTCTCTGGATGGCCTGATCAATCGTGAAGTTTGCTTTCTCCAGTTCGGGCCTGTACTTATTCAGGATCTCAATACCGTTGCCGCCCAGGGCCGCAATCAGGTGATCCCCGTAGGAGACCAGATCGTATACATTTCCGCTGAACAGGTAATCCCGGCGCTTTGAAGGATCAAATATGTTGATGGAAGAAACTGTGCCGGATCCGTCGTCGCCCGGCTTGTCGGCGGAGATGATTCTGAATGCACTGCAGGCACCGCTGGTGTTCCATAGCCGCCCTTTGCGCAATCCGCCGGCGAACAGCCACTGGCCGTCAACCACCAGGGCATTGCCGCCTCTGACCGCCCCCTGGTAATCGTCAAATAACTGCCCCATATAAACGGGGTCTGAAGACGCCGCATAACTGATCCGTTCGACCATGGATTCAGACCCGCTGGGCGTGCCGCAATTGTCGCAGGGCATTATGGGGGTTTTACACATGGAAACATCGCCCCTGGCCGCGTAAACCATGCTGCCATAAGGAGCCATATCACCCACATGGAACGCCTCACTGTCCGAAAGAACGGTGGAGAGCATTTGCAGCCCGTTCTGTTCATTCAGGTTCAGGCGGGTGACACCGCTGGAACCACTGGCGACATACAGCCGCTTGCGCTGAATCCCGTCTTCGGTTTCAACAGCCGGCACCACCCGGACCGAGTCCCTGGATACAGGGAATACGGGCTGGCTGGAAAGGGTGCCGAGCATCTGTTGTTCTTCCAGGGAAAGGCCTTCGTCTCCCAGGCCTTCCTCATATAAAAACTTCTTGGCTTCAAGGGCTTTCAATGCCAGGAACTGAGCAATATCCTGCCGCCCTTCATCACCGCTGGGCAATGCGGATACCCCGCCCACCAGCAGCGGCTCCGCCGCATTCTGGATGTCAAATGCACCGGCCATGATGTTGTCCGGCAGGCTGACCCCTTCAAAGGCCTGCATGGGGATGCTCGGGTATTCATACAGGAACCCGCCGTTGGTAATGGCAACCCCTGTTTCCTGATCCACATAGATGTCGGAGGGATGGAAATCCACACTCTGGGAGGCCACATGTTTCAACCCGTACCCAAAGCCTTTTTCTCCGCTCAGAGAGGCGGTGTTGCCGTACCGGTCCTCCACATGGAAGCCTTTCACACCGGGATATCCCACCGGGGTGACAACTTCCATCAGGTTGGCGGAAAGCACTCTTACGGACTGTACCGGGATGTCGGCCACACGGGCCTTAAGGCCTTCCATTACCGTATTGCCCGGTTCAAAGCCCTCACCGCGTACCGTGAGGACCGTACCGCCCTGGACAGGGCCCCAGGCGGGGCTCAGACTGTGGAGTACAACCGGGGCGTCCACTTTCAATCCGCCCTTTAATTCGGCTTTTTCCCAGATCCCGTCTTTTTCCACCATGAGCACCACATCGTACTGCCCGGGTGCGGCAATGGGCGGCACTGCCGTACGGATCACCGCGTGGCTTTCATCATCGGCAGCCATGTCAACCTTGACCAGATCGGTTTCAAGGTCACTGACAAACACCCGGATCCGTCCTGTGTCATCGGGGATGCCCAGACCGGAGACGGTGATCTGCCTTGTTGTTTCCGTGGGAATATGTCTCGGGACAACAGCTTCGATCCGGATGGTATCCGGCCGGGTGCCCCTGTATTTCATCTCAAATACCTGGTCGCTGGCCAGGGAATAGAGAATAAGGGTGTTGTTTTCCGGGAGCGGCTTCACCGAAGCGATCCCTTGGCGGGCCGTCACGTTGACGATATCCCCGGGTGCCAGGCCGTGATTTTTATCCACGATGATGATAGCGTCATTGTTCACAATGCTGACATTTGCGGCAAGCTTTTGCCCGTCCGCCCCTGCCACGTCAAATTTATTAAGGTTGGGCTCCCAGAAATTGATATCTTTACTGAACCGGATCCGGATTTCCAGATCCCCTTCGGCATCTTCATCCAGAATGGCGTTTTCCGGAGACAGGCAGAATGCCTTCAGGACCACATCCGGAGAGACCTGGACAATGCCGGTGCCGTCGCCGCCTTGGGTGGCGTTGTCTCCACCGCCCAGGGCAGCGTAATTCCCTGCAATCACGGAGGTGATTCTGTTTCCGGAAAAGGATTCCATGCCGTCCGGAACCCGGGGGTTCAGCGGATCGGTGATATCCACGGTCAATATGCCGTTTTCTCCCATCGCCATATAGGCGGTGTTCCCGTTGACATCCACATCATAAACAAAGCCGCGGCCGTTGATACGGTGGACAACCACTGGCGCGGCCGGGTCCGAGATATCCACAATCACAAGTCCCTGGCTGCCGGCGGCCAGATAGGCATAGTTGCCGCTCAGGGCAACATTGCTCGCCGGTACAGCCACCTGTCCGGTGATGGTCAGCCCCTTTTGGGTGTTGTTTTCAATGAGGTAAAATCCGCCGGTGGCGGGATCGGTTTCATTTTCAAGCCGGTTGGCAATAATATTGTAATGACCCGAAACCACGGCATAGCGCTCGCTCTCCGGGACTTCGGTCTCCACCACTTTCGCATCAAGGGCGCGATGTCCCTGGGGCAGTTGAATGGCTGCAGAGAGGTAAGCCTGGGTCTGAAGGAAAGAATCGACGATGCCCAGGCCTTTTTCGGCCATGGCCACAAGGGTCCTGCTGTGTTCGACATCAATTCCCCGTGCAAACTCCGCATTCAGCGGCAGGGACTCCACAATAACGGCATCGGACAGATCATCCCTGTCAAACCCGATGATAAACAATCTGGCACTTCCCGGTTCCCCGGGTCTGGCCGCTGTAACAAATACACGGTCGGTATTGCGTTCAAAATAAAAATCCACGCCAAGGGCGTGATAACGGCCGGGAAGGGGTACGGTTGCCAGAATTCTGTCGTCTGTCCCGTCATTGTTAAGATCAATCAGTTTGCGCAGATCATCGGGATTCAGCGGATTTTCAGCATTGGCCGTATAGGTGGACGCATCAATGTTGTAAATGGTGACCCCGCCGATACCGGCAGCGGTCGCAAGATAGGTGCCCGTGGGATCCAGGGCCATATCGTAGACAGGGGAGCCCCCGGAAATATTGGACTGGATGGGCTGCTGATATTCGAATGCATCGTTCAGCATCATCTGCTGGCCGTTATCCAGTTTTACCGTGACATCGGTTTTGCCCAGCCTGCCGGCGGGTGTCAGAATGTCGATGGTCTCGGTATCAATCACGCGGATGGTATCCGGGTCTGCCGGAATGTCGTCAAAAAAGACGGTAACCCTTGAATATCCGGGATTGAACCCCATTCCCTTGATCCGTACTTCTGTGCCGCCGTTCAGGCTTCCCTGAGCCGGGGTAACGGAAATCAGACTCAAGGGTTTTACATACTGGAATGCACCGGCCAAGGTATCATTGCCGCCGTTCTCATTCTGAACCTTCAGCTCGGCAGGCCCTGCAATACTTTCAGGAATCTCCAGGGAAAACTCACGGGTATCCGCATCAATACTTGCCTCAGATACCACAGGGGCATGTTTTCCGCCCGCGTAAAAGGACGGATTGTGCGCGTTCGATACCCGGATGACGGCCTGGCCGCCGGTGGTGGCGATGATCTCAGGCGTCACGGATATGATGGCCGGCTTGCCGACGCCGGCAGTTCCGGTTTCAAAGGGGATTTCGTGGTTGAAAAGCCCCAGTGTCCTGCGGCTTGAATAATCGCCCTTCAGGTTAATCCGGTATTTTTCAGATCCGGTGAGGGGGCTTGCCGGGGTGAGAACTATCTTTGACGGATCATCTGCTTTTTTACTGACAGTAATCCCGATGCTGACACCGGCCTGACTGCCGTCGTCCCTGACCAGGGCAAGGTAGTCATCCAGATATTCCGTGAGCGTCTTTCCGTTGGGCGGAATGATTTCCCGGTTGAAATCCAGGACAATTTCAGATTCCGGGTCCACCCCGGTTTCATCGGCGGCCGGACTGGAACCCATCAGATCCAGAATCTGGGTGTCCATGATGATCAGCCGCTCAAGATCACCGATGACAAGAATGCCGTCATCGGTGTAGACGGTGTTCTGGCGACGGGTGAGAGAGGTGCCTGAAGGCGGCGGCAGATCGATTTTCAATGCGTCAATCAGCATGAGATCCGAAGGCCTGCTGGTATCAAACAGGGAAAGGTAAAGTGCTTCCCTTACCCGGCTGATGCCGGCGGGTCTGAAGTATTCATGCATTGCCCCGCCGCTGGTGGTCTGGGTAAAGATATCGGAGGTACCGGAACCGGGCAGAGAAAATCCCATGGTATCGTAGCTGCCGGTGAGCTTGATATACTCGGGCCGGGAGATATCATAGAGCCGGTAATCCAGGCAGTAGCTGCCTGACAGGGCCATGCCGGCCTGATTTTCAACGATTGACGCCGCGCCTGACAATTTCTCATAACCGGTTTGGGGAATCGAGGGTTTGGTGATGTCAAAGGAGAACACACCGCCCCCCTGCCTGAGGACGAACAATGTGCCTCCGGAGACCATGACCTTGACCGCTGCCAGATTTTCCAGCCGGCCGTCAATGACACCCTGGGTGATCATTCTGATGACACTGGGCTTTACCGGGTCGGAAAGGCTGATCACGGCAAGCCCGTCCACAGGGTTGGCGGCAAACAGCAGGTTGCCTGATACGTCAAGGGTGGTGGGTACGCTCTGAAAGTTCAGTTCCAGGGCGTACAGGATATCCTTGTCTTTACCCTGGGGATCATCCCCCTGGGTGTCTCCCGGGAGTGTATCTTCACGGTCATAAACGAGGACCAGTGATTTGTCTTCATAGGGCGGATTGACATATTCAAAATGAACGCCCTTTGCTGAGACATATAGATGGGTATCGGAAAGCACCATATCCTCAGGCGCCAGTTCCTTGGGCATGTTGTAATAGCCCAGGCCGTGCATGGGCGCGGCATTGCCCAGGTCATCCCTGGCATAATGGACCAGTGAAATCCAGGCCGGTTGAACCGTCTGGTCCATTTCCTCGATGGTTCTGACATTTGTTTTCCTGTTTTCCTTATCCCCTTCACCCAGCACGTAAATCAGGCCAAGCGTGGGATCGACGTCCACGTCAGCGATGTTGCCCGGCGGCAGCTTCAGGGGGTCCGGAATCATATCCGGGGTATCGTCATCCGGTGGGACATAGACATCCGGCTCAAGCTGGCGATCCACTGTGAGCTGCCCGTAAAACACCGCATGGGGGGCCAGGTACCGGCGGCCGTTGACGTCTGAAATTTCCACATCAATAAATCCGCGAAATGCACCGCCGAAATCCGGTACGGTCCATTCCATCTTTTCAGCGCTGTACAGGGACAATTTGTCGTTGTCCACCGGGAAGGATACCGCTGTCTCCGGCTGTCCGCTCTTCCAGGCGCGCAGGGTAATGCCGTCGTGGAACCCGTATCCGACCACCTCGACCCGGTCACCCTCACCGGCCTGGGAGATCTTCACCACGGCCGGGTTGATAAAGGAGATATCAAGTATATCCACATAGGTGAATGCGCCCAGAACGATATCGGTCAGCCCCGCGTCATTCTCCACCTTTACGGATGCAGGCCCGGCATAATTGGGTATGGTTGCGGCAAATATTTTGTCATGGTCCTCACCGGATGCCTGGGCAGTGATCACCTGATCGACAACCAGACGCTGTCCGCCGAGATAAAGCGCCGGGTTTTCGGAAAAATTGACACCCGTGACAACAATTTTCGTATTTCCGTCAATACCGCCGGAGGACGGGGAAACGGCGTGGATGTCCGGTTTACCTGCGTCTGCGGAGACTGCTGTGAAAAAGGCAAACCCGTAGTCACTTTCCAGGGGCAGGCCTGTGACGGGAGCGAGTCCTGACGATACCGTCACAAAATAGGCGGTATCCACCGCCAGGGTGGTATCCTGTTTCAGGGTCAGCACGATTTCCCGGGTAGAGATCTGCCCGTCCCTGTCCTTAAAAGCAATATCGAAAAGATCTGTGACATTTTCCCCGATCTGTGCATTGTCCGTGTTCACCCGGATATAATCCGCCAGCACCGTGCCGGGAGGCAGGTTGGCAGACAATTCGACCTCAACGGACTGGGTCACCGGCACATCAGCTTCTTCAATTCCCGGTATATGGTGCAGCACGGTGAGTGACGGCAGTTCGATACGGTCAATGCCCTGTTTTGCACCGGCCACCTGGAGCGCTCCCCGTGCCACGGTGAGGCCGCGCGGGGCAAAATCGGTTTCCGCGGCTGTTCGGTGAATCACCGCCGGAACGGTTGAATCTTTGACCCTTGAGTCAAGGCTGCTGAGATCAATCACCTCGACCACGGATTGTACGGGCTTGTCTTCCTGGTCGGAATAATGCACTGTGACATAGGCTTTTCCGCCGCTGACATGGACATCATAAACACCATCCCGGACAAAATCCGGGCGCTGGGGTGCCAGGGCCACGGTCCGTTCCAGTACGGGGTGATAGGGATCGGAAATATTGATGATGTTCAGCTGGGACACCATGCCGTCCCCTGCCATATCGGCCACATAGGCCCGGTTGCCTTCGATGAATAGCCGGTTGGCAACCCCCAGGGTATCCAATTTCGCCACCACCGGCATAGCCGGGTCCTGAATGTCGGCAATCACAAGGCCTTCATGGGAGGCAGCAATCAATGCGAAATGTCCGGATACGGCAACATCCCTGGCAAATCCGTTGGGCTTGATATACCCCACATGATAGGGGGCGGAGAGATTGGAGATGTCAATCACCTGGATGCCGCCCAGTCCGTTGGCCACCAGGGCGATGTCGTCTTTACGGGTAACCCCGTATACGTCGGGATACGGCATGTCGATGCGGCCCTTCAGGATATAGGGCAGGCCGAAATTGGCATCTTTGTTGACCACGGTGAAAATCAGGAGTTCACCGCCGGTATTTTCAAGGGAAATTTTCCCTGAATCCGGGTTATTCTCGATTTCGCTTTTCAGTCCGGCAAAGAACGCGGTCTGGGTAAACTTTTTGCTTTTTGACGGCAGTTCACCGGATTTACCGGCGATCACAAACCCGGAATCCGTGTGCAGTTCACCGATGGTGCCTGCGAACACTTCTGCGGCCCCTGTCATCAGCTCCGAATAGATATAGGTGTTTCCTGCATCATCGGCATAGGCATCGTTGGTGGATTCGGCAATAAAGATACCTGTAAGGGCCTGTCGTTCGTACTCCCCGGGGGAAGCGAACTCGGGATAGGTCAGGTTGCCGATGCCCGTCTCATGGCGCATGGGGTCCCGGGTGGACCAGGCACCAACCATGGTTTTGGTGCCGTTGTCATCCCTGAATCCGGACACCGCCGGGTAATAGACATCCCTGGCCGCGATTCTTGCGTCGCCATCTGCCGGGTCACCAGGTGCCATATAAACCCTGTCGCTGACGGGCAGCCCCACCTCATGGGTGGTTTCCGATACAGCGTCATGGTTGGCAGTGGTCACACGTACCGTTATCCGGACGCGTTCGTTGTTCCGGTCTGTCCTGGCCAGGACATTTCCATCGATGAAGGCGGCGTTATAGATATAGTAATACTTGTCCGGTTCACTTTCATTAATGGCCAGAACCGGTTTTGACTCTTCCTGTGCCAGGGTGGTCCAGGCACCGGTGTCAGACGACTGATACTCCCGGGTAAATGTAATAACGACATCCCGGTCACTGACAGACCCGATATCGGCAATGCCGATCCTGGCATTGACCACCTCACCGGTGGTGAGGATATCCTTATCCGCCGGAGTCAGGATAGAGACCTCTGGTGCCACCGTGTCCTCTACCTTGCCCACACGGACGGACTGTGAACGACCGGGCTGACCGAGAATATCATAGGCAACTGCATGGATCACCACACCGGATGCACCCTCAGGGGGCCGGATCATGGCCTGGTAGACACTGGTCTGCCCCGGGGAGCCGGTGAGTGCCGTGATGGAGTTGTAGGCCGTATATACAGGCACATCATTGACATGGAAGACCACCCGGTCAATCCCGTCCGCGCCGAGGTCATCCACGGCTTTCACCCTGACATCGATTTTCTGGCCGTCGATGACCACGGATTCGTCGTTGTCAGGCAGGATAATGGTGGCTTCGGGAGGCAAATCTTTCTTGATGGTCAGCACCCGTGCAAGAGAGAGATCTGACGCGTATCCGTCCACATCCGTTGCAATGGCCCGGAACCCGATCTGCTGGCCGGCTTTTCCGGACGGCACCCGGGTGTGGAACTGGAACGGTGCAGCTTCGTCTGTGGTTTTTTCCTCGTAATCCCCGTCTCCGACAGTTTCCCCCGAGGCCATGAAAAACCGTATGGCATCCACGCCGGCTTCCCGGTCGGAGGCAATGACGTTCACCACAATTTCCCGGCCCTCGGTGATCTCGGACAGGGTATTGCCCAGGTTGAATCCCCGGGTATCCAGGATCTGTATCTGCTCCACACTTGGGGGCTGATTTCCCTTGAGCGTTACCGGGCGGTTCTCCACACTTTCGTTGCCCCCGCCGTCCACAGCCCTGAAACGGAGGTTCAGGCTCAGTTGATCGGTTTCACCGGCATTTTCCCCGAGGTAGTCCTGAAGGGTTTTGACCCGGATGGATCCCTCAAACGGCGGCTTGACCTTGAGATGTGTGTCAACCATCTCATCATCCTGGAAACTGCCGTCCCGGTTTTTATCGGCAAAAAGTTCAAAACGAACGGAACTGACGGCCACATTATCCGTGACCTGGGCGGCATAATAGAGGGCGCGCTTTTCAACCACCACGGCTCCGCTGGATTCAGGGGAGGACACCGCAATCACCGGGGGATCCACATCCGCGCGGACATGGACCACCACCTTGTCCGGCACCTGCACCACCCTGGGCTCGCCGGAATACCGGACTTCGCGCACGCTGGCGGAAATCGTGATATCTTTCCCGGCCTGGCCGTAGGGCACGGGGATCAGGAATTCATAGGGAAATACCGTATCTGTAAACACCCTGTCGCCGTTGATCAGGCCCCTGACGTTGATGGACACCGTATCCACGGCAAGATCATCCACGGCATTGACCTGGACGAGCAGGGGCTGCCCTTCGATGATCTCACTGTTGTTTTCCGGCAATCCAATGGACCCTGCCGGCGGCTGGTCAATCACAATCTCAAGATTGATATCTTCCACGGCCCGGTGGCTGTCCGGATCGTCGAACTTCGCCCCGTATGTATCAATGGCCTCCACATGGAGGTACAAGACATTTTCACCGGCGTTCTGGGAATCATATGGCGGAATTGCCACCTGGAACTGGTACGGCGGGGTGCGCAGCAGCTCATTGTAGATTTCCTGACGCCCGTCTCCTCTGGTGGCCACCAGCCTCAGGCTGTCAATACCGACATCGTCAAAGGCATTGACGTTCACCGTGAGCTTTGCGCCTTCCACCACTTTGCCGCCGTTTTCAGGCGATACGATATCCACCACGGGCCGTTCATCCGTGCGTACCGGGAAACTGACTTCCCTGATCCGGGTATTGCCGGAGGCATCCCGTGCCGCAAGTTTGATCCAGATGTCGTAAAGGTTGTCCTCATGGAATGCCAGCCCCGGAATCTGGGCCAGGATGTCTTTGAGCCTGTCCAC
The DNA here is from genome assembly GCA_036881925.1 of Desulfobacter sp. Lineage (GTDB taxonomy): Bacteria > Desulfobacterota > Desulfobacteria > Desulfobacterales > Desulfobacteraceae > Desulfobacter. The sequence goes on from JBAJNJ010000002.1 coordinate 41,415, forward strand.
ATGGACGAGTTGCCTGTATTCCGGGGTATCAATATTGACCGTTGAGATGGGTTCAAAATCCTTGGGTTCGATCCCGGTGATCTTTCTTAACGGCTCACCATAGGGTTTGAGCCGGTAATCCCCATTGGGCTGATGGCCGCCGTAGGTGACATATACGGAGAGTTCGTCGACTTTTACATTGTCATAAGCCCTGAATCCAAGGGTGAAATCCGAGCCTTCAATGGCACCGAAACCCGCCTGGGGCATGGTCACGGCCGCTTCGGGATTAATTTCGTCCGCAGCTCCCAGGAAAGTGATGGAATGCCGGCCCACAGCGCCGTCCGAATCCTTGACCACCGCCTTGAGCGTCACTGGCTCATTGGAACGGATCAGGCCCGAGGGCACTGCCATGGCATATACCAGTTGCCTGGCAAAGGGGCTGGATGCATAACCGTACTCATCCGCCATATCGATGGTGTATTTTTCCTCGATGGCATCGTAGATGTCCCTGTAGGCCTGATTCACCACCTCAACGCCGCCAACCTCAACCCCTCCCGTCTCGTTGATCGAAGGATCGGAAACCGGAAGGGAAAGAGAGTTGAGTTTGATGCCGTTGGCGTAGATCTCAATATTTTCTTCGGACAACTCCCGGTCGTCCGTGGTAACCACGCCGACCTTGATCCTGAATGTCCCTGCCACGATATACTGATCCTGGGCCGGGACCGTCACCCGGATTTCCGGTGACATGTTGGCAAGGGGATGGACCAGAAAACTGCGCTGGCTATGGTTCCCCAGGTTATCTGTAAGCACCACCTCATACTGGGTGGGGGCGGACTGGTCGAAATTAATTTCTGCATCCACCGTGTCTGACGTCTTATACAATCCCGGGCAGGCTGCCAGGGGATAGCTTTTTTCAAACACCCGTTCAACCCGCCGGCCGGCGCTGTCCAGCCGGTGAATTTCATATCCGGTGATGGCGGTGTCATCGCTGATAAATGTCTGGAGATTGAAATCCTCACCACTCCTCACCCAAAACTCCCCATAGTTCAATCGTTCAGGGGAATCGAAAACCTTTTTGTACGTATTTCCGACTTTGTAGGAATAAAACTTTTTGAGTTCAATCTGGGGCGGCTGATTCTCAGTAATCGGCAGGGTCAGTGTCTCTGTGTGCGTCAGGCCGGATTTGTCTTCCGCAACAATTGTCAATTCTATCTCGCCGCCGGTTAAGTTCTCTGGTACATAGTAGGGCAAAGTGTAGGTTTCTTTATGATAATCACACCCGATGCGACTGATGAGCGCCCCGTTGTTCTCATACAGGGAAAGCGTGGAAAGGCCATCGGTATTGTCTGTGGTTTCCACCTTGATATTGAAATGTTCACCGTTGATGGACGGACGGCCGTTGGCCGGAGACTGAATGGTCAGTCCGGGCGGTTCTGTATCTTCCTTCAGATAGCGGCTGGACAGGACGGAAAGGGACTGCGGCCCCCTTGTGTCGGACAGGCGGTCCAGGGCATGGGCCAGGATGTGGAGGGTTTCGGCATCGTAGAACACCGGCACCGGCAATGCGGTTCCGGTATAGACTGTGGGTTCCTTTGCCGCCATCAGGGCTGCGGCGCTGATAAAGGCGGTTCGCTCACCAACGGCGGTATCCTTGAGATGGAGGCTCACCGCAGGCCGGGCAGCACCGAGTTTACGGGTCTGTATTCCCGTGGTGTAGGTTGTCAGTTCGCTGAGGCTGTCGTTGTCGATATGGATGGCGGACAAGAAGAAGTCGACGGCACTGCCGTCGGCGGGGTCTGTCAGCTCCGGGGTTATGACCACCTTGTTTACACCGGGTATAACCGCGCTGGTGCCCGGCCATGTGGTGTATTCCTCAACAGGCCCAAGGCAGGGATCTTCATTGAGGACCAGGACTTTGAATGTTACGGTGTAATTGCCGCTGACTTCAAGTGTATAGGTATTATCCCCCGTATTCTTGTACCCTTTGAGGGGATAGATCTTCAACCGGTTGTCCCCGGTGGTTTCAAGGTATGGATTGCCGTTTATCTTTAAAACGGCTGCCGTGCCGGAGGCTTCCGGATAGGCCAGATGGATATAGGGGATGGATTTGCTGTCCGGGGTTTCCTTGAATGCATCGCCTGTGGGATCCCGTCCCCCGCTGTTTCCGAAGCCCTCCAGGGAGGTGTACACCGGAAAATAGGAAATAGGATTGCCGGTATCTGCATAATCGTCGGCGACTTTTACGGTCTGGAACGCCAGACCGCCTTTGACGAGATCATCCGCGGGTTTTTCATCAATGATCTCTACCGAGGGGGCTTTGTCGGGCATGACAGTCACCGACACTGCTTTTTCGGCGGTATTACCAAACTTATCCGTAGCTTCCACCATCAGGGTAAAGGTATTTTTCGAGGGATCGGCCGGATCGTATACGGACAGATCAATTGCTAGGTCACTGATGCTCACATTCTTCCGGTCCAGCCCGGTTTTTTCCTGTAGCATCCGGGTTTCCCAGTCTTTGATGGAGACGGCATAGGACTCAAGGGCAATATCATCAAAAATCGAGATCACCGCATTCAGGGCCTGGGCTTCAAACACCGTATCTCCGGGCTGGCTGATGGTGATTTCCGGCAGAACCTCATCCCCCTGAACCGTCAGGGTGATGCCCGGTGTCCGGGCGTGGTTGTATCCATAATCCCTGCCCGTGACCTGGAAGGTGTATTCTTCCCCCACGTGGTCGAAAAAAGAGAGGGGCAGTTTGACACGGCCCTCGTACTCCACGTAGAACCGGCTGCCCACGACCAGGCTGCCCAGGCTGTCGGGGTTGGCCACCTTTACGGTTTCAACCCGGTCCTTACGGCTGAACCCGGACCATTCCAGAGCGGTCTCCTGCCCGTCTTTATCCACCAGCACGGGAACCATGTGGTCGATATACTTGTTGTCGTCGCCCTGCCCTTTTACGCTGAAAAACCGGCCCGGAATAGCAGAGAAGTCCCCCTCGGGAACATCCAGCATCAGGTTCGGGGACTCCATGTCGTCCATGATGGTCATGTCCAGGAGCACCTCGCTCTGGAGCCCGGCATTATCAACGGCGCGGACACCGATTTCAACTGGAGTTTCATTGCCTTCAGGACGGCGCGGGACACGCATCCCTGCAGACAGGTATCTGGCCGCAGCCTGTGCCGCAGCCACTTCGTCTGAGGAAAAATCCCTTCTCGCCAGGTAGGTGCTGCCCTGCCGGATGAAAAAGGTGGCCTGGCGCACCTGGTTGTTGTCGTTGACCGAGGCGGTCAGTGTAAACGGCTCACCTTCAATCAGGCGTGATCCGTGTGCCGGATTCCGTATGGAGATCTCCGGGGGCGTATCGGACGAGAGGAGGTATTGCCAGGTGGTTGAGCTTTCATTGCCGAAAATATCTTCGGCGCTGAGCACCAGTGTCAGCTCTTCACCGGTGTCGGGCAGTGTATAATTCGTAGTGCCTGTGCAGGTGGCCGATTCACAGTTCTCGGAAAAAACCGCATGGCTGTCCGCAGTAATGGATACCTTTGCCACGCCGGCGTCGTCAACGGCTTTCCAGGCGATCTTCATGGATTGCCCGTGGTAAAGGGTGGCTCCCTGTACCGGGGCGTTAATCGCTGACAGGGGAGGGGTGGTGTCGGCAGCAAGCTGCAGGGTGGCCGTAAAGGGGCCGTTCATATCCGACCGGATGCCTTTACTGTCAATGGCAACGGCAGTGACCCGGACTTCATAATTCCCATTGGTGAGCTGGGGGCTGGAAATACCGGCAAGGTTGATGGTAAAGGTTTCCTGAACCCCCTTGCCCTTGTTGTGAATTTCCTTTTCCTTTGCATAAATGCTGTGGGGCGTACCATCTACAATGACAGAAGCCTCCAAAGCCACCGCATGAACGGCCTGGTCGTCCTGGGCCTGGACATCAATAACCATGGTATCTTTCACATGGTATTGCTCCCTGTTTCCGGTGACGCTCAACACCTGGGGGGGCTGGTCGCCGGCAACGCCGATCACGATTTTGGCGGTGGAAGCATTCCCGGACGTATCTGTTGCCGTGACTTCAACCGGATACCGGTCAAGTTCAACCCCCTGGCCGCCCTGGAACAGGGGCGCCTTTAACAGCAGCAGCGAAGAAAACGCATGTAATGCCCCGGGCACCTGCTGGGGGGCAAAATCATCTCCGGAAAGTGTATCTGCGGTATTTCCCGTGAGGGCATACCCGGCGGCATCCTTTTTCACGCCCCGGAGTTCCAGCCTGTCCGCCTGTACATTGTCAAAACCGGTGGCCTTGATGACCACATCACCGGTTTCGATGATCCGGGCGATGTCATCACCGCCTTCAGTCTCTGTAACAGAGGGGGAGACCAGGTTCACCACGGGCGGAGTCTCATCCTTGCCCAGAGTGACTTTCACGACGGCACTTTCAGTGGTATTCCCCACGCTGTCTTTGGCAACCGCATGGATTTTCAACACCTGTTCGGTGACAATTCCGGAACTGGTGCCGTAGGTCAGGGTGTATGGGTAGCTGGTGTCGGCACCCGCAAGTTTTCCGTCCACGTAAAATTCAACACCGGCGATTTCCACATCATCCACAGCCTCGGCTCTCAGAGCAAGGGCCAGGCCCGCCACAGCATGGGAGCCGTCCACCGGGCTTGTGACCGCCACATCCGGGTGCTGGTCCTCACGGACAAACACTTCGATTTCCGGTGACATCCCGGTGATGCCCATGACATCCACAACTTTCACACGCAATCTCAGGGTCTGTCCGATCATTTCCCTGTCAACGGGGAGTGAAAATGAATGAGTAATGCGTTGGGTCTCAAAGCTTCCCGCATATTTATTTTCAGGGTCCCGGTGAAAGTGCTCACCGGCAGTTTCATCATTTACCGTTAAGATGACCTGGACACCATTGGCAAGAGTGTCATCCGAAATCTCGGTGATGACCTTCAGTGTCTGGCCTTCGCTAGCGTTGCCGCCATCAACGGGTGAGGAGATGCTTGCTGCGGGCGCCTCGTTTTGAATGATCCGTATCAACCGTGACGGGCTGGTCCCCTGTCCCCCGCTTTTGGTGTATATCTTTGCATAAAACGCCCGGCTGGTTTCCTGGGTCGAGACCTGCCCCAGCGCCAGATCAAGCCGCCAGACTTCATACAACTGCTTTTGTGTTTTGCCGAGCTGTCCTTCAATGCCTGCCACCGGCACCTCGCGCTCCTCAATGAATCCGAAGTAACAATCCCCCTGCTTTTCTCCGTCAAGGAAAAAACTCATATGGGAAATATCGCTCCCGTTATGGGAAGCCACGGGTACGGCCAGCTGGTACCTGATGGGACTGCCTTCCACAAAGCGTTGCATGGAGACCGGCATATCGATGAGAATATCCGGAAGATTCAGGGTCGTATTGTCTTTAACGCTTACCTTCTTTACCCCTGACAAATTCATTAATCCGGCCGTATCCACGGCAACGGCTTTAAAGCGCAACTCCCGGTTCAGATAGTCCCCGGGGATATCCATGGTCATTTCATAAGGCGGGGTTTTATCCGTACTGATCAAGCCGTCATTCATCAGGAAGCGGACTTCGGAAATACCAACGTCATCGGTGGCATTGGCTTTGATCGTGAGGTCGGTGTCAACTTTAACCGTTTCCGGCACCTCAATATCCACCTCGGGAATTGCATCTCTGGCAACGATATGAACCATGGTGTTGATGTCGGGAGAATCCGTCAGACGCACATTGAAAACTGCCGGGGATTGGTCCGGAATGATGGCGTTGGCGTTAAATCCTTTTCCGGAGTCAAACCCGAGCACGCCCTGGGCATTTTGCCGGGATTCCCAGGTGACCGGGAACTGGGTGCTGATGTTTGCCTCGCTGCCGTCATCAAAGACACCGAAAATTTCAGGCGGCAGATACCAGGTATTCAGGCTTTCCAGAACAATGGGGGTGGACTGGGTGACATTGCCCACCCTCAGTCCTACAAGTTGTTTTGTGGGGTCGATGGTAACGGGGATCCGGATGGGATCGAGGCCCGGATAGGAAACAATGATCGCCACATCCGGGGTGCTGCCGGTGGGGGCCACAGGAGTGACAACACCCCCGGAGGATACCCTGACAATCTCGGGATGGGAGCTTTCATAGCCAATGCCGCTGCCTTTGCCGGGAAGCGGGGTCTCACCCCTGAACTCATAGTTCACCACAGGGATGATGGAACTGGTCTGGAGCATGTTGTTAAACACGATCTTGTCCTGCCGGACATAAATCCCCAGCACCTTTTCCGACACATCTTCTCCCGTGAAAGAGATGTTGGAGACCGAACGCTGGTTCCCCGAGGCATCAACAATTGAAATATCCGAGAGCACCACGCCGTTATTGGCGGCGATCTCATCCCCCACCCCCGAAGAGACCGGCATTGAAAAGGTAAATACCGACTGATTGTCGGTGGACGGGTGTACACGCACAGCACCTTCAGAAACAGCAAAGGCAGTTTCCACTGCCTTATCCACCACACCGCCTGCCGCCCTTAAATCCGAGGCCCGTAAGCCTGTTACGGAAAAACTCAGATATGAAATATCCGTATCATCCGAGGCCTCCGCCGTTACCACAAGATACTGCCGGCCCTGATTCAGGACAAACCCCACATCCTTGAAGGCCAGCGCGGGTTTGTTGGCATCAATGGAAAAGACTTCTTCATATTCCTGCTGTGACCCGTGGGAGGAGCCGTCCTTGAAATTCAGAACCACCTTCGGCTTTAAGGCACCGGCACCTTTACCGGTGAAATAAAATTCACGGGTCACGATGGATCCCTGAACAGGATGGGCATCGGACACCGGAATGATAACGCTTTGTTCACCCGCTTCGATGGTTGCAGAGACAACATCTGTGCAGTCGGCAACCGAAGCCACATATGCGATCTGGTCCTGGCCTTCATACAAGATACCTGATACCCGGATATCAATATCCACCTCAGCGGATGCGATACAGGAAAACAACGGAATTGAAACGACAATTACCCAGGATATCAATACGCGGAATAAACGTGATTTCAAATCAGACCTCATGAAAAATATAGAATGTGAATTGCCAGACGGCATTTGAGATTACAGACCTTAGATTTTATATTGAAAGCCCGTGGATCAGAGCGGATGAACGAACACTCCGTCACCACTGCAACTTAGTTTAATTCCGGAATATTGATCCTGATACAGACATAAAATTCTCAAAGACAGAAACAGATGATTCCTTCAACATGATTCCCCCGCTTATGAGATAAATAGAACGTGATTTCCTTCTTTTCCGAACATCTTGAACATCTTTTTCCCTGCCGGCCACCATGTTGTTTGATAAAGTGGCATTCCGCCGCATTCAAATGCAGGCGTCATCAATGAACGATTGTAGAAAAATCAAAGACACACGATATAAACGTTAATTTTCTATAAACCGTCTCAAAATAGAGCGTTGTAACCGATTAAAGACAAATCCATACAGAACATCCTAAATATGTAATGAAATTAAGAGTAAACAATAGCAAAGGATAGAGAAATAAACTCTTTTGAAAACCCCTTGAGGGTCCCAAAAACGGGGGGTGCTGCATGTGAGACAACGCATGGCAAGCTCACCGGGACCATGGCAGTCACAAGCACTTCTGGTATTATTGCCCCCATACAGACGGAAAGTATTACCCCATACGAAGTGAAATCTCCGGAGCAAACGATCCAACGATGTTTTATGAATTATGTATAGGGCAAGTTGATAAAGGATAAAACCCGCGGCAGTGAAACACTTAACTATAAGCGGCTTGAAAAACCTATAGCTGGATTGCGCTCTCCAAACCACCGAGGCAGGAAAAAATGAAAAATGGAAAGCCTGTTTGCTTAGCGTCCGAACTTCAGGCCTCTGATGGTCAGATATGAATGCCATGCAGAAAGTTTCCTCAGTATGGTTCAGCTTGATTGCATTATAACCTAAATCGTCTTTTTAGAATGGCTTCTATTCACATCGCACACGATTTGTCAAGGAGATTGTATAAAAAACAAGTCTAATAAGACAATGACCCAAATTATTGCAAGTCAGAGATTTCCGGGCAAAGCCGGAGGTCTCAGACTGTTGACAAAGCGCCCATAATTGGTGTGAATTTTTTATAAAGAATTATGCGAAAGAGCAACTATAGTAAATGACAAAAATATGTTCCGAAAAAAACCGTTGATAAGAATACCGATTCAGTAAAAATGCTAAAAACTTAAGCGTCATTTGCTGTGCAACCACCCAAGTTAAAAATTGAATCGGAACGGAATTTTGAGAACCGCTATAAGCACTGTCCGGCGGCCAATGTCACGGGTCAGGTCGGTTTACTGCACTTTGGAGCATCGGAAAACTCACATGTTGAACAGCCGAACGAATCAGACTTCGGTACGGGTGCAGGCTCCACATCCAGGTACGGGGTCAGCAGCCTGCGGGCCCGGATCAGTTTTTCCACATCAACATTTACGGTGTGGCCGGCACTGGCCAGGGCATTGACAACAGCTTCCGTTGAGACATTACCGGTGGCGCCCGGCGCAAACGGGCATCCGCCAAGCCCTCCGACACTGGCGTCAACCACCCTGATGCCGTGGGAAACGGATTCAAGCACATTGGGAATGCCGTTTCCGTAGGTATCGTGGAAGTGGACCGCAAGATGTGCTGCAGGCACGACCGGTATCAATACATCCATCAGCTGTCCCACCTCTTCCGGAGTTGCCTTGCCGATGGTGTCGGATACGGCAATTTCGTCCACACCCATATCCATCAGGCGCTGTGCCAGCCTGACCACCGCACCGGCGGAAATTTTGCCCTCAAAGGCACACCAGAACGCGGTGGAAATATAGCCCCTTACAGGCAATCCCATCTCAACGGCCCTGCGGACAACAGGAAGGAACCGTTTTAAGGAACCGTCCACGGATGTATTGATATTTTTCCGGTTAAAGGTTTCACTGGCAGCGGTGAATACCGCAACTTTATCAGCACCTGCCTCAAGCGCCCGTTCAAATCCTGTCATGTTTGGCACGAGGGCGGAGTAAACCACCCCCTGCGTTCTCAGGATATGTTCAAATACAGACGCGGCATCCTTGAGTTGCGGGATGCTTTTCGGGGAAACAAAGGCGCTGACTTCGATTTCGCTGACACCGGAATCTGACAAGGCATCCACAAGTGCGATCTTTACATCTGTGGGGACTTGCCCGGTTTCATTTTGAAGTCCGTCCCGGGGACCGACCTCTACAATTTTGATCATTGCCCTTACCTCCGAAACGCGATTAAAGATGCCCTGGTCTGAAAATCACACCTCCGGGTCTGTCACATCCCGCTGTATGGCCAGGTAATGGCTGATCTTTTCGTCCATGCCCTGGATGGGTACGATTTTCCATTCCATAAGAAATGTGGAGCCGTCCCGGCGGTAATTGATGGCCTGGCCATGGAACAGGTTTCCGGCGTTAAGGTCTTCGTTCAACTTCTTTACGACGTCGGGATCGGTTTCCTCTCCCTGGAGTATGGAAGGGGATTTACCCAGAAGCTCATGGGGGCCGTATCCGGTCATTTCACAGAACGCCGGGTTTACGTAAACAATCGGATATCCTTTGCCTGCCTCGGTGATAATAACGGAATTAAAGGATTCCTCAATGGAGGATTCCAGCATCCGCTTCATGATGAATTTAAAATTATCGTCATGGTCAAACAGGTCAAATAATGATTCCGGATTTTTCATACATCACACTCCTTATTAATACAAAACACATGCGGACATCCCGTGCAGATACGCCCGGGGAGCCTCAAAAAAATAATTGCGTGGCCTGCCGGCATGCCACATCCCCGGCAGAGCATTCGCGGTTAAAGCATCCGCAACCGCTCACAACATACCACGGTTCAAACAATGTAACAGATTCATGCCCATGCATAACATAAAAAAACAATCCTGTCCTTACATTGTACGCGATTGGGGCAATCTTTCACAACAGTTGCGAAAAGGCCTTCATAAAGAATCCTCTTCCAAATACATTGAAATTTATTATATAGCTGTTCTCAAAATTCCGTTCCGATTCGATTTTTAACTTGGGTGATTGTACTGCAAATGACGCTTAAATTTTCAGTATTTTTTACTGAATCGGTATTCTCATCAGCGGTTTTTTCGGAATATATTTTTGTCATTTGCTATAATCAGCAGAAAACTATATTCGATAGTGAAATGCATTAAAATAACGATGGCAACTTCCTCCGGCATTCGGGCGCCGACCCAATCCGGGACATATATGGAATGAGATAAAATTTTATGGATGCGATTATCATAGGGGCAGGCATCTCGGGCCTGTCTTGTGCCAGGTCACTCATGGACGCAGGTATGGACGTTCTGATCCTTGAAGCCGGATCCGGGATAGGCGGGCGGATCAAATCCGATGTTGTGGACGGCTTTATTCTTGACCATGGGTTCCAGGTGCTGCAGACCGCTTATCCCGAGGCCCGGAGACAACTGGATTTTAAGGATCTTGATCTTCAGTCGTTTTTACCCGGTGTCGGTGTCAGGATCCATGGGAAGGTGTTCTATATTTCCGACCCGTTGAGAAGGCCCCAGGATTTATGGTGTACGTTAACAGCACCTGTGGGCAACTTCATGGACAGGCTGAGGATTCTCAGGCTGTTATGGAATAACCGGCAAAAAGGCCTCCATGGCATATTTGCATCCCGCGATATGCATACCATGGATTTCCTTAAGGCCTATGGGTTTTCAGACAACATGGCCGAACAATTCTTCCGGCCGTTTTTTGCAGGGGCCTGCCTTGACCCTGAGATAAAGGCGTCAAGCCGGGTATTCAGATATCTGTTTGATATCTTTGCATCCGGGGATGCAACACTTCCGGCCCGGGGCATGGCCACCATTCCGGCCCAGCTTGCCCGGGACATCCCTGCGGAAAAGATTCGTTTAAATGCCAAAGTCTTGTCTGTGGAAAACGATGGCGTGGTGCTTGACTCCAACGAGCGGATAAAAGCCTCCAACATCGTCATTGCCACACAAGGCCCTGAAACGGAAAAATTGCTGAAACGGGAAACCAGGCAAAAATCCATAGGGGAAAAATGCCTGTATTATTCAGCCAAGACACCGCCCGTATCCAGGCCTGCGTTGCTATTGAACGGCCACAAATCCGAGTTGATCAACAATATTGCAGTCCCAAGCCTTACAGCACCGACATATTCATCATCCGGAGATACCCTGGTCGCCGTTGTTGTGCTGGGCAATCCCGAACTGTCCGGGTCCCGCCTGGAACAAGCGGTGCGCAAGGAACTGGTTCACTGGTTCGGCAATGCAGTATCGGAGTGGCGCCATATCAAAACATATGACATCAGGCATGCGCTTCCGGACCAGTCCCCTCCCGCGGAAAATCCGTTGCACAGGAAGACCAAAGCAATGGAAAACATTTATACTTGTGGTGAATACCGGAATGTACCGGGTCTTCAATGGGCATTATTGTCAGGCCGGCTGACAGCGGAACAAGTGATCAGGGATTGCAGGGGCAAATAAACCGGCCCACCCCGTTGATACGGCCAATCATTATAACGCTTCGGTATGGCATGTAATAATGCCGAGATACCCGTCAACGGTGATGCGGTCCCGGTCTTGAATCAGTCGCATAACGCCGGAAGCCCCGGTAACGCAGGGAATACCGTACTCCCTGGCGATAATCGCCCCATGAATCAACATGCCGCCGCGTTCCTCAACCACGGCCGAGGCCAGGGGAACAACAAAGGTCATATTCGGGTCAACGCCTTGGCAAACAAGGACATCCCCTTTTTTGAACGATAATAAATCTTGGGGGGTTTTGATCAGTTTTGCCCGGCCGGTTCCGATCCCCGGTCCTGCGGGATGGCCGACGATCTGGCGCGATGAGAACCATTTCTCGGCAGCGGCCTTGTCCGGCAGCGCCCCATTTTCCTTTTTCGGGCTTTCCGGTTTGAGGCTTATCGCGGGCAGCGTTGAAAGAATTTCAGTATCCTGTTGGGGGGTGGCAGTATCTTCCAGGCGCTTCTGGCCTTCCCGGACCGCTTCAAAAAGCCGGGCTTCTATCCTGCCCAGATGGATGTTGTCGTCATCCCTGAGCCGGTAACTCTCACGGCCCAATTGAAGCACCTCTTCTGCAAACGCCCGGCGATGAGATAAAAAGCTATCAATATATGCTTTTTTCAGGGTAGTCGAATCTTTTTTCCCCGGTGTTGCGGACTGGGGGGATCGCTTTGAAAATTCAAGCAGCAAACGGATCACTCCCTGCTCCCCGTTCTGGCACTCGCTGCCGCTGCCGGTTGTACAGGACAGGTTGCCGAATTGATCTACAAACGTGCCCAGCAACCGGCTGAAAGGGTGGTCCGAGCGGGGCAGCACATCGTTTTCAAGCTGGTCTTCCAGTGCAGAATCTTCCCGGATCATCCGGGCAAGCCCCTCAAGCAGGGCATTTCTCTCCATGCTCTTAAGACCGGTATTTTCGAGCAGAACCATGAATTCATAAGGATCTTCCGGGGCAACCGCATCATTGTAAACCTGGCCGAACAGGCGTATCCCGTGGGCAAATGGAATAAAATCAGCCCAATACACCTTGACCCAGTGATCATAAATCTTTTGCCGGTCCTCGATTTCCTTTACCAGGCCACTGGCTGACAGGGTATCAAGGCCAAGCGCACCCATCTTTCGGGCATCCGATATCATTTGGGGAATAAGGCGGTGCTCAATCTTCTCGTACAGATTTTTTAAATTTTCATAACTCCTGTGCAGGGTTAAATACCAGGCGCGCTTGTCGTCTGTATCATTAAATCCCGCACTTGTTATGGGCCGGGTCTGGAGAATGGTCAGATCGCCATCCGCCATGGTCCACTCCACATCCTGGGGCCTTGCGAAAAATGTCTCAAGCTGTTTGCCCGCCTCCCATATCTGCCGGACCTGGGGCGCTGTCAACGGTGGTGTTGCGGCTGCTTCAGGTGTCAGTTCGCGAAATAAAATCCCGTTCTTCGCCTGGGGCACGGCATGGTGTTCCCGGACAGGGCTTGTGTGGCTGATGATATTGCCGGTTGAGCGGTTTAATACCCAGCGGTCCGGTTCAATATCCCCGTCGACCAGGGCCTGGTTCAGGCCATAAACCGCTTCAAGAACGGATTCGCCGGGATCTGAAGGATTCACTCCGAAAAAAATGCCGGACCGGTCCGACGGCACCAGTTCCTGAATAATGACAGCCATGCGGCTGGTCTGGATATCCAGGCCCAGTTCATTGCGGTACAGCAAGGCCGCATCCGAATACAAGGACGCCCATACCAGTTTGACATGCTTTAAGATCTCCCTGGTGCCGCATATGTTTAAAAAAGAATCATGGAGCCCTGCAAATGAGGCGGCCGCACCATCTTCACCCGGGGCGGAAGATCGCACCGCCACGGGAGTATCTTTGCAAAACCCGTGGATTGATTGTTCAAGATCCGCTGTGATGTCGTCTGGTATCGGGGTGGTTAAAAAATAGTTGCGGATGCGCAGGGCAATGTCCCAGATTTCCTCCCATCTCATATCCGCCAGAGGTTTCCTGTTTATTTCAAGGAAGATCCGGTCTTTGAGCCCGGTCCGGTCGAGATATTCCTCATACACCCGGCAGGGAATGCATCGTGTTTCCGGGATATGAAACCCCTGGTCCCTGACTTGTGCCAGACAATAGGCCTTGCCCCCGACCTGGTCTTTTCCGGCATCTGAAAACGCGCCGGGCTTAAGCAGTCTGTTCATTCCGAAACCTTGACCTCAACAACATGCTGGAACCGGCTGACCAGAAAATAACGCTTCATGGCAATACGGACAAAGGCGGTTGTGGGGACGCGCGCAAAATCCTTTAAATAGGAATGCTTTTCCAAATACATGTCCAGTGCCTCTTTTTCCATCTCTTTATCAACGACCTCAGCCACCCCGGTGCCTGTAACGGATATGGCCTCGTATATATCCTCGGCCTGGTTGTGGCTGTCATTGACAAGAACCGACACCTTGGGATTTGCGGTCAAATGCTCGTATTTACGGGTCGTATCAGGGGTGAGCAGGTAAAAATAGGCAAGATCGGGGCTGGCGGCAAACGCAACAAGACTGGCGTACGGCTGGTTGTGTGTCTGGGTGGAAAGAACGGCAAGCCGCTGGGAGTCGAACAGTGCGGTGATTTGCTCCAGCGTCTGTTTTCTGTCATCATTCATGGGGTCATCCTTCATCAGTTGAACATATATGCGGCGTTGGCCCGCCAGTCGTCATGTTAGTGTATCCTATCCTGCTTATAATAAATCCGGATGTATTTAAAGAAGATTCTCCCCATTTTCCAACGGCCCCAGGCATCTTAGGCACAAAGACATCAATAAATCTTCCATTGAAAACAGATGTCTTTTGCCAGCCAGGAGGCTGATTATAACAGACTGGGCCTGCAATGGACGGTGTTATTTTGTTCTTCAGCCTATTCACATGCCCGGTATCAATCCGGAAAGATCCACCGCAGTGTAAATCAGCATCAGGGACAGCACCAGGTTGACGCGCCTGCGAAACAATTCATTGCCCAGCCTGTTTTTGATTACGGCACCGCAAAGGGTCCATGTGGATGTCGCCATGAACGCAGTGCAGGCAAAGGCAAGGGCGAAAAGCGCAAGAAGCCCTGCCTGTTGGGACAATGACGCCAGAAAGGTTGAGAACAGGGTCAGGCCGTAAACCGCCACTTTGGGGTTAAACAACTGCAGGACAAATCCCTTTGAAAACGCCTTGGGAGGGTCTCCGGCATCCTGAACCGCAGCGCTTGAGCGAAGGATACCGGCGGCAAGCCATAAAATATAAAGGGCACCCACCCATCTCAGGTATTTCTCGGATGCCGGCATGACCGACAGCATCATGCTTGACAGGTAGGCACAACAGATCATGACGATGAAAAAGCCGGATGCGATGCCCAAAAGGAAGTTCACGGTCTTTTTATATCCGTACAGGATTCCCATTGATGCGCTTGAGATGTTGTTGGGTCCGGGTGAAAACGTCGTTATAATAACAAACGAAACCAGGCTGAATATATCCACGTTCATATGGCACCTCTTGATTTAAACAGGTTTATATAGTACCACTTAACAATCATACGAGCGCTATATTAACCAAAGAACAATATATTGTCAAAAAGTTTGTTATATGGATCAATCTATAGAGACGGTTTCGAAAAATCTCAAGGCCCTCCGGCAGGACCGGAAGCTGAGCCTGGAAAAATTGTCAGAACTGACAGGGGTCAGCAAAAGCATGCTCAGACAGATTGAAATGGGCAAATCAAGCCCGACAATCGCCACCATCTGGAAAATTGCAAACGGATTAAAGGTCTCTTTCACCAGCCTCTTGAGAAAACCTGTTGCTGAAGCCCAGGTAAAGCCGTTTAAATCAAGCAAGCCCCTGACTGCGGAATCAGACCGCTACCGGCTGTTTCCCCTGATTCCGTTTCAGCCCGAGCAGTCCTTTGAAACCTATTTTATTGAAATCGATCCGGATACGGTATTTTCCGGAGAACCCCACGAGGGCAATACCTATGAATATGTATTTGTGACACATGGCCGGCTTGAAATCAGTGTTGATGGAGAAAATTTCGAAATCAACGCAAACGAATTCCTGCAATTCCATGCCAACTGCCCGCACACCTACAAATGCCTTGGGAAAAAAACAGCGTCCGCCATCATGCAGATCAGCTATCTTTCCTGAGTGCCTCCGAAGTGCTGCTGGTGCGGTCCGTCCGGTTTTAGTTTGACCCGGGCAGGGAAATGGCTTATGAATTTCCTATGACACACGATAATTCCCCCTATGTAAAACTCCGGCAGCACCTGGACCGTCTTCCCGTGGGATTCCCGCCCAGCCGGACCGGTGCGGATATCCGTCTGCTCAAGCATATATTCACGCCTGAACAGGCCCTGATCGCCACCTGTCTCAGCCATGCGCCCAGAACCCTGGAGGATATTTACGCCCGGGGCGGCCATTTGGCAAAATCCCCGGAGGCTCTGGCAGAACAACTCGCCGCCATGGTGAAAAACGGCGGTATTGAGGTCAGAAAAGAGAACAACACCACCCTTTATGCCAACGCCCCTTTGGTGGTGGGCATGTATGAACTCCAGCTCGGGCGGCTGACCCCGGAGTTCATCAAAGATTTCAAAGCATATACCCTCTGAAAAACGATACGGGATCTCCTTCCTGAGCACCCGCCACTCCCAGATGCGGACCATTCCCATAGGCAAAAGCATCACCCCGCAGATACCTGTTGCACACTTTGACCGGATCGAACAACTCATTGCATCGGCAGCCCCGCCCTTTGCGGTCCTGCCCTGTATCTGCAGGGAAAAGAAAGCCATCCAGGGAGAACCCTGCACCCGGACCGGCCGGAAAGAAACCTGCATGGCCATGGGCAATGTGGCCCATACGGTTATTGAAATGGGTATCGGCAGGGAGATTTCCAGGGCGGAAGCCACCCGGATCATACAAACAAACCAGAAAGAGGGTCTGGTGCTTCAGCCGTCCAACACCCGGAACATTGATTTTTTATGCTCCTGCTGCGGTTGCTGTTGTTCCATGCTCGGCCTCCAGAAGGACCTGCCCGTTCCCCTGGATTTCTGGACCGCAAATTTCCGGGTCCGTCTAGATGCATCGCGCTGCCTGGGCTGCGGCAAGTGCGTCAAACACTGCCAGGCAGGGGCTCTGGAACCCACATCAGGACCGGAGAAGAAAACCGCCCCCAGACTCAACCCGCGCAGGTGCATCGGCTGCGGCGTTTGTGTACCGGTCTGCCCGGCCAATGCCCTTGCCCTTGAAGCGAAACCCGCCGTCCAGACACCGCCCCGGACCCGGGATGATCTGAGCCGGATCTTGTTAAAGGACAGGAAAAATCCCCTGGCCCCGGTCAAAACCATAGGAAAACTGGCCCGGGGAATCATGCAGACCCGGGATCTGAGACTGCTCCGCAAATCCAAATAACAGGACAGCCGTGCTGGCCGCGTCACCCCCACCACTCCTCCCGGTCACGCCGTTTGGGGCATCACCCGCACCGGCCCGCTTCCTCGGCCTCGGACATGCAGTACATCAAGTGGCGCGGGCTTTTGGCATCCCCGATGATCTGGAAAGGTATACCCGTCTCCCGTTCCAGTTTCCTGGCATCCCTTACCGGCTGGTGCTTTTCGGAAATCACCACCGTGTCAAAACCGTCCAGCACCATTGGGCCTGCATTGGATGTAAATGACACCCCTTTACCGGTGAACCCTTTGATCGACACATTTTTATACAAGGCCACCCCGCCCTTTTTCAGCCGCTCCCGCAGGTAATACCGGTCATTGGAAGACATTTCCCCGGCAAAACTTTTTTTCCGGTTCAGCACAACCACGTTCCTGCCCTGCTCCGCCAGGGTATCTGCCGTGACCAGCCCGGTCATGCCCCCGCCAAGCACAATAACGTTTTCGCCCGCAGCCCCGGCCTCCCGGAACACATCCACACTGGTCAAAAGATCCATTTTTGTCTTGAACAATCCCTTGATCACAGGCATATCCGGCATGGAACCCGTGGCCAGGATCACCTGGTCCGGCCGGAACGCATCCAGAATATCCCCGGACAATGGCGTATTGAATCTCACCGGAACCTCAAGGCGCGCCAATTCTTTGGTCAGGAACCTGAGAATATCCCCCAGTTCCCCCCGTCCCGGGGCTGTGGCGGCCAGGGCCAGAAGACCGCCCGGTCGTTCCTGCTTTTCACAAACCATAACCGTGTGCCCTTCCAGGGCGAACATCCGGGCCGCCGCCAGGCCTGACGGCCCCGCCCCTGCCACAAGAATCCGCGACACCTCTTCCGGCCCCGTTTCCAGGGCCAGTTTGTGCTCCCGCCCCACATCCGGATTCACCACGCAAGATCCCGGTTCCTTGGCCAGTACGGCATGGATGCATCCCAGGCAGCAGCCCACGCAGGGCCGGATCTCGGAGAGCCGGCCTGCTTTTGCCTTGTTGGGGTATTCGGGATCTGCAAGGAAAGACCTGCCCAGGGCCACCATATCTGCCTTTCCCTGCCGGATAATGCCATCGGCCTGGACCGGGTCCTTGATCCGGCCCACGGTAATCACCGGGATATCCACCACCTTTTTGACGGCCTCGGCCAGATGGATAAAACACCCCTGGGGCGTGTACATGGAGGGTATGGTCAGCTCCGTGGACCCGTACACCCCTCCGGAAATATGCAGATAGGCCGCACCCGCCTTTTCCAGAAGCGGTGCCAGGCGAACCGTATCTTTGAGTTCCCAGCCGTTTTTAATATAATCGTTCCCGTTGATCCGGATGCCCACGGGAAAATCCTCTCCCGCCTGCTCCCGGACCGCATCCATGATCTCGAACAAAAACCGGGTCCGGTTTTCAAAACTGCCGCCATACGCATCTGTCCGGATATTGGCGTTGGGTGCCAGGAACTGGTTGATCAGGTATCCGTGCGCCCCGTGGATTTCAACAAAATCAAATCCGGCGTCCCGGCACCGCCGGGCCGACGCCCCGAAACAGCCGGCAAGCTCACGGATTTCACTGATCTCCAGGGCCCTGACCTTGCCCCTGACCACGGCAGGCGCGGGAATCGCCGAAGGCGCGACTTTTTCCGGCAGGTAGGACTGCCTGCCCCCGTGCATGAGCTGGACCCCGAAGCAGGTATGGTAGGGCCGGATTGCCTCCACCATTTTTTTCAGGCCCGGAATACAGGAATCATCGTACATCTGGGGCAGATCCGGCAACTCCTGCCCCCCGGGATGGACACTGCCGCCCCCCACCAGCATCATCCCGGCCCCGCCCCGGGCCCGGGCCGCGAAATACTCAATCAACTGATCCGTCACATGGCATTGGGCGTCCACGCCGAAATTAATGCTCATGGCAGACATGACCAGGCGGTTCTTAACATCCACCCCCTTGATGCGGATGGGGCTGAAGAGTGCTGAAAGCATATGCAAACTCCCTGATTATACTGTTAAATGATCTGACCCTGACGTTATAGTCTGAGAGCCAAAGGGGTGACAAGCTTTTTTTCAGTGTGCGAAAAAGACGCGATATTTTACAGGAAAACCCGCGCGGCCAGGTGGGTTCCCAAAAGAATCAGCAGAATCAGGACCATTTTCCGGTAACTCTCTTCCGTGATCCGTTGCCGGATCCGCCCCCCGAGAAAAATCCCCATGCCCACGGGAAGAATCCCGCCTGCCGATAAAAGAGCCACAGGCATGGTCACCAGCCCCATCTTGCCGAGTCCGGCCATCATCACCAGGGTGTTAAAGGTAAAGGCACAATTAATGGTCTGGACAAAAAGGCGGCGGTCGATGTTAAGGGAAAGCAGGTACGGCATGATGGGCATGATCTGGGAACCTGTTGCGCCGTTTACAAAGCCGGATAAAATCCCGACCGGCATGGCGAGTTGTTTTTCCCTTTTTCCGGAAATCCGGTACATCCCGGTTTTCAGCCCCCAGATACCGTAAAGAATCATCACCCCGCCAAGAACCACCTTTGGCAACTCATTCCGGCTGCTGCCAAGAATCCAGATACCAGCGACCAGTCCGGGCAATGCGCTCAGGTAAAGCAACCAGAATCTTTTCAGCGCCTCAAAAAACCGGCCCGCTTCCAGCATCACCATGATATTGCTGGCAAGGGACGGCAGGAACACCAGGGGAATGGCCAGTTTCAAATCCATGAACACGGCCAGAAAACCAAGGCATAGCGTGGAAAACCCAAGCCCGGTCAGCCCCTTTAAAAACGAGGCCGTGAAAAAGGCTGAAAACGCCAGTATGATGGTGTGCATATCCATAAATTCACGTGCACCATGTCTGTTGCCCAAAAACCGGGATGCACACGGGATGCACATTTATCGTCCCTTTTTTGCCCTTTATTATGGTTCCAGAACCTTTTTAATCTGCTTTCCCCAATCAATCAAGCCGCAAAAAAATACGTATACATCACGCCCGGGCAAAGGCGCTTTGCCTCTTCTTCGTTTATCGCTGTGAATAATATTTAAGTTAGTAAATTGAAAAGCCGAAGACTCTATTGTGTTGACTTTCTAATTGATGTGGCATCAGGGCTGAAATTATAACTTATTAACTCATATTATCAATAAGTTAATCGTTATTTTATATTCTATTATTTTTCTTTTGAAAAGGAGCTTCCATATGCTCAAAAACTCTTTTCTTTTACTCATAATGCAGACCGGCTTCCCTGATTTTCCGCCGGGCCGATTCTCTGAAAACCAAATATTTTCCGGCAACATTTTCATCTTTCATTCTTTGGAATAAACGGCTGCTCACCCTGCCGTCTCATTCAACATAATCTTAAGTTCAATTTTTTTAATCCAAACAACGGAGGGAGTCATTCACATGTCAAAAAAAAACATTATCACCATCTGTCTGCTCATGATTTTTTCAATGTTCTTTATTTCCCCGGCCCAGGCTGTCACCGCCATGGTGGCAGGAGGCACAGGCCATTCCATCGGCCTGAAGGATGACGGCACCGTGCTATGCGTGGGTTCTAACGCATACGGCCAGTGCAACGTTGGCGGTTGGTCGGATATTGTCCAGATCTCAGCGGGGGTAGAAACATCCATCGGCCTGAAAAGCGACGGCACCGTGGTGTCAACCGGTTATAATGCGGACGGTCAGTGTAACACCTCGGGCTGGACCGACATCGTTAAAATTTCATCAGCCCACTATTCAACCATTGGCTTGAAAAGTGACGGCACCATTGTAGTCGCAGGCCGGACAGGTCAAAATCCAGGCAGTACAGGAACTCAGATTCTCAATACCTCATGGACGGATCTTGTCCAGGTAGAAGCCGGTTATTCTGTCGGCATCGGCCTGAAAAGCAACGGTACGGTCGTGGGATCGGCAAGCAGCTGGACCAATATCACCCAGGTTTCTGCAGGACGCGACCATGTGGTCGGTCTCAAAAACGATGGTACGGTCGTGGCCTCGGGCGTCAACCGGAGCGGCCAGTGAGATGTCGGCGCCTGGACCGATATTGTTTACATATCAGCCGGCCATAACCACACCATGGGCATGAAAAGCGACGGCACCATCGTGTCAACAGCCTGCCTTTATCCGGACTGGAATAAAGGCCAGTGCGGCATCGATAAAAACTGGGTCGACATCATCCAGCCCCACGGTTGTACCGGCCAGGATTCCCTTGGCCTGAAAAGCGACGGCACCGTGATCGGCATCGGGCGGAATCATGAAGGGATGTTAAATGTCCAGGACTGGGACCTCATAGGCAATTCCGCCACCCTGGTACTGGAACCGGACAGTGCCGCGCCGGTCATCGGCGACACCCTTTGTATTGATGTGAATGTCCAAGATGTTTCCGGTCTTTACGCTGCCGCGTTTGACCTGGTTTACGATCCTGCCGTGCTGTCCTACGAATCCGCATCCGAAGGCAACCTTCTCAATGCCGACAGCGGCGCCACGTTCTTTAATGCCTCCCTGCTCAACAATGATCCTGCCAACGGCACGCTGGTGACCGGTGTTTCCCGGGTGGCGGATATCGGCACGGTTTCCGGTTCAGGCACCATTGCCACGGCCTGTTTTGCAGTCATGGGCGGCAGCGGTTCCGGTACCAGTGTCAGCCTTGACAATGCGTATTTTGAAGGCGCGGACCAGGGCAGTGTTGTGGATCTGACACCGG
Organism: Desulfobacter sp.; assembly: GCA_036881925.1. Taxonomy (GTDB): domain Bacteria; phylum Desulfobacterota; class Desulfobacteria; order Desulfobacterales; family Desulfobacteraceae; genus Desulfobacter. Next base: position 63,094 of record JBAJNJ010000002.1, read on the forward strand.
GCGAAAATCCCACGATCCCGGTTGAAATCGGTATCCCGCAGAATCTTGTTGTCTCCGACTCCGGCACCCTGGGCCAGCTTAACCTGAGCTGGGATGCAGCACCGGATGCCTCGGGATATGAAATCTACCGGGCCGATGCCTCCGGAGGAGAGTTTACACTGCTGGGCACATCCACCGGCACCGGTTACGAAGATGCAAACTGTATCCTGACCAGCGTATCCTACGTTTATAAGCTCAAAGCAATTTCCGCGTCAGGCACGACAACCGGCGAATACTCCGGCGAAGCCTCGGGTACGGCCGCAGGCCTGGCCGGTGACATCAACAGGGATAACCGTGTGGACGGCAGGGATCTCAGCATTCTCGCCCGTGCTTTTAACACCACGGAAAACGATGCCGACTACCAGTGCCTGGCAAACCTGGACCGGACCGGCACCATTGACGGGGACGACCTGGTCATCCTCACGGCAAGTTTCGGAAGTCAGTTATAATAATAGCTAAAACGCGGTTCCAAATCCCATGTCCCGGCCCCCGTGGCCGGGACATTCCCCCCGCCGGCCCCTTGCCGCCCACAGGTCAGAAAGGCCCGAACCCGATGGCCACGGCAATCATCAGGAAAACCATGGACAGGGCGGCAATGCCGGCCTGCATTTTCCAGGTCCACCGGATCCATACGGGATAGGAGACCACGGTAAAACTCAGGCCGATGAGCAGCAGGGCGTTGGTGGGAAAAATCATGTTCGAGAACCCGTCTCCCAGACCAAAGGCAAATACCGCGGTCTGACGGGTCAGGCCCACGATATCCGCCAAAGGCGCGATAATGGGCATCACCAGGAAAGCCTTGGCAGAGGCGCTGGAAATAAAGAAATTCAGGGCCAGGGTGAGCAGGTAGATATAAAACGCAGCCTGATAAGGGTTGGTGCCGTCTATGGCTTGGGACGCATAAAAAAGAATCGTGTCCATGACACCCGCCCGGGTCATGATGTGGGGAACACTCATGGCCATGAGAATCAGAACGATCCCGGGCAGCATGTTTGCAGCGCCCGAGGCCAGCACCCGGAGCAGCTTCTTCCACGTATATCCCACAAGCCGTCCTGCACCCGCCCCCCCGATGAGAAACAGCACGGCCACGGCCGGAAAGGCGGCATTCGACGGCAGGGAGGGGATCAGCCCGGCCAGGACCATAAACACAATGGCAATTCCCAGGCAGGCCCCGAACCAGGCAGCAGCACGCACCTTACCGGGATCGCCCCCCGTATGGCTCCCCAGGATCTGCTCTGCTGAAAACCGCTCCCTGATCCGGCAGTCTGCCGCATATACAAGGGATTTTTCCGGATGGGCTTCGATTTTCCGGGCATACCGGCTCACAAACCCGTAACAGAGCATATAGGCGGCAATAAAGAACAGAACCCGGAACCAGGCCCCGGAAAACAGAGGCAGGCCGGAAATTTCCTGGGCCACGGCAATGGTAAAGGGATTGGTCACGGCTGCGGAAAACCCGAATGTCAAGGCCAGCATGCTCATGCCCAGGCCGGTCAGGGAATCCCAGCCCAATGCCAGGGAAAGGGGCACAATAATAACGATCAGGGGGACCAGGGCCTCATACACCCCCACAAAAGCAGCCAGGAACATCATCACAAAAATGATCACCCCCATAAGCCGGTATTTGTTCGCCCTGAACCTGGCCACAGTCCCGGCAAGCAGTTCCTGGAGCACCCCGCCCTTTTCCAGCACGGTAAAGGAGCCGCCCAAAAAAATCATGAACAGGGAAAGGACCAGGATCATGAGCCAATTGTCCCCCCAGATCACCTCCACCGGCGCGGTAAACCAGCGCCAGGCCGGATACGACACCTCCTCCAGGTATTGGAATGAATCCGCCACCACGGCCATACGGCCGCCGGCCTCCACCCGCTGGTAGGTGCCGGCCGGGATCCACAGGGTCAGCAGCCCGGAAAAGACAATCAACAGCAGCAAAATACCAAATGCAGCCAGAAAGGGTTTGACCCCGATTTTCAGCATGGCGTCCTCCGTGCCGGCAGGACAATCAGATATAGGTTCCGTCATGGACAGTCCTTACATTTGTTACAGGTGAAGAAAAAGCCGGAGATAAAACTCCAGCCCCTTTTCCAGGTTTTCCAGGGAGATGCGCTCATTTATCCCATGGATCGCGGCCACATCCTCCGGTGTCAGCACCAGGGGGCAGAACCTCAGGATCTGGCCGGTCAGATCGCGGTAATATTTGGAGTCCGTGGACCCGTTGACCAGGTAGGGTACGGTGATCACGCCGGGATGGGTAAGGGCCAGGACATCCCGGATCAGCCTGAAGCCGCTGCCATCAGCCGCGCCTGCCGTTATGGGGTCATTGGCCGGCCAGTTGCCCGCATCTTCCAAGACCAGGTCCTTGTCTTTAAGTGTGTTTTCGTGGCGTTTACGGATCATGTCCATGGTATCCCCGGGCAGGATCCTGTGGTTGACCAGGCAGAATGCCTCGCCCGGGAGAATGTTTTCCTGCTCCCCGGCCCGGAACAGGGTCACGGCCTGGGTGGTCCGGATCAGGCTGTCCGTGGCCCGGTTTTTTGAAAACACATACCGGACCAGGGGCCGGGTCAGCCAGAGATTGGCAAAAACAACCCCCAGTCCTGGCGGCACGTGGGGCACAAACCGCTCAAGCATATTGACCAGCAGCGGGTCCAGGCGGTCCGGGAACCGCCGCTTTTCAAGCCGGGCCACAGCCCTGGCCAGGCGCCCCACAGCCGTCCCTTCTTTTACGGGCATGGAGGAATGGCCGCTCTCGCCAAAAGCCGATATCTTAAAGGTCACAAACCCTTTTTCCGCAAGCCCCACCAATGCCGCCGCCCGGTTTTTGAGAAATGAGAGCTGTCCTGTGGCAATGATGCCGCCTTCGTCCAGGATAAACTCAAATGAAAGACTCCGGGCCCTGAACAGGGAGGCCAGGTGGCGCGCCCCCTCAACACCGCCGATCTCCTCATCCCCGCCAAAGGCAAAGTATATATCCCGGTCCGGCTGCCAGTCCTTTGCCAGCAAATATTCTGCCGACTCCATGATAAAGGCCAGCTGGCATTTGATATCCAGGGTGCCCCGGCCCCAGACAAACCCGTCCCTCACACTCGCCCCGAACGGAGGTTCCTCCCAGGTTTCATCCCCGTTTTCATCTGCCGGAACCACATCGTAATGGGCCAGGAGCAACACGGGTTTCTTACCCGAATCCCGGCCCGGCCAGTGATATATCAAACCGAATTCCCCATGAACTTCACGGTCCAGTTGCCGGTGCACCCGGGGATAAATACGAACCAGCTCTTCCTGGAACGCTGCGAACACGGATGGATCCCGCCGGGTCCGGTCAGTCCGGGATACCGTGGGAATCCGGATCAGGCAGCGGAACCGCTCGACAAAACCGTCAATATCAAGATCTGAAAACACATCTTTATCCCTGCCCCTTGAGGGTCCGGGCAGGGGATACCGCCGCCGGAGCAGGACATACCGCAGGCAGGCCGCCAGAACAAATCCGGCAGCCGTACATAACACAATCACAATTATGGGGCGTACAGGCATAACATCAATCATCATTTGATCAGAATACGCCTGTGCTATAGGACAACGGCACAGGGATTGTCAAGTGGCCGCACAGGCTCACCGCCCGGACCAGGCGACGTCGCCCCGGCGATCGTATATATGCAGTGCCCCAAACACCGATCCAAAACCGCCGGAACAAACCGAAGAGCTCCGACAACTGGTTGATATCAGTTCATATTGGTCTATATTTAGAACCTTGTTATTTTTTCATACTGTTCTTGACAAGCGATAACCGATCATCTTAAAAGGGTTTTTACATTCAAAATGAAAATTTCGAATCAATGAGAATCTTAAGTTCGGATTTATCAGTATTCTCAAAAATGGATTCAAAACGTTAAGCTTTACAGGTTTGAGCGGTGAACTCGACAGAAAAGCTGTTACATATCATCCGGAAAACACCTCCCGCAGATACCACACATGCCGGTATCCCTTCTGCCACGGGCCAATCCGTTATTTTCGGCAAGGCAAAAAAAAAGACATTAACCGCCGGTGTGATCATCCATGACCACTATATTGCCTCTGCACTGATTGCCTCGGACAAATCCGGCACCGCTTTGGTCAAATGGTCTTATGACGCCATTCCGGAAACCGTCGGCATCACAGATGCAAAATTTCCCGCAGTGCTGCGAAACACCATTGGGGAATTTCTGGGTCCCCATCGGCGTGTGCCGGTCTGGACGGCTGTGGGGACACGGAATATCAAACTTAGAAACCTTGTTGTACCGGACCTTCCCCCGGCCAAGACCGCCAATGCCGTGAGATGGAGTTTCAAAAAGGAAGCCGGCCTGGAGCCGGATGAAGAAATTTTCGACTTCCAGGAAATCGGCGGCATTGACGTGGACGGGATCCGGAAAAAAAATATCCTGGCCTTTTCCGCCCAGAAAAAAGTGGTCCGCTTTCTGGACAAGCTCTTCACCAGCGCGGGATTTCCCCTGACAGGCATCACGGCGCTGCCCTTTGCCTTTCAGAATGTCGTTAAAACCGATATGTTCTGCCTGGACGAGTCCCCACTGGCCCTGGTCAACATATCCCGGTATCACTCGGACATTTATTGTTTCCTGCAGTCCACGGTGATGCTGGTCAGAAAAATCAGGACCGGCGCCCAGAGCCTTTGCCCGCCCATGGATGCAGACAACGCCGGGCAACAGGGCATCACCGATATCCTGTCGCCGGGGCTCAACACGGACAGCCCCGGGTTTAAACAGATGAAAGAAGCATCCGAGCGCCTGATCGGTAAAATCATCAGGACCGGGGAGTATTGTTCCCATAATATTGCGGCCAATGCCCCCATTGCCCGGTACCTGTTTTACGGAGAAACAGACAACTGCGACGCATTCATGGCTCTTGCCGCCTCCCGGATCCCCGGACCGGTGTCCATGTTCCACCCCCTTGAAACCCTGGCCGGGCAAAACCCGGATTTCCCTGTCCCCCAAGGCGCCAGGGAACGCACAGGGGTCATCCCCGCATGTGCCATTGCGCTGTCATCCAACAGCATGACCCCCAACTTCCTGCATACTTACCAGGACAAAGCCGTTCAAAAAAAGCAGAAAAAACGGAACATTGCCGTTGCCGTGGCCTGTTTTGTCTGCATTGCCGCCAGCCTGTCCGGATGGGCATGGGCAACATCCACTGAAAAAACACACCGGGAACGGGGGGCACGCCTTGAGCAACAGCTTGCCGAATACGGCAACGGCGTCACCCGGAAAACCGTTCTGGAACGCATTCAAGCGGCCCAAAAAAGAACCGAACGGCTAAAAGCCTATACCAGAGACTATCTTTCCCTGGGCGTGATCAATGAGCTTTGCATATTAACCCCGGAAAATATAAAGCTCACCCGCCTTGAGGGGGAGTTTACCGAGCCCGGGGCAGAGACAGAGGCCTCTGCGGCCAACGACCTGCCCCCGGCGCGGCAGCTTCGGATTGAAGGCCTTGTCAAGGCGGGGGTCACCGCATTGGAGCCCACGCTCACCGGTTATATGCTCACCCTGGGAGACTCCCCTCTGTTCAAATCCGCCACACTGGGGTGCAAACAGATGAAAACCCGGAAAAACGAAACCGTTCTGACCTTTAAAGCGGTTGTGGAGGTGATCTGATGGCCCGGCCAATTGTAAAACGCAGACGGCTGTCCCTCACCCTTTTGCTCGTTCTGGGATCGGCTGCTGTTGTGGGCCTTATCCTGGGAATAGGGATTCTCCCGGCGGTGTACCGGATCAATGCCGTGAAAGCGGAAAACCTGGACAGACAGGTGCGCCTTGAACAGCAAAAACACCTGTCCCCGCTTCTGGAAGCGGCGGACAAGGCCGCACGCGCCCGGTTTTCCCCGAACCTGCCCTTTCCGGACAGGCATCCCATCCGGCACAACCAGATCTCGGGCCTGTCCGAACGGTTCGACACCCTGGCCCGCAGCAGCAATGTCATCTTATCGGCCAATACCGTGGACATGGCCCCCATGAATGCAGGCAAAGGATTTATATCTGTGGAGCTGTCCATGTCCGGGGCCTTGTTCGACTTCAGGCAATACCTGATTTCAATGGCCGCGCTTGAGTTTTTCAATGCTGTGGAAAAAATCACCATCCGTACGGAAAAAGGAGAGGTGAAAAAATGTATCGCCAGGATACGGGTGAGTGTGGGGCAGAAATAGGCCATGAACAAGCGGGAGATCATCATTGTGGTTGCCGCCCTGGTCTTTGCCGGATACGGCCTGGTGGATTACGTGTTCCTGTCCAAATCCACCGGGGACGCCTCCCGGGACAATCTCGGCACCCGGGTTGCGGAGATCCGGGAATTCTCAACCCGGGAAACCGGACGTCTTGTGGCCATCCGGTCATTTTCCGGAGACAAGACCTTTCCCTATCTTGTGTCCCGGCTTGAAACACCCTGGGAAAAGGACCCGTTTGCCACCCAGGCCCCGGAAGACGGCATCACGGAAGATGAAGACACAGGACCGCTGCCCGACCTTGTCTATTCCGGCTTCATCAGGGCAGGCAAGCGGCTCATGGCCATTGTCAACGGCATGGAATACACCACCGGGGACATCCTCAACGGTACCGAGCTCCGCGTAAAAACGATTACGCCGACCACCGTTGTCCTGCTGACCAGGGCCAACAGGGAAGTCGTGTTAACTTTAGAGGGCAACCGCCCGCAGGAACATTGAATGGACGCAGAAACCAACAGGAAAAAACAGATGTACGGCCTGGCCCTCAGTGTCATGATGATCCTGTGCCTGGCCGGGTGCAACACCCTTGAAAAACGGGTGGGAAAACAGGACCGGTTTGAGAAGTGGCGCATCCTGGCGGAAAACTCAAAAGGGAACACTCCCACCCCCAAAACCTATGAACTGCCCGCAGCACCGGTACAGGCCCCGGCACAAGACCCGCCGGCCGTGGCAGCGCCCGTGCCGTCCGCACCCGAAAAGCAGCCGGCACTGCCGGATATGCCCGTAAGCATGCAGATGCACGATGTTCCTGTTTCCGTTCTCCTCCGAACCCTGGCAAGGATTGCCGATGTCAACGTCATGATCAACGACACTGTCACGGGCAAGGCAAAAATCAATATCTCCAAACTGCCCTGGGACAAGGCATTTGTCGGGGTCCTCAAAACCCACGGGCTCACCTACCAGTGGGCCGACGGCATCCTGCGGGTCATCACCGTGGAAGACCTCAACCGGGAAATCGCCCTGATGGAAGCCCGGCAAAAGTGCGAGAAGAGCAAAAAGCAGCACAGCATCGCCATGATGGCCATCCAGAAAGAAACCGAAAAGCTCGATCCCCTGATCACCAAAATCGTCAAGATCGACTACACAGACCTCAAGCCGCTGCGGGACAACCTGGAGAAATACCTGTTGTCATCCAAAAAAGATATTGAACTGACCAAGGGCGGCTCCGACAGCGATGACACCGATACAGACACCCCCGAAATCAGGGGGGCCATCCTCATGGACGAATCCTCCAACGCCCTTGTCATCCATGCCACGGCCTCGGATATCAAACGGATCATACCCATTATCGAAGAGCTGGACCGTCCCAGCGAACAGATCCTTATCGAATGCCATATTGTCGAGGCCAATTCCGATGTGGCCAAGGAACTCGGGGTACAGTGGGGCGGCCTTGGCCTGCACACCACGAGCGACAAAAACACCTGGCTCGGCGGCCCGTTCACCGATCCGGACACCTCCCTGTTCGTCAGTTCGGACGATGCCACCGACGACGCCCCGGCCGGTAGCCCCATCATCCACCTGCCCAATATCGGCACCGGCATCAACTTTCCCTCATCCGACGATGCCGGCTCCGAAGGGTGGAACGGCATGTCCTTAGGGATCATGCACCAGAATATCGGCAACTACCTGTTGTACGCCCAGTTAACCGCCCTGGAGCAGGAGGGCCAGCTCAACATCCTTTCCAACCCCTCCATCACCACCATGGACCACCGCAAAGCCATTATTGAAAGCGGCAAGGAAGTGCCGTTCCAGACCATTGAGGATGACGAGGTTAAAATTGAATTCAAAAAAGCCGTGATCAAGCTTGAGGTCACCCCCCATGTGATCAACAACGAGGTGGTCCGCCTGGATATCCTCACCCACAAGGATGAACTGGACTGGACCCACACCGTGGCGGGCAATCCCACCATCATCACCAAAAATGCAGAAACCCGGGTCAACCTGTTTGACGGCCAGACCACGGTGATCGGCGGGTTAACCAAGGAAAAAATCCTGGAAAGCGAAACAGGGGTGCCTTACCTCAAAGACCTTCCCGGCATCGGCAGGCTGTTCAGGAGTAATGCCGACGGTACGGACATGGAAGAACTGCTCATTTTCATCACCCCCCATATCCTTAAAGAGCGGATATCGGCGCGGGAAAAAGGCGACAAATAAGCGAGATGGGATATTACCGCACATTACAACTGGAGAAAGAGTCGTTTTCAAATTCACCGGATCCGTCTCTGTTTTATCACTCCACCCAGCACCTGGAAGTGCTCCAGCGCCTTGAAATCGCCATCCGCCTCAAACGGGGGCTCAATATCGTGACCGGTGATGTGGGTACCGGCAAAACCACCATCTGCCGCCAGCTCATCCGGAAAATCGCCCCGGACCCGGACATCCAGTGCGTCCTCATCCTTGACCCGGGATTCGGCAGCACCACCGGATTTCTTTCTGCCATCGTCAAGTTCCTGACCGGCAGGTCCGCATCCGGCTCCGATGACGCCATGTTAAAGGAAAAGATCAAAAGCCACCTTTTTTCCGAAGGCACCACCCGGCGCAAGACCACCGTGCTTCTCATCGACGAAGGCCAGAAACTTTCCAGGGGGTGCCTTGAAATTTTAAGGGAGCTGCTCAACTTTGAAACCAACAATGAAAAGCTGCTCCAGATCGTCATCTTTGCCCAGAAAGAATTTGACCCGGTGGTCTCGTCACTTGACAACTTCACCGACCGCATCAACTTCCGGTATGTCCTGTCTCCCCTTGGTTTCCGGGAAACCAGGGGACTGATCGAATTTAGGCTTGAAAAATCCGCACGTCCCGGCTTCCGCCCCCCGGTATTCTCCCGGCTCGCCTATGCAGCCATTTACCGTTACACCAGGGGGTATCCCAGGAAAATCATCAACCTGTGCCACGACATCATCCTCCGCCTGATCATCGCGGAAAAACAGCAGGCCGGCTACTTCTTTGCCAGGGCCTGTGCCCTGGACGTGTTCCACCCCACCAACAAGGCCCGTATCGGCCTTCTGCCCCTGGTCCTGTCCGCCTGTATCGCAGCCGCCGCCCTCTGGTTCTTTGATGTGCCCGGCATCATGCGCACCGCCATTGAAAAGGCAGGCCAGGTCCGCCGGATTGCCGTGAACCGGTCGCTCACCCCGGATACCGAGCGCCCCGGCAAAATCGTCCCGGTGGTCCTGTTTGCAGACCCGGGCCTGCCCCGGCACCCGGTTCCCCAAAACACCCTGCCCAAAGACCGGTTGGAAGACGCCCCGGACCTGCCGCCCGATGCGCCCGGAAACGGAGGGAAAAAATGAGGCCCCGGAAAAAAATCGGTGAAATGCTCGTAGACGCCGGGCTCATGAAAAAAACCCAGTTGGAAGACGCCCTGTCCAGTTACAAAAAAAGCGGCAAGCGCCTGGGGCAGTACCTGGTCCACGAAGGGATCGTCAGTGAAACCGATCTTGTCAATCTGTTGTCCGAGCAGATCAACATCCGGCAGTATACGCCCAAGGATTTCCCCACCACCGCCGACCTGGGTAAATTCATCCAGGTGGACATGGTCAAAAAACACCAGACCGTTCCCGTGGCGCAAAAAGGCGCCATCCTCACCGTGGCCATGCTCGACCCCCTGGATATTACCGCTCTGGACCACATTGAAATCCTGACCGATATGGAAGTGGAACCCGTCATCTGCACCGAGCAGGATTTCCACCTCCTGGTATCCAGCATTTACGGCCGGTATGCCGGAAAAGACGGCATGATGGAAAATATCCAGGAAATCGAGGATATGGGATACGGCCAGGACGACATCACCGGCAATGCCGAACCCTCTGCCGTATCCCTGGAAGACATGGCCGAAGAAGCCCCGGTCATCCGCCTGGTCAACTCCATCCTCACCCAGGCTGCCCGGGAAGGGGCCAGCGATATCCATATCAGCCCGGAAAAAGATAATATGGAAATCCGCTTCCGGGTGGATGGCCGGCTTCACCATGTGCCGGCCCCGCCCAAGGGCATGTTCCTGCCCATGGTTTCCCGGCTCAAACTCCAGGCCGGGCTTGATATCTCCATCTCCAGGATTCCCCAGGACGGCCGGTTTACCGTCATGGTGGGGGACCGGGAGATCAACATCCGGGTATCCACCATGCCCACCGTGTACGGCGAAAACCTTGTGCTGCGCCTCCTGGACACCGGTGCCGGTATTTACAGCCTTAAAAAACTCGGCATCTCCCCCAGGGACCGGAACACCATTGAAAAAATGATCGGAATGCCCCACGGCATGATCCTCTGCACCGGCCCTACCGGCAGCGGGAAAAGCACCTCCCTGTTTTCCATGCTCAAGCTCATCAACCGGCCGGACACCCATATCATCACCCTTGAGGATCCTGTTGAATACCGCATGGAGCATATCCGCCAGGCCCAGTTGAACAAAAAAGCCGGCATGACCTTTGCCAGCGGCCTGCGGGCCATCCTGCGCCAGGATCCGGACGTGATCATGGTCGGGGAAATCCGGGATGCTGAAACCGCAGGCGTTGCGGTCCAGGCCGCCCTTACCGGCCACATGGTCCTGAGCACCGTCCATACCAATGACGCAGCAGGCGCCATCACCCGGTTCATCGACATGGGCATTGAGCCGTTCATGATCGCCTCGGTCATGCTGGTTTCCATTGCCCAGCGCCTGGTCAGGAAAATCTGCCCCAACTGCATGGAACCCTACACCCCCGGCCCGGAAGTGCTCAAATTCTGGCATCTCGACCGGGTGAAAAATCCCAGGATCGTCAGGGGCAGGGGATGTTTCCAGTGCAAGGACACCGGCTACAGCGGACGGGCAGGCATATATGAAATACTGCACATTGATGAAACCGTCCGGGAAATGATCATCAAGGGATGCTCGGCCCAGGACATCACCCGGGCATCCGCGCGTTCCGGTAAACTGACCACCCTGAAAATGGATGCGGCCCGGAAGATCGCCACCGGCGTCACCAGCATTGAAGAGGCCGCATCCGCAGTGATGATGTAAACGGATTACATACGCTTATGGCAACCTATATCTACACCGCATACAACGAGCTCGGCAAAGAGGTCACAGGAGAACTGGAGGCGGAAACCCAGGACCTGGCCCATGACATTGTCGCGGCCAAGGGCCTGATCCCCGAATCCATCAAACCGGCGTCGGGCAGTGCAGACAGCCCGGCCGGGGCACTGGCCCGGCTCGACCTTTACCTGACCCCGGTCCGCATCCGGGACCTGATCCTGTTCACCAAACAGTTCAAAACCCTGATCCAGGCCGGTGTGGCCATGATCCAGATATTTGAAATCCTCATCTCCCAGACCGAAAACAAAAAACTCAAAAGCGTCCTGAGCAGCATGCTTACCGATGTCCGGGGAGGTGCGCCCCTGTCCAAAGCCTTCTCAAAACAGGGCAAGGTCTTTTCCCCCCTGTACTGCTCCATGATCCAGGCCGGGGAATCATCGGGCTCCCTGCCCATGGTCCTGGACCGCCTGATCTACATCATTGAACATGAGCACAAGGTCAAATCCGACATCAAATCCGCCCTCTGGTATCCCGCCATTGTGGTCTTCCTCCTGGTGGTGGTCTTCATCTTCTTGCTCACCTTCCTGGTCCCGGTGGTGGTCGGCATCTTCAACCGGGTCGGCCTGGACCTGCCCTGGCCCACAAAAGCCTGTCTGTTCATGTACCACATGCTGGATGCCTATTGGCATGTCATGCTCATGGGCCTGGCCGCCGCCATAATCGCCGGATATAAGGCCTTAAAAAGCGACACGGGCCGGTACTGGTTTGACAGGATGCTCATCCGGATGCCCTTGTTCGGCCCCTTATTCGTCAAAACCGCCATGTCCAGGTTTGCCAGCATCTTTTCCATTCTCCAGGCCAGCGGGGTAACCGTCCTTGAATCCATGGACATCCTTTCCCAGACCATTGCCAATGCCGCCATCACCCGGGAATTCCAGTCCATCAAGGAACTGCTCACCCAGGGCCGGGGCATTGCCGCCCCCCTCAAGCAGGCCAGGTACTTTACTCCAATGGTGGTCAATATGACCGCCATCGGAGAGGAATCCGGCAGCCTGGATGATATGCTCCGGGAAATCGCCCGGCATTATGATGCAGAGGTGGAATACGCCACCAAAACCCTGTCCGAAGCCATCGGCCCGATTCTCACCATCAGTCTGGCCGGTCTGGTGGGCTTTTTTGCCATGGCCATCTTCCTGCCCATGTGGGAAATGACCACCATGGTGAAGTAAAAATGAAGCAGATCCGGGCGGATAAATACCCGCCCGCCCATATACGAACACTGTTTTAAAGATTTTGATTTACACTGAAACCGGATGCTATCATCCACTTTGTTGAAAAGGAGATTCACACATGACACACCTGAACAAGAAAATCCTCAAAAACCAGCAGGGCTTCACCCTCATCGAAATCATCGCCGTACTGGTCATTCTGGGTATATTAGCCGCAGTTGCCGTGCCCAAATTTGTCTCATTGACGGCTGAAGCCGAAGAAAAAGGGGCCCAGGCGCTTTTTGCATCCTTAAACTCCGCCGCCTCCATGAATTTTGCCAAAGGGGCGCTTGATATTGCCGGCCATACGCCAATTACGACGATGCAAACCCTTATTGATGCCCTTGGCTCCGGAACACCTTCCGGGTGGACGGCTGCGACGTCCACACTGACCAGTGACTCAAACTCAAGTTATGTCATCACAATAACAACGGGAGAAGTGAAGGGACAAACGCGGGCAGAACTGCAACTTACCACACCATAAAAGACAGATCCGACCTATATGATAACATACCGGAACAACAGCGGTTTCACTCTCATAGAGTTGATCGCCATGCTCGTGATCATGGGAATGCTGGCCACCTTTGCCGTGACAAAAGCCGGACTGAGCAATGCAGACCTGGTCTCTGTGGAGGCCGCCCTAGCCGCCCACATCCGCTATGCCCAGTCAAAGGCCATGCAGGATGATGACGCCGTGTGGGGGATCCGCTTTGATGCAGCGGCCAATGAATACTGGCTCTTTGACAGCAGCCTGGATGCGCAGAGCAGTTTTACCGACCGGCGGACCCTCCCACCGGGAGCGGAAGCCGGGCCTGTTGCACCTGCCGGGGACAGGCTTGATACGGACCTGGTCAATGTCACCCTGGGGCCGGTTCGGGTTGGTGGGGCTACGGCTTCCCAACTCACCCTGGTGTTTGACGGGATGGGAGTGCCGTATGCGGCATCGGGAAGCGGCTCTGTTTCATTCGGCAGCAGCGTTGAAGAGACCGGTGCGCCCCTGTCCCGGCTGGCCTCGGATATCACCATTGCCCTTTCGGACAGGGCCGGGAACGCCGGGAGCGTGGCCGTGCTCCAGGAAACGGGATTTGTGCCGTGAACAGGAACGGATTCACACTCATAGAGGTGGTGGTGGCCCTGCTCATCATGGGTATTGCATCCACCCTGATGATATCCTTTTTCAATTCCGGTGTGGTCGACAGCGGGGATCCCCTGGCCAGCCTGGAAGACAACTACACAGTGGTCCGGGCCGCGGAAATGCTCCATGCAGATTACCGTGCCGCCCTTGAGGCAGACCCGGACCAGTCCATGGCCCGGTACATCGGCGGCGACCTGTCCGCGCTCGTCACCGATCCCCCGGATGTCGTATATACCGGAGAGTATGTTGATTTTTCAGAGCCCGACGCCAACCGGCAGGTCAGGGAAGTTGCAGCGTCAGGTCCCACCATCTATGTCAAGGCAAGGGTGACAAAGCGTCACAGCAGCCTGGTCACGCTCATGGGAAACTGAAGTGAAGGAGATGACCCGAAAATATCATTGCCAATATCCGCACCAGGCGGGATTCACCCTTATTGAAATGGTGGTCACCCTCTTGATCACCGGGCTCATCGGGCTTGGCGCCGCCTCATTCCTGGCGGATTCCGCCCAGGGGTTCCTGATGTCCAGGGCATCCGGGCAGGCGTTTCAAAAGACCGGTATTGCCCTGGAACGGCTGCTCCGGGAGTTTAAGCACATGGATACCATTTCCCAGGCATCCAATGCCGGCATTGTATTCGGAAGAACAGGAACCCATTTCGGCCTGTCCCTGGTGGGTACGGATCTGAAACTGATCCGGGACAACAGCCTTCCCGGGGAAGGCCGGGGATCCATCCTCCTGGACCATGTGTCCGGTTTTGAACTGGATTTTTTCGATGCTGACGGCAATGCCTGGGCCGTACCCGGGGACATGAGCCTGACCGGGCTCTCCCGGGTCCGCATCCGGGTCACCGTCACGGTTTATGATACAGCCTCCAGGACGTTTACCCTTGAGGTCAACCCCCTTTACAACAACACGGTCAACGGGCCGGTATCCTGACGGCCAGAGGAGCAGAGCAGATGTACCACCCCGTACGGCAATCCAACCAGGGCTATATCATGGTCACCATCCTGGCCGTGATTGCCGGGGCTGCACTGGTTGCGGGCATCTCCTTGATGTTCAGCACCTCAAGCATCCAGACGGCGGAACACAATATGGAACTGCGGGCCAGGGCCCTGGCCGAGTCCGGCATCCGTTACGCCGCAGGGGAATACCGGTCTGCAGGCAGCCTTGCAGAAAAGTTCCAGCGGCTGGAGTCCCTGCACCGGGAACAGGTCATCCTGTCCGGAAATGACGGCCGGTTCCAGCTTGATATCCAGTCTTTCTGGTTTGTCACCAACCAGGCATACAGCCAGGGCGACACCCATCTATCCCTCAGGGTGCCGGGGAAATTCCCGGACGGCTTTGACACCTCCCTGCCCGCCACCGGCACCGTGAAGATCAACAATGAATTTTACAGGTTCTCGTCCGCCACCACCACCCGCAGCTCCGGGTTCACCTCCGACCAGGCCGCCATCCGGCTGAATCAGGGCCTCAGGGAAGACATTGCCGCCCACACCAGCGTCCAGCTCGTATTTTCCCCGCCCGAAACCCAGACCATAACCGACGGGGGGGATTTAAAAATCACAGAAAGCAACGATACCACCGACCTGTTTCCCCAACGAAACGGCCTGATCCAGATTTTCAGGGATGACAAAACCGAGGCCGGGATTTACAAATACCGGGAACGGAAAACCGGATCTGTCATCCTGTCCGGCATCACCCCGGTCCGGGACAGCCGCCTGCCCATGGCCATTGACGGGGCCTCCCGGGTGGTGGTCAAAAAGCAGGCCAGGGTCGGGTCCGGCGGCAGCCTGGGTGCCGGCAGCATTGCCGCCAACCGGGGAATTGACCTCAATGTGTTTCTCACCGATGAAATGATTGTGCCCGGGGATGCGCCCCAGGACCTTGATCTTAACGGCGGGGCAGATGGCGGGCATGACTGCTTTAATGACGAGGAAAACGGCTGCACCACCCTCAAAAACTGGGACTCCAGCGAAGACCCGTCACTGGCCGAATCCCAGAGAAAGGCCGTCACCACCCAGGCCGTTGCCACAAAATTCGGTGTGAGCACCAATTACCTCACCTTTCAAAATTTTTCCGAAATTGAAGCGGACAAAGGATATACCGCCGAACTCATTAATAAAAAGCGCCTGCCTGCAGCCGCACGCACCACACGGTTCAACGGGGTCTGGGGCAATGCATCCGACAACATATACTTTGTGGGGGATGACGGCACTCTTCTGCACTTTGACGGGCAGGACTTCACGACCGTGAGCACCGGAACAGAGAATGACCTCAATGCTGTGTGGGGTGTGCCCGCATCCAAAACAGACCCGGATGTCACCGACAATGTGCTCATTGTGGGAGACGACGGCACCGTTCTGGTCAACGAGGGCAATGGCTGGGAATTCGCCGACAATGGGGAATCCTATGATGTTTACGCAGCCTGGGGAACCGGGTGGGATCATTTTGACGGATACGGGGAAGCCGGGACCAACCCCTACCACTGGAGCAAGACAAATCCGGGCACCGAGCTGAAAAACTATACCTATTACAGGGGGAAATTCGGCAAAACTGTAAATTTCCGGTCCCTATGGGCCATAAAACACAATTATCCCTATAACACGGATTACGGGGGCAGCCGCCGCCGTTCCCACCAGAACATCATGGTGGGGGAATTTACAAACGGAGACGGCATTATCATGCACGAGTTTTACGAGCCGGCCGTGACCATCACTCAAAAAAAACTCAGGGGAGTCTGGGGCAGTTCCTTTGCCAACATTTACGCAGTGGGGGACAGCGGTGCCATCTATCACAACAAGAGCGGCAATGCCCCGGATTTCGAGGGGTTCGGTCGCAAACCCAAATGGGAGAAATCATGGCAGGGCAAGTGGAAAAAAATCAAGGCCGGGAATATTCCCACCACCCAGAACCTCAACGGGGTGTTCGGCAATGCTGCGGATGATTTTTATGTGATCGGGGACAACGGCACCATCCTGTACAACAAAGGCAAGGGATTTGAGCTTGTGCCCACGGCAGAGGTCACCTCGGAGACCCTCAATTCCATCTGGGGAAGCGACCGCACAGGCATATACGCGGTCGGGGACAACGGCACCATTGTTTTCCTGGGGTATCCGGTCAACAAGATCGGCGGCCATATCCTGCCCCTGAACAAAAACAAGGCGCTCACCGACAAATGGGCCGCAACCGGCCGGTTCCTCAACTATACGGTCCAGGCCAAAATCGTCTGGGGGGATGCCCTCACCTATGCCGCCTCCGGCATTGTGTTCCGCTGGCACAAAGCCGCCGACGGCAAATACGCCGGATACGGGGCCGCCCTCATGCGGTATGACAGCAGCCTCAATGAGGTCAATGACTTGATTCCAGATGCCATCAAACCCGAATTCCACGGCACCGAAGAAAAGCATGACCGGCTCCTCCTGGTCCTTTGGGAACAGTATATACAAGGCGGGGCCGAGCAGCGGCGGTGGCTGGCATACAAGGATATCACCAATGATGCAAAGATGAAAAAAGCCAATGGCGCACCGGTTGACCATGCCTCCCTCATCGTCAGGGTCCATGAAAAGCGGATCGAAGGCGCCAAGGTCAACGACATTACCCTTTACTACGGCAATGCATCCGACAAAAGCCAGTCCCATGACAAGCGGTACAACAATACCCGGCGGAACCGGTACAATGCCACCTTCGGCAAATTTTCAGATCCGGTGAGATGGCCCGTATTCGATCTGGACGACTGGACCCGATGTCCCAACCCGCCCGGAAACGCCCCGTGCAACGAAGTTGACGCCTTCACCCTGGTGGACAATGTCGGGGTTTCCCAGACCCCGAATCCTCCCGGTGCAGACAAATACTGGATTCTGAACCCGGCCGCAGACCTGGCCATCCTCAAAAACAGTTTTACCATCCGGACCGGCCGATTCACCACGCCCGACGGGTCCGCGTTCGGCACCCAGGCCGAGCGGAGTGAAATCGGCCTTTACGTATACGGCGATATCGGCGGCCCTGATTCCCAGACCCGGGTCAGCATTACGGACTTTGCCCTGCAGCTCGGGGTTGACAGCGATGCCGTGAATGCACAAAGCAGCTTTGGCGGCCTGCAGTAGGCCGGAAAGGAAGACGCGAACAACGTATCATGAACATTTCATACAAAACCGCACTGCTCACCCTGGCATTGACCCTGGCCCTGGCAACGCCCCTGACGACATCTGCTGGCCGGTACGTTTGTGTTGACAAGCAAGGTACCCCAATTCCCTGTCCGCCTCCGGATGCGGAAAAAAAAGCAAAACCAGACAAACCACCCGTGACGTTCGGCGTGGAAGATACGCCTGCGGGCAAACCCTTCAACGGCGGCAACACACAAACCAACCCGGCAAAAAAGGGATAAACCGGGCATTTCTGCATATTAAAATTCATTTTATATATTTTATTTCCACATTTTTATTTAATTGACTTCCTCTCCATTTCACGTAAAATGCCCCTTCATACACTGTATTACGTGGTAGATGCCTTTTTTCAGGGAGTTGTGCTGTTCATAGTACAGCAGCATAACACCCTGGCAATTTTCACTTATAAAAAGAAAGGAAACATCATGTTGAAAAAAACCCTTTTACTCTCCCTGGTTCTTCTTTTTTCCACATCTTCTTTCGCATTTGCAAAAAATTTTGAAATCGCAACAGGAGAATGGGCCCCGTTTGTGTCACAAAGCATGACAGATGGCGGTCCCACAGCCCAGGTCGTAAAAGCGGCCCTGGAAGCGGCAGGGCATTCCGTCACATTCAAGTATATGCCCTGGAAGCGGGTGGAAGTTCTTACCCAGCAGGGGAAAGCTGTGGCATCGTTTCCCTGGTCCATGCGGGATATTTTCAAAGACTCGACATACCAGTCAACCCCCCTGGCCCATCAGCGCATGGTGTTTTTCTACCTCAAGGATAAATTGCCCGGATGGGACTACAAGGACCTGGAAGGCCTGAAAAAGATCAGGGTCGGCGGCTCCCAGGGATATGCCTATGTCGGCATACTTGAAGGCGGAGGGGTAAAACCCGTGTATTCAAAAAATATCAAGACCTCCCTTAAAATGCTGCTTCACGAACGGGTGGATGTGGTTCCGGAAAGCCAGCTGGTCGGATGGCAAGCCATCCGTGAACATTATGCCGCAGAGGAGTCTAAAATCGCCTCATCCCAGACCCCGCTGTTTGTCAAACCCCTGTATCTCATGATCTCCAAAGCCCACCCGGACGGGGAAGAATTGCTCAGGGAATTTGAAAAAGGATTCAAGACCATCCGGGAAAACGGTACATTTAAAACACTGCTTGACGCCCACGGGCTGTCTGAATAATATACCTGTCCCCGGGTGCGCCAATGCCGGGCACCCGGGACACCGTCCCTGTTTTTCCAGCCTTATTTTTCCAACAGGGAACGCACCAGCAGGGCAAAGGCCGGAGCGGCTTTTTTGCCCCGAATAACCGCCTTTCCCCTGGCGTATTTGAAAAACCGGGCGCACACCTGGTGCTGCTCCCGGGTCAGGCCTGAAGATGCCCCCAGCTTTATCGGAACGTCCGACGCCCCCGGATCCGGAACGTCCCTTCGGCCGTGGGCACGCCGGGTGATATGTGAGTGGTAAAGCAGGGCACGGTCCAGAAGCACGTACAAAAACTGAAGATTCTCATTGGGGCCCACCTGAAGCCGGTCCCCGCCCAAAGCCATTTTCCCTTTCCCTGCAAGTTTTCGGAGCCCCACCAGGGCCGATCCCGCCCCCACGGCAGAGCCGATGGCCGTAAACACCCCGAATGTCATGCCGGCGGCTGCCGTGTCCAGCACCGCCCCCATGGTGCCGCCCACCACCGCCCCTGCCGTGGCCAGTTGCTTCCGGGTCAGGCCCAGCATTTCCCAGGTCTGGTCTGAAAAAAGGTCATGCCTCAGCACCGAGTACGCCGGCAGCGGATAATCGTAAAGATTGTGGCGGAACAATGCGCGGATGCGGTCGAACATTTTTTTCTCCATCTCCCGGATCTCCTGCTGGTAAGATGTCACCAGCGCCTCCTTCAACCGCACCCGGTCCGTACCCGGGGAAATCCTCCTGGACAGGGAAAACCCCACCGCCGTTTCAATGGTATGGGTGATATAAGCGCAGGCCAGGCGGTTCCGCCGGTCCCATTCCCCGGTAAAGGCCCGGATCACCCGCTCCAGGTCCTGCTCCCAGTCCTGGTCAATGGCTTTCAGGCTCTCCAGCATCCGGATCCGCTCGTGAAAATCCGCACGGTTTGAATTAAACACCCGGATCACGTTAAAATGCCTGCGGAATTCCTGCTTCCACTGGTCTGTAAAATCACGGTCCATGGATTTGGAATTGATTACCGCCATTCTCGGGCGGCCGGTCAGTCTAAGGATCTCCATTTCAGCCAGGTCATCCTCCCGGACCGGCCTGGAACCGTCCACCACATAAATAATGCCCGCCCCTTCAGCCACAGGAGTCAGCAATTCACACTCATCCGCAAAAAATGCATCGGCTTTAAAGGCGGAAATAAACCGCTTGGCAAGGCCGGGCCCGGGATGTTCCCTGAACCATGCCAGGGTCTGCCGGGGCACCTGGAATCCCGGGGTATCCACGAACCGGATGATGTCCCGGCCGTCGATCTTGACCGTATAAGCCCTGGATACAGTGGTTTCGCCGGGCACCCGGCTCACCCGGATATTGTCGTCCTCGGTCAGGGTCGACACCACAGACGACTTGCCCTCATTGGGATGGCCCAGTACGGCGAATTCGGGAACTCCTGGTGTGTTCACACTTCCCGGCCCTTGACTCACGGCGCCCACCTTTCCAGTACAATCCCGGGATTCTCAATCCGGGAAATCGCTGTTTTCCAGACCTGGTAATTCACATCATCCGCCAATACCCCCATGTGGGCCTCCCCCGGGGTCTGGGTCAGGAAAATCCACAACGGCCGGTCCGGGAACGCCTTTTCCTTTATCCCGGTATAATAGTGAAGCAGGCCGCGGATGGGAGGCTGCCACACCTCCTGGAGCACCACCACAGGCCCGGGTTCGGCACCCTTGAGATGCTCCGTCACCAGGAGAGCATCGCCTGAAACGTCAAAACCGATATGAACCACAGTTGAAACAGACACGCCCAATTGACCCTTCAATGCCTGTTCAACCCCATCCATGGCAGATGCTGGATAGACCCGGGAAGAGGCCAGCACCAGGGCCGGCACTGCCTGTCCGGAAGTGTTACCGGGATTTTTATCAGTCCAGCCCGTTTCCTGGCCGGGTGTGCCGCGGTTTTCCGGGGAAATGGGCTCAAGACTGTCCTGAACCGGTTCAGGCCGTGGCAGCGGATCTCTTTGTGTTGCCCGGGTTCCCCCGGTTTTTTGGATATCCACATCCATGCGCGGTGATCGGAGCCTTACCAGCAGGCGCCGGTACCTGGGCTGCCCGAGATCAAACCGGGCCAGGGCATTCTTCTGGGCCAGGGCAGCACCTGCCACCAGGCAGAGGCGGGGCAGCACCCCGTAGACCAGAATGCCCATGCACAGGAAAGGCCACCAGGCCACCAGGTTCTCCGTTGCCAGTCCGGCAATCCCCTCTTTGAGCAGGATCCGGCTGCCCGCAATCTGTTCCGGCCCGGGAACGGCAAACGACCCGGACATCAGCCACGACCAGGGGGATGCCATCCAGGAGACCAGATCATATACCCGGTCGCTTGAGGTCAGCAGAGTCGACTGCCACCCAAAGGCCAGGTCCGTGGTCAGCACCCTGAACAGGGTGCCGGAAAGCGCGCCCAGGCAAAAACACAACGCAAAAACCGAACACAGGATAAAAAACGGCCAAAACATCACCCCCCGGTATTCCCTGCGCTTCATACCGGCTCCGGACACATGTTCTGCCAGAAATGCCAAAGCACCGCTCCCGGACCGGTCAGCAGCCTTTTGTGCCAGCCGCCTGAGCCTGCTGTAAAACAACCCGGCAGCCAGGGCCTGGAAAAACGAGGCATGCCCCCCCGGGTTTCCTGTGCGTTCGCACCGGAGCCGGTATGCCATCATGCCGCCCGCTCCCAGGGAAAGCAGGGCCTGGAGCAAAATAAAAAATGCTGCAAAAAGGGTCACATTCACAGGCTGGCGGCCATGGTAGGCCAAAAAGGAATACGCCGTAACAACGCCCAGAAGTCCACCGCCTGCCGCAACTCCCCGGACCATCCACTGATATAACCGGGCATACAGTGCACCGGGCAGCCGGGCCCGGCTGCCGGAGTCGTTAAAAAACAAAAGCTTACGATATTCCAGCCATTTCAGGGCAAGAGAGGCATCATCCAAATCCGGAGTGTTGATCTGGCGGTAAATATCCCTGTCACGGGCGGCAATCGACGGGTCTTCCTCTCCCTGCCCCTCATCAAGGCGGACAAGGAAATCCAGATCCATAATATCTTTCAGAGCCATGACCATGCCTGGTTTTAGCAGATCACAGCATTTTTCACAATTGCCTTTGGGGAATCATCAAAGATGAGATACTGTTGGAAAGAAGTCCGGGGAAAACAGCCGGGCCATGACGTTTAAAAGGCCTTGCCAGAAATTCACGGCCCGGCGTTCTGTTTTCCCCCGGAGAACTTCAGGCTCAGACCGTGTAGTCCATTTCCTGGACCGGCAGAACCCCGCCCTCTTCGGTCAGGGCAATGGATGTACTGCTGACCCTGGCCCACATCTCGTTTTCATCGGTTGTCATGTCAAAGGAAGATTCCACGGCACCCAGGTAAATGGCCCCGATTCCCGTATCCTTGAGCCGGCTCATCTGCATGCCCCCGGACTCGGTACCCTCCCAGAGAAGTAATTCGTCAAACACATCGTCGTTTTCGTCGATCCAGCCGTTCTCATCCTCATCATAGGCGGCCAGTTCTTCAAACCCGTATCCGGTTGTCGGTCCGAAAAGCTCGGATCCATCATTGATCTCCCCGTCCTCATTCAGGTCCAGAGCAAGGAATCCCATACCCGGACCGGGTTCGGGCAAGTCCTCCATCACCCCGTCAAGATCCAGGTCAAAAGAGAACTGGGCCCCTGACAACATGGGCGCGTCAGCATCCGTCCGGATCATAAGGGGATCCATCAGCACATACCCGGATTCGGTCCAGGTCACGGAATCTTCCCGGAGAAACGACCGGTCCATGGCAAAGTCAAAGTCAAAATCAATCTCCCTGCCGTCCGCGGTTTTTACCACCCCGCCGGCAGAAACATTTGTCTGCTCCGACTCTTCATAGGTAAAGGTCTGGGTTTCCGTGGTTTGCCATGACGCAGAAAACCCCCAGGAAACAGACTGCTGCACGGGCATGGCAAAGATGTGGCGGAACTCGCTGACGTTAGCGCTCACCCCTCCGATCATCATGTTTTCAAGTGCGCTCATGATACTGGCCATGATTTCGCGCATCTTCTCAAGTTCCTGCTGGAATGTTTCGGACATGGACACGGCATCCATTTCAGAATCGCCCACCTTTGTGGTGTTGAACCACTGGCTTGTGCGCCTGAAATAGCTGCTGGTCTCAATGATGTCCCCCTGGGTTTCAGGAGTGTCAGATGATGTGGAATGATTTTCCACAACCTGATTTTTCCAGGCTTCCACCTGTTCCATCCGCGTGTCCATAATGTTTGAAAATGAATGTTCCCGGGTGAATGCCTTGGTGTAACTTTCCGAATAGGTTCTGGTGGAACTAAGGTCTAAATCGAAAGATTCAATCTTCAATTTCGCCCCCTTTACATCCTGCCGGCTGCTTCATCCTCATGAATCAGGGCCGAAATATAGATCACCGGCAACTTCCTTTGCTGCCGGGCACCGGTGGGGTACAGGCACCCGCTCCGGCTTTTACCTGGCCTTTATGCAAGCAAATCTCATACCGAATCCCACAGACCTCTGAATTCAAAAGAAAACCTGCCGGCCACGGTTCAAACCGCCACCCCGGCACAGGCAATATCTGCCCGGCAGTGACCAAAACTTCCCCAACCCCATGTCACCCCGCCGGAAAATCACCCTGCATATTTGGCAACCATTTTTTCAAGAATCTCATGGGACTGCGCTCCCACCAGGCGGTCCTGTCCCATGAAAAACGTGGGCACAGCCGTCACTCCCCTGGCCCGGGACAGCTCCCAGTCCGCATCCACGGCATTGCTGAACAAACGCCGGTCCAACACCTTTTCGGCCTCCTGCACATCAAGGCCCACATCAGAAGCCAGGCCCAACAGCACTTCACGCCGGGCAAGGTTTTCCCCCCGGACAAAATAGGATTGAAATGCCGCATTATGAAACTCATGCCCTTTGCCGCAGGTTTCAGCCCAGAGTCCCAGTTCCTGGGCCAGCCTTGAATTATAGGTCATCTTCCGGCTGCCCATGGCGAGGCCGAACCGGGCTGCCGTGGCCTTTAACTGCTCCATCATGGAATCCACATCCACAAGCATCCCCTTTTGCCCGAACAACTCGTCCAGGCCCAACCCCTGTTCCGGGGTGTCCGGATGAAGGGGAAACGCCCGCCATTTCACTGTAATATCGTAGTCTTTTTCCAATCTTTCAATACTCCCGGTAATGAAATAGCACCAAGGTCAGACGTAGTCGGAAAAAATCTCCAATACCTGATCCGAAGTATTCTCTTTAACCATTTTCGGTATCTCCTTGAATTGAATGAATCCTTAAAAAGCTGTCCAACAGTTCGGAAGAATAAACATAACCACCATTTATCTAGTGTAAAGAACCGGAACGGACATCGGTCTCTGCACTTGTTTTCCCAGAACCTGCTACCGGATGCGGATGCCTGCCGCAGCATGCCCGGGCCGGATCTTCGGGGAATGGGGTCATCCGGAGCATCAGCCATAAAGCCCCCCCCAGCACAGCAGCACAAACCAGGGTGCCGTAGAATCCGTCTTCAAAAATCATGGCACCCAGGGGCAGCACAAGGAGTACCAGGCCGTATGCCAGACGGCCCAAAAGACTTTGGAGGGAAAGATAGGTGCTCCGCTCACGGCGCGCCAGCAGCGGTGAGAGTTCTGCATTAACCAAAGGGGTTGAAACGGCTTTTGATACGGTTCTAAACACCAGGAGAATCACCACGGCCGGATGGAAAATCAGGGCCATGGCTACCACAAGCGCGGCCTGGAAAAGCGCGCAGGCCAGGAGCGTTTGCTTGACCCGGCAGCGGAAACGGATGTTCCCGGCAAACCGGGTGAAAAAACTGCCGGCCATCAGGGTCATGGCCAGGTGAACCCCGGCAACACCCGGGGTAATGCTGCCGGTATTGCCCAATTCTTGCGTGATCCGGGCCAGATAGGGCTGGTAGAATTCATAGGGCAGGTGGACCAGCAGGGTCATGGACAAGGTATACAGGGTGAAAAACCGGAACCTCCCGGAAAAGGCTTTTCCCAGAAGGCCGTATACCTGCCGGCCCATGGGCATGGCCGGGGCCGGGCCTGCACCGTCCCTATCCTCTTTTGTGCTTGTTTTACGGCGGGGATCAGAGAACCCCATGGCAATGCACAGGGATGCCAAGGCAGCGGCAAATGAGGCCGCGTAAATCCATCTCAGGTCCACGGCTGCCAGGGCGCCGCCGGCAAGCGCCCCCAGAGCGCCGGCGCGAAAGGAAAATCCCAGGGCCCGGCCCTCCAGTTGCGCATATTCTTCTTCACGACCCAGGCGTTTGAGGCTTTCATAGTGAAGGGCCGTGTCCGTGCCTGAGGCAGCGGCAAAACCTGCAGCCATAAGCAACTGGGCCAGTACAAAGGCATAAAATCCCGTGCCGGTGAAGAAAAGGAAATAGGCCATGGCCAGGCTGACCGAAGACACCGCCAGGGTGATTTTTCGTCCGAAACGGTCGGAAATATAGCCCGACGGCACTTCCATCACAGCCACACCCGCATAGTAAACCGCCTCCAGCCAGAGCACCTGGGCCAGTGGCATCATGGATGAAAAATACAGGAAAAACGCAGGGCCCCAGAAATAGCAGTCCCGGAAAAAGATATACCAGGGATATTGCCTGATGTTTGCGGCCATGGCGGATTTGTCGGGCGGGTGCATGGGCGTCTCACAAGTATTTGGCAATTTCTGTAAGTTCCGCCCGGATTTCATGGGCGGGCCTGGACTGGATCATGTCCTGCCCCAGGCAATGGTCGATGTGGTCGCGGACCAGGGCCTGCTTGGCATTATGCACGGCATTGGATACCGCCTGGAGCTGATGGGCCACCTCCACGCAGGGCTCTCCTTCCTGGATCATGGACACCACCTTGCCCAGGTGCCCCCTTGCCCGCTTCAGGCGTTTGACAATGGCGTCATGGGTTTCGTGCATACCAGTATCATGGTGTGGATGCATTGCTGGCAACTCCGTCAAACAAAGGGTTATGTCTCACATCCCCCCTATGGGGATATAAATTAAAATATTATACCATCAATGAATTCGTCAACATCCCCCCCTTAGAAATATCATATGAGTTTGAATTTTCACACACGGGAAACACTAATTATTGATTTTAGTAATGCATGATAAAAAATATTAATTTTACTTCTTTTTCTGTTTCCACTAGAGTTGGCCCGACGTGAAAACAGTATCAAAAGGGAGAAGCCATGTTATCGGCATATATCACGGGATTGGGAGCAGGCGCAGGACTGATCATCGCCATTGGGGCACAGAATGCCTTTGTCCTGAGCCAGGGGGTCAGGAAAAATCATTATCTGCTTGTTGCGCTGATCTGCGCCATATGTGATGCCGTGCTGGTGACCATCGGGGTCAGTGGTACGGGACGTCTGATTGCATCCAGCCCTGCAATTGCCGGGGTTGCCGGCATTGGGGGAGCGGTTTTTCTGTTTGCCTACGGAGCCAGGGCCTTTTATTCGGCTGCCAGGGGGAACCGGCTGGAAACGGACCGGACAGCCCCGGCCTCACTCAGGGCCGTTGTTCTTGCCACTTTTGCCGTGACCCTTTTAAATCCTCATGTCTATATCGATACGGTCTTGCTTTTGGGCAGTATCGCGGGCCAGTTTTCCTCTCCCGGACATATTGCATTTGGGGCAGGTGCGGTCACGGCATCATTTGCCTGGTTTTTCAGCCTGGGCATCGGGGCAACCTTCCTGGCCCCGCTGTTCAGGCGAAAATGGTCCTGGCGGGTTTTGGACACCTTTGTGGGTATTGTCATGTGGACCATTGGAATATCCCTTACCAGGGGCGTGTTTGATGTGCTTCCGGCCTGAACCGGCTTAATTCGATCATGAGGGTCCGGCGACGTTCCCGGCCGGCATTTCCCGGGGTGCGCCCATGAGCAGGCGGTTTTTCGGGGTGATGGTTTCCGGAATTTTCGCGGTCCGGATATCATACCCTTGTGACGCAAGCGTCAGGGCGCGGACCGTGTCCACGGCAAGATCCGGAGCCATCCAGTTGGACAGGCCGCCGTCCGCACAGGTTTTCAGGTCATGGCAGCAGGGCAGCACCGCCACCCGGGCCCGGGCCGAAACCGCCCGTTCAAGAATCGTATCTGTCAACCCGCCGCAGGCGTGGGCGGACACCACAATATCCGTGGATAAAAGAGGGACATTGCCCAGGTCTTCGGCCAGATAGCGGATCCGGGTGCCAAGCCCGGGCCACTCTTCTTCCAGGACCTGTGACAGCCTGGCCGCACTGTCCGGAATACTGGGATCCACGGCCAGGGCCAGGGGGGAGGTGTTGTCCAGAAGCATCATGATATGGGCCAGAAGCCCGTGGCCGCATGCCAGGTCCACGACCCGGCCGCCCCGGAACCGCCGCCGGACCCGCCTGGCGGTTTCCCAGGCTTCATACAGTTCTTTCCTGGGCAGCACCCCGGCCCTGCACACGGTCCTGGCGATCCGGTGAAACAGGCTGTTGTCCGGAAACCGCTCGGCATGAAACGGCATGAGGCGGTTTTTGCTGGATTTTTTCATCACCCGGATATGCCCGGACCAAAGATTTCCTTGACCCGGCCCACCACCCCGGATTCAAGCCGGACCTTGATGCCGTGGGGATGTACCGGGCTCTTTGTCAATATATCCCTGACAATGCCCCGGGTAAGTTTCCCGGTGCGCTGGTCCTGTTTTTTGACCACGGCCACCTCAAGGCCTTTGCGGATATTTTTCCGGTGTTGCCCGTCCATATCAGGCCTCCTTTCCCGTATCTTCAAATTCCCTCCGGTACAACCGCAGGCTGTTGGTGACCACGGAAATGCTTGACGCTGCCATGGCCAGGGCGGCCAGGATGGGATGAAGCTGGCGCAGCATCCCCGGCACGGCGTCAAATGGCGCCAGAACGCCTGCAGCCAGGGGAATCAGGATGATATTGTACACAAAGGCGAAAAAAAGATTCTGCCGGATGGTGGACATGGTCTGGCGGCTGATGGCAATGGCTTTGGGAATGCCGGACAGCCGGCCGGACGAAAGGATCACATCCCCGGCCTCTATGGCGATATCGGTTCCCGTGCCAATGGCAAATCCCACATCCGCCTTTGCCAGGGCCGGGGCGTCATTGATACCGTCACCCACCATACCCACCTTTGCCGCATCCTTTTGAAGCCCGGCAATCCTGCCGGATTTTTCCTCGGGCCGGACATCCGCATCAATATCATCCACCCCCACGTCCCTGCCGATGGCCGTTGCGGTCTGGATATTGTCTCCCGTGAGCATCACGGTTTTAAGCCCGGCACGATGCAGCCTGGCAATGGCGGATTTGGAATCCGGTTTAAGCTGGTCCGATACCGTGATAATCCCGGCGATTTGGTTTTCCCGGGCAAGAACCATCACGGTTTTGCCCTGGTTCTGAAGGGCCGTGACCCGGTCCTGGGCCGACCGGGGCAGGTCCTGGGCAAACCAGCCCGGTTTGCCGAACCGGAGCAGTTCCCCGTTGACCCGGCCCTCAACCCCGAACCCGGCCCTGGCCCTGAAATCCCGGGGATCTTCCATGGCCACACCCTGGTCCCGGGCATGGGCCACAATGGCCTTGCCAATGGGATGTTCCGATCCCTTTTCCAGGGAAGCGGCCATCGCCAGCAGGCTGGTTTCGTCCACCTCCCCGGAGCCGGATTCTCCAAAGGGAATAATATCGTCCACCAGGGGTTTTCCCCGGGTAATGGTGCCGGTTTTGTCCATGACCATGATGTCCAGGCCGGCCGCGGTTTCCAGGGCCCGGCTCCGCTTGAACAGGATACCGTTTTCAGCGCCTTTTCCCGTGCCGGCCATGATGGCCGTAGGCGTGGCCAGGCCCAGGGCGCAGGGACAGGCAATCACCAACACCGCTACCATACGGATCATGGCAGGTACGAATTCCCCGGTAACACCCCACCAGATCAAAAAAGTAACCAGTGCCACGCCCATGACAACCGGGACGAAAACCGCTGCCACCCGGTCGGCCAGAGCCTGGATCGGGGCTTTGCTGCCCTGGGCCTCCTGGACCATCCGGATGATCTGTGCCAGGGCCGTATCTTTTCCCACACGGGTGGCTTCAAAGGTGAGCAGGCCTTCGCCGTTCACGGTGCCGCCGGTGACGGAATCGCCGGGCGCTTTGTCCACCGGAATGGGTTCGCCGCTGAGCATGGATTCGTCCACGGCAGACCGCCCTTCTTTAATGACCCCGTCCACGGGAATCCGTTCGCCCGGCCGGATGAGAATCATGTCGCCGGGAACCACGGCATCAATGGAAATCTCTATTTCTTCTCCGTTTGACAGTTTTGTGGCCGTGGTGGGCGTCAGGCCCATGAGTTTTTTAATGGCGCCGCCGGTTTTGCCCTTGGTCCTGGCTTCCAGCAGTTTCCCCAGTTTGATCAGGGTGATGATGACGGCTGCGGTCTCAAAATAGACATGGCCGCCCAGGCCCGGCAGCACAAGGATTGCCAGGGAATAAAAATAGGCCACGGACGACCCCAGGGCGATGAGCACATCCATGTTGGCGGTTTTATTTTTAAGGCTGCTCCAGGCACCGGTATAATAATCCAGGCCCGTGTAAAACTGGACCGGCGTGGCCAGGGCAAGAAAAAGCCAGTTGACCCAGGCATGGTTGCTCCAGGCGCCGGTAAGGCCGAAATCCCTGGACATGCTGAGTATGAACAGGGGCAGGGCAAACAACACCCCGATGAAAAACTTCTGCTTTTGATCGCGGATTTCCCTTTCCCTGGCGATTTCCTCAACCTCTGCAGCACTTGCACCTTCACCGGCGATGACCAGATCGAACCCGATTTCCCTGACGCGTTCTGCGATCCGGTCAAGATCGGTTTCGTCGGCCACCCAGGAAAGTGACAGGCGTTCGGATGCAAAATTGACCCGGGCCGAGACCAGACCGGGAAACCCTTTGTTCAGGGTGCGTTCGATGTTTGCGGCGCAATTGGCGCAACTCATGCCCGTGACCGGGACTTCCGCCCGGGCCAGCACCACGTCAAAGCCCAGGTCCCTGATCTTGTCCACAACCGTTGAAAGATCGATCTTCTCCGTGTCAAAACCGACCACGGCCCGTTCCGCGGCAAAGTTCACCTCTGCCCGGGCAATTCCGTCCAGAGGGTCCAGGGTGCGTTGTATATTTGCCGCGCAATTGACGCAACTCATTCCGGTGATCGGCAGGACTGCCTGCTGTTCGCTCATATCATTGGGTTCCTTTTCATGTTCTTGTCCGGTGCCCCTTGGTCTTACCCCGTGCAAACGTGTTTTGTAATATAATCCTGATTCCTTAAAAAGCAAAACCGTTGATGCATTCAGGGCAAACGCATTTATCTTAGGCATACGTTTTCAATCCATAAAGATTCAAACCGGTTATGATGTTTGCATACGTTTTCCTGGGTTTACGACGGTGTCTAACCCACTGAAATTATTCATCCTGATTTTTAATTGCATTGCCCTTGTTGATGCATTGTTTTGCTTTTTAACCGCTTTTGTGTATACTGTTGACTGACTCCTGAAATAGTAAAACAAGATAAAGCGATGAACAGCCGCGGATCGGCGAAAGCCATTGTGCCATGGAGGCAGATGAATATGGAAATCCCCAGATATCGGTGTATACTTTTTCTGCTGATGTTGACCCTGGCCTGTCTGGCAGCCGCCCCCTTTGCGCCGGCCGCATCCCGCGATAATATCTTAAGGTTCGGCCTCCATGTCTCGGCCATGGGCAACCTGGACCCTCATTTTGCTGCAGGTTCCCAGGACAGGGCATTTGCCGACATGGTATTCAACGGATTGCTCCGGTATGTGCCCGGGAATGCACCGAAAATCGAGCCGGACCTGGCTGAAAAAATGCCTGAATTCCGCATGGAGAACGGCAAACAGGTATGGACCGTCACCCTCAGAAAAGGAGTAATGTTTCACAGTTGCCCCGGCCTTCCCGCCTATGAACTGACCATTGACGATGTGATTTTCTCCCTGGCCAAATCCGCTGACAAAAAATTCTGTGCATATGCAGGCAACTACGCGGGCATGACCCTGAACAAACTGGACAGGTACACCCTTGAGATCATCCCGGCCAAGCCCGTGTCATCAATCCTGTTTTTTCCAAAACTCACCAATTACGGCGGGGGATTTATCGTCAGTAAAAAAACCATTGAAACCCTTGGATATGACGCATTCAAATCCCACCCGGTCGGTACGGGCCCGTTTCAATTTTCATCCCATGTCCCGGATAAATTCATTGCCATGACCGCCCACAAGGCATACTTCAGGGGCACGCCCGAGCTGTCCGGGGTTGAAATCCGGTTCATGCCCACCCTGGAACGCAGGCAGGCCGCCCTTGAAAACGGAGAGGTAGACGTGATCATGGGATCGGGCCGGCAGGGATGGATCCAGGAAATTGAAACCCACCCCGGTATTATTGTCGACACCCACGGCGCCGGGGAAGTGGGAACCATCCATCTCAACACCCGGATGCCCCCCCTGGACGATATCCGGGTCCGCAAGGCCATTGCCTATGCCCTGGGCAGGAAAAATTTTCTCAACACCACCTCGCACCGGATCTCCGGACCTGTGTTTTCGCCGGTGCCGGACCGGTTCCTGCCCGGCGGAATTTCGGAAAAAGAGGCCGGGCTTTTAAACCTCACCTATGCCAAAAACCTGGCCATGGCAAAACAGCTCATGGCAGAGGCCGGCCATGCAAAAGGGTTCACCCTGGAACTGGTCTCTTCGGAAAAACGGGTCTACCGGAGAACCTATGAGGCCCTGAAAGACCAGCTGGCAGCCATCAACATCCAATGCAATATTGATGTGGTGACCCACTCCGCCATGCACAAGGCCATACGAAAAGACCCGAAAGCCATTGTGATTTATTATGCGTGGCGGCCCAACGCCGATGTCTACCTGACCCGTTTTTTCCATTCGGATTCCATTGTGATCACAGGCAGGCAACCCGATACCAACTTCTCCCACTACAACCGGATCGACAGGCTCATTGAGGCGGCCCGGCTTGAAACAGACCCCAAGGCCCAGATCAATATGTGGGTCCAGGCACAAATCCGCATCCTCAACGATATGGCGGCCTTTCCCGTGATATTCGTTAAAAACGCCTATGCCAGATCCGACCACGTGGATTACGGCCACACCCTGGCGTCGACCATGGCCCTGTATCCCCAGTTCACGGAAACCACACGCCTGCGACGGTAGCCTCCCATATGAACATATACTCCAAAATCCTGGTCACCACCCTTCCCCTGGTCATTTTCTTCTTATTTGCCACGGTGGGCACCACCTATTACTTTTCCAGGACCGCCCTTCTTGATCTTGGGGAAACCTGGCTGGACACCCGGCTGAGCATGGCTGTGGAGATCGCCGGCACCCAGGAAAACATGCTGCGGCAGTACGGGCTTGAGGCCATTCCCGCCAGCATTGCCAAGGCAAAGATGGATGCTGCCTCCCAGATCAGGGAAATCGGTGTGGGGGAACAGGGATATCTTTTTGCCGTGGACCGGAACGGCATTATTGTGTTCCACCCCAACAAATACCTTGTGGATACGGACATCAGCCAGGAAAAATGGTTCCGGGAAATGACCGGAGACAGTGAACGGCTGGTCCTGGCCATGGGCGGGGAACCCACCCTGGCCCGGTCTGCCTATTTCAGCCCCTGGGGCTGGTATATCCTGGCCGCAGATCCCATGAAAGAGGTGTACGGGGTTTCCAACCGCATGAAACCCTATCTCTACTCCCTGGGCGTGGCAGGGGCGGTGATTATCGCCCTGGCCCTGATGTTCCTCACCAAGCGGCTGACCGCCCCGTTAAAGCAACTGGTCCAGGGTGCCGGAGACATTGGCAAGGGCAACCTGGATACCCGGATCCATATCCATGCCAATGACGAATTCGGCCACCTGGCCAATGAGTTCAACCAGATGGCCTCCCGGCTCAACGACTCCCGCACCGCCTTACAGTACCGGGAAGAGTATTTCAGGGCCCTGATTGAAAACGCCAGTGACATGGTCTGGATTCTGAACCAGGACGGCGAGTTCACCTATGTGAGCCCCTCAACCCAGCGGATACTGGGCCACACCAGCCAGGATCTCCTGCATCAGAACGCCTTTGACTATATTCACCCCGAGGACAGGTCCGTGCTCTACAAGCGCTTCGGCCTCAGGCCCGGTCTCGGGAACAATGCCAGGGTATACCCGTCCGCCCACCGGTTCAGGCATGAACAGGGCTACTGGTGCACCCTGGAGTCTTTCAGCAAAAACCTCATGGACCATCCGGCCATCTCAGGTGTTGTTATCAACTCCAGAAACATCACCAAACGGAAAAAGGCCGAAGAAGCCCTGAAGCGCTCCCACCAGGACCTGGAAGCCGGGGTAAAGAAAAGAACCAGGGAGCTGACCGTACTCAACAAAACCCTGAACAACGAAATCCAGATCCGCAAACAAAAAGAAGAAGAACTGGAACGGGCCAACCAGGCCAAAAGCAACTTCCTGGCAAATGTCAGCCACGAAATCAGGACCCCGCTCAACTCGGTGATCGGTTTCAGCGAACTTCTGACCACAATGATTACGGAAAAACAGCAGGCCGAATACCTGTCCGCTATTACCATGGCCGGTAAAAATCTTCTGGAGCTGATCAACGATATTCTTGACCTGTCCAAAATGGAGGCGGGCAAACTCAAGATCAGCAGGCAACCCGTATGCCTGGATACCCTGTTCAAAGAGATATTCCACCTGTTCAACGTCAAGGTCCATGAAAAAGGCCTGGACTTTTCCGTACACATTGCCCCGGACCTGCCCGCATCCCTTTTCCTGGATGAACTGCGGCTCAGGCAGGTGATCACCAACCTCACGGACAATGCGGTCAAGTTCACTGAAAAAGGCGAAATCACCCTTGGCGCGACGGCCATCCCTTCAATGGCCGATCCGGACAACTTCCTGGACCTGACCATCACGATCCAGGATACAGGCATCGGCATTCCCAAAGAAAAGCAGGATCTTGTGTTTGAATCCTTTCAGCAGGAATCCGCCGGTACCAGCCGGAAATTCGGCGGTACCGGACTTGGCCTTGCCATCTGCAAACAACTCGTCACCCTCATGGGCGGACGCATTTCCGTGGCTGCGGCACCGGAACGGGGCAGCCTGTTCACCATTTATCTGCCCGGGGTGGAGACCAGTCCGGACAGCAGCACATCCGTATCCCAGGACCCGGGCCTCAGCCTGAAGGAATTGCATTTTTCCGGGGAAACCGTCCTGGTGGTGGATGACCACGACGCCATCCGGTTTATGCTCAGAGAAATCCTTGAAAAGACAAACCTGAGGGTGATTGAGGCGGAAAACGGGGAAGTGGCCCTGGAGCTGGCCCGGCACCACCTGCCCGCCCTGATTTTCATGGATGTTAAAATGCCGGTGCTCAACGGCAGGGAAGCCCTTGCCATGCTCAAGTCCGACACAGCCACCCGGCACATTCCCATATGCCTGATGACCGCCTCGGTCCAGCAGTCGTCCCGCCAGGACCTGCCCGAAGACGATATCGCCGGCATCCTGAGCAAGCCCATTGTCATTGACGAACTCATGCAGGCACTGGTCCGGTATCTGCCCATGACACCGCCAAAAGAAAAAAAGGGCGGGGTGCCGGATGTTCTTCAGCAATTGGAAGACCTGGACATGGCCCAACTGGATCCGGGCCTTCTGGAACGGCTGGAAAAAGACATCGCCCCTGTGCTTGCCGGGCTCCGGGATGCCATGAAAATCTCCGACATCAATGCCTTTGCACAGGATGTCCGGAACCTGGGATCGGAATTCGACCATTCCGAATTCCAGGCATTTGGCGCGGAACTGCTGCACCAGGCAGACACCTTTGATATCGAAAAAATCACCAACAGCCTCACACTCCTGTCCGGCTGCCTTAAAAAGATCCGGGCCTGACAGCAATTGCCCAGAATCGGATCTGTCCGGCAGTGGACCGGGCATTCCCGTTGGCGGATGCTGCCGGGGCGCTCACCCACCTCCAGTCCGGTAAACGCTATGGAAAGGTTGTTGTGACCATCTAGCGGAAACGCTCAATCCTTGTTGTCTGCAATGTTCTCCAGAAGTGCGTTAAGATTGTCCCGGGATTCGGTGATATAGGGGAAATACCGGGAGCGAAGCTCCATCATCAGCAGGCCCTTGTATCGGGGTAAAATGATGGCGAGCATCTCCCGGATGGGAAGGGTGCCCCAGCCCACGGGCATATGGTTGTCGCCCCGCCCGAATGGTAACTGGTGGGTCTGCTGCTTTTCATAGTGGTGGACCACCCCGCCGAAATTATCGTGGATATGGGTGTGGACCACCAGGGGTCTGATCTTTTCCACGGCATCAAGTATATCAAATCCGTAAAAGGATGCGGTCATGCCCAGATGGCCGAAATCCAGGTTGATCCCCACGTTGGGCCGGTTCACATCCGACACCTGGGTATGAAGGTCATCAATGGATTCGGCATAGGTGTAGGGACTCTGGCCGGTGTAGGGCCGGGCGTTTTCAACGGCAATACACACATCCGGGCAGGATTTGGATACCGATTGCAGGACCAGGGCCTCAGCCTCCCGCATGGATGCTTTTTGGGCCCGGGGCAGGTCCCTGGGACCTCCCATGTTGAATGCCTCTTCCGGGATATACCGGCCACCATGGTACACCACCACACCGGCCCCCACGTTGCGGGCAAACCCAAGGCTGGCAGCCAGGACATCGGCATGGAGACCGGGATCATGTTTATCCATGAGATTGACCGGGTTGGGCGCGTGCACAGAGTACTGGAATTTAAAATCCCGGAGGATGGCCGAGACCTCATCCATCCGCCGCTGCCACAGCTGACCGTTTAAAATAACGTCCAGCCCGTGAACCGGAAGCTCCACCGCCCGGATGCCCATGTCCTGCATCTGCTCCAGGTCTGATAAAAATTTATCCAGGCAGCCGTCAATGCGGACCTCGTCGATTTTCATGCCAATGGTGTTCATAAGATGTCCTTCAAAAATCCCTGGACGGACCGTGTCCGAAGGTCCCGGGACCGGTTTAAATAAATTTCATGCGCACCCGGGCGCAGAAATGGTCAATGATGCCCACGGTCAAAATAATGATGATCATCATGGTGCAGACTTCCCGGAACAGGTAGCCGTTAAGCTTGTCAAAGATCAGAAACCCGATACCGCCTGCGCCGACGAATCCGAGGATGGCGGCACTCCTGACATTGGATTCAAACCGGAGCAGGGTATAGGAGACAAACACCGGCATGACCTGGGGCATCACGGAAAAGACAATGGTCTGGGCCGCACTGGCCCCGGTGCTGGTCAGGGCCTCCACCTGGCCGGATTCAATGGCTTCGATCTGCTCTGAAAACACCTTGCCCAAAATGCCGAAGGTATGGATCCACAGCGCCAGTATCCCGGCATAGGGCCCCAGCCCGATCACCGCCACAAAAATAAGGGCCATGACAAACTCGTTAAACCCCCGGCAGGAATCCAGCAGCCGCCGGACCCCGAAGGAAATGCTTGTCCGCATGGACCGGGACTTCATATCATTGGCCGGCAGGATCAGCTCCAGGGTATTCCGGGCGGCAAAAAATGATACCGGCACGGCAAGAAGGACAGCCAGCAAAGTTCCCCAGACGGCAATGGCAATGGTTTCGATCAGGGCCACCAAATAGCCCTTGACCTTTTCCGGAGAGGTTTCCGGCGGGAAATACCCGCCTTTTTTCTCTTTGAGGGCATCCTGCTCTGCAATCCTGCGCAGTCTTTCCGCCTCTTTTTCCGAAATCCCTGCCAGAAAGTCATCCCGGACCCGGTTCATTTCCCGTTCCTTGGTTTCCAGGTCGGGTTGTTCGGAAAAGGGCATGTTCCTGTACTTGTTGGACATGTATTCCCTGGCCTTTCCCAAGGCCTCGATCATGGGTGCCCGCGCTTTCTGGTCGTTGATGTAATCAATGTCAGCCTGGGAAAGGGTCCGGCCAAACAGGTATTCCCTGGCATTGCCCCGGTTCTCCCAGAGCTTGGCCGGGCTGATGCCGCACCAGACATAGGTGGCGGCCAGGACGGCAAGGGCGGCAAGGATCAGGTTGAACCGCTTGTACTCCACCATCACCGGGGTTTCATGAATCACGGTGCGGTAAGATCCCGGGTTTACGTCACGATCCGCATCAAGGGCCTTCCGGTATGCCAGGGGCAAAAGACACAGGGCTGCGATGGCCACAACACACCAGACAAAGCCGAACCCCAGGTTTTTAACCGGGTGAAACAGGATCAGGGTGTCTGCCTGTTTCACCCGGAGCCATTCTGCTGCCACAGCTCCGGTTTCCTGTGCCGGGGACAGGTCCAGGGTCACGGCCCCGGTGTCAAAAAAGACCAGGTACGCGGCCATGGCAACCAGGGCCGTGACCCCTGCCATGCCCGGGTAAAGGGCATATCCGGCACGGGATATCGGCCGTGCCAGGCTCAGGTAGACGGCAACTGCCCCGGCCAGGGGGAGCACCGCCAGGAACGGATACCCGAGCATGGCCAGGGAGTAGCCTGAGAAATAAAAGGGACTCTTCTCCAGCCAGGGCAGGACAAACCCTGCGATGAGCATTAATCCCGCACCAATGGTCAGAAATTTATATCCCTTTGCCATGGGTTAGTTTCCTTTTTCTTCCTGGAGTTTGGCCTTGAGCCGTTTCATATAACGCACCACGTCATAGGTGGCGTCGCTCACCGGCACATACCCCCCGGTCTGGAGCTTTTCCAGGCCGGCCTTGTCAAAGTTAAACGACATCAGGGCGCCGGTAAACGCGGCTTTCAGGCTGGACGGCAAATCCTTGCGGCCGCACATGGGGGAACCGGGGATCAGCTCCGAGGTCCAGATGATGTTGAAATCGTCTTTGGATATGGCGCCTTTTTCAATCATCCGGTTCAAATCAATGTCGTTGGTGGCGGCCACGTCGATCTTCTTATTTTTCACAGCCAGGATGCTGGCGCCGTGGGACCCGGAAAACGACACTTCTTTGAAGATCTCTTCGGGCGGGGTTTTCAAATCCCGGTAAAACAGGACGCTGGGCACAAGACTCCCCGAGGTGGAGTTGGGGTCGGTAAAGGCAAAGGTGCGGGTCTTATCCGTGGCCTGGTCCAGGGTGGTGATGCCGGATCCCTTGCGGGTAATCAGCACACCGTAATAGCCTTTGGAACCGCTTTTGTTCAGCTCCAGGGCCAGGGCCTGGGCACCGGCCCGGGCAGAAGCCTCTACATAACTTTTGGGGCCAAAATAGGCAAAGTCAATGTGCTTGTGGGACATGGCCGTGATAATCCCGGCATAATCCGAGGCACTGAAGGGCTCCACCTTGATGCCCAGCTCTTTTTCCAGGTGGTTGATCAGGGGCTGGAACCTGACTTTGATATCCGCGCCCCCTTCGGTGGGAATCAGGCCCAGGCGGATCTTTTCCGGCCACTTCTGGGCGGCCTGGACACCGGTGGCCGCCATGAGGGTCATGCACACCAGGGCGATCACCATTTTAAACATCGGTTTCATTGCGTTTTCTCCTTTGGATTTTATATGGGGTTATGCTGCAGAGACCTGTATGTCGCCCGGAGTGCACACGGCATCTTCGAACTCGGCCCCGTAAATGGTTTGGGCAATGTCGGCGGTAAAGTCCCCCACCTTCCCGTCAAACACCAGGCTGCCCTGCTGGATGCCGATGATCCGTGTGGCGAACTGCCTGGCCAGGTCCACCTGATGCAGGTTGATGATGACCGGGATATGCCGGTCACGGGATATGGTTTCAAGAATGGACAAGACCCGCTGGGAACTGGCCGGGTCAAGGCTGGCCACGGGTTCGTCAGCCAGAACCACCTCGGGTTCCTGGGCCAGGGTCCGGGCAATGGCCACCCGCTGCTGCTGGCCCCCGGAAAGGCTGTCCGCCCGTTTGGCAGCCAGATGTTCGATGCCCACCTGTTTAAGGGCGTCAAAGGCCTTTTGCTTGTCAGTTTCATTGAAGAGGCGCAACACGGAAGCGGCAAGCCACAACGTGCTTGGGCTGTGGCTGAGGCGGCCGGCCATGACGTTTTCAAACACGGTCAGCCGGGGCACCAGGTTGAATTGCTGGAACACCATGCCCACATCGCTGCGCAATTGTCTTAAGGCCTTTCCCCGGCATTGGGTGATATCCCTGCCGTTAACCCTGATTTTTCCGCGGGTTGCCGGAATCAACCGGTTCAGGCAGCGCAGCAGGGTGGATTTGCCCGCACCGGAAGGCCCCAGCACCGCAATGATTTCACCTTTTTTAACCTCAAAAGAGACATTGTTCACGGCCTTGACATCGCCGGGATAAATCTGGGTCAAATGGCTGACCTGAAGTACAGCCTGGTTTTCCTGGTTCATGGGTCTCCTCCCTGTCTGAAATAATGGGACATGTTCTGCCTGTAGGCGTGCATCAGCCCGCCCTGAATATCCGGCGGCCCCGGACAAAGGCATGGGTGACATGGGCCCAGTTGTGGTCCTGGTTGACAATGATCAGGTCGGCGTCGCCCCCGGGTGCCAGCACGCCGGGACCATCCGGGGTGTTCACAAAACCGCCCGGCCCTGAAGTGGCCATGCCCAGTCCCTTTTCAAGGCCGCCCAAATGATGGGCCGCGGTAAAGGCCGCCTGGCAAAGTGATTCGGGGTAATAGTCGGATACCAGCCCTGTGAGCGCGCCCTGCCGCATGGCGTCCGAGGCCTTGAGATTGCCGTTGGTCGAGCAGTCCCGGATCAGGTTGGGCGATCCCATGAACACGGACATGCCGCATTGGACGGCCCTTTGGGCGGCTGCCATGGAGACCGGGAACTCACTGGCCCGGATGCCCATGGCATGGATCAAATCGATTTTGGACGGGGTATCGTCATCATGGCTGAGCATGGGGATGCCGTATGCGGCCATGGTCCTTGCCAGTTCCGCGATCATTTCCCAGGACCGCTGGTTGTTCTCCTGCTTGTTTTTTGCCCGTTCCAGAACCTCCTGCCGGGACACCCGGTATTCGGCCAGGTTGAACTCCATGTATTCGGCCAGGGATTTGAACTGGCCCTGGCCCGGGGTATGGTCCATGATGGAAATCAGGTCCACAAGCTCCTGGTCCAGAAGTGTTTTGATCACCCTGAAACTCTGTTCAGACCCCACCTCGTACCGGATGTGGACCTTATGCCGGACCAGGGCCTGGCCCGAGTCCTGGAAGGCCTTGATCTGCCGGACGCATTTTTCCGCCTCAGCCGGGGACCGCAATCCCAGTTCGTTGTCGGCAAAACTGATGGCATGGAAAAACGAAGTAATGCCGCAGGAGGCCAGGAGCCGGTCCAGGTTGAGAATGGCAAATTCAACGTCAAAGTAGACCCCTTTGCGTTTTTCAATGCTTCGTTCCAGGCTGTCCGAATGCAAGTCCACAAGCCCGGGCATGATCAGGTCGCCCCGGGTGTCGATGATGTGCCCAGGCAGGCCCGTCTCCCCGGCCGTGGCCAGATCATGCCGGATCTCGCTGACCCGGCCGTTTTCGATGAGAACAGATCCCTGTGCGTAAAAACGGATGCCGTCAAAAAGCGGTCCCCCTGTAATCACGAGTGTCATGCTGAAGCCTCCTGCCGGCGTTTTAAGCCGGACATGTCCAGGGTCCGGTCCGCGATCTGTTCCTGGTCGGAACGGTTGTGGAATACCCCGATCATGCAGGCGCCGGCGGCAACCGCCTCACGGATGAGGGTGATCACGGTTTTCCGGTTTTCAGGGTCAAGTGAGGCTGTGGGTTCATCCAGAAGCATCACCGGATAATGGGCGATCAGTCCCCTGGCCAGGTTGATCCGCTGCTGCTCGCCACCGGAAAAGGTGGTGGCGGAAATATGCCAGAGATTTTCCGGAATCCGCAGCCGTTCCAGCATCTGTTTTCCCTTAGCCCTGGCCTTGGACTCGCCCATGTTCCGGGCGATCAGCGGCTCAATCACTGTATCCAGAGCCGACACCCTGGGCACCACCCGTAAAAACTGGCTCACATACCCGATGGTGTGGCGCCGGATCTCGTAGATCACCCCGGGGTCTGCCTTACCCATGTCCACAAGCCTGTCGTTGTGGCGGACAAAAATGCTGCCTTTTCCGGTGCGGTATCCCGCGTAAATCATTCGAAGCAGGGTACTTTTACCCGAGCCGGACGGCCCTGTGAGCACTGTGGCCTGGGACGGGTAAAACTTGACGGAAAAGTTTTCCAATACCTGGAGCCGGGTGCCCTGCTGGTGGTGGAAGACAAAGTCCTTGCTGATGTTGACAATGTTTAATATGGCGTCCACGTTTGTTCCTTTATTGGTGTTACGGCTTTAAAATGGAAGAGACCAGAAGCTGGGTGTAAGGTTCCCTGGGATCGTCCAGGATCTGGTCGCTCAGGCCGGACTCCACGATTTTTCCCTTTTTCATCACATAGAGCCTGTGGCTCAACAGCCTTGCCACGGCAAGGTCGTGGGTGACCAGAATCATGGACAGTTTGAGCCGGGAGACCAGTTTTCTCAACACATCAATGAGCCGGGCCTGTACAGATACGTCCAGCCCGGATGTGGGCTCGTCCATTAAAATGATTTTCGGGTCCGTGACCAGGTTGGCCGCGATCTGGAGCCGCTGCTGCATGCCCCCGGAAAAGGTGGTGGGCAGATCGTCAATCCGGGACAGGTCAATCTCCACCTTGTCCAGCCATTCCCTGGCAATGTCGCGGATCTGCCCGTAATTGCGCATGCCGTTGGCCATGAGCCGCTCGCCGATATTTCCCCCGGCGCTGATATTCATGCGCAGCCCGTCCATGGGGTTCTGGGTCACGAAACCGGTCTGGGTCCGGTTGATCTTGCGCAACAGGATTTCATCGGCCTGGCACAGGTCAATGAATCCGAACAGGGAGTTGAAATACACGGCCCCGTTGGTGGGGGTTTCGGTCCCGGCAATACACTTGAGCAGGGTGGATTTGCCGGAACCGGACTCGCCCACGATACCGACCACCTCGCCTTCGGCCACCTCAAAGTTGATGTCATGGCAGCCAATGGTCCCGCCGTAGAATTTGGACAGGTTCTGCACCTTTAACAGGGGCAGGTCCACACGGTTGAGCATACCGGTCATGATGCCTCCTTTTCCCTTGCCCTGCGGCAGAATTCTGTATCCGAACAGATAAACATGCGGGTACCCTGGTCATCGGTCAGGATCTCGTCCAGGAAGGATTTTTTGGACCCGCACAATGCGCAGGCCCCTTTCCACCGTTCCAGTTCAAAGGGATAATCGTCAAAATCCAGGCTGACCACCTCGGTAAACGGGGGCACGGCATAGATCCGTTTTTCCCGGCCTGCGCCGAACAGGTGAAGGGCCGGGGACATATGAAGCTTGGGATTGTCAAACTTGGGGTTGGGGGACGGGCTCATGATATAGCGCCCGTTGACATGAACCGGGTAGTCAAAGGACATGGCAATCCGGCCGTGCCGGGCAATATCCTCGTAAAGCTTGACATACATGGCCCCGTATTCCACAAAGGCGTGCATTTTCTCAGCTTCGGGCCGCCTGGGTTCGATAAACTGCAGGGGTTCGGGAATCGGCACCTGGTACACCATGATCTGGCCTTCCGACAGGGGGATTTCAGGAATCCGGTGCCGGGTCTGGATGATGGTGGCCGCCCGGGTGCTTTCGGTGATGGCCACATCCGCGGTTTTCCTGAAAAAATCCTTGATGCTCACCGCATTTACCGTGTCGTCCGATCCCTGGTCAATGACCTTGAGGGTATCGTCCCGGCCCAGGAGGGACGCGGTGAGCTGGATGCCGCCGGTGCCCCATCCGTATGGCAGGGGCATTTCCCTGCCGCCGAAGGGCACCTGGAATCCCGGGATGGCCACGGCTTTCAGCATGGTCCTGCGGATCATCTTTTTGGTCTGCTCGTCCAGGTATGCAAAATTATACTGGTGACTCAACTTTTTTCTTCCTTTTGGCCTTGGTGCCGTTTTTAAGGTTTCGGAGAAAGACCAGCTCGGACTGGAAATCCACATAATGGGGCAGCTTCAGG
Organism: Desulfobacter sp.; assembly: GCA_036881925.1. Classification (GTDB taxonomy): domain Bacteria; phylum Desulfobacterota; class Desulfobacteria; order Desulfobacterales; family Desulfobacteraceae; genus Desulfobacter. Next base: position 106,243 of record JBAJNJ010000002.1, read on the forward strand.
TGCTGGACAAACCCGCTGGATTCCACATTGTCGCTGTGGGACAGGATGAACTCCTGGTCCTGGGCAGGGTAGCGGACTTCGCCGCCCTGCTCACAGGTTTTCAGGGAGCGGTCCAGAAGCGCCATGGACATGGCCTTGCGCTCGCTCTGGCCAAATACCAGGCCGTATCCGTTTTCAAGGCCGGGCGGTTTTTCCCTGGAGCCGTCGAACCGGTTCAGCATGAAACACTCGGTCAGCTTGATTTCGCCGATCTTGATCTCAAACCCCAGTTCCGGGGGCACGTACATTACATCCACATGGCCCACCCGCAGTTCTCCCAGGAACGGATGGCGGTCCAGCCCGAATCCCCGCTGGATGGAATAGGCACTGGCCAGCAGAAACCCTTCATCCCCCCGGGCTAGGTTCTGGAGGCGGATGTCCCGGTTTGCAGGGATTTTCAAGGGCCGGCGGGTCAGATCTTCGGCTTCCCCGTCACCCACGGTTTCCCCATCATCGTCCATGAGGCCCTGTTTTTTAAGGATATCCACCACCCAGGGCAGGGTGCGGAACCGTTCTGCCAGGGCATCGCTGTCGTCGATACCGGTATCAGCAAAAGAGGTATCGCCATCACCGTTACCTTCACCTTCAAAATCAATGAGCCGGTGGGTGTAATCATAGGTCGGCCCCAGAATCTGGCCGCCGGGAATATCTTTGAACACACCGGAGATCCGTCTCAACACCCGCATTTGATCGGTTTTTACCGGCTTGGTATTGCCGAACCGTTTTAATGTGGTCCTGAAGGCCCGGACCAGGAAAATGGCCTCCACCATATCCCCCTGGGCCTGCTTGATGGCGGCGGCGGCAGCGTTCCTGTCGTAAAGCGCGCCTTCGGCCATGACCCGGTCCACGGCAAGTCCCATCTGGTGTTCGATCTGTTCTGTGGTGATTTCAGGAATGGATGCCGGCCCCCTGCGGGTTTTGGCCACCAGTTTCCTGGAATTTTTTACGGCAGTCTCACCGCCTTTTACCGCAACATACATTAGAGGATCTCCAATCGGGTGGTTCTGGGAACCGCGGCAAGCACCCGGTCACAGACAAAAATCATGTCCACCCCCAGCGGGTAGTGGGCGGACAGGGCCATGCGTTTGCGCAAAAAGCCCTCTTTGATTCCTTTGAGCTTCAGAAAGCACTCCTTCTGGATGCCGGGGCCGGTCATCCGGATGCGGCCCTTGTTATCCATGCCCCGGGTCTGGACAATCAGCGTGGTGGAGCAGTCCGGGGAGGCAATGGTGCCCATATTGAATGTACCGGGATCGTCAAGGTTGTCGTAATCCGTATACAGGGCAAAGGCCGATTGTTTCCTCGTCTGGATACCGGGGGCCCCGGTGTGGAAGCTAACCCACCGGGCCGCTTCGGATGCGGTATCAAGATCGCACCAGAACGGTGTTTCATAATCCAGCAGGGTTAACAGGATGGCGCCCGATGCCTGGTGAAGGGCCTCGGGCGGGCACAGGTCAACCCCCATATCCACGATCCTGCCCGGGTTGGCCATGGCGGTGAGGACATTGCGGAACACAGCCTGGCTGTCAAAGGTGTCTGAATCAAATCCCTTTTTCATGGTCTGGTTTACTCCCCCCGTTTCAAGGTAAAGAATTCGACTTTTGTGGCCCGGGTCTCTTTTGCCGCACGTTCCTGGTTTTTTTTCGCTTTTTCGCGGAGCTTGGGGATCAGGGTGCGGTTCAGGGTATCGCCGTACCCGGGCATCTGGAAAAGTGCATCAAAAAAAGCGGCCAGTTCCGCATGTTCGAGATCAGACCCCATGACCATGCCGTATCCCAGGTATTGGCCGTCCAGCTGGAGGATACATCTGGACACGGTTGCCTCGCCAAGGTTGAAACGTTGGCCTGCCCCGTCCTGGCTGGCCTGGACCATGATCATCCCGGATTCCGGCCGGACAATATACGTGGTATTGACCTGGGGCGTCAGTTCTCTTTTTTCCGTCTCAAGGTCTGAAGGGTCTGCACATCCCAAAAGACCGATCCATTCTTTTCGTAACCTGGTGTTGCCCAGGTCCGGCTGGTCTGCCATTACAATGTTCCCGGATTAAGTGTTGATGTTTGAACCGATTAAACCCCGGCCGGGTGAGGCGCAAATTAATGGATTGTTAAGGAATGGTTATGATCCGGAAGATTGAATTTTTACGGAATACGGACGCTAACACCACCCTAATAAATCCGGAGGCAAGAAGGCGAATAGTTTTAAAAATCAAAGGATTATATTTTTGAATGGCCGTACCCAAAGGACCGGGCAAGGCAAGAAAGGTATCAGGGCAGTTCTTTTTTGGGGGCGATAAAATGTTTCAGCCATCCCCACAGGGTGTTGCCGTCCAGAAAGGCTTTTTCCGTATCGGCAAGCACCTGGTTCATTTTTTCCGTGTCCGCGTACCGGTCCTTGCGGGTGATGATGGCCTTGTCCGGATCAAGTGTCCGGACCACCCGTGCCGGGTTGCCCGCAGCAATCACATTGGCGGGAATATCCGAGGTCACAACGGCGCCTGCGCCGATAATGCTGTTTTTACCGATGGTCACCCCTTTACAGACAATGGCGGAATCCCCGATCCAGACATTCTCATCCAGCACCACGCGGGACAGGGTGGCCGGTGGCAGGGACCGGTCATAGACCCCGTGCCAGTCCGAGTCCGTGACATAGGCATGGCTGGCCAGCATACAGGAATCGGCAATGGAGATGCTGTTGGCCGCAGAAATCCGGACCCCCGGGGAAATCAGCACATGGTCGCCGATGCGTATGCCGTCAATGTCCTTGCGGTCGGACCAGACCGTCAGCCGTGTCCGTTTGTCCGCGCACCCCAGCAGGGTCACGTGGCTGCCGATGGACACAGGGCCGCCGAACAGTTCAATGAACCAGGGTTTGACAATATAGGGATGGGGTCCAAGGCTTGCCAGGTGGGGTTCCAGGTAACGGCGGACATAAAAGGCCTGGAGCCGGTACCAGGCTTTTTTAATATAATACGGCCGTTTGTCCCGGATCAATTCACACTCCCTTAAACCGGTTCCTGGCCCAGTTGGCATGGTCAAAAAGCCCTGCGGCCGGTGTAAGGCCGTAAAGCGCATCCGCTGCCATCAGGGCCACGGCATTGGTCCAGGATATTTTTTCCTCGGGCCAGATCACCATATCCGGGTAGGTATACCCGCACCAGAAGGTATGGTCCGGATATACCCGGTCCTGAATCCAGGAGAAAACCATCCGGGCTTCCTGGCGGCGGCCCATGCCGTGAAGGGCCAGCACCAGTTCCGAGGTTTCGGCAATGGTCACCCAGGGCTGGTCAGACACGCAGCGGCACCCCTGGCCTTCAATCACATACTTGCCCCAGTACTTGTCAATGCGGGCCGCTGCCTTTTTCCCCCGGAGCGCCCCGCTGAGAATGGGGTAAAACCAGTACATGGAAAACCTGGACTTGGACACATTATAAATATGGATATTTTCCTGGATCGAGGTTTCAAGGCGGTTCAGGGCGTCTGTCCATTCCGGCCTGTCTTCGCCCAGCAGGCCGGCAATGGCCAGGGCGCATTTCAGGCTCATGAAAATCGAGGAGGACCCGGCCAGCAGTGACATGGGATCGGTTTTTCCTTCCGGGCTTTTGGCCCAGTAGATTTCACCCGAGGAGGTCTGGAGGTCCAGGGCAAACCCGATGCCTTTGACGGCAGAGGGCCAAAACCGGGCCAGTTCATCAATGTCTTGCTTTATCAGGTATTGGTGGAACAGCCCCACAGCCAGGTAGCAGGCCATGTGGGTTTCACAGGTCCGGTCCTCAGGCCTGCCGTCCATATAAGACGAAAACCATGACCCGTCGGGGTTCTGGACTTTTGCCATCCACTCCAGGGCAGCCTGTGCCTGCACGTGGAATCCGCCGATGTTCAATCCCATCACGCATTCCACAAGATCCCAGGGATCAGTTTTTCCGTCAATATGCCAGGGGATGTCGCCATTGTCCCGCTGAAGATTGGCAATGGCACCTGAGACTGAGTCTATGTTCAGAGGTGAATCAGCATGTTTCTTTGCTGGTGTCCGGTGCATTGGTATCTCTCAAATTTATAATATCCTTTAAAAAAGCTGGATCACAGTATCAGACCCCTTTTTTTTTTACAAGAAGCTTCCCAATTTATTCATGAATGATAATTCACTCATATATCCTTTATATAACAGCCGGTTTCATTGATAAAAAAAGCAGAGATCAATAAACACAACCACTTGAAATTGATTAACATTTTTTAACAAAACCCAAAAAGACCATAAAAATGTTTTTCCTTGACATTTGGAATTGATATCTGCTAATCAAAACTGAATGGTCATTCATAACAGTCTATATATACCCGAACTTTAGGAGGAAATCATGGTAAGAAAGATCAGAAAGGCTGCAGTCATCGGGTCCGGAATCATGGGAGGCGGGATTGCTGCCCTTCTTGCCGGTGCCGGTGTCGATGTACTGCTCCTGGACATCGTTCCCTTTGACTTGACAGACGAAGAAAAAAACGACCCTGCCGCCAGGAACCGTATTGTCCAGGCCGGTATGGACGCGGCCCTGGCCTCTAAGCCCTCCCTGTTTTTCAATAAAAAAGATGCCGCCCGCATTGCCATCGGCAATCTGGATGACGACATCGAAAAACTGGCCGATTGCGACTGGATCGTGGAAGTGGTTGTTGAGAATCTCAAAATCAAAAGAGACCTTTTTGAAAAAATCGCCAAGATCAGAAAACAGGGTTCGGTGATCTCCACAAACACCTCGGGTATTCCCCTTAAAGATATCAGCGACGGGTTCTCCCAGGAATTCAAAGAACACTTCATGGGCACCCACTTTTTCAACCCGGTCCGGTACATGCATCTGCTGGAACTGATACCGGGCGCAGACACCAAACAGGAAATCCTGGACTTTATCGCCACCTTTGGCGAACGCAACCTGGGCAAGGGCATTGTCTGGGCCAAGGACACCCCCAACTTCGTGGGCAACAGGATCGGCATCCAGGGCATTGGCGCCTGCATGAAGTTCATGCTTGAAGACGGCATGACCATCCCTGAAGTGGACGCCCTGTTCGGCCCGGCCCTAGGACGCCCCAAAACCGCCATTTTCAAAACCACCGATCTGGTCGGCCTGGACACCATGGCCCATGTGGCCAAAAACTCCTATGACCTATGCCCGGATGACGAGCAGAGAGATACCATGGATCTGCCCCCCTTTATTTCCGACATGGTGGAGAAAAACATGCTGGGCAACAAAACCCAGGGCGGTTTCTACAAAACCGAGCTGACCCCGGAATGGAAAAAACTCCGGAAGGTCCTGAACATCAGTACACTGGAATACGAAGACCTGGAAAGACCCTCTTTCCCCTGCCTGGACGACGCCAAGAAAAAATCCACGCTTGAAGAAAAAATGGCCTGTGTTCTCAAAGGCGAGGACAAAGGGGCTAAATTTGCCTGGAGATGCATGGCCAACGCCTTCCAGTACGCAGCCAACCGCGTGCCTGAAATTGCCGACACCATTGTTGAAATCGACAACTCCATGAAGTGGGGCTACAACTTTGAAATGGGGCCGTTTGAGGCCTGGGATGCCTACGGGGTTGATGCGGCAGTCGAGCGGATGAAAGCCGAGAACCTGGATGTGCCCGCCAATGTCATGGCCATGCTGGAAAAAGGCGGCAAATCCTTTTACAAACTTGAAAACGGCATCCGCTATTACTGGGATTTTGCAGCCGGCGACTACAAAGCGGTTCCCGTGTCCAAATCCATGGTTTCCATTGCTGCAGCAAAAGGCAACAACAAGACTGTCATGGAAAACGCTTCCGCATCCCTGGTGGATATCGGCGACGATGTCTTCTGCATCGAGTTCCATACCAAGATGAACGCCATCAACGCGGAAATCGTGGACTCTATTGGCGAAGCCCTTGACTATGTGGACAAAAACGGAGCCGGCCTGGTGATCGGTAATGAAGCCGGCGGCATGCCCGGCGCATTTTCCGCCGGTGCGGACCTCTCCTTTGTTTCCAAGCTCTGCCACGATAAAAAATATGCAGAGATCGATGCCTTCCTGAAAAAAGCACAGGACGGGATCCAGGCCACCAAATACGCGGCCTTCCCCGTTGTTGCGGCTCCCTACGGCATGGTCCTGGGCGGCGGCTGCGAAACCTGCCTGGGTGCGGACAGGATTGTCGCCCATTCCGAGCTTTACATGGGTCTGGTTGAAATCGGCGTGGGCCTGCTGCCGGCGGGCGGCGGCACCATGAACCTCTGGAAAAAATATATAGACGCCCTGCCCGGCAAGGTTGCCAAGGACACGGACCTGGCCAAGATCTTTATCCCGGCCTTCATGAAAATCGGCATGGCCGCCGTATCCATGTCCGCAGCCCAGGCCCAGGGCAACGGGTATCTCGGCCTTGGGGACAGGATCGTCATGAACCGTGACAACCTCATTGGCGAAGCCAAGAAAGAAGTGTTGAAAATGGTGGATGACGGATATGTTCCCCCCATGAAAAAGCCTGTCAGGGTGATCGGCGATGCCGGCCAGGGTATGGTCAACGCGGAACTTTACAACATGCTCAACGGCCAGTTCATGAGCGACCATGATGCCTTCCTTGCCAAGCGGATCGCATATGTCATGAGCGGCGGTGAAGTCAAAACCGGTTCGGAAGTGGATGAAGATGTCATCCTCAAACTGGAACGGGAAGCATTTGTCGATTTCTGTAAGGAAGAAAAGACAATTGCCAGAATCGACCACATGCTGAAAACCGGAAAGCCGCTTAGAAATTAGGCGCTCAGAAATTAAGGAGGACTTTTAAATGAGAGACGCATATATCGTACAATCCGTCCGGACCCCGGGCTGCAAGCAGAAAAGAGGTCAGTTCAACCAGACCCGCCCGGAAGAGCTGGTTTCCTTTATCATGAAGGAAGCCGTGGAAAGAACCCCCAACCTGGAACCGGAACATCTTGACGACGTCATGATGGGATGCGCCTTTCCCGAAGCGGAACAGGGCCTGAACCTGGGCCGGATCGCCGCCAAAATGGCAGGGTTTCCGGACAAGGTTTCCGGCGCCACCGTCAACCGCTTCTGCGCGTCCGGCCTTGAAGCCATTGCCCTGGCCTCCATGCGCGTATCTGCGGGCTGGTCGGAAGTCTGCATGGGTGCGGGCTGCGAATCCATGACATTCGTACCCATGGGCGGCAATGTGCCCCGTCCCCATCCGGAATATTCCAAAACAAACCCTGAAATGTACATTTCCATGGGTATCACGGCTGAAAACGTTGCCAACCGCTATGATGTGTCCCGGGAAGACCAGGACAAGTTTGCCGAAGCCTCCCAGGCCAAAGCCCTTGCCGCCAGAGACGGGGGCAAGTTTACCGAGATCGTTCCCACGCCTGCATTTAAATATGTGCAGAAGGAAGACGGGACGTATACCAAAGAGACCTTTACCGTTAAACACGACGACGGCATCCGGCCCTCAACAGCCGAAGGCCTTGGCAAACTGAGAACCGTGTTTGCCGCGGCCGGCTCCGTGACTGCGGGCAACTCTTCACAGACCACGGACGGCGCCGCCGCCACCATCATCGCGTCCAAAGAAAAGTGCGATGAACTGGGCCTGACTCCCATTGCCCGCCTGGTCACCTACGCCACTGTGGGATGCCAGTCCGATGAAATGGGCGTTGGTCCCAAATACGCCATTCCCGCAGCCCTGAAACAGGCCGGCCTCACCATTGACGACATTGATATCTATGAAATCAATGAAGCCTTTGCCTCCCAGGCCCTGCACTGCATCCGGGAACTGGATCTTGAAAAATATATGGATAGAATCAATATTCACGGTGGAGCCATCGCACTGGGCCATCCCCTGGGATGCACCGGCGCGAAACTCACAGCCACATGCCTGGCCAACCTCAAAGAGGTGAACGGTAAATATGGCATCGTCTCCATGTGTATCGGCGGCGGCATGGGTGCTGCGGCTATCTTCGAAAGACTATAGCCGATATTACCTCCTTGTTCGTTAGAAGAACCGGCCCTTCCCTTTCCCCAGGGGAGGGCCGGTTCTTTTTGGGAAATCCCGGATCTGCCGCAACATGAGGCCTTTGGCGCTTCTCCAAAATATCATGCGCTTATCAGGCCATGCCGTACCGGGCTAAGGCGGATGTGACAATGCCATCAATGAGTAGACGGTAATCCTCCAGTTTCCCTGCTCCTGACGCATGATGCAAACTAAACAGCTTGGGACTCAAGCTCCTGACAGGCGTCAGCCCCGGCATCCCGTTGAACTCCATAATCTTGAGCCGGCCTTCGGCGGCAACACGCATATCCAGCCGCACATGATCCAGGCAATCCAGGGCGTCAATAGCCCGGCGGGCAAGCGTCTTTGCTTCTTCGAGTCTGTGTGTCGCCGGGCTCACTCTGATTTTTCCCTTCCTCCTGAGACCGGCGCCCAGGATCGGATATTTGCCGAACAGGTGCTGGTCCACCTCCACCCTGCCGGGCAGGAATCTTCTTTGTTCTCCGTTTCCCAGCATGAGTACGGTATATTCCCGGCCGGGCAGATATTCCTCTACCAGGGCGGGTTGATGAAATGCCTTATGAATATAAGAGACCTGCTTCCGGAGCGCTTCCGTATTGTTCACAACACTTTTATCGCTGATCCCCCTGGAACAGGATTCATAGCCGGGCTTCACAAATACGGGAAAGACTGTTTCCGGCAAAAGGTCATTGTCTGCGACCTGAAAATGGCGGGGTACGGCCACGCCGTTTTTTTCCAGGATATCATGGGTACGGGTCTTATGGAGCACGGCCCTCATTGTGGCGGCACCAGGACCGATATAGGGAATGTTTTCCTTTTCCAGCACATCTGCAATCCAATGGCCTTCCCTGCCCATGCCGATGGTGTCTGATTTTCCGGAAATGTGATAAAGAGCGCTCCAGACAATATCATAAGACACTTCTTTTAATGCATGATGCAACTCACCCATATTTTCCACAAAAGCAATTTCAGCATCCCTGCCGGAATCCTTCATGGCCCGGCACATGTTCACGGTTTCGCTAACGCCGCCCCAGCCGGCAGTTTCACCGGCAGGCCCTGTGATGACCAATACTTTTGTCATGATTTTCTTTGCCTCCTGTCGAATCTGAACCCTGTATATGAAATTTTGAATGTTATGAAAATTGAACGCTTTTGATAGTGATTTCAGAGACCTGACGCAGACCGAGAAGAGAAGATACCAGGAAAGAAAAACAAGGTAAAGCATGTCGGCAAAGAAACAACCGGACCGTATGTTCTTTATCAGTGACGCGTTTGTTTGTGCAGGGAAATGATATACCCCACTGATACATTTACCTCAGGGTCGTCCAAACGATCCGAACGCCCATGGCTGCCAGGGAAATAAAGAGGATTTTCCGGTATGAATATTCGTTCAGGGATGCCGAGAGCCATATCCCGATTTTGCTTCCCAGTATGACTGCAGGAACGGCCGCGGCATAGGTGAGCAGGACATCACCGGTAACCTGGCCTGTGGCGGCCTTTGCCCAGACAATACAGACGCCTGTGATGATGAATCCGGCGCCCAGTATCCCTTTGACGGATTTTGCCGGGCATCCGCAGAACGCGATATAAGCGGCCAGGGGTGGGCCGTTGAAGCCAAATGCCATGCCCAGGGCCGAAGACAGGACACCTGCAAGATATCCCCAGGCCGAAGAAATCACCCGGGCCCCGCCTTTGTCTGCATAAAGGCTCCAGAGCGCGTAACCCGCGATAAAAGCGCCCATTCCCGCTTTTAAAAAGGTTTCGGAAACATAGGCCAGCACCACCATGCTGAGCAGCACGCCGGGTACGGCCCCGATTACGATGCCGCGCAAATACGGCCACTGGATATGCTTCCGGAATGTCCAGGCCACCTGGACATTGAGGGTGAGCACAATCATGGTACAGGAAGGCACGGCAACGGAAAAATCAATAAACGGAGCGATCAGGGGCATGGCGATCAGTGCCGCGCCAAATCCGGCCACCCCGTTTATAAATCCACCGGCAAACCAGCCTGCAGCCACCCAGAGCAACTCAGGCATGTCAGGCCTCCTCCAAGCACCGGGGCTTACAATCATTTCGGGCAATACGTGTCATCGGAAGACAAGTAATAGAGGCTGCTGCCGGTTTTGTCAATAAAACAAACACATACCCCCTTTTCCCGGCACGGTGCGCTTCCGATGTGGCAGAACTGCACCATAAAATCATCCCCAGCCCCCGGTGTTTTTGCCGGTTTTGCAACGCTGCATTATTGAAAAATGCAAATGTTGCAGACCTGCATCACTCCCATGTTTACCAGCAGGGTTTTGTTTCCGGACGCCCCGATCTCTCCACGCAAAAACATCCTATTTCTATTTTAAATTCAGCCGGTTACACAGTCCCCCCAAAAAGTGGCACAGGAATTGCTCAGGGTTGCTGGAGATAATAACGCGCATTAACACGTATGAAAACCGTGTGAAAAACCAGGAGATACGACATGGGTAAACAGGTCATCACTGCAGATGACATTATAAAAAGGGCGGCATCCGGAACCAAAACCCTGGACTACAACCGGGCGGATGTGATTATTACGCCCGGGGCCCTGGATAAGATCGAAGAACTGGGCCTTTCTTTTTCAACCGCACCTGAAGCTTCCGGAGAGGCCTGCTCGGCAGCCGTTTCCCAGACAGGTGCATTGCCTGCTGCCTCCCAGCATGATGCGGTCACGGAACAGGTCTGTCGCATCCTCAAGGACAAGCTGGGCAGTGCCGGTGCCGCAGGACTGGAAGCCGTGGTGGCCGGCGTAGTGGCATCCAGGCTGTCTGCCGGCCCGGATAAGGTCCAGATCCCGGACGACTCTACCGTCACCGGTTTCGGGGGTGTCTCCCTGATCCGGGGCAGCCGTGTCCTGGACCGGGAACCTGCCGGCAGTTTCCCGGGCAATGTCATGATTTCACATGCCCTCCGCCTCCATGACGATTCTCCCCTGAGCGCCACCTATATGAAGTGGGAAAAAGCGGACTTCAGCCGCACTGTGGAAGCCCCTGAAATCAGCATCCTTGTGCAGGGCGGCATGGACCTGATTGTGGACGGAAAAACGCTTACGGCAGAAGCCGGGGACATTCTTTACATGGACAAGGGCGCAACCGTTGAATACCACTCCGACACCCCGGTGCTCCTGGCCTGTGTGAGCGCATAATCCATGGACATCCTTGAAGAAAGTATCGAGACCTGCCGGAAAGACCCGGGAACCGTTGTATTCCCGGACTGTCTGGACCAGCGGGTATTAGCGGCTGCAGCCAGGCTCAAACAGGAAGGGATTGCCAGGCCGGTCCTGGTGCAGTCTCCCTTTGCCGTGCGCCAGAAGATCCTGGCCTCCCGGCAGCAACTGGCCTGCTTTACCGTGGTGGACCACACCAGCGGCCCGGTACTGGCGGAAAATATCGACGCCTTTATGGCGCTGCGCCATGAAAAAGGAAAGCCCGTCACGGAAGAGGCCGCCCAAAAAACTATGCGCTGCGCCCTGGCCGCATCTGCCATGATGATACGAAAGGGCCAGGTGGAAGTCGGGGTGGCCGGCAACCTCTCGTCCACCGCAGCCGTACTCAGGGCCGGCATCGGCTTGATTCCCAAAAAACAGAAAACCATCTCCAGCTTTTTCCTGATGATCTCTCCCAAGGCGGACAAGGCATACATCCTGGCCGACTGCGCCGTGGTGCCGGAACCGGGACCGGATGTCCTGGCCGACATTGCCGTTGCCTCAGCGGAAAAAGCAAAGAATCTGCTCCGGCAGGAACCCCGGGTGGCCATGCTCTCGTTCTCAACCAAGGGCAGTGCCTCCCATCCCCGTGCAGCCATGGTCCGGGAAGCCGTGGAAAAGGTCCGGAAACAGGCCCCTGACATCCGCATTGACGGCGAGCTTCAACTGGATGCAGCCGTGGTGCCCACAGTGGCATCCATGAAAGCGCCGGGAAGCATTATCCGGGGCGAGGCCAATGTCCTGGTGTTCCCCTCCCTGGAAGCGGGAAACATCGGATACAAAATGCTGCAGCGCATGGCCGGGTATAAAGCTCTGGGACCGTTCCTCCAGGGATTTGACGGGGGATGGCACGACCTGTCCCGGGGATGCAGCAGCGACGACATTTTCAACGTAGCCGTTCTGGGGCTTTGCATGCAGCGCGGCGCAGCCGTCACCCCCTCGGCGCGGCAGGCGGATTTACCTTTGAATGAAAACAGGCGGTCAGCATGAACACAGCAGCACAGCAGGATACGGCATTAACAGATAAAATCAGGGCGGCCGGGATCGTCGGAGAAGGCGGGGCCGGGTTTCCCGCCCATGTCAAATACAGCGCCCATGTGGACACCATCATTGCCAACGGATGCGAATGTGAGCCCCTGCTGTATTCGGACCAGCATATCATGGCCGGCGAGGCCAATGGGATTGTCCGGGCCATGAAAGGCGTCATGGGAGCCTGCCGGGCCAAAAAAGGCATTATCGCCATTAAAAAGAAATACACCCGTGTGGCAGACATATTCCGGACTGAAATTGCGGGTACAGATATAGAGCTGGCCCTGCTGGACAATTTTTACCCGGCAGGCGACGAGCAGATTCTGATCCACGAAGTGACGGGAAAAACCGTGCCCCCGCTGGGCCTTCCCCTGGACCGGGGCATTGTGGTGGCCAATGTGGGCACCCTGGCATCTGTGGCCCGGGCCCTGGACAACATTCCCCTGACCCATAAAATCGTTACGGTTACCGGCGAGGTGGCAACCCCCTCGGTGATCCGGGTGCCTGTGGGCACACCAATTTCAGAGTGTATCGCCTTTTGCGGGGGACCTGTTGTACCCGATCCCGTAGTGGTCCTGGGCGGTCCCATGATGGGCCGTTTTCTGGACGATCCTGCAGATGTTGACACCCAGGTGGTGACCAAAACCACGGGCGGCATCATTATTCTTCCCCGGCACCATCCCCTGCACAAAGCTGCCCGGCTGACCCCGGAGGTCATGCAGAAACGGGCTGCCACGGCCTGTATCCAGTGCCGCATGTGTACGGAACTCTGCCCCAGATATCTTGTGGGCCAGGGTTTTGAAACCCACCGGGTTATGCGGGCTTTTGCCGGACTGGGAGACCGGGCCGACAGTGCGGGCCAGGCCATGATGTGCTGCGAATGCGGGGTGTGTGAGTTGTTTGCCTGCCCCATGGGACTGTCCCCCCGCCGGATCAACGCATTTTTGAAGAACCGGTTCAGGCAGGAAAATGCCGCCTATGAAGGTCCCAAAGAGGTTCATCCGCACCAGTCGCAGTTCAGGACGTTCCGGCGGGTACCGACCCCGCGTCTGGCCGCCAGAACCGGACTGGAAAAATATATGTCATTGACACCTGAATTTAAGGGGGACCTGGTTCCAAACCAGGTATCCATTCCCTTGCACCAGCACATCGGGGCGCCTTCAGTCGCCCTGGTCGGCCCCGGGGACCGCGTGGCCCTGGGAGACTGTATCGCCGAGATCCCCGAAGGGGCCCTGGGGGCGAGAATACACGCCTCCATGACCGGAACGGTTACGGAAGTTGCCCAATCCATTACAATACAAGGAAACTGATATGGAAACCACGTTACAGGCCCTGGGGATGATCGAATTCAACAGCATTGCTGCGGGCATTGCAGCATCCGACCGCATGGTCAAGGCGGCAGGGGTGACCCCCCTGTACCTGAAAACCATCTGTCCGGGAAAATTCATTGCCGCGGTCCACGGCCAGGTGGCGGAAGTTGAATCCTCTATTGAGGCGGGCAAGGCCGATGCCCCGGACACGGTGGTGGACCACTTTGTGATCCCCCGGATCAGCCCGGAGGTGGTGGCGGCCATGAGCGGCACCAACACCGGCATCCACGGCCCGGCCCTGGGCATCATCGAAACCTTTTCCGCGCCCTCGGCCATCCTGGCCGCAGACCACGCCGGCAAAGCCGCCAACATTTTCCTGTCCGAGGTGCGCATCGCCATGGGCCTGGGCGGCAAAGCCTTCTGTACCTTTACCGGCGAAGTGGCTGCGGTGGAATCTGCTGTGGAGGCCGGTGCGGACAGTGTCAAGGAAAGCGGGCTCCTGGTGCGCCAGGAGGTGATCCCGGCCCTGGACTCACAGGTCCGGCCGTTTGTTCTTTAAGAAAACGTGCAAACCGATAATTTTTAAACGGGAATTTCCCGGGAGGCAAAACGATTATGAGTGATAACGAATCCATGGGATTTGTGGAAACCATCGGGCTGGCAGCCGCCATACAGGCCGCCGACATCATGGTCAAATCCGCCAATGTCAAGGTGGAAACCGTGGCCAATGCAGATGCCGGCCTGATAACCGTGATCTGCAGGGGCGATCTGGCATCATGCAATGCTGCCGTGGACGCGGCCAAGGCCGGGATCGGTGAAATGGGCACCTTTTTCAACGCCAACCGGATCCCGCGCCCGAGCACGGATGTGGGCGTTCTGGTAGACGACCACATCGGCAACATGCTCACCCCGCCGGCCAAGCCGGCCAAAGCAGCAGCCCGGAAAAAGAAATAAACCCGAAACCCAAATAACAACGCCGATTCCGGCACGTATGAAACGATATAAAATATAAAGGAGCAGTATCATGGATGCATTAGGAATGATTGAAACCAAGGGTATGACCGCATTGATCGAAGCCAGTGACGTAATGGCCAAATCCGCAAGGATTCAGCTTGTGGGATACGAGCGCATCGGCGCCGGTATCCTCTGTGTTATGGTTCGCGGTGATGTCGCTGCCTGCAAAGCAGCCACCGATGCAGGCGCTGCAGCTGCAGCAAAAGTCGGCGAAGTGGTTGCCGTACATGTGATTCCGCGTCCCCACGACGATCTGGAGTCCCTGTTTCCCATCAAATTGAAGTAATCCGGTCCCGGGCGGAACCGCGCAAGGGCCGGAATCCTTTTTGGTTCCGCGGCCCTGCCCCGGTATCCATACAGGCCCGGTAAAGGAGGCGCAACATGGAACTTGGTAAAATCGTCGGGCAGGTAGTGTCCACGGCGCGTCACCCGCGCCTGCCCCAGACCACTTTTCTGCTGGTGGACATTGTGGATGCCAACGGAGAGGTCCTGGCGTCGGGCCAGGTGGCGGCCGACCAGATCGGTGCCGGACACGGGGAGCTTGTCATGCTCGCCCGGGGCAGTTCGGCCCGGAAAATACTGGATGCGGAATGCCCGGTGGACCTGAGCGTGGTCGGTATTGTGGACCAGATCACCTCGGGCCGGGCGTCACTGTATACCAAATAGTGCCTGGACAGGAATTAACGGTGTTCAGCCGTGTATAAACAAATAACCCGCAACCCTTTGAATTGAACACCTTGGATTGGAGGCCGGATGGTTGACGTGTTACAAAACGATATTGAAGCAATAGTAAAAGAAGTCCTGAGAAAAATGGCGGACCCGGGCAGCGCGACTGCATCGTCCCCATGCGGCCGTAAAGGTGACTGGGGCGTTTTTGAGTGCCTGGATGATGCCGTGAGTGCAGCTGCCGCAGCCCAGAAGCAGATCCCCACCGTGGCCATTCGGGAACAGGTGGTCCGTATGGTCCGCAGGGCAGCCCGGGCCAATGCCCGGCGCCTGGCGGAAATGGCCGTGGATGAAACCGGCATGGGCCGTATTGAGGACAAAGTAAAGAAAAACCTGCTGGTGGCCAACAGGACCCCCGGGCCTGAAATTCTCAGCCCCAGCGCAGCTACGGGAGATGCAGGCCTGACCCTGTTCGAGAACGCCCCCTGGGGCGTGATTGCATCGGTCACCCCGTCGACCAACCCGGCAGCCACCATTTTCAACAACACCATCAGCATGGTGTCCGGCGGCAACACTGTGGTATTTGCCGTGCATCCCGGGGCCAAGCGCATCACCCTTGAAACCATCAGGGTGGTGAATAAGGCGGTTCACGAGGAGCTGGGAATTGAAAACATCATCACCTGCGTGAAAGAACCTTCCATTGAGGTGGCCCAGAAGCTGTTCACCTATCCCGGCATCAACCTTTTGGTGGTCACGGGCGGGGAAGCTGTGGTGGAAGCGGCGAAAAAGACCACGAACAAGCGCCTGATCGCTGCCGGCGCCGGGAATCCCCCGGTTGTGGTGGATGATACAGCGGATCTTTCCCGGGCCGCCCAGAGTATTTATGACGGGGCATCCTTTGACAACAACATTGTCTGCTGCGATGAAAAAGAAATCATTGCCCTGGAAGCCATTGCCGACCGCCTCAAAGACGAGATGAAAAAATGCGGCGCCGTTGAAATCACTCTGCAGCAGGCTGATGCCATTGCCCAGAAGGTGCTGATCAACTACCCCGGTCCCGATCCCCGGCCCAACCCCAAATGGGTGGGGCGTGATGCATCGGAAATCGCGGCTGCTGCGGGAATTTCCGTGCCGGAATCCTGTCGCCTGCTCATTGTGGATGCGGGACGCGACACCGGATATGTGTTTGCCAAAATGGAGCAGATGATGCCCCTGATCCCGGTGCTCCGGGCCAGGGACTTTGACGAGGCCCTGGAATGGGCCATGCTCCTTGAAGACGGATGCTGCCATTCCGCAGGACTCCACTCGAAGAACATCGACAACATGGATACCATGGCCAAGACCGTAAACACCAGTCTGTTCGTGAAAAACGGCCCCCTGATTGCGGGCCTGGGAGCGGGCGGCGAAGGCTGGACTTCCATGACCATTTCCACCCCCACGGGTGAAGGGGTGTCCAATGCCCGGACCTTTGTCCGGCTGCGGCGCTGCACCCTGGTCGGGAGCTTCAGGATCGCCTGATGACATCTGTTTCCTGGGATATCTTAAGCCAGCGTCTGGATGCCGCCATGGCCATCCTTAACGACGAAACACCGGTCCGGGTTGCCGAACCTTTTCACGTGGGCATTGACCTTGGCACCTCGGATGTCGTGGTCATGGTCCTGGATGCGAAAGGCAATCCCGTGGCCGTGTTCCTGGAATGGGCCGAAGTGGTCCGGGACGGGGTGGTGGTGGACTTTCTGGGAGCAAATCAGATTGTATCGCGGCTCAAAGAAAAGGCGGAAAAGCGGATTGGACACCCCATCACCGGGGCGGCCACCTCTTTTCCGCCGGGCACGGATGCCCGGCTGTCCACCAATATCCTGGAAAACATCGGCCTGGATGTGACCCATGTCATGGATGAACCCAGTTGTGTGGCCAACCTGCTCCATCTGGACAAAACCGCTGTAGTGGATGTGGGCGGCGGCACCACCGGGACCGCCGTGGTCCAGAACGGCAAGATCGTGTTCTCCGATGACGAGCCCACGGGCGGTACTCATATCAGCCTGGTCATCGCCGGCCATTTCCGTGTCTCTTTTGATGAGGCGGAGCGCCGTAAGCGCCTCTGCCGGGAGTATGATATCCTGAGCCTGGCCAAGCCCACCTTCCAGCGCATCAGTGATATCGTACTCCGCCACATCAGGGCCCATGATGTGAATACCCTGATCTTTTCAGGCGGCACCTGCAGCCTGCCCGGTCTGACCCAGCTTTTGGAAAAAGAGCTGGGCATGCCCGTAAAAATACCCAACCATCCCCTGCTGCTCACCCCCCTTTCCATTGCTTCCTTAGGACTTTTCCAAAGCTGATCCGGATCTGATTCGGTATAGACCCCACCCCTTTTTGGTCCCGATTCGATTCCGGCACCGCTTTTTTCCCTGTTTCATTTTAAACACCCCTGTTTTTTATAAGGTCCGGCTGGATTCTTGCATCCCGCCATCTATTGCGCCATCCGGTGTGGAATCCGGATATGTGCTGCAGATTTGAATTTCAGCCCGGGACGGGATATGATGGCCCCGATGCTTAATCCCAACCCAACAGGACAATAAGGAAAGGAATGGATGAATACACTTTCGGAAAAAAGCCGGCAGACCATTGACCGCTATTTTGAATGTATTTTGAATTTGATCCCTGATGCCGTCTATATCTCTTCCAGGGACGGTGAGACCCTTTTTGTAAGCAACCGGTGGGAAGACCTGGCCGGCATCCCGGCATCCGAGGTGGTGGGACACAATGTCCGGAACCTCCTGGAAAAAGGCGTATTCAAGCAGATCGTCAACCCGGAGGTCGTGGCAACGGGCAAATCCGCCATGTCCATCCAGGAACTGAACGGCCGGAACGTGATCATCAACGGGCACCCCATCATGGATGAGGCCGGGGAAGTAAACCTGGTGGTCACCTTTGCCAGGGATATCACGGCGGTCAACAATCTGAAAAAGGAGATTTCCACCCAAAAGGCCCTGATCTCTTCCTACCAGCAGCAGGTGGCCACCATTGACCCTGAAAATGCCTTTCTCAACGACGGCATGGTAGCGGTGAGCCGCCATTCCCTGAACCTGCTGGGCAAGATTGACACCATTGCCCCTTCCGACGCTGCCGTCCTGGTCCTGGGGGAAACCGGCGTGGGCAAGGATGTGGTGGCACAGCGGATTCACCGGCACAGCCTGAGAAAAGACAAGCAATTTCTAAAGGTGGATTGTTCCGCCATTGCCGAAACCCTGATTGAATCCGAGCTGTTCGGATATGCGCCCGGCGCGTTTTCCGGGGCCAGCTCCAAGGGGAAAAAAGGGTATTTTGAACAGGCCTCGGGAGGGACGCTTTTCCTGGATGAAATCGGGGAGTTGCCCCTTCCCATGCAGACCCGCCTGCTCCGGGCCATCCAGGACCAGGAAATTATCCGGGTCGGTTCCACCCAGGCCATTCCAGTGGATATCCGCTTTATCGCGGCCACCAACCGGGATCTCCAGGATGCGGTCAACGAAGGCACGTTCCGGTCCGATCTGTATTACCGCCTCAAGGTGGCGGTCCTGAGCATCCGGAGCCTGAGGGAACGAAAGGATGACATCCTGCCCTTTATAAAGGTATTCTTGAAACAGCGGAACACCAAATACGGGAAGTCGGTCTCTTTTTCCAACTGCGCCGAACAAAAACTGATCAACTACCACTGGCCCGGAAATGTCCGGGAACTTCGCAATACCATCCACAGCATCGTGATCATGGCTGGCAAAAGCCTGCTCAAAGCCAAAGACCTGCCCAAGGAATTTGCCGCCACCTTTGCCTGCGAGGACAGTTCCGTGTCCAACCAGTATGCCGCAGACATCGGGAACAAGCCGTTAAAGGAGATCCTCCATGATATTGAGCTGGATATTATCAACGACACCATTGCCACCTACGGTTCCATTGGCAAAGCCGCTGAAATTCTCGGGGTGAACCGGAGCACCATCTTCAGGAAGACCAAACGGAAATAGGCTGTAAGCACCGAAAATAAAGGTGCTCCAGACATCGGACAATTATGATCGGACAATCGAGTTGCAGAACTGCAACATTCATTTGAAAGGAATATCTTGCGTCCCGGATATCGATGTTGCATAATTGCACGATACGGATTTCAAAATGGGGTATTACTGCATCATTCTTCAAATTTTCTAACGGGTTGCCGGTGTTTTTGTCCCGGGCATACCTTGTCTTCAGCCTGCCTGCCGCGCCCTATGCATAATATCGGCTCCCATAGCACGGATAACAGAAATTAACGCAGGCCTGGTACCTATTTTGCTAATTGTTATGAGTTTTGAAAGCAGACCCCCGTTTGGGGTTTAGTAATGGAGTAAGAATAAATTCAATTAATTTTGAGGAGGACACAATGTTCAAAAAGGCTTTGATCGTTTTTGCAGCAATCACAATGCTTGTAACATCACAGGCATGGGCGGCAAAGTATGAATTGAAAATCCAGACCGCGGTACCCAGTTCCAGCATGTATTTTAAAACCATGGAACGCCTGGGCCAGCGGATCGAGAAACTTTCCAACGGCGAAATAAAAGTCGAAGTGTTTGCAGACGGTGCTATTGTCAAAGCCTTTGAGATCCTTGATGCCGTGAGCGAAGGCATCATTAACGGCGGACAGGCCTGGACCCATTATTGGTCCGGCAAACATCCCGCCGGCCTCCTGTTTGCCGCCCCCACGGCCGGCCTGGGCGTAGGCCTTGACCAGAACGGCCTTCTGGCCTGGGCCTGGGAAGGCGAAGGCGGACAGCTTCTGGATAAATTCTACCAGGATGTCCTGGGCTACAACATCAAATCCTGGCTGACCATGCCCATGGGACCCGAGCCCTTTGGCTGGTTCCCCAAAGAGTTCAACTCCCTGGAAGAACTCAAGAAGATGAAATTCCGTTCTCCCCCGGGCATCCCCTCGGAATCCTTTAAGGAAATCGGGATGCCGGTTGTGTCCATGCCCGGCAGCGAGATCGTTCCCTCTGCACAGCGTGGCGTTATTGATGCCGCCGAGTGGATCAGCCCGGGCGATGATATGCTCCTGGGCCTGAGCGATGTCTGGAAGTTCTACTACCTCCAGGGTCTTCACCAGGCGCTTTCCATCGGCGACGTTTACATCAACAAAGACTGGTATGCAAAACTGCCGCCCCATCTCCAGAACGTTATTGAAGAGTCCATGAAAGCAAGTGTGGCCGACCAGATCACCATGAACGTCAGCCTCAACAGCCAGGCGCTTAAAGAACTGGTTGTCAAGAAAAAAGTACAGTTGAAAGAGACTCCGGACGAATATTTTGACGCATACATGGCAGCCGTTCCCAAAATCCTGGCCAAGTACTCCGACAAAAAACCCTTTTTCAAGGAAGTTCTGGAATCTCTGAATAGCTGGGCCGAGCTGACCGTACCCTACCAGGTAAAGGTGAACGGCCTTTATTACAAAATGGGAAAAACCGCCATGGACTCCGGTGCCATGAAGGACTACGAATAATAAATATTTAAGACGAATCCGGTAACGGATCATCTGCACCAACACACTGCCGGGAAGGTTTCTTTCCGGCAGTTTTTTACCACACCAACGAAGGGGTTGTGTTATGTCAAATCACTCAGAAACGGCAACTGCGGTAAAAGGACCGTCACCAATGGCCCGGCGCCTGGTAGACAATATAGACCGCCTCAGTTCGTTTTTCGGCAAAGCTGCCGCTATACTGGTTCTCCCCATGATGTACGCACTTGTACATGAGGTGGTTTCCAGGTACTTTTTCAACGCACCGACCATTTGGGCCGGCGACACGGCCCTGATTCTTTACGGTATCTTTTTTATGATGGCCTCGCCTTACTGCCTCAAGGCCGGGATGCATATCAGGACGGACTTTTTGTATTCCCGCTGGTCTGTCAAGACCAGGGGCTGTGTTGATTTTTTCACTTATCTGATGCTTTACATCCCTGCCCATATCGTATTTCTCCAGGTGGGATGGAAATTTTTCTATAAGTCCTTTGTCCAGAACGAGGTGATCATCTCCAGCCCGTGGATGCCCATTATCTGGCCCATGAAGCTGGCCATTCCCGCAAGCCTTCTCCTCATGCTGTTCCAGGGAACTTCGGAAATCATTAAAAGCTACTATGCATGGCGCCACGGGGAGTTTTACTGGGGTAACGGGGAACACCACTCCGGTGATGAACCGGCCAATGCCTGCGACGGCTCTGCACTTTTAGAAGATTAGGAAAAGGAACATCCACATGGAATTTACGCAACTATTAGCCATTATGTCTTTGTTCGGCCTTTTGCTGGCCTTTTGCTCCGGATTTCCCATTTCATTCACCATGATCTTCATCGGGTTGTTCTTCGGATACCTGGGCATTGGGAAACTGGTTTTTTACCTGCTGAACCTGCAATTTTACCAAGTCATGAGCGACCCCATACTCGGGGCTATACCCTTTTTCTTGCTCATGGGTTATTTACTGGAAAGTGCGGGATTGATGGAGGGATTGTTTTTATCCATCCAGAAGCTCATGGCCCCCATTCCCGGCTCCCTTTACGTGGCCGTGATCCTCACCGCCACCATTTTCGCGGCGGCAACAGGTATTGTGGGCTCATCCATCACCCTACTCTGCGTGATGGCGGAACCGGCCTTAAGAAAAAGTAACTACAACATACAAATGGGGGCCGGGTCTATTGCTGCAGGCGGCACCCTGGGCATCCTGATCCCACCCAGCATCATGCTGGTGGTCATGGGACCACTCATGGGCGTACCTGTTACGGACCTGTTTGCCGGCGCTGTCATCCCCGGTTTCCTTATGTCAGGGATCTACTGTGCATTCTGCCTGATCCGCTGCTTTTTCAAACCGGAACTGGGGCCGCCTCTGCCCAAGGAACTGCGGGCGGAATCCATGAGCGCGCTCATGATTGAAATCCTGAAAGGAGTCGTTCCCCTGGTGGTCCTCATCGGCGCCACCCTGGGCAGTATCCTTATGGGACTTGCCACCCCCACGGAAGCATCGGCCTGCGGCGCCCTGGGCGCCCTGATTTTGGTCATTGCCTACGGCAAGTTTGAAATGGGGGCGTTCAAGAACGCCATGTATTCCACGGTAAAGCTCTCTGCCATGATCCTGATCATGATCGCCGCCTCCAACTTTTACGGTTCGGTGTTCTCCCGTCTTGGCGGAGCCAGCTGGCTGTCTGCAGTGCTCATTGACATGAACCTGCCGCCCATGCTTATGGTAGGACTGATCATGGTCATGATCTTCCTTTTGGGCTGGGCCATGGAATGGGTCCCCATCGTACTGATCGTATTGCCCATCCTCATGCCCACCATCCGGGCCCTGGGTATTGACCCGCTCTGGTTTGCCATTGTTTACGCGGTTACCTTGCAGACGTCGTGGCTGTCGCCGCCCGTTGCGCTATCCTGCTACTTTATCAAGGGATGTATCCCCAAATGGAGTCTGTCGGATATTTACCGGGGCATGGTGCAGTTTATCTTTTGCCAGGCCATTGCCATCCTGCTGATTATGCTGTTCCCGGCCCTGGTCACCTGGCTGCCCAGCATTGTAAATAAATAAAGTATCACAGCAAGGGAATCATCTCTTGCCCTAATAACCGGCCCGGTGCCTGACACGCACCGGGCCGTTTTTTATTCCCCCCCAGGCCACTGCCTGCCAGCGAATACCTATCGAATGTTTCAGTTTTGCATCATCCACAGAAGCAGATCCCGGTTTTTTGCAGAGCTGCAGCATGAGAAAATCCGACATGTTGCACCCTTGCATCATATCAATCATATCAAGGCAAAGATGCTGCCCGGAAGTTGAGAGGTGTTAGAAAAAACTGCTATCAGACCTTTTCATATCCCTCTGAAATAAAAGGAAAAGCACCCACAAAACGCATTTTGACGCATTGTGATTCCTTAAAAATTTGCACCTGGTATGGAACTTGCTCAATAAAAAAACGAAAGAGAACAAGACCTGAAAACAGCAGACACAATAGACATAACATCATAAGTATAAAGGAGAATCGTATCATGGATTGTTGTTTATCTCCCCACGAACAATTGCTGACCAATAGCGCAGAAGGCAAGGAAAATCCCCTGAGATCCGAAGCAGGACATGCCAGGGCATTCAAAATCCTGGACCGGGTGCAGTACCTGACCCCCAAGGTGGATGTCCAGCGCGGGAAACTGTTTACCGAAATCATGCGGGAAACCGAAGGTGAGCCCCTGGTACTCCGGTGGGCCAAGGCCATGATGCATGTTGCCAAAAACATCGACGTCTATATTGACGAAGATCAGCTCCTGGTGGGACGAGCCGGTGCCCAGGGCCGTTACGGCATCCTTCATCCGGAACTGGACGGCGATTTCCTGGACCTGGCTGTCAAACAGCTTGAAACCCGGGACGTGTCTCCATTTATTATTGATCCCGAAGACGCAGACATTATTATCAATGAGATCGCCCCGTTCTGGAAGGGAAAGACCTTTCACGAAGTTCTGGCCAAATCCCTTCCCGAAGACACCCTGAAAATGACCTACGATCCCAAGGACGAAATGCTGTCCCGGTATATCGTAAACGAAACGGCTTCTTTCCGTTCTTCCCTCCAGTGGGTTCATGACTATGAAAAAGTATTGAAGATCGGTTTCAACGGCATCCGCAACATTGCCCAGGAAAAACTGGACAACCTGGATCCGTTCAGCCCGGTGGACAACTGTGAGAAAAAACCCTTCCTCACCGCCATCACCCTGATCTGCGACGCCATCTGCCTGTGGGCAAAACGCCACGCCGACATGGCTGCGGACATGGCTGCCGAAGAAACAGATCCCCAGCGCAAGGCCGAACTGGAAATGATGGCTGAGATCTGCGCACATGTACCGGCCAACCCGGCCCGGAACTTCAGGGAAGCCATGCAGTCCCAGTGGTTTACCCAGATGTTCTCCAGGATTGAGCAGAAAACCGGTACCATTATCTCCAACGGCCGGATGGACCAGTATCTCTATCCCTATTACAAAGCAGACAAAGAAGCCGGCATCCTCAACGACGACCAGGCCATTGAGCTGTTCGAGTGCATGTGGGTAGGCATGGCCCAGTTCATCGACCTTTACCTTTCCCCCACCGGCGGTGCGTTCAACGAAGGCTATGCCCACTGGGAAGCGGTTACCGTAGGCGGACAGACCCCGGACGGACGGGACGCCACCAATGACCTGACCTATCTCATCCTCCAGTCCAAACGCGAATTCCCCCTGCATTACCCGGACCTGGCTGCCAGACTCCATGCCAGGGCGCCGGAACGCTACCTGTATGAAGTGGCGGAAACCATCAAGGAAGGCTCAGGCTTCCCCAAACTCATCAATGACGAAGAGGTTATCCCCCTTCACCTGGCCAAAGGCGCCACCTTTGAAGAGATCCATGACTATGCCGTATCCGGATGCGCTGAAATCCGCATGCCCAACCGGGATACCTATACTTCCGGCAACGCGTATATCAACTTTGCCACTGCCCTGGAATTCACCCTGTACAACGGTAAAATGAAACTCCACGGCGATGAGGTTATCGGCCTTGAGACCGGCGATCCCACCCAGTTCGAGACTTGGGACCAGTTCTGGACCGCCTACCTCCAGCAGCAGCAGAACCTGATCAAGCATGCCTTTGTTCAGCAGCACACCATTATCAACCTGCGGAACAAGCACTTTGCCACACCCTTTGGATCAGCCATGCACGACCTGTGTATGGAAAACTGCAAAGACCTTCACACGCCTGTGATTGAAGGCGGTATCAACCTGGGTTACTTTGAGTGCATCGGGTACGCCACTGTTGTCGACTCCCTGTCCGCCATCAAAAAGCTGGTATTTGAAGACAAGACCTTGACCATTCAGGAAATCCTGGAAGCTCTTAAAGTCAACTTCGAAGGCAAGAAAGATATCCAGGCCATGCTTAAAAACGTGCCCTGCTACGGCAACAACGAAGATTACGCCGATTCCATTGCCAAGCAGATCGACCGCACTGCCCAGGAGTTCACCCGTCAGTACTCCAAAGAACTGGATGTTCACCTGGACCTTCGCCTGGTACCCTTTACTTCCCATGTTCCCTTTGGCAAGGTGGTCAGCGCCACACCCAACGGACGCCTGGAGTACTCTCCCCTGTCCGACGGTTCTTCCGCCTCTCATGGCGCGGATGTCAACGGCCCCACCGCCATCCTGATGTCCAACTTCAACAGCAAGAACTATGGATACAGGGAACGTGCGGCACGCCTGCTTAACATCAAGCTGACGCCCAACTGCGTGGAAGGCGAGGAAGGTACCCGCAAGCTGGTGGCCTTTATCAAAACCCTGATTGACCTGAAGCTCTGGCATGTCCAGTTCAACATCGTCAACAAGGAAACCCTGCTGGCCGCCCAGCAAAGCCCGGAAAAATACCGGAACCTCATTGTGAGAATCGCCGGTTACAGCGCCTATTTCTGCGATCTGTCCAAGGATCTCCAGGATGACCTGATTGCCCGTACCGGGCATGGCGCCATCTAAACCGTATATGTCAGACGGCCCGGGGATACAGTATCCCCGGGCCGTTATTTTATGATAACCCCCTTTTTGAAACCAACAAGGACCCCACTGCCATGAACGCTCTGCCCGACACCCGTCAGAAAGGGATTGTATTCAACATCCAGAAATATTCCCTCCATGACGGGGAAGGGATAAGAACCCTGGTATTCCTCAAGGGATGCAGCCTGGTCTGTGCCTGGTGCAGCAACCCGGAATCCCAGGAACTGCTGCCCCAACTGGGATATAACCCGACCAAATGCCTCACCGTGGACGAGTGCACCCGCTGTGAAGATATCTGTCCTGAAAATGCCCTGGCCCCCGGAAAAGACGGCCGCATCACGGTGGATATGGCAAAATGCACCCATTGCCTGGACTGCGCTCCGGCCTGCCCGGGCAACGCTCTGAGTGCCTACGGGTATGAAATCACCGTTGAAGATGTACTCAAGCGGGTGGAGGAAGACAGCATGTTTTACCTGCGCTCGGGCGGCGGACTGACCCTCAGCGGCGGGGAACCCCTTCTCCAGAACCACTTCTGCATCAGCCTGCTCAGGGAAGCCAGGCGCAGGCGTATCGATACCTGTCTTGAAACCTGCGGCAACGTGGGCTGGCCGGTCCTAGAAGAGGCCGCCCAGTATCTCAATGCCATATACTATGATATCAAGGTGATGGACAGTGAACGCCATAAAGAACTCACAGGATTCGACAACACCCTGATCACGGAAAACCTTATGCGTCTCACATCCGCATACCCCAACCTGCCTGTTACCGTGAGGACACCCGTGATTCCCGGACTTAACGATTCCGAAGCCGCCATCGGCGACATCGTGGCGTTTATCAAGGACATCCCCGGTATTTCCTATGAACTTCTGGAATACCACCGCATGGGCACCCCCAAGTACCAATACCTGGGCCGGGACTATCCCATGGACGACAATGCGGAACTATCCGGGGAAACATTTAAAGCACTGGTTGATTTTGCCAAGGCCGGTATGGGCAGGTAACCACCGGCCGGACGTTCAAAAAAACATCCCCGTGGAACGGGCACGGTTTTTATAAAAATGTAAAGGAGTAGGAGTACATGAAAATTATCGACTTCCGGTTCCGGCCAAACACCCCGGAAACCATTTCAGGCATCCAGAACAGCAAGATGTTTAAAGGGCTGTGCGAAAGCATTGACTTCTCAAAAATGAAGCCCCAGACCCTGGACGAGGTCGTGGCCGACCTCAACCGCTTTGGCGTTGAAACCGCAGTGATCACCGGCCGGGACTGCGAAACCACCTATGGCGCCAAATCCAACAACGACAGCGTCATTGAGTTCGTGTCAAAATACCCGGAAAAATTCATCGGGTTTGTCGGACTGGATCCCCACAAAGGCATGAAGGCCATTCAGGAACTCAAAACCTCGGTCAATGACCTGGGTATGAGAGGAGCAGCAGTAGACCCCTACCTGGCGCAGATCTACGCCAATGACGCCAAATACTATCCCATTTATTCAAAATGCTGTGAACTGGATATCCCCATCGTGTTCACCACAGGCCCGGCCACCCTGGTGCCCAACGCCATTATCGACCATGTGGCCCCCCGCTACATTGACGTCGTGGCCCGTGATTTCCCCGAGCTGAAAATCGTCATCAGCCACGGCGGCTACCCCTGGGTGAACGAAGCCATCATCGTGGCCGAGCGGAACCGGAACGTTTATATCGACCTGTCCGAATATGAATTTTCTCCCATGTCCGAAGCCTATATCCAGGCTGCCAACACCATGATCCCGGACAAGATTCTTTATGCCAGCGCCCATCCCTTCGTGGATTTCAAGCAGGCCCTGCAAACCTATGAAAGCCTGGACTTCAAACCCGAGGTCCGCAGCAACATCATGTATGGCAATGCTGCCCGGCTCCTGGGCCTCAAACAGGTCGCCGACACCCCGGTCAACGGCTCCGGCACCCAGGATCTGGTCGGTGACATCGTCCGCCAGGTCATGGCTGAACTCAAGAAATAAGCCGCAAAATAATTTCCGGCCGTCACGCACGGAAGAATCCCCCGGACCGCTCACCTCACAAGGCGGTCCGGGGGATTGGCCGGAATTCACAGACATCAGTACGGTTTAACAACAACCGGTATCCAAATAGCGGTTCCTGAAGTACTGAAAAACCTCTATTGTTTGATAACCTTCATCCCTTCTTTGGAATCCTGGACCATATATCCCAATGCCTGGATTTCATCCCTAAGCTGATCCGACAATGCCCAGTCCTTATTTTCACGGGCTTTGATCCGGGCATCCACTTTTTCCTGCACCTCAGGCGGAACAGACTCTTTTTCCATAACCTTATCCAGCTTAAGGCCTGTCACTCGGTCCAGATCTAACACCGTTGCATATTTTTCAGCATCGGACAGGTCTGATTTCAGGACATCCTGGATCACAGCCATAGCCCGGGGCATGTTTAAATCGTCATTAATGGCAGTGATGAACTGAGTTTTAAACCCGTCATGGACCTCAGCGGTTTCATTGCCGGCTGCCTCTGCAATGGTCCGGACCTGGTTTCTCAGGTGCCGGTACCCATTGGTGGCGGATTCAATGGCATCATCACTATACTCCATGGGTTTCCGGTAATGGGTTTGAAACGACGCAAACCGGTAAATGAGCGGGGATTTGTCTTTATCGATGAACGTACTTGCAAGGGTGAGGAAATTCCCCTCGCTTTTGGCCATCTTCTTGCCACCCGTGATATTGAGGAAGGCCCCATGCATCCAGAATTTAAAGAATTTATTCCCGGTGGCGGCCTCGCTCTGCGCGATTTCATTGGTATGGTGAACGTCAATATGGTCAATACCGCCACAGTGGATATCCAGATGATCCTCTAAATACATCATGCTCATGGCAGAACATTCAATATGCCATCCGGGGAACCCTGTTCCCCAGGGAGACGCCCATTCCATCTGGCGTTTCTGATCCTTTGGCGAAAACTTCCACAGGGCAAAATCCGTGGCATTCCGTTTTTCAAGATTCTTTTCAACACGCGCTCCTTCCTGAAGCGCATCCAGGTTCTGATGGGACAGCTTGGTGTAGTCCTCGAACTTAGAAGTGTCAAAATAGATTCCATCATTGATTTTGTAGGTATACCCTTTTTCTTCAAGTGTCCGGATTAATTCAATCTGCTCCGGGATAGAGTCTGTTGCCTTGCACCAGACATCCGGATCAAGAACATTGAGCGCCTTTAAATCCTCCTGAAACGCTTTGGTATAGAATTCCGCAATATCCCAGGCAGATTTGCCTTCCCTGGCCGCCCCTTTTTCCAGCTTGTCCTCCCCCATGTCCCGATCGCCCGTCAAATGGCCGACGTCTGTGATGTTCATGACATGTTTAACTTTGAGGCCATTGTACATCAGGACCCGTTTTAAGATGTCCTCAAACAGGTAGGTCCGCAAATTCCCGATATGGGCATAATTGTAAACCGTAGGACCGCAGGTGTAGAGTCCGGTGTAATCATCAAATAGGGGGGTATATTCTTCTTTTTTCCTGGAAAGGGTGTTGTATAACTTTAAAGGTGTCTTCATTTTATCTGTCCAATATTAAAAATTTATATTTATGATCAAACTTGTAATTCGTATCATCCATCTATATTTGTTTGGGGAGAACCTGCCCGGGTATATCTGCGTTATCAGACACTCGACTCAATTAACTGTCCGCTCCCGAATAGTGCTCTTTTAATATCTCTATGCGCAACAGGTTGTCTTCGTTAAATATACTCTCTGAAAGTTTGGTGTAGATATGTTTGCGCTCCTTAATTTTTTCCGTCTCACCGTCCAGTTCGCTGAACACCTGTGGAAATTGCTTATTCCCTGCCATTTCAATGGCTACCAGCGCATCAAGCAGAAACATGAGAATCAGACAGTTCTTCTGGCTGAAAATATCCTTATTTTCAGCATTCCCATGCACAAGCAGATGCCGGCTTAAGCGTTCCGTACTAAAATCTGATGTGCCTTTGAACAACACCCCGCTCAGATACTCTGACAAACAGGTCGATAAAGACTGAATAAAACCGTCATATGCTGCGCTTCCTGATACCGGAATCACCCATGACGCCGGACGTACATTTTGAATTGATGTCACGGAGAAAAGCCGCCGGCAATATCCTTCAATCACATATATCCATTGGGAAATGCAGGACGCATAATCCAAGCGATATAAATGCATCAGGCCGTTTTCTATCTCCAATCCGTATGATTTGGAGATATCCTGCCGCATATACGCAAACACCATCATCTTCGCACGGAAGTCGACCTGCATTGATGTCCTGTAAATTGCAGGTGCGCATAACTCGTCAAACTGTGCACTCGGACGGCTTACGTCTGGAAAAAACCTGTCGAACAACTGCTTTCCATCCGGCCATAAATATTCCAGCGGCGACACAAACCAGTCAACGGACAACGCGTTTTGATTGGTTTGTTCAAAATCATTCTGCCAATCATCAGTCATGTTTACCTCCATGGCACCCAAGGTTACAAATTCACCGCACCGTTTTTGCCGTTGGCCGGATTCACCTTGTTGTACATCTGTTTATAAAGCCATGCCCTGCCTGTTTTTGGGCAATCATTTTAACTATTACTGCCCAATAAAATTTATGTAATCTTTAAGAGTATATAATTCATAGGGGATGTCAATAACTTTACACTCATATTTTGGAACGGCCATTGTAATTCAGGCTTTTTCACAAATCACGGGATGTGGTCGTCGCCAAATGCGTTCCGTTCTATAGCAAATGACAAAAGTATGTTCCAAAAAAAACGCTGAAAACTCGGGCCTCATTTACTGTGCAACCACCCAAGTTAAAAATCGAATCGGAACGGAATTTTTAGAACAGCGATAATATGCATTTGTAAAGCCATGAAAAAATCAATCATCACGTACATTTCTTATTGAATGAAACCGTGTTGCGGTGGGGGTGCCATCCTCAAGCAATATCCCGGAAAAAACTGTAAAAAAGTACTTTAAATTCACTAAAATTTAGTATACCCAACAGGGAGATCATGGGCAAATACTGCGATCCAAACGCACCGCCATGATCATATGAGGTCTGACTTGAACACTTCCAATTCACTTTAACGCCCGGTTTACCGGGCCGGGATCACCATGACAGATGACAGAATCAACCGGTTGAAAAGAGAACTTGACCTGGTTAAAACGGATTTCTCAAGACGTATTGGAGAGATTGAACAGCAGATACGGCTTCTGGAGAGCCAGTCGGTCCGGCAGGGCATTACCGGCGAGGCTGAAATTCAGGCGTCACAAGACCGGGAACACCACGCCCCATCCACTCGTTTTGGAGAAGTGGAAACCACCCCGGCCCAAACAGCCCAACCCCATGGGCATGCAGACGCCTCATTTTCAGAACCACCCGCCAAAAAGGATACCTGTAAAACCGTTGCATCCGGCCTGATCGAGCACATGCTTCCCCTGTTCGGGCCGGTCACGGTATTGTTTGCAAAACTTTTTTCCGTTTACAAACAATACCAGTCTCAGGGCAAAGCCCCGGCCTTTTTCATGACCATTGCCGGGATATTGACCCTGGTCACGGGATTCGGATATCTGCTGCAATACTCTTTTTCACAACTTCTGGGTCCGGTTGGCAAAATTTCCATCGGTGTGATAGCTGCCATATCCATAACCGTTTGCGGGGTAATAATCAGCAAAAAACGGCCCGGCATGAAAGACTATGGTGCAAGCCTGATCGGACTTGGGGTCATCCTGGCATATCTATGTGCATATTTTACCGGGCCGTTCTACCAGCTTCTTCCCCGCGCCGGCACATTCACCCTGCTGGCAATGCTCACAGGGGTTGCTTATGTTCTGGCCATTGCTTTCCAGACACGGGTGGTTGCGGTTATCAGCCTTTTGGGCGGGGTTTTTGCACCTTTGCTCATGGCCCGGGCCGTCCAGTCGCCCCAGGTTTACCTGGCCTATGTACTTGTACTGGTCATTGCCACACTTTTTCTTTCCCACCGGATCAACTGGCGATTCCTGGCCCATATGGCAATGGTTGTAAGCTTTCTGGTTATCCAGGTGGTCATCAGCGCATTGCCCGGACAGGCAGCGTTTTTACCCGGTCTGGTACTGCTGGCTCATCTTTTTTTCTATACATTTTATATCGATACAGGCGTTGGCGTATTAAACACGGCATTTATGACCCGGATCAATATTGCCCTGTTCAGCTCAAATATTTTTTTCTTCCTGTTCATATTACACCAGCTGATCAAAAACAGCCTTGTTTCAGGCACATTGCATTTTTTGAACGCAACCTTGCTGACAGGGCTGTTTTTCTGCCTCCCGGCCATCATAAAACAAACCCGGGCATCAAGAGACAGCCGCAATCCCCTGCAGATGATTTCCTTGTTATCTGCGGGACTGCTGGCCGGGTTCGGCATATTGTCTCTGACTGCGCCTGAATTCCTGGGCCTGGTCTGGGGTGTTGAAGCTTTGGTATTATTTATGATGGGAGCAAGATTCGGGCTGATACAGGTCCGTGTTGAATCTTATGTCATACTGATCATTTCCTTTGTATCGTCTTTTTACCATGCTGCGGTCTGGGCAGCGGCATCCCTTGTGCCGCCCCCGGAGATTTTCAGGCTGGATTTTGGATACGGATGGATGAACCTCATGGCTATCTCGATTCTGCTGGGGGCATTTGTCTTCATGATGAAACGCCAAAAGCAGATCCTTTCAGGAATTGAAAAAAAATGGCTGTATGGTTGCGATGAAGTATTGTCCGTATGTTTATCGCTCTGCTTTTTAATGAGCGTGGGGATTTTCTGGAGCCACGGTATCTGGCTGTCCGGGATTTTTCCCATGATGTACCTCATATACCGGTCTAAAACAGAAAACCTGCCGGTGACGGAAATATTCGGAATATCACACTTCCTGCTGCTTGCAGTTCCCATGCTCACCAGTGCCGGGCTTGTTGAGAGCCTGTACTTTTCAGAACAATTGCCCATCGGACAAATCGCAAGGGTTGAAGCATTTTTATGCCTGTATCTTATTGCGGAATTTTACCGCCGGTTTCATCCGGAAAGCCGGTTCCAGGGATTTGTCCACCGGTTAAGACTGGCCTTTTTCAGTATTATACCGGTCTGTTTCCTGCCCGGGGTCTGGTATCATTATGGCTTCTTCTTTCCTTTTGCCGTCTGGATATCGGCCGGGATCTGCCTGGGGCTTTGCTGCTGGCTGAGATATGACATCCTGTTTGAAGAGTTGAAAGGCCTGGTCATTGGTGCAAGCATCATCTCCTCTGGCGCCTGTGCCATGGTGCAGTTCTTTGGCTGGCAGGGCCACGGATTTCTTGCGCTGGGAACCGGCCTTGGATTTTTCAGTTTCATCCTTTTGCGATGGCAGGGACTGAAACAGGAGCCATCCGGCTCAGCTGGCTTTCTTGCACTCAGGGAAAAATTCGGCATTTTCTTTTCCCTGTCCTTTTATTACCTGGGCATCTTCATGTTTATTCTGATATACGGCAGCCTCGGATCTGCGCCCCTTGCCCTTGCCGCATCAACCCTTTACTTTTGTTTTCTGGCCGCCAGGCTGCCATTGCTTGTCCCTCTAAAAAACAACGGCGTTATCCTATATGTCATTGTCGGCATGTCAGCCGCCGCCATGACCCTGGCCCACCTGGCTGCCGGGCCGGACAATTTTTCATCCGGTATTGCCGGGCTGCTTTTCCGCTATGGTGTATTGGGCATTTTTTCTTTAAGTCTTTACGGTGTCCTGATCCACCACAGGAAGCCCCACCTTCAGGCGGTCCTGGAGAGGCTTGGTAAACCAATCCGGCATTTCCAGGTGTTTCACATTCTTTCATGCC
This sequence comes from Desulfobacter sp., assembly GCA_036881925.1. GTDB lineage: Bacteria > Desulfobacterota > Desulfobacteria > Desulfobacterales > Desulfobacteraceae > Desulfobacter. The sequence continues at coordinate 139,927 of JBAJNJ010000002.1, forward strand.
TGACATACCTGGGCGTTTTGGCCCAATGGTTCAAAGCGGCATTTGGCCCGGCCTTTTCCGTAGCCCTGGTGCTGCACGCCACAATCCTCTTGTTTCTTACCCTGAAACACAGGTTCCGGGCGCTCATCTCCCTTGCGGTGGTGCTGTACGCCACGGCGGCTGTCAAAATTATCTTTTTTGATATGAATGAATTTTCGCTTGTCCAGAAAATGATCGCATTTATCATTATCGGGGCTCTGCTTCTGGGCGCAGCATATAAATATCAAAGACTGAGGCCCCTCTCACCTGAAGGAGAAAGCGGATAACACCCCAATAAATCAGAGAGAGGACAACAGACAGGGATGCATATGGTGTAACAGCCGGGCCGTCATATGGAAGCAAGCAGTTGCTGTGACACGCCTCCGGCGCTGCCGGTCCGGTCCGGATGCGTATGCAAGGGGAAGGAGGCCGCAATGCGGCAGCCCTTTCCCGGGGCGGATGCAATGGAAAAGTCCCCCTGTTCAGTGGCACATCGGATCTGCATGGCGGTCAGGCCCCGGCCCTTTTTCACACTGGATGGCGAAAACCCTTTGCCATCATCCGCGATGGTCAGGCTGACGGTGTTGCTGTCTTCGCTGATCCGGATGGAAATTTGGCCGGGCTGCCCATGGCACAAGGCATTGTTGACAGCCTCCTGAATAATCCTGAAGATCGCTATATGAAGCCGTTTGGGAATGGCCTCATCATTGACCGGCACATCAAGGCGAATGTCCGTACCTTTGCCGATCTGTTCGCAAAACCACTCCAGGGTGGTGGCAAGGCCGAACTCTTCCAGCATGACCGGCTGCATTTTTCTCAGTATCCGTTTGATTTCCGCCTGTATCCGGTCCAGATAAAGGGAAATTTTCTCAATGGGCTGTGTGTCTGCGTTTTCATTTTTAAGCATGGCCAGGTGAAGTTTTATGCCGGTGAGGATCTGACTGATTTCTTCATGGAGTTGCCGCCCCACCCATGCCTGCTCCCTGTCTGTGATATCAAATACGGTTTTCCGGGTTTTGGTCAAGCTTTCCAACCGGTCCAGCATGGCATTGAACGAGACCAGAAGGGCGTCCATTTCATGGCCGTTGTTTTTTACCGCAACCCGGTGTGACAGATTGCCGCGCCTGACAACGGCAACCGAATGCAGCAGCTTGCGTACCGGCGTCATGATCCCGGACCAGAGCGCCAGGGTCCAGAACAACAGCAGGATGCACCAGATTCCTACACTGGCTCCTAAAAACATTCTCTGTTTTTCCCGGACCTGCTGGACATGGGTGTAGCTGTCACCCAAAAGTGCCTGGGTATGTGCAGACATTGAATGAAGATAGGTGGTCAGATTCTGGACCCGGAATTGTATTGCCCGGTTAAAACTGTCACGGCCATCCAGGGAAAAGACCGCCTCAAAGGTCCGGATGTGTCCTTTTAAAATCAAGTTGAGCTGAACGATTTCAAGACGTATTTTATCTACGGCGGCATCGCCCTTTGGAAAGCTGGACACAAGGATTTCCAAAGCATCTATTTTCCGCTGCCACTGCAGGCGCGTCCGCGGAATGGCGGCCCGGTTGATATCGGCTGCCAGCCGGTTCAGTTCAAAGACCTCATTCACGATAAGGGTAATGGTCTTACAGGCGGACAGGGCGTTGTCTATTTCACGCTCCGCATAGAGCAGGCCGCTCCCCGTAACGGTGATGACAAGAATGACACTTGCGGCAAGAGCGGTCAGATTTGTTTTTAATTTCATGACATCCTTTCTTAAAGGAAACTGGATTTATCAAGAGTTTTGAATGTATTTGGTATTATCTGTGGAATTGTTTTATCGCTGTTCTCAACATTCCTTCTAACGTCAGCGGCTGAACAGCAAATGATGCCCATGCCTTCAGCACGGAATCGGTATTCCCCTTATCATTTTTTTAGGAACATATGTTGTCATTTGCTATAGTGATCAATATCCCGGAAAATGAGCGTAAACAAAAACAGACCAGAGCGGGCAAAGGCTCCAAAGAGGCCTGTGCCATAACCTTTACTCCTTTCTAAATTAGATATAGCCGGTGCCAAAAAGAGTTTCCGATAAAAACAACATCACCCACCCGGGTTGACGAGCAAATGACATGACCTGTAATACATCGAGTTCGTTTTTGGCATACCAGGCATCTGGCTATAACGGAACATCTTTCTATCATTTGCTATAGATATTGATAGTCCATCAATTAAATTCAAAAAAAGTGTAAAGTCAAGAAAAGATATCGCATTTCAGGCTCTTTTTTCGCCCGGCACGATATATATGAACAATTTCCTGCATTACCGGATAATGGTCACGCGCCTGGGATCGACCTCCTCCAGCAGGGAGGAATCAACCATATCAAAATAATTTCTCGGGGTTTTGCGCGCAACGATGTTGTTGGCCAGGGCCCATTGTTCAATGCCCTCCAGTTCGGTGAAAACAGACGGTTTCAGGCTCAGGTAAAAATCTATTTCCTGCCGTACGGTCCGGGCCATGTCATTGACATCATACCTTTTGGCTTTTACCAGGATCTTGCTACTTTCCTCGGTATGGGTTTTGATGAATTTTTCAGCCTTGATAATGGCCCGGAGTATTCCTTTGGCCTGCCCGCGGTTGTTTTCCACCCATTCCCGGGAGACCAGTAATTGGTTGGTTTTCCTGTGAATGGCCGGGTTCTGGAACATCACATAATCCTCTCCAAGAATTTTTTTGGTCTCTGCAATGGGGATCCCGTGATGGATTGTGGCATGGGCCAGCCCTTTTCCAATGGTGTCGGGAATCTGTTTTTTGCCGACAAACACCTCGTCAACATCATCCAGGGTCAATCCGTTGAACAGCAAAAACTTTTCAAGAAAAAAATGGGCAAAACCCGCTCTGGGCAGAGCAATTTTCTTGCCCTTAAGATCTGAAACCTTTGTAATGCCGGCGCTTTTCCTGGCCAGCAGCCTCATCTGGTTATCGGAATAGGCAATGGTCCCGATCACCACATGTCCGGACACATCAAAATTTGACCGGACGATGTGAATGCTGCTGTGGACAACAGCGTCGGCCCCGCCTTTTTCATAGGCCCGGAACGCCAGCTTCTCCGTTTTCAGGGAGGTGGTGGCTGTCTTCAGCCCCTGGTCCCTGAAGAATCCTTTTTCCTGGGCAATGACCACCGGGCCGCAAAGTGCGCCCGTGCCTGTTGCAATGATGAGGGGACGCTGGTTAGCCGCAGCGGGTTGAAAAGGAATGAAAACAAAAATGAAAAAAACAAGAAAAGAAATAGAGATTTTCATGACATATACTCTTTTTAGGAATTTAGAAGCCAGCCACATCACCTAATTCAAAAAAGGGTATAAAGTCAAGAAACATTTTTTTACAATTATGCTGTCAATATAATATTATATGCAACAAAAAAATCACATCGGCTTAATATTACAACCATTTAATATAAATACATAAAACAAAAGCCTGCTCGATAAAAAGAAGGGTTTTGGAAAAGAAATCCTGTTCTAAAACCGGGCAGGTGTGTTACACCGGTATCCGAATATAAAAGCACAGGAATAACCAGATGACGCCACATGCCGTTAACTTCGCACTGAACCTCGGTTGCCTCTCAGCCGGAACACCTCTTTTTTCAGATAACGACGGGGACGGATACCCGGAAAAACAGCACATTGCCCTGGCAGTCTCTCCCGGCATGGACAGCGGCCCGGTCTGGGCCGGCCTGATCAATCTTGCCGCCCGGCTGAATATGGAATCATGCGGACCGGGAATTGCACAACCGGTTGTCCGCACCACACCGGCGTCCGGCACCCTGCTCGTTAAAAAAACCTTGGCCCGGGCCGCTCAAGCGGCCTGCCTGAAAAATTCCGGCCGGGACAGATGGCAGCTTTCCGGCAACAGTCCCGCAGCCATGCAGCAGATCCTGGAAACCCTTGCCATTGCAGAAATAACACGGGACAATCCCCGGGTTATCCGGTTGGAACTGTATGAACCAGGCAGCCGGGATTGCCGGGTATGGTGCGACGACGGGACGGAGTTCCGTTGCGAACTCCCCGCCCTGTTACCGGCGCCGCAACACCATCCGGTTAAGGCCCGCCGGCTTCCTGACCTGCTTGATCCGGCAGCCATGTTTTTGCCTGCCGCAGACAAAAACCCCAGGGGTACACGCTTAGGGCTTTGCCTGACCCTGCCTGCAACATTGTCCCCGGCCTGCGGCCGGGCCCTTTTTTGCCTGGCCGGTGCTGCCGCATCCCGGGCCACGGAACTGACCCTTCCCCTGGCCCGGACAGGGCGCAGCCATAACGGCCTTTGTCTGGGAATACGCGAACGCCAGGAACCGGGAGCATCAATCAGACAGGAAAACGGAGTGCTTAGAGCGGCCGGGAACCCAAAAGATCTGGCCGCCCTGATCCGGGAAACAGCACGGTTCTGGTTTGAAGCAGACACCCCGGGCGGCAGTACCATCACGGCATGGAAACAGCGGCTCAAAAACGCGGCTGGGATGATAACGGAACAGAAACCGGGAGGGACGGTACCAGTTAAAACCCACGTCACACGCACCATTGTCCGGCAGATGACCCTGAAAGGCGAAGCTGAAAGACTGCTTGCCCGGGCAGCCCGGATTCCGGAAGGCCGGGGGCAGATATGCTGCCGGGCGTTTATCGGCGGCAATTACACCCGGCGCATGGCGTTCAGACGACAACTCGACCGGCTTTTAACGGCAAAGGGATATACACCGGATACTGTGGTACTCCGGACCCACAAGCCCGGGGTGAGCTGGCTGCTGGAAGAGGTGGAGCCGGCTCTGCCCCAAAATACCCGGTCGCTTTGCATCCGTGTCCGCCCCTTTAACCGGCCCGGCCAGATGGAATCCCGGGCCCGGTGGATCCAGGAGATGTATCCGGCCCCTGATGTGATCTGCAAGCGGCGCGGCTGGCAGACCAGCCAGGTCAGTATGGTCATGGCACCCGGCCAGGACCATGATTACCATGTAACAGCCTACGACGCCCAAGGCCTTCTGGCCGGGGAATTCACCCTGTCCCCCATGGTGTCTGCACTGCCTTATATGCTTGATAAGCAGAAGGGCCAGACATCCCATCCGGTTTCAGCCGGGTGTGAAATTTCCAAACAGGGGCGGTCCATCTGGTCATGCAGCCTGCCCACGGACCGGGAGCTGGTCTGGAAACGGTTCCAGGAAAAATGGCTGGTTGACATGGAAACGGCCATGAATCAAATGCTGCCCGGCCTGACCGCCTCGGGCGCCCTGGCGTTCTGGGAGGAGATCCGGATTGATGTTGCCATTGACGAAGCCCAGGAAAGTGCAGGCCTGGCCCAGGAACGGATCGCGCCCATGGAAGCCCTGCATGAAGATTTTTATTTCGGCCTGCTCGACTTTATGGAGGCATACCGTGAGGCCCGCTGCCCAGGGAGCCGGATCCAACTGGGCAGGATCATGCCCATGGTGCGGCCCGCCAATGGCGGCCGCCCCGGGGCAAAACTCAGGCTCACACCGCTCAGGAGGCAACTTTACCCGCCCCTGCCCCTTCCGCCCACCCAATGTATCAGTTATGCACGGGGCATGCTGATGCTTGACATTTCCTGCAACGACATGCCTGCGAATCCTGAAGAATCAGAGCGGCGATGTGCCGCTGCCCGGGCCAGGGGATATGGCATCATGCGCCATGGCAGGGGGCTGCGCTTTCATGCCCGGCCGGCCCGGCGCTCCCCCCTTCCTGCCCCGGAAACACCGGTAACGGCACCGGCCCCCGGGGACATTCCCACGGGCGATACCGTAAGAACATGGATCCGGACCCTTTCGGGACAACGGGACATGACCGTATGGAATGCCGGCCGCACCCTTATGGGACGGGATATTCCCGCAGTGGAAGCCGCAACAGGCCATATGACCGCCCAAAGGGCAAGGCTGCTCAAGCCCACCCTGCTGGTCAATGCCCGCCACCATGCCAATGAAGTGTCCGGGACCAATGCGGCAATGATGCTCCTCCATACACTTGCCTGCGACGCCAAGGGCAGGAAAATCCTTGCCCGGGCGAATGTTGTGGTCGTTCCCCTGGAAAACGGGGACGGGGTCGCCACCCTTGAGGAAATGCTGCCGGAATGCCCTGATCACAAACTGCACGCCGCCCGGTATAATGCCCTGGGTATGGAATGGTACGACCAGTACTTTCAAAAAGATACCCCGTTTACAGAGGCCAGGGCAAAGACCCGGCTGTTTGACCGCTGGCTGCCCGGGTACATGATTGATCTCCACGGCGTACCCAGCCATGAGTGGGAGCAGCCCTTTGCCGGGTATATCAACCCCCGGTTCAGGGAGCACTGGATTCCCCGGTCGTTTGTCTACGCCATCCTCCCGTTTTACGGCCGGTCCGGCCACCCGGGAGAAGAAGAGGCCGCGACCCTGGCCCGGAAGATGTCGGACGTCCTTGGGGCGGACCCGGAAACCGCAGGGATCAACCGGCAGATCTTTGACCGGTACCAGCGGTATGCCAAAGCATTTGAACCGGATGTATTTGACTCGGATATGCAGGGGAGCCTGGTGGTGGTTCCCACCTGTGAACGCATCAAAAAGACCAATTTCGCCGACCGGAAATGGCCCCTGGTCAGGAGTGAAATCATCACGGAAGTGCTGGATGAGGTGGCCCGGGGCCCCTGGCTGGAACGTTGTACCCGGGCCCACTTGTCAGTAATTTACGCCCTTCTGGATCATATGGACCAAACAGGCAGGGTCGCTCTTGTCCGCCGGGAAACACCGGACGGCATATGCGTTGCCTGGCAACAGGAACTCCGGGAGGATCAGGGAGCGGTCAGATCTTCCAGGTAGGTGTTTACCGCGTCCCGGTTTTCATATTCCGGCAATACCCACCCTTTGATGGAATCCAGTTCATCCTGGAAGGTCTTGAGCATCACCGGGTTGCTCGTGGAAAATCCCGCCAGCCGCCCCGGCCGGTCCCCCGGCACATAATGGCCCGGTTTTGCGCAAAAGTTGAACTGGGTGCCCGAACCGTCCGTGGGTTCTTTGATGGAAAACAGCATGTATGAACAGACATCGGTGATGTGGATCTTCAGGTTGGGGTATTTCCTGTGGAAATCCAGCAAATTGGCCACATGCTTTTTCCGCCAGTATGCCTCTTCGTCATTTTCATTTGCCAGGACATAATCTTCAACACACTCCCGGCACAGGTAATGGGTCACGGCGTAGGTCTTCAGGTTGGTTTCAAGCTGGCGGCGCCGGACCTTGCCGATGGATTCCAGGAGTTCGGCATAAAGCGGGTGGGCATCCACCAGCCGTTTGTCGGTAAAGGTGCGGTGGCCCGGTTCCCGCAGGCAGACGGTCGGGCGGTCGTTGACCATGACCTGGTCCCCGGGAACCACTTCCATGGCGTAAACCGCCAGTTCATACGCGTAAAAATCCCTTAGAGGCGACAGGGCCGTGGTGATTTTACGCTTGCGGGCGGATTCGATAAACGTATCGATATCGCCGGAGGACAGGCTTGCCCGGTCAAATATCCTCAGCATCTCGTCAATGCGGTTCAGGTTGAGATTCAGGGCCACGGCAAGACGCAACAGTTTTTTCCGGTCCACATTGGCGATATTGCCCATCTCAAGATCCCGGATATAAGTATTGGTCAGACCGGCGGCCGCAGCCACCTGGTTCCGTGGAATCCGGCTGGAAGTAATCAGATCGCATATAAATGCCGCCCTGGCGCGGCGCAGTTTGATAGACATGGTGCTTTCCCTAAAACAGTTCCCGTCATATTGTACCCGATACCAAAAGCCCTTAATCTGGCTGTGCAACCTTCCTTATTAAACCATTTTAACACAAAAAATTAAAGCGAATTTATAATTCATATTAAACCGGTTTAATATTTTTCTTGACATTTCCGGTAAACCCCCACTAAATAAGTATACCCTAAGAAAAAACATACCGTTCCGCATCTTTCCGGCGGATTAGGGGAGTACGTTTACAAACTGTTTTATGTAAAGGAGGAAGGCTCATGCGTAGGTTGTTGGTAACACTTTTGGCTGCGGCCCTGATACTGCCGGCAGGCGCTTTTGCTTCCCAGGCCGATACCCTGGTCTGGGGCCGCGGCGGCGATTCGGTGAACCTGGACCTGGCCCAGGCAACAGACGGCGAATCCATTAAGGCGGGAATCCAGGTGCTTGAAAACCTGGTGATTTTCGGCAGGGACAGTATGGATGTGGAGCCGCAGTTGGCTGAATCCTGGTCTGTTTCCCAGGACGGGCTTACCTGGACGTTCAACCTGCGCAAAGGCGTAACATTCCACGACGGCGAACCCTTTAATGCCCAGGCTGTTTACGATTCCTTCGCCCGGATCATTGACAAGAACCACCCCCTTCACGGGTACGGCAAATGGCGGTACCTGAGCCTCTCCCTCAAACCGGTCAAAGCCATCAAAATCGTTGACGACTATACTGTCCAACTGGTGACGGAAAAGCCATTTGCCCCGCTTCTGAACAATCTGGCCCTGTGGCTGTGCCCCATTCTCTCTCCCAAAGCCATGTACGAATACAAAGACCAGATCGGCCAGCATCCCGTGGGCACAGGGCCGTTTAAGTTTGTCAAATGGGTAAAGGACGACCGGATTATTTTTGAACGGAATGACGCGTACTGGGGGGACAAAGCCAGGGTGAGGCAAATTGTGCTCAAGTCCATTCCCGAGCCGTCGGCCCGTCTCATGGCGCTCCAGTCAGGGGCTGTGGACATTGCCGACGACCTGGACCCGGACAGCATCAAGCTGGTGGAAAAAAATCCCGGCCTGGCCATGATCAAGCGGCCCAGCGTCAACGTGGGCTACCTGGCACTGAACACGGAAAAACCTTATCTCAAAGACCCCAGAGTGCGTATTGCCCTGAGCCATGCCATTGACAAGAACGCCATTATCCAGGCCATTTTCCAGGGCATGGCCATCCCGGCAAAAAACCCGTTTGCACCGTCTATCTGGAGTTATAATGATGATATAGAGCCTTATGGTTACGACCCGGCAAAGGCAAAACAGATGCTTAAAGAGGCCGGGTTTGACTTTAAGCGGGAATTGTCACTCTGGGCCATGCCCGTGAGCCGCGCCTATATGCCGGACCCCGTGAAAACCGCAGAGCTGCTCCAGGCCTACCTGGCGTCTGTGGGCGTGAAAGCCAAAATCGTGCGCATGGACTGGGGCGCCTATTTGAAGAAAACATCCAACGGCGAACACGACATGTGCATGCTGGGATGGCTGGGCGGCAATGCCGATCCCGACAATTTCCTTTACGGCCTGCTTTCGGCAGACACCGCCAAGACACCTGGTGCCTCAAATGTCTCCCTGTGGAAAAACGCCGAATTTACAGCCTTGTGCAAACAGGCCCAGGTCATTTTCGACAAGGAGGTGCGTACGGAGAAATACCGCAGGGCCCAGGAAATCGCCCACAGTGAAGCTCCCTGGATTCCCCTGGCCCATACCACCATTGTCCGCTGCTATAACAAGCGGCTCAGCAACGTTCCCCTGCGGCCCAACGGGCTCAACAGCTTCCAGATGGTCGGCAAAAACTAGGGGCGGGTAAGGCAGCATGACACCGGGGTACATATGCAAACGCCTGTTTCACCTGGTCCTGATCATGTTCGGGGTCTGTGTGGTGGTGTTCCTGATGCTCAGGATGATCCCCGGGGACCCGGCCCAGTTGCTGCTGGGCGAATTTGCCAGCCCCGAAGAACTGGAGCGCCTGCGGGAGCAGCTGGGGCTCAACCAGTCCCTGTTCAACCAGTTCTGGATTTATTTAAGCAATATTGTCCAGGGTGACCTGGGTAACTCTGTCCGTACCAATGCCCCGGTTGCCGGGGAAATCTGGGTCCGGCTTATCGCCACTCTGGAACTTTCCCTGGCCGCCATGTTTATCGCCACGGTTTTCGGGATTGCCGCAGGCGTTCTTTCGGCGGTCAGGCAGCACTCCTTCTGGGACTACGGGGCCATGTTCATGGCCCTTGTAGGTGTTTCCATGCCGATTTTCTGGCTCGGCCTCATGCTGATTTACCTCTTTTCCGTAAAATATCCCCTGCTGCCCATGATGGGCCGTATATCCCTGGGAATTGAGGTGCCGGAGCTCACCGGCCTCATGGTGGTGGATGCGCTTGCAGCGGGCAACTGGCAGGCGTTTTCATCTGCGGTCAAGCATCTGCTCCTGCCTGCCTTCACCCTGGCCACCATTCCCATGGCCATTGTGGCCCGGATCACCCGCAGCGCCATGCTTGAGGTGATGCGCACGGACTATATCCGTACGGCACGGGCAAAAGGCATGACCGAAGCCGTGGTGGTTCTGCGCCACGCCCTGCGGAATGCATTCCTTCCCGTGGTCACGGTGCTGGGCCTGAACCTGGGACTGCTGCTGGGCGGGGCCGTGCTGACCGAAACTATTTTCAGCTGGCCCGGCCTGGGGCGGTATGTGGTGGACTCGCTTGCAGGCAGGGATTATGCGGCTGTACAGGGGTGCATCCTGGTATTTGCAGTACTCATGGCGGCCATCAACCTGGCCGTTGACCTGGTATATGTGCTACTGGACCCGAGGATACGTGTGCATGAATAGATTTGAAGCACTCAGGGATTTAAGTAAAAGCGCCACTGCCGTAACAGGACTGGTCCTGATCGGCCTCATCCTTTTGGTGGCTGTTTTCGGTCCGTGGATCGCTCCCTGGGATCCCCTTGTGCCGTCGCCCCTGATCCGGCTCCAGGGTCCCAGTCCAGACCATCTTTTCGGCACGGACAGCCTGGGCCGGGACATTTTCAGCCGGGTCATCTTCGGCGCCCGGATATCCCTGATGATCGGGCTCATATCCGTGACCATCTCGCTGGTCCCGGGAACGATCCTGGGACTTTTGTCCGGGTATTTCGGCAAACGGGTCGACAGCATTATCATGCGCTGCATGGATATGCTCCTGGCTTTTCCGGCCATTTTGCTGGCCATATTCATCACTGCCATACTTGAACCCAGCCTGACCAACACCATGGTGGCCGTGGGCATTGTTTACATTCCCCATTACGCCAGGATTGTCCGGGCCGGGGTGCTCAGCCTCAAGGAGCGGCTTTTTGTCCAGGCCGTGTCACACCTGGGCGGCAGCCATACGCGCATCCTGTTCAGGCATATTCTGCCCAACTGCCTGCCTCCGATCATTGTATACGCCACCCTGGGCATGGGAACCGCCGTGCTCCAGGCTGCCGCCCTTGGATTTCTGGGACTGGGTGCCCAGCCGCCCTCTCCGGAATGGGGTGCCATGCTCAGTGAGGGGCGGCAGTATATCCAGCTTGCCCCCCATGTTGCCGCATTTCCCGGGGCTGCCATTCTCATCCTGGTTCTGGGATTCAACCTGTTCGGTGACGGGCTCCGGGATGTCCTGGATCCCTCTTTACGGTCACAATAGCCAAAAGGGTAAAAGGAAATACATGGAGCCGATTCTGCAAATAAAGGAACTGAAAACCCGGTTCACCACAAAGCGGGGTATCCTCACTGCCGTGGACGGGGTCAGTCTCCACATCAATCCCGGAGAGACACTGGGTGTTGTGGGAGAATCAGGATGCGGCAAATCCGTCACAGCCCTGTCCGTACTCCAGTTGCTCCCCGCCCCCATTGCCCATATTGCCGGGGGAGAAATTCTTTTTAACGGACAGGACCTGGTCAAGGCTCCCCCTTCAGTAATACGCAATATCCGGGGCAACCAGATTTCCATGATCTTCCAGGAACCCATGACCAGCCTCAACCCGGTGTATACCGTGGGATACCAGATTATGGAACCGCTGAAAAAACACCGCCGCATGAAAAAAGACCGGGCATACCGGGAAGCGGTCCGGCTGCTGGATCTTGTGGGGATTCCCGAGCCCGGGGCCAGGGTGAACGATTATCCCCACCAGTTTTCCGGGGGCATGCGGCAGCGGGTGATGATCGCCATGGCACTGGCCTGCCGACCCGCCCTGATGATTGCGGACGAACCCACCACGGCCCTTGATGTAACCATCCAGGCCCAGATCCTTGATCTCATGAAAACCCTGCAGCAGGATATCGGCATGGCCGTGATGCTCATTACCCATGATCTGGGTGTTGTGGCTGAGACTTGCCATCGCGTGGCCGTGATGTATGCCGGAAAAATCGTGGAGTCTGCAGATGTGTCGGAGTTGTTTGAACGCCCGGCCCACCCCTACACACGAGGGCTTTTCAGCTCCCTGCCCAAACGCGGCTGCAGCAGCCCGCTTCCCACCATCCCCGGGGCTGTGCCCAGCCTGCTCGGCCTGCCGCCGGGGTGCGCCTTCCAGGACCGGTGCAGTCATGCCACAGACCAATGCCGTACCCCCCCGCCCTGGCAGGAAATTTTTGAAACCCACGGGGTGCGCTGCTGGCACCCCGGGGAGGCCACGTCATGAGTAAAGCGCTTCTGGAAGCAGCCGACATCTGCAAATACTACCCGGTCCAAAGCTCGGGATTTGGTTCAAAAAAAGGAATGGTGCGGGCAGTGGACGGGGTCAGCCTGTCGGTCCGGCCCGGCGAGGTGTACGGCCTGGTGGGCGAATCCGGCTGCGGCAAATCCAGCCTGGGCAGAACCCTGCTCCGCCTGGAAGATCCCACATCCGGGACTGTGGCTGTTGACGGCGTTGACCTGTCAACCCTGAAAGGAAAAGCGCTCAAGGCATTTCGCCGCCAGGCCCAGATTATTTACCAGGACCCGTATTCCGCCCTCAATCCCCGGCAAAAAGTCGGGGATATCATTGCCGAACCCCTGATCATTCACGGACAGGGCAGCAAAAACGAACACAGGGAACAGGTGCAGCAACTCATGGATGTGGTGGGGCTTCGGCCGGGCCAGGCCAGGCGGTATCCCCATGAGTTTTCCGGTGGGCAGCGCCAGCGGATCGTCATTGCCAGGGCTCTGGCGCTGAGGCCCAGACTGATCCTGGCGGACGAACCGGTTTCCGCCCTGGATGTTTCCATCCAGGCCCAGGTCATCAACCTGCTCCAGGAATTGAAAACCCGGTTCGGACTGACCTATATATTTATCTCCCACGACCTTTCAGTGGTCGAGTATATTTGCGACCGGGTGGCAGTCATGTACCTGGGCCGGCTGGTCGAAACCGCATCCAAAGAGGCGTTTTACGCCAATGCCCTGCATCCGTACAGCCAGGCCCTGCTGTCTGCCTCTCCCCGGACGGCTCCGGGAGCTACAACCCAGCGCATTGTCCTTCAGGGGGATGTGCCCAGCCCCATCAATCCGCCACAGGGATGCGCCTTTCATCCCCGTTGCCGGGAAGCTGCAGACATCTGCAGAACTCTGCGGCCTGAGCTAAGAGAGATCCAAAGCGGTCACCAGGTGGCCTGCCATATGCGCGCGCCCTCTTCCACCTGAACGAGCCATGAAAGGCCAGTCTATTTGACAGGAACAAAAACCACGGTTTTAATGTCCTGTTCATCCACTTCATGGGGCATGTTCTCATATATCTCGTACATGGCAATATCCTTGTCTGCTTTCAGCTTCGCACTTTTCTGATACCCCATTGCCGCAGACCATGCATTTCCCAGGTGCCTGTAGGGACCCGTGTGCATCACTTTCAGGGCCCGGTGTTTTCGAATGTCTCCGCTGACCATGCCTTGGGGAATCTGCTGGAATCCCGGATCCTGGAAATACCCGCAACCGGATGTGTATTCACAATCACGGTGAACCAGGTCAAACTTATGGTAAAAGGAAAAGAGAAAATCCGGCCCGGGAAGCGCTCCACCGTCAATACCCTTTTGTATTTTCAAAAAATCCTGCTCCATGGCCGGGCCGACATCCTCAATCCGGCATGCGTGCTTCACACCGGCATAATAAAAACCGCTTTGCCCATCAACCCCTTCTACCGACACATGTGAAGGCACGTTGCCCGTTTCAACATATTCCTTGAGCATGTTCAGGCCGCGCTCATAATCCGTTCCCACAAAAGCGGCCATCATTTTTTTCATGAAAAAAAGAAAAATGGGCAACTCACCGGTCATGGACCATGACACCCGTGTGCCATCCTTTTCTTCGGCAAATTGAAAACCGGCTGTTGCCCGGCTTTTCCAGGGGCGGACAAAAGACAGTTTATAGTCCAGGCTCTGGTTTGGAGCATGACGGACCAGTGTCATGCCTCCCGCACCGATCTGCTTGCCGTCCCATGCCTGTCCATGTCCGGTTTCCCCGGGAGTGCCCGTGATATCAACGGGGCATTCCGGTTCCTGGCAAAGCCATGGAGACCATTCTTTCCAGGTGTTAAAATCAGATACTTTTTTATACACCACGTCAACATGTTCGTTGATCACAATCGACCGCTGCACATCAAATTTAATCGAAAACATACCCATACCCTACTAAAAATCTCCCTTTTTTATTTGCGGCATCAATCTGCCGCTATTTGCCGGTTCAGTCCGGGCGTAATATATCACTTACTGTTCCGGCCCCGACCCTTCAAAATCCCCCTGACATCCAGGGATTCTACGATGTTTTCAAGCCTGCGCATTAAGTTTTCAGCATCAGGATAGGCTTTGGACAGGACCAGGTATATGTCCAGCTGGCTTATGGGGTGGGACCTGATGTCCTTGATTGGATACTCGGCAAGGATGTCGCCGGCTGCGGATTCGTAGTCCAGAACATAATCGGCCCGTTTTCGCTCAAGCATACTGAATGCGGATTGATGTGTGGGTGCAACAAGGTTCACAATCTGGTTGGCCGGATCTGAAATGTATTTGAGCAGGCCGCCATAGCTGTAGCCGAGAATGGTGAGGATCTTTTTGCCGGCAAGGTCTTTTCCGTCCAGGACCGGGGGCTTGTCGCCGATAAAGTACACCCTCAGCGTTGTTGAGTAAACAGGGGCCCGGCTGAATATGCAATGCCCCTGGAGAGTTGAGGCCTTTACCAGGATTGAGAAATCTGTTGTGCCGTTTTTAAGATTCCAGAACAATCTGCGTGCGGGATAGGCCACTGAATACCAGTCAAGACCGGCTTTTTCCATCAAAACACCTGCCAGCCTTATCATTGGACTTTCCGGTCTGTTCTGGGCATTGACGGATGCCACAAAAATGGATTGATCCGGATATCCGTATTCTATTTTTGGGTTGTCTTTGGGCGGCAGGGTTCCGGCATGCGCCGAAACGATTAGTGAGAATATCATCAGTACGGCGGTTATGCGGAAAAAAATTGCCAAGAAAACCGCCTTGCCGGGTGTTAAACGGAAAGGAAAAACAATAGTGCCTTTAAATCCAGTTACAGCGTTACAGCAGGCCATAAATGATATCCTTACTTGGTTACTTTACCAGTCCTGTGTATGGCAATGGAATAGAGATGGTTCTTATTATTGATGTTGCTGCAAAGCAAGTCAATACATATTGGTAAGCACCCGGAAAAGGCAAGCGGCCTGTCGGCATCAGCACGGACAAAAACAGCCGCCGGAACCTGATTCGGGCCGGCGGCTGCCAAAAAACTACCTTAATAATTTAAAGTAGGGAAAACTTAATTGATGCGGACGGTATAGTCTTCGGTTTCACCATACCGGTAACTGCCGCACGCGCTGTCAATAGCGTTATATCCCATGATGACCCGCATCCGGGTATCGCCGGTCAGGGCGGTTGACGGGATGATCACGCTTCCGGAAACAGCTGCGCTTGATCCGCTTGAGGAAAATACCAGTTCGCCTGTGTCAAACGTTTTGTTCTGATTGAAGTCAATCCAGACTTTCCAGTTTTCATTATAGCTGCCGCCGCTGAATCCCGGCGTCAGGGTAATGGTATAGGACTGGTTTCTGGACGCAGATGCGACAATGCTGGTGAAATCCGTATAGCCTGCCGCGCCTGAAGCGTTCTGCATGGTTCCGAAGTTAACCTGCTTGACATATTCGTAGGAAGAATCCGTGCTTTCGGAGGTGCAGTACTGGGGCGGGGGTGTGGTGGATGATGTATTGAATGCCAAAGAGGCATCACCGAAGATATGCCAGGTTTTAAACATATGCACACCGTCACTGCCGTATTCATCCATCATCTTGATGGAACCGTTGAACAGCAGTCCGCCGGTGGTGGTGTATGTCTGGGCAACCATCAGGTCGACGATTTCATCCTGGGCGCTCATGGGCGGCTGCCAGCTCTGGTTGATGGTGGCGCCGTAAAAACCGATGGCCCCGGTGGGATCGCCGTTATAAGTGGCCCTCATCCAGACTTCGGAAAAACTGGTGGTGTTGTGAAACTGCCCGACCACACAGGCCACAGCCACGACCAGCGGCAGTTTATTGGTGTTTTGCAGGTTGTTTACGTCGGTGTTGTTGAAACCGGTGGTGGCAAAACTGGTGGAGCTGCCGTGTCCCGTATAGTTGACCAGGGAACGTCCTGAGTTGAGTGCACTTGCCACCATCTGGTCCGTGGGGTTGCCGGCACTGTCCGCACCGCCCTGGGAACCGTCGTACAGTTCGTCAACCAGGGTATACTTGTATCCGAGCAAGTCGGTCCGGATGTTGCGCATGTGCTGCCAATCCGCTTCACCATCGTCTCCGCTGCCCGCACCTTCGGAAGAGGCAATGCCCATGCCCTGGTTCTGCCAGGCTGCGCTGGGCATATCCCGTTCGTAGTAAATGGTTCTTGCCACCTGGGTGTCAACATCGGCAACACTTTCTGCTGAGAAACGTCCCACCAGGATATCCGGGTAATTGTCATTGCCGGCCAGCAGGGAGTAAGAGGGGTCCTGGGCTTCGCTGCCGCTGTAGAACGGCTGGACATGGGATGCGTCCCCGACCAGCTGGACAAATGTCAGACCGTCGTTTTTATCATATTCGGTCTGGATATAATTCTTGATGGCCGTATAGTTGTTGCCGATCGTGGACACGGCAACCTTTGTGGTTGAGATGCCTTTCTGGTTTTTCCAGTCAACGTAGGGCTGTGCGGCATTACAAAACGCGTCATGGCAGATCACGATCATCCGGCCGGTTTCTCCCACAGCGGCCTTTGCCACATCAGGAGAGGTAAAATTGATGAAGTGATTTTCATAAATGCTTTTAAAGTACGTGTCTGATGACTGTGCCGAACGCATCATCAGCGAATTAAAGCTGCCTGTGGCGGTATTGGTGATGCTCACCACAAGCCGGGTATATACCCGCAAGGTCTGCGTCACCGGATTATAGGCAAACGGATAGACATCCACGGTAACACCCCTGACATTCCTGAGCTGGTAGGGAGTTCCCAGCTCCGCCCGTTTCCCAGGATAGAACGCATCGGTCTGGTATACTTTGGAGAACGAATGCGGCACGTCATCAATGTTTACCGTCCTCATTAAGATACCCTTTGACGGGGCCACCTTCATATTAAACTCGATATACTCTTCTTCCACGACCTGAAGCGCCATGTTGCCGTTTTCCGGGATGGCGATACTCCGGGTGACCTTGGGAAGTTTGGGCTCCCCTTTTTTCAGGAGCCAGGCTTCTTTTTTCAGCGCCAGGGACTGGTAGCGTTCCCCGTTGATGCTGACCCCTTTCTGCTCGAACTCTCCCAATGTGTACTCAATGAGAATCTGGCTGTCGTCCGGTGACGTCACCGCCACATTCAGGCCGCTGTCCGCCCCGATTTTAACGGTGCCGGCACCAGCCGGGGCAGCGGTAAAACAGATGGCACAGCACATGGCTGCACATGCGATTTTAAATAACCCTTTCATGAACTCATCCTCCGATTCTATAGATTAAATCTGAAATAATGAACCTGAAACCTCTGTTGAGAAGCAAAGAGGTTTTTTATTGAAATCCGCCCGATGCGGTTGGTTCCTTAAGCACACAGACGTGAACTCCGGATCAGCCGGTTCAGCAGTACTGAACGGCACAATTCAAAATCAGTTATGGATACGCATTGCAACAGGGATTGATAATGCGGCAGTTAAACAGAATTTTTTAAAGATGTTCTTTAGGGAGCCGCAGGCAATGCCTTTGAAAAATATTGAAAATCTCCCCGGTCTTTACAGTCCCATGGGAGTTTGATAGGGTCTGTCCGCCGGAGACGGAAAATTATGTAATTGATTACACATAGAAACATCAATAGTCAACTTTTTTTCTTATTTTTTCGTTATTTTATTTAATTTTTGAAATAGAATAATGGTGAAATCGCATTTCCAGGCGGTTATCATACCAGGGACCGAAAAACAAATGATACCGGACAACACCCCTATCACCTGCCGCCGGGCAGTGCCGGGCGAAGAAAAGAATGTAATTGATCTTGTATTAGAGGTATTTACGGAATTTGTCGCACCGCTTTTTTCCAGTGAGGGCATTGCGGAATTCAGGAAATTCGCCTGCCCCAACGCACTGAAAAGCCGTCTGGATGACGGCGGTCTCCTGCTGGTGGCCGAATCCGGCAGTACCCTGGCCGGAGCCATTGAAATCAAAGGCAACACCCATGTGGCCCTGCTCTTTGTCAGGCCATCCTTTCAGGGCAGGGGCGTTGCCCGGACACTTCTGCAAAAGGCTGTGGACACATGCCGGAAACAGCAGCCGGATATCCGGAACATAACGGTGAATGCGTCTCCCAATGCATTTTCAGCCTACCAAAAGATGGGATTCAACCCTCTTGGGAAAGAACAGGAAGCCAACGGGATCCGGTTCATTCCCATGACATTGGCAGTTGAAAATATCAACAGCAACTGATTCGCAAACAACGATCGCCAAAGACACAGCCTTACCGGCCCGGCGGTTTATTTAACAAAATACCCAACCACCCGCCATGAACCATCTTTGGGCGTTTGGACCAGGGTTACGGTTTCAACTGCAGCAGCCTTATGCACAAATGCGGTCTTATAGCGGAGAACCAGGTAAGCACCGTCTGGTGCGCCCGGCATTGTCCGGGTGGCCCGGTGGTGAAACAATTTTCTTTGGACAAGATCCCCCAGCGGTTCCCTGACCCCTGAAACGGCTTTTGCCCAGTCTTCCCGGGATATCCGGGAACGGAACATCCCGGATGCTGTCTGCCATGCTGCCTGGTAGCGTCCGCTATCCACCATTTCCAGCCAGAGATCCGCTGTATCAATGCCGCCCTGGTTTTCGGCATGTACATGGTCGCTGCCCGTACCGTGGGCCGCTGCCGGCGGCACCGGGCAGAAGATCATCCCTCCTGCAATCAAAACAAAACTGGTCAATAACAGAGTATATACGTACTTTTTTGTCTGCATGGTCCGGCCTCCTTATTCTTACGGGTACCAGGGGTTAAAGTTTTCGTTTCCGCGCACCAAGAGCACAAAGCCCGATCACGGCAAGGACGGCAATCACGGCCATCCACTCAATGCCCGAAGAGGTGACCCGGGTAGTCTCGTCAGGAGAATTCATGTTTTCCATTTTATATCCTTCCACCATATCGCTGTCCGGGCTGTCATCGGCACTGGGAGCACTTTGTTCAGCCGCCTGCTCCGGGGATGGGGCCGCCAGTTGTTCCAGCAGGCGTTTCCGGTTTTCCACCTGTTGGGCCAGATCGGTTTTGGCCATTTTCTCAATTGCCAGCTTGAACTGTTCCACCAGTTCCGGGCTAAGCACGCCGGGAACCGAGATAATGGAGACCACCATCTGGTTGAGCAGAGGATTGTTGCAGGTATGATCGCAGCAGGCCACTCCCTTTGTAATGACGCTTTTGGCATATTCCACGGCCAGGGTTTCCAGGACGGCCTGGTCCGGCTGCCAATATCCTTTTCGCTGGGTCTCAAGCATCCGGCCGGTCATGGACTGGAACGCCCAGGGAGAGGCCTTGTCAAAGAATGTTTTCAAATCCAGGCCATATTTGTCTTTGACATAGACCTCGTAAGTCTGCTGCCACTTGGCGGCATCGACCTTTTCAGGCGTGGTCATATTCCATCCCCACAGGTATTCCACAAAATCGGACATGGCCCTGGCCCCGGCATAATCTTCTGCCTTCATTCCTTTGATCCATTTGGGGTTGAGATACCTGGCCCGCATTTCCCGTCCCAGGGTCTTGCCCACATCTTCCACATCCACCCGGTTGTGCTTCTGCTGTTGGGTGATCAGGGTTTCCGGAGCCTTTCCCGATTCCTTTCTCACGGCCATGGACAGGCCGCCCAGGTATTGGAACACATCGTCGTTATCCAGAACCCCATAGACATTGGAGGACCTGGAATGCACCGTCACATCCACCCCGGCCAGGTTTTCCCTGAGTACATCTTTTGCCTCAATCCCCCAGCGCTCCCGGCCAAAGGCAAACCCCATCCGGTTCTGGAACACATCCACAACCTGGTCGGGATTTTCCCATTTGGATGACCCGGATGCCATGTTCCCGACGCCGGTGCCATATGCCCCGGGCGGTTCGGAAAACACCCGGAACCGGGACATTTCATCGGCGGCTTCAGGCGACATGCCCTGGCGGATCAGCCGGGTTTTGATCTCCAGATCATGGCGGGCAATCAGATTTTCCACATCGGTCTGCCGGGCTGCCATGCGGATAGCCCGGTCAATATAATCCATCTTATCCGGGAACATGTCCCGGTAGAGGCCGGATGCATTGACCATGACATCAATCCGGGCGCGGTTCAACTCACTGCCGGATATGAGGTCAAGCCCGATGACCCTGCCGCTCGGAGACCATTTGGGTTTTACCCCCACAAGGTTGAGAATTGTGGACTCGTTGACGCCTTCATTGCGAAGGGTTTCCGTAGCCCAGAGCACCACGGCAACTTTCTGGGGATAACTGCCATGCTTGATAATATGGTTGTCGATAATTTTTTGGGCGGCCCGTTTTCCAAGTTCCCAGGCTGCCGGGCTGGGCAGCTTGCCTGGGTTGAATCCGTAAAAATTTCGTCCCGTGGGAATGGCCGCAGGATTCCGCAGGGGATCATTTCCCTGGCCGGGCGGCACATAGCGTCCGGCAAGCCCCCGGATCATGCTGCCCAGTTCATCCGGCCCGGAACGGGCCAGGTTCCCGGCAGTGGTGTTGATGTCCGTGCCGGGATTCCAGCGCACCATGGCCGCCGTCATCTCTTTTGCAGCGTCAGGCCCGGGCGAGACCCCGAATGTATGCATGCCGAACGGGATCATGGTGGACTTTATCTCTTCCAGGTAATGGCCCAGCAAATGAATGGTCTCTTCCGCTTCGGAATCAATGGTGACGGTTTCAGCCCGGGCATCTGCATCACCGGACATGGCCGGGTCCCCATGGACATGGGAACTGTTCCCGTCCTCTTCATGGTAGTCCCCGTGGGCATGGCCGAAGTCCGAGGATTTGAGATCCTCCAGGATACCCGTGGTTTCCGCCAGGGTTGTCAGTTCCTTTATCTTTTCTTCAAGTGTGGCGCTGCCCCTGGACCTGGCCCGTTCGATCTCATTGATAAGCGCTGCCATCCGGCTGTACTCCCGGTCCAGGTCCGATTGTTTCAGTACAGGGGTCAGGTGGGAAACCATCACTCCCCGGCCCCGCCGCTTGGCCTGGATTCCTTCTCCCACATTGTCCACAATATAGGGATATATATTGAGAATATCCGTGATCAGCACCTCGGGCGGACAGGCTGGGGAGAGGCCGGCCTGCTTGCCCGGTGTCCACTCATAGGTGGCATGGGTGCCCAAATGGATCATGGCATCCGCCTGGAATTCCTTTTTAAGCCAGAGGTAGGCGGCCAGGTACTGGTGGTGGGGATAAAGGGTGGTATCATGGTAAAGCTTCATGGGTTCGTCTCCCCATCCCCTGGCCGGCTCGGGCAGCAGCACCGTGTTTTCCAGCCGGACCGCCGGGATGATCAGGTCATCGCCGTCCCTCATGATTTTGGCATCCCCGGGACGGCCCCACTGGGCAACCACCTGTTCCTTAAACGCCCCGGGCAATTCTTCAAACCAGCTCTGATATGTCCGGACAGGGATACGTACGGCGCGGCCGGCCGACAACAGATTGTCCAGCTCACCCGGCGCCCAGGAACCGATGTTCCGGGCCGACGCCAGGATCAGGGACTTGACCTCCTGCTCGGAAAGGGGCTTTCCAACGGTATATCCGCTGGCCTCCAGTGCGGTGAAAATGCGGGCAATACTCCTGAACACATTCAGATAGGAAGCACCGATGTTCTGCTTTCCCTGGTGGTGGTTGTAAAACATCAGGGCCACCCGCTTTTCCGGGTTGGGTTTTGTCCGGAGGGTCATCCAGTTTTTCAGCCGCGGGATGAGACGGTCCAGGTTTTCCGTGACCGGACGGTTCAGGAAAAAGGGCTTCCCGGTCTCGGAATCATGAATTCTTTGCTTGGCTGCCAGCACCGTGGGTTCGATCAGCCCTGAGATCTCGGGAACGGCCAGGGACCAGGACACCTCGAGTTTATCAATGCCCACAGGGCTTTTGCGCCACTCCTCAATGGTATCCAGGTAAAGCCCCACGGCATTGAACACCGGCACATCCAGTTGCACCAGCCCCTTGGCAAGTGCCGGGGTCAGCGTGCTGTAAAACTTGAACGAAAACGCCAGAACCATGTCCACCCTGGCGTTTTTTTGTTCGTCCAGAAGCAGTTCCGGAATAATCTGCCCTTCCCTGCCGTAACAGGGCATGACAAAAAAGCCGCTCTCTTCCAGGCGTTCTATGATGTAATCCACCTGTGCATGCTGCCCTTCGGTCAGAAAAGAGGAAAAAAACAACAGCCCGATCCTGGGCCTGCCCGGCGTAAACCCGGGGCGCTGCTGCTGCCATTTAAGATAGGCATCCGCTTGGGTGAACAGCTCCCCGGCGTCGGGGTGGTAAATTCCCGGCTCCGGCCGTTTTTCAACAGGGGCATAGGCAACACTGGTATCCATATGGCGGTGAATCACCAGACGCAGCATGTTCCGGATATTCGCGGCAGAAAGATGCCGGTAATAGTCCGACACTTCCGGATCAAAGATAAACCCCTTTTTTTTGAGGGTTTCATCATCCAGAGATCCCCTGAGCGCATAAATCGTTTTCCCGTCCGGTTTGATATTTTCGGTAAGAAAAGACTCCAGTTCACGGCCCATGACATCCACCACCACGACAGGCGCACCATCAATCACGATTTTCATCTCATTGGGCCGGCGTTTAACATCATCGGCGGTAATCACCCGGATATCTGCATCAACGTCCAAATCCCGGACCACCCTGCCCGCCACATAAGAGTTGTGATCCAGCACCATCAATACCAGATCCGCGCAAAAAGCGGTTCCGGGCACCAACACCAAAAACAACACGACAAACAAAAATACAGGTCTCATGGATTAATCCGGTATATATATCATTGCGCCGTCTTCCAGCTTATAGGCGGTTCCCAGGCGCTGTCCCCGGCCTTTGGCTGTTTCCTTCGTCATTTTGACGGCATTGATCTTACGGCCTTTTTTTTCAATGATTTCAATCCGGCCGTCTGATGATTTTTTCACAATGGTCAGGTCCGAGTTCTGTGACAGCAGGTCTTCCAAGTGGTAAGCGCCGAAAAGCGCCACAAGAAGCCCCACGATAAAGACAAGCCCCAGGTCGAACAAGTTGGCCACCCCGGACATGGGATCATTGTCCGAGAACCCCGTGCCCCGGTCCTGGACACGTTTAAGGTATCTCATGGTCACCGGCCTTCCGGGTCAGCAGCTCCGCAGCCAGGGTCATGTTCTTGATATCCTGTTCCACCCATCTGCGCTGAACCGTGAAGTAAAAATAAGCCAGCAACCCCAGCGCCATGCCCACCACCGTGGTGGTAAACGCCACCACAAGGTCCTGGCTGAGCTGGCCCAGATCTCCCTGGCCCAGGGAGGCCAGGCCGGTTCCCATGGGAATCAGGGTGCCGATCAGCCCAAGTCCCGGCCCGATACGGATTACCATCTTCAACCGGTCCAGGGATTTCCACATCCCGTGTTCGGAATCCCTGAGCAGGTTGACCACCTGAACCTCGTTTTCCGGGGATTTCAATCCTTCCAGCTTTTTCACAACACTGGCGACAGAGAAAGGTAAACGGGTTTCATAGGTGCCCGAAAGAATCCGTTCCGGCATGTCATCTCCGCCTTTTTCGGTTTTGCGGCGCTCCAGCCAAAGCCGGAAAAAGGTGCCGGAATACACCAGCATCCAGATAAAAAGGCATGAGAGGATCACCAGCACCGGCAGGAACAGGGATGAGGCCACCAGGTAAATAAATGTTTTTAGCAAGGCAATAATCTGCATTTACGACTTCCGTTTAAATGGGTTGAAAAAACCGGCTGCCAGGGCAGCGACGGACAAAACGGCCAGAACAGCCTTTTCCGGCGAGAACCGTATCGGATCTTCCGTGCCGGAGATCCTGTAGATCCTGTCCAGGTCCGCAAATTACGGAATCACAATCACGGACAAAAGGAAATAAAGGGCGATGAACAGCATCAGTGTGCCCAGTGCTGTTTCCGCAGACCCGCTGTTCCGGATAATGGCTGTTCCGGCAATGGCAACGCACAGGCTGACCCCGATAAATCCCGCGTACAATCCGGCAAACACCAGGGGCTGGTCCGGATACAGGGCCGTTAAAAACCCCAAGGACAGGAGGATCACGGAAAAACAGACCGGGCAGGGCACCACCAGGGCAATCCAGGAATGGGAAATTTTTGAAGGGTGTTGCGTTTTATTCTGTCTGAGAAGGGAGACGCCCCAGAACAGAAGAAGTCCGGCAAGCAGGAAGTGAAGGGTCATCCCGCTTTTAAAAAAATCCTGTAGCAGATCCAGGTGGCCGGTCAGGTCAACCGCGTGCAGCAGGTAAGCCGCCGCCCCAAAAACAATGCCGTAACCGGCGGCAAACAGCAGTGAAATCCAAAGCCTGGGAAGAACTCCCGGAAACTTGAGAAATACATAGGCCAGCCCGCCCCCGCTTTTCAGGGCAAAAACGGCAACAGACACGAAAACGCCGAGTATCAGGGACTTTAACTCCATGGGAAAACCAAATAAAAAACCCCGGACCATTACAATGATCTGGGGCGCCCTGGTTTTTCCTCAGACAATGCCTTCCCTTGTCCACGGGGATGACAATATTACACCGCTTCCAGGCAGGTCTTCTGACTTCCGGTTCATCCTAATGGCTGCACCTTCCCGGCCTTTTGGCCAGTGGTTTCATTGCAGCGGTCGTCTCCGGTTACAGCGGCGGGCCCGTCCCCGATTCTCACGGGGTTCCCTTTTCAGCCGTTTTACAGGCACCTGGAATCAGGTATCTTTTATTCAAAATTCACGCGGGATTGTCAAGAGCTATTTGCCGGGATCAATGTGCGGCCTTCCAAATCAGGAGCCATACCGGGAAACTGACACGATAAAATCACTTGTCCGCATGCCCGTGCATGGTGTATTTTGCACACCACTGCCGTGAGCGGGCGAAAGCCGCAGCAATAAAAGCGAAAGGACACGAAATGGGATGGGACATCATATTTGCCTTGCTGGCCGTATCCGGGGCCAGCATCGTACGGGGATATTCCGGTTTCGGATTTGCCCTGATCTGCGCCTTGAGCCTGGGCCTGGTATTTCCGCCGGCAGTGGTCACGCCCATTATCCTCTGCCTGGATGTGGCGGCCAGCCTCCTGCTATTCTGGAAAATCCGGCACCAGGTGGACTGGGGCGGATTAAAATTCATTGGCCTGGGCGCGGTACTGACCCTTCCCCTGGGCACAATGGCCCTGGTGCATGTACCGGTTACATCCATACGGATTTTTATTTCCCTGATGGTGATCAGCCTGTGCATTGCCCTGCTCAGGCAGAAAGAGCGTGTCGGCGCCACAGGCCCCCTGGCCGGCACAGGGGTGGGCATGTGTGCGGGCTTCCTTAACGGCCTTGCCGCTCTCGGCGGCCCGCCCGTGATATTGTTTTATTTTTCATCGGACCGGCCCGTAGCCGTATCCAGGGCATCCATGATCGCCTTTTTTCTCATGGTGGATGTACTAGCCCTGTTATCCTGCATGGCCTCCGGCCTGGTTACCCAAAAGGTCGCTGTTCTGGCCATAGGCTTCATGATCCCCCTTGGCATCGGTATCCGGGCAGGCAACCTCCTGTTCCAGCGGTTCCACAATGAAGAGGCCTTCAGGAAACAGGTCATTTACCTGCTCCTGTGCCTTGCCCTGGCATCCCTGGTCAAGTCCGTGTTTTTTGCTTAGCCTTGAATTCTTTCTTATTTATGGTATGCATAGGGTATATTCTTCACACATCAGACGGAACACATCATGTCGGAACATAAAAACGAATTCAGCCTGAAAACCTATCTGAAATTTGTCCGGGCCGAACTGGGCGGACTCCAGATTTATATGAATGCGCTGGCAATCGGATTTATTATCTGCTTTTTCACCGCCCATTACAGTATTGTGCCCTTTGTGGTCCCTCTGTTTGTCCAGGTGATTGCCAGGTCCAATGTCAAATACAGGCAGCGGCATCTCAGCGCCCTTGTGGAACTTCCCTCCCAGACCGACGCCCCTGTATTCATCATGAACCGCCAGGGGGTGATTCTCCTTTCCGTGGGCAAAACCCAGGACCTTTTCCAACAACGCGGCATCAACCGGATCCAGGAATTTATCGACCCGGAATCCCTGGCATCCATACTGGAAATCGCAGAAGCCCATACCGCCCCGGATGAAGCCTCCCCTTCCATGGAAGCCCGCTCCGAGATTACCCGCAGGTGGTACGAGATCAAGGCAAAGGCCATGTCCCCTGCAGGCAGTGATGGCAAAATCCTGGTGTGGTTTCAGGACATCACCCAGAGAAAGGGGTATGACTTCAGGCTACGGGACCTGCTCCGCTACTCGGACTCCCTGCTGGTTTCCCTGGAAGACCTGGCAGATGCCGATGCAGAGTTTGAACACCTGTCCTCGTTTCTCCTCAAGGATTACGGCGCCGTGTTCATCACCCGGACCGATGCCCGCAAAAACCTTGTGGGATCTGTATTTAAGCAAACCGCATCCGGCATCGAACGCTCCGGCGCGGTGATGATTCCCAACGAATCCCTGGCTCCCATCAATGTTTCAAGGCAGCGGGCCGAAATCATTACCGATGACATTGCCGGATACAACAGCCCGGAAGCATTCCTGGAAAAAAACCCCCTGGATCCCAGGGTTGTAGACTTTATCGGTGTTCCCATCCGGAACTTCATCACCTATAACGAGGCAGACCTGTCAATCATCGCCTTTAACTTCCGGTCAAAGATCACCTCTTATGAAAAGCGATTCTTCGAAATCCTGGTCAACAATTACAGGACCATGGTGATGCTGGTCGACCTGGAAAAAAAATACAAGCACAGCATTGCCGACGCCAGGGATGAAGCGTTATAACGCCCTGCCGGTGCTTGACCTTTTTCCCGGATAATGCAACAACATCCCCGGAAACCGCCGGTATGCGGGAACCGGTATCTGAACAGACAATACAAACAGGATATAATGGCCCCTAAGCACGAATTCGTCACCTGCCCTGCCTGCGGCACAAAAATTCCAGTGCCGGACCCTGAAACCGGACAGACTGCGGCCGTGGCCCGGGATGACCAGACCCAAACCCAATGGATGGCCGGCCCTGACAGGGACATGAACTGGTACCAGGCCTGTCAGTGGATAAAAACCCTTACTCCTTCTGACTGGCGCATGCCCACGGTTGACGAACTGGAATCCCTTGACATCGGCCGCTGCCCCGGCCTTGACACCTCAGGCTGGTGGATATGGTCCGGAGAACCGGACGGCCCCTTGTCAGCCATGGGGCTTGATGTTACCCTGGGGCATGTTTACAGCGGAGGACGGGAACTGGATAGCGGGGGACGGGTGTTTGCGGTCCGTTGCACCGGCCGCAAAGGAGGAAGATGACAGCACCACGCAATAAAAAGGAAGCCAAGCGGATCGCCACCCGGAAACGGATTCTGGATACGGCCATCTATTTATTCGCCCGGCTGGGATACCATAAAACAACCATCCAGGACATTGCCTACCATATCGGCATGACCACAGGCGCGGTATTCCACCATTACAGTTCCAAAACAGACATTCTCGACGAAGTTCTGGAGGTGCTGAACCACAGTTTTGACCCGTATATCGCATTCCTGGAAAAGGATCATCAAGACTACGGTAAAATGACCGCCGGCATCCATGACATTTTTCTGGACCGGTTCAACCACCAGCCCAGCACCATCATTGCCCTGTCCTCACTCACTGCGGAGTTCAGCGGAATCCGCGGACCTGTAATCACCAAATGCCAGGCCATCTACGACCGGTTTGTGGATGCCTTTGAAGCGGCGCTGAACCGGTTCGCCCCCCACAAAACCAATCGCGCCAGGGCCATCTGCTTTATTTCAGGCCTCCAGGGCGTTGCCCTCCAGGCCCTTCTCAGGGACGGCGAAATGACCATTGAAGAGCTGCTGGCAGGGTTTTAAGCAGCCTACCCCTCGAGAACCTCTTTAAGATAGCGCCCGGTATGGCTGGCCTTGTTTGCGGCCACACGCTCGGGTGCGCCCGCAGCCACGACCTCCCCGCCGCTGCTTCCGCCTTCGGGCCCGATGTCAATGACCCAGTCCGCGGTTTTCACCACATCCAGGTTGTGCTCAATGATCACAACGGTATTGCCTGCTTCGGTCAGGCGCTGGAGTACAGCCAGGAGCATGCGGACATCCTGGAAATGCAGCCCTGTGGTGGGTTCGTCCAGGATGTAAAGGGTATCGCCGGTATCCCGCTTGGCCAGCTCCCTGGCCAGCTTGATCCGCTGGGCCTCGCCCCCGGATAATGTGGTGGCGGCCTGCCCCAGTTTGATATAGGAAAGCCCTACATCCACAAGGGTATCCAGGATGTGGGTAATTTTGGGATGGCTTTCGAACAGGTCCCTGGCCTGGATCACGGAAAGGTCCAGAACATCGGCAATGGAATGGTCCTTGTAACGGATTTCCAGGGTGGCCTTGTTGAAGCGCTTGCCATTGCAGATCTCGCAGGGAACAAATACATCGGCCAGAAAATGCATTTCCACCTTGATATAGCCGTCTCCCTTGCAGGCCTCACAACGGCCGCCCTTAACGTTAAACGAGTACCGTCCCTTTTTATAGCCCCTGGCCTGGGATTCGGGCAGCATGGCAAAGAAATCCCGGATATGGTCAAACACCTTGGTGTAGGTGGCCGGATTGGACCGGGGGGTCCGGCCGATGGGTTTCTGGTCAATGTTGATCACCTTGTTGATATGGGAAAGTCCGGTGATCTCCTTATGCTTGCCCACGCTCATCTGGGAGCCGTTCAGCGTGACGGCCAGGGCCGGGTAGAGGATCTGGTTGATCAGGGTGGACTTGCCGGCCCCGGAGACCCCGGTCACGGCGGAAAGCAGGCCCACCGGCACTTTGGCGGTCAGGTTTTTCAAATTGTTTTCACTGGCCTTTTTAATGGTGATCCATTTGTTGCCCTTGGACTTGGGGGTGCGCCGCTGTTCAGGAACGCTGATGGTTTCCCTGCCCGTGAGGAATTTTCCTGTGATGGAGGCTGGATTTTCCCGGATCTGTTCCGGGGTTCCCTGGGCCACGATCTGACCGCCCAGATGGCCGGCGCCCGGACCGATGTCCACGATCCAGTCAGACTCTTCCATGGTTTCCTGGTCATGCTCCACAATGAGCAGGGTGTTGCCGATATCCCTGAGGTGCTTGAGGGTGGACAACAGCTTGATGTTGTCCCGCTGGTGCAGGCCGATGGATGGTTCGTCCAGGATGTACAGCACCCCTGTCAATTCGGACCCCACCTGTGAGGCCAGCCGTATCCGCTGGGATTCCCCGCCGGACAGGGTGGGGCCGGAGCGGTCCAGGGAGAGATAATCCAGGCCCACATTAACCAGAAAGCCCAGGCGGTCGGAAATCTCCTTGAGCAATTCCTCGGCGATCAGCCGCCGGTTTCCCTCAAGTTCCAGGGCCCCGGTAAATTCATAGGCTTCTTTTACGGTCATCTCGGTCACGTCAATGATGGATTTTTCATTGATGAGCACGTGGAGGATCTCGTCTTTCAGCCGTTTGCCCTCACACTTAGGGCAGGTGGAGGCGGTCATGAAGTTGGCATAATACTTTTTCTGGTGCTCGGACTGGGTGTTCCGGTACCGCCGCATCAGCGTATGGATGAGCCCCTCATGGGTGCGGGTGAACTCGCCCTGGATTTTGGCGGAATTCCAGTTCACGGTCATCTGCCGGTTCCCGGCCCCGTAAAGCAGAAGATCCCGATCCTTTTTGGAAAGGTCTTTCCAGGGCTTGTCAAAATCAATGCCCCATTGTTCTTCCATGGCCAGCAACTGGCCTTTTCCCCAGGAGTTGTCGTTCTGGAACCTGGGGTTTTTGATAAAATAGTTCTTCCAGGGAATCACGGCGCCCTGGCGGATGCTCAGGGATTTGTCCGGCACCACCTTGTCCGGGTCCATGGCCAGGAGGGTGCCGATTCCGTTGCACTCCGGGCACATACCCAAAGGCGAGTTAAAGGAAAAGATCTGGGGGGTGAGTTCGGGATAGGCAATCCCGCAGCAGGACCTGGCCTCACTCATTTTCAGGTCTTCCCGGCCCATCATATGAACAATAAGCTGGCCACCGCCCAGGCCCAGGGCGGACTCCACGGAATCGGTGAGCCGCTCTTCGAATTTGCCGCCGTTTTTGACCACCAGGCGGTCGATCACCACTTCAATATGATGTTTTTTGTTCCTGGCCAGGGTCTGGACATTTTCAAGGTCCTGGACCACGCCGTCCACCCGGACCCGGGCATATCCGTCCCGCTTGAGTTCTTCCAGCCGCTCTCTGTGCTCCCCTTTCCGGTTCTCAACGATGGGAGCGAGAATCAGAATCTTGGAGCCCTGGGGCAGATCCATGATCTGGGACACCATGGACTGGGCATGGCCGCGCCCCACTTTGCTGCCGCACTTATAGCAGTACTGGGTGCCCACCCGGGCAAAAAGCACCCGGAGGTAGTCATAAATCTCTGTGATGGTGCCCACGGTGGATCTTGGGTTTTTCGAGGCAGCCTTCTGCTCAATGGCGATGGTGGGGGAAAGCCCCCGGATGGTGTCATACCTGGGCTTTTCCATCTGCCCGATAAACTGGCGGGCATAAGATGACAGGGATTCCACGTACCTGCGCTGGCCCTCGGCAAATATGGTGTCAAAGGCCAGACTTGACTTGCCCGACCCGGAGACTCCGGTGACTACCACCAGCTTTTTCTTGGGGATCTCCACGTCAATATTTTTAAGGTTGTGTTCTTTTGCCCCCCGCACAATGATCCGGTCCAACTCTTTGGTCCGGGTGTCCGGATGATCGGGAAGGGGGTTGAGCTGCACCGGCGGGGCATCGGTTCCAGCGGGGTCGGATATGGGGGCGGCAGCGCCCGGAGTATTTTTCATGGCTGTCCTAGGGTAATTTCGGTTTGGTCATAATACCCCACAACCATAATCACCCAAGGCCAAAAGTAAAGATTTGAAAACAACGGACAATCAAACAAAAAAGGGCAGGAAAATTAACCGTGCGGTTCAGCGAAATCCTTCTTGCGCTGATATCGGATCTTCCGCTATATTAGCCAAATATGATTTAACAACACAATTTAGGATACAGGGCATGGAAGAAAATATCAGTATGCAGATCATGATGCGGCTCCGGCAGATCATCCAGGAAATGTCCAGGCATTCCAAGCAGCTCCAGGAAAAATACAAGATCACCATGCCCCAGTTGATCTGCCTGAAAGAAGTGGCGAGCCACGGTCCTATTGCCATTGGCGCCCTGACCAAAATCGTATTTATCAACAACAGCACCGTTACCGGCATCATCGACCGGTTGGAAAAGCGTAAGTTTGTCCGGAGGGTCAGGATCAGCCAGGACAGACGCCAGGTTCACGTCGAAATCACGGAACAGGGATTGAAGTTCATCGAGGATGCCCCCACGCCCATTCACCATCAGTTCATAGAGAAGCTGGAGCAGATGAAATCGGAGGATGTCTCCATGATCCTCTGGGGTCTTGAACTCCTGGTGGATATGCTGGGCCGGGCCAACACATCCGATGCCGCCACCCAACCGCCACAGCATGTGATGCATCCAGAACAGGGCCTGGTGGATCCAAACGGAGAAATCTACCGCCCATAAACTTTTGGGGGCTGGGCGGGTGTTTCCGGCCGTCTCCTGTCGCAAACACCCGCCAAACATCGCGTTTCAGTTAAATTTCAATTCATTATACTAACATTCGGTTAGAATCTTGATTCCACGGGGGTCGCACTTGACAGGTCCTTTCGCCTATGGTATTTCTGCATGGAAATATTTTGCATAGAAAATATTTCCATGCAGAAATATTCTACTAACAATTTTATAATACGAACCTAATCTCAAGTCGCACCGAAATCTCCAACAACAGGGGTCGTATTCGCCTTTCCGGAAAGAGTTCCGGAAGTTATGTTATCAAGCACCAAAATACCCGAGGAAAAAATGAAAACATTTTCGTTTCGTTTACCCAAAGTAGACAAGGCAGACCAGGGAAAGGAAAAAATCATCGTCACCTATCAGGGAGAAACCAGGGAGCTGGTAACTCATGATTACCCGGAAATATACAAAATACCGGGGCTTTACGAAGACCTCTTTTATGACACTTTGGAATGCCAGTCCCCCAAAGTGGTCTGCAACCTCCTGCAAGCAGCCCTGTCAACTTCAGATACGGAACCGGAGCGGCTGGTGGCCCTGGACGTGGGGGCAGGCAACGGCATGGTGGGCGAGGAATTGCTGGAAATCGGCGTGGATAAGGTCCTGGGCGTGGACATCATTCCGGAAGCGGCTGAGGCCGCCCGCAGGGACCGGCCCGGGGTGTATGATGCCTACTATGTGGAAGACCTCACCGAACTGCCGGAAAAGGTAGAAGAAGAGATTACCTGCGAAGGTCCGAACTGCCTGTCCATCGTTGCCGCACTGGGATTTGACGACATTCCCCCCGAAGCCTTTGCCAGCGGCTATAACCTTATTTCGGACAACGGCTGGGTGGCGTTCAACATCAAGGACGAATTCCTGCAGGAAGACCACCCCTCCGGGTTTGCCGCCCTTATCGACCGGATGGTGGACGAGGATCTCATGGATATTGTTGACAAACGGCGCTACCAGCACCGGCTCTGCCTTGACGGCACCCCTCTCAACTACTATGCGGTGGTGGCCAGGAAACAGGCAGACATATCCGAACAGATGCTCCACGACGTCCGGTAAGGGGGAATACCATGATCGATACTGTTGAGGCATTCAAACCGCGGCTGACCGTATTCAACAAAAAACAGACCATGGCCATTCACGGCGCCGCTCTCTCTATCCTCGACACCACCGGACTCCGCATGGAACACGAGGGAGTCCTGGAGATGCTTCTGGATCACGGCTGCAGCCTGGGCAGCGACGGGCGGGTCTTCATGCCCGAAACCCTGGTGGAAGATGCGATTCTCTCTGCACCCAAACGGATCGATATTTTTGACCAAGCCGGAGACCTGGCCATGCCCCTGGAGGGGGAGAGCTTCTTTTTCGGCACCGGGTCGGACACCATTTTTACCCGGGACCTGGAAACCGGCAAACGACGCAGGACACGGCTGGCAGACACAGGCAACTTCGCCAGGCTGGCCGACGCCCTGACGCATATCGATTTCTCCATGTCCATGGGCAATCCGGAAGATGTAAATATTGAAGAGATATATGTCCGTGTGTTTGAAGAGATGGTCCGCCATTCCAACAAACCCGTCTGTTTCATTGCAGACAGCGGGCAGGATATCCGCCGCATCCACAAAATCGCCTGTGCGGTTGCAGGCGGCGAAGACGCACTGAGGCAAAAACCCTTCCTGTTCAACTACTCGGAAGCCATCAGTCCCCTGATTTACCCTGAAAATGTCATGGACAAGCTGGTCTTCTGCGCTGAAAAGGAAATCCCCATCTGCCTTCCCTCAGGCTGCAACGCCGGCGGTGGCGGGCCTGTGACCCTGGCAGGGGCCATGGCCCAGGGCATCGCGGAAAACCTGGCCGGCCTGGTAATCCATCAACTGGCCAACAAAGGGGCGCCCTTTCTCTTTGCCCCCAACGTGTCGGTGCTGGACATGAAACATACCGTGGTTTCTTATGGTGCACCGGAGTGGAGCTTGACCCAGGCCGCCTTTGCAGATATGCGGGACCAGCTTTACAATATACCTATCTGGGCCTTTGGCGGGTCCACGGACGCCAAGGAAATTGATGCCCAGGCCGGTGCGGAAGCCATGCTTTCCATCACCACCGCCCTGCTGTCGCGGTGCAACGTCATCCACGATGTGGGCTATATGGAATCCGGGCACACGTCCAGCCTGGAGTTGCTCACCATGGCAGATGAATTCATTGCAATGGCGAAACACGTTGCAAAGGGAATCCCCATTACCCCCCAGACCCTGGCTCTGGACGTCATCGACCGGATTGCCAGGTCTCAGGACAATGCCATTTTTCTGAGCGATCCCCACACCTTTGCCCACTTCCGGCAGGCCCATTTCCTGCCGGAACTCATGGACAGGTCACGGTTTGAAGCCTGGGAAAAACAGGGAGGCACGAATCTGTTCCAGCGCTGCAATGAAAAGGCACGGACCCTCCTGGCCACCCACGAGGTGATCAAACACGGCGCCGTGTCAGAGGCACTTCCCCCCCTGTAGGGTTCAGATCCCGGCCCCGGCCTTTTCCAGGAAAGCCATGGCCGTGCCCACCAGGTTGACCGCCACCGGCATCAGGAAATCGGAAACAGGCACGGGCAGGCCGTCCCTGCCGGGAAGACCCGGCACCAAGATCAGGTGGCTCAGGGGATATTTTTTCAGGTTGCCCAGGCGGGCATCCCGGGCAAAACCGGCCTGGGTGATCACCACGATCCTGGCATACCGGCTCCCGAAAGCAGCCAGTTCGTCCAGGGCCGAATCGAACCGGGGCCCGCTGGTGGCGTCAATGGTCACCAGGCAGTCCTGGCCCGCATCATAATGGGGATTCAGTACCGGCAGATACCATTGGCCGTCAATGAGAAAGGGAAGTACGGCGTCCGCCTGGATAGGCAGGGCGGACTCCGTTAAAAATTCATCAACCGTGGCGCCGCCCAGGCAGCTTTCCTCCCAGGTGCGTATCTCTGATTCCGGATACCGGTCCAGCATAGTATCCCGGGGTGTCATGGCCACAAATTTTTCAGGGCCCCGGGGATCCACCAGGACCAGATGATGATAGGCAGATACTCCGAAAGGTTCGCATTCCAGCCCCTTGGGCGCTCTGCCCTCTGCAGCGGTCTGCCAGGCGGTGCAGTTTCCCCTGAACCCGGATACAAAGAGGCGCTTCCGGTAGGCCCGGTTCTCCGCCACAGATAATAAAACCCGGTCAAGTAGGTCCCTGCTGTCAAGTATCCGGAACAGCAGGGGCGACAGCAGTCTGAAATGATCCTCCAGCCCTTTGGACCGCTCCGGGAATACATGCGACATGACACGGGAAAAGAAAAGGGTCAGGGCCACATAAAGGTTTTCGTGGGGCGCCGCCGATACCGGAGCTGCCAGGAAACAGGCGCCGCATGATGATGCAAAGGGAGCAAAGGCCCCGGTATACGATCCCGGGCCGATCCAAAGCAGGTGTTCATGGGCGTTTTCATAAATGGCCGGCAACTGGCCCGGTGCCGGACGCTCCGATGCCACGGCCACCACCAGACTATCTTCGGTGCTGACCCCCCCGAGCTTTTCCGGAAATTCCACCTGGAGGGGAATATCCAGAAACGGTTCCCACACCCCGATGAAATTCCGGCATGCAGCCTCGGCCTGCCGGTCCATGGGGACGAGAATCATGATGCCGTCCTCGGCAAGGTGCTTGAAAATAAGGGTGGAGAGGTGTTGAAAATCTGCTGCCCCCTTGTCTCCAAACAAAGCGCCGAAAGGATCAGGCTTCTGCAAAATGTTTCCCAGGCGGACCAGCGCCCGGTAATACCCGGCCATTTCCGGTGTGTTAGCGCTTTGTATCCAGCACAGGTCCTTGTTTTTGGTTGCCGGCTCCGGCAGCGGAGCCATTTCGGCCAGGGTTTCCTCAAGATCGTCCAGAATATCCGTGGCCGTCCTTTTCTCTCCCCCCCTGGTTCTGCCTGCGGTCACGGATTTTGCCATGTTCCTGGGCATCTCTCCTGCCAGGCGGCCGTGGGCAAGGCCGTAATAGAACCCAAAGAGAAACATGAAGACCAGGTCCACGAAAGGCTGGAAATAGTCGGGCAGATCCGGAAGGAATACAGTTCTGTCCGCCAGGGTTTGAATATCCGCCTGTTCATGGCTGAATGCCGAACAGGCCACAAAGGGGCGGCCGGCATCCTTAAGGGCGGCCATGAACCCGACGGCCTCATCCATGCGCTTTCGGCTGGTGGCATTGACCAGGATGAGTTCATCACCGGCCATGGGCGTCGCCATGAATTCGTCCAGCTCGGAGTAGTCAAGGGCGTTGCCCATGGAGATCCAGGTATTGACCTCCAGGTTCAGCACCCCTGTTTTGGAAGACCCGATATCGTGAAAGGCATCCACGATATAGTGGAGATGGGTGCTTTGGAACTCCAGGGCAGTGTTCCGGCAAAACGCCTCCACCGACGCATCGCCGAGAAGGGCAGAGACTTTCCCGGGGATCTGCCGCATTTCCCCGGCAAGTGCCGCAGCAGACCTGCCCGGCACCGGCAATAACGTTGTCAGCCAGATGCAGAACAGATCCAGGGCCATCAGCATGGAGACGGCGCTTTTCAGCGGGGCCACCGTAACCTCCTCCCCGCTGCAGACCGGAATGACCCCGGCGCTTTTCCGGGCCGCCAGGGCCAGGTCCGAGAAGGGCTTTTCCGTAAAGGCCACCATCAGCACGTTCTGCTTGAGCATCCGGGCTGCCGCATCAATCATATCCGCCGTGGTGCCGGACCAGGACATCATGACCACCAGGTCACGGTCCGGGTTGATAAAGGTATCGCTGGTCTCCAGGGGGGTGACCGCCACAATATTGACCCCGGAAAAAAACGGCTCCATGGTCTTTTCCACAATCTCGGCCAGGGTGAAGGTAAACCCTGTGCCCACCAGGATGATCCGGTTTAGACTTGACAAGTTGCCGCCGAACCGCCGGGTCATCATTCTCTGGCGGATCTTGAATTCAGGCAGGCCGGTGCCGGGATCCACATGCCGTGACAGGGTATCCCTGAGCAGCCCCGGGATCTCTCTGAGATGCGCCTCGTAAAAGGTGCTGCCGAAATCTTTTTGAAAGCTGACCGGGGTCAGCAGGGTCTGCTCGGGCCGGATATCGCTCCGTTTCTTACCGGAGAAATCCCGGATGGTCAGCTCCCGCACAATCCCGCCGCCATCCGCCGTTGTGCGGATGGCGGCGAAAAGGCGGGGGCCGTCCAGCGCGTAGACATCTACCAGGAAAGGCGCCAGGAGCGCAATTTTCTCCCTGCGGAACCAATCGTCACCGGCTTGGGAGTCCCCCGGCCGGGGGGCCGGGCCCGCATTAAAAAAATCCGGTTCCACGATCATTGATGTCTTTGAGTAGGCCTTCATAAGCCTTCGCAGGCGCCGGGCCGTTGACTGGATCAGAGCCTGGGGAAACAGCCCCAGGGCGGCATTGATATCTGACACCACCATGAAGTCATGGGTCTCCCGTCGCTTGACAATATAGACCGGCCGTTTATGGGCGGCCAGGAAGAGACGGTCCGGGGAAATCCGGCTGATGCCGGACACGGCAAACTGCCCGCCGTCGGGAATCATGGCCTCAACTGCACGGATAAAGGCCATTTCATCCAGTTCGTGGGAGGTCTTGCCGGTAAGGTCTCTGAAATCGGTGTAATCTATGGATTTACTGGAAATGGACAGGTCCTCCAGCCCCAACCGGTGCTGTTCCTCAATGGCCGAATACCGGCGGTTCTCCCAACAGGCCGTATCAAAATAATGCCCCCAGAGCATGGAAAAAAACTCAGTGGAGTTGTCTGTGCGGAGCCGGCAGCCGGCCACCCGGGTCAGGTATTCGGAAATCCGGGTTTCAACACCGGAGTCAAACTGGCCGTTGAGCACCACGGCCCGATTCTGGTTCCTGTCCATAAAGGGATGGGCGTTGCGCACGGAGATGGCGGACTGGATGGCCCATCGGCCCTGGCCGATGACCGGCTGGCTCATGAATCTGAGCAGCAGGGGATGGGTGGGCCCGGGTACATGGCCCTGAGGCAGGTATCCAGGGGCATCCCTGTCCTGCTTCATATACACCTCTGTCTGAAAACAGGCCATGACTGAGGCTGCGGCAATCCCGTAAACGTTGGCTGCCCTTTCCGCCGCAAACAGGGTCTGCCACCTGGGGGGAGACATCTGATTGCCCACCTCCCAAAAACTGTTGAAAATCTGCTGGATGCGGTCAGCCGTGTCCCGGTTATGGGAGGCCGGCATCCAGGATTCCAGGTGCCGGAAGAGGACGGTCACCCCGTCAGTGGTAAAATCAGGAGGCAGGACAACCACTACCCGGCAAAGGATCTGCCAGGCGTATTTCCGGGCATAGGGGTGTTTTTGTCCGCCGGACCGGTGCACCCGCCTGGGACGGTCTCCTGCTTCGTCATAGGCACAACAGTTAAAAATCTGCCGGAACTCCCGGACAAGGTCAGCCTTGTCCAGCGGCAGATCGTGGGCAAGCGCATCTGCCCGGGCTTCAAACCCCTGCTGCACCAGTTTTTCCACCATGGCCGGCGGAAGGTCAAAATCAGATACCAGACGGGTAATGGTCTTTTTCAGGGCCTTGGGAGAGTCAATGGGAAACGTTTCCTGAATCCGGGGGTTTCCCGGTGTGCCCGGGTGGAGCAGGCAGATATCTCTGGTATTGGTCAGTGCCGACCACCGGGGATAGGACGGGGTTTTGGGTATGGAAAACCCTTCAAAGGCCAGGAGTGCGGCCTGGCGGCCCGCGATGAAATCACCGTGGTCGCCGTGGACTGTTTCCATGGCAGCCGCGGCCCGGACTTGGGTTTCGTCAAACACCGGTTCCACCAGGATCCGGTCGATGAGATCCTCAACCGACCCCAATTCCCGCCTGATCTTCAGAGGTTCCGGTTCGTTGCCCAGCATGCCGATGCCGGTGCTGTCAGGGGCCCTGTAAATGATGGCCCACATGCCGGTGAGAATCCGGGTCAGACGGTTTTCCGCATCCCCGTAGTAAACAACGATTCCGCACATAGATCACTCCCCCCGTTGCTGCAGCCGTAGAAAATCGTGCCCGGTCCCGGGTCAGAACCGGGAAAGATAGTTATTTTATGCTGAGGCTGAAAAGCCTGTCCAGGTTTTCAGCCCGGTCCAGTTCCAGGATCACGGCCTTAAGGTCCTCTGCCTTTTCCCGGCCGAGGACAGTGCTGGTGAGCCAGAGGAATTTTGCCTCCAGCTCCTGGTCAGCCGGCGGAAAAGCAGCATCCCAACGGGCCCCCATCACCCCGGAATTGAACACATCACCCGCAGTGGTGGTGATTTCCACCTCAGACTCTGCCCGGGCAGGAAAATTTTCCTGAAACCGTGGCTGGGCAAAGATGACAATTCTGTCCATCATCGCCCTTATATCGGCATCCCAGAGCCTGGGAGGCAGGGTCTGGGCCGGCCCCACTTCCCCGTCCAGCAGGGCGGCGGCAATGGGAAAGGAGATATTGTACTGGGCCTGTTCGGTATTTTCCGGGTAAGCCGTTCCCAGAGCCGCGGATTCCTCAAAGGTATAAACCGTTATGGCCTCTATCTCTCCGGGCAGGATACCCTTTTCCCGGGCCAGTTTCAATACGCCGTCCACCCCGGGCTGGGCCCAGCGGCATCCGGCATGGGGCTTGAAATAAAGGTTCAGGATTTCCCAGTCCCGCCCCAGGGAATCCACCCATGAGCGTTCCGGGGTATCGTCGAACAAAGGGTTGATGCCGGTAAAGCCCTTTTGGGCCATGAGTACGGACATGATCCCCACCATGCATCCCCAGCCGATGCTGTCTTTGCCCATGCCCGGCACGTCAATGCACTTCATCATGGGAGCGATGGGGGCATGGTATTCGGCAGCCCCCAGGGCATGGCCAAGGGTTTCCCTGTCCAGGCCCATGAGTTTTCCGGCTGCGGCTGCCCCGGCAATGGCCCCCCAGGACCCTGAGGAGTGGTAGGTCTGGTAGGTGGCATGGCGGATCAGGCCAGCCCGGGTCCCGATTTCATATCCCACGGCCAGGGCGGCGAGCATTTCTTTGCCGCTGCACCCGGAAAGCTGGGCCGCAATAAGGACCGGAGAAAGCACGCAAGCGCCGGGATGGCCCATGGTGGGCCGGTAGCCGTCGTCAATATCCAGGGCATTGGCGGCAAACCCGTTGGCCAGGGCCGCACCGGCCGCTGAAACCCGGGTCCCGGAGACCAGTACCGCGGCCTGGTCACCGGGAAATTGTTCGGCTGCCACCTCTTCCATGAGTTTGCCCACCGGGGTTTCATGCCCGGCAACCAGGGCCCCAAGGGCGTCCATCAGGCAGCGTTTGGCCTGGTGACGCACCGGTTCCGGCAGGGTGTCCCAGGTGGTCTCACGGATAAATGAAAGCACGTTCCGGTTCAGGGTCATGGGCAGCCTCCATTATAAAAGCGCTTTGGCCTGCTTGGCCGCGGAACCGGCATCAGGGGCAAACGCATCCGCGCCGATTTCGTCTGCAAAGGCCTGGGTTACGGGCGCCCCGCCCACCATGATCTTGACCTGTTCCCTGAGGCCGCTTTCCACCACGGCATCCACGGTCTGTTTCATCATGGGCATGGTGGTGGTCAGCAGGGCGGACAGGCAGAGGATATCCGCCTCTTTTTCCTTAAGCGCGGTCACAAAAGCTTCCGGTGTGATATCCACCCCCAGGTTGTGAACGGTCAGACCAGCACTTTCCATCATCATGGCCACCAGGTTTTTCCCGATGTCGTGAAGGTCCCCCTGCACGGTCCCGATGACCACCCGGCCATTGTCCGCGTCTCCCTCATCCCCCAGCAGGGGCTTGAGGATATCCACTCCCCGGGACATGGCCTGGGCCGCCATCAAGACCTCGGGAATAAACATCTCACCGTTTTCCATGCGTTCGCCCACAATATCCATGGCTGCGATCAGGCCCTGGTTCAGGATGTCGGAAGGTGCAGCCCCACCATCCAGGGCCTGGGTGATCAGGTCATTCAACCGGGCCTCGTCCAGGCTGACAAGGCATTCTTTGATCGGGGTAAAATCCGTCATGGTGCGTCTCCTTATGCAGGCAGAATAATATTGTATTTTTCCCGGATGGCCTGGTCCACATCCCCGGGAATATAGGACTTGTCATTGGCCAGAAGGGTCCGGGCAATGTTCCGGGCCCGCTGGCGGGCATCCAGGGCGCCTTCTGCCGCCCAGCGGTTCCGGGCCTTCCGGTCGGTGACCCCGTTGGAGGCATAGTATTCGCTCCGGATATGTTTCATGGTATGGGCGGCGGTCATAAAGTTACCCCCCGGGCCCACGGCGTCGATCACATCCATGGCCAGATGTTCCGCATCCACCTCGATCCCTTTTAATACCTTGCAGGCACTGCCGATGATCTCATCGTCAATGACAAACTGCTCATGGGCGATGGTCAGCATGGATTCTAGCATGCCGGCGCTGTGATGGATATAGTTGGATCCGCCCATGGCATTTAGTACGGCGGTAAACGCCTTTTCATAACCGGCCTGGGCATCGGGCACCTTACTGTCTGACAGTCCCGAGGAGTTGTAATTGGGCACGCGGATGTACCGGGCCATCTGGTGGATGGCGGCATTCATCATTCCGCACTCCACCCCGCCGCCGCAATATCCCATGGTGGCCAGGTTGGCCATTCCGGGAATGCCGCCGTAAAGCAGGGGAGCGCCCGGGCTTGTGAGCTGGCAGATGGTAATGCCGGCCAGTTCCTCGGCATGGAGCTGTGCCAGGGTGCCGGCCATGGTCAGGGGCGATGTGGAGCCTGCCATGGGTGCGGAGGAAAGTGCCACCGGGATCCGGTTCCGGACCGCCTCCTGCATGATCAGGGTGGACTGGGTGCAGAGTTTAAGGGGGCTGATGGCAAAAGAGGTGATCACGGAAATAAAGGGCCGTTCCTGCAGGGCCCGGGTTGATCCGGCGATCATGGATGCCATGTCAATCACCCGGTGAAGGCCTGCTTCATCATTCACACCGGACATCACATGCTTTCCCGATGCCCGAAGACAGGTGTAAAACATATTGATGTCGTATTCAGCTTCGTCAATGTCCGTGGGAATGCAGGGCCGGACCAGGAAGTGGACATTGTCCAGCTGATCCACCAGGCGGGATACATTGTAAAGATCCGAAAGGGTTGTGGCCCGGACATCGCCCGTGTCCGGGTCCAGGATCTTGATGGCCGCCCCTCCGGTCCCCAGATGCACCCGGTCTTCGGAAAGGTCCAGATCGTTTTCAGGTGCCCGG
Organism: Desulfobacter sp.; assembly: GCA_036881925.1. Lineage (GTDB taxonomy): Bacteria > Desulfobacterota > Desulfobacteria > Desulfobacterales > Desulfobacteraceae > Desulfobacter. The sequence goes on from JBAJNJ010000002.1 coordinate 182,289, forward strand.
CCGTAAAGGATGACCTGTTCAGGCGCTTTTGCAGCAGCCTCCTCCACCAGGGAGGCGGGCATGCGGATCCGCTTTTCGTCCCGGTCCACCCGGGCGCCGTTTGCCTCAAGCATGTCTGCCGTAGTTTCCAGGCCTGTTTCATAGGTCATCCCGGTGGTTTCCAGAATCTGCAGCGCTGCCTTGTGAACGGTCTCCACCTGTTCCCGGGAAAGGGGTTTATACTGTCCCCCCTGTAACCCCATTAAATTCATGACACTCTCCTTCACAGTATGATTAACCCATAGATTTTCATTCAACTCTGCTGACTGTAATGGCACTCTCTTAAATACTTGTCAAGAAAAATGTAACAAAAGCTATCAAAGATATTTTCTCAAATCATTTATTTGCCATTTATTGTTTCAAAAAAATGAAGCCGCAGGATATCCGGCAACACACATACGGACATCTTGCGGCTGGAACCGCGCTGAAACAGGGTGTTTATTTAATCAGGTTCCTGGATTTCAGCCACTCCCTGGCTGCATCGCGCACCTGTTTCTTCTCGATATCGACCTGGTAGTTCAGCCGGGTCATTTCCGCATCGGTCAGGGCATCGGTCATGGGTTTAAGGATTTCCGGCAGTCCGGGATACTTTTCGAGCAGGGTCTTTTTTACAATGGGCGCCACGGTATATGCCGGGAAAAACTTTTTATCGTCTTTCAGGACCACCAGGTCAAACCCCTTGATCCTCCCGTCCGTGGCAAAGGCCACGGTGACATCGGCCTGCTTGTCCCGGATGGCGTTATATAAAAGGCCGCTTCTCATCTTCACGATATTGGACATGGGCACCTTGAACCCGTAAGCTTTTTTCAGCTTGGGGTAACCGTCCGGGCGGGCGTAGAACTCGGCGTTCAGACCGACTTTCAGGGCTTTCTTGTTTTCATTGATATAGGCGCTCAGGTCACTGAGGGTGGCTATGCCCAACTCCTGGGCATGGGCCCTGCGCATGACCAGGCAATACGTATTGTTGACCGTGGTCGGGGAGAGCCAGACAATCCCGTTTTTCTCATAATCCTCTTTTTTAACCACATTATAGCATTCCACGGGATCCGTGATCGGGGTTTTGTGCTTGAGTGCCGTCATGAGAATGGTGCCGTTATAGGCCATATAAATGTCGATCTGCTCGTTCTTAAGGGCTTCGCGCACCACCAGGGTGCCGCCCAGGCCGGTTTTGTCCTCCGCCTGGAATCCGGCACCCCTGAGCACCTCTATCAGCAGGTTGCCCAGGATGCGCTGCTCTGTGAATTCCTTTGAACCGACCACGATTTTACCCTTGGTCGCAGCCAGGCACGGATTGAAGCCCGCGCACAATAACATGGCGCCGGCCAAAAGGATTGCTGCAATACGTTTTTTCATCTTCCCTCCGGATTTTGAAACAGGTTATCTTCATTCCCGGCGCAGGCCGGGGCTTAACAGGTAATACTCTATCCGGCCCAAAAGCCAGTTCATGAAAACTGCCAAAAGTGCCGTGGGAATGGCTCCTCCCAGCATAATGCCGGGATCCACCATGGCAATGCCCGTAAATATCAGATCCCCCAGCCCGCCCCCGCCCACCAGGAATGACAGGGCAGCCGTGCCCACCAGGATCACCGTGGATGTCCGTATGCCTGTCAGGATAATATACATGGCATTGGGCAGTTCCACCCGGAACAGGGCCTGGACCGGGGTCATGCCCATGCCCCTGGCCGCGTCAATGAGAATGGGATTGATATTGTCAATACCGGCCACGGTGTTTCGGATAATGGGCAGAAGACTATAGACCACCAGGCCGATAACCGCTGTTTTGGCCCCGATTCCCGCCCAGGTCATGACCATGGCCAGGACCGCCAGGGAAGGAATGGTCTGGAGAACGCCCAGCAAGGCCAGGGCCAACTTTCTCAGCGGCTTCATAAATGTCCGGGTCAGGAGAACGCCGATGGGCACCCCAATGGCAACGGCCAGGACCGAACCGGTAAACACCAGCTGGATATGTTGCCAGAGAAAAAACAGCACATCTTCCCAGCTTTCGGACATAAAGGCGAAAAACCCCAGGCGCTCACAGAGGACTCCTGCGGAATAGGCGGCCAGGAAGGCGATGCCCGTCCAGATTTTCTTACCCGTGGAGGCTTTTGGGTTCTGTATCATAGGATACGCCCTCCCACCCGGATTTTATTCCAGTGGCCGCCGAATTCATCATAGGTTTCTCCCACCACCGAATGCAGGGTGGCGGAGTTGAGAACCCCCAGCATCCTGCCGCTGTCATCCGTGACCACCAGCACGCCGATCTCGTAGGAAAGCATTTTGCTCAGGGCGTCTTTTACGTTGCATGACCGGTTTACGGTCACCACCGTATCCTGGACCACATCTTCAATCACCCCCTCGTGGTTGACCAGGAATTCATGGTAGACAAATCCCTTAAAGATTCCATTGCTGTCCGTGACCAGAAGATACCGGATGCCCTCTTCCTGGAGGAATTCCAGCACATCCGCGCATTGCTGGCCGGTCTGGCAGTGCAGGGGATCGCGCACCATAACCTCGTCAACCGTCAGCAGATTCAGGCGTTTCAGGGTACGGTCCGCCCCGACAAAATCCTTTACAAACCTGTTTTTCGGACGGGTGAGCATCTCTTCGGGAGAGGCGAACTGAACCAGGCGCCCCGCGTCCAGAAGGCAGATCTTGTCTCCCATTTTCACGGCTTCATCAATATCGTGGGTCACAAATACAATGGTTTTTCTCAGGCTTGCCTGGATCTTCAGGAACTCATCCTGGAGGATTTCCCTGTTGATGGGGTCAATGGCGCCAAAGGGTTCATCCATAAGCATCACAGGCGGGTCCGTGGCCATGGCCCGGGCCACGCCGATACGCTGGGCCTGCCCCCCGGACAGCTCCCTGGGATAACGGGCCCTGTAAGTTGACGGTTCCAGGTTGACCAGCTCCAGGAGTTCATCCACCCGCGCATCAATCCTGGCCTTTTCCCAGCCCAGGAGCCTGGGTACGGTGGCGATGTTGTCCCGTACCGTCATATGGGGGAACAGCCCGACCTGCTGGATGGCGTAACCGATATTCCGCCGCAGCTCAATCTCGTTCATGGCGTTGACGTCGTTGCCCGATACCCGGATGGTGCCCGAGGTAATGGGATGAAGGCGGTTGATCATCCGCATGATGGTTGTTTTTCCGCAACCGGACGGCCCGATCACCGTACAGATTTCACCGTCGGGTATGGTGAAGCTCACCGCATCCACGGCAGGTGTGGATGCACCCGGATAAATTTTTGTCACCCGTTCAAATTCTATCATGCCGCTTCCTCCCTCAGGCCCGGACTGACCAGTTTCATTTCAAGACGTTCAAATACATAATCCACAACAATGGCCATGACCGCCAGGGTAAGGGCGCCGGAATTGACCATTGCGTCATAACTTCTGTCGATTCCCTGGTAGATGAACTGCCCCACGCCGCCCGCCCCGATAATGGCGGCAATGGCACCGATGCCGATGGACATGGCCACCGCCACTCGGACACCTGCGAAAATCACGGACAGGGCCATGGGCAGCCTGACTTTCCAGAGCAGTTGCCGGTTGTTCATGCCCATGCCCGTACCTGCGTCGATAATGCTGCTTTCCACACTGACAATGGCGGCATGGGTGTTTCGTATGATGGGCAGTTGGGAATACAGCACCAGTGCTACAACTGCGGGCACGGTGCCGATACCGTGGCCGAACACGGACAGGATGGGAATCATGATGCCGAACAGGGCAATGGAGGGAATGGTCATGATCACACCGGCAATATAGAGAACAACCGCTGCCGCCTCCGCATTAAAGGAAATCCAGATGCCGATGGGCACCCCCGTTGCAATGGCGATGAGCACCGCGATCCCCACGAAAAAGACATGCTGCTGGATCAGGCCCCACAGGGTCGGCCATTGAGAATATATAAAGGCAAAGGTTTCCACGATCGTTTCTCTCCCTGGTTAAGGTTATCTGTTCTAAGCCCCTTTGTTCGTGTACAGGCGCCGGAGAGGTCAGGTCAAAAGGTGGTGCAGCAGAACGTCTCTGGTGCCGCAGGGGTTGAAAATACAGGTGTCACACCGCCATTCCCAACTGCCAAAGATTACTTGTCATATGAAACAAAAATTGTCAATAAAAATATAAAAAAGAAACATTGAAAATCAAAACACACAATGAGAAATAAAATATAATAAATAAATTCAAAATATTAACTAAAAAATAAATGACATTTTAAAATATCAAAGACAAGAAACAAACAACAAAACTTGACACCACACTTCAAAAATGTAACAAAACATTCATTTTTCAAAAGAGTGATATGACGATTTCAGAACCCACAACGCTCCAGGCCATCCTGGATGAAAAATATGATGCACTGTCCGGCAAGGGAAAACTACTGGCCCAATGCGTATTGTCCAGGCCGGACAAGGCCGTATTCATGACCACCCGCCAACTGGCTGCGGAATCCGGCGTCAGTGAGGCCACTGTCATCCGCTTTGTCCGGCAGCTCGGCTTTGATACTTACGCACAATTCATTTCGTCGCTCAGAGACCTTATTGACCAGAAATTCACCCTTATGGAACGGGGAAAAATGGCCCAGCCGGTCATGGTCAGTGAAGACAGGGAGCTGGACTGGCTGGTCGGCCAGGATATCACCAATATCAAGGCCATGCATAAGCGGCTGGACCTTGTGCAGGCCAAGGCCGTCAGGAAAATCCTCAGACAGGCCCCGGCCGTGTTCGTGATCGGTGCCCGCCTTTCCTATTCCCCGGCCCACTATATGGGCTGGACCCTGGGAAAACTCCGGAAAAACGTATCTATCTTAAACGGCAGCGACCGTACTGCCATGGACCAGATGATCTTTGCGCCCAAAGGCTCCGCCGTGGTGGTCATCGCCACCTCCAGGTATCCCAACGAATTGATCCGCATGGGAAAAATCGCCCGGCGGCAGAATTTCAGGCAGATCCTGATTACGGACAGCACGGCCTGTCCCCTGACGCCGTTCAGCGATCATGTACTTACAGCCCCCCTGGCAGCCGTGCCATTTCTGGGGAACCCGGCAGGCATGATATGTCTCATCCATTACTTGCTGACCTGCCTGGCATCAGACATGAAGGATGAACTCAAGCAGTTTCAGGAACGCCTGGAGCAGGCTTACCTGGAAAACGACATCTGGTTTAACTGACGTCTTGCCCAGGGCCAACGCATATAAAAATCGGGATGAATGATTTCAGTAGTTTAGATGCTGTCGCAAACGCAAGTAAAAGTATGCGAACTTTTTAAGTATCCAAAACCATGTGGATTAAAAAATCATGCCAGATGTAAATGCGTTTGCCCTGCGTCTTGCCTCCAAACGCTTGACACCCGCCTGCAGACATGTAACAACTCCTTGCAAAATTCTGATTTTAGAGATGGCCAAAGGAGTGCCTGTGGTTAAGAAAGCAAATACGCTCCAGAAAATCATAGATGACAAATTCAACAGCCTGGCATCCAAGGGCAGGCTGCTTGCCGAATTCGTCCTGTCCAACCCGGAAAAGGCCGTGTTCATGACCACCCGGCAGCTCGCTGCAGCGGCCGGGGCCAGTGAAGCCACGGTGGTCCGTTTTGTCAGACAGCTCGGGTTTGACAGTTACGCCCTGTTCATCAGCACCTTAAGGGACCTCATTGACCGGGAACTCACCCTTATGGAGCGGGGAGCGCTGCGGCATCCCGTAAAAGGCGGGGACGATGCCGCCCTGGACCGCCTGGTGGACCAGGATATCCAGAACATTTCCGCCATGCACAAAACCCTGGATCTGGATGCGGTGAAAAAAATCAGGAGCGCCATGAAAAAAGCACCGCAGGTCTATGTCATGGGGTCGCGGCTCTCCTACTCTTCCGCACATTATATGGGCTGGACCCTGGCCAAGCTCAGGAGCGGGGTCACCATTCTCAACGGCAGCGACACCACGGCCATGGACCGGATGACATTTGCGCCGCCCGGCGCCCTTGTCATTGTTATCGCCACATCCAGGTATCCCAACGAACTGATCCGGCTGGGAAAAATCGCCCACCGGCAGGGCATGACCCAGGTGCTGCTCACGGACAGCCCCTCCTGCCCGCTGATCCAGTTCAGCGACCATGTCCTGGTGGCCCCCCAGAAAAGCATCCCTTACCTGGGGTCCCCGGTTTCGCTGATCAGCCTCATCCATTATCTGCTTCACACCCTTGCCGCCGGTATGGGAGACGGGTTGAAGCGGCACCAGGAACGCCTGGAAAAAGCCTATATGGAAAACGACATCTGGTTCAATTAGACAGAAGCACCTGAAATGTTGTGGAGTCAAAAAATACGCCGGAGTTAAATGCGTTTGCCCTGGTGTGTCTGATGTAAGGGCTTTTATTTGTTGTCCGTTTTCATATATGCTATGGTAGCCTGATACTGAAAAATATTTTTTACACGGGCCGGATCATAACTAATGGAAATGCGGATTCAAGAGGAGGTTCCCATGGGCGCTGTTGATACCCCCGGTATTTTGAAACTTCCCAGAGGCGGGCGGGTTGTTGAGACCTCTTCCGGCCGGGTGCAATTCGGGGTGCCGCCGGAAACCATCAAAGACACCCTTGAAAGCGACTTGGGCGTTCCCAGGACCTTTATCCTCCCCCCGGACATGTTCAGCCTTGAGGCGGGGTTTTCCCTTGCAGAGCTTGAATTTCCCATTTATTACAATTTCTTCTTCAAGTCCCAGACCATCCGGGTCATCTGTACCCGGGAGCAGCAAAAACGGGTGCTGACCGTACTCAAGGAAGCTGTGTTCGGCCCCGAGCTTGTTGATTTTGAACAGGAATTCGTCAACGGCGCCCAGACCCCGGGCTACCCGGACCTGGCTGCGGAAATGACCAATTTCAAAACCATACCCGTCAACGGCACGGTCAGGCCACTGGAAGTTGACGATGTGATTGAATTCTACCGGATCGCCCCGGAAAGTCCCGCTTGCCTGGGCAACCTTGAGATCAGCCTGGATCTTGACGATACCTACACCCTGACAGACCGGGGGGAAGTTGTGGCGGTGTTCAGCAACCGCCAGGAGCTGATCCCGGAAATAGATACGGAATTCGCATCAGACCGGGTGTTCTATCCCCCGCTTTTCGGTGTCACCACCCTGGGCTCAGGCCATGGGTTTGCCCCGGATGCAGAGACCTCGGGCATGATCATCTGGATCAACCGCCGGGGAATCATGGTGGATCCCCCGGTAAACTCCGCCCTGGAGCTTGTCCGCCTGGGCGTCTCCCCCAAAATCCTGGACAGCATCATCCTGACCCATTGCCATGCGGACCATGATGCCGGGACCCTGCAAAAAATCATGCAGGAGGGCAGCATCACCCTGTATACCACCCCCACCATATTCAACAGCTTTATCCGGAAATCCTCGGCCCTCACGGATATTCCGGCCGCACTCCTGGAGCAGGCGGTCCGGTTTGTTCCCCTGATCATCGGCGCTGCCGTCAATATCAATGGCGGGATTTTCCAGTTCAGCTATGCCCTGCACTCCATTCCCACCATTTCCATCCAGGCCGGATACGGGGGGAAAACCATGATTTATACGTCGGATACCCACAATGATCCCGGCTTTGCAGACCAGCTTTACGAAAAAGGCATTGCCAGCGAAAACCGCAGGGATTTTCTGAAAAACTTCCCCTGGAACCGGGACATGATTTTTCACGAAGCCGGGCTGCCGCCCCTGCACACGCCTATGTCCGTCCTGGAAAAACAGCCGGACGACGTCAAGGAACGCATGTACCTCCTTCATGTCACCCGGGACATGATTCCGGAAAACGCCGACCTTAAAATCGCCGCCACAGGCTTGTCCGAAACCCTTTCGCTTGATGTGGCCCCACCCGAGTTTTGCCGGCCCGTGGAAATCCTGGGCACCTACCTGGACCAGGCATTGTTCAACTGCCTGCCCCCGGAAAAAACCATGGAATTCCTCTGTATAGCACAGACCCGTTATTATCCGCCCGGTGCAGCGATCATTGACCAAGGCGATATCGGCGACCATGTTTTCATGATCATGACCGGCCTGGTGGCGGTCCAAAAAGACGGGCATACCCTGACCACCTTTGGCAGGGGGGATTTTTTCGGGGAGAAAGGCCTGTTTTCAACCACCCCGAGGACGGCAACCGTCACCGCCACAAGTGATGTCCGCCTCATTGCCATCCGCAAAAAAGAAATGCTGGCCTTTATCCGGAACACCCCGGTGGAAGAGGTGCTGTTCCACCTGTCCGCCGTGCAGAATAAACCGCTGAGAGACCTGCTGGATATGAATTCCGTTTTCCGGCACCTGACCCCGTCCCAGAAAACCCAGCTTTTCCAGATCCTCTCTCCTGCCGCAGGCCCGGTAAAAGAAGACACCACAGTCATCTGCCGGGGAGAGCCTTCGGATGCCTGCTATTTCGTCGCCAAAGGCCGGGTCCGGGTGGTCCAGGGAGATACCTTTGTCGCCACGCTCGGACCGGGCGCCCTTTTCGGTACATGGATGATCTTTGATGAAACCGCACCGTCATCTTTTTCATTCATCGCCGGCCCCGAAACCTCGCTTTTCAGGATCGCCGGCAAGGATCTTACCATTTTTGTCAAAAACAACCCCGGTGTGTTTTTAAAGCTGTATAACCATGTCTACTAAAGAATACAATTTTGAGACCGGTGTATACCGGCCGCCCAGTGAAGGAGGCAGCGCCTCCCTTCTTGTAAGGCTCACCCGGAACTGTCCCTGGAATCACTGCACCTTCTGTGCAATGTACAAGACTGAGAAATTCCAGCTCAGGCCCCTGGATGAGATCATATCGGATATCAATGCCATGGCTGACCTGGCACAAGATCTGAAAACCGCATCCGTAAACCTGGGGCATGGCGGACAGATCACCCGGGAGGCCATTATGGATCTGTTCCGGCAAAGCCCCGGGCTCAACAGCCACCACGGGGCTGCCATGCTCATCCAATGGCTCATGGCCGGCGGGAAAACCGCTTTTCTCCAGGACGGCAACTCAATGATCATGCCGCCCAAGGATCTGATCGCAGCCCTGGTGCATTTAAAAACCACATTTCCCTCTATCCGGCGCATCACCACCTATGCCCGTGCCAGGACCATTGCCCAGCGATCTGCTCAAGACCTTAAGGCCATCAGAGAAGCCGGGCTGGACCGGGTTCATCTCGGCCTGGAAACCGGTGATGACGGCCTCTTGAAAAACATCAGAAAAGGGGTCACGGCCAAAGGCCATGTTGAGGGGGGTAAAAAAGCCATGGACGCCGGGTTCCAGGTTTCCGAGTATTGGATGCCCGGCCTTGGGGGAAAGGAAATGACCGATGCCCACGCCCGGAACACGGCACGGGTATTGAGTGAGATTAATCCCCATTATATCCGGTCCAGGCCGTTCAGGCCCATTCCCGGCACCCCACTGCAGGAAGATGTGGATGCGGGACGGGTCACCCTGCTCACGCCAAAAGAACAGCTTCTGGAACTCAGGCTGATGATCCGGGAACTGGACGTCACCTCAAAGGTCTGCTTTGACCATGCCGGCAACCATTGGCGCACGGCCCGGGGGGACCTGGTGTTCACCCACGATTACGAGGGGTATCAGTTTCCCGGGGAAAAAAACAAGGTCCTGGAACGGATCGAGCAGGGACTGGCCTTTGACCAGCCCGCCCCGGATTTTATCCACCTGTGATCACTGTATAGGTGATACGGCCGCCCGCAATCTGCACCGCATCACACCGTTACCCGGTAATGGTAGAATTTCGTATCCACTGCCATTACCGGGAACCCGGACGGAAGATCCCCCTTTGCCATGCCTGAGAATCCGTTTTTCTCGTAAAACCTGTGGGCAGCCAGGAACTTATCGGTTGTTCCCAGGAAAACATCTTTCACGCCTTTTTCCCGGCACCAGTCCAGCAGCACATCAAGGAGTTTTCCGGCCACACCGTGGGGCTTCCCCCGGAATGGCGCTTTGACAAACATTTTGCGCAGGGCCCCTGCCCCGCCGCCAAGGTCGATGAGGGATATGGTGCCCACTACCTCGCTCCCGGCCAGGGCCACCCAGAAGTTGCCCTTTCCCTTTTGGTACACCCCCGGGATATCCAGAAGATCCGGCTGCTCCTCCAGGGTAATGGGGATATTGAACTCATGCTGCTGTATGGGCAGGATCACATCCACGATCCCGTCCCGGTATTGATCGCGATACGTTTGGATTTCCATTATTCAGTTCGGCTCCCTTAATCCGTTTATCACGGGTTTCCCGTTACATAGCAATCTGCTCGGGCGATGTCAGGATCCGTTCCGGGCCTTCCTTTTCCAGTTCCTCACGGCTTCCGTATCCCCAGAGCACGCCCCAGCCGTCAAGGCCGTTTTCACTGGCGGCCCGTATGTCCACATCCCGGTCGCCGATCATGATTGAATCCTTTGAAATCCGTCCTTGTTCAAGCAGGGAACGGATCTGCTCTCCCTTGGCAATCCCGATATCCCCGCCGCTGACAAAATCGAAAAACGGATCCAGACCGAACATGGTAATAATTTTCCGGGCGAAATCCTGCCGCTTTGACGTGCACACGGCCATGGCAACGCCCCGGGCTTTGAGGGCCTCAAGCATCCCGGGGATTCCCGGGTAAAGGATATTTTCACGGTAACCAATCTTTCCGAACCGTTCCCGGTACTTGTCCACCAGTTCCCGGACATGGTCTTGCGAGTCGGTTCCCGTTAATGCGACAAAGGTGTTGTCCAGGGGCGGGCCGATAAACCTGCCCAGGGAGTCTTCAGGCACAACAGGATATCCAAATGCCTCAAGCGTATAGTTGATTGACCGGGCAATGCCCTGGAGCGGATCACTGAGGGTGCCGTCCAGGTCAAACAGGAAATATGATTTCAGCGTATTCATCTGTCTTTCCTTTCACATCTGCCGCCCCGGGTCTTTCCGGACAGGGCCGGCGGAAAATACATGACAATTTTTCCGATCATAGACAACCCCGTCAGCGAATACCACTGTTTTATGGACGGTTTGGTATTTTTCCATCCAGCCGCCATCCAGCCTATGGACAATACGGCAAAACAAACAGGGCCGGCCCGGTACTCAAAGATTGCATTCCCCGGACAATATTTGATATGAATACCCCATGATACCAGAATTTGACTTGGCCTATTCCAGCTGCCCCAATGATACGTTCATCTTTAAGGGGATCGCAAAAGCATTGATCAACACACGGGACATGGGGTTTAACATCTTCTTGGAAGATGTGGAAACCCTGAACCAGAATGCCGCCCGGGAACGCTACCATATTACCAAGCTCAGCGTGGCTGCCCTGGGCACGCTGCTGGACCGGTATGCCCTGCTGAGAAGCGGCGCCGCTCTGGGCAAAGGATGCGGCCCCCTGATCATCTCCATGCCCGGACGGCACCTGGATGACAAAAAAAAGCCGGTGGTAGCTGTGCCCGGGCTCGGCACGACTGCCTATCATCTGTTCCGTTTTTATATGTCCGACCGGTTTCCCGGATTGGACGTTGATGTCCGGCCCATGCCCTTTGAAAAAATCATGCCTGCCGTGAAAAACGGGAGTGCCGATTTCGGGGTGATTATCCATGAAGGCCGCTTTGTCTTTCAGGCTTTCGGCCTGGAGATGAAGGCGGATCTCGGCCAGTGGTGGGAGGAGAAAACAGACCTGCCCATTCCTCTGGGATGCATTGCTGTCCGGAGGGATATGGCGCCTGAAACCGCCTGCGCCATTCAGGACCTGATCCGGGAAAGCATTGACCATGCCTTTGACCACCCCGGGCAGGGATATGCCTATATCCGGGAACATGCCCAGGAAATGGCAGAGGATGTGATCCAGCAGCATATCAGTCTTTATGTAAACGAATTTTCAAGGGATATCGGGGATACGGGCACCCTGGCCGTGACCACCTTTTTCGACCATGCGTCCCGGGCCGGCCTGATGCCGCCTGTGGACCAGCCCCTGTTTGCCTGTTGATTTTCCTTTCCCCGGTTCCCGCAACACGCCGTCTGCCTGAAAACGAGTGTAATGAGACCTGAATCAACCACATCTGCAATATTTTCAAACCAGGTGGGCCAAACCATGCAAAGCCATGGAATGGCAGGGGCAGGGGACCGCATCCTCGCAGGGATATCCGGAGGACCCGATTCCATGGCCCTGATCCGGGTGCTCATGGAACTGAGGGAACGTCTAGGGATTACCCTCGGTCTGGCCCATCTCAACCACAATCTCAGAGGAGACGCATCTGACCGGGATGAGGCGTTTGTCCGGTCGTTTGCCCGGGAGAACGGCCTTGAACTGGCAGTGGAATCCCTTGATGTAAGAGGTCTTGCCCGAAGACACAAATTGTCGCAGGAGGAGGCGGGCCGGAATGCCAGGTATGCGTTTTTCAACCGGGTGGCCGACAGCCGGGGATACACCCGGATCGCTCTGGGCCACCATTGGGACGACCATGTGGAGCAGGTGCTCATGAGCCTGGTCCGTGGCACGGGCCCAAAAGGGCTTTGCGGCATTTCCCCGGTCAGGGAAAACCGCATCATCCGGCCGCTGATACAGACATCCAAAGCCGACATCCTGGAATATCTCAATCAAAAGGAACAGGCATTTGTCACGGATGCCTCAAACCAGGACCCGGCATTTCTCAGAAACCGGGTGCGCCACAAGCTGATTCCGCTTCTTGAGGAAGCGTTCAACCCGGAAATAAGAACCGGGCTGGACAGGCTCAGCCAGATTCTTTCCATTGAAGACGACTTTATGTCGGACCAGGCAGATGCCGCCTTTGACAAGGTCCGCGCCATTCCGCCGCAACGCCCTGCCCCCGGCGCTGGTGTCGCCCTTTCCGCCCCCGGCCTGTCAGAACTTCACCCGGCCCTTGCCGGGCGGGTCCTGCGCAAAGGAATTCTGCAGGTCAAGCAGGACCTGCGGCGGATCACCCATTCCCACATCCGGGACATCCTGACCCTGGCCGCAGGCAAAAATTCCGGCAAAAGCCTGGATTTTCCCGGGCAGATCAGGGTTTACAAAAAGGGGGGGCTGATTTACATTAAAAAAGAAGAGATACCCTTGAGAAAACTCGGCAGGATGCAAAAGTCAAACAGGCTGAAATCAAGGGGGAATCCGGGAACGAAAACCTGAAATCTTAGCCCTTGTATAATCCTTTTTTATGTTTATATATAGTTAAGTTTTTATCGGTTCCACTAACCCAAAGAGAGGAAATACATTGAATCAATTCTATAAAAACATCTCACTGTGGCTGGTCATTGTCCTGATGATGGTGATGCTATATAACATCTTCAACCAGCAGCAGCCCGGACAATCCGATATCGGATATTCCGAATTCCTGGCCCTTGTGGAAGGCGGCCGTGTTCAGGATGTGGTCATCCAGGGACAGGATCTCTATATTACGGACGATAACGGGGCGCGGTACAGAAGTTTTGCGCCGGATGACGGGGAACTGATCAAACTGCTTAGGGCCAACGAAGTCTCCATCAAGGCCAAACCGCCGGCAGAATCCTCATGGTTCATGTCTATTGTGGTTTCCTGGCTGCCCATGATTGTTCTCATCGGGGTGTGGATCTTTTTCATGCGCCAGATGCAGGGCGGCGGAGGCGGCGGCAAAGCTCTTTCTTTCGGTAAAAGCCGGGCCCGGCTCATGGATGACAAAGGGGAAAAGGTCACCTTTGCCAATGTGGAAGGAATTGACGAAGCCAAGGAAGAACTCACCGAGGTGGTGGACTTCCTGAAAAATCCCGCCAAATACACGCGTCTCGGGGGCAGGATTCCCAAGGGCGTTCTTCTCGTGGGCAATCCCGGTACGGGAAAAACCCTGCTGTCCAGAGCGGTTGCCGGTGAGGCAGGGGTTCCTTTCTTTACGATCTCGGGATCGGACTTTGTTGAAATGTTTGTGGGCGTGGGTGCATCCCGGGTCAGGGATCTTTTTGCCCAGGGAAAAAAGAACGCACCCTGTATCATATTTATCGACGAAATTGATGCGGTGGGCCGCCAGCGCGGTGCCGGCCTGGGCGGTGGGCACGACGAGCGCGAGCAGACCCTGAACCAGCTCCTGGTGGAAATGGACGGGTTTGAATCCAACGAAGGCGTCATCCTCATGGCCGCCACCAACCGTGCAGATGTCCTGGACCCCGCCCTTCTGCGGCCGGGCCGGTTCGACCGCCAGGTGGTGGTGGATATGCCGGACATCAAGGGCAGGGAAGGTATTCTCAGGGTCCATATGAAAAAAAGCCCTCTGGCCAATGATGTGGATCCGGCAGTCCTGGCAAAAGGCACCCCCGGGTTTTCAGGGGCTGACCTGGAAAACCTGGTCAATGAAGCCGCCCTTCTGGCAGCCAAACGGGACCATGAAAAACTTTCCATGCGGGACTTCGAAGATGCCAAGGACAAGGTCTACATGGGCCTTGAACGCAAATCCAAGGTCATCAAGGAAGAAGAGAAGAAAACCACGGCGTACCACGAGGGCGGCCATGCCCTGGTGGCCAGGTTTCTGCCCGGCACGGATGCGGTCAATAAAATCACCATTATTCCCCGGGGACGGGCTGCCGGTGTGACCTGGTTCCTGCCCGAGGAAGGGGATTTCAAATACAAGGATCAGCTGGAAAACGAGCTTGCCATTGCCTTTGGCGGACGGGTGGCCGAGGAAATCATATTCAAGCGGATCTCCACGGGCGCATCCAACGACATCAAACAGGCCACCCAGCTTGCCAACCGTATGATCAGAAGCTTTGGCATGAGTGAAGACCTGGCCCCTCTGTCCTATGAAGAGCATGACGACAATATCTTTATCGGCAGGGAAATGACCCAGGCCAAGAGCTATTCCGAGGCCACTGCCCAGAAGATTGATGCCGAGGTAGCCGCCGTGATCGACCGTGCCTATGCCACGGCCACAAAACTCCTCAACGAGAATATCGATATCCTCCATGCCCTTACCGATCTTCTTATGGAAGAAGAGACCATCATGGGGCCGGAACTGGATGATCTGATCGCGGAAATGCGTCCTGATTTTGACTTTTTCGGCCGCAGGAACATCCGCACCGAACCCGAACCGCCCACTGCCGAGGAAATGGCGGAAAAAGCGGCACAAAACGCACCGGACAGCGACGACACCCCGGACAACGGAAATGACGCAGAAGAGGAAAGCGGCGATATTGTCGAATTTCCGGGCACAAGATCGGAACAGGACGGCAAAGACCCTGAAAACAAGGAATAGGAGACATTCCCTTGTCCACAGATACATTCACGATGGCCTTTGGCCGGTTTCGTCTTGACCTGGGCACCAAGGCCTGCATTATGGGCATCCTCAACACCACGCCGGATTCATTTTCCGACGGGGGGCGCTTCAACACCCTGGAAACAGCCCTGGCCCATGGCCGGGAAATGGTTGATGCGGGTGCCCATATCCTGGATATCGGCGGGGAATCCTCACGGCCGTTTTCAGAGCCGGTATCCGAACAGGAGGAAATGGACCGGACCATCCCGGTGATTGAAGCCATTTCCCGGGAAATTGATGTGCCCATTTCCATTGACACGGTGAAATCCGCCGTGGCCCGGGAAGCCCTGAATGCCGGTGCCGCCATGCTCAACGATATTTCCGCTTTTGAAAAAGATCCTGTAATGGCTGACCTGGCTGCGGAAACAGGGGCACCGGTCATCCTCATGCATATGAAAGGCACCCCGGAAACCATGCAGGTCAATCCCAGCTACGAAGACCTCATGGGAGAAATCACAGGCTATCTGGAAGAACGAACCACCTTTGCCATGGACCGGGGTGTGGCCAGGGAAAAGATTATCCTGGATCCGGGAATCGGTTTTGGAAAAACTGTGGACCACAACCTGGTCCTGATCAAGGAGCTGCACCGCTTGACCGCCATGGGGTTTCCCGTACTCATGGGACCGTCCAGGAAATCCTTTATCCAGAATATCCTGGCCGGCGCCACACGGCAGGAGACAGGCCCCAAGGATGCCGGGACCGAATACGGTACCCTGGCAGCCGTGGCCGCGTCACTGATGAACGGGGCGCACATTGTCCGGGTTCATGATGTTGATGCGGTTTCTTCGTTCACCCGAATCATTGATGCCATAAGGAATGCCTGATTTTAAACATATCCCGGCACGGCTTGCCGGGATATGCCTGTGCCTCATCCTCTGGTCGGGATGCGCAGTGGACCCGGTCGAAACCGACCTGCTCCTGCCCGTGGACTTTTCCAATGTCCCCGAAGACATGGTCCTCACCCATTTCCACACCGACAAAATCGAAGTCAGGATCAAGGGGGATCCCCGCCGTATAGAGATGCTCAACATGGAAACCATCCTCTATCCGGCAGACCTGTATACCGACCTGGAATTTGACCCGGCCGGGGATTCGGACTCCATTGAACCGGGCCATTATCTTCTGCCGGTGGACAGAACCCGGCTTCCCCTGGATCCTTCCGTGACAGTGCTTGGCATCAGCCCCTCCTACCTCGGGGTCCGCCTGGAAAAAAAAGTCACCCGGATATTCAAGGTAACGGTGCCTTATACCGGGGCCCCGGCCAAGGGCCACCTGGCCCTGGCGCCGGCCTGTGACCCGCCCACGGTTTCCCTGACCGGGGCCCAGTCACTCATGGACGAAATTGACCTGCTCCAGACCAAACCTGTGGATCTGGCAGGCGCGGATGAAGACTTTAAAAAGGAAGTGCCCCTGGACTTGGAAAACCCCCTGCTCTTTTCTTCATCCCAGTCCATGTTCATTGTGACGGTACCCATCCAGCCCCGCCAGGCCAGCCGCACCATTGACGCCATACCCATCCGGCTCAGAAACAGCACCGGAACCGCTACCATAGAACCGGCCAGTATCTCCATCGAGATCAGGGGGCCCCAGGAAACCCTGGGCAACAAAGCAGTGACGGCCGACATCCATGCATTTATGGATCTAAAAGGACTGGGGCCGGGCGTCTATGCCAGGCACGCTTATATCAACATCCCCGTGGACCTGGTCATGACCAATGCCATGCCCCGGGTGTTTACCGTGACAATCGAATAATCAAATAGCCCCGGTTCCGATCTTGCCATGGATGGTTTCGCCTGGTAAACATCTGATACGGAACGCACGGATATGGAACAACTGAAACTTCAAGGAGAAGAGAATGCTTCTGGTAATTGACGTGGGCAATACCAACACCGTGATCGGCGTGTATGAAAACGATGTGCTCAAACAGGACTGGCGGATCAGGACGGTCCGGGAAAATACGGCAGACGAGTTCAATATCCTGGCCAGGGCTCTTTTTTCAGACAAAGGCATTGATACGGCCGACATCACCAAAACCGTGATTTCTTCGGTTGTGCCCTCATCGGTCCGGATTCTCAACGCCTTTTGCCAGCGCTATCTGAACCTCACCCCGGTGTGGATCAATCCGGCCTCTGTAAAAAAGCTCATGCCCATACTTTACTCCAATCCCAATGAGGTGGGGGCGGACCGGATCGTCAATGCCGTGGCCGCCTTTGATAAATACAAGCAGGCCCTGATCATCATCGATTTCGGCACCGCCACAACCTTTGATGTGGTCACGGAAAACGGGGAATACCTGGGCGGCGCCATCTGTCCCGGGGTGATGATTTCCTCGGAAGCTCTCTTCCAAAGGGCGTCCCGGCTTCCCCGGGTGGAAATCTTCAAGGCGCCGGAGCGGGTGATTGGTGACAATACCATCGACAGTATCAAATCCGGCATCATCCATGGCAATGCCGCCATGGTTGACGGGATGGTGAACCGGATGGCAAAGGAGATGGCCACAACACCCAAAATCGTTGCCACCGGAGGCCTTGCCCCTTTGATTACAGAAGTGTCGGACCGAATCGAGGTGGTAGACCAGGAACTGACCCTTGACGGGCTGCGCATCATCAGCCGGGAAATCTAATGGCCGGCCTCTCCCTGCATAACACGCCCCGGGCATGGGCAATCCTTTTTGCCTGCCTCTCCCTGATGTGTCTTTTCTGGACGCCGCCGGCTCTGGCCCTGGCACCGGAAGAAGTATTGGTCATTGCCAACCGGAATGCGGCAAAAAGCCAGGGCCTTGCGAAATTTTACATGGAACAGCGGGGCATTCCCGAGCAGAACCTTGTACTGCTCTGGATGACAGACAAAGAAGTCTGCACCCGGGAAGCCTATAACAAAAAAGCGGTTCCCCCGGTCCGGCGCTTCCTCAACGCTCACCCCGAGATCCGGGCCCTGGTGACCATGTTCGGCCTGCCCCTGAAAATCGCCCCCCCGGCGGGCCAGGTCAAAGGCCAGGATTACGGGGCTGCTTTTGATTCGGAACTGGCCCTGGTCAAATTAGATAAATATTCGCTGAACAACTGGCTGCCCAATCCCTTTTACATCGGCTTCAAAGACAAACCCCAGAAAATCGCCAAAGACCACGTCATGATGGTCAGCCGGCTGGACGCCCCTTCCGCAGGAATTGTCAAGCGGATGATCCGGGACAGTATTGCCGCGGAACAGGACGGTCTGCAGGGCAATGCCTATTTTGACGCCCGGTGGCCTGCCCCGCAGAAGGGCAAAAAGCTCAACGGCTACGCATATTATGACAGGTCCCTTCACAACACCGCCCGGTTTCACAAGGAGAAAAACATCCTTCCCGTGGTCCTGGACCAGACCGAAGAACTTTTCGGCCCGGGCCGGGCCCCGGACACCGCCCTTTACTGCGGCTGGTACAGCCTGGCCAAGTATGTTGACGCCTTTACATGGACCCGGGGGTCCGTGGGCTACCACATGGCCAGCAGCGAGTGCGTCACCCTGAAGGGAACCGGCAGCACCTGGTGCAAGCGTATCCTGGAAAAAGGGGCGGCCGCCACCATCGGCCCGGTGGGCGAACCTTACATCCAGGCGTTTCCCGTACCTGAAATATTCTTCAACCTGCTCACGGAAGGTTACCTGACCCTGGGAGAGGCCTATATGGTCAGCCTCCCCTTCCTGTCCTGGAAAATGGCCCTGGTGGGGGATCCCCTTTACCGGGTCAACCTCAAAAAAAGGAAAGGATAATGGGGCTGATCCGGCTTTTTAAGCACGATCTTGCCATGGAAACCCGGACCTGGGTGGAAAAACAACTCATCTCCCCGGACCAGGCCGCTGATATCTGCAACATATACGGCATTGATTTCCATAACATGGACAGGCGGTCCAGGGGATACCGGATACTGGTCCTGCTCGGCTGCCTTTTTATCGGCATGTCCCTGATTACCCTGGTCAGCGCCAACTGGGATGAAATTCCCCGGGCGGTTCGCATGGGCGGCCTGATCAGCATCACCCTGGCCGCTCACCTGGCAGGCATTGCCAATACATACCGGAAGGGACCGGCCGCCGGTATCGGGTTCTTCTTCCTGGGCTCCCTGTTCTACGGTGCCGCCATCATGCTCATCGCCCAGATTTACCACATCGGCGAACATTTTCCCGACGGTGTCCTTGTCTGGGCAATGGGGGTGCTGCCCCTGGCACTGCTTCTCAAAAGCACGGCCCTGATGATGTTAACCCTGGTCCTGGCAGCGATCTGGTTTTTCCTGGAAATTCATCTGGGTTATTTTCCCCGGCTTTTTCCCCTGTTCCTGGCAGCGGTATTATGGCACCTGTTCCGCGCAGGGCAAAGCCGCATCCTTTTCATGGCCTTGGTGGCCCTGGCAGGATTTTTTTTCGAATACTGGATTTCATGGACGCTCGGCCGGGACGGACACCTTGATTTTGACATGGAGAACATCTTTTTTGCCGGGGGCTGGTGCCTTGCCTGCTACGGCCTTTCCCGATTCCTTGCCGGCCAGGCCTCCCCGGCGGCAAAAGATTACGGGGAGCTGCTTGCTCTCTGGTGCCTGCGCTTCTTCATTTTTTTACTCGTTGTGTTCAGTTTTGAGGCCAATTGGGAAGGGATGCTGCCCAGGGTCTGGCAGGCACCTGCCATTGCCATCTCCGGTGGCATTTTCATGTCCCTGGCCGGATTCATCCTGGTATTCAAAGGGCAACACCAGCCCCCCACCCTGGGAATCTTCAGCATTGTCTGCCTGGTGTTCATGGGGTATCTCCTGGCAGCACTTGTGGTGACAGATCCCGGGGCCGCCTTTTGGTTCAGCGTGTCAGCCAATCTCATACTGGTGGCCACAGGGATCGGACTCATTGTAAGCGGGGTCCGGGATGCAGCGTCCCATTATTTTTTCCTGGGCGTCATCACCATCCTGCTGACCGGCCTGATGCGGTATATTGACCTGGTGGGGGATTATATCGGCACAGCAGCGTTGTTCGGGGTATTTGCCGCTATTCTTCTGGTCACGGCCCGGTTCTGGAAAACCAGGCAGCACAAAGGAATACAGCCATGACGGTTTCCCGTTCCGGAAAAAATCGCCTGCTGATTCCGGCCCTCTGCCTTGCCGTATTACTCCAGGCCGGGATACTTGCCATGGTTTACATCAACGCACAGATTCCTTTATGGACCGGCAAACCTGTTCTTTTAAAAACCCTACCTGTGGACCCCAGAAGCCTGTTCAGGGGGAATTACGCCCGGTTGACCTATGACATCAGCCAAATCCCAGTGGCAGACCTTAACCGTCATGCAGCCGTAATCCGTCCTGACCAGCAGGTTTATGTGCTTTTGGCACCCGGTCCTGACCAGGTATATACATACAGGGGGATTCACCTTGAAAAGCCCAGGGACGGTGATTTTATCCGGGGCCGGCTGGACAACTACAGGGAAAAGACATCGGGATCTTACCGGGTCCGGTTCGGTATTGAGGCGTATTTCGCCCCAAAGGAAAAAGCCCTGGCCATTGAAAAGCAACTGCAATCCTCAGCCGTTGCCCGGGTGTATATATCCGGCTCGGGCAAGGCGGCCCTGGAGGCAATCCATGCCCACGAAACGCCTTAACCTTCTTTTTCCCCAGTGGCAGGGCTCCGGGACATCCAATGCCCTGTACCATGCCGCCCATGCATTCAAAGCGTGCTGTCCCGGCATACCTTTTACCCCGGTGCCTGTGCCCGAGACCGATCATCTTGAAAAATCCCAGAGTATCCTAGGGTACCACAGCATCCTTGCCCAGATGGCGGCGGCCGCAGATATTGTAGAAACAGCCGCGCCCGGCTTTATTCTCACGGTGGGTGGAGACTGCGGCATCGAACCGGTTCCCGTATCCTTTCTTAACCGGAAACACCGGGGAGAGTTCACCCTGATATGGCTGGATGCCCATGGAGACATGAACACCCCGGACACCTCCCTGTCAGGTCATTTCCACGGCATGCCCCTGGCCACACTCATGGGACTCGGAGACCCGGCGCTCTGCAGCACCTGTTTTTCATTCCTGGCGCCGCACCAGATCATCCTGGCCGGCACAAGAGCCCTGGACCCTGCCGAATCCCAACGTATCCAAGACCGCGGCATCACCCAAATCAGCGTCCAGGACATGGAGGCGGACAATACTGTCCTGTCCCGGATCGTAAAGGCCGGGGGAAACCACCCCGTTTACATCCACATTGACCTGGACGTACTTGACCCGGCGGCCTATCCTTATATCCGGCATCCGGAACCCGGCGGGCTTTCGCCCCACACCCTGGCCGCGGTCATCAGCGATCTGGAAACAACCTGCACCGTGGCCGGGCTCGGGGTCATGGAGTTCACCCTGTCGCCGTTCAGCAATGTCAGTGATGATTCGCAATCCCTTGAAAACCGGGATGCCGCCACCGATACCCAAGGGATTGACATGGTGAAGTCCCTGGTAAAAAAATTTAAATAAGAATCAGAAAAAGCCGGAATCAGGCAGGATCGGCTTCCGGCAGGTAGATACAGAAACAGGTACCCCTGGAAAGCGTGCTCTCCACTTCAATGGCCCCCCCGTAGGAGTTTACAATACCATGGACAACAGCCAGGCCCAGGCCTGCGTTGCCCTCCCCGTCCTTTGTCGAATAATAGGGCTCAAAGATGCGGGGCAGGGCATCCGGGGAAATTCCCGGTCCGGTGTCTTTCACCCAGACTTTGATATACGGGCCCGGGGTAACGCCCAGGGCAGCCTGTTCCGGACTGCCAAACATCTGGACCCGCTCCCCGCCCACCAGGATGGTACCCTTTTCCATGGCATGGGCGGCATTGGAGATCAGGTTCATGAGCACCTGGCGGAGCCGGGTTTCTTCGGCCATGACCATCAGGGGACCGGGATATTTATCAAACTCAAGGGAAAGGGTTTTGCCCAGAGAAGGACGAAGCAGCTTTAAGGTTTCCGCCATCAGGGGATTCAGGTCCACCGGATGGGTGTCATGCCGGTCTTCCCGCCCGATGGTGTACAGCTTCTTCGACAGGTCAATGGCCTGAAGCGCTGCGGTCTCCACACGGTCAAGGTATTTTGCCACGGGATGGTCATCCCCAAGGACCTCAAGGGAGAGATCCGTATAATTGACAATGACACTGAGCAGATTGTTGAAATCATGGGCAGTTCCCCCGGCCAGAAGCCCGATGGACTCCATTTTGCGCGCCTGCCAGAGCCGCTGCTCAAGCTCCTGCTTTTCCGCATCCGCCTTGAGCCGGTCTGAAATATTCCGGCCCATGATCAAGAACCCCGGTGACCCGTTTGAATCGAGGATGGGTGCCAGGGATATTTCCAGGGGGATTTCCTCTCCCCCTTTTCTGATCAGGCGGGTAGTGAACTCACTTTCCGGAATCATGTGCAGTTGTTTGCGCACCATATCAAACCCGGCCAGGAGCATTCCCACATCCATTCCTTTTAGTTCGTCAAAAGAATACCCGGCCAGTTTCGTACCGTAAGGATTCATATATGTGATCCGGCCCCGGCCGGAAACCGTCATGATCATTTCCCGGGCCGTTTCCGCCAGACGCCGGTACTGGGATTCGCTGACTTTCAGGGCCTCAAATGTCTTTTCGTGCTCCGCGATTTCTTTTTTCAGAGAGGCCTGGGACGCGGACAATTCGTCGACTTTTTCCTCCAGGGCCTGGTTCGCGCCCTTAAGACAACTGTATAACTCATAGCTTTCCAGGGCATTGGCACAATGGGTCATGAGAATGGAAAGCAGTTCAAATGCCGCCTCAGGCACTTTCCTTGCGCCCCCGTCCAGAATGACCACACACATCCCCCTGACCCGCGACACCGTTGCCATGACATGAAACAGGAAATCCTCGGTAAAATCCAAAGAACCGGCCGTGACCGGTTTTCTTTCCAGTACAGCCCTGGAAAATGTGCCGTCTTCGACAAAATGCGCCAGTTCGGATTCCACCTGCTCCCGGTTTTCGCGAGGGTAGCAGGAATACAGGGTAAAATCCGACGTTTTTTCGTCGATCAGAAAAAAGGCCAGGGTTTTTACGTTGATCAGCTTCTCCACCTGGCCCCTGCACTTCTCAAGTATGGAATCCGGATCCTTGAGGCGATTCACGCTTTCATTGAAATCGCTCAGATCCCGGATCAATTCAAGGGCCATTATCCTGGACCGGTTGATGTCCTCCAGGTGGGCCAGCCGTTCGTCAAGACTCTTTTCCCTGTCATCATTCATAGAAAAACCGTACCGTTTCCCTGATCTGGCGGTCCATCTGGCGGATTACCGGCACCAGGGCGCTTGTGGAAATTTCCATGGATTCCCAAACGCGCTTGTTGAGTCTGGGCAGGGCAATCTCCCCGGAAAATCCAATGCCTAGGGCGGAAACCATCCAATTGGAAAAATGAACAATGGCGACTTCCTTTTCCGGCGGGGTTTTAAACGGGGTATGGTGGTCGCGGATCAGCACACTGATCTCCGGCGAGAAATTCCAGGTGTCCGCCATTCGGCTGCCGAATTCGGCATGCCCCATCTGGAAGTAACGGGGCTCCACCTGATTAAGGGCCAGTTTGAGCTTTCCGGCTTTGATCAATGCCGCCCCTGAGATTCCCGGGAAATAATTCAGGAATACCAGCCGGCCGATATCATGGAGCAGCCCTCCGATAAACACCCGTTCGGCATTTACCCCGGGAATATGGGTGGACAGGTTTCTGGCCATGATGCCGCATCCCACGCTGTGCCGCCAGAACGCTTTCATATCAAGGGCATTTCCGGGCATGCCCTTGAAATAGTTGATCACTGTGATGCCCATGGCCAGGGAGGTAATCTGCCGTGTGCCCAGAGCCATGGCCGCATAGGGCAGAGAATCAATTTTCTCGGCAAGCCCGTAATACGCGGAATTTACAATTTTAAGCAGGGTGGCGGAAAGGCTTGTATCCTTGCTCACAATATCGGCGATGTCCTTGCCCGAGCATCTGGGGTCTTTCACGGCAGCAGCGATTTCCGAGTAAATCTGGGGCAGGGCCGGCAGTTTGACGTTGTCCGCCAGAAGCTTGTCCAGATCCACCCCGGTTTCCATGGGGATGGTTTTTCCCGGTGGCTTTGCCATGGCTGATTTGAGCCGTTTCACAAAGTCTGAAAACACATCGGGATGGCTGTCAAACCAGTCTTTTGCCAGATCGTATATTTCCCTGACCACGTCATCTTTGAGATTGTTGTGGCAGAACCAGCGCGCCAGGAAAACATCTGTCTTTCCATTCCGTGTACCGGCCTTTTGACCGTTGGTAATCCCGGGAACCGGATGAACCATGATTTCAAGCACACCCCACATTTTAAGGATTCTGATTTCATCCGCCCCAAGATGGGTGCCGGCATCCATCAAGTGCCGCCCGTCCTTGTTTTTCACATGCCGGGCCAGCACCATACCGGGTTTTGCCGTAAAAACATTTACCAGGTCCATGGGTTGTTGCCATCCGTCTATTGTTGGAATTTCTAACGTTAGATGTTTACTCTATACGAATTCGTTAAAGCGGTCAACCAGTGGCGATGCAGTATAAAAAAGCACCCGGATCGCCCCGGTGTTGCGTTTTTCCCATAATAATAAGGACTTGTGACACCGACAGGCGTTTTCTGTGGCAGACGTTGACGATTGTGGCAAAGCAGGATTCCTGAACAAAAGGAGGCAGGCAGCCCCGGCCTCCTTATTTAAATGCCGGTTTACCGTACGGATCAATGCTTATCCTGGTAAGCCCCGGCGGAATACGTCAACTCATAGCTGTGAGAATACAGCTCGATAATATTCCCAAAGGGGTCTTCACAATACACCATCCGGTAAGGTTTTTCTCCGGGATAATATTCACGGACCGGCATTCTTTGTTTTCCACCATGCCTGACGATTTTTTCAGCCAGTGCCTCAACATCAGGGTCTTGCACGCAAAAATGAAACACGCCGGTCTTCCAGTATTCAAAATTATTTTTTCTCTGTTCCGCATTTTTGAATTCAAAAAATTCAACCCCGATTTTGTCGCCGGTTGACAGGTGTGCGATACGAAAACTTCCCCAGCCCTTGCCGAACACGTCATTGCACATGACACCGATGGCGGAATCGTCAGCCGTAATTTCGGTCGGAGGCATGATAACGTACCAGCCCAGGACCTTTGTATAAAATGCAACGGCCTGATCAAGGTCGGTAACGGATAATCCAATATGTGAAAAAGTTCTTGGGTATGTCATTTTATTCTCCTTATGAAAACGGTTTGATGTTAATTATGGTATTCAACGCCATACGGCCAATGGTTCGGCTTGGGTTGACTCACATTATACGAATGATAACCAACTGAATTCTAAAGGCAAGACGGCACTTTTTCATGCGCTGCGCACCTTTTGGTTCGAATTACTGTGAATAAAGCACAAACAGACAACATTTTTTTAAGGGTGAAAAATGATTGAATGGAACAGCAAGGAATATCGCTGCCCGGTTGAGGTCACAATGGCCATTCTCAGCGGAAAGTGGAAGTGTCTTATGCTCTGGCATCTGTACGATGGCCCGAAACGATATATAGCGCTTGAAAAAGTTGTTCCCGGGGTCAGCCAGAAAATGCTGACCCAGCAACTCAGAGAGCTTGAAAAAGACGGGTTGGTTGACCGAACGGTTTATCCTGAAATTCCGCCCAGAGTGGAATACAAGCTCACAGCACTTGGCCGGAGCGCATTCCCGATTCTTGAAATGATGCATTCATGGGGCGTAACACATCTGGGATTGAGTGAGCCGGAGCCGAAATAATTAAAAAGGGTTGGACATCCGTTATTTACGTTACAGTCACGGAGCGGGAGAGATCACCCGGAAGGAAATCTGGTCTGCATTGCCGGATTCGTCCGACACGGCCAGATGGTAAATGCCCGGCCCGGGCATGGGCATGGAAAGGGGCTCGGGACCATGGAGTGTGCCCAGGGGCACCCGGTTCAGGAACCAGTGGCGGCGGCCCTGGCCGCCCAAGGCTTTCAGAGGAAGGGCCGCACCGCCGGTATCCCCGGGTTGGCGGCTCAGGATGGTGTTGTCCGCCAGGGAAACGATCCGTATGCCGGGCGCGGCCACAGGAGAGAGCCCCGGACAATTGTCCGAATCCTTCGGCATGATGTTTACCCGCCGCCACCCCGCAGGGATAAACGGCTCGGCCTGCCAGGGCCAGAGGGAGATCTTGATTTTTCGTATTCCCCCGCATCCGGGGGTGGCCCGCCGGCCATCCCGGTTCACCCAGACCGTCCGCACCAGGGGGGCGGCCAGGCCGGATTCCCCGTTGAGGGTGGGTGGTACCTGATGATCCAGTATCCAGGCATGATGGCGGCGGACACAGGCGCCGGTTGTTCTCCGGTCCATTTGTGATGCGGCAAGGCCCGAGGGCCAGCAAATGGTTTCCCGGGTCACGGAAGACGGCATATCATCTGTTGCCCGGTCCCTGTAATCAAGGCCTTCCAGCACCTGGGCCATCAGGGGAACCGCAGTAACAGCCCCGTACTGGCCCGGGGACGGGGAGCCGTCCGGCCGGCCGATCCACACCCCCACAATAAAATCGCCTTTAATTCCCAGGGCCCAGGCATCCCTGAATCCGTAACTGGTGCCGGTTTTCCAGGCCACAGCCAAGCCGCCGGACAACCGGGCCACCCCTTCCCTGCCGGGCAGGGGACGGGACAGCATATTCCGGGTGATATAAGCGGCGCCCGGACTCATGAGAAACCGCTCCGACAGCGGTTCGGAAGGCCTCAGCCGGGGACGGGCGGCCAGCCCGTTCCGGGCAATGGCGGCATAAAGGCCCACCAGGGATTCCAGGTCTGTTCCCACGGCGCCCAAAGCCATGGCCAGGTTCGGCCTGCCGGAAAACCGAAGTCTTGCCCCTCCGTGTCTGAGCCGGTCATGGAACCGGACCGGACCGTAAGCGTCCAGCACCTGGACCGCAGGCAGGTTCAACGACTCTTGCAATGCCCGGACCGCAGTGACCGGCCCTTCAAACCCGCCGGTAAAATTTCCGGGATCATAGGTTTTGCCGAACCGGGGCACATCCAGGAGCAATGAATGGGAATGGATCAGCCCCTGGTCCAGGGCCAAGCCGTAAATAAAGGGTTTCAAAGCGGAACCCGGGGATCTCAGCGCCCAGACCATGTCCACATGGCCCTGGCGGGCCCGGCTGTTGAACCCGGCCGATCCCACATAGGCCTGTACAGCCATGGAGGTGTGATCCACCACCAGGATCGCTCCGGACTGTTTTGGCGGCAGGGAAGCCGCGTAGGTATTCAGAAGACTGGCCACATGGGCCTGGAGTTCGTAATCCAGAGTAGAAGAAATGATGCTGTCATGGGGATACCCGGACCGCAGCCGCCGGGACGCCAGAGGAGCGGTCATGGGGCTGGGAAAGCGGAAGGCGATCACCGGTTCTTCCTTTGCCCGGGCAATCTGTTCCCCTGTCCAGATCCCGAACCGGCCGAGGCGGTCAAGCACCTTGTCCCTAGCCGCAGTTGCCCGCTCCGGGTGCCGGTCCGGCCGGAACCTGCTGGGGGCCTGGGGCAGCACGGCCAGCAACGCCGCTTCGGCCCGGGTCAGTTCCATGGCGTCTTTTCCCAGCCAGGTATAGGCGGCAGCTCTCACTCCCTCGATATTTGCCCCGAACGGGGCATGGGTGAGATACAGACCCAGGATCTCATCCTTGGTCAGGTGGTATTCCAGTTGAAGCGCCCGGAGCATCTGCCGGATTTTCCGGGCAAGGCTTCCGGACCCGGCCGGCTTTGCCTTCCGATCATCGGTTTTTGGCATTGTATCCAGTATCCTGGCCACCTGCATGGTCAGGGTGGAGCCGCCGGATACCACACGCCCCGCTCCCAGGTTCTGGAAGGCGGCCCGGACCAGGGCAAAAGGGTTGATCCCGGGATGGGAATAAAACCACTGGTCTTCATAGGCGATCAGGGCATCAAGATAAAGGGGGGACACCTCATCCGGACGCGCGGGAAACCGCCACACGCCCCGGTGGTCGGCAAAGGCCCGCAGCGGGATATTGTTCCGGTCCAGGACCACCGTGGACAAGGGCCGGTCCGACAGGGGCAGGGGAAACATTCCATCCAGGACCAGGCCCGCACCCAGGGCCACCCCCAAGAGCAGGAGCGGTACCAGCAGGAACAGGACGGTACCCTTCCGTTTGCCGCATTTGGCCTGCCTTTTTCCCCCGGGACGCTGTCCGGCCATGCCGGGCATTTTTAAGGCTGCACCACTTCCATCTGGTCGATGGTATTGCCGATTCCCCTGACATAGGGACGGTACATATCCTCCACCAGGGATGCGGGTACCTTGAAAACACCGGGGCTGACCACACGGGCCGGATAAAAAATCCGGCAGGTCCGCCCGGCCCGGATATCCAGGGCTGTGATAAACCGGTCATCCCGGTACTCGGTATGGGCGGTCATATAAGCGTTGCGCCACTCCCGCACCGGCTTTTGATCCACCCGGATATCGTCAATGAGAAAAGAACCGGATACATTGGGATCTTCCAGTTCCATGCCGGCCGGTATCATATCCACGACCAGGGCATGGGGCATCCGTTTTTCAGGGGTCACCCGCAGTTCCACGATGACACGGTCCCCGGATTTGACCCCGGACAGATCCATGGGATGCCCCCGGGTGTCCAGGAAACGCCGGGAGATTGTCACCCCTTGACTCAGGGCCTTTGGCCGGGTGTTGGGATAGCCGGTCAATACCACATCCACATAAAGATCTGTCGCCCCTGTGTTGCGGATGTCAAATCCTTTGGCAGCCACACCGCCGGTAAACACGGCCTGTGCGGGTTGTTTGCCGGACATGGTATCGGCGCTGCCGCCCACCGTCACCCGGGCCTGCCAGGACGCACCCGGGGCATCCAACCTGGCGGTGCCGGCCATGACAAGAGCGTTCCGCTCCTGGGTGGAGAGCCACTCCCGGTCTGCCAGGACAGCGTCCAGTTCGTGGAGAAACACCTCTTTGTTTTCGTATTCCGGAAAATACGTGGCCAGATAGTAGTAAGCCGCGGCAAAATCCCGGACCTCCGATCCGTAATCCCCGATATACCCCTGTTGGCTGCGCCGGGTTTTAATGGCCCGGTCAAATGCCTTTTCAGCGGTATGCCGGTCGCCTGCCATACTCAGGGCAACACCGGAAAGCACCAGGCTCAGGGGATCTTTGCCCTGTTTCTTCACATACGCGAACACAGACCTGGCATCCCCGAGGCTCAGGGACTGGACCCGGGCCAGTATAAAGGCGGCATACGCCCTTGCAGAAGCCTTGTAAGCGTTTCGCTTCACATATCCCTGGTAGGGAATGGTGTTGGGCCTGCGTACATACGCCAGCAGCCGGTTCAGGGCTTTTTCAACCGCAGATTCGGGTATCTCAAACCCGGCATCATGGGCATTGAGGAAAAAATGGGTGGCATACGCCGTCAACCAGGCGTTTTCAGGGCTTGAACTGCTCCAGAGCCCGAACCCGCCCGAACTTTTCTGCTTTTCCAGAAGCCGCTGGATCCCAAGACGGATTTTGGATTTTTTCTGTTCTGCAGACCCGGTTTTAAGGCCCAGGGCCGTAAATGTTTCATCGGACATCAGGACATGGGGAAAAAGGCCGGACACAGTCTGCTCCAGGCATCCGTAAGGATAAGCCAGCAACTGGCTCACATGGTCGGACAGATTGATGGGCGGCGTGGCCCCCATGCCGGCGCTGACGCCAATGGAGCCTGCCGTGAGCCCGTCCAGAACATCGGACCCGATACTGAACGCCTCACCGGGCACCACCCGTTGCTTCCAGGCCCGGGTCATGGGCGGATATGCCGGACGGGTTTCGATAAACCAGGTTTTCACGACATCCCGGGACGCCCCGTCAACATGAAGCCCACTGATCCGGCAGGTGAAGGTTGCCCGCCCGGTTTTCATGCCTGCGGCCATGGGAAAACGGACAATGGTCTTGGCTGAGGCTGCCAGGGTAAAATTGTGGGATGCCTCACCGGAAAGTGTCACCGGACCGAAAATCTCCGCGTCCAGGGAGAGATCCTGATCCGCACCGGTCAGGTTGTGAAGCGTTAAAAGGAGTTCTCCCCTGTCACCTCCGGCCAGGAAACGCGGCATGTTGGCCTGGACCGTCAGGGGCGAGGCCAGCACCATGTCCTGCCCGGCAGATCCGAACGCGTCGCCGGTATGGGCCACGGCCATCAGGCGCAGGCGGCCGTCAAAATCCGGTATATCCAGTGCAAACACGGCCCTGCCCCGGTCATCTGTTTTCACGGCGGTTTTATGGATGGCAACAATCCTGACATCCGTGGCCGGGCGGTCTCCCCCACGGGTCAGGGCAGGGGCGTCCCCGCCGAACCGCTGGCGGGCATACCCGCCCGGGCCGGCCTCAATCAGCTTCTGGTAGACATCCCGGAGCCCGACCCCATATCTGCGTTCCCGGAAAAAATAGTCAAACGGGGAAGGCGTATCAAACCCGGTCAGGTTAAGAATTCCCACATCCACTGCCGCCAGGGTGACCCAGGCGTCTGCCGGGGGTTTTCCCGCGCCATCTGTCAGGGTGACAGGAATCTGCAGGGTTCTGCCCGGTTCTGTCTTTTCCGGGGCCCGGATCTCAATGCCAAGCTTCCGCTCCGTTCTGTCCAGGGGCAGATGCACAAGTCCCACGGACCGTTTGGGCAGGTTGGCGGTCCGGCTTTGCCCGGGCCGGATCACCAGGGCGGACACATAAATATCATGGCGCTGCCAGGACGGATCCACAAGGATCTCCACTGTTTTTCCCCGGGCCGGAAGCGATACGGGCATGGTGAGCAGGTTACGGTCCGCATCCACGAACAGGTACCCCTTGCCCCCTTCCGGGGCTTTCAGGGTGATCCTGGCCTTATCCCCGGGTCTGTATGCTGCTTTGTCCAGGGAAATATCCACCCGGTCAGGGCGGTTCATTGCGGACTGGCCCCTGGATTCGGGCCGCCATCCCGCCCAGATCTCATGTGCCGTGGTCAGGCCGGTATCCGGGTTCATGATCTCCAGCCGGTATCCGCCCCATTTCACAGGCACCCGGACCCGGCCGGTTTTGCCCGCCGGGATATCCAGGGTAAACCGGTCCACGGGATAGAACTGGCTGTTGGTTCCCCAGCGCCATTCCCCGTTCCTGAACTCCCAGTAATACTCCCGGTGTTCACGGATCACCGTGGCCTGGAGCCCGGTGGCCCCCAGCCGGCTGCCCCCGGCATCTGCCACCATCACCTCGAATTCAGCCGTACTTTCCTCGGGTACCTGTCCGGGATCATCATCAATTGCGGTCAGGTTTCTGATCCCCACCAGGGCTGGTGCGGGCCAGACTTGCCAAGACCGGTTCCGAACCACAGGCCTGCCGCCGGAATCATACAGGCTGACATTGGCCGTGACCCAATGGGGCGAGGTTATATCCTTCCAGTTGTTTTTCACCGGGATTTGGCCGGCACCTTTCGCATCAAGCCGGACATCTTTGGTGGTAAAAGAGGTGTTGATCAGATGTTTTACATCCCCGAACCCATACCCGGGCCACGTTTCCTTGAACAGTTCCCGGGCCGGTTTGACATGGACCAGGGCATTGACCCGGCTGCCTGCTGCGGGCGCACCGTAAAGGAAATCCCCCTGGACCCCGATCTTGAGGCTGTCCCCGGGAGCCAGCACTTCCCGATCACTTTCCCCGCCTCTGTCCCCGCCGATATCCAGCTTCATGCGCTCGGGCAGGAATTCAGACACCAGAAACACATACGGATCCAGCGTTCCCGCCCCATGGGTAAGTTCCACCGTCCACCGGCCGGTCAGGGCATTGCCGGGCAGGCGGAAATCCGTATAGAAATGGTTGCCGGGTCCGGGTTTCCAGGTGAATTCGCGGATCATTCTGCCGTCGGGCCGGATCACCCTGGCCCGGATCGGGACACCCGGGGTCATGCCCACGTCGTGGCTTCTCAGCAGGCCGTCCATGTGAACGGTTTCCCCGGGCCGGTAAATATCCCTGGGCCCGTAGACAAAGAAATCTAAGGGACGGTAAGGCATGGTACCGGCCTTAAACTCGGACAGATCCAGGTCCGGTGCATCCATGGGCAACAGGCTGATGTGGCCGTCCCGGGTCACGGAAACCAGGGAGAGGTCGTCAAACCGGCCCGGGATATTCACCTTGCCGGAACCGTCCGTGTCTTTTGAAAACAGGACCCTGCCTTTTTTATCAACACCCCGTACCTGTGCGGACGCCACCGGTTCAGCCGAATCAAGGCTCTGGACGTAAAAATCCAGCTCCTGTGCATAGACCCTGGCATGAACGCCCAGGTCGGAAATGGTAAACCAGGTGCTGCTGTATCCGTACGCATAATTTCCCGCGCCTCTGAGCACGGCGAAGTAGATCCCCGGGGGTTTCAGTTCTTTGATATGGGTGACCGGGATGTTGACCTGGGTGCGCAGGTCTTTTTTAATATCCAGGTCCCAGCGGCCCGAGTAAACCAGGTCGGCGATTTTGCCCAGGTCCCGGCTCCGGTAATAATGAAGATAGTCACTGGACCAGAAATTTTCCTTGAACTCCCCGATCCTGTCCGGCTTTATCCTGAAAAAATCAATGTCTGCCTGTTTGATGTTCAGTGTATCCACGGGCAGGCCCTTGACCAGTTTTGAGGCCAGAATGAATCCCTTGCTTCCGAATACGATCATGGGTTCCACCGGCCGGGTGGTGATGTCATAGGCCACGGCTTCTTCCAGTGTGCTGCCGTTTTCCGCCTTCAGTCCCCTGGCGATCCGGATCTTATAGGTTGTATCCGGTTCAATATTGGTGAAATAGGCCACATGGGTGTCTTTGGCCAGTATCCATCCGCCTTCCACAGGAGTATCGTCACCGGTGTGCAGGCCAAAGTAAGGGGACAAATCCTGCCTGGGGTCCAGGGGCTGGGAAAATGTCACGGCCAGGGCATTTTCCCCATCCACGGTCTGCTGCCCCGAGAACCTGGCCTCAAGTCCGGGACTGGTATTGTTTTCAGCGGTTCCGCCAAGCGCCCGGACCGGCAGGGACATGTTAAACAAAGGCAGTAAAAGGGTGAAGGCCAGGAATATGATAACCGGCTGAAGGCGTCTCATAATGGTATCCTTTGGTTGTTGAAGATCAGGGGCGAACCCAAATGCTGCAGTTTACCTCCGGCAGGGCTCAATATCAAGTCAATATCAGGGCCCTTGTTTGCCCGAAAAAAACGAACGGTATATGGCCCGGGATTATTCGGCGGCCGGGCCGGAAAATGCCACAGGCGGTGCCGGGCGGGTATTGACATCCAGCCGGAATACATCCGGGCGGGCATAATGGCCTGTCACGTCAAAATCAATTTTTGCCCGGGTCACCTCATCCATGTCCAGGTCCGCGTAAAGGATTCCCTCCTGATCCCAGAGCGGGCCTGCCAGCACCTCGCCAAAAGGGGATATGATCACGCTTCCTCCCCGGCACATGACATCGGGCTGCCCTTCCAGGGGTTCAATATCAACCAGACCGGGCGGGTACATGTCCCGGGTCACGAACTGGTTGCATCCCAGCACGAAGCATCGGCCCTCACAGGCGATATGACGCATGGTGGCCTGCCAGTTGTCCCGGGAATCCGCCGTGGGTGCCACATAGATCTCAACACCCTGGCCGTACATGGCCATCCGGGCCAGGGGCATGTAATTTTCCCAGCAGATCAGGCCGCCGATATTTCCCAATTCCGTTGAGAACACCGGCAGGGTACTGCCGTCCCCCTCTCCCCAGATCAGGCGCTCGGAACCTGTGGGTTTGAGCTTCCGGTGGATGCCCAGCAGCTCTCCTTCGGGGGAAAAATAGAGGATGGAGCAATACAGGGTTTCCCCGCCCGAGGCACCGTTGCGTTCAATCACGCCCACCGCCAGAAACACCCCGGCATCCCGTGCGGCCCGTCCCAGCCGGTCCACTTCCGGCCCGGTAAGGTCCACTGCATTTTCCCAGTACTGCTGCCAAAGCTCCCGGCCCGAAGCGTTCCGGCTGCCGATTTTCATGCCAAATGAAAAACCCCTGGGATACCCCGGCACAAACGCCTCGGGCAGGAGTACCAGATCACTTCCCTTTTGTCTTGCCGTTTCCACCAGTTCGCAGGCCTTTTCAACGGACCCGGATTTATCAAACAGGACAGAGGCTGCCTGGGCCACTGCCACCTTGACTGTTTTCATACGCCCTCCTTATGGCCAAATGTTTCATTCCGGCCCATGGGTATCAGAAAACCCCGAAGGATACAATATGGTTTCACCTGCCTTCCAGGGCAAACGCATTTACATCTGGCATGATTTTTTAATCCATATGGTTTCAGACACTTAAAAAGTTCGCATACTTTTCCTTGCGTTTGCGACAACGTCTAAACCACTGAAATCATTCATTCCGATTTTTATATGCGTTGACCCTGACCTGCCTTCCGGAACCAGAGTTCACTCCCGGAATACTGGCGGCGAATATTTTACCCGGGTATTGATTTATCAATTGTTTTGATATCTAATGGCGCTCTTCACCGGAAGACGGCAATCAAGATTTCAGAATCAGGAAGCAAGCGCCTATGTACGGCACGCACATCAGACAGACCATTCGCCTTTCCCTGCCCATTATTGTGGGACAGATCGGCCAGCTTACAATGTCCGTGGCCGACAATGCCATGGTGGGCCGGGTGGGTCCTGAGGCCCTGGCCGCCGCATCCATCGGCAACGGACTGTTCACCCTGGTCATGGTGGTGGGCATCGGCATATCCATGGCCATCACTCCCCTGACGGCCATGGCCATGGGCGGGGGCAGGGACAGGGATTGCGGGGTGGTGCTCCGCCAGGGGCTGCTGCTCAATATGGCGGCCGGCATCCTGCTTTGCGCAGCCTGCTTCGGCCTGGCACAGGCCGTCCGGATACTGAACCAGCCCCAGGCCATTGTGGAGCCCGCCATCCTTTACATACAGGTCCTGGGACTTTCCATGCTGCCCCTGATGCTTTTCCAGTCCTTCCGCCAGTTTGCCGAAGGCATCAGCGTGCTCAAGCCGGCCATGCTCATCACCCTGGCAGCCAACCTGGTGAATATTTTCGTGAACTGGGTGTTTATCTTCGGCAACCTGGGCGCCCCTGCCCTGGGCCTTACCGGCGCAGGCATCGCCACTTTCTGTTCCAGGATGTTCATGGCGGTCTGCCTTGTGGCCGTGATCATGGCCGCCCCGTCGCTCAAAAGGTTTGACCCCAGCCTCAGGTACAGGAAAATAGACATCCCCATGATGAAACGCCTTCTGGGCATCGGCATTCCCGGTGCATTCCAGTATTTTTTCGAGGTGTCGGCTTTTGCAGGATCTTCAATTATCGTGGGGTGGATGGGGGTCAGGGAACTGGCGGCCCACCAGATTGCCCTGAACCTGGGGGGCATATCATTCATGGGAGCCATGGGCATTTCCGCGGCCGGCACCATACGGGTGAGCAATGCCCTGGGAAAAGGAGACAGCCCCGGCATCAGAACAGCAGGCTTCAGCGCCGTGTTTCTCTGCATGGTCTTCATGGGCCTGGCAGGCCTTGTCTTTGTCCTGTTCCGGAATATTCTCCCGGGGCTTTACGTGTCTGACCCCCAGGTAATCGAGATCACGGCACTTTTACTGGTCATTGTCGCTTTTTTCCAGCTTTCCGACGGGACCCAGGCCGTGGGCATCGGCATCTTAAGGGGAATTACAGACATGAAGATCCCCACCCTCATCACCCTGGCTGCGTACTGGCTCATCGGTCTGCCGTCGGGTTATGCCCTTGCCTTTTGGGCGGGCCTGGGCATTTACGGGGTCTGGTACGGCCTGCTCATCAGCCTGACGGCCTCTGCCCTGCTCATGATGCTCCGGTTTCATATCCAGACAAAACACAACGATGCGAAAGAGGCTGCCGGACATTGAACCTTAGAACGGGGCGGCTCATTCCCGGGGCTCTTCGGCCACCCCTTCATCCTCACGCATCTGTTCATACGCCTTGACGGATTCATCCAGCCGGGCCTTTGCCTTGGCTGCCTTGCGAAAGGCGGTGTCCGCCTCTTCAATGGCCAGGTCTGCGGCCTTGATCTTTTCGGCCAGTCCCGCGTCCTCTTTGGACAGGCCGGACAGTTCGCCCGTGATCTCATCCGCTTTTTCCCGGGCCAGTTGTTCTTCTTTTTGGGCGGCGTCGTGCCGCTCCCGGTCCTGGTTCATCCGGTCTTCGGCCCTGGCCAGATCACCCAGTGTCCCGGCTTCAGGGTCCGCCTCCAGGTCAATGCCCTGGGCAGCCATGACCATGGCGGTGACGGGCAGGTAGGGCAGCAGCCGGGACAGGGTCTCTCCGTCGGCATCCCGCACATGGTTGTCCCTGATCCGGAACGGCAGGAACACGCAAGACGCCGAAGCGGACATGTCAATGACGGTTTCCGCAGCGTCATCTCCCACCGTAACATGGTCGGCATCAATCCGGCTGTGGGCCATGGGACTCTGGCAGGCCATGCTCTCACTGTTGTCTTCGGTACATTCTTCCGTGGTCAGGATACGTATCCTGGCCTTGGCCCACAGGGTGTGACGGGTCATGAGATAGGCCAGAAGCAGCATAAGGCGGCTGTGTTCATCATCGCGCCACCAGACGTCAATGGTCCTGTCTTTGGGTTCCTGTTCCCGTATTCGGGCCCAGCGGTTCTCATCTGCATGGAGAAGGATGATGTTGAGTCCTTCCCGGTAGGCGACTCTCAGATTCCGCGCATACTGGATGGGCCCGGCGCCCTCAAGCCCCTTGTTCAGCTCATCCATCCAGTTGACCAGAGCGGTGTTGGCCTTGATGGGTCCAAGGCCGAACGCATGGATGATGCCGGGCAGGGATTCCGGGATCTCGGGCACGGAAAGCACCATGGGAAAAGCCGTCTCATGGATTTCCCTGACCTTTGCCCCCAATTCTTTTTGGCGGGTTTCTCGCTCAGCCCTTATTTTCGGGCCCTGGCCCCGGACAAAGGAAATGGCGGCGGTCATGCCGGAACGGCCCTCCAAAAAGGCGGAGAACTCAAGCAGATAGGCCAGCCGGTCTGAATTGTTTGTAAACGCCAGGATCACGGGACGCCAGTCCCTGTCATGTTCCGGTTCTTTTGCAGCGGCATGGAGACTGGTCTTGGCCTGCTGGAGAAATGCCGCCCGCCGGGAATCCGACCACCTGGCCGGCCGGGAACGCCGGCGCAAATACTGGTAAATGGCCATTAGGATACCGGCGGCCATGGCCCCGCTCCGGATATCAATGGCCATGACCGCACCTGCACAAATGATGAACCCGGCCAGGCCCACCCGGGGATGGAAATACCGGAACCGGGGACGGAATGAGGGGCTGGCCGCCCTGGATTCGTAATAAGTGGCATAGTTGATCAGGCCGTAGGAGATGAGGAAAAACATGGACACCACCTGGGCCACCAGGTTCAACTGCCCCAGGCCCACAGTGGCCATGGCAATGGCGCCCGAAAGCAGGACCCCGCGCCTGGGGTTGTCCGTAATACCCGCACCTTTGCCGAACGGCACAAGAAAATTGAAGATCCGGTCCCTGGCAATGGACTGGAGCACCCTGGGCGCCCCGAGAAAAGACGCCATGGCCGATGACAAGGTGGCGGCAATCACACCGGCGTCAATCAGCCCGGGCATAACCGCAACCTGTTTCATGGCATCATAGGCAGATATGAGCCGGGTATTGGCCATGGCCCCTGAAAACACTGCCGCCACCAGCAGATACACCAGGGTGGACAGCCCGACGGCCAGAAAGGTGCCCAGGGGAATGGCATGGCCCGGGTCTTTAAGATCCCCGGACATGTTCACCCCCTGGGTGAACCCGGTTACTGCCGGGAAAAAGATGGCAAACAGGGCCCAGAAAGGCAGCCCGTTCTCAGGCGCGGTAAAATTGGCAGTGAATACCGGGAGCTGCCAGCGCCCTATCCCGCCGGCAAAAAACGAGGCCAGGGCAAGCACCAGCAGCACCATGACAATGTACTGGAACTTTGTTGCCCAGTCCGCCCCCAGCCAGGCCAGGAAAAACAGGAAAAACACGGCTGTTCCGGCAATCAGCTGGGGATTGCCGTATTTCCATGCCGGCAGGAGATGGTGAAGGGCTTCTCCGAACCCCATGCAGTAAAAGGCAATGGATACGGACTGGGCCAGGAAGAGGATGAGACCGATGGCCCCGCCGAACTCAACGCCCAGGGTCCGGGAAATCAGGTAATATGCGCCGCCGCCCCGGACCTGGATATTGGTGGCAATGGCGGACAGGGATGCCGTGGTCAATACCGATACCAGGGTGGCCAGGGCAATCAGGGCCAGGGACTTGCCAAACCCGGCATTGCCCACGGTATACCCCATCCGCAAAAAGAGGATAATGCCCAGGATGGTGAGGATGCTCGGGGTAAACACCCCGGCAAACATGCCCAGTTTATAATCGGCCTCGCCTTCGTCCCTGTCCCGGGATTGTCTGGAATCGGTCTGCATATGCTTGAATATCCGGAATTTGGAATCTTTCAGGTATGGTCACAGGGTATCAGCAATCCCGGCATTTCGCAAATCCGGTACAGGTTTTTATTTTCAGGGCTGCCACAAGAACCGGGTGGCGAATTGTACCGGACCTGGTTATTATGGTATGCATGATGACGCTTCGATATCAATATCCCGTAACAAATGAGGAGAAAGGCCATGGATATCAACGACATGGAACGGCATTCCCGGGACTATACCCGTATTGAAAAGGCCATAGACTATATTGACGCCCACAGGGGGCAGCAGCCATCCCTGGCACAGATCGCAGGCGCGGCAGGGCTCAGCGAATTCCACTTCCAAAAACTGTTTTCCCGGTGGGTGGGCATCAGTCCCAAACGCTTTCTCCAGTTTCTGACCAAAGAACATGCCAAGCAGCTTCTGGAACGTTCGCAAAACATCCTGGACGTGGCCTATGAAACCGGCCTTTCCGGGCCGGGCCGCCTCCATGACCTGTTTATCTCCTGCGAGGCCATGACCCCGGGCGCATACAAGGAAAAAGGCAAAGGGCTTTTCATTGGATTCGGATTTTCCCCCTCGCCTTTCGGCAATTGTATGATCGCCTTTACCGGCCAGGGCATATGCGCCCTCAAGTTTGTCCGGGACAGTACAGAGCAGGATCTTTCATTCTGGCTGGACAAGACCTGGCCCAGGGCCGCCATCACCCGGGATGACAACCAGGCCCGCAGCCTTGCCGGCCGGATCTTTCCCGCAACGGCCCCGCAAACCCCGGCTCCCCTGCACCTGTTTATCAAAGGAACCAATTTCCAGATCAAAGTATGGGAAGCCCTGACCCGGATTCCCTTCGGCCATACCGTGACCTACCAGGATATTGCCGAACATATCGGCCATCCCGGGGCGGTCCGGGCCGTGGGCACAGCCGTGGGAAAAAATCCCGTTCCCTTTTTGATTCCCTGCCACCGGGTCATCCGGAAGATGGGGGTTTTTGGAAATTACGGAGAGGGAAAAAGCCGGAAAAAAGCCATACTGGGATGGGAATCTGCCAGGACCGGGGCCAAAATCGCCTGACCCGGGCGCCCTGTTGTTTACAAGCGGCAGGCCAGAAGATCAATGCCCGGGGAATCCGGACAGGGCGCCAGAAGTGCCATTGGGCCGGATTCATACCGGAGCACGGGTTCGCCCCAGTCCGTATCCCGGGTGCTCCGGACGCGTCCCCGGATGACCCCATCCAGGAACCCATGGCAGGTCTCCAGAAATTCCGGGGAAAGCACCGGATCATTGTGGCAGACATATAGCCGGGATATCCGGTCCCGGATCCGGCACAGGCGTGCCAGAGAATCCTTGTAGGCAAAAATGTCGGAATCATGAAAATGGGCGTACAATGTGCCCCTGTAAACCAGGTCCCCGCAGAACAATGCACCGGTCAGGGAATCCAGAAAGCAAAGACTCCCCGCAGTGTGGCCCGGGGCGGCAATGACCGCCAGGGTACGGCCGCCAAGATCCAGGACATCGTTGTCCGAGAGTATCCGTGCAGGTGCAGGGTTTGATATCCTGTAAGCAGACGGATCAAACGCCTTTGGGAAAGATATCCCGCTCTGTTGGCAAGGGGCCAGGTAAAGTGCGGAAAGAAGGGCATTGGAAAGGGGCTGGGTGACCAGGGATGCGTCATCCCCTGAAATGCCGGTGTCGCCAAACTCTGCATTCCCGCCGGTATGGTCAAAATGCCAATGGGTGTTTACCACCCGGACCGGAAGATCCGTGAGCCGCCCGACAACAGGCCGGATACCCAAAAATCCCATGCCCGTATCGATCAGGACTGCCTTTTCCCCTCCGCAGACAAGAAAACACTGGACATGGCCGGGTTCACGGATCATGAAAATACCGTCACCCATCTGTTGTGTTGTAAACCAGTTATCCGGGTTGCCTGGTTTTTCTGGGTATGTGTCTGTTGTCATGGCATGTTCCCGGATGGAAAGGACCGGTCAGGGGTGGTTCTGCCGAGTTGCCGGCCTCATTGTCATTGCGTTTCCAGGGTTGTGCGTGGTCCGGCTACAGGTTCAGGCCGGTGCCCAGAAACCGGGTGTGGACCCGGACCGGACGTTTGATCTGCCGTTCCCCAAGCATGATGGATTCGGTCTGTTTCCAGGCCGCCACATCAATGGCGCCAATGGCCTTGCCCGGGGGAGGAACCACCAGGGCGCGGGTGGCGTCCAGTTGTTTTTGCCGGATATCATCCGGGCTGCCCTGATCTTTTTTCCCCACCTCCGCCAGAACCTGTTCTGCATTGGCCGGGTCCATGGCAAAGGTCCATGCCTCCAGCAGGGCCGTTAAAAATGCCCGGACCCGCCCGGGATGCTTTTTGACGGTTTTGCCGGAAGTGACCACGGAATTGGCCACAAACCTCACCCCGAACGTGGCCGGGTTTAAAAAAAACACCGCTTCCCCTTCCCTGGCCAGCCGTTCCTCCAGGATCACCCCCTGGGAGTTCCGGTACACCGGCCAGATGTCCACGCTTCCTTTTAAAAAAGGAGAAAAATCAAACCTGGCGCTGGAGATGCGGACGTCCCGGTCCGTCAGGCCGGCCATGGCCAGGAGGGTGTTCATGATGGTTTCGTCGTTGCCCCCGAAGGTCACGCCGATGCGCCGGTTTTCAAGGTCGGCCGGGCCATTGATTCTCGGCTGGTCCGCCCGGTAGATCCACTGCATGGGGTTGACCTGGAACAACTGGGCCAGGACCACCACGTCCGCGCCCTTGTCCAGTGCCCTGATGACCTGGTCGGCCGAGGCCACCCCAAAATCGGCATACCCCAGTTCCAGCTCCTTGATGGCGTTTTTTTCAGGCCCGCCCTCTTTGACATTGACCACCAGGCCGGCCCGGCTGAAAAACCCTGCCGCTCCGGCCATGATGTCGCCTGCCACACTGGTGTTGAACAGCCATTTAAGGCGATAGTTCAATGACACGGATTCCGCAGCCGACGCCGGGGAGGCGCATGACAGCAGCACCAGGGCAGCCATTGTGGCTGTGATTTTTCTGATATTGTTTTGGAACATTTGTTTCACCATTACAACAGATCCCCTTCTTTTGGTGCGGACCACCTGGTTTTTGCATGTTCGCCCAGGCTTTCCAGCATGCCCTGGTAAACCGAAATCACAATGCCGATCATGAACAGGGCCACCAGGATGCCGGCCAGATCACTCCGGTAAAGGGCAATACGGATACTATAACCAATGCCGGCATCTGCAGCAATGAACTCGGCCACAATGGTCCCGGCCATGGCCAGGGTGGCGCTGCCCGCAATCACCGTGGTCAGCTTGCCCAGGTTTTCAAACGCCCGGATCTTGACCTCAAGCTGCCACCGCATCCGGCCCGTGGCAATATAAAAGTGCTCGATATCCTTGATGGGCGAGGCCATGATGCCAAGGACCGACAACAGCAAGGGAAAGTAGCAGATCATGGAGGCGATCAGCAGCCGGGATAAAAACCCGTCCCCCAGGAGAATAAAAATAATCGGGGCCAGGGCCACAATGGGATAGGCCTGGATATTGTACGCCATCACCTTGATAAACGAACCCACCCAGGAAGATTTCCTGCCCAGGATTCCCACGGTAAAGGCCATGGCAATGGATATAAACTGCCCCAGCACTGTGACCGACAGGGTATTGATCACATCAAAAAAATAACCGGCCACCACCCGGTCCGCCGTCTCAAAAACCAGGCCAACCCCCGGGATCACATAATCGGAAAGCCCGAGACCGTATTTGACCCCCATCAGCCCTGCAAGACCCAAGGCAAAAACGATCAGGAACTGGTAAATCCTTCTAAACAGCATTCATGATCTCCAGCATGGCCCTGTCCAAATCCTTCTGGTCCGCCTGATATCCCTGCCGGTAGTCCAGCCCATTGACCATCAATCCGCCCCGGCCCTGGCCCGAATGCCCCAGGACAAGGATATCCCTGCAAAACCGGGCCACCTCCATGAGGTTATGGGAAATAT
Source organism: Desulfobacter sp. (assembly GCA_036881925.1). Taxonomy (GTDB): domain Bacteria; phylum Desulfobacterota; class Desulfobacteria; order Desulfobacterales; family Desulfobacteraceae; genus Desulfobacter. Next base: position 225,116 of record JBAJNJ010000002.1, read on the forward strand.
AGAGAAAAAGCTTGTCCGGGAACAGGGATTTTACCGACAGGATGATGGTTTCCCTCAGGGCTTCATCCACATTGGCCAGGCTTTCGTCCAGAATGAGCAGGTCAAACTCCTGGATCAGGTAACGGACCAGGTTCATCCGGTTCTGCTGGCCCATGGAGAGTTGGGAAAACCGGGAAGACAAAAGTGATTCCACGTTAAAAATCCGTACCAGTTCCTGCTTTAACGCCTCTTTTCCCGGGGGGCAGACCCTGTCCAGGTGCCGGCCCGTACTGGCCCACCCGGGCAGGCGTTCCCGGTTATAGGAATATAAAATGGTGGAGACTCCCTCACAAACCAGGCAGTCATCTGCCCGGCGGCCGTTCCCATTGCCTGCCAGAAGCCTTGCAAACGAGGTTTTTCCCACTCCGGACGGTCCGAACACGGCATTAAATCCTGGGGCTGCCATGGAAAAACTTACATTTTCCAGCACGGGTGTGTCCGCACCCGGGTAGGTGAATGTCAGCCCCCTGCATTCAAAACGCATCTTGTCTCCATAAACGGCTTTTCATCTATATTTTCATCAATGGTTCCCAGCATGGACCATCCATACCGGGTCTGGCCTTAAAAATCAATCTCTTAACGGCCCGGGGCAATGCGCTGTGCCTTTTTACCTGCCCGGCTCTCCGGATAAGACCTGGGCAGGCTCGGCCCCCATGCAGGCAGAATATCCGCGGAAAGGACAATACAAAGGCATGCAGGGCAAACGCATTTAAATCCGGCATACTTTTTTAAACCACAAAATTTCAGTCGGTTATGGAGGATTGCACGCTTTTTACTGCATTTGCGACGATGTCTAACCAATTGAACTCATTAATCCCGGATTTTATATGCGTTGCGCCTGCAAAGGCATACCTTTCAGGTTGTTTCTTAGATACAATTATGGTAGGCATTTATACTGAATTTAACATCTTATGGGGACTCTTCTTGGGATTTTTCCGTTTCAGCATCAAGGGTGGCGTCACAGGGTCAAAAATATTAATCGGCCTTGCCGTCATCTTCCTTTTAACCACAGGGTCACGACCTGTTTGGGCCCAATCAAAACCTTTTGATATCCTGGTCATCAATTCCTACCACCAGGGTCTTAAATGGGAGCACGACCTGCTCCGCGGTATCCGGGAAATTCTTGACCCCCGGAAAAACAATATCCGCATCCATGTTGAAAACATGGATACCAAAAGAGTGCCTTATATCCCCGCTTACAGGGAAAAACTGCTCTCCCTTTACCATTACAAATACAGATCCACGAGCTTCCGCCTGATCATTGCCACGGACAACAACGCCTTTGACCTGATGCGGCAATACCGGGATACAATCTTCCCCGGGGTACCCGTGGCCTTTTGCGGGGTGAACTTTTTCCAGGACAAATCACTCAACGGCCTTTCCGGATTTACCGGGGTGGCTGAAACCATTGATGCCGCAGAGACCGTCAGGACCGCCTTGGAACTGCACCCGGAAACCCGGCATATCTTTGTTGTCAATGATCACCTGCCCACAGGCAGGGCATGGACCCACGCCATCCGGCAAGCACTTCAACCGCTTCCCGGACTGCCTGAAGTCTCCTATGCCGGGGACCTGTCCATGGACAGCCTCCTGGATACGGTGCAGCACCTTCCGGAGCAAAGTATTGTCCTTTTGGGCGTTTATTTCAGGGATAAACAAAGCCGGTTCTACACACCTGTGGAAAGCACCACCCTCATCACCCGGGCAAGCCGGGTACCGGTTTACGGGATGCTGGACTTTACCTTGGGCAGCGGAATCGTGGGTGGTAAAATGATGTCGGGATACCTTCAGGGCAAATCCGTCGCAGAAATCGCGGTCCGGATTCTTGCCGGCACAGATCCCGCACAGATTCCGGTCCTCCACAATCCACCCGGCCAATACATGTTTGACCATAATCAGCTTGAAAAATGGCAGATCAGTGAACGGCAGTTGCCGGACGGATCCGTCATCATCAACCAGCCCGCGTCTTTTTACCGCCAGCACAGGCGCCTGTTCTGGCAGATCAGCGGATTCTTTTCCCTCATGGGAGCCGCCATTATTGCCCTGATACTTGCCGTCAACCGTAAAAATCGTGCTGAAAAACGATTAAAGCAGCTCCAGGTCACCCTTGAACAAAAAGTGGAAAACCGGACCCGGGAGCTTCACAAGGCCATGTCCTTTGCCGAGCAGACCAGCCGGAAACTCATGCTCACCACGGCCGAACTCCAGTCCATCCTGGACCATTCGCCCATCGGCATTATTTTTACGAACAGGCACAGGCACATCAAGCAGGTCAATGCGGAAATGATCGCCATTACCGGATTCCAATCCGAAGAAATGATCGGCCGCACCGGGGAACAATTCTTTCTTTCCAAAACAGAGTATGAGGAATTCAGTAAACAGGCCTACCCCACCCTCATGGACCACAAGGTCTATGAAACCAAGAAAAAATTCAGGATCAAAAGCGGCCAGGAACTCTGGTGCCACCTGAGGGGACGGCTGATCTTCCACGGGGATAAAACCCAGGGGATCATATGGACGGTCAGGGATATTTCCCAACTGGTTGCAGCCGAAAAGAAACAACAGGCCACTGCCAGAAAACTTGAACAGGCACAACGCTACAAAAGCCTCAATGTCATGGCAGGGGCCATTGCCCACCATTTCAACAATATCATGACAGCAGTCCAGGGCAACATTGAACTGCTCCTGATGGGACTCCCAAGAACCTCAAAGCCTTATCAGCTGGCATCAAACGCCCTGGAGTCCGCCCACAAGGCATCACAGATCTCCACATCCATGCTCACCTATGTGGGCCAGCGGAAAATGATGCCCCAGGTACTGGATCTTTGTGAACTCATCAATGGTGCAGGAGAGCTTTTACGAAATAATGTCCGGCCCCAGACCGAGATGGAAACCGTTCAAAACCATTGCCCCCTGTTCTGCCTCATGGATCCGGCCCAGATTATCGAAGTTGTTTTGAACCTGGTCATTAACGCGGACGAGTCCATCAAGGCGGATCGAGGACAGATCCGCATCAAAACCCACTCTGCACCCATTGATAAGCTGGATCACCCCACTCCGTTCCGGGATGTAAAACTGGACCCCGGCCAGTATGCCTGCTGTGAAATTTCAGACAATGGTTCAGGCATTGACAGCAACGTGACCGATCATATTTTCGACCCTTTTTTCTCCACCAAATTCACCGGCCGGGGCCTGGGGCTATCCATTGCCGCAGGCATCATAAAGGCACACAACGGTACAATGCAGGTCAGGACCACCCCGGGCCAGGGAAGCTGTATCAGTATATATATTCCTTCGGTACCGCCCCCGGACGCCGGCACCCCGGAACGCAAACGTCAGGAATCAACGATTTCCGGCCAAGCCATGCCCCGGTTTTCCGGAACCGTTATCCTGGCAGACGACAATCTCCAGGCTGGACAGATCGGAAAAAAACTGCTTGAGGAACTCGGCTTTGATGTGGCGTTGGCGTCGGACGGCCAGGAGGCGGTTGACCTGTTCCAGCATTACAGGGAATCCGTGGTGCTGACCCTTCTGGATGCGGTCATGCCCAACAAGAGCGGGGTGGATGCGCTGGAAGAAATCAAGGAAATCGATCCCTCGGCAAAAGTGATCCTGGTCAGCGGATACAGCCAGGACCAGATCACCCTCACAAACACCGATGCCAGGCCGGATATATTTGTCCAGAAACCCTACCGCCTGAAAAAACTCGCCACCGTTGTCACCACGGTACTTGGCAAAGACACCTCCTCAACCGGTCCGGCATAGCGGCCCCCCGGAGCGGTTACCCGCATTGAAAACACCCTTGTTCACATTTTTTTGTGGGACATCTGGATAAAGCCGCCGGAATCTGATAAAAATTTATGTATACATGTTTCCAGGAACTTTGTTCCAGCGCAAGCCCATTCTTTCTGCGTGGCTAAGTAAAGGCCCATTCTCTCATCCGGCCGTTACTTCCGCTGGCACCGGGCCGGACCCGGGCGTCAAAATCATGACACAACATTCTGGATATCCCTGAAAAAACACAATAGGTGGAGGAATCATGAACTTTGAGAATTTGTCCTTGCGGATCAAGGTATTAATCGGTGGGCTGACCCCTCTTGCCCTGTTGGTCATTATCGCAGGAGTTACGCTTTTTAACATCAATGCCATGGTTGAATCCAACAGATGGGTTGAGCATACCCATAATGTGCTTGGCCAGGCAAAAAGTATTGTGGGATCTGCCGTGGATATGGAAACAGGCATGAGAGGGTATCTGCTGGCCGGCAAAGAGGAGTTCCTCGATCCCTATAAAGGAGGGGAGCAAAAAACCTATGCAACCATCAAAGCCCTCCAGGAGACGGTAAGTGACAACCCCAAACAGGTAAAGCGCCTTGGTGAGGTCAAAACCGTCCTTAGAGACTGGCAAAAGAAGGTTACCGAACCAACCATAGCGCTTAGAAGGCAGATCGGTGATGCCAGAACAATGAATGACATGGCAAAGCTGGTGGGTGAAGCCCGGGGGAAAACGTATTTTGACAAGTTCAGAGGGCAGATCAAAACCTTTATTGACCGTGAAGCCGTCTTAATGAAGAAACGGAAAACCGCCGCCGGCAGCATATCCCTGAATACGGATCAAAATATAAGAAAATTCAAGGAACTGAATGCCTGGGTTGAGCATACCTACAACGTGATCATGCAGGCCAACGAAATTCTGGCTTCTGCCGTTGATATGGAAACGGGTATGCGGGGGTACCTGCTTTCCGGCAAGGAAGAGTTCCTTGACCCTTACAAAAATGGAAATAAAAAATTTCACCGGCTTGTTGCAGACCTGAAAAAAACGGTTAGTGACAACCCCGCCCAGATGGCGCTGCTTGACGACATCAAGCAGAACATCGGTGCCTGGCAAGAAAATGTCACGGAACCGACCATACAGCTTCGAAGGGAAATCGGCGATGCAAAAACCATGGATGACATGGCAGACCTTATCGGTGAAGCAAAAGGAAAAATATATTTTGACAAATTCAGAAAACTGATGGCGGATTTCAGCAAAGAAGAAGAAAAGCTGATGAATATCCGCCAGACGGAAAACATACAACGGGTTTCAAGGGTTGACACCATCGTTATCGGGTTCACAATCGTGGCGATTTTTATCGGCCTGCTGCTCTGTTTCGGTATTACCAAAAGCGTCATGGGTCAGCTTGGAAGCGATCCCGCCGAAATCCAGAAAATTGCCAATGAAATCGCCGGAGGCAACCTGACGCTTGAATTTGACCACGGCAGGAAAAATGTCGGCGTATATGCAAGTATGAATCATATGACCCAAAACCTTTCAGCCATGTTCAGGGATATCAACCAAGGCGTACAAACCCTTAACGCTTCATCCGGTGAACTCTCCTCAATTTCCGGACAGGTCGCACGAAATGTCGAACAGACATCGGAGCGGTCCGGCAGTGTGGCACAAGCATCCGAAAAAATGTCAGGCAACATGAACAGTGTGGCCGCCGCAACCGAACAGACCACGGCAAACATACAGACCATTGTATCGGCCATAGAAGAACTGTCCGCCACCATTAACGAAATCTCTAATAACACCGCCAAGGGCAGTGAGACAACGTCAAAGGCGGTTGAAAGCGCCGAGTATGTCTCAGCAAAGGTGGATGAACTCGGCAAGGCTGCATCGGAAATCAACAAAGTAACCGACACCATCGCTGATATTTCCAAACAGACCAACCTCCTGGCGCTGAATGCCACCATTGAGGCGTCCAGGGCAGGCGATGCCGGCAAAGGGTTTGCCGTTGTTGCAGGAGAAATCAAACACCTGGCACAGCAGACCGCCGAAGCCACCAGTGAGATCAGTGCTAAGATTTCAAGCGTCCAGGCAACAACCCGGAAATCTGTTGAGGCCATCGGATCAATCGTAACCATCATCAATGAGATTAATGAAATTGTAACCACGGTTGCAGCGGCCATAGAAGAACAGTCTGCAACGACCCGGGAGATTTCCAATAATATCGGCCAGGCCGCCAGCGGCATCCAGGAAGTGAACGACAATGTCAACCAAACATCTGCTGTGGTGGGAGAGGTCAACCAGGACATCAACCAGGTCAGCCAGTCGGCCGAGGAGATGAAGGGCGGAGGAGACCAGTTGGAATCCAGCGCGGCGCAACTCTCCCAACTGGCTGAGAACCTGAAAGAGATGGTCAGCAGGTTTACGGTATGACAGAGCCCCTGCCGGATCTCAAGTCAGGGCATGGCAGGAATAGAGTCAGCCTTTATACTGCTTAAGGCCACCTCTAATAATGGTCTTTTGGTCCGATTTCTGTCAGTTTACTTTCAAAAAAATCATTGGTTGGGCAAGGTGCATAAAAAAAAGAAAGGGCAACCATCCGGTTACCCTTTCTAAAAGCTGATCTAAACCAACTTTAGATCTGACACTAAAATAGCACAAACCATTGCCGGACGGCAAGTCCCGGCCTTAATTCCGGTGTGAGGTCCCATCGCCCCGGTAAAATTCTCGATAGAATTCCCGCTGTTTACCTCCGGAACAGGGACAAGGGGGAGGGGCAGATACTGTCAATAACGGCCAGGTCCTTTGCTGCGCAATACCCTTTGGACATCCATCCGCCGTCATAGCCTTTCCGGGTGAGGACCTGGAGGTGGGTGTGGTAGAACCAGTTTCCGTTTTCATGGAAATCCCCGGTCCAGGCAAAGATCTCTCCGGCCTTGAACAGGGTGCCGGGCTCAGGCAGGCGGTCTTTTCTCAGGTGGCCGTAGATGCTGTAAAACGTTTCAAAATCAGGGCTGTCGTGCCGCAGGAGTATATTCCCCCCGTAGTTGCCGTCACCTGCTTCATAACCGCTCTCCTGGACAACAGCGTCCAAAGGGGCGTGCAAAGGGGTATTCCGGTCCACGATAATATCCAGGCCCAGGTGAAAAAACCGCTGTTCCTCCTGCATCTGGGGGTATTTGGCCAATACGGTCCGCCGGTCTTCAAGATATCCGGCCAGCCCCCAGGTGAACCGGCCTTTCATCCGGTGGTCCAACCAGTTCTGGAATGCCTGTTGATCATGGATATCCACCTCATCAAACAGGGGAGAGCCCACAGAAAGGTCCACGACCAGTGGAGGCCCTTCCAGTTCCGGAAACAACGGATGAATACAAAGATGTTCATAAAAGATGATATAAGGATATTTCATTGCAGCCTCTTTATTTTCATACATGGGTTTATTGCAGCGCATGGTAAAGGAGCCCGGGGACAGGCCCGGAAGCAGTTTTTCCGGGGCGTTACAGGTTTGCCTCCTGACAAGATGCAGATTCTGCACAGGAGGAATCCTTGAATTTGCAACCGGTGGGTCCGGGAGATTAAAACGCCTGTGAGGCCTCCCCGATCATGGGGCGGACCTTCTCCCCGATCTTGAGGGCATCTTCCGGGGTCATGCCGAGAAGCTTGATTGCGCTCAACCTCCCAAGGCGCTTCAGGGCCAGTTCCTGTTCTGACGCAGCATCCTCTTCCTGGTTTTCCGCATCGCCGTTTTCAGCGCCATCATCCGCAGCAGCCTTTTTCTTGGACGGGACGCGGTGTCCTCCGATTTCCAGGAACCCATAACCGATTTCATAGGACAGGTGATCGGCCAGGCTGAGGATCAGCAGATCCTGGTCCGTTCCCTTTTCATAGGCGTCCCAGTGATGGAACTCGGCCATCTGGACAAATGCGGGAGAAAACCGCATTTTTTTAAGCAGCACCGCACCAAATGTCGTGTGAATCTCATGGATGGCCAATTGCAGCTTACGGTCGGCAATGGACTGTTTCGGATAAATATCCACCAGGGCTTTCATGAGCAGCATCTTGCCGATATCATGGATGATGCCGATCAAAAAAAGATTGTCGCCGGATTTGCTGCCCAGGGATTCCGCGATCTGCTTGCCCAGGCTGGCCGTGGCAAAGGAATGCATCCAGAGCCGGTCCAGTTCTTTTTTCAGGGTTTCATTGGGAGATGAAAACAGATTTTTTGCCGCCACTGCAGAAATAACCCCCTGGGTGGTTTTCATGCCGAGGCGGAGCAAGGCCGCGTTGAGATTCCCCACCTTGTCCATGCCCTTGTACAGGGGAGAGTTGGCAATGGAGATCAGCTTGGAGGAAATGACGATATCCTTTTCCAAAATCGTCCCCAGCTCCTCTATGGACGGGTCTCCTTTTTTAAAAAGCTCCTGAACCTGCTGGACGATATGGGGAAAAATCGGCAGTTCTATTTTACCGGAATAAAACTTGTTGATGATATCGGCGACAGCCGCATTATGAGAACTTCCCTTGCCTTCCTTTTCCAGAGCTTCCTTGGTGTCAAACCCCATCTTGCCCAGGTTCTGAAGCAGTTGAAACCGGCTGACCGGTTTTGTCAGGTAGCCGTTGCACCCCATTTTGATGCACGACTTGATGGTGTTCATGTTCATCCGGGCCGTGACCATGAGAATCTTGACCCGCTCTTCTTTGGGCACTTTGGCCGTAATTTCCCCGGAGCGGATATGTTTCAGAACCTGCTTGCCGTCCATGCCGGGCATGGACACGTCCAGGGTGATCAGATCAAAAGGTTCTCCTTTTTTAGCAGCCTCAGCGATTTCAACCAGGCCCCTTTTCGGATCTCCCACGGCAACGCAGGTGCCTAAATTTTTCATTTTGGATACGAGAATTTTCCTGGAGATTTTTTCATCATCCACAATGAGAATTTTCATCGAATTTTCCTTTGAAGGCAGGGCCGGCAACCAGCCCCGGAATGTCAATCGATTATGGGTATATCGGCCATGGCCTCAATCCTGGCGCCTGGCTCATCCGGCATCATCACGGCATGGGACGTCTTTCCGTCCACCAGAATTTTTAAGGGATTATTAAAGTGAATATGTTTTAAATACGTGGTGGTGGTGGTGCATTCCTGGCAGGAGAAAAAACTGTAGTCAATGAAGTCGTCTCCCCTGTCCTGGACCGTGATATAGGAGATGCCCAGGGAGGTGATGTTCTGAAAAAAATGAGATCCCTGGGAAGGATCGGCCTTGATGCTTTCGATGGTGGCCTCCACCATTACCCCGACATTGGAAATATCATTCCAGACAACCGGAATACCGAGCCACCGGTCGGAAGATCCCCACCGCCCCGGGCCGATCAGGACATATTTGCGGCCGGATTCATTGAACAGGGCATTAATTTTATTGATTTCCTGTGCGACTTCAACGGTTTTTGCCGGGTCAAACGTCTCAGGATTCACATAGACGATATCATGGATGTCCTTGTACTCGCCGTTGCCCAGGGAAAGCGTCGAATGGCAGAAGGCCTGCTTGACATCCGCCTCGGTGATTTTCACTCCCAGGTTCTGCTTGTACTGGCCCATGGGGCGGATCTGCAGCAGAGAAAACTCCGGTTTGCTCCGGCCGTCCACCGGCAGGTTCACGGCAAACTCCACTTCCACGGAAGTGCCCATCCACCGGCGTCCCATGGCGGTGACTTCGCTGAGAATTTTTGCCAGGGGAAACGTGTCGTACTTGAGAATATTGGCAAAGGTAATCACGGGAAACCCTTTTTCCGAAAAAGAATCCCGGATCCGGTTGTCCTGGGGATAAAAGGTTGAAGACAGGGACTGGACAACAGGGTGGCCCTTGGCATCGCTCAAATCCAGCATGGCCAGGGTCGGATCTTCCATGGACCCGACAAACTTCTCATGGGCCGGGAATTCATCTGTTTTCAGAGCGTAGAAAAACTTCTGGGAATTCTCCAGGATATCATCCACAATGGAAAACTGGGGCAGGAATTGGGGATACTCGGGACAGAACCTGAGGGTCTTGCCCCCTTCCATGACGATTTTCCCAAGGCCCAGCGCAATGTAAGAAATCCCTTCTTCCGCCTTGAGGTGGGCAATGGGATAAAAATTATAGGACTGGACCACCCCGGAAATGGCCGGGTAGAAATAGTTTTTGTACTTAATGCCGGTCAACTGCTGGAGAACAACCGCCATTTCCTCATCCTCGGTCCTGTGCATGGTGCTTTTGGCATAGGACCTGGGCGCCTTCATATAAGTTGAGGCATAAACCAGCTTGATGGCCATGATCAACCGCTCCAGCCGGGTGTCCAGGCTTGGGTCTCCATTGGGCAGCATATAGGTGTTGTACAGGCCGGCAAAGGGCTGGTAATGGGCATCCTCAAACAAAGAAGAGGACCTTACCGCAATGGGGTATCTCACATTCTGGAGATAGGACTGGAGGTTCATCTTGATCCGGTCCGGGAACCTGGCCTTGAGAAAATGGGCCACCACCTCCTCGTCTTCCAGCTCTGTTTCCGACTCCAGCAGCCTTGCCAGGTTGTTATCCTCGATAAACAGCTTGAAACCGTCCGTTGCAATGACAAAGGTCTGGGGAATGGTAATGTCCACATCCGGAAACTTTTCAGCCAAAGAGGGGTCCCGCTTGAGCTGATGGGCCATGAATGCCAGGCCCCGGGCCTTTCCGCCCAAAGACCCCGTACCGATTTTCATGAAATTCGTATCTGAGTCAAATTTCTCGGAATCAAAATCAATCACGTATCCCTGGCGGGTTCCCCTGCGCAGGGCCCGGATGCTGTCGATGAGAAACCGCTTGAGGTCCGTGGCATCGTTAAAATCATCAATGGTGTAAGGCTTAAGGCTCAGGGCAAAATCAATCTCACTCCTGGCCATGAGCCAGCGGGAAAAGTCATTGTTTTTGGCATGGCAGAGCACCGCCTCATCCGGTATTTCGGTAAGCAGCTTCTCAACCGCCCTGAGATTAGAGGCCCTGGCGATTTCATCCCCGTTGGGCATGCGGAACACAAACGCCCCGAATCCCAGATTGGTCACAAAATAGGTCTTGATCTGGTCGTGGAGATTGTTGGAGGTTTTATTGATAAAATTGGCCGGGATGGTCTGGACCAGCTGGCGGTTCTCCTCTTCCGTGGTCAGGACGAGCATGGGCAGATCCGGAACCTCCTGCTTGATGCGGCTTAAGAGCTTATGGCCGGCATGGGGGTGTTCCCTGCCGGCCACGGGATACCGCATATCCGACAATACCGACAGCACATAGGGCTTATACCGTTCATACAGGGCAAGCGCCTCTTCATAGTTGTGCGCCACAAGGATCTTGGGCCGGCCCCGCATTTTGAGCAGCCGGTGCTCTTCATTAATGGATTCGTCAATCACGGACTGGGTCTGGAGAACGATCTGCTTGTAGAGCACGGGAAGCAGGGATGAATAATGGTAGGGAGAATCCTCCACCATGATGATCACCCTGACCTTGGCGTTCTCTGTGTCAAAGGCCACATTTTTCTCATCTTCAAAGTTCTTGATAATGGCCAGGAGCAAATCGGCGTTCCCGCCCCATATATAGGTCCGGTCCACGGCAGTGCCGGCTGCGCAGATATACTGGTTGACATCGCAGGTATTGTGGAGCAACAGGTAAAACGGAAGGTCGGAGTGGCGTTTTTTTACCTCTTCGCCAAAATCATAGACATCCATCCCGGCAAGGCTGGGCATGGCCAGGATCAGGTCAAAGTGTTTTTTTGCCAACCGGTTGAAGGCGTCTTCCGCAGATGACGACCAGATCAGTTTCGGGGGTTTGGAAAGGTTCAGCCCCTTGTATTCATTGATGATCCGGTTGGACAACCGGCCTTCCTCTTCCATGATAAAGGCATCATAAGGACTTGACACCAGAAGGATATCCTCAACCTTGCTGGCCATGAGCTCGTGGTAAATCTTGATGGATACGGCATCTGACGGCGTGTCGCCCACGCTCCCGGCCCTCATGTCATCATGTTTCATGGATCGACCTTTTCTCTGTTGCTGTGGAACGTCTATATATAAATTGTAACAGGATCAGATTTATAATCTACCACAGGTTCGCGAATTTTTCATTTGATTTTAAATAATTTTGATATGCGTTGAGATGCCCCGGACAAGGGCGGACATGCCGCTATGCTTACATGGCCGGACAGGAAAAGCAGCCGGAAGGACAAGGACTTTCCCGGCCGCCAAAAAGAAAAGGCCCTGAATTCAGTCAAGGCCCATCTGCTTCTCAACCCGGGCGATTTCCTTTAAAAGCCGCTCCCGCTCTTCAGGCGCCAGCCCGGGTTTTGCCAGTTGCCTCTGCAGCCCCAGGAGAATCATCTCTTCCCGGTAGTCGTTGCAGGTATAATTTGATGTCTGCCCTTGTTTTTTGTCCATCTTTTGTTTCTGCTCCCAAATGACCGGCACCTGATCCCGGTATCCCGCCCCGAACGCTTTTTTTATCGTCAGAACAAATCGTACTTCACCAGTTTCCCGTCAAGGCCGCCGATTTTCAGGGGCCGTTTCCACGAGGGTGCCAGGGGCACCTTTTTAATAAACTTGGGCTCTCCGAAATAGACAAACGCGGTACATCCCCCGCATTTTTCCTTTAAAAACACGCCCAGATCCCCATAAAACCGATTCATGTCCTGTTCCTTACCCATACGGATCCCGTAGGGCGGGTTGGTGACGATCACCGAATTCTCAAGGGGAGGCAGGGCCTTGAAATCCGACAGTGAAATGGGGATATCCCCCCCGTAATGAAGACCCATCAGGTTGGTTTTCACGGCCTCAACAGAGGATTCTGCGATATCGCTTCCCCGGATCAGGTCCCGGGGCAGGGGCCGGATATCCGCCTCCGCTTCTGTTTTGACCTGTTCCCAGGCCTGGGCGTCAAAATCCGGAAGACGTTCAACCCCGAACTGCTCCCGGAACACCTGGGCCGGTATCCGGCAGATATGCATCAGGGCTTCGCAAAGCAGGGTGCCGGATCCGCACATGGGATCGTACAGCGGGCGGGACCCGTCCCACCCGCTCAGGGCGATAATGGCGGCGGCAACGGTTTCCTGCATGGGCGCAGAAACACTTGCCTCCCGGTAGCCCCGCTTGTGCAGGGGGCCGCCCGACGCATCCACAGACAGGGTGGCCTGGTCTTTGTGAATGTGAAGGTTGATGATGATCCAGGGATCATCCGCATCCACGGAAGGCCGCCGGTTGGTCCTGTCCCGGAAATAATCGGCAATGGCATCCTTGACCCGCAGCCCTGCGAAGTTGGAATGGGTAATCTGGGACTCGGATACATTGGCCACGACGGAAAAGGTTTTCTTGGGCGTCAGGAATTCCTCCCAGCGGATCTTTTTGGCGGCCTTGTACAACCCGTCCTTGTCCGTGCACTCAAATACGGCCAGGGGCGCCAGGATCCGAGATACCAGTCGGGCCTGGTAGTTGATCCTGTAAAACTCCTTTTTTCCCGCGCAAAACCAGATCCCCCGGAAAACAGGCTTCAGATCCCGGGCGCCCAGGGATTTAAGCTCCTCAACGGCAAGGTCCTTTACACTTTCAGCAACCTGGGCGAAATAACGGGATTCCCGTTCATATAGATATTCAAGCTTGGCAAGCTTACGGGTCCGGCCGCGTCCCTTTTGAAGAATGGTTCTTTTTTCGGTATTCAACGCTTATATTCCTCGATCATTACGAATGGCTAAAACGCCTACTTATACCAGTATTTTCCGGTTTTTAAAACACATAAACACCGCCGCAGTCACTGTAACGGCATATAATCCCTGCAAAACCGCATAAAACATATTGAAAACCCCTATGATATTTGCCATAGTCATCAGAACAATCAATTTGCTCAGTTGCCGTACCCGCTCTATGTAATAATTTGGAAACCCAATTTTATGATACGAAATCATAAACAGCATGGAGGTGCGATGAAAAAACAAACCCAGCAATTCTACAAGCGTCTTGAAGAAAAAGGGGTCTCACGAAGAGACTTTCTCAAGTATTGTACCGCCCTCACCGCAAGCATGGGACTCTCCTATTCCTGTGCCGGACAGGTGGCGGAGAAGATTGAAAAAGCCGCAGCCCAAAGACCTGCAGTGGTCTGGCTGCACTTCGGCGAATGCACGGGATGCTCCGAAGCGTTTCTCAGGACCCCGGACGTGGGCACCCTGATCCTGGAAACCATTTCCGTTGAGTATCATGAAACCCTGATGGCCGCCGCCGGGCACCAGGCCGAAGAAAACCTTCACCATGCGGTTGAAAAATACGACGGCAAATTCGTCTGTGTGGTGGAAGGGGCCATTGCCACGGCGTATAACGGGGCATACGGCAAAGTCGGCGGACGGACCTTCCTGGAAATCGCACAGGAAGTGGTCCCCCGGGCCGCCGCCACCATTGCCATCGGCACCTGTGCCACCTATGGCGGCATTGCCTCGGCAGCCCCCAACCCCGGCGGGTACAAGGGCGTAAACGACGCCTTGGGAACAAATGCCATCAACCTGCCGGGATGTCCCCTCAATCCCCTCAACCTGCTGTCCACCATCATCAAGTACCTGAACAGCGAAGCCATGGAACTGGACGAATACGGCCGTCCCATGTTTGCCTACGGCGAAACCGTCCATGACAACTGTCCCAGGCTCGCCCACTATGAAGAGGGCAACTTTGTATCCGAGTTCGGCTCCAAAGAAGAGCAGATGGGATACTGCCTGTACGAAATGGGCTGCAGAGGCCCTGAAACCTATAATAATTGCCCCACCCTCAAGTTTAATGATTCAACCAGCTTCCCCATCCAGGCCGGCCATCCCTGCATCGGCTGCAGCGAACCGGACTTCTGGGACAGCATGACGCCATTTTACGAAGAATCTTAATCTGAAGCCACTTTGAAAGGAAATTATTATGGGGAAGAAAATAATCATTGATCCCATCACACGGATAGAAGGCCACCTGAGAATCGAGGTGGAAGTTGAAAACGGCAGGGTCAAGGATGCCTGGAGTTCGGGCCAGATGTTCAGGGGAATCGAGATGATGCTCCAGGGCCGGGATCCCAGGGATGCCCACCACTTTGTCCAGCGCTCCTGCGGGGTCTGTACCTATATCCACGCCCTGTCCTCGGTCCGGGCGGTGGAATCCGCCTGCAACATCACCATCCCGGAAAACGCGCGGCTGATCCGGAACCTGCTCCACGGGGCCCAGTACCAGCATGACCATATCGTCCATTTTTACCATCTGCATGCCCTGGACTGGGTGGACATTGTCTCGGCCCTGTCCGCAGATCCCGTGAAAACAGCCAAACTGTCCGAAAACACCAGCGGACGGCCCGGCACATCAGAATACTTCAAGGAAGTCAAAACCAAGCTGTCCACCTTTGTCAATTCCGGCCAGTTGGGACCGTTTAACAACGCATACTGGGGCCATCCCGCATACCATCTGCCGCCCGAAGCCAACCTCATGGCGTCGGCCCATTACCTGGAAGCCATCAAGCTCCAGGCAAAGGCTGCCAGGATGCATGCCATTTTCGGCGGGAAAAACCCCCATCCCCAGTCCCTGGTCGTGGGTGGCGTCACCTCTGCGGGCGAACTGACACCGGACCGGATCGACGAATTCACCAATATCTGGCAGGAGACCCGGGCATTTGTCGAAGACGTGTATATTCCCGATCTTCTGGCCGTGGCCTCTTTTTACAAAGACTGGGGCGCCATCGGCGGCAACAACACCACCTACCTGTGCTACGGCGACTTCCCCGGGGCAGGGGTGGATGACGACCTGCTCTATCCCGCAGGCGTGCTTGAAGGCGACCTGACCCCCAAAGCCGTTGACCTGGCCCAGATCACCGAAGATGTCACCCGGGCCTGGTATGATCCGGGTGAGGCCAAACACCCGTCCGTGGGCGAAACCCGGCCCATAAAAGGCGAGGTGGATTACAACACCGACGACAAATACTCCTGGATGAAAGCCCCCAGGTACAGGGGCAAATCCGCCGAGGTCGGCCCCCTGGCAAGGAATCTGGTGGCGTATACCAGCGGCCAGAAAGATGTGAAAAATCTGGTGGACGATGTGCTGGGCAAACTGGGCGTGGGCATGGAAGCCCTGTTCTCCACCCTGGGCAGGACCGCTGCCAGGGGTATTGAAACCGTTGTGGTCGGGGCGGCCATGGAGGGCTGGGTGGAAGACCTCAAGTCCAATATCGCATCCGGAGACAAGAAAACCTACCAGCCCTGGACCATGCCGGACAAGGGCGAGGGATACGGCCTCAATGACGTGCCCAGGGGTGCGCTGGGCCATTGGATCAACATTGACGGCGGCAAGATCAAAAACTACCAGTATGTGGTGCCCTCCACCTGGAACCTGGGGCCCTCCGACGGCAAAAACCAGAAAGGGCCGGTGGAAAACTCCCTGATCGGCACCCCCATCGCCGATCCCAAGCAGCCCCTGGAAGTGCTCAGGACCGTCCATTCCTACGACCCGTGTATTGCCTGTGCCGTGCACGTAATCGACCCGCACACCAATGAAACATACAAGGTCAAGGTCATCTAACCTAAATTTTAAGTAACGTATCAAATGCATGCGGCTTCCGGCAGATACTGCCGGAAGCCGCTGCCTGGAAAAGGCATGACGGAAAACACAAAAACACCTGACAATATCACGGTACTGGGGGTGGGCAACATCCTTTACAAGGACGACGGGGTGGGCATCCGCGTGGTCCAGCACCTGGAAGCGGCATATGATGTATCAGACAACGTCATCATTGTGGACGGCGGGGTCCTGGGCATCAACCTGCTGGGCGTGATCTCCACGGCCGGCAAGCTGCTGGTGGTGGACACCGTTCTCAACCATGGCCGGCCCGGGGACATCCACTGCCTGGCCCACCACCAGATCCCGGACCGCATCCTGGCCAAAAACTCCCTGCACCAGGTGGACATGATCGAGGCCCTCACCCTTTGCAAGGCCCTGGACCATGTGCCGGAAACCACCATCATCGGCATTGAACCCCGGGACCTGAACACCCTGGATGACCGGCTCACCCCGGAAATTGCAGACCGGTTCGACGATCTGGTGCAGCGGGTGGTCCGGGAAATCCACACCCTGGGGGGCACCTGCCGCCTCAAGGCGCAAAACAGTGTACCTCCCCGCCAGGACCATTCTCTTTAAAAACCGGTTCTCAATTTTTCCGGGTGCCGAACCCCAGAAGGTCACCGATATTGGCGGACGGCTCAATCACCGGTTCGATCAGGGGTCTGGGGCAGGTCATCAGGGTTGAAATCCCGGGGCCGTGGCCGGCCAAGAGGCAGTCGGAATGCACAACGATCCCGATGCTGACCGCCCCCTGGACAAAGGCCCGGCCATAAGAGTTGTCATGGTCCATCAGGGCCACGAAATCCCCGAACCGCATCTGGTCCAGGCGGTATTTCTTCACTGTGTCCGGATCCGAAGTCATGACATCGTAATCCCCGGCACACACATGGGCACGCCCCACACCCGACCCCATACAGGCTGCAGGCACTTTGGTGGTGACCGGCACCTTGAGCGTGCCCTGGTCCGTCTCTGTAATCTTCATCTGTTCCAAAAGATCCGGGGAAAGGTTAAACAGCTTGATCTCCGGGTAATCCGTAAGCGCCAGGCCCTGGCCCTTGGCCCGGATCTGGATCTTGTCATCATAGGTCATCTTCTCTTTAACCGCCCGGGGGAAATCCACGATAAGATGTTCCGATCCCCCATGATGGCCGATGACCACCCCTGTTTCCCCTTTGGCCTCTCCCGAGACAATCACAGCCGTATTGCCCACACAGGAAAGAATCTGGAGGGACGGGTTGGGAAAATCATTGGGTTTTTCTGCATTGGCCGTACACGACACCCCGGGTTCAATATGGTCCCCGGCCAGGCCGAATGCCGGGTCCCCCACCTGGACATTCAGAGTGATGCCGCCGATGCCGGGCATCAGGAACGGGACGCCCTGGTGGTCCACGCGCCAGCTCGGCCCCACCCGCGGCATCCCGGGTTTACAGGCCAGAAACATCTCTACCACACGATCCTTGTTTGTCTTTAACATGGAATTTCTCCCTTATCTTTTGTCTCCGGCAGGCACCGGAGAGGGTATTCTCTTCTTTAAGGTAAACAAAAACGGAATGGCCGTAAATCCTGCCATTGCCGCAATGAGAAACATATTGTCCATTCCGAAGGCATCCCCCAGAAAACCCACCACCACCACGGCCACGGACCGGACCGCAAAGGAAATCATCATAAACAGGCCGTTGGCGGCTGACGGGTTTTCATGGGCGGTTTCCTGGATCAGGGCCAGCATCACCGGGGTGGTGGACAGCACCGTGAACCCGGTGACCAGGAGCATCGCCACCTGGAAAATCCCCGTGGTGAATATAAAAAGGATAATGGCCACCGGCGCCACGGCAAGGGCCCAGAACAGCACCCGCTGGCGTCCCAGGCGGTCGGACAGGGTGCCGGCGGACAAGACCCCGGCAACGCCCAGGGCCTCGTACAGGGTCAGGGCGGCCCCGCCCAGCCAGAGGCTGTTGGTCTTCTGTTCCACATACACCGTAAGGAACATGCCCATGGAACCGTGCATGCATGCCCTGGCCGTCAGGATGCCGGCCAGGGGATCAAGAACATGGCGGACCTCCTGGTACGCTTTTTTCAACGATCCCTTGCGCTTGACTGCGGATCGTTCCTCTGCCCGTTCCAGGGTAAAGTAAAGCAGGATCGACGTGGCAACCGCCAGCACCATCACAAAATGGAAATTCCCCAGGCCCAGAACCGACACCGCCCCCACCGCCACCATGGGCCCCAGGGTCCGGGCCAGTTCCCCGCCGGTCATGAAAAAACTCATGCCTCGTCCCTTGAAGTCTCCGGCGGACCGGGCCACCAGCACCGGGGCCGGCACATGGAACAGGGCCACGGAAATCCCCGCAAAAAACACCAAGGCCAGCAGCACCCCGTATGTCGGAGCCAGCCCCATGAAACTCATGGGCACGGCTGTCATGGTCGGGGCCAGGATCACCAGCCACCGGGCCAGGCCCCGGTTGTCCGCAAACAACCCGATAAAGGGATTGAGCAGGGCCGGGATCTGCATCACCGTGGACAACAACCCTGCCTGGCCCAGGGTCAATGAGAGCTTTTCAATGATCAGGGGCAGCAGGGGCGCCAGGAAACTGGTGTACAGGTCATGGACAAAGTGGGCGGCAGACACCAGGGAGACCCTGGCCGCATCAAACGGTTTCGCCATAGCCCTAAAGCCCTGACCGGGACAGTTCCGCCATGATGCCGTGGGCGGTCATATCGCACTGGATGGGGGTGATGGAAATACAATTGTCCTGCAGGGCGGCATTATCGGTTCCCTCACCGTGCCGGACCGGGGCCAGGCCCCCGTACCAGAAATAGGGCTTTGACCGGGGGTCCTGCCGCCGGTCAAACCCGTTGGAAACGTTGTTGTCCGCCTGCCGGGTGACCCTGACGCCCTTAACGTCTTTTGCGGCAATACAGGGGGCGTTGATATTCAGGAACACGCCCTGGGGCAACCCCATGGCCCGCACCTTGTCCGCAATAGAGGATACATACCCTGCAATACCGTCAAAATCCATGATGTCGCCGTACTGGATGGATACGGCAATGGCCGTGAGTTTGTTGATGGCCGCTTCCCTGGCCGCCCCGGCCGTGCCTGAATAGTTGATGTTCACCCCGGTATTGGATCCCGCATTGATCCCGGAAATCACAAGATCCGGTGCCCCACCGCAGATTTCGAACAATCCCAGCTTCACACAATCCGCCGGGGTGCCGCTCACGGCATGGCCCATGCCCCCGCCGTTCAGGGCCACCCGGTCGTAGCGCAAGGGGTGGTTCAGGGTAATGCCGTGGCCGATGGCGCTTCGTTCCCGGTCAGGCGCTGCCAGGATCACTTCATGGTCCGGAGAAAGGACCTTGTACAGGGCCAGGATGCCCGGGGCCCGATAGCCGTCATCATTTGTCAGTAGTATTTTCATGGATCAGACTCTTTATATTAAATTGTGGAAATATCAAACCCATCCGGTGATGTTACAGGTAATGAATACCCGAGACTCTAGGGGATAACAGGTGTAAAAGTCAAGGTCTGATCATCCCTTATGCGAAGCGACCCTTATGCACAACAATTCACATGCCCGGCAGACGGTTTCGCGGCACAGGGGTTGCATTGCCATTCATCTGCCGGTATAGGAAACCCATATAACAAAAATAAAGGGTATCTCTAGTCATCAGGATTTTGCTGCAACGCAGAAATCCGACCCAAAGACCATGATTAGAGGTCGCCTGAACAAGGAGAATGCCGTGCCCGTTACCATCCGGAATGCAACCCCCGAAGATATCCACCAGATGCTGCCGCTTCTGGAACAGCTTTTTGCCGCTGAAGCGGATTTCACCTTTAATGCCTCCCTCCAGGAAAAAGGACTGCGCCTCATGCTGGACGGATGCGGAAAGCACAGGGCCGTCAAGGTGGCCTGCAAAGACAAACAAGGCGTTGTGGGCATGTGTACGGCCCAGACCCGGATTTCCACGGCCCAGGGAAAAATATCCGCTGTTATCGAAGACCTGGTGGTGGATGCGGCATGGCAAGGCAGCGGCATCGGTTCACGCCTTGTCAACGCCATTGAAGGCTGGGCAAGGGACAGGGGGATATCGGCTCTCCAGCTTCTGGCGGACCGGGACAATACAAACGGCCTGGCCTTTTACAAGGCCCGGGACTGGCAGGACACCGCCCTGATATGTTTGGTCAAATACGTGTAGAGAGGATCTATGGATTAATACTCCACCTGTATCTGATCGTTTTTTCTACAAAGAATTATAGGATAACCTCATTTTTTTCGGGGGGAATTACCACACAATTTAATCTGCAGTATGAGCAGGCGAGGCAATCGCTATGATAATGCAGTAGCTGAGAGTTTTTTTTCAGTTGCTTAAATGAGAAAAAATCAAGAAAAGAATTTATAAAACCATAGAAGCAGCAAAATCAGATATTTTTAATTATATTGAAATGTTCTATAACTCGAAACGTCGGCATGGATTTGCCAATGATTTGGTACCATCAGAATTTGAAAAGAAGTGTCTACAAAACTGATGGCGATTCATTTACATGTAATCTTACTGCCAAACTGCTAACCCAAGCGATACAAGCTGATAAAGCGCTTTCAAATCTCTCTACGTAGTGTAATCAAAATCGTACTAATCCTATGAGAACCTAATTGCCCGACATTTCTTCGAGTATTATGAACTCCTATTTTTAGTGACATATCTCTAGACGCAAAAACATAGGTGCCAATCCCAAATGTCAAATATGAAGTGGAGTTGTGATCTGGATATAATTCCAACTCACCATCGCCAGAATGATAACTAGAGTGACTAACCCAAAATGAATGATGACGTAAAAACTGAAAGGCCCCACCATTTACTTTAGGCTTCATATCGACATACATACCTAGCTTTCCTTGATACCTTGTCGAATCACTTTCGAATTCATAAAACCTTTTAGATATATTGAAAGCTGCATCAAAATAAAATTTACTTTTGCCAATTAATGGAACTTCATTTGGCATATCTATAAAATGTTTTAAAAATCGTATTCCCCCCATGAAACCATATACGGACAGGCCATCATCACTGGTATCGGTGACTTGATACCAATTTGCATTCCCATATATATCCACCAAATCTCTTTTTGAAGACGACTGTCCGATCCAAAACCGCCTTCGAATTTCTAAATTTCCTTTGACAGCTTGCCAATCATATTCAATCTTTTGGTTGGAATTGCTCCTGTATTGCCCCTCCCCATCATAAACCGAACCTGTCATTTCGAAATAAAATTGAGGAGTATTCCATATTCCAAAACCCAAACTATAAATATTAAGCTCTCTAGTTAAATCCGCCCTTTCGACCCAATGATCTTCCTCAAATTTTTCGTATGATAAAAAGCGGCGGGACGGTTGCCCCCATATTGTTTTTAGAGTGGGATGAAGCCCATCCGCCTCTTTAGTTTTATAGTAAGATAGAATTCGGAAGCCACCGCCGGAAGAGTGCCATTCCAATTCATCTTTTTTAATATCAATAGGATAATATCCAAAAATTTCAATTTCTTTATCATTTGCGTAACCCATTGGACTAAAAAGTAAAAGCAACAAGAAACAAACAATGGGAATGACAATGTTTAGTGCTTTCATATTTTTTCACAATAAACTTTTTCAGGACACTCTTTTGTTATAATGAGAACTTCACACTCTTCTCCCGTATCTACGAAATGGCCCTTGAGGCTTATTTTACCTTGGTCAGGTTTGAAACGATATCGAAACGAAGTGGTCATATTACCGCCACGCGTTTGAACGACAGCTTTTCGGCCTGATGGAGTATCAATCCATACACTATGGGAATTATTTTCTGGCGGAGGGAACAGCAAATTATTATGCTCACCAACGTTATTTTGGCAAGATGTTAAAGAACATAAAAAAAGTAAAGCCATCCAAAAATTTTTCATAATTTATTTCCTTTTGTTTCCTCCAACAATGAAATGCAAAGCAGCATAAAAGAAATGAAACCTACAAAAAATGCTATAAATTGAACATAAGCAAAGATTCTAAGCCAAACATATTTTGTCGTTGGTAATAGCTCGTTTTCCAGCAAAGCCAAAAGATAAGAATAAATAAAACTACCTGAAACTATTGATATAACTAAGATAGTAACAGAAAACATCAGACAGAATTCATATTTTTTCTTAGCTTTGATTTCTTTTTTGTAATATCGAAAAATTATAAAATTTCCTGTTATGATTATTATAGCCCAGTTCATAAAATTGTCTGTCATTCGATTTAGAACAGATATAATTTGAGTGTGTATATTCGGAAGATCTTTAACATCTTCCATAGGCAAAATTCCCGGGCCATGGAAATCAACTGGCGAAAAAAATAGGACCCAACCAACTATAATTAATAGCAAAATAAATATTAAAGAAAAGAATCTATACATAAGTGAAATACGAACGTTTTGATTAGTTGACAATTTTTATCATATCGCCGACATTCGGTTCTTCATCATCGGGAAATCCGTTCAGGTGTCTCAATATCTTTTCAGGCTCTCCATTCAATTTAGAGTTCTTTGCTAAATCTAAAAAAGTCGTATCCTTCTTTATTTTAAGGATGGATATCTTAGGAGTTTTAATTGAATCAATTTCAGTATTGTCCATTTTACTTATTCCAAGTGTTGTTCTACGAATGAGTTTTTTAATAGAAGCGTCGCATCCGCCCTTAATGCTTTCTGAGAGAATGTATTGATTTTTATCTAGGCAGACGTATTGACAGAGAGTATTACCAGGATAGAGCATTTCATAACATTCGGGTTTTTCTTCTCGTAATTGAGTGACCCTAGCATGGCTGCTATATTTGACGGCTTCAAGTATACCATCTGACGTCGAATTCTCCTGATACTCGCTGAAAACGGTTCTTATTCCAATCGATCTATCTGGAGATAAAACGTCTATGGTTTGCCTGCTGTCATAACTATGGGAGTAAGTAATAGTCCAATTATTTGGATATGAAATTTTAATCCCATTTATCATATCCAGATATTGATTCTTTTTTATTACAGCATAACGATCAGACGCTCCAAAAGTTATTCCTTCAATGTTTCGATAGTACCTCTGCCTCAACAATTTGGTTTCCTCAACTTTGTTATAAACAGAATCATCAGCACGTAAACTTTTTAAAGAATCAATTCTTCTTTTATATGAATTGGGTATTTTTTCTTTGGGATAATATAAATTAAAGTAATTATACGTATCAATTAAAACACTTAAAAGAGCATCACTTGGGTAACCAGATTTTCTCAAATAATCATAAGCAAGTTTATCTGCTTCCACTTCCGAATTGTAACGATATTGATTAATAAAACTTTCACTGATTTTGGATGTCAATAAGGAGGCTGGTAATAAATTATAAGCTGACTCAGTACCCATAAATATGATGTCACCAAGCACGGCATAACTAAACTCTTTTATTGTATGCCTCGCATCAATATGGGCAATTTCATGCGCAATGATCGCCGCAAGCTCTGCTTCTGATTTCAAAAAACAAAGCAATCCCCGGCTGATGCAGATCGTACCGCCAGGTACTGAAAACGCATAAATCTCAGGTTCATCAATTATAAGGACTCGATATTTTATTGTTTTTCTGTGGGCATTTATAGAAACTTTATCAAGGACCTCCCCTAAATATGTGTTTAGCTTATTGCTTGCTATATACAGCTCACGCTCTTCTTTTATTTTTTTTTCATAGAATTCTCTGGCTTCAATTTCTTCTCTTTCGGTGATCAGAACAAAATCGCACTTACCGGTAGCTTGATTATATGCACATCCTGTGAGACCAAAAAGAATAATGAAAATGAATAAAGGGATCTTCATTACAATATTGATTTTTCTATGCTTGCCATTCATACAAAGTTCTCCAGCACAAGCCATTTGAATGGTTAGTTATCGATCATTGTGTTTCATGCTAAAAAATCTTTTCTGTTTTTGATGAACCGATTATTGAGTGTCGAACAAAAACGAAAATTGAATCTCTTTTGAAAATAAAATCGTATCTAATAAGATTACTTTACAAATGTCAACGAAATAATCACACTCAAAAATCAAAACAAAATATATTATACAAAAGCAATTTATGACATATTTGAAATAATATAAATACAAATATGTTATAAATTGCTTTGCACTCTAATGTTTCGCCGAAAAAAAATTAGACCTGCTATAAATAACCTTAACTATAAAAGACAGTTAGACACCTCTCATCATTTTACCACATCAAATGGCCCACCCTTTGCATTAACCAGATTCAAAGGCGAACCGGCAGTTCCCTGATACTGAGCAGTTAATTGAATAAGGATAAGACACATGAGAAAGATCGCAATTTACGGGAAAGGCGGTATCGGAAAATCAACCACAACCCAGAACACAGTGGCAGGCCTTGTGGAGGCCGGCAAAAAAATCATGGTGGTCGGCTGCGACCCCAAGGCAGACTCCACCCGCCTCCTGCTCAACGGACTGGCACAGAGAACCGTATTGGACACCCTGCGGGACGAGGGGGAAGACGTATTGCTGGAAGATGTCAGGAAATCAGGATACGGCGGCACCCTGTGCACGGAATCCGGCGGGCCGGAACCGGGCGTGGGATGTGCGGGCCGGGGCATTATCACTTCAGTCAACCTGTTGGAACAGCTCGGGGCGTACTCCGAGGACCAGAACCTGGACTATGTATTTTACGATGTCCTGGGCGACGTGGTCTGCGGTGGCTTTGCCATGCCCATCAGGGAAGGAAAGGCCCAGGAAATCTATATTGTCGTTTCCGGTGAAATGATGGCCATGTACGCGGCCAACAACATCTGCAAGGGCATCGTGAAATTCGCCCAGTCCGGCGGCGTCCGGCTCGGCGGCCTGATCTGCAACTCCAGGAAGGTGGACAATGAAAAGGCCATGATCGAAGTCCTGGCCAAAAAACTGGGCACCCAGATGATTCACTTTATCCCCCGGGACAACATGGTCCAGCATGCGGAAATCAACAAAAAGACCGTGATCGATTTTGCCCCGGACCATCCCCAGGCCGACGAATACCGTACCCTGGCCAAAAAAATCGACGAAAACGAAAAATTTGTCATTCCCACTCCCATTGAAATCGAGGAACTGGAATCCCTGCTCATCGAATACGGCATTGCTGCATAAGAAAGGACCCCACCATGAAAATAATGATCAAATCCATTATCAGACCTGAACGCGTAAACGACGTTATGGCCGCCCTCATGGAGGCGGGATTTCCTGCGGTGACCCGGATGAGCGTGGCCGGCCGCGGCAAACAGCGGGGCATCAAGATCGGGGAAATCACCTATGATGAAATCCCCAAAGAAATGCTGCTCACCGTGGTGGATGAAAAAGACAGGGACTTTGTCCTCAAAACCATCATGGCCACAGCCAAAACCGGTGAGAAAGGCGCTTTTGGCGACGGCAAAATTTTTATCAGCCCTGTGACCGAAACCTATACCATCTCCTCCGGCCTCAAAGAGGAAGAACCCGAACCTGCTGCGGAAGAGGTGGCCTCATGAAAGAAATCATGGCCGTGATCCGCATGAACAAGATCAACCACACCAAAAAAGCCCTGATTGACGCCGGGGTCTCGTCCATGACCGCCATGGAAGCCCTGGGACGGGGAAAGGGCCTGGTCAACATGGACCTGCTCAAAGGCGCGGAACAGGGGTTTGAAGAGGCCATTGCCCAGCTCGGCCAGACCGACCGCCTCATCCCCAAGCGGGCCATTTTCCTGGTGGTCCCGGACAAACTGGTCAAAAAAACCGTTGATACCATTATCAGCGCCAACCAGACCGGGAAGTCCGGCGACGGTGTCATCTGGGTCATGCCCACCTTTGATGCCGTGTCGGTCCGAACCGAGGAAAACGGGGACAAGGTCCTGGATGACTTTTAGAAGGATAATATCCGGCCCGTAAGCATTCTGCGCAGGAAACATTCAGACAGATCAAATTCAGAAATACCAAAAGGTGACAATATGACAGGCGAACGACCCCGGGCGGTTGATCCGGAAACCATAAAAAAGGAAATACTTTCAAAATACCCGGCCAAGGTGGCCCGGAAACGGGCCAAGCAGATCGTATCCAACGATATGGACGACCAGGGCAAGGTGCCCCAGGTATCTGCCAACGTCAGGACCGTGCCCGGGATCATCACCCAGCGGGGCTGTTCCTATGCCGGGTGCAAGGGCGTGATCCTGGGGCCCACCCGGGATATCGTGAACATCACACACGGCCCCATCGGGTGCGGGTTTTACTCCTGGCTCACCCGGCGGAACCAGACCCGGCCGCCCACGGACCGGGATGACAATTTCATGACCTATTGCTTTTCCACGGATATGCAGGACGAAGATATCGTGTTCGGCGGAGAGAAAAAGCTCAAGGCCGCCATCCAGGAGGCTTATGACATATTTAAGCCCAAGGCCATTTCCATTTTCTCCACCTGCCCGGTGGGGCTGATCGGGGATGATGTCCATGCCGTGGCCAGGGAAATGAAGGAAAAACTGGGCATCAACATCTTTGGATTTTCCTGTGAAGGCTACCGCGGTGTCAGCCAGTCCGCAGGCCACCACATTGCCAACAACGGGATCTTCACCCATGTGGTGGGCGAGGACGACACCGTCATGGAGGCGGAATACAAGATCAACCTGCTGGGCGAGTACAACATCGGCGGGGACGGGTTTGAAATCGACCGGATACTGGACAAGTGCGGGATCTCCGTGGTCTCTACCTTTTCCGGGAACTCCACCTATGACCAGTTTGCCAACTCCCATACCGCCGACCTGAATACGGTGATGTGCCATCGGTCCATCAACTACGTGGCAGACATGATGGAAGAAAAATACGGCATCCCCTGGATCAAGATCAACTTTATCGGGGCCAAGGCCACGGCCAAATCCTTAAGGAAAATCGCGGCCTATTTTGAAGACCAGGCCCTTATAGACCGGGTGGAAGAGGTTATTGCCGAAGAAATGCCCGATATCGAAGCCAAACGGCTGGACGTCAAAAAACGGTGTGAAGGCAAAACCGCCATGCTCTTTGTGGGCGGCTCCAGGGCCCACCACTACCAGGAATTGTTCAGGGAAATCGGCATGACCGTGGTTTCGGCCGGCTATGAATTTGCCCACAGGGACGATTACGAAGGCAGAGAGGTGATCCCGGACATTAAGATTGATGCGGACTCCAGGAACATTGAAGAGCTGGCCGTGGAAAAAGACCCGGAAAAGTTCAACGCAAGAAAAACCCTGGCCCAGATGGAGGCGCTTGAGGAAACCGGTTATGCATTCAAGGATTATAAAGGCATGATGCCGGAAATGGACAAGGGCACCCTGGTCATCGACGATGTCAGCCAGTTCGAGACCGAGACCCTCCTGGAAATGTACAAGCCCGACATTTACTGCGCCGGCATCAAAGAAAAATACGCCATCCAGAAAAGCGGGATTCCCATGAAACAGCTCCACTCCTACGATGCCGGCGGCCCTTATGCCGGGTTCCAAGGGGCCATCAATTTTTACGAGGAAATCGACCGCCTGGTCAACGCCAATATCTGGCAGTACCTGGAAGCACCCTGGCAGTCCGCACCGGAACTGTCCGCCAAGTACGTGTGGGAGTAGGAGTAATCCCCGCCATCTTTAACAACATCAGGAAAAAACGACTTTACCAGCACTGGAGAACGACAACATGCTGCTTCGACATACAGACAAGGAAATTAAGGAACGCACCTCCCTGACCGTTAACCCGGCCAAAACCTGCCAGCCCATCGGCGCCATGTACGCAGCCCTGGGTATCCACGGCTGCCTGCCTCACAGCCACGGATCCCAGGGGTGCTGCGCCTATCACAGGTCCACCCTGACCCGCCACTTCAGGGAGCCGGTCATGGCCGCCACCTCATCCTTTACCGAAGGGTCTTCGGTTTTCGGAGGCCAGGCCAACCTGATCCAGGCCATTGACAATATTTTCACCACTTATGACCCCGACATTATCGCGGTCCACACCACCTGCCTGTCCGAAACCATCGGCGACGATGTCAACCAGATCGTAAGCAAAGCGGTCAAAGACGGCAAGGTGCCTGAGGGAAAGCATGTCATCCATGCCTCCACCCCGTCTTATGTGGGCTCCCATGTCACGGGATTTTCAAACATGACCAAATCCATGGCCCTGCAGTTTGCGAAAAAGACCGGGGAATCCAACGGCCGGTTCAATATCGTGCCCGGGTTTGTGGAACCGGCGGATATGACCGAGATCCGCCGGATGGCCAAGGCCCTGGGACTCAACCCCATCCTGTTCCCGGACACGGCCAATGTCCTGAACGGCCCCCTCACGGGCAAATACGCCATGTTTCCCAAGGGCGGGGTTACCAAAGACGAACTCAGGAGCATTGGCGACAGCATCGGCAGCATCGGCCTGGGGCCCCTGGCATCCGCCGATGCGGTCCGGGCCCTGGATGGCCAGTTTAAAGTGCCCTGCCAGGTTCTGGACCTGCCCATCGGCCTTCTGGCCACGGACCGGTTTGTGGACAGCCTCAGGACTGCTGCCGGCGTATCCGTGCCGGACAGCATCACCCGGGAGCGGGGGAGGCTTCTGGACGTGGTATCGGACATGCACCAATACCTTTACGGCAAAACCGTTGCCCTGGCAGGCGACCCCGACCATCTCATCCCCCTGACCGAGTTCCTGGTCACCATCGGCATGAAGCCGGTCCACATTGTCACCGGCACCCCGGGAAAGGCCTTTGAAAAAAAGATCCGGGAAATCACCGCCCACCTCGACTGCCAGGTCAACGTCAAAGGCCCGGGCGACATGTTCACCCTTCACCAGTGGATCAAAAACGATCCCGTGGACCTGCTCATGGCCAATACCTACGGCAAATACATTGCCCGGGATGACGACATTCCCTTTGTCCGTTACGGGTTCCCCATCCTGGACCGCATCGGCCATTCCTACTTTCCCACCCTGGGATACCGGGGCGGCATACGGCTCATTGAAAAGATCCTGGACGCCGTCATGGACCGGCTGGACCGGGATGCGCCCGAAGAAACCTTTGAGCTGGTCATGTAAAGGAATTCACCATGTCATTCATCTCCCTGCTCAAGGAAAGAAAAAAACAGATCTATGAAAAGGGCAGTGACACGCCCTTTGACATCAGTTGCGAAAAAAAGAGCCTGGCAGGCGCGGTCAGCCAGCGGGCCTGCGTGTTCTGCGGGTCCAGAGTGGTGCTCTACCCCATTGCCGACGCCCTTCACCTCATCCACGGTCCCATTGGCTGCGCCTCCTATACCTGGGATATCCGGGGGGCCTTGTCTTCAGGGCCGGAACTCCACCGGATGAGCTTTTCCACGGACCTGTCCGAAACCGACGTGATCTACGGCGGGGAAAAAAAGCTGGCAATGGCCCTCAAGGAACTGATCCACCGGTATGCGCCCAAGGCCGCCTTTGTCTATTGCACCTGCATTGTGGGCATTATCGGGGATGATGTGGATGCGGTATGCCGGCAAGCGGAAGCCCAGACCGGGATTCCCGTGATCCCGGTCCACTCCGAAGGATTCAAAGGCACCAAAAAGGACGGGTACAAGGCCGCCTGCGACGCCCTGTTCAACCTGGTGCAGCGAAACCCTGATCCCGCCCCCCTGCCCCTGTCCATCAACATCCTTGGCGAGTTCAACATCGGCGGGGAAACCTGGATCATCAAGAAATATTACGAAGACATGGGCGTGCACGTGGTTTCCGTGATCACCGGCGACGGCCGGGTGGATGAGGTCAAACAGGCCGCCCGGGCCAGCCTCAACGTGGTCCAGTGCTCGGGCTCGGTCACCCATCTGGCGAAAATGATGGAAGAAACATACGGCATTCCCTATATCCGTGTCTCTTACTTCGGCATTGAAGACACCTCCGACGCCCTGTACCGGGTGGCCGCGTTTTTCAAGGACAATCCCGAGATCATGGAGAAGACCCGGGAACTGGTGCAACAGGAAGTCCGGCAGGTCATCCCGGCCCTTGACGCCGTAAAGAAAGACCTGGCCGGGAAAAAAGCCGCACTGTATGTGGGCGGGGCGTTCAAGGCGTTTTCCCTGATCAAGGCCCTGAAAACCATGGGCATGGAAGTGGTGCTGGCCGGATCCCAGACCGGGACCCGGGAAGATTACCAGATCCTCAAGGAGATGTGCAATGACGGCACCGTGATCCTGGACGACGCCAACCCCCTGGAACTGGCCAAATACGTCATGGAAAAAGATGCGGATCTGTTCATCGGCGGGGTCAAGGAACGTCCCATTGCCTATAAGCTGGGCATTGGATTCTGCGACCACAACCATGAACGGAAAATCCCCCTGGCCGGGTTCGAAGGCATGGCCAATTTTGCCCGGGAAGTCCATGAAACCGTAACCAGCCCGATCTGGGACCTGGTGCCCAGGCGGGCCGTCCCCTCCGCCACCACTGCAACCGGTAAAGGAAATGGAAAATGACCGCACAAAGACCCAAAAAACCATATACCGCCACCCGGAATGCGTGTAAGATGTGCACCCCCCTGGGGGCGGCACTCGCCTTTCACGGGATTGAACGGACCGTGCCACTGCTCCACGGCTCCCAGGGATGCTCCACCTATATGCGGCGCTACCTGATCAGCCATTTCAAGGAACCCGTGGACATTGCCTCGTCCAACTTCAGCGAAGAAACCGCCGTGTTCGGCGGCGGGGCCAACCTCAAGCAGGCCGTTGAAAACGTGGCCCGCCAGTACAGCCCGTCAATGATCGGCATCGCCACCACCTGCCTGAGCGAAACCATCGGGGACGATGTACCCATGATCCTGTCCGACATGGGGACCAGTGTCAACGGCGCGGCCCTGGTGCATGTGTCCACGCCTTCATACACCGGCACCCACATGGACGGGTTCCACCAGGCCGTTGCCGCCGTGGTGGACCGGTTCAATCCGGCAGACAAACGCATCCCGTACAAGCCCAAGAAAAAGAAAATCATCAACCTGTTTCCCGGCATGCTTTCCAACGCGGACATCCGGCATTTCAAGGAAATCTTTGCCGAGTTTTCAACCCCCTGCACCGTCCTGCCGGATTATTCCGAGCGCCTTGAAGGCCCTTCCTGGCAGGAGTACCAGGCCATCCAGGAAGGCGGCACCCCCCTTTCCATGATCGGGAAGATGAGCGTGGCCGCCCACAGCATTGAGCTGGGAACGGTGCTGGCCATGGCTGCGGACAGCGGCAGCGCCACCGCAGGCGCCATCCTGGAACAGCGGTTCGACGTGCCCTGCACCCGGCTGCCCGCCCCCATGGGCGTCAAGGCCACGGACCGGTTCTTTGAGGCCCTGTCCGATATCACGGGCAAACCTGTGCCGGAACGCTACCAAAAACAGAAATGGCGGCTGGTGGACGCGTATGTGGATGGAAACAAATACGTGTCCAGGAAGCGGGCCGTGATTTACGGAGAAGAGGATTTTGTCGTGAGCCTGGCCGGTTTCCTGGCGGAAATCGGCATCATTCCCGTGATCTGCGCCTCGGGCGGGAAAAGCGGGGACTTTGCCCGGGCCCTTGACCACACCCTTCCCGAAACCGTCCGGGACCAGGTCCATATCCACGATGACATGGATTTTGCCCGGATCGAAGAGCGGGCCGCGGCCCTGACCGATCCCCCGGATCTTGTGATCGGCAATTCCAAGGGCTATGCCATGGCCCGCCGGCTCAAAGTGCCCATGATCCGGGTGGGATTTCCCATCCACGACCGGGTGGGCGGCCCACGACTCCTCCATATCGGCTACAAAGGCGCACAATCCCTTTTCGACACCATTGTCAACGCCATCCTCCAGGACCGGCAGACCCGGTCCCGGGTGGGCTACGCATATATGTAACACCACTTAAGAACACCAAAGGAAGACCCCATGAATATAGACAACCACCCCTGTTTCAACCCCAAGGCCTGCAAGGATTTCGGCCGGGTCCATCTCCCGGTCGCCCCGGCCTGCAACATCCAGTGCAACTTCTGCAACCGGAAATTTGACTGCGTCAATGAAAGCCGACCGGGCGTTTCCTCGGCCATTCTCTCCCCGGACCAGGCCATGGCTTACCTGGAAGAGGTGGTCACGGAAAAACAGAATATCTCGGTGGTGGGCATTGCCGGGCCGGGCGATCCTTTTGCCAACCCGATCCGGACCATGGACACCCTCAAGATGGTCAGGGGAAAATACCCGGAGATGCTGCTCTGTGTGGCCACCAACGGCCTGAACATCGGCCCGTACCTGGATGAGCTGGCTGAAATCCGTGTCAGCCACGTCAGCATCACGGTCAATGCCGTGGACCCGGGCATCGGGGAAAAAATCTACTCCTGGGTCAGGAACGGCAAAAAGACCCTGGGCCCCGGCCCCGGGGCCCGGCTCCTTCTTGAACGCCAGTTTGCCGCTATCCAGGGTCTTGTCAAAAGGGGGATTATGGTCAAGGTCAACACCATTGTCCTGCCCGGGATCAATGACCTTCATGTAGAAGATATCGCGGAAAAAATGGCGGAACTGGGCGTGGACCTGTTTAACTGCATGCCCTATTTCCCCAACGAGGGCGCCAACCTTTCCGGTCTTGGACAGCCCTCACCCGGTATGATGAAAGAACTGCGCGCCAAAGCCCGCACCTTTATCCCCCAGATGACCCATTGCAAACGGTGCCGGGCCGATGCCGTAGGGCTTCTGGACGATCCCCTGAACCAGCGGCTCATGGACCGGCTCAGGCACCATGCAGACGCCTCCATTTCCTTTCCCCGGGCAGACATGCCCGACCCCCCCCCGGACAAACAAGAGGAGCCGGAAACACCGGCACGGCCCTATATAGCCGTGGCCACCCGCGAAGGGGTATTGGTCAACCAGCACCTGGGCGAAGCCAGGACCCTGAGTATTTACGACACCACACATACCCCCGCTGTCATGATCGAGAAACGGCGGCTGCCCAAACCAGGCGCCAAAGACCTTCGGTGGTACGGCCTGGCCGACACTGTCCGGGACTGCCACACCCTCCTGGTCGGCGGCATCGGCCGGCGGCCCAGGGAAATCCTTTCCGGGGAAGGCATCACCATCCTTGAGGTCAATGCAATGATCGACATGGTCCTGTCCGCCCTGGAGCAGGGAGAGGACATCAACCACCTCATTGTCCGGGAACATACCGACTGCGGAGAGTGCAGAGGCACGGGCACCGGGTGTATGTAACCTCCCGTCAGGCATCACCACAGTTTCAGCGAGAACACACCTTAACCAACGGAGAAATCAAATGGAAAAACCCAGAAAACATATCATGGTCTGCGCCAGCTTCCGGCCCAACGGCGATCCCAAGGGAAAGTGCCACCGCAAGGGATCAGGCGCGTTCCTGCCTTATATTGAAAATGAAATCCTGGACCGGGGGCTTGACGATGTCCTGGTCTCGTCCACCTGCTGTCTTAAATACTGTGATGACGGCCCCGTCATGATCGTGTACCCGGACAATGTCTGGTACGGCAATGTGGACAGTGAAGAGGCGGTTGACGAAATCCTGGACGCCCTGGAAGACGGAGAGGTGGCGGACGCCTACCTGCTCTCATGAGCACAGGCCGCCCAAACGTCCACATGGTGGACACCACCCTCAGGGACGGGGCCCAGGCCCCGGGAGTGGTATTCCGTCCCCTGGAAAAAATTGAGATTGCCTCGGGGCTTGCCGCCTGCGGGATAGATGAAATCGAGGCAGGCATCCCGGCCATGGGAGACCTTGCCTGCAGGGAACTCCGGGCCCTGGCCCGCCTGGACCTGCCTTGTCTTCTATCCTGCTGGTGCAGGGCGGTAAAAGGGGAGGTCGCCCTGGCCGCAGGCTGCAATGTCCCCGGGGTTCATATCAGCTTCCCGGTCTCCCCCATCCTGCTCGGGACATTCGGGAAGACCCGGGAATGGGTCCTGGACACCCTGGCGCAACTGGTTGAATACGCCGGCCGTTATTTTGACCGGGTATCTGTAGGGGCCCAGGACGCCACCCGTGCGGAAACCGTTTTTTTGCACCGGTTTGCCCGGACCGCCCAAGACTTTGGGGTGCACCGGCTCCGCCTGGCCGATACCGTAGGCCTGGCAAGCCCTTCCATGGTCATGGGCATGATCACGGATCTCAGGGCGGCCGCCCCCGGCCTTGATCTGGAATTCCACGCCCACAACGATCTTGGCATGGCCACGGCCAATGCGGTTTCCGCGGCCCAGGCCGGGGCCGCCGCCCTGAGCGTCACGGTCAACGGCATTGGCGAGAGGGCCGGCAACGCGCCCCTGGAGGAAACCGCCACCGCCCTGTTCGGGACCGGGACCTTCCAGGGCAACATCCGCCTGGCCGGGCTCAACCGGCTCTGCAATACAGTAGCAAGGTTTTCCAACCGTCCGCTCCCGCCGGACAAGCCCATTGTGGGCACACAGGTATTCTCCCATGAATCCGGGGTCCACTGCGCGGGCATGATGCGGGATCCCCGGTCCTACCAGTTGTTCGATCCCGCCCTTGTGGGTGCGCCCCCGTCAGCATTTGTCGCGGGCAGCCATTCGGGATCAGCCGGGCTTGTCCGTGTATTCCGGGCCCTTGGCATCTCCATTGACCGGGCAACTGCCCGGACCCTTGTGCCTATGGTCAGGAAACAGGCCCTGGCCCAGTCCGGCCCCCTGGATTCCGGGCAGTTAAAACAGATCTACCGGATGGTTTCCTGATCCGTTTTCAACTATCCCCACCCGTTCTCATCCACCTTCAGCCGTATCCTCTTTTCACAAGTATTTGCCCCGGGCAGCCGGGACCGTGATATTCCCCGGCAGGACCGGTCTCTTTTCATTGTAATCCCGGGCATTATCATTTATAACCAAATCAGTTCTTCGCACATCCGGATCAATATCAACAAACGGTATCTCATGGGAATATCATGAAAACAACGCTGATCATCGCATTTGTTTTATATGCCGCCGTCACCTGCCCTGCCGGTGAACTCCTGGTGCTGTCCGAGGAATTCCCCCCGTTTCAATATACCCAAGACACGGGCCGGGTATCCGGATTCGGCATTGAACTGGTCACCCGGATCTTCAGGGATGCCGGCATCGGCATGGCAGGGAACAAGATCCATATCCACCCCTGGAGCCGGACCTTTCTCATGCTCAAAACCACTGGAAACGCCGCCGCATTCATGACCGTTAAAAACCCGCAGCGAGCCCCCATGTTCAAATGGGTGGGCCCCCTGGCCCCAAGGGCCATGTGGCTGTTCAAACTCAGGGAGCGCAAGGATATCACCATCAAGACTCTGGAACAGGCAAAGGCTTACAAAATCGGCGGGTACAGGTCTGCCCAGACCGACTACCTTATTGAACTGGGATTCCCCAGGATCCAGATCGTGGACCACGAAGCCCAGAACCTTGTATTGCTCATGGCCGGCCGGGTGGACCTTGTGCCCTCCCTTGAGCTGACCATGGCCGCCAGGCTCAGGCATATGGGAAAATCTTATTGTGATGTGAAAAAGACCATTTTATTTGACGGGCGGTTCGATTACTACCTGGCCATTAACCCCCAAACCCCGGATGCTGTTGTGGCAAGGCTGCAGCATGCACTGGACCGGCTCAAGCAAAACCAGACCTATGACCAGTTGATGCAACGGTATTTAAATTGATTCATCCTGCTGCCGGGAAAAAATCAGGCGGAATCTCAACACCCCTGTATTGACTTATCCCCGTTTGCGTATTATGGATTTATACTATAGCAGCTTCACTGATTCCAGACAGGAGGCATTTCATGGAGAACACAGCCTTTAAGGCATTGGTTGTCGAAGAGACGGAACCGGACCTGTTTTCACGCGCAGTCAAGGAGCGGTTCACAGATCAATTGCCCGACGGTGAAGTACTTGTGCGGGTCGCCTATTCTTCTCTCAATTATAAAGATGCACTTTCCGCCACGGGAAACCGGGGCGTTACCCGGGAATTTCCCCACACTCCGGGTATTGATGCTGCCGGCACTGTACAGGCCAGCAGCCACCAGGATTTTCATACCGGTGACAAAGTGATCGTGACCTCATACGACCTGGGCATGAACACCCCGGGCGGATTCGGCCAGTATATCCGGGTGCCTGCGGAATGGGTGGTGCCTCTGCCGGACAATTTAACCCTGGAGGAAAGCATGGTCCTGGGCACGGCCGGGTTTACTGCGGCCATGTCTGTGGAACGGCTGGCACCCGGGGTGGAAACGTCCCAGGGACCGGTTTTGGTGACCGGTGCCACCGGCGGTGTGGGCTCCTTGGCCTGCGCCATCCTGGCCAAGCTGGGATATGAAGTGGCCGCGGTATCGGGAAAACCCGACGACGGCTTTCTTAAAAGCCTTGGCGTCAGTACGGTGATCCCAAGACAGGAATTCCTGGAAAACACAAAAGCCCCCATGCTCAAGCCCGTATGGGCCGGGGTGGTGGACACGGTGGGCGGGGATATCCTGGCCACAGCCATCAAAGCCACCCAGGAAAGCGGAATTGTCACCTGCTGCGGCCTGGTGGCATCCCCCAACCTTCCCATCACTGTATTCCCCTTTATCCTCAGGGGGGTATCCCTGTTCGGCATTGATTCCCAGCACTGCCCCATGCCCTTGCGCCGGGATCTCTGGGAATGGCTGGCCAATGACTGGAAACCGGACATCCCCGGCAACATGATTACCAGAACAGGCCTTGACGGACTGGAATCGCACATCCGGAAAATCCTTGCGGGCCAGGTCAAAGGACGGACCCTGGTGTCCCTGGCCCCAGAAGAAAACAGCGTATAATGTGACTGAAAAAACTTGAAAAGATGGAACAACACCCAATATAAAAGGAGATTCACATGAGTACACCCCAACATTGCCCCGGATTTGAAAGTTTTAAAGAGCTGAAGTCATTCACCTGCAAGTGTCCTGAATGCAATGAAACCAAAGAAATCTTTTCCGATGAATTCGACAAAACCCACAAATGCACCGAATGCGGCAAAGAGATCGATTTCACCACCTGCACCTACGAAGCCGGATAGCCCGTCATAAATTGTCCCGCCCCCCTGCCATTCGTTCATGAGCCAACGTCAGGGGGCGGGATTTTAACACAACAAATTTACTAAGCCCTCCATCCCACCCAGCGACACCCCGAACCGGTAACAGCCACATTAAATTGTGAATTTCCCTGATTTATCTGCCAAAAA
The DNA here is from genome assembly GCA_036881925.1 of Desulfobacter sp. GTDB lineage: Bacteria > Desulfobacterota > Desulfobacteria > Desulfobacterales > Desulfobacteraceae > Desulfobacter. The sequence goes on from JBAJNJ010000002.1 coordinate 262,712, forward strand.
CCGTGTAAAACCTAACCTTATCGCGACATAAAATGCCTTTAACCGCAGGTATTTCAAACCCTCCACCCATTTATCCGCCATCACCCGCCTTCTTTGTTCCTGCCGGTATTGGAAAAAACTGGAACATCGTGAACATTTGTCGCATCCACCGGGCTGAGCGCCATGTTTTTTTAGTATCTCCCGCCCGGCTCCGAGATACCAAAACCGCACTTCAAAGATTTAAAATCCTTTCGATTCAAATACTTAAAATCCAACCCTACTACCAAAGACGCACATCAGCGCAGGATTGTTTTATATACACGGCTTGACAAAGAACGATTTCCTGTCATACGAAAGCGGTAGCACTGACAGCTATAATCTGATCCGGATTGTGGCAGATCCCGTCAGTATCTGTCTGGGTATATCGGAAAGCCCAGTCTTTTTCTTTTTCTACGCCGATTTCAAATGGTGGCGTAAAACAGTAATTCTGAATCAGGAGTATTTAAAATGACAAGATTTTCAAGTTCCAAGGTGGCAGGTGTATTTTTGTTTTTAACCCTAATTGTCGTCCTCAGCACCAGCGGACCGGTATTTGCCAGCCTGTCCCATTACACCCCGGGCGGGTTCGGCATCAGAAACGCCACAATGCCGCCGCCGGGCTTATGGTTTATCGACTACAGCCAGTTTTATGACTCAGACTCGTATAAAGGGGACAACGGCAATACGTCCGATACCACAGACGTAGACCTGTCACTGTTTATCAATGTAAACCTGCTCACCTGGATTACCGAGAAAAAATTTTTAGGGGCCGACTACGGTATGAGTGTCTTTGTTCTTCTTCTCAATACAGATCTCAATGTCAATGTTATGGGGTTCACCACCACGGATGACCAGCGGTTTGGTTTCGGTGACATCTTTATTGATCCGCTGGTGCTTGCCTGGCACGGCAACCGCTGGGATGCGTTTCTGTCTTCCGGTGCCTACCTGCCCACAGGCGACCACGATAAACCCGCATCCCCGGGAAAAGGGTATTGGACATTCATGCACCAGGCAGGGGGCACGGTTTATTTTGACGCCGCCAAAACCTGGACCGCCTCAGTCAGGGGGCGTTTCCTTCACAGCACAGAGGATCAGGACACAGATATCAGGCCCGGAAACGAGGCCATATTCGAATATGGCCTTGGCAAGGATATTCCCCTGAAAAACGGCTCTGTATTAACAGCAGGCGTTGCCGGGTATTCATATATTCAACTGACAAAGGACAGCGGCCCAGAGGCCAGCAATTTAAAGGCGGAAGGCCATGCTGTCGGGCCGGAACTCCAGCTCACCCTTTTCAAGCCCTTTTTCCTGAATGTTTCCCTGAGATATATACAGGAATACGAAGTGAAAAATAACACCAAGGGAGACTCGTTCTGCCTGACATTTGCGACCTGCTTTTGACCGGTTCAAAGCAAATCAAAACATATTGTCCACGATACAACATCTGAGCCAAATTCTTTTAACGCACCACCCTGAAAGGTCTGCCGATCAATACATGTTCATATAAACAGCCGTTTCCATATCCAACCGGCATCATCAACACATCAGATTTATAGAACATCAATTTTTGGTTACACCAACCATGTCAACATCCGTGCAGGCGCTCAGGGTTCAACCATTTCAATCAAAACGATCAAATCATCCTGTTTTTTTGATCAACATGATGTCCCCCTGTTAAGGGTCCTGACATACCGGGTTCACAGGCTTTGGGATCTCCCGGACCGCCATGGGCAGACACGTCTTTGGAGTGTCGCCTGTACCAGGCATTTCCAGACCAATGGAATCTTTGACCGGTTCCACACCCCGGGTGTCAGCAGCAGTACCGCCGCAACTGCAAATGAATTTAAAAATCAAGGCGGCAACACGGGATCTGCCACAACAATGGCTTAAGCAATGCAAGCAGGTGAACCGGGAGGCACGAAAAAAACCAGCACAGGCATCTGGCATTATAGCAAGGTGTTATTCCCCCATGGCCGGGAACGGAACCGGATAAACCCGTTCAAGGCCATGGGGGATTTTTTTATGGGAAGGATAGCAGCGCCCTTACCCCGAACGGACTTCAGCTTTGGCCGTATCATGACTTAGTGTCGGGAGTATGGCGATAAGACTCACCACCAATAGGACGGCAAGTATTTGAAACCCGTAAACAGGTGACACCAGATCCATCAGTTTTCCGATCCCAAATGCCGCACCAATCTGCAACAGCGATGAAACACCCATACTCAAGGCCACGGTCCGCCCGAAATGGCTGCCCGGCACAATCTCCATCAGCCGGGTGTTCAACACCACTTTCAATGACGAGTTCCCCACGCCGAATATCATATAAATAACGTACAGGCCATATTGATGGGCCGGGAAATACAGGGAGACCAGGGAAAAAATCGACACCAGAAAAAGCAGGACAACCAGGGGCCGGAACGCCCACATCTCCGCCAGTTTATGGATGAGTAAGCCGGCAGCCAGCGCGCCCATGCCATAGCACATTTCAGCCAGCCCAAACACCACAACATCTGCCTGGACAACCCGTTTCACATACACGGGCAGCACCACATTGGACGCCAGAATAACTACATAGGGAATCTGGATGGCCAATGCAAACACAAGTATGGTTTTGTTTACATTCAAAAACCGGATGCCTTTGCAAAGCTGGTCCCATGAAGATTCAGCAACCATTTTCACCCGGGTGCTTTTTAGCGGAATACGCAGGAGCAGAATCGCGGCCAGCAAAAAGGTTGCCGCATCCAGTATCAATATATTCCGGATTCCCATGATCTTATAGAGCCAGCCCGTGATACCGGCTGCCATGAATATGGCGATTTGAAGCGCCACTTCCACAATTGAATTGCAATAGATCAGGTCTTTCTTCCGGACAATTTCCTTTAAAAACCCACCAATTGCAGGGATAAATATGGTAAAGCAGATGGAATTCACCGCCCCGACAAATAACAACACAGGAAACTGATTTGTCATCAGGGGCAGAATATTGGCAACAGCCAGGATAATAAGACACTGGATTAAATTCAGCCAGATCAGCACCATGCGCCGATTGAACCGGTCCACAATAGTCCCTGAAAACGGAGAGGCAATAAACCCGCAGAACAATCCAAAAGCCATATATATCCCAACATTTGCGGATTTACCTGTTGATTCGATGATATGCCAGTTCAAGCCGATAAAACTGATCCCCGAGCCAAACCCGGACACCAGATCCGCTGCAATAAAAAGCTTAAAGAATTTCTGCTGCTTTAAAAATTGATGAATTTTCATTGGGTGAAACTTCGTGGATTCATAAGGGTTGCACCATTTTTGACAAAAGAGCAGACAGCATATTGATATTATATATTTGGAAGTTAACAGCCAAAACTTCTGATTCAGAAAAAATACCTGTGTGTGTTTAGGATGGGAACAGAATTATTGTCAAGGGGAGTATGAAAGGAGAGGGGGGAACCCGAAACTTGGTTTTGAATATCAGAGGGGCTCAGATTTTCAAAAGCAGTATCTCATAACACAAAAACCGCATTCTTGCTTTTTTACCCAAAGCATGGTTATGTCCTATCAACTTAATTTTGAAGCATAGTTAAAAGAAAGAATTGATATGGAATCTTACCGGTAAAAAAGAAACATCAGAACTGTATAACCTTCACATTCGTATGATATACAGAACTACACATCATATTGTTACAAAGATGCAAAAGGAGCTTAAACTCTGAGCCAACTTCACAAGATATCTGGCTGTGATAACGACAAGCGTCATGCTGATGTCATTTTCATACATGGCTTGGGAGGTGACGCTTTTGGAACATGGCGTTATGGTAAAGAAGATTCAACATCCTGGCCGCATTCGCTCGGAGAGGAATATCCTAATATTGGCGTTTGGTCACTCAGCTATGCAGCCAGCCCAACAAAAATGTTAAAAATATTGGGTTGGTTCAACAAGCGTTTCAGGAATAGTGGTCATAGCGTAGCATTGCCTCGCAGGGCATTACAGGTCCTTGATTTGATGTTGCAATACAGGATAGGACAGCGACCTGTATTTTTCGTATGTCATAGCCTTGGCGGTTTGCTCTTGAAACACATACTGCGCAAAGCCCATGAAGCAATAGACGAACCCAGGAAGCAACAGGTAGCTACGAATACAAAAGTTGTATTGTTTCTTGCGACACCACACTGGGGAGCCGGTTTGGCTTTGTTGGCAGATTCGTTCAGCAAAATTTTTGGAACTACCGTCAGCATAGAGGAACTTAGATCCCACGATGCCTACCTTGAGGAGGTTGGTAACTGGTACAGTAAATATAGTCTCCGCTTGGGTATACAGACGGCCACTTATTATGAATTAAAGCCATTTAAGGGTATTGTACCCATAGTCAATCCGACGTCTTCGCATCCAAGGGTTGGAACAGATCCAGTAGGCCTGGATGAGGACCATTTATCCATTGCAAAGCCTAATCGGAAGGACGCCCAGATTTGTAATGCAACGCGTGATTTAATAGATTGCTTTGTCCTGTCAACTTCACCTGCTACATCTTCAATTGGACCAAGCCCACCAAGTAGAAAAAATGAGACCTCCAACCGCGAAGAACAGGTAGACAAACTAATTGATGTCACGCAACAACAAACCAACTTGATTACCCAACTCATCTCTAAGGAATATGTACCCTATAGTGAGACATACCACTCTCCGAAAACTCAGGAGGATGGTATAGGCTTTGTAGAAGTTAAAGAACAATCGAAGATAAGCAAATATCCAGTCACAGAGATACCTCACCAAGAGGATCGGGGAGTTTCCGGTGATGGGATTGCTATGCCACAAAAGCGATCACCCGCAGTCAGTATTGCAGATTTGCTCCAGAAATTAGAGACTGTTGAGGATATAGAGGCAGAAATCATAGTTCAGCTATCTGTGTGGAATAGTGAAAAAGCTCTTCTGCTTTCACATAGACTTGAAAACCAACTAAAGGGTATTGATGGGACCATTTATCCGAGACTATTGGAGTACCTTTTACTGATTGCACGGGTGCATATCATTTATGCTGAGAATAATCATTCAAAATCCAGTATTCACATTGATAAGGCAAAAGATGTTCTCGACCAAATCGAATTTCAGTTGACCACTTCACATAGCTCTGCGATAGCATCTGACGTGAACGCATTGAGAGGCTCAATAATAAACTATGAGAATGGCCCTGATGCTGCTCTTGATTTCCTTTCGGGTTTTGATGATCCATATGCGATCAGACTACGTCTGGCTATGTACTTGAAGAAACAAGACCCGGATCAAGCAATTTTACAAATTGAAGGTAGACGGCCACATCTCCGATGGTGCGATTTGGCAATCACAGCCTATGTCGCTGCTGGCCGAAAAGATGCAGCGTTGGATCTTTTAAAGTGGGTCAATAAACAGAAGGATCGGAAAAAGTACCCGCAATGTGTGGTAAGGTTAGCCGACGCATCCCTTGCTCAAGCCTTGCGTAAACTGGAACCAGGAAAGAATATTCTCCCACAAAGCCTCTCCGAAGCAGAGCGCCTTTTAGTAAAAGAAGTTCTAAATGATCTTAACCCAGTGTTAGCCCCCATCATAGAAGACGGCTCGGTAGATTCCGAGTTGTCTGTTGCTGCAATGAAAATTGGGTGGCAGGCTCACCATTTATTAGGCAATCGTGATGATGTGGGGATCTTTACACGGATTATGTCTACTCAAAATCCAGTACCTATAGACGTTGCTCGCAGCGTTATGAGTGGTTACATAACTCCTCCCCCAGATCTTCCGAAACGCTTACGAAATGACCATCCTAATGATTTAGATGCGAATATTCTTGCAACGGTTGTCGAAGCCCATATGGGACACCAGACAGAAGCGTTTGAAGAAGCGAAGAAGTTATTCCCGCTTGCCGACACTAATGAAAAAAAGGAAGAACTCTTCAAGCTGTTCCAGGAAATCTGGCAAGAATTAGACGATGTTACCGCAATAGAATGCGAGCGTATAGCACGTCCACTGATTGACCATAACCCTCAGCTACAAGCTATGTTTGATGTTATGCGAGCGCTTCGTACTGGTAATGGGGATGCGGCACTTGAGACTCTGGATAAGCATAAGAAAGAAGATGATGCTTTATGGTTGCAACTCCGCGGTAATGCCCTAATGCAAAAAGGCAATCTCGGAGAAGCAGTTGATATGTTTCAGGGTGCTGGTCAACAAACAGGGGCTCCTATGTTGCTCCATAAGACTGCAGATCTTGCCTTCCATGCAGAGAAGATAGCTGTGGCTGTGGAGTGCTATGAGCAACTCGTTAAGGCAGAACCAGGCAACTTGATAGCACGTAGTAATTTAGCTTCACTGTACTTATTTCATTTGCAAGATATAGATAAAGCTGCAAACCAATTCCGAGAGCTGAAAGAAGCGGAACCTGATAATTCAGCTCATGCCGTTAATTTGGCTTTTTGTTTTACACAGCTTTATCGTCCAAAAGAGAGCTTACGACTGTATGAAGAGGCCTGTAAAGTAACAAGTCCGGATATAAGTGCAGTTTTGGGCCAAGCTGAACTCCGAGTAGGGATAGGTGATCCCGATGCCGCATGTTCTATCCTTCAAGAGTTCAAAGATAGGTACTGGGATTCACCAGATTTTCTTCTTGCTTGCATGAATATTTCATATACAGCAGGAGACGACGATTTAGCACACAGCGCTCTATGCAAATTAAATGAGCTTCGCGCTGAAGGTTTGGTGGATGAAAACGCTTTTCGCATGGTTCATAATGATGAAGTGATTGAGATGTTTAAGGAGTCTTTCAAGGCTTCTGAAGAAAGAAAGAAAAAAATCTATACGGAGATGCTAAAAGGGAAACTACCTTGGGCCTGGGCGGCACAACTCTCATCTGACGCATTCTATTGGGCATGGCGTCTTCGTACGCAGTCGGTTGAATGGGTTGGAGATGATCCAATAAACCGGACCGGATACACGGTATATTCAACGAACGGATTCCATGCTGGGGAACTGGATGATGGCAGATGTACTCTTTTAAGGTTGGAGTGCCCTTCGTCTGGCACGACGGTGGTTGCTGATATTTCAGCCCTTATTACATTGCACAGATTAGGATTGTTATATAAGGCCGCAGACTACTTCGGTGAAATTTTGATTCCTCAAATCTATCTGGCAACCGTGTTGGAAGATGGTAGAAAGATGGTCATTCACCAGCGATCACGGCAAAGAACTGCAGAAGAAATCAGTCGCTGTATCACCGCTGGCACTATAACAAAGATTGACACTAAGGATGCTAAAAAAGAGTTGTTACCTGTGGCTGATGAGTACCAAGATCTGTCTATTCATCGTTATCACCTAATTGATGTAGTAACTCCAATATATCAGGGCGGGCTTATTGATGAAGCATCGTTTGAAAGAGTAAGGAAAGTGTGCAGTAAGGCATCCAGTGTAGACGAGGAACATCCATCGCTTGAGCGTTTACAAAAGATTCATATTGAGTTGTATAGTCTGGAAACACTGTCTTCATTTGGTCTTTTGTCCAAAGTCACCAGTTTTTATAACGTGCACATTGATGGACAGGCACAAATTGATTTGAGGCAGCGGCTTGAAGCTATTCGTTTTCAAGATGAGACGCGTATTTGGCATTTTGATTTGTGGGACCAGATCTGTGCTAATAGCCGATTCAGATTTGTTCAGTCCTTTGTCCCTCAAGAGATGGATAATAAGAACGCAGACAAAAAAGATTATCTGTCGTTTCTGTCGACATTTGTGGCTATAGACGAAGGATTGCCTTTGTTAGCAGACGATCGATCATGTCAAGCATTGGCGCTAAACAAACTGAAAGGTCAAGCCAATGCTGCATTCGGCTCTGATGCTGTGATTCTCGCTTTGGCGTCGTCCAGTTGGTTGGGTATATCCGAGTCAGCAGAAGCGATGCATTCTTTAATAAAATGGCGCTACCGATTTGTTCTTCCATCTCCAGAGATCCTATATTTTTATGCGGTAGAATACCGGAACAATCCCCCAGGAGCTGTTTTGAGAGATGTTGCTGAATATGTTCATGATTGTATGCGAGATACTGGACTGTTTAGTGGGCCGGAGAAAACAGACAACCAGGAGTCAATGGCGATGCGATTTTATATGTCTTGGCTGAACCTTATTTCAGAGTGGTTGATTCTTGTTTGGAGTGGAGACGATCTGTCTAATGAAACCGCAGAACAGTTGACTGACTGGTGCTTTAAAGAGTTATTGCCATCTCAACCTCGTGTTGTTCATGGTAGCGTTAAGATTAGAATGGCATCATTGACCGAGAGATTAATAATTTCACGTATGTTGTTAAATACTGTTGCCAATGATGACTGCATATCGAATGCTCTAAAGGCTGTTCAAAAAGCCTTTGGAATGACAGATGATGATTATTTGCAGATAGTAACGGAAATACTTAATGACACTCGAAAGTACTAATTTAAATCCAGAGGATGTGTTAAGGGTGCTGCGTGGTATGCAAGTACGAATGAGGAACATAGCCCTCCGTCATCTCAGTTCTATAGGTCCACGGACTCTTCGTGCGCTTCAGGATCTTAATCTATTCCAAGCCGAAGCACCAGCTATCGGAGACGACTTGGATCTATCTGTGCTACGTGATCCTGATCATCCTAAACGGCAGAACATTACAGCCGGACCTATATTGCTTTACTTGATAGATGGGGATGAACCAAAACAAATAGCGGCTGAGCTACCAATTTTCTTCTTATCTGAAAGCCAAGACATACGAAAGGCTGTTTTGGAGTGTTTAGATAATATGGTGTCAAGAGATCCTTCGCTTCTTACTCCAAAAACATTAGCTTTATTAAATGAACACAAGGAGGCTTTATTATCTGAGAGCCATGAACAATGGCGTCCAGCGTCTATTGCTGTTTATGATTCGTTTTATGATGATATATTGAATGCGCTTAACGCGACCCGTCAATGCCTCACCAGTATGCCTGTACTTGAGGATATTCTCAATTTTTACGCACCAAGATTACTTCATCCTACGGTTACTTCTCTTGATTCAATAAGCCTTTCTGTAAGCAATATTGAAAGGGATCATAAATGCCTTGAGATACTTTTATCTGATATCATTTCCAGAGCCTCTAATCTGTCCGAGTTGTGTCGTGTTTATCTTCTTGAGTTAGGATTCCTTCCCCTTGCTGCACCCTATGGATTGGCAGCTGTTGTGAATAGGTGGCTTGACTCAAATCCTGGTACCAACACTTGGCAGGAAGTGTGGGCATGGGCGAGGACAGAATCATCTCCTCTATCTCGTTATCATGCATGCTCTGTTTTCGTTCTTTTCCCAAGATTGATTCCCGACGGCAAGTTGCCTGAACTCTGGAGAGAGATAATCAAAATTGTAAAGGACCAAGAACAAAAAGAGAGTGATGACCCTATATCTGAAACCTGGAGGCTTCGCCGGGATCTTGCACGACACTACGCGTATCATCTTGAGGCTAGATTGCCTGATAATGATGGAGGAAGTATAGGATGCTTTGCCTGGTGGTTTGCCGAGAAAGTTGCGGGTATTTTTCCTGCAAATGCAAGTGCAGCAAAGTTTTATAGAGAGGGTTGGGCCAAACCGGCTTTGGAAGTTTCTGCCAGGGTTTGGCTTACTGCTAATGCTCCTGTACAATACTCGTTTTTGCGTTACATCACGCTTATACATGATTCGCCTTGGGCTATAGCGCTAATGACACTTATGGGGGAAGAATTGGACAACCTTGCTCCCACTGAACAACATGAAGAGATTCGAGCAGAGTTCAATGAAGCAATAGTGAAAAATGCTATATTCTCATTGCCATTTCCTCTTACATCTCCAGAAGACCCTACTTTTGCTCAGGAGTGTTCTTTCTCCAATATCGTTCTCAAGTGGGCTCAATACCAGACTGACGAGGTGCGACAAGGCTTACAGGAGTTAATTTCAACTAGCCAGATTCTTGGGAGCAATGATGGACTCTGTAAGGCGCTGAGAGAACTTAGCAAGTCCAGTTTGGCAGACCAATTAGCAGTGTGTATTGCTTTTAAAACGAAGGTCGCTATTGACCCAACAATTGCTGATGATGTTTGGGAAGTTATATCCGATGTCAGATGGCGCAAAGAAGTGCTTGGAAAAATGGAGCAAAAAGCCTTGGCGGCACTTATCGAATCTCTCAGCATGCTACTTATAGACAATAAGGGCAAATGGTTTTCATACCTTCCGCATTATATTGCCGAGCTTTGTGAAGAGGAAGAGGATGAAGAGCGCAGAAGGAATCTATTTCTTTACGTGATTCATACAAGTCTTGCGGCCGATAATATAAGCGCTGTATGCCGACTTACCCGAGGGGGCAAAAGAGCGAAGTATATTGAATATGTAAAAGAGTACCGTGAATATGTAGAATCAAGTTTATCAGGCTATCCGCCTTGGGTCGCTGGAAAAGTGCGTGGCTTATTGGCAAGTCTGCATATTCATTAAGCGTTGTGTCCATACGGGGAAATAATGGGGACTGCCCAAACAAGTATTTTCAACTATTTCTTATTAAAGGATAAAATTTGAGAATTCTGGAGGTACGATACCTGTTTCAAACAATCCAAATGAAGACGGATAAACCGCTTATTTGGAAACGTTGGTGAGGATGCTTTCGCGGCCCTCACCAATGTTCGCCGCGGCTTCTTCCGCATCTTGCTCCGCGCTTCGCGCCTCCCAACATTGGGAGTGTATGTATGTCCAAAACAGATGGGAATGTAAAGTTGCTTTCGAGATAACTAACAAATCTTCTGACATTTTAAGGGGAAAAATAGCTATTAGAGGAACAAGCTTGGAATCGAAAGGCAAAGGTAAATATGTTGTCTTGAGTAACGAAAAAATTATTTCTAAGAAAAAACTATCCAGTATTAAAGCAGTAATTGTTGGATTGGAATAAAATAAGAAAGGGTTTCATATAACCAATCACTGGGCGGGACCGCGAGCAAATCAGTCGCCTCGTTTAAACTTATTGGCGCGGCCCGTCAGTTCAATCGCTATCTGTATGAAATCGAAATGAATAAAAACAAAATTTCCAGGGTAGGCTCTATTATAAACGGAACTGTGACTTTTTTGATTCTGGTAATTCTCATTTTTAATGCAGGGAAAAGTCCAATAGAAATTATTACAAATTATTTTTCGTTTTTACTGATCGCATTGGCTCTGTCTGTAATCGTAGCGTGGAGGAGTTATGCTGATATAAAGAGATTATTCGTTGGAAAACGTAGCTGGTTAAGACCAGCATCTGAAGGTTTCTTTTTTGGCTTTTTCCCAATTCCAGCTTTTCATATTTTCGGAATGGTGCAAGAAGCATATGCCGCTGGACCGCCGTGGCCATCAATAGGATACGCTTCAGCCGAAGTATGGATTCAATACTTCTTCTGGTTGATATCGACATCAAGCCTTTTTGGGGCAGCATGCGCAGGATATGCGATACTATTGTCAGGAATCAATCGGTTGATATTAAAAAAATTAACAGATAACGAATCACTGCAGTAGGCTGCAAAGATCGGCTACTGAGTTTAGTCGTTATACATAAAATTATGGATATTCAACAGGCAGCAGCTTTTTATAGACTTAATCAACTTACGAGTAAAGATTTGTCTGAACTCGCTTGCAGTTATATCCAGGCTGGCATTGAAAGCGAAAGCCTCGTGCTTCTTGCAGGAACAATTAACCCAATAATGTCTGAAGTAGGAAATCTTTTTGAAAAATCACTATCAGAGTTGGGTTATAAACTCCCGCCTACAAATGAAGCTCTATTTTCAGTAGCAAAATATTATGCCAAACAAATTATCGATGAAGAAGTAACTCCATACCAAGGAGCCAAAAACATTTGGTGGCATGTTACAAATCTTCTGGAAAATCCTTCGAAGCTATTGTTGTATTTTGTGGGGGCTGCAAGTGAAATTGAAGATTTACCATATCGATACACTTCAAGCGGCTATGACCCTGACGCCCAAATAAAAGAGTATGAAAATGGTATTATCGAGTCAGCACGTGAAATATTATCAATGAACAATGTAGAACAATTCACTGGGGAGAGACGCTCGTATAGAGACTCTTATCCGCCAAGTTAGAGGTGGTATTTTTGAAAAATTTGAGCTTTTCTCGGGCAAATCAGACTCCAGGAAAACAACACTTTCGAACTCTCAAGCAGTTCTTCGAAGGAATTCGGACAGAATCAGTTGAAAAACAATGCCGCTGTCTGATTTATGTAACCATATTAACTTAGGAAAAATGTCCATTATTGTTTGACGACACCATGGCTGCTGCGCGGTTAGTAACGCATTAAGAAGAAATAAAAATAATGATCATATTCGACGTAGATGGAACACTTATTAACGGTGAAAACACGGATTGGAAGTGCTTTGATGATGCCTTTAAGGAAGCTGCCGGATTTCCGCTGACTTCCAGCTTTTTTCGCTCACTTAAGGAAGTCACGGCGCGGGCCATTGTTCATCAGGCGCTTGATGGAGCCACGCTCAATGAAAAACAGAGTATTGAAGCAAAAACGCGGCAGGGTTATCTTGATCGTCTCAAAAAAGCGATTCATGCCAATCCGGATGCTTTTCCCGCAATTCAAGGAGCAGCCGCATTGATTCAAGATATTCAAAGCCGCAACATTCCAATCGCAATTGCCACAGGAGATTGGCGGGAGAGTATTTTAGTGAAACTCAATGCGTCGGGTATCCCTTTTGACAATATCCCCATGACAACCTCGTCTGAGTATTACAGCAGGTCTGAGATCATTGCATCTTCCATAAAAAAAGCCGGCGGTGATCTTTTGAACAGTGTTTATGTCGGAGATGGCCATTGGGACTTGCGGGCTTCCCAAAAACTTGGCATTGGCTTTATCGGATGCGGAACAAAACTGGACAGGCTCAGGCAAGAAGGCGCACAATATATATTGGACCCTCTCAATATAAACGAATTCTGGAATATAATTGAAAAGATCAAGATATCAAATAACAAATTCTGAACGTTAATCCCTAATCAAGATTAAATTTCAAATCATCAAGTGACAAATTCTATCAGGAGGCCATCATGACCGATCCCCAATCTCACGTGGCAGCGGCCCTGCCAACGCAATCCCCCCAGGAAAAAATCACACACATGCTGACGGGTCTATGGAGCGCACAGGCTGTTGCCACTGCCGCACGACTCGGCATCGCAGATGCCCTGGAAAACGCCCAGCCCCAGGATGGCGAAGCATTGGCACGAACCATCGGCGCTGACCCCGCAGCCCTGAACCGGTTGCTCCGCGCGCTTGCCAGCCTTGGCGTGCTGTCACAGCCGCAACCCGATACCTACGCACTCACGCCCATGGGCGAAGCGCTTCGCAGCGATGTTCCGGGCTCCATGCGCGACTTCCTGATTGCCGAGACTGATGTGCCACATTGGCAGGCATGGGGAAAGCTGCACGAAAGTGTGCGCTCCGGCCAGCCTGTAGCGCCCCGGCTCGTTGGTATGCCGATTTTTGAGTATTATGCTTCGCACCCGGAGGAGGGCACCGTGTTCAGCCGCGCCATGGGCAACTATTCGGGCATGGCTGCCCAGGGGACCGTGCAAAACTATGATTTCTCCGGCGCCCGGCATATCGTTGATGTCGGAGGGGCGCATGGAGACATGCTGCTGGCCATTTTGCAGGCAAATCCCCATGCGCGCGGCACGGTATTTGACCAGCCGCCTGTGGCAAAAGCGGCGCGTGAGGTCATTGCTGCCCAAGGGTATCACGAGCGTTGCAAAGCTGTGGGCGGAGATTTTTTTCAGGCCGTGCCCCAGGGGGGAGACCTTTACCTGCTCAAGTTCATTTTGCATGACTGGCAGGACCCGGAGGCGTTGCGCATTCTGCACAACTGCCGCGAGGCCATCACGCCTGACGGCAGGCTGCTTGTGATCGAGATGGTTGTTCCCGACGATAATGATCCATCACCTGCACAGTTGATTGATTTGAACATGCTTGTCATGACCGGTGGATTGGAACGCACGGCAAGTGAATATGAAGCCCTGTTGTCCCGGGCAGGGTTCCGCCTGGATCGTCTCACCCCGACAGGTTCGCCGTATCATTTGGTGGAAGCGGTCGTGGCGTGATAATGTGAGATATGATGCAAATTCTCAAAGCCGGTATTACACATCTGCAAGATATAACAGCCCTGATTTCAGCGTGTCGAACCACATTGCTTAACAAAGGCATTCACCAATGGGATGAATATTATCCGGATACGGAAACCATTCGTCATGACATAAACCAGGGCGAACTTTATATTGCAGCAATTGCCGGTGAGGTTGTCGGGGGAGTCACACTCAACCAGAATCAAGACCCGGAATATTCACAAATCACATGGCGCTGTCCATCTCCTGCCCTGGTTGTTCACAGATTATGCGTTTCACCGTTCCACCAGGGCAGCGGCATCGGCTCAGACCTGATGGCGTTTGCGGAACAGTATACCCGGGATGCCCGGCTGGGCAGCATCCGCCTGGATGTGTACAGCGATAATGCCATTGCCGTGAATTTTTATAAACGGCTTGGCTACGGTATTACCGGACAATTCTCGTTCCCGAGCCGGCAATACCCATTTTATTGTATGGAAAAATGTATCCTGTCAGATATAAACACCTGACAATAAACCATCCAGGCCCTACTCCGGTGTCAGGCTGATGTTGAACTCTTTCATCTTCCGGTAAAGCAGGGTCCTGTGGATGCCCAGGAGCCTGGCGGCCTCGGCTTTGTTGTACCCGGTCCTGGCCAGGGCCTGGTAAATGGCGGTGATCTGGGCCTGGTTTTTGGCGGTCTTCAGGCTGGACCGGTCTTTGGAGCGCCGGCGTTTTCCTGAAAAGGCCATGGAAAAGGGCAGGTCTCCCTTGTAAATCACCGGGGAATCAGACGCATACATGGCCCGCTCCAGCACATTGGACAACTCTCTGACATTGCCGGGCCAGTCATGGTGAACCAGTTCCTGTTCGGCTTCTTTTTCGATCCGCTTTTCCGGCAGGCCTGCTTCCCGGGTCATTTTCCGGATCAAATGCCCGGCAATGGGAAGAATATCTTCCCGCCGCTCCCGGAGCGGGGGAATGTCAATGGGCATGACATTGAGACGGTAGAACAGGTCCTTTCTGAACCGGCCCTGGGCCATCAGCTCTTCCAGATCCTGGTTGGTGGCGCAGATGACCCGGAAGTCCGGCCGGATGATCCGGGTGCCCCCGATTTTTTCAAACTCTTTTTCCTCAAGCACCCGGAGCAGTTTGGGCTGCATTTCCAGGGGCAGGTCCCCGATTTCATCCAGGAAAATCGTTCCCTTGTCTGCCAGCTCAAATTTCCCGGCCTTTCCATTTGCCTTGGCTCCGGTAAATGCCCCGGCCTCGTATCCGAACAGTTCGGATTCCAGAAGATCCTTGGGAATGGCCGCGCAATTGATGCGGATAAACGGATGGAGACGGCGGCGGCTGCCATGGTGGATGGATTGGGCGAAGAGTTCCTTGCCTGTGCCGGAATCCCCTGTGACCAGCACTGTGGAATCGTTCATGGAGGCCTGCCAGGCCTGTTCCTTGAGATAGGAAATCTCCCGGCTTTCCCCGATGATGCTGTCAAAGGTGTACCGGGTGGATCTTAAGTCAAACAATTCCTTTTCATAGGCCTTGACCTTGGATTCCAGGAGGGAGAGCTTTTTGGCCAGGGCACCGACCTCTGACACATCCTTGAAAATCACCTGGCCGTAAACGGCAATGAGCTTACCCTCTTTTTTGATGGGGATGCGCTGGACCACCATGTCCATGCCGTTGATCCGCTGGGACTGATTGATTTCCGCCTCCCCGGTCCGGGCCACCACATGCATCCGGGTGTTTTCAAACACATCCGTGCAATGCCTGCCGATCTGTTCCTGGGCGTCAACGCCCAGGAAACGGCCGTAGGGGCGGTTCATATGGGTGATCCGCCCTTCCGGATCAATCACGGTGGCGCCATGGTTGATGCTGTTGAAAATCAGGCGGTACATTTCCAGTTCTTTTTTCAAGGCGTTGATATCGTCTGTCATTGTCATGCTCCGGATTGGTATTATTGCACTGTATCACAACGTCTACATGTAGATGTTATGATACACACC
The DNA here is from genome assembly GCA_036881925.1 of Desulfobacter sp. Lineage (GTDB taxonomy): Bacteria > Desulfobacterota > Desulfobacteria > Desulfobacterales > Desulfobacteraceae > Desulfobacter. Next base: position 278,853 of record JBAJNJ010000002.1, read on the forward strand.
CAGTGTTATAATCTGTTTTGCCCATAAAATCGAGCGAATAATTTATCTTTTTATTTTTAGGTAGTTATTTCAAATTCGCCCCTGGTTTGACCCCATGGTCTGAAATTTGCTATTTTTTCAACCCCGATATGCACACACAACGTGAACACGACCCAAGTACCCAAGACCCGGGAGCGTGCGATGCCAAAGCACTTCCCCATGAAAGGAGCGCCATGGAAATCCAGGAACCTGAAATTCAGCCGGATGATATTCTCAGCCTGAACGATGAAAATTTTACCCCGGAAAATGTCTGCATCGTTACCGGCGCAGGCAGCGGCATCGGCAGGGCCACGGCAATTGCCGCCGCAAAAAACAACCTGACGGTTGTCGGCCTGGACATTGATGAAAAAGCAGGCAAGATCACCTGCGAAAAAGCCGCTGCCCATGGCGGCAGCATGACCTTTATTCCCACGGACCTCTGCGATGACAATGCTGTGGCCGATGCTGTGGCCCGGGCCGCAGCCCTTGGCCGGATCAGATACCTGGCCAATATCGCCGGCATGCAGCATATTGACCCCATTGAAAATTTTCCCATGGATATGTACGACCGCATGCAGAAAATCATGCTCAGGGCCCCTTTTCTCCTGTCCCAGCTCGTGATTCCCCATATGAAACAAAATGCGGACGGCAAAGGCGTGATTGCCAACATGTGCTCCATCCACGGCCATATCTGCACCAAAAACAAACCGGTCTACAACCTGACCAAGTTCGGCCTCAGAGGGCTGAGCCAGTCCATTTCCGCCGAAGGCGAGGGCAGGATACGGTCGTTTACCGTGAGCACCGGGTTCGTAAAAACCCAGCTGGCCCTGAACCAGATCGCGGCCCAGGCTGAGCAGCGCGGCATTACCCGGGAAGCGGTGGTGTCCGACGTCATGATGGGCAAATCCAGGGTCAAGGAAATGATGTCCCCTGTTGAAGCGGGCAATACCATTCTTTTCGGGCTCTCCCGGCACGGCGACTATCTTGTGGGCGGGGACCTGCTGTTTGACGGCGGCATGGTCCTGACATACTAGCGCAACCATTTAGAGGATACCGCCTGTTTTTCCGGCAGGCGGCAGGACATATAATTTAAGTTTAAGGATGTTTTAAGAATGGATGTTTTAGAAAAAGGAAGCGGGGCGGTGTTTACCGATCCGGATCCGGACAAGCTCCGGGCGTTTTTCCAGACAAAGAGCAGGATTAAAAAAGACAAAACCATGTCTCTGGCCCTGGCGGTCGAGACCTTTGTCAAAGACGGCGACTACCTGGGCATCGGCGGTTTCGGCGCAAACAGGACCCCCATTGCCGCCTGCCATGAGATCGTACGCCAGAAAAAGAAACACCTGGGATTTGCCGGTCATACCTCCACCCATGACATGCAGATCCTTTCTGCGGGCAGGGTATATGACCGTATTGACATGGCTTACGGCGTCGGCCTTGAAGCCCGGGGCCTGTCCGGCTGCTCGAGAAAATACCTGGAAAGCGGCGAGGTCAAGGTGAGCGAATGGAGCAATTACGCCTTGTCCATCCGCCTCCAGGCCGCAGCCATGGGCGTGCCGTTCCTGCCCATGCGGTCCATGCTCGGCACCGACACGTTCCGGTTCAGCGGGGCTGTGGCAGCCAACTGCCCGTTTACCGGGAAAAAAATGGCCCTGGTGCCTGCCCTGAGCCCGGATGTCTCCTTTGTCCACGTCCATGAAGCAGATATTTACGGAAACGCCAGGTTTGAAGGGATTGCCGTGGCAGACATCGAACTGGCAAATGCATCCAAACGCCTGGTCATTACCTGCGAGCGGATTGTCCCGCACGAGGAAATCGCCCGGGAACCCCATAAGACCCAGATTCCCTACTTTATGGTGGATGCGGTCTGCGAAGTGCCGTTCGGCGCCTATCCCGGCACCATGCCCAACGCGTATTTCAGCGACGAACCCCATCTCAAGGAATGGATGGCCGAAGAACGTGATCCCGAGGCCTTTGCCCAGTTCCTGGAGGAAAATATTTACGGATGCAAGGACTTCCAGGCCTATATCGACCGGAACGGCGGCATGGAAAAAATGCGGCAGCTCAGGCGCCGGGAATTCATGACAGACGGGGAGGCGGAATAATGACGGACTATAACCAGATGGAAATGATGATCGTTATTGCGGCCCGGGAACTTGAAAACGGTGCCACCGTAGGCGTGGGCACGGGCGCGCCCTGCGCGGCCGCCATGCTGGCCCAGAAAACCGCCTCACCTGATCTCGTGATCATGTTCGAAGCCGGGGGCATCAGCCCGGACCTGCCGGAGATGCCCATTTCAGTCGGGGATTCCCGGACCTTTTGCAAGGCGTCCATGGCCGGGTCCATGAGCACCATCATGTCTTCCTGCGCCCGGGGGTTTGTGGATTACACCTTTCTGGGCGGGGCCCAGATCGACATGTACGGCAACCTTAACTCCACCACTATCGGCGACTGGGAATCTCCCAAGGTCCGGCTTCCGGGCAGCGGCGGGGCCAATGACTTTGCCTCGTTCTGCTGGAAAATGATGGTCATGACCCCCCAGGACAAGCGGCGGTTCGTGGAAAAACTGGATTTCCTCACCACACCGGGATGGCTTGAGGGCGGGGATTCCAGGAAGAATTCAGGCCTGCCGGAAAATGCAGGACCCCACAAGATCATCACCAATATGGCAGTCATGGATTTTGAGCCGGAATCCAAACGGATGCGGGTTATTTCCCTGAACCCGGGCTATACCTTTGAAGATGTCCAGGACAATTGCGGCTTTGCGCTGCTCCGCCTGGAAGACCTGCCCGTTACCCCCGCACCCACCCGGGAGGAATTGTCCATCCTGAGAACCCAGGTGGACCCCGGCCGGGTGGTCATCGGCAGATAAACCGCAAAAAAACAGTCTACCAGGCCCGGCGGAGATACACAGCCGGGCCTGAAGGGCTTTTGATTTCTGTTGCCTGGCCAGGTGCGCCGCGTGTAAGCATGGGGCGAACAGCATGCTTGCACAGCCGCCTGGCCGGACAGCAGATTTTTTCCTTCCGGTTTTCCGGAAAATATTCCGAAAAACCGGAATCCCGCCCCTGAGGTTACACTCTTCCCACGACCCGCCAAAAACATAACCCGTTGAAATAAAAAACCATTCCATTTTCGCAAAACAGCGGCATGGTTGTTGCTCACCATACCAGGTCAACCCCAAACGATCCGGTTTTCAGGAGGCAACAGACCAATGACGCCCAAAGAATTAAGAGCGGTTTGCGCCACAGGAGAATTCCAGCGCCCCACCTCAGGGGTCTGCCCCGGCCATGTCCAGGCCAATCTTGTGGTGCTGCCCAAGGCCCAGGCCGATGATTTCCGGCAGTTCTGCCGGCAAAACCCCAAACCCTGTCCCCTGCTGGAGGTTGTCGGGCCGGGCAGCCACAACACCACCCGGCTGGCAGACAATGCCGACCTTCTCAACACCCTGCCCCAATACCTGGTATGGAAAGACGGAAAGGTCCATGAACAGGTCCCGGACATCACCGCCCATTACACGGACGACCTGGTCTTTTTCCTCCTGGGATGCAGCTTTTCATTTGAGCAGGCCCTGGTTGCCCAAGGCATTTCCCTGCGGCACATGGACCAGGACAAGAACGTGGCCATGTACGACACCGCCATTCCCCTGGACCGGTCCGGGCCTTTTGACGGAAACATGGTGGTGAGCATGCGGCCGGTCCATTGGTCCCGGGTTGCCGACGCCTGCACCATCACGGGCCGGTTCCCCGAGGTGCATGGGGCCCCGGTCCACATCGGCTACCCTGAAATGATCGGCATCACGGATATTGATGCGCCGGATTACGGAGATGCCGTTGAGATCCGGCCGGATGAGATCCCGGTATTCTGGGCCTGCGGCGTCACCCCGCAAAATGTCCTGGCAACGGCAAAACCGCCCTTTGCCATCACCCATGCCCCCGGGTTCATGTTTGTGGGCGATGTCCTGAACACGGCATTCAGCAAGGGATAGCCATAAGTCCCTTTACCAATAACCCATGAGACAAAAAGGAGCATCATCATGACCCTTGTTAAACCAATGAAAACAATTTTCACCATTTTGGCAGCATGTATTTTAATGGGCCTGGTATTGGGCCCCCAGGCACTGGCCGGGCCCAAAAAAATCCGGGTGGTTGGTTCCTGGAGCAGCCTGACCCTGTTTAAAAACTTTGAAAAACCCTTCTGGACCCAGACCATTCCCCGGGAAATGGGGGTGGAGACCAGCATGACCAGCCTGAGCCAGGTCAAGCTTAAAGGGCCTGCCGTGCTAAGGGGCATGGAAATGGGGCTGTTTGACGTGGTTTATACCTGCGCGGATTATGTTGTGCCGGATTCCCCGGCCCTGGCCGGGCTGGACCTGCCTGCACTGGCCACGGACATAGCCTCGGCCAGGAAGGTGGCGGACGCCTATTGGCAGGTCATGGAGACCTATCTTGAAAAAGACTTCAACGTCAAACTGCTCAGCATCATTCCCTACCCGGCACAGGTGCTGTTCTCCACGGAAAAGATCAACGGCCTGAGCGACCTCAAAGGCAAAAAAATCCGGGCCAGCGGCTGGACCACTTCGGAATTCGTATCCGCCCTGGGCGCATCCGGGATTACCCTGGCATTCAGCGAGGTTCCCCAGGCCCTTCAGCGCGGTATTGTGACCGGGGCCATCACCGGGAGCCTGTCCGGATTCTCCGCAGGCTGGGGCGAGGTGTCCGACTATGTATATCCCCTGCCCATGGGCGGCTGGGACTATGTGATCGGCACCATGCGCATGGACACCTGGAACAGCCTGTCACCAGCGGATCAGGCAAAACTCATGGATCTGGTCAAAACCGAGATGATGGAACCGGCCTGGCAGGTCACGGCTGACGAAACCGAGCAGGGTCTGGTCTGTCTCAGCGGCAAAGGCGATTGCCGGTACGGTACGCCCGGCAAGGTCGCCATTCTCCCCATTACCGAAGGCGATAAGGACCTGGCCAGGAAAATCCTTGTGGACCATGTATTGCCGGCCTGGGCCAAAAAGGTGGACAAGGAGGTCATCGGCCAGTGGAATGCGGGCGTGGGCAAGGTGGTGGGCCTGAACGCGGCACATTAACTAAAGAAGAACCAAACAGACCGGCCGGGGGCGGCCTGATCCGCCCCGGCCGGAAAGGAATACGGGTTATGAACACCAGCATCATTCCAGCGGCCCACCGGGTGTCCCGGATCGCGGCCTGGGCAGGGGGCGGCATTCTTTTGCTCACCTCGGTACTGATCACCGTGGAAGTGATCTTAAGAAAGGTCTTTACCATTTCCATGGGCGGGGCAGATGAAATATCCAGCTATGCCATGGCTGTAAGCTGCAGTTTCGGGTTTGCCTTTGCCCTGTTTCAAAAGGCCCATATCCGCATCGACGTGGTGTACAACAAATGCCCCCGGATGCTGAAGCATGTTTTGGACATTGCCTCCCTGGCCTTTCTCGGGGCCTATATGGCGGTGTTGTCCTATTTCGGGTTCAAGGTGTTCTGGGTCTCGTTCACCAAAGGCACCACCGCCAACACCCCCCTGCACACCCCGTTGTGGATTCCCCAATTGGCCTGGACCATTGGATTGTGGGGATTTACCCTTGCCATTGTGCTGCTCCTGTCCGCCACCCTTTTCAGCCTTTTGAAAAAGGACGCACAAACTGCTGCCGCCCTGGCCGGGGCCGCCACCCTGAAAGAGGAAATCCAGAAAGAAACCGCTGATACGAGCGATACGGACGCGCCTGCGCCCCAGGAAAGCAGCGAAAGCGGAGGCACCCCATGATCGTCACCGTCACTCTAGGCATATTGCTCTCCCTGCTGCTGCTCAGCATACCCGTGGCCGCCGCCCTGATCATCCTGGGGTTTTCCATCGGACAGATCTTTTCGGATTTTCCCTTGTACCGGGCCATCGGGGAAATCTCCTGGAGCGCCAGCACCGACTTTATCCTCCTGGCCATCCCGCTATTTGTTCTGCTCGGGGAAATCTTGCTCAGGGCCGGCATTGCCAAACGGACCTACACGGCCCTGGCCAGGTGGCTGGCCTGGCTGCCCGGGGGACTCATGCACGCCAACATCGCCACCTCGGCCATGTTTGCGGCCACCTCCGGCTCCAGCGTGGCCACGGCCGCCACCATTACCACGGTGGCCCTGCCCGAGGCTGAGCGCTACCGTTACCGGGAAAGCCTTTTTGCCGGCTCCATTGCTGCGGGCGGCACCCTGGGCATCCTGATTCCCCCGTCCATCAACCTGATTGTTTACGGGTTCCTGACCAACACCTCCATTCCCCAATTGTTCATGGCAGGCATTGTGCCGGGGATCATCCTCACGCTGCTGTTCATGGCCTGTATCTTTGCGATCTGCCTGTTCAAACCCGAATACGGGGGCGTCAGACAGGAGGCCACCCGGGCCGAGCGGCTCAGCAGTCTGGCCGACCTGGTCCCGGTGCTGCTCATCTTTGCCGTTGTCATCGGCTCCATTTACACCGGCATTGCCACCCCCACGGAATCCGCAGCCCTGGGCGTCCTGTTCTCCCTGGGCCTGGCCTGGCAGAACCGGGCGGTTTCACTGGATTTCATCAAACAGGTGCTTGAGGGCACCATGCGGACCACGGCCATGATCATGCTCATCCTGGTGGCGGCCAATTTCCTGAACTTTATCCTGGATTCCATCGGCCTTGCCGAGCAGCTCACCGAATTCGTCAACAACCTGGGCCTGTCCCCGTTTAAAACCCTGATGGTGATTATCCTTTTGTACATCGTCCTGGGATTTTTTGTGGAAACCCTGTCCCTGATGGTCATCACCATTCCCATTGTGGCCCCGGTCATGACCGGCCTGGGGTTTGACCCGGTGTGGTTCGGGGTGCTCATCATCCTGCTCATTGAAATGGCCCTGATCACCCCGCCTGTGGGCCTGAACCTCTACGTGGTCCAGGGGGTCCGCCAGCGCGGATCCATCAGCGACATCATGAAAGGCAGCATGCCTTTTGTGGGCATGATCGCCCTGATGGTCCTGCTGCTGATCCTGTTCCCGGACATGGCCCTGGTGTTCAGCCAGTATGTTGACTGATACGTAACGGCCGGGGGACGGGCATTGGTTTTGACGCACACCTGCAGATATGGTAGCGTGATCCGGTATACGCCCCCCTGCAATTTTAACCCCTTGTTTTTAAACAATTCCGACAGGACCGGAGAATGCCCTTGAAAAAAGCCCTGATACTTTCATTGTTTGTCATTTTACTGACCAATGCCCGGGCCCGGGGCGCCACCTATTTTTTCGTGACCTTTCAATACCCGCCCCTGGCGTATGAAAATGCAGACCACACCCCGGGCGGCATTTTCGTGGACATGCTGTCCGGCATCATGCATCGCCTGGGGCACCAGGTGAGAGTGGAAGTACTGCCCTGGACACGGGCCCTGGACATGGTGCGCCAGGGTGAGGCGGACGCCATTTTCACAGCCTATAAAAACAGGGAACGGGAAACTTTTCTGGATTACCCGGAACAGGTGCTTTTTCCCCAGGCCGTCTATTTTTACAAGAAACAGGCATCTCCCGCGACCTTTGACGGCAACCTTGCAGCTTTAAGGCAAAAGCGGATCGGCGTGGTATCCACCATCAGTTACGGCAACGTGTTTGACAATCTCAAACCCGGGCTTTCCCTTGAAAAGGCCAGTCGACTGGAACACAACTTTACCAAACTCATCCTGGGAAGGATTGACCTGCTCCCGTCGGACAACATCGTGGCGGAGAACGTGATCCGGCAGATGGGCATTGGGTCCCAAGTCACCCGGATACCGGTCCAGGTGGACAGTGTGCCCAGCTATATCGCGTTCTCAAAAAAACGGGGGCTCACCCAATTGATCACCGGGATTGACAGGGAGATCAAGCAGATGAAAGAGACCGGGCAATACCATGCCATGCTGGCCGGGGCCGGTATATCACTGAACAAGGCGGCACGGCTCCTCCCATGAAGCTGGACACCGGGGCCGGCCCTGCAAAAGACCGGAAAAACACCTTATCCGCCTCATTGCGGAACCGGCTGGTTTTCACGGTTTCCCTCATCTTTGCGGTCACCACTCTTGTGAATTACGGAATCTCTTCCCGCAGGTCCGATACTCTGAACGCGGAAAAAACCGCGGAATACCTGATTTATCTCAAGGACAATCTTGAAATTCCCCTGTGGAATATGGACAGGGACTGGATCAACAGCATCTGCCGGTCCTTTGCCAACAATGAGGCCATTGGCGTGCTTACGGTGCGGGACGGCAAAGACCGGATCCTGTTTCAGAAACAGGGCCTTCCCGAGCCGGGCATTGAGACCCGGACCGCAGCCCTGCACCACCGGGAATATTTGATCGGCTCCATCGAACTGGGCATATCCGGGCGGATCAGCCGCCGCCAGAACGTGAAAATGCTGCTCATCAACATCCTGACCATGGTATTGGTGCTTGCCGGGATTGCCGTGTCCACGCGGCTGATTCTCAACAATATCCTGGAAACGCCTTTAAACCACCTGCTGCAGAAAATCGACCAGATTTCCAAAGGCATATATGAGGGGGCCGGCCCCAGGTTCAGGCATTTTGAGACCATTGCCATCCTGGAAAAATTCAACGAAATGTCCGGCAAGGTCAAAAAACGGGAACAGTCCCTGATCCAGGCCAACAAACACCTGGCATCGGAAATCCTGGACCGCAAGGAAGCGGAAACCGCCCATAAAAAAAGTCGGGCCCGGTACCGCCAGCTTGTCGAGGATCTCACCGTGGGCCTGTTCCGGTCTTCCGCCCAAATTGACGGCCCCTTTATGATGGTGAACCAGGCCCTGGCCAGGATGCTGGGCTACAACAACAAGGATGAACTCCTGCAAAAATCCGTGGTCAGTATCTACAAGTGCCCGGATATGCGGGCCAGGTTCCTGGATATCCTTTTCCGCCAGGGCGAACTCCAGGGGTTTGAGCATGAATTCGTCAAAAAAGACGGCACCACCATGGTCGGGCTGACCACCTGCCATGTCAGTTGGGATAAAGACGGGGTCCCGCTTTATATTGACGGCATCATTGAGGACATCACCCAGCGCCGGCACTTTGAACGCCAGACCCGGCAGATCCAGAAAATGGAGGCATTGGGCACCCTGGCCGGGGGGATCGCCCATGATTTCAACAATATCCTGGCCTCCATATTCGGGTTTACCGAGGTGGCCAAATTGCGGTCCGCCTCGGGCAGGGACATGGCCGAACCCCTGGATGAAATCCTCAATGCCGGGATCAGGGCCAGGTCCCTGATCAAGCAAATCCTGACCTTCAGCCGCCAGTCCGAGGTGAAAAAAGTCCCCATCTCCGTCACTCCCATTGTCAAGGAAACCATCAAGTTTTTAAGGGCGTCCCTGCCGGCCATGATCGAGATCCGGTTCACGCTCGGGAGGGATGTACCTGAGGCTGGTGCCCCTGAGATTCATGATCCCGTGATCTTAGGAGACCCCACCCAGATCCACCAGATCCTGATGAACGTATGCACCAACGCGGCCCATGCCATGGAAAACGGCGGCACCCTGGACATCACCCTGGACACGGTGGCGGTCCGGGAAGACGCAATCCAGGACCTGGCCCCGGGCAATTACATGTGCCTCAGGGTCAGGGATACGGGACACGGCATCCTGCCCAGGCATATGGAACGGATTTTCGAGCCCTTTTTCACCACCAGGCAGCGGGGACAGGGAACGGGCATGGGACTGGCCGTGGTTCACGGGATTGTCACCGATATGGGCGGCCGGATCATGGTGGAAAGCGAAAAGGGCAGGGAAACCGTGTTCAGTATCTTTATTCCCGGGTACACCGGGGATGCAGGCGATCCTCCCCGGGACACCGGCACATCCGGCATTGGCAAAGGCTGCATTCTGTTTGTGGACGATGAAAAAGGCTTTCTTGATTCCGGTGCGGAAATCCTTGCCGGGCAGGGATATGAGGTCATCACTGCCGGCGGCGGGGACGAGGCCCTGTCCGTTTTTCGCACCCGCCGCCAGGACATTGACCTGGTGGTCACCGATATGGTCATGCCCCAGCTCACAGGGCTGGACCTGGCCCCGCACCTCAAACAGATCCGCCCCGGGGTGCCCGTGGTCCTGTGCACCGGGTTCAGTGTCAATATCCCCAAACAGACCATGGAAGAGGCCGGGATCTGCGATATTGTGACCAAACCCATCCTGGCCCGGGAACTCACCGCTGCGGTTGAAAAAAACATAACAGGGTAGACGGTACGTCAGGCAACGTATCAAACCGACTGAAAAAAGGACTAAAAATAAGCGTATGGCCAGTTTTTTAATTGTGGATGACGACCCCAAGATCCTGATGTTTTTATCCGAGCTTGTGGAAAGCCAGGGGCATGCCTGCGACCAGGCCCTGACCCTGAAACAGGGGCTTGGCCTCTGCCTTGAAAATCCATACGACATCGTGCTCCTGGATCTTGAATTTCCTGACGGCAACGCCCTTGAGGTGCTTCCGGATATGATCCGGTCCCCGTCGTCCCCCGAGGTGATCATCATCACCGGCACCGGCGGGATCAGCGGGGCAAAGCTGGCCTTTAAGTACGGGGCCTGGGATTTTATCCAGAAGCCCTTTATCATGGAAGAGGTCTTCCTGCCGGTCTCCAGGGCCCTGGAATACAGGAAAGGCAAGCAACAGCCGCCCCCGGTCCAGCTCAAGCGGGAAAAGATCATCGGCGATTCCGCCGTGATCCAGAACTGCCTGGATACCGTGGCCAGGGCCTCGGCCACCCGGGTCAGCGTGCTGATTTCAGGGGAAACCGGGACCGGCAAGGAGCTTTTTGCCCGGGCCATCCATGACAACAGCCAGAGGGCTTCGGGTCAGTTCATCCCCATCAATTGCGGGGCCATTCCCGAGTCCCTGGCGGAAAGCACCTTTTTCGGCCATTGCAAAGGGGCGTTTACCGGTGCGGACACCGAGCGCCAGGGCGTGGTCTGCCAGGCAGACCAGGGCACCTTGTTCCTGGATGAAATCGGGGAACTTCCCCTGAACGCCCAGATTGCCCTGCTCAGGGTGCTCCAGGAAAAAACGGTCCGGCCCATTGGGGCGAAACAGGAGATCCCGGTGGATTTCAGGCTGGTCTCGGCCACAAACCAGGATCTTGAACAAATGGTCCGGCAGGGAAGATTCCGCCAGGACCTGCTGTTCCGGCTCCGGTCCATGGCCATTGAACTTCCCCCGCTGCGCGACCGGGGGGATGACCTGGAAAAAATCACCCTGCACCAGGTGCACCGGGCCTGCCGGGAAAATCACATTGAAATAAAAGGCATTTCCCCGGACTTTATTTCGGTTCTGATCTCCAATCCATGGCCGGGAAACGTCAGGGAACTGGTCAGCGCCCTGGAAGCCGCCGTTGCGGCATCGTGCAGCGACCCCATGCTCTATCCCAAACACCTGCCCCCGGAATACCGGGCAGCAGCCCTGGATATCAGACCCGGGGAACCCGCCGGGCATGCACCCGCAGATATCCACGGCATACAAGACAACGACTGTGACGCCTTTCCCACACTGCCCCGGTACAGGCAAAATACCGAACGGCAATACCTTGAAGCGGTGATCCGCAGGGTCCAAGGAGACCGGAAAAAGGCCTGCACATTATCCGGGATCTCCCAGGCCAGGTTTTACGAACTGCTGAAAAAACACGGCCTTTCCCTGTCCCGGACAGGGGCCGGGCCCGGTCCGTCCACCTGACCGGGCCTCGTTTTTATAAAGCCGCTGTTAAAGCAGGCCTTCCACCCGCTTGACCGCGCAGAAATCTCCGCACATGGTGCAGACCCCGTCCTTGGACGGCTGGGAGCTTTCCTTATAAGCCCGGGCCTTTTCAGGATCCAGGGCCGCGGCAAACTGGCCTTCCCAATCCAGTGCTTTTCTGGCCCGGCTCATGGTCAGGTCCTTGTCGCTGGCCCCGGCAATACCCTTGGCCAGGTCACCGGCATGGGCCGCGATCTTTGAAGCCATGATCCCCTCTTTCACATCATCTGCAGAGGGCAGGCGCAGATGTTCGGCCGGGGTGACATAGCAGAGGAAGTCTGCCCCGTGCATGGCAGCCATGGCCCCGCCGATTGCTGAGGTGATATGGTCGTATCCCGGTGCAATGTCCGTGACCAGCGGCCCCAGCACGTAGAACGGGGCATTGTGGCAGAGTTTTTTCTGGATCTTCATGTTCATCTCCACCTCGTGCAGCGGCACATGGCCCGGGCCTTCGATCATGACCTGGACATTCCGGGCCCAGGCCCGTTTGGTCAGCTCACCCAGGGTAATCAGTTCCTGGATCTGGGGGGCGTCCGTGCTGTCCTGGATGGCCCCGGGGCGGAGCCCGTCACCCAGGCTGATGGTGATGTCATGCTGCTCGCAGATATCCAGGAGGCGGTCATAATGTTCGTAAAACGGATTTTCCGTTTCGGTTTTGGCCATCCATTCGTAAAGGATGGCTCCACCCCGGCTGACAATCCCGCAGAGCCTGGGGTTTTCCTGGATGGTTTTGGCGGCCTTGAGGTTCAGACCGGCATGAATGGTCACAAAGTCAATCCCGTTTTCCCCGTGGATTTCAACGGTTTTGAACCAGTCGTCAATGGTGAGTTCCTCAACGGATTTGCCGGTCCGGGTCAGGGTGTCGTAAATGGGCACACTGCCGATCATCACGGGAATTTCCGCCACCAGGCGTTTCCTGAATGCCTCGGTGTCCCCGGAAACGCTCAGGTCCATGATGGCGTCGGCATTGTACTTCAGGGCCAGACAAGCCTTGTTCATCTCAGCGTCAAACGAGCACACGTCTTTTGACACGCCCAGGTTCACGTTGATTTTGGTTTTCAGTCCCTGGCCCACACCGGCGGCATTGATGCTGAAATGGTTTTTATTGGCCGGAATGGCAATGCTTCCCTGGGCAACACCTGCCATAAGGGCTTCTTTTGAAATGGACTCGTTCTCAAGCACCTGCTCCATCTGGGGGGTGAGGATGCCTTTTTTCGCGGCATCCATCTGGGTGGTATATGTCTGTGTCATTAATTTTCTCCTATTAGATCGCGTATCTCCTTGATGCGCTCCCCGATATCGGGGGCGCTGATAATTTCCGTCACCAGGCAGATGGTTGACGCCCCGCGCCCGGCCACCTCCCGGATGTTATGGCGTTTGATGCCGCCGATGGCCACAAAGGGGATGGTGTGGGCAGCCACAACATGCTCCAGGTATTCCAGCCCCACGGCATCGCAGACATCTTCCTTGGTCTGGGTGGTGAATATCGGTCCCACCCCGATGTAGTCCGCTCCCTCTTTCACGGCCCGGGCCGCCTGCTCGGGCGAATGGGTGGAACAGCCCACCATCAGATGGGGAGCCAGTTTCTGAACAGCGGGAACCGGGAGGTCCTCCTGGCCCACATGGACCCCGTCCGCACCGGACAGCAGGGCAATGTCCAGAAAGTCATTCACAATAAACGGCACGCCTGCATCCGCAGTAATCTTACGGATCTCCATGCATTCGGCCAGCATCTCTTTCCCGGTCCTTTTTATGGGCTTTTTCCCGGTACTGGAGAATATCTATCCCTCCGTCCACCAGGTGTTTTGCCGTTTCAACATTGGATCGTCCCAGGGAAAACGCCTCCCCGAGAATCCCGTAGATCCCTTTGGGAAATTCCGGTTTATGCGGTCTGTTCATTTTCTTTGTCCTCTGGTTTTCCTGTGTCAGGAGTCCTGTTTTGTTCATGGATCAGCGCCAGCACCTTTTCCGCCATCATCGCCCCGATCACACCGATCTTGGGCGGGAACAGCGGCGCATCGTCCACACCGGTCGAAAAATCACCGATAATATGGCAGTTGCCGATTTTCCGGGTTTTGATTCCGGTGATGTCCCGGCCGGCAATGCCCGAGGCGCATACCATGGGGATGCCGGCACCGGCCATTTCCTCGACCAGGTGTTTTTTGGCCACAGGATCGTCAAATCCTTCCACCACAAGATCGCAGTCCCGGAAAACCGACCGGCTTTCCCCGGGGGCCAGCCGGTGGTGCACCACCTCCACCTCCATATCCGGAAATATGTTTTTCAGGTTGTCCCTGAGGCATTTCACCTTGGGACGGCCCAACTGGTCCACCCCGTAGAACTGGCGGTTCAGGTTCGAAGCTTCCACCCGGTCAAAATCCACGACCCGAATCCGGGCAACCCCGGCCTGGGCCAGATATCTGGCCACGTTGGAGCCAATGCCCCCGGCGCCTGCAATACCGATGATCATATCAAAAAATCTCCCAGTCCTTGAACACGGGCTGGTATCCGCTGTCCCGTATCATCTGCGTAATTTCCCCCACACTCCGGGTGTCGGTGATTTCAAACTGGACCGTTGTGTCGGGATTGGTACCGGCAGCATCAATGGCGCCGGGGTTTCTCACCGTATATCCGCCCACATCGGTTTTTGATCCTGCGGAAAACCGGGTGGCACCCAGATGGATCAGCCGGTCCCGGAATCCGGCCGACTCCCGGGTGGAAACCGTGATGCCCAGCCTTGGCATAAACAGCCGCCAGGCCAACATGGTTTGGACAAACCCGGTGTCGGACAGCAGGTGTTTCGGCGCAATGCCCCCTTCCGCCCGGGTCATCCTGGGCAGGGACAGAGACACTTCCACATTTGGAAATTCCTTTTCCAGATAACGGGCGTGAAGCCCGGCCATAAATGCTTCGGACATGGGTTCCCCAAGCCCGAACAACGGACCGATATTCAAAGCGCGAAGCCCGGCCCTGGCTCCCCGTTCCGGGGTGAGCAGGCGAAAGGCGTAATCGGACTTGGGTCCTTTGGGGTGGACCTCATTGTACAGCTTTTGGTTGTATACCTCCTGGTACACGGTCAGGGAGTCGGCACCTGCGGCATTGAGCCAGCAATAGTCCGCCTCTGTCATGGGAAACATTTCCAGGGCAACCGAGGAAAAGTAGCGGGTCAGGATGGACACGGCCTCTTCCAGGTAATCTATGGGGGTTTTGGCAGGGGCTTCGCCGGTGAGCACCAGGATATGGCGGATGCCCAGGCCGGCAATGGCCTTTGCCTCCTGTTCGATCTCAGCCAGGGTCAGTTTTGTCCTGGGAAAATCCGTTACCGCGTTGAATCCGCAATAGGTGCAGTGGTTGGCGCAAAAATCGGAAATATACATGGGGGCGTACAGTCCGATGGTCCGGCCGAAATACTGGAGGGTAATGTCCCGGGCCTTCTGGGCCATGGGTTCCAAAAACTCCCGGGCAGCCGGGGACAACAGGTTGAGCAGGTCCGTGGGGCCCAGCCGGTTCATGTCGCCGGCCCGGTTCAGGCTGGTGGTCACATCATGTTCCGTGACCCCGCTGAAATAGCCGGGAAAATCAAACGCCTGGTATTGGTCTGCCAGTTCTAAAAAGGACATGGCCTACTCCCTTAAAAAACCGGTCAGGGGGGATGAGGCCCGGGCCGCATGATGTTGCCCGGCAAGCTCCGCCAGGAATGCCATCCGCCCGGCCTCCACGGCCATGGCAAACGCTTCCCCGGCCATGACAGGATCCTGGGCCGTGGCAATGGCGGTATTGACCAGCACGGCATCCGCCCCCATTTCCATGGCTTCGGCAGCCTGGGACGGCTTTCCGATTCCCGCGTCCACAATCACGGGCAGTCGGCTGGTGTCAATGATACGCCGGATCATTGCGCGCATCTCAAGGCCCCGGTTTGAACCGATGGGAGACCCCAGGGGCATGACCGCGGCCGCGCCTGCGTCGTGCAACTGGCGGGATACCGTGATGTCGGGCATCATATACGGCAGCACGGTGAATCCTTCTTTGGCAAGGACTTCAGTGGCTTTCAGGGTTTCGTGGTTGTCCGGGAGCAGGAACTGCATATCCGAGATCACCTCGATCTTGATAAATTCCCCGCAACCGGCTTCCCTGGCGATCCTGGCAATGCGAACCGCTTCATTCGCCGTTCTTGCGCCCGAGGTATTGGGCAGCAGGGTGACCGAATCCGGAATATGGGCCAGGATGCTGTCCTCATTGCCTGCCGTGGGATCCACCCGACGCAGGGCCACGGTGATCATCTCAGACCGGCTGGCTTCCAGCATAGGGCCGATAAGGGATTTTGACGAAAATTTCCCGGTGCCGGTCAGCAGACGGCTGGAAAATGTTTTCTGGCCAAGGGTTAGCATGTCTTCCATGATTATCCTCCCCCCACGAAATTAAGCAGTTCAATGACATCCCCTTCCCGGACAGGGGTAGTGCCCCAGTGTTCCTGTTTGATGACCCGGGAGTTGTGCTCAATGACCAGGGCACAAGGATCAATTCCCTTGGCCGTTACGAGCGCGGCAAGATCAGGGCTGTCCGTCTCTGCGACAGATCCGTTTAACGTGATTTTCATAACACCTCCGGTAATATTCAGTTATTCAACCGGGGATGTTCTGGCAGGAAATACAGGCGGGAATAATAAAAAACGGGTTGGAGACCACATACACTTTCCCTACGCCGGTATTAACCGTATCAGGTTCCAAGGGTTGAAGGTTTCCCTTCTCTCAGCATAAAAGCACCCCCAGTGAACTTCGGGGACCATAACGTATTTAACCGGCCTTGTCAAACCAAACTGAAATATCAGATATCAGCATTCTTAAATCAAGATATGATATTGAAAGAAAGGAGGAAAACTGCGGTTTGGGGAAAACGTAAAAACCCCCTGCTGCGGGTAACAGCAGGGGGTTTAAAAATCAGGCTAAGGGATATTATACGTGGCCACCCAGAAATCCGGGCGCAGCGTTTCGGGAATTGGCATAGGAAAGGCTGGGAGTAGAATCGGTAATGCTGTATTCGACTTCGTTGAGTTTGGATTGGCGTTTTTCATCTGCTTCTCTAACAATGTTTCTGCATTCGCCTTCACATTTGCCGGTAATGTCTCTTGAGGGGAAATTGGCCATTTTATATTCCTTTTTATTTTATTTGTCTTGGTTGCTTAACTGCCTTGTTTTCTTTGGCTTTCATGAAACAAAATTTAAGCACCCATCAAAGTTCGTCAAGGCTAAAATTTAATTCTTTGCAAAAAAATATCGCATCTCCTGTTTGGCCTGTATTCCGCACGGAAAATACCGGGGAAGAACAGGGCATGCAGGACATAAAAAAGCCCCTGAAGTGCGCAAGGTCACAACAGGGGCTTTAAAAATCGGGCTAAGGGATATTATACGTGGCCACCCAGGAAGCCGGGGGCAGCATTGCGGGTGTTTGCATAGGCAAGGCTGGGAGTGGAATCGGTAATGCTGTATTCGACTTCGTTGAGTTTGGATTGGCGTTTCTCATCAGCTTCTCTAACAATGTTTCTGCATTCGCCTTCACATTTGCCGGTGATGTCTCTTGAGGGGAAATTGGCCATTTTATATTCCTTTTTATTTTGTTGTCTTTTTTGCTTAACTGCCTTGTGTTGCTTGGCTTTCATGAAACAAAATTTAATCACCCATCAAAGTTCGTCAAGACTAAACTTCGCTTCTTTTCAAAAAAACATTCTCATACAGCAGATCCCGCCCCTGTGACAGGGACGGGATCCGGTCTTTCAGCGATTTTAAAGGAAAATAAGCACGGCAGATGTAATGGCACCGCCCCAGAGCAGGGCGACAACGCAGTATCCCATAATGTCCCGGATCCCCAGCCCGGCAATACCCAACAGGGGAAGGGCCCAGAAGGGCTGTACCATATTTGTCCAGGCATCTCCCCAGGAAATGGCCAGGGCAGCTTTGCCCAAAGGAACACCAAGGGCCTGGGCCGCAGGCATGACAATCGGTCCCTGGACCGCCCATTGTCCACCGCCCGAAGGCACGAAGAAGTTGACGATTCCGGCGCTCAGGTAGGTAAAGAAGGGAAAGGTGGCAGGGGTGGAGATCTCAACAAACCACTGGGAAATGGAGCCGGCAAGGCCGGAGTGCACCATCATGCCCATGATTCCGGCATAGAGCGGAAACTGGAGAACAATGCCCCCGGTGTTCCGGATGGCCTCATTTGCTGCCCGGAGAAAATTGGCAGGGGTTTTGTGCAGCACAATCCCGGCAAAAAAGAACAGCATGTTTACGCTGTTGAGGGCGAGTTTTCCGCCGTTTGCAAAATAATAAATAAGATAGCCGAATCCCAGGGCGCCCAGCAACATGGAAATAACCATGCTGTTTTCCATCCGTTCCGCCGGAGTCATATCAGCTTTGGCTTTTGTGGCTGCATCCTTGGATGACGCCTCTTCCAGAAGGGCCGGATCAATTTCAACGGTATCCCCGGGGTCGGGCATCATCATCTTATTGATTACGGGCAGGCTGACCAGGAGCACAGCGCAGATCAGAAGGCTCTGCCAGGCAAAGATGGTTTCGCTCACGGGAATCACGGAGTCCCCCATGATTTTCGACATGAAATTGTTCGAGGTCTGGGCCACCTTCAGGGGGATGGAACCGGAAAGGCCGGCATGCCAGACGATAAAGCCGGTATAGGCGGACGCCACCAGCAGGCCATAGTCGACCCCGCGCACGTTCCGGGCCACTTCCCTGGCCAGCAGGGCCCCGACGATGAGCCCGAATCCCCAGTTGATCCAGCAGGCCACAAGCGCCACAAAGGTGGTGACCATAATGGCCTGGGACGGTGTTTTGGCAAGGCTGGCAATGGCCTTGAGCACGGATTCCACCGCTTTGGTCTTGGCCAGGGTATGGCCTGTCACAAGCACCAGGACCATCTGCATGGCAAAGGCCAGAAGCTTCCAGAACCCCTGGCCCCAGTACTGGACCATTTTCGCCGGGCTCTGGCTCTCAAAAAAAATGCCGAACATAAATACGGCAAAGGTAAGTATCACGGAAAATAAAAATGCATCGGGAAGCCATCGCTTCACGATTCTGCTGAATACACGGGACAGTGCTTTGACCATTCAAAACCCCCTTGAATCATATGGTTAATAAAATTTACAACCTGAATCCTGAGTTTATTAGCAACATGGGTGCCACCATGCAAAACCCTGCTGTACGCCTTTAGAAACGGCGTTTGAAAGAGATTGGCGCCGGATGCCCGGCGTCAAGGTGTGAAATATTTCGCCGACGCTGTGTAAAGTTTACACACCGCCAGGGCGATTGCGTTGATGTTCTTTTGCCTGTCCCGGGTTTTTAACCGAGTTTATTGACCGGATTGCCCCGATTCAGGGGTATCCGGTTTATTCGGGGCCAGTCCGTAGGTATCGATTTTATAGATCAGGGCCTTGCGGCTCATTTTAAGGGCATCCGCGGTTTTCACCCGGTTCCAACTGTTTTCCGCCAGAGCGGCCCGGATAACTTTCTTTTCCACTGCCTGCAGGATTTCTTTGAGAGATTTTCCCTTAAGGTCGGGCAACCGGGTAACGTCCCTCTCAAAGGCCTTGATCTGTGCAGGCAGTTCTTCTTTGGCCACCAGTTTTCCCGACCCCATGACAACGGCCCGCTCAATGGCGTTTTCCAGTTCCCGGACATTACCGGCCCAGTCATAGGCATTGAACAGGTCCATGACCTCGGGGGAGACGCATTTGACGTATTTGCCCATTTCCTTGTTGTACTTGGCGATAAAGTGCTCCACCAGCCAGGGGATATCCTCCCGCCGTTCCCTTAGCGGCGGCATATTGATCTGGACCACGTTCAGCCGGTAATACAGATCTTCCCTGAAACTGCCGGCCCCGACCATCTGCCAGAGATCCCTGTTGGTGGCGGCAATGATCCGCACATCCACCGCAATGGTCTGGAGGCCCCCCACCCGCTGGAAACTCCTGTCCTGGATCACTTTGAGCAGCTTGGCCTGGAAAAGGGGGTTCATCTCGCCGATTTCATCCAGAAAAATGGTGCCCCGGCTGGCATATTCGAATTTTCCGATTTTATTGTCATATGCCCCTGAAAAGCTGCCCTTGGCATGGCCGAATAATTCGCTTTCCAAAAGCCCGTCCGGAATGGAGGCACAGTTCACGCTCACCAGTTGCTCATTGCTTCTGGGACTGTTGTAGTGGATGGCCTTGGCCACCAGCTCCTTTCCCGTGCCGCTTTCGCCCTGGATCAGGATGGTGGCGTTGCTTTCCGCCACCTTGCCGATAGTTTTATACACCTCCTGCATTTTCGCGGATTTTCCCACGATTTTGTTGATGGAAAACTGGCCCCGGACCTCCTCCCGGAACGGGTCGTCCGCCTCCCGGGTGAGATCCTTGATTTCCAGGGCTTTCCGGACGTTTTCCCGGATGTCCGCATTATCAAAGGGTTTTGAAATATAATTATAGGCCCCGGCTTTCATGGCCTGTACTGCCGTGTCAACACCGGCAAAAGCCGTCATGATGATCACGGGGGTGTCCGGATAGTCAGCCACCATAATGTCAATGGTTTCCATGCCCCCCATCACCGGCATTTTAATGTCCATCAGCACCAGGTCAAATGCGGATTTTCCCATCATCTCAAGGGCCTGCCTGCCGTTTTCAGCCGTGTGTACGCCATGGCCGTCTTTTTTAAGGACCTCGACCAGGAGACGACGGACATTGATCTCGTCGTCAACCACCAATATCTGTTTACCGCTCATTTGTCTCCTTGGCTGTTTCTGCATCTTCCGGTATTGGAAGGCAGAGCAGGAACGCTGTTCCTTTTAACGGGGTGCTGGCAG
Organism: Desulfobacter sp.; assembly: GCA_036881925.1. Taxonomy (GTDB): domain Bacteria; phylum Desulfobacterota; class Desulfobacteria; order Desulfobacterales; family Desulfobacteraceae; genus Desulfobacter. The sequence goes on from JBAJNJ010000002.1 coordinate 299,512, forward strand.
CGGAAATCTCGCCGTGATGCAGCTCCATGATCCTGTGGGAAACCGCAAGCCCAAGGCCCGTACCGTTGCGCCGGGTGGTAAAAAACGGGTTGAAAAGCTTTCCCATATTTTCCGGATCAATGCCTTTGCCCGTGTCTTCAATCCGCACCCGGATATGCTTCCGGTCTTTTGAACGCCCGGTTGAAATCGAAATCCTGCCCCCCTGTTCCATGGCCTGGGTGCTGTTGATGATGAGGTTCAGCAGCACCTGCTTGATCTGCTCTTCATCCACAAGCACGGGCGGCAGGTCATCATGGTATTTTTTCACCAGCACAATCCCTGCCTTTTCCAGCCGGAATCCCACCAGGGGCAGCACACGGTCAATAATCCGGTTGATGTCCATCCGGACCTTTTTTGATTCCGAAGGCCTGGAATAGTAGAGCAACTGCTCCACAATCTTATCCAGCCGGTTGATTTCCGATATGGCAATACCGATATATTCATGGTTGGGGTCCTTTTCAGGAATCCCTTCCTCAATCAACTGGATAAAACCTTTGACCGCGGTAATGGGATTTTTCACCTCATGGGCCACACCGGCGGCGGTCTCTCCCAGGGCTGCCAGCCGGTCCGCCCGCTCCATCTGCCGTTCCAGCCGTTTCCGCTCGGACAGGGACTGGGCCATTTCATTGATGGCTTTGCCGATCTCGCCGATCTCCCCGCCCATGGGGGGAATCCTGGCGTCCAGGTCGCCCTGGATCCTGCGCAACCCGTTTTTAACGGCCGTAAACTTTACGGAAACATAATTGGCCACCAGGCTGGTGGCCCCGACAGAGACCAGGATGCCCAGGGCAATCACAAAGTAAAACTGGTGCTTCATCCGCTCCACCTGGATGTTGATATCCTCGACCAGCTCATTGGCCCAGATATATCCGACCACCTTGTCCTCCCGGATAATCGGGTACATGCAGTTCATGATCCTGCCCCGGACCAGGGGCGCGGTCTGGACCATTTTGATCCCGGTTTTCATCACCTCCCGCCCGAGGTGGTCCGCCGAAATGGACTGCCCCACCTTTTTGCCCAGGTCCGAACTCGGGCCATAGGTGATGATGGCGTCAAGGTTTGCGGAGTAATACCCGACACCCACCCCTTCCTGGGCGCCGGCGATATGATCGGTATAGGCTTTCAGCTCATTGTTGAGATAACGGATTTTCTCCCCGCGCGGGGCATTTGAAAGCCCCTGGGCATGGATCATCTCTTCAAAGGTGCCCTTAAACCCGTCATCCATGAGTTTTGCCAGGGCAAAGAGCTTGGACTGCTTCTCTTCAATCAATGCGTCCCGGGCGCTCTGCATCATGAAGTACCCGGTGCCGGGAATGGAAAAAAGAAGCACGAACGCCATACAGAAAAAGATAAAAATCCTGACCGAGAACCTGTAATTTTTCGGCATCAGGCATCCCCGGCCAGGGAATAGACCCGTACCGGGTCGGGTTTGCCCTTTACGGCGACTTCGGGCATGGGGGCAAAGGCATACTGGCCTTTCAACCGTTTCCGGACCGCCTCGCTGACCAGGATATCGGTTTTAAAGGCCTTTGTCAGGCCCTGAATCCTGGAGGCCATGTTCACCGTATCTCCGATCAAAGAGTAAGCGGACCGGTAGGTACTGCCGATGTTGGCGGCCAAAACCGGTCCGGTATGGATGCCCACGCCGTGGGAAATGGGCGGAAAGCCCTGCTCGGCAAACCGTTGGTTCAGGGTATCCAGCCGTCCACGCATACCCAGGGCGGTTTTTACGGCATCAGCCTCGTGGCCGTCCCTGGCAATGGGGGCGCCGAACACTGCCTCCACCTCATCCCCGATAAACTGAAGAATCAGGCCCCCGTTCAGGTCAACGGCCCTGGATACCTCGTTAAAATAGGCGTTCAGCATATATATCAACTCTTTGGGCGGCGTCACGGCCACCATGGGGGTGAAACGCCTCAGATCGGCAAACAGGATGGTGGCCTCTTTGAGTTCCCCGTCCAGCGGCACCTTGCCGGCAAGAATCTCGTCCCGGATCCGCCGGTCCACGTATTTTCCAAAGGTATCCTTGATCAGTTCCCGCTCCACCAGGCCCCGGTTCATGGAATTGAGCATTTCACCGGCAAACCCGATTTCATCATTGGTATACACCCTGGCAGTCTGGGAAAAATCCCCTTTTTTCACATGGGCCATCACCCGGATGATCTCGGATACCGGCCGTTTCAGGTGGTGCAGCACGATAAAGGAAAGCACAATGGCAACAATCATGAAAATCGCGCTTTCCCGTATAATGGTATCTTCAAGCTGCTGGATCAGGGCCATAAGGTCTGCCCCGTCAAGAACCTGGATCTGCCGGAACCTGTGGATGGTCAGGTGGATAAACGACAGGGGCACCAGAGACACCGCAAAAATCAGCGCCAGGAACCGCACCCGCAGGCTGATGGATTTCACCCCCCGGACCGTGGACAGGTCCCCGTCGGGAAAAAACAAAGGGATGCGGGTGTGCTGGGACACATGCTCCACCCAGAAAAAGGCCAGGGTCACGGTGATCAACCCGCTGCCGATGCCAAGCCGCAGCCCGCCCGGCGACCCCACGGCCCAGAACAGGAAAGATCCCAGACTCCAGGCCACCGCATCCAAAAGAACGATAAAATAGGGCTCGTTCAAAATCCTGCGCCTGGCCTTCTCAAGAATATCCGGCGCAATATCCTTTCCAAGGTGAAATGCCTTGAGGGACCGGCGCACCGGGTTTTCATACCAGACAATCAGGGCGGACATGACCACGGCGCAGGCCGCCCCATAGGAAATATCCAGGTAATAGACCATGACCAGAAGCTGCTCTGACGCGCCCTGGGCCCGGTGGTGGAAAAAAATATTCGTCATCCAGTCGCCCAGAAGCAGGGCAAGGGCATTTCCCAGGATCACCTCGTTTGCCACGTAAAATCTGTAAAACTTGTTTTTTATCAGCCTGGCAGGGTTCATTACGTCTTTTCCTGTGCCGTACATCCATACAAATCTAAGGAGACTATTGATCAATACCCGGGATTTGTAAAGGGGGGTCCGTACAAAAACATTGACCTTGCGCTGCAACCGGTGTAATTAGCTGATCTATAATTTGTTTTCGGGATATTCGGCCAACGGAACACGGTGAAATACCGTGACGGTCCCGCCGCTGTAATCGGAAATACCCGGCCTGCAATACCACTGGACGCCCGGGAAGGTGCAGGCAAAGGGTTTAATGCCGTAAGTCAGAAGACGAGCCGGACAATCCTTATATTAAGGTAAAACTTGATGGTAAAGGGTTTTGCAGGATCCAACAGTCTTGCATGCCCTTTTTTAAGTGTTGCAGGACAAAGCATAGCGAGGATACTATGACAACACAGATCGAATTCGCCCGCCAGGGAAAACTCACCAAGGAAATGACATTTGTGGCCGAAGCCGAAGGCCTTTCAACCGACTTTATCATGGATAAGGTGGCCAAGGGGGAAATCGTCATCCCCTGCAACACCAACCGGCCCGACCAGAAAATCTCGGGCATCGGTACCGGCCTGAGAACCAAGGTCAACGCCTCTATCGGCACATCTTCGGACATCTGCGACATCGAGCTTGAGGTGGCCAAGGCCAAGGCAGCCGAGGAAGAAGGTGTGGACACCCTCATGGAATTGTCCGCAGCCGGGAACATGGACAAGATCCGGCGCACCGTCCTGGCCAACACCAATCTGCCCGTGGGCAACGTGCCCCTGTACCAGGCATTCAAGGAAACCATCCGCAAATACCAGAACCCGGCCAAGCTGGACCCCGAATACCTGTTCGACCTCATTGAGCAGCAACTGGAAGACGGCCTCAGCTTCATGGCCATCCACTGCGGCATCAACCTTTACACCATTGAGCGGCTCAGGAAACAGGGATTCCGCTACGGCGGCCTGGCCTCCAAAGGCGGCACCTATATGGTGGCCTGGATGGATATCAACCAAAAGGAAAATCCCCTTTACGAACAATTCGACAGGGTCTGCGGCCTGATGAAAAAATATGACGCCGTGCTCTCTTTGGGCAACGGCATCCGGGCCGGGGCCATCCACGACAGCCACGACAGGGCCCAGATGGCTGAAATGATCATCAACTGCGAACTGGCTGAAATCGGCCGCGACCTGGGCTGCCAGATGATGGTGGAAGGTCCCGGCCATGTGCCCATGGACGAGATCGAGGGCAACATCATGTTGGAAAAACGGATGTCCGGAAATGCGCCCTACTATGTGCTGGGCCCCATTCCCTGTGATACCGGTGCGGGATACGACCATATCACCGCCGCCATCGGCGCAGCCTCTTCCGCCCGTTACGGCGCAGACCTCATCTGTTACATCACCCCTGCCGAGCACCTGGCCCTGCCCACGGTGGATGATGTCAGGGAAGGTGTCAGGGCCACCCGCCTGGCCGCCAGGATCGGGGACATTTCAAAGTACCCGGATCGCAGGGAAAACGAAAAACAGGCTGCCCTGGCCAGGCGCGACATGCGCTGGGATGACCTGGAAAAATACCTGCTCTTCCCGGACGTGGCCAGATCCATTCGCGAAGAACGCGCCCCGGAGAAAAAAGAAACCTGTACCATGTGCGGGGATTTCTGTGCCATGAAAAAAGGCATGGAAGTATTTGAAAAAGACATCACACACAAGAGGTAACCCATGTCACGGCTCCAGCAGACCATCGGCTCCATCAGCAACACCCTGGACCAGGAGGCCCTGGCAGCGGCCAAGGCCCGCCTGGCAGACCAGGCCAAACCCGCAGGCAGTCTCGGGATCATGGAAGACATCGGCGCCCGTCTGGCCGCCATCAAAGGCACCATTGACGTCCGCCTCACCAACAAACGGATCGTTACCTGCGCCGGCGACCACGGGGTGACACAGGAAGGCGTCAGCCTGTTCCCGGCCGAAGTCACGCCCCAGATGGTGATGAACTTTGCCGGCGGGGGCGCATCGGTGAACGTGATCGGCAAGCATGCCGGCGCCATTGTCAAGGCCGCCGACATCGGCGTGAATTACGACTTTGATCCGGACCTGCCCATTTTCCACAAAAAGGTCCGCCACGGCACGGCCAACTTTACCCGTGAACCGGCCATGACCCGGGACGAAGCCATCCAATCCATTGAAGCCGGCATTGAAATCGTTGAGGAACTTGAAGCTGAAGCGCCTGTGGATCTTCTGGGCACCGGCGACATGGGCATCGGCAACACCACGCCCTCATCCGCCGTTATTGCGGCATTTTCCGGTCTGCCCGTCAAAAGCCTCACCGGCCGGGGCACGGGCATTGACGATGCCGCCCTGGACAATAAAATCGCCGTGATCCAGAAAGGACTGGACCTGCACACCCCCGACCCCCAGGATCCCATTGACGTTCTCTCAAAAGTGGGCGGCCTTGAAATCGGGGGGCTTGCCGGATTGGTGCTTGGGGCTGCAGCCCGGGGCATCCCGGTGATCTGCGACGGCCTGATTTCCACGGCCGGTGCCTTGATTGCCTGTGAACTGGCCCCGGCAGCCAGGCAGTACCTGTTCGCCAGCCATAAATCCGTGGAAATCGGCCACAAGTACATGCACGACCGCCTGGGACTGGACCCCCTGATCGATCTGAAATTCCGTCTCGGAGAAGGTACGGGCGCAGCCGTCTGCATGGAGCTTCTGGACCTGGCCACGCGAATCCTGGCCGATATCAAAACCTTTGAGGAGGTCGGGGTTTCCCAGGCGGAATAAAGGCCGGGCCGAATCTTTCTTTAAGCGTATAAACCGCCCCCCGGACTCACCTGAATGCATCCGGGGGGCGGTTTTGTTTATCCCTGAAACCTTCCCGGATTGCATTTCCCGGGGCTTCCCATTATAATTCAACGCATATCTTTTGTCCGGACGGCAATATCCGTATCAGAACGCCGGTCCCGGTAAGCATGCCGGCCAACGCAATACCAAACATCCCGGAGAATCCCGAATCACAGAGATCCCGGACGGCCAGGGTGCAAGATCTTTTAATGTTTAAAAACCGGAGGAGTGTATGCGTCCTTTTCAACTGGGGTTGTTTGCGTCAGCCCTGATTCTGTTCCTTTTTTGCGGTGCTGTGTTGCAGGCCGAAGTCATCCGGGACAATGAAATGAATTATGTCCCCCCCATGGAAGGAAGTGCGTGGGCTACCTTTAATTGTGAAAGAGCCCAAAAAAGTATTGACGGCATTTCAGGCCATTATTTTGAGGTAACCGCTTCGATAAACGCCAACCAGGTGGTGTACCAGGACATCACTGAAAACCTGACCGTTTTCAACCGCCGGGTGGCCGATACCACCTTTTATTATTCCGTTATGGTGAAAAATGTAAACGGCGGTACAAAAGACTTCAGGGTGGTTCTGGATTATATGCTGCACGCGGGAAATCGCCGTATCATCACCCTGGGCACCCACACCCTGCCCCAGGGAACATGGCAGCACCTTGACGGCAGCGCCACAATCGACTGGGACCTTGACGCCGCTTACAAGGAAGGATTACGTTACGCAAGAATATATGTTGCCAAGGACGATGAATCCATATACCAGTTCGACCAGTTCAGCCTCCGGGAAACCGCAAACACCGACGCAGCTTTGCCGCCCACAGCAGATCTGGTGGCTGTACCGGGCAGCGGACTGACCGTGACCCTGGACGCCTCGCGCAGTGCGGATGCCAACGGCCAGATCGTCTCTTATGCCTTTGATATGGACAATGACGGCATTGCCGAACAGACCGGAGGACAGCCTTCCTATACAGCGGTCTATACCTCCCCGGGAGTATATACGGCCGGGCTATCGGTAACGGACAATGACGGACAGACCAGTGAGATGCAGATCACGCTGCCCGTGCCCCTGCCGGAAAGGCCGGCGGAATTTGACGGCTATGCCCGCATGGCAGCCGTAATCACGGACAGGAATCTGGACGGGGGATACAACGGGGGAACGTATAAAAACCGGGTCAATGACTGGCTGGCGGCAAAAGGATATGCCCAGGCGGACATCCTGCGCGAAAGTACGCTCGACGGAGACATTGACCTGTCCGGAAGTGCGGAAGACCCCAACGGGCAACTGCTCTATCCGGACGGTTCCCCGCGTTACCGGGTGGTGGCCATGCCTGGCGGCTACAGTTATAAATTTATCAATGGAGACTGGCAAAATCCCGATGAAAAAGGGTTTTCAGGTTATAAACCCGTGTGGCACCTCCAGCAATACTTTAAAAACGGGGGCAACTGGACAGGCAGCTGCGCCGGTGCCAGTTTTGGATTTCTGGGGTTTCACAATGGCTATGACACCTTTTTGGAACGCGGGGGGCGGTATCACCACCGCCACATGGGAGCATTTATTCCCCACCCGGTGTATGAATGGGTACAAACCGGGGCCCGGGGAGGCATTGATCTCTATTTGAACACGGCGGGCGAACCCGGCCATTTCATGCTTGAGGAATCCGAACTGGGCCTTTTGGATTCAGATGGGTACGGCACGTTCCGGGACCGGGGCCAGTACAGTGTGGGCATTTATATGCCGGCGGACGCGCCCGGGGGGCAGGACCCGGATATTGATTATCTGCTCAGGTATGATCCGGATCCCCCGGAAAACCCGGATCCCACTAAAAATATCATCAAGATCCGGGGCGGATGGGCAGCCATGGCCTATCGCCAGCCTGCCAACCCCTTATCCGGGCTTTATACGGCTCATTTTTTCCATGCGGAACAGGGCGGTCTACAAGGTTCTCTATTTCAGGAATCCGGCCTGGCCTGGGTGGAATATATGAACCGCTGCCTGGAGTACACGGCACAGCATGCGGCCAGCCTTCCCCTGGCAGCCAGGGCAAAACTGGAGAACGGACAGCCCATCACCCCTGCCCACAATATCGGGGATCACCAATACCATTATTATGTACTGGAACTGGACCAGGCCATGCCCGCCCTGACCGTTGCGCTGACAGGGCTGTCCCTGGACTGCGACCTGTATGTCAGCAAAGGCCGATGGCCCACCCGCACCACGGCTGATGCCGCTTCCCAAAGGACCGGTACGGCAGCGGAGCAGGTGACCATTGCCGATGCCCAGCCCGGTGTCTATTTTGTGGCGGTGGACGGCGCACATGATGTACCCGGCGGCACACCCTATACCCTTAAAGCAGAGTGGAATGCCGGCGGGGCAGAACCCTTTGTCAACTGGCAGGCACAGGAACAGACCGGCAATGCCGACTGGAAACACTCAAGCTGGGGCCAGCGGTCGTTCCGGGTGCTGGTCAAACGCACCAGTATCACAATGGCAGCGGACCGTCACCGCCTGGTCTTCAAAGGCCGCACAGACAATGCCTACACCTTGAGAAGCGTTTCCATTTCCCAGCGTGACGGGACAACCCTGGATGTGGTGGACGAAACATTCACCACTGTCACCTTTGCCAGGCCGTGGGAAGAGCCGGCCAGTGTTCCCGCCAACGGGGAACTGGTCAGCGACGCCTTTTCACTGGCACTGGATGCGAATGAAGATTATTTTGTCACCTTCTGGCTGGCAAGCCCTGCGCTGCTCTTATCCGGAACAGGAGAAAACGTGGTCTGGACCCGGATCAACAGCGACGACACCACGGTCATGGACTGGGAAAGCCTGGCCATCAGCGAAGCCAGGAGCAATCTCTACGCGCTGGAAAAAATCATTTCCCAGGACACCGGCGAAAATTAAACTGTGCCGGGGTCTTTGGCCCCGGCAAATATCCCATCAAAGGCGGCGCTCGCATGCTTGCAACCGGGCGATCCGCCTGGTATTATTGACAAATGCCACCAGATCAAACTTCTGAACATCAATATCAACAGGCCGTGGCCTTGTACCAGCAGGGGCAGACCGGCCAGGCGCGCAACATCTGCCTGGCAATCCTGGAGGACATGCCCGGGAACCCAAAGCTGATTCATTTCCACGGACTGATCTTTCTCCGGGAACAGAATTTTCCGGCGGCGGTCCAGTGGATTGAGCATGCCATCAGGCTCCAGCCGGACAACCCGCTCTACCACAACAACCTGGGCAATACGTTCCGGTCCATGGGAAAACCGGAACGGGCACTTCTTGAATACCAGGCAGCCGTTCGTATCAAACCTGATTTTGCACCGGGGTATAATAATCTGGGTATGGTGTCGGCCGAGCAGGGAATCACCACCCGTGCCGCCTGTTATTATGAAAAGGCCATTGCAGCGGATCCCGGGTTTTTCCAGGCCTTCAACAACCTGGGTGAACTGCATAGAAAACAAGGGTATCCGGACAAGGCCATGGCGTTATTTAAAAGGGCCCTGGCAATTGCACCCGGACAAGGGGTGGTCCACTACAATATCGGGGTTCTCCACCTTGAAGCCCATTGTTTTGACAATGCGGTTGCCTGCTTTCAAAAGGCATTGTCATGCCGGTACCGGGATAAAAAACTGTTTAACAATATCGGGGTCTGCCTGGGTAAACTCAACAGGTATGACGCAGCAGCAACACACCTGGCAAACGCATTGGAAATGGATCCGGAATATGCGGATGCCCACAGCAACCTTGGTGAAATTCTCCTGTCCCGATGCGATATCCAGGGTGCCCTGGACCGGTTTGAACAGGCAATACAACTGGACCCGGATCATGCCACGGCCAGGCTCAACAAGGCAGTGACACTGCTCACCCAGGGCAATTTCCAAGAAGGGTGGCCCGGCTATCAATGGCGCTGGGAAAAACAAAAGATTGCCCCGCCGGACTTCGGCCTGCCGTGCTGGGACGGCAAAGACACAAAAGGCGGGCACATCCTGGTAATGGATGAGCAGGGTTTCGGAGATGTGATCCAGTTCGCCCGGTATCTTCCCATGGTTCAAAAAACAGGCGGCCCGGTCATCTTTAAAGCCCCCCAGGCCCTGGAAAGGCTGTTCAGCCAATGCCGGTGTATTGAAGAGGTATGGGCACCCCAAGCCGGTGAAACATCTCCCCCGGACAAGGCGATCTGCCAGGTCCCCCTGATGGATCTGCCGGCCCTGTTCAATACCGCACGGGACAATATTCCGGCGAATGTACCGTATCTCTCGCCTGACAAGGCCCTGGTTCCCGGGTGGGAAAAGCGGCTTGCCACCTCGCCTGGACTCAAGGTGGGAGTTGTGTGGGCGGGCAGCCCCGGCCATGAAAACGACCAGAACCGGTCCTGCCGCCTTGACCCGTTTCTCAACCTGTCAACCCTGCCGGATACCGTGTTTTACAGCCTCCAAAAGGAGGTCGGTCCCGGAGATGCCGCCGCACTGGAAAAAAACAGAATTATTGATCTCGGGACCCGGCTCAGGGATTTTGCCGATACGGCAGCAGCCTTGTCAGTAATGGACCTGGTCATCAGTGTTGATACTGCCACGGCCCATTTGTCAGGCGCCATGGGCAAACCGACCTGGATGCTTCTGCCGTTTTCGCCGGACTGGCGATGGATGCTGGAGCGACGGGATTCCCCCTGGTATCCGACCATGACCCTGTTTCGCCAGCCCCGGCTCGGGGACTGGGAGACGGTATTCGCTGAGATTGCATCTGCTTTGACAGCCGCGATAAAACGCAATCCGGCATCTTAGCAGGGCAGACCAGGGAATTGTATTTCCCTGGTTCGCCATACCTTTTTACTGTCCGGCAATACTGTCATCTATTTCTGTTCCCGAAAACCATCGCCCGACGGTTTCCCGGGCTGCGTTCCCGGGATCAATCTCCCGTTGCCACACCTTTTCCAGGGCAGTTTCCAGCCCCCGGTTATGTGCAGGATCTTCCCAGAGCCGTTTTGAAAACTCCGCCATCATAAGGGTTTTAAGCTCTGTCCGTATCCTGGCTTTTCGCCGTTCGCCCATGCGGTTTTCCAGCCCGAGGAACCCGTGGTGGTCCCATATCCCATCGTAGAGTTCCCGGACTCCGTTGTTAAGAGCGGCGGAAATCATATACACCCGGGGCTGCCAATCCGTTTCCCGGCTGGTGCGGCTCAACATGCCTTCGATGGTCTGAACCGCGGCATCTGCACCGGGCCGGTCGGATTTGTTGACCGCAAACAGGTCTGCGATCTCCATCAATCCGGCTTTCATGGCCTGCATATCATCCCCGGACTCGGGAGTGAGCATCACCACAACCGTGTCTGCGGCTTTGGCAATGTCCATTTCCGACTGCCCCACCCCCACGGTTTCCAGGATGATGACCTGCCGGCCGCTGGCATCCATGACCCGGGCCGCATCCCGTGTGGCCCGGGCCAGGCCGCCCAGGGCCCTGCCTGCGCTCATGCTGCGGAAAAAACAGTCCATGCCCTCTGTCTTGGCCTTGAAGCGCACCCGGTCCCCGAGCAGGGCACCACCGGAAAAAGGGCTGCTGGGATCCACCGCGATCACCCCCACGGCATACCCATCCTTGCAGAACGCCTGGACAAGCCGGTTGACAAGGGTGCTTTTCCCCGCTCCCGGCGGACCGGTGACGCCGATACGATACGCATTGCCCGAGTAGGGATAAATGGCCTGTAATATATCCGGTGCATGGGGATCTTCCCGCTCCACCAGGGAAATAAGACGGGACATGGCGTATTTGTCGCCGGCCAGGGATGCCGCGACCAGTTCGTCAACAGATACCATGGGAAATCACATCGCTTTTTTTGGAATGCCGGTCAGCTCCACCACACTGTCACGAATGCCGTCAACAATGGTCTGCATGGGGGTATCCGGCAGGTAAACCTTTACGATGCCGTGCTCCTGCTCCAGTTTACGGGCATCTTTGGGCGCCATGACCCCTCCCATGAACACCCGGACATGGTCCATGCCCTTTTCCCGGAGAAGTTCAACCACTTTGGGCCCCAAGGTGAGATGGTTGCCGCAAAGGGTGCTCAGTCCCACGACATCCGCATCTTCTTCCATGGCCGCCTCAACGATCTGTTCCGGGAATTTATTGCCCAGGTAGATTACGTCCATGCCCGCTTCTTTCAGAAACTGTGATACCAGATAAACACCCCGCCAATGAATGTCCAGGCCCAGTTTGGCCGTGACAACACGAATATTTCGCTCCATTTTTCTTTCCTTGATTGATGATGGTTACAACGATTTAGAGCAGGGGAAAATCCCACAGTCCGAATTCTTCACGGAACAACTCTTCAATTTCGCCCAGTGTGGCCAGGTTTTTCACCGCCTCAAGGCAGTGGGGAAACAGGTTCTCCCCGGTATGGCACTTTTGCCGGAGCATATCCATGCTGGCCTCGACACGGGCATTGCTTCTTTCCCTGCGCAACCGCTTGAGCTTTTCCGTCTGCCGCTGCTGGGTTTCAGGGTATTCAAATACGTCAATGGGTGTGGTTTCGGTATTGCGGGGCTGCTGGTAATTGACCCCCACAATTTTCATTTCACCGGATTCGATTTTTTTCTGATGGGCCTGGTTATAGGCGGAGATCTCACGGTGAAGCCATCCGTCTTCCACGGCAGCCACAAGCCCCCCAAGGCTTTCTATTTCCCGGATACGGCAGAGGATACGCTCGGTCATCTGATCCGTAAGGTACTCCACGTAATAGGAGCCGGCCAGAGGATCCACAGTGGCGCAGACCCCGGTTTCCGCCTGGATAATCTGCTGGGTCCGCAGGGATATCAGGGCTGCTTCTTCTGTGGGAGCGGAATAGGCTTCGTCATAGGAGTCGATGTGAAGGGACTGGCAGCCGCCCAATACACCGCCCAACCCGTGGATGGCGGAACGAGCGACATTATTCAGCGGTTCCGTTGCCGGGAGGCTGCCACCGGAGGTCTGGGCATGGTATCGCATGAGCAGGGATTTGGGATTTTTCGCATTGTAGCGTTCACTCATGAGTTTGTACCAGACCTTCCGACTGGCGCGGCATTTGGCGATTTCTTCAAAAAAATCGTTATGAATATCCCAAAAAAATGACATGCGCGGTGCAAAATCATCCACGTGCATGCCGCGGCGAATCAGTTCATCTGCGGTTTCAACGGCATTGGCAATGCCCACGGCCACTTCGTCAACCGCGTCGCCCCCGGCTTCACGCAGGTTATAGCCGTTGTAGCTGATCGGATTCCAGCGGGGGATATGTTTGCAGATCCATTCCACCACATCGCATTGCATGCGAAAAGAAACCTTTGGCGGCAGAATCTCCGGAGCGCTGCCCACACAGGTTTCCATGATAAAATCATTCTGGCAGGTTCCGGCCAGGGCGGACCAGGGCGTTCCCCGCTGTTCGGCCACGGTAAAGTACATGCCCGGGATGACCAGGCTGGTGCTGGGCAGGTGAGTGACAATGGAGGTGCTTACCCGGCCCAGGTCAATGTCCTTGAAATAGGCATCCATATCCCAGGCCGAATCCACGGCCGTGCCGCATGCGCCCACGTTTCCGTCGGCTTCGGGATCGTCGGAGTTGTAGCCACGGATCGTAGGCAGGTCAAACAGGATACTGACGCCGGTCGCCCCGTGGTCCATGAGATAGCGCACCCGCTTGTTGCAGTCTTCGGGTGCCCCAAGCCCTGCCAGTTGGCGAACCGTGAATGTCCGTCCCCGGTACATGTTGGGGTAAACCCCCCGGACGTAAGGCGGATGGCCTGAGAAGCCGATATCGTCCATGTAGTCGAGATGCCCGATATCAACCGGGGTGTGAATGAGTTTAACCGGAATTCCCGAATGGGTAGCATAGTTGCCGTCTGTCTCACGATCCTGGTCCCTCAGGCTGTTGTTGAACCAGTTCTGATACCCGGCGTTGATCTGATTGATCTCTTCTTTGCGGTAAGAACACGCGGATTTTTTTTCAACATCCGACGGTACATCTTCTAGCATTGAACCCCCTTATGAGTGATAGATAAAGATACGAATTGTTTAAAATAAGAATATAGCGTTTGTCAACACTAAGATTAAAAAAAATTAAGTTTTGATAATTTATTGGTGTTACCAAAGACTATACTCTCATTTTTTTAATCTTTTCATAAGCTTATTGGTATTTAAAATAGACCAAAAAGAAATTGAAGTGCAAATTGGTATTTCCGAATGTGCCCGGAGTCCTCAAAAATTTGCCAGAATTTAATTTACTAATAAACAGAGGCGACAATACGAAATTTTATACCAACGGCTTTTCAGAAAAGTTTGCCGAATTGCCGTCCGGGCCCACCACATCAAAAATTTTAAAGAATTGCATGTGGTGAGCCGTCCCGGCAACCGCAAAGATACTTCCGTTTTTGGGTGCCTTCAGACCATATACAGCAGGATCGTCAGGGTCAAAAGGCTCAGGAGGGTGCTGAACAGCACCGTTGTGGTGACGAATTCGGGAATGATATCGTATTCAATGGCGATAATAGAGCCCAGGACTGCCACCGGCATGCCTGCCTGGAGGATGCCCGAACGGATCTCCATACCGGACAGTGAAAAAAAACCGGTCAGCCCCAGGGCAATGGCCGGGGCGGCAATCAGCCTCAGGCCGGCGGCGATGGCGATATGACGACTGAAGTTGATTTTTCGAATTTCAGAGAGTTGAACCCCCAGGGTCAGCAGCATCACCGGCACCATGGCGCGCCCAAGCAACCCTGTGGTCCTGGATAAAAACAGGGGTGGCTCCATATCGGTTCCGTAAAAAAACATGGCCGGAACCATGGCAAGCAAGGCCGGGGTTTTGAATACGGACAGCACGGCAGACATCCCTGTCCCTTTTGTCCAGCTTGAGATTCCTACACAAATGACAAAAGAAAGCTGCACAATGGTTACAAAATAGATCGTTGCAGATGTCTGGGCAGCCGGGCCCAGACGGAAGTCAATCAGGGAAAGCCCCAGGTTACCCACATTGCCGAATGTGGCAACGATCACAAACGCAGCCGTCATCTCTTTTGAGCAGTTCAGCAGCTTTGCAGTTACAAATGCGATCATGGCCGCAAGCACATGTGTCAGGGTCGTATAGAGAATCATCTGCCCGGCCGCACTCAGGTCCACGGTCATCTGGCTGAGCATATTAAAAACAAAACACGGCAGAAGTATGAAATAGGCGGTCCGTGAGAGTGTCTTGGCATCCAGGCCCAATCGCGGGCCGACAAAATACCCTAAAAAAACAAGAAAAAATACCGGA
Organism: Desulfobacter sp.; assembly: GCA_036881925.1. GTDB lineage: Bacteria > Desulfobacterota > Desulfobacteria > Desulfobacterales > Desulfobacteraceae > Desulfobacter. The sequence continues at coordinate 314,579 of JBAJNJ010000002.1, forward strand.
GTGACAATATCGATGAAGATGGTGACGACCTGGAGAAACATGGCTTTGAGCCCCCTTTATGATTTTTTGGAACAAAACTCCATTGCTCAATAGATCAAATCGCACCCGAATTACAAATGGTTTTTAAAAAACCATGCACGGTGCACACATAGCAAATGACAAAGATATGTTCCGAAAAAAACCGCTGGCGAGAACACCAACTCAGTAAGAAATACTGAAAACTTAAGCGTCATTTGCTGTGCAACCACCCAAGTTGGAAATTGAATCGGAACGGAATTTTGAGAACAGCTATAACAGATTTTTTCCGGATAAAACGGCTGTAAAGGGATTTGGCCCGCCTGAAGGAGGGACTGAAACGACCTGTAGAAATACCGGCACCCGGTATTTCTACAGGTGTAAAATACGCTTTGGGGTTGTCCCGGCATGTCTGTGCCAGGAATTCTATTAATTTTTATTATTGCATATAAGGCAATTTCAGGGACATGCTGTGCCTGTTCATATGGCCTTCGGCACCGGTGAACACCCTGTTTTCAATACGGATTTCCTGTCCGGCCCCATAGATTGGCGGAATGGTAAACGTGACCCAGTTTGTTGCTCCGTCATAGGCGCCGTCCGAATACCCGCTTCTCCAGTTGCCCCTCAGGTCCGCAAGGCGGTCGGCACCGTCAAAAACACGTACCCGGTAGTCAACCGACTGGCAGTAAGGGCTGCCGATCCCGGTCCAGGAAACAATATAGTTTGTCCCGTTATGGTCTATTTTTACATGGTGCGGCCTTGCCGGCGGGGCAAGCGGCCCCATATTGTAGTCGTAAATCTGATGATGGGTGTTGCCGTCATTACCAAGATAGCACAGCGTAAACTCCCACCCCCCGTTCTCATCAAGGGTCACGGATGTCGGTGCGATTCTTAAAATCCATGAATCCAATTTCACGCCCAGCGAATTAGAGGTTTCATAATTTAAATTATAAATACGGCCCGATGGCGTGTGACGGACCGTCACAGATGTTACATCGTCAATCGAATCAAGGAACCCGCCTGTAATCACGTCAAAATACATGGTCAGATATTCACCATTGATCCGGCCGACACTTTCTTCATGTTTTTGATCGTGAAACACCTCGGCATAATCCATATTGGGCTGCCCCTGGTCGATAACAGCAGCAAAAACAACTGCCGGAATGAAAAACATAAATACCAGTAATACCTGAAAAATTGTTCTGAGATGCTTCATTTGATTTCCTCCGTTTCTGATTTGGATAAAGATTTAGATCAAAGATAAAACCAGTTCCGGGAAATATACACGATGTGTTGCGAAGAGCAAGTAAAAACGACAAATAAGGCGGGCCCGGCAAATATTTTATTTGCTGGAAAAAGAAAAAATCTGATGTTACTTTTTGGCATTTCATCGGATGGTTTTTAAACTGGAGGCAATTCATGGGGATGTTTTCAACTCCCAGACAAACAAACCCGCATCGTTTTATGGCAATTCCCGGACGCAGGCCTGCCCTGGTGATTTCGGGCAGGAGCAAAGATATATGCAAATGACCGCACCTCTGCCCGGCAGCCTGCCGTTTGACTCGATTTTTCAGACCATTGCCAGCGCAGTGGTCATTGTGGGCCGGGACATGGCGGTCCGCTACATGAACCACGATGCGGAACGCATTACAGGAATATCTTTTGACAAGTGCCAACAGGGCCATGTACCGGCATTCCTTTCAGAAACCACCCTTAAAGCAGTTATGGATACCGGGCAAAAAGGGCAGGAGCCCCTTGTCATCAATGGATTTGACTGCCACATCACCCATATTCCGATCCGGGAGGACAGCCGGGTCAAGGGCGCTGTGGTGATTATAGATGATGTAACGGTGTTCAAGCGGCTGGACCGGCAGCTCAAGGAGGGGCAGCATGAGATCTCCATCCTGAAACACATCCTGGAAACCGCATATGACGGGCTCATCGTCACCGACGCCAACGCCCGGATCACTATGATTTCAAACGCGTATAAACAATTTCTGGGAGTGACGGACAAAGATGTAATCGGCAGGCACGTGACCGAGGTGGTGGAGAACACGCGCATGCATATTGTGGCCCAGACCGGTGTGGCTGAAATCAACGATGTGCAGCGGATCAAGGGCAACTACATGGTGGCCTCCCGGATTCCCTACCATGTGAACGGAAAACTGGCCGGGGTGATCGGCAAAGTCATCATCCAGAATGTGGATGAGTTGGGGGAAATCAACAAAAAACTCCGGAACATGGAAATGGAGTTGAACAGCTACCGGAATGAAATTTCAAAACTGCACAAGGCCCGGTACGATATGGAGGGTATTCTCACATGCAATGCCAAAATGACGGCGTTAAAGCAGCATGCCGCCCTGATTGCCCAGTCCGACTCCAACGTATTGATCCTTGGCGAGAGCGGCACGGGAAAAGAGTTGCTGGCCCATGCCATTCACAGGGAGTCCCGGCGCTGCCTCCAGCCTTTTATCAAGGTCAACTGCGCCGCCATCCCCGAACATCTCCTGGAATCCGAGTTGTTCGGCTATGAAAAAGGGGCATTTACCGGGGCGACCAGCAGTAAAATGGGCAAGTTTGAGCTGGCCAACCACGGCAGTATTTTTCTGGATGAAATCGGTGACATGCCCCTTCAAATGCAGGCCAAAATCCTCAGGGTGCTTCAGGAAGGAGAGCTGGAGCACATCGGTGACAACCGGCCCAGGCAGGTGGATGTTCGGGTGATTGCCGCCACCAATAAAAGCCTGGCTGAAATGGTGGAAAAAAAATTGTTCCGTGAAGATCTGCTTTACCGTCTCAATGTTTTTACCCTGACCATCCCGCCCTTAAGGCACCGGCAGGAAGATGTGGGGCTCATTGCCGAGCATATGATCTGCCGGTTGAATCATCGTATGGGTCCCCGGATCAAGGGCGTATCGGCCGAGGCGGACTGCCTGCTGCAGGCCCATCGCTGGCCGGGCAATATCCGGGAGTTGAAGAATGTCGTGGAAAGGGCCTATCACGTCATGGAAGGCGAGGAGTTTATCCAGCCATGGCACCTTCCCAAAACCCTTCGCAAGGGAAATGTGAATTCCAGCCAGGGCCCCTTGAAACATATTCTGGAATCAACCGAACGGAACATTATTGCCGAGCGCCTGGTGCTCCACCGGGGCAACAAAACCAAAACAGCCGCAAACCTTGGAATTTCAAGGGTGGCGCTTCACAAAAAACTATTAAAATACGGCCTGAAATAGACAAAGCGTAAACATAAGTTATCTTTTTTAAAATCTTACGCCGTTATGTAATTCAAAGTTAACAATAATTCTAAAATCCGTATAAAATAGTAAATTTAAATTTACACCCAATCCTCATCACTGCACAGAAACAACCGGTCAATCCTCTGAAATAACGGGATTTTCAGCCACAATCAGCCAAAATCACCTGGCATTGTTTTTGCTCTTAATTCTCAAGATATTCAAATGCGGAGGTAAGGTAAAAAATGACGGTTTTCAGAAGGTCTCACTGGGTGACCCAGTACTTCGGGAATGAGGCAGGGTTCAGCAATGCCCTGTTTAAATTTGCGGCCGTGCTCATCGTGGCCCAGCAGATTTACTATCCCCAGCCCCAGAAGTATCTGCACCTGGCCCTGGTCCTGGTTTATATGGCGTTTGTCGATTTGTTTTCCATGCGGGCAAGGCCATATGTGAACGGTTATCTTTTCCTGGCTTCTGCTCTGGCATGCAGCCTGGTCACTGTGGCAGACCACATGACCGGCCTGAACCTGGAGCGCGTCTATCTTATGGCACTTGCCCTGGAAGCAGTTTTGATGATGCAGATGATCTATCTGCTGATCCGGATTTTCAGGCATGACGGGCCATGGGAAGCCATTGACGAAAAGCACGCAGGGATACTCGCCGGCAGGCATGCCTTCCTCAGGGTCCTGCTTTACGGCATGGCCGCCTGCCTGGCGCTGGCTGTAGGGTATATCGTTTACTTAATCTTCATTTACACGATTGGGAGGATTTAGACACTATGTTAGGAGTTATTGCGATTCTGCTAACCTTATTTGCTTTGATGTATTTTGCTTACCGCGGTGTGACCGTACTGGTCCTGGCCCCGATACTGGCCATGGCTGCCGCACTCCTTTCCGGGGAGATTCCTGCGTTGTCAGCCCTGTCCGACATTTTTATGCCGGCGGCCACCGGGTACATTTCCAAGTACTTTCCCGTGTTTCTGGCCGGTGCCGTATTCGGCAAGCTCATGGGGGCCACCGGGGCGGCCACAGCCATTGCCCGCTACATCTCCGCAAAGCTCGGCCCCCGGTACGCCATTTACGCGGTCGTCGTAGCCACCTCCCTGTTGACTTACGGGGGGGTATCCCTGTTTGTGGTGGTATTTGCCATGTATCCCATCGGAGCCATGCTCCTCAAGGAGGCGGATGTTCCCAAACGGCTTCTTCCGGCCTGCATCGCCCTGGGCGCCTTTACCTTTACCATGACGGCCCTGCCCGGTTCTCCCCAGTACATCAACACCATGCCCACGGTGTATTTTGGTACGGACATATATGCCGCCCCGATTCTCGGGATACTGGGATCCATCATCATCTTTTTCGGGGGGACCTGGTTCCTGAACCTCAGGGCGGCAAAGGCGAAACTGGCCGGCGAAGGATACGGCACCCATCCCAATGAAGGCCTCCAGGACTTTGACGGTGAGATTCCTTCGTTTGGCCTGTCCATGACCCCGATTCTCATGGTCTTCCTCCTGAACTTCATCTTCACCAAATTTTACTTTGCATCTGATGCGGTCAAGGCAACTTACAAGGCTGCAGGGTATGCCGTGAACGGCACATGGCCCGTGATCATAGGGCTGTCGGTTTCCGTGGTCTTTATTCTGGTCACCATGAGGCGGTTTTTAAAACAGACCAATAAAATTGTTTTTGACGGTGCCGTGGGGTCTTTGCTGCCCATTTTCAACACCGCCTCCGAAGTCGGGTACGGAGGGGTCATCAAGTCCCTGGCTGCATTTACAACGGTGAAGCTGGCCATTGTGTCCCTGTCCATTCCCTCCCTGTTCAAGGTGGCCATCTCCACCACCCTGCTTGCCGGGATTGTCGGCTCGTCTTCGGGCGGAACCGCCATTGCCCTGGATGTACTGTCCAAGGAATTTCTGGCCATGAACATCAACCCCGAGGTACTTCACCGGGTCATGATTATGGCTGCCGGAGGCCTTGACTCCCTGCCCCATTGCGGGGCCGTCATCACACTGCTGTCGGTCTGCCGCCTCAACCACCGGCAAAGCTATTTTGACCTGGCCGCCATGACCGTTGTCGCTCCCCTGGTCGCGGTCACAGTTGTAATGTTCTTCCACCTGGCCACCGGCCTTGTTTAATTGCCAGAGGAGAGTATAGCCTTCATTTTTCTCAGCACTTGCCGGGGTCCGGTTCGATATTCAGCCGGACCCCGGCCTGCGTTTTCAACACAAAGGTTTTCCATTTGTGAAATCCGGCCAATTCTGTTAGGTGTGGAAAGCGATATCTTAATTTTGCAGACCCGAATGAAAGGTTGATCATGCCTGTTTACGCTTTCAAGAACAACACCCCCCGGCTTGACCCGTCCGTCTACATCGCCCCCACCGCCCAGGTGATCGGCAATGTCCGGATGGATGAGAATTCATCTGCCTGGTTTGGTACGGTACTCAGGGGAGACACCTCCACCATCAGCATCGGCAAAAACACCAACATCCAGGACCTGTCCATGTGTCATGTGGATGAAGGGATCCCGCTGACCATCGGACGGGATGTCACGATCGGCCACCGGTGCGTTGTCCACGGCTGCACCATTGAAGACCAGTGCCTGATCGGCATGGGGGCTGTAGTGATGAACAATGCCGTCATCGGAACAGGTTCCGTCATTGCTGCCGGGGCAGTTGTGCTTGAAAATACCGTTGTTCCGCCGTACTCGCTTGTGGCGGGAACACCCGGAAAGATAAAAAAGAGCATTGAGGGGGATGAAAGTTTCCAAAAGTCACTTGTGGAAATGACCGGGATTTACATTCAGAACGGGAAAGATTTCGGATCACCCGATCTGTTTTATGAAATAAAAGACTAAAGGATATCTCAAATCATCAGGAAGTTGGTCCGGGGTGCGGGAAAATGTTAACCCATGGGTTTTTGATGCCGCCGGGCCGGCACATCTCAGAACATGCGAAAAGAATCCAAGACTGCCGCAGGCCGCCCTATGGCGCGTTGCCTGCGGCAGTCTTTGCCATGTATCAGGGGGCTACATCCCTGTTACATGTATTTTTTAAGGATCTTGTCGTAAAGACCCTCTTTTTTGATCTCGTCCAGTGCTGCCTGCCATTTCGCGATCACGGCGTCAGGGGTTGATTTGCTGAATGCGATATAGAGTTCGGTATCTTTGACATCAAGCACCTTTTCCATGCCCTGGGTGCTTCCCACGGAAAGACTGGCCTTGTGAAGGCCCTGGAGTTCACCGACAATCCAGAGGTCAATCCTGCCGGCCACAAGTTTTTTAACATTGGCCAGGTCATTGAGCACACTTTCGATATTGGTGAATCCGTTTGCCTTTAAAAAAAGTTCGGCAGCATCGTTTCTGTATGCCCCGATCTTTTTGACTTTTTTGGCGTCATCCAGAGAGCTGATGCTCATGTCATGCCCTTTTCTGGCAAAAAAGACCCATTTGTTGGAGGCCACGGGCCCCACCCATTTGAACAGGTTTTCCCGTTGTTCGGTCCGGGTCATGGAGTACAGGATATGGTCCTCCTTGTTCTGGATCAGGGTATAGGCCCTTGCCCAGGGAAGCACCTTGGTATTGTCCGGATGGCTGACCCGTTTGAGGATCTCGGTCATGATGTCAGCGGAAAGGCCTGTCAACCGGCCATCTTCCGTATGATTAAACGGCGGGAACTCTTCGGTCATAATGGTGAATGATCCGGCTGACGCACTGCCGAAAAGGCAAAACAGACACAGCACAACGCACAGGATTGAATACATCGACGTTTTCATGCCAACAGATCTCCTTTTTCATGTTGAATATATGTATAACCATCAGCCCTGTCAGGGCCGGACTGAACCTTGAAACGAATGCTTTCAGATGATGGTGTTGAAAACCATCTATAGCAAATGACAAAAATATGTTCCGAAAAAAACCGCTGAAAACTCAGGCGTCATTTGCTGTGCAACCACCCAAGTTAAGAATCGAATCGGAACGGAATTTTGAGAACAGCTACAATACCAGAATCTTTGAAGATCGGTCCCGGGCTTGGAACAGCCCGGGACCGGTTATGGGTACTTCTATTTTAAAATACGGCGAATGCCCCGGATACCCCTGAGAAGGGGATTCCCGCTCCTGCCGTTTTACATCTTGGTTTTGTCATCAAAATATGACTTTGTCTCTTTGACGATCACAGGCGTCAGCAGCAACAGGCCGATGAGGTTGGGGATCGCCATCAGACCGTTGAATGTATCGGAAAGGTTCCATACAAGGCCGAGCTTGGCAATGGCGCCCACACCAACGAACAGGACAAACACCACCCTGTAGGGCATAACCGAACCTTCGCCGAACAGGTATTCCATGGATTTTTCACCATAGTAGCACCAGCCCAGAATGGTGGAGTAAGCAAAAAGCATAAGCCCGATAGTCACGATGTACGCGCCGCCGGGGATGCCGATCTGGAATGCAGTGGTGGTCAGTTCCGCGCCGGTCTGGCCGGAGTTCCATGCACCGGTGAGAATCAGGACCAGGCCGGTCATGGTGCAGACCAGAATGGTGTCGATAAAGGTCTGGGTCATGGATACCAGAGCCTGGGATACCGGGTGTTTGGTCTGGGCGGCAGCAGCGGCAATGGGGGCGCTTCCCAGCCCGGATTCATTGGAGAATACACCCCGGGCCACGCCCATGCGGATGGCCAGCATTACGGAGGCGCCGGCAAATCCGCCGGTGGCGGCGGTGGGATTGAATGCCTGTTTAACGATCAATGCCAGGGCAGCAGGTACGGCACCGATGTTCATGAAGATAATGACGAGGGAACCGATCACGTAAAAGACGATCATGATGGGGACAAGCGTTCCGGTAACTTTACCGATCTTTTTAATTCCGCCCAGCACGACAAATCCGGTGAGCACCATTAAAACGATGCCGGTGACCCAGGTGGGAATGTTAAAGGTCGCTTCAACAGCATCCGCTACCGAGTTGGACTGGACCATGTTACCGATACCAAAAGCGGCAATGGCGGCAAACACGGCAAAAACAGTTCCCAGCCACGGCATGTTCAAGCCTTTTGAGATATAATACATGGGCCCGCCGCTCATTTCACCGTTGGCGTCTTGTTCCCTGTATTTCACAGCCAGAACCGCTTCGGAATATTTTGTGGCCATGCCCACAAGGCCGGTGATCCACATCCAGAAAAGGGCACCCGGACCACCTGCAGCAATGGCCGTGGCCACACCTGCAATATTACCGGTTCCCACCGTGGCGGACAATGCGGTCATCAGGGCCTGGAAATGGGAAATATCTCCGGGTTCGTCTGTATCTTCCTTACGTTTGATCAAGGCCAGGTAAAGGGAGTGGCCAAGCTTTGTGAACTGCAGTCCCCTTAAAGAAAAAGTGAGCCAGAAACCCGTCCCCACCAGTAGAATTAACATGGGCGGTCCCCAGGCAAAGGCCCCTATCTTCCCAACAATCGCATCAAAAGTGCTTAAAAATTCCATAGCTTACTCCTTCTTTAAAAGTTAAATATCCCGGAACTGATACTACAATAAACGTGCCGACATGCCATCCGGACGGGGAATCGCCCGAAACCGCCACCAGGGCTAAGCCAAAGCAAAAAACAGGGATAGACCACCCGCTTTGCCCCGGTCCGGGAAATCGTGTCAAAACAACCCGGCAAACCCGCCTGTTTTTAAAATTTAGCAACCATATGTTGTTCATCGCCCCTGAAACCCTTGCAATGGAACCAACTGTGTCAAGTTGACCCGGTGCGTCTTTTTGACCCGGATGCGGTGACCGGTATTGACATTTGCTGTTCCACCGTATATTTTTAAGAGTATATTCAAACACTTCCAACCATTCACAATCTGTACAGACGATAGAGAACCAGCACAGGCGCTCAGGAAGGTAATTTTCAACGGTTCCCTTGCGAACCACTGGCAATGTCTTTGTTTTTTCATTTCCGTAAAACGGGCAATCCGTAATGAGACCCCGTAACCTCATCAACAGGAGGCGATCATGTCAAAAACCACCGGGCGAACCGCAACCAGAACAGACTTCATTTCCTTTACAATTCTCGTTTTCACCATTTTTTACCTTTTTTACATGGCCATGCCGGTCCAGGCCATGACATACCATAACAACGATGTCACCTTCTCCGTCTCAGGCAGCGGGTACACCCTGAAAAGCGGCGGCTATACCGTGGACAGTTTTTCAGTGACCAGGGGCCAGGATCCGGACCACAAGATCCGCAACGGGCTGGCTGTTCCCATGAACAGCGACGGCCGCATGACATTCCGCGTGGGCAGAAAAGGATCAAAAGAGACCGCGGCCTGGTTTAACAATAAGGTGCCGGCGGCACAGACCACATTCAACCATGCTGCCGGGAAACTCAACTTTGCCTTTCTCGGCACATTAACGCTTGAATTGACCGGTGGTATCCTGGGCGGGGGGAAAGACACCTATACCTTTTCAAATATCGGGATCGCCCAGGGGCATTCCGGGGCAAGCAACAACTGGTGGTTCGGGGGCCAGAACTGCGCCAATATCTCAGGGAACCGCGTGTCCTGCAGGGGTGTCAATACAAAGGGCAGCCCGGTTTCGTTCGTATTCCTGCGGGGCGGCCATGGCGTCAATACCGTGAATGTCACCCCGGTCACCCTTGTCGACACCATGGCCTGGATGGGCAAAAAACCCGACGGCACACGGCTTGACGAAATCATTATGCCAGGCAGCCATGATGCCGGTCTTTCCGAAACCCACCACTGCGACGTACTCTCGGGCATGGGCAAAGGCTATGTGGTCACCCAGGGCACCTCTGTGAGCGGCCAGCTGGCTTATGGATCAAGATACTTTGACATCCGGGTGGATTACGACCACGGCAAGCTTGTAACCTATCACCGTACGGACAATATGGGGTGCAACGGCCAGGACTTCCGGACCGTTCTCGACCAGACCGTGGCGTTTCTGGGTGCCCACCCGTCCGAGACCGCCATCCTGAAAATTTCCCATATCCGCACCAACCGAGGGGATGCGGCCAATATAAAAGAGCGGATCAACGCGCTGCTGAAACAGGATTACAGTGCAGCCATGTACCGGAACCCCGATGCCGGGATCAACCTTGCCGGTGTTACCCTGGGAGATGTCAGGGGAAAGATGATCATTGTATTTGACTATGATGACTTTATTGACCCGGCCACCGGCCGGTTCCGCTACAAAGACGGATACCATGACAAGCAATGCACCACACAGCCCAACGGCAACCTGACGGTATGCGATGCATACTCCCAAACCGCATCCTATGACAAAATGGAAAAAGACCAGCTGGAAAAGTGGAGCAATTGCGCGCGCCTCGGCGCAGGCCACATGTTCCTCCTGTCCTGGACCCTGACCTCCACACCGGTGATCGACCCCACCATCAAAACCCTTGCCGACCAGGCAAACGCAAAGCTGCCCGGTGTGCTTTACAACCAGATCGTGGTATTGGGTGCATCAAAGCCCAATATTGTTTACATTGACTTTGTGAACAGCACCACAACCCAGAGTATTATCCAGTACAACTTCTGACGCCGGCATCCGGTTCAGTTTACGCCCCTGCCCGGAAGGCTGTGCGCATTTCGGGCGGGTGGTTCGCCGTTGGCGATGATTTTGGTAAATTCATTTGAAAATCAAATCTCCCCGATTGATTTTTACAGGACAATTTATTATGCCTTTAGTGACCGGCACCGGTAGCCTTTTTACGGGCCGGTAGCCCACTTGGCCCGAAAGGTGGCATTCGGGCGGAACATAACCATGGCAACTTCCTTTTACTGATAAAAGCTTCCGGAGGAAAAAATGAACAACAGACTGATCCTTACGTTTATTCTCGGCCTTTTCCTGGCCTCGTGCGCACAGATTCCCATGGGTGCGTTCAACTCTTACCGGGACGCGTTTACGGCGGCCCGGACCGCCTCAGAAGCCGTGTTAACGGAACATGAAAAAACAGAAAAAATACAGCAGGAGCGCAAGGCCGCATTCCAGGCATCCCAGGGAAACCCCCAGCCGCCTTTTCCCGAGCATTTTGATCCCAAAAAAGAAATCGAAAATGCCGGTAAAAAAAGCGGGATTGAAGAGCGGCTGGCAGCCTGGGATGTGATCAGCCGGTATAACGATGCCCTTTTGGCCCTTGCCGAAGGGCAGACACCGACCCAGTTGTCCGGCAGTTTCACCGCACTTGGCAAAAGCCTTGATACCTTTGCAGGTTCCCTGGGCGCATCCATCCCCGGTCTGGGACCGGTATTCAGTGTTGCAGATACTATCCTTAAAGTCGCGGAACAGGAGCGGGTGAGGCGGGAATTCAACAGGGCGCTAAAAGCGGGAGAGCCCGTGGTCATGAAGATCATCGACTTTTATATTGATGAAACCCAATACTACTACGGCCTGCGCCGCAGCCAGACCGTGGTGGCCATGGCCGGACAGAAACGCCAGGTCCGGAATTATGCCAAACAAATGTATATCCTTTCCAGAGATTATAAGGAACCGGCAAAAGATTCCGATGAAGGCAAATCCAAAAGCGCCATTCGCAAACAAATGGCCGAAATAATGGCCGCAGTCGGACTGCCGGCAAACATCAGCACCACCCAAAACGGTGTCAAGGAAAAATGGGCCGCGCTTGAGGGAAAAGGCAGCCAGCCTTATACCCGGATCGTGGACACCCAGCTCTTGCAGTTTATCCAGGCGGCAAAATCAAACGTTGCCGCATACCAGGCACAGGAAAAGAACCTGGTGGCCTATTATAAAGCCCTTGGGGAATATACCCTTGTTCTCCAGAAACTCAAAACCATCCTGGAAACCCTTCTGGTGTCGGCGGACACGCCCATGCCCCTGACCAGCACCGCGGAAACGGTTCTCAGGACCGCATTAAAGGTAAAGTCCCAGATTGACGCACTGGAAACCCCTTAAGGAGGAAGCACAATGCCGGATAACACAAGCACAGACCCTGTACAGGAAACCCGGGACGCATTCAACAAGGCCGCAGCCCTGTTTAACGATGTACTGGACAACGGGGATGCCGACGACGCCCAGATCAACGCAGCACAACAGGCCCTGGAGCAGACCCAGATCGCATACGGGGATGCCGTTCTTTCCCAGCTTGAACAGCGCACCGTTTTTTTACGCACCCTGACCCGGGCGCTTGAGCAGATCATCTCATCCATACAGATCAATCCCATCGGGGACATTCTGGACCGGGCAGACAGTCTGCTGGCCTCCGTAAACAAGATCATCAGCAACAGCGGTAGCAGCAGCGGTCAGGACAGCGCATAAACCACGTTGCCGGACGATGTTCCGCATACCGGGGAGGAGGTATTACATGGCGGAGTTTGACCCTTGTTTTGAAAAAGTAATTCTATTGGAAGGCGGTTACAAGCTGCACGATGTCCGGGGGGACCGGGGCGGCATGACCTATGCCGGTATTTCCCAGAAGAACTGGCCCAAATGGGAGGGGTGGGGAAAAATCATGGCAAATGAATTTGACGCGGAACTCACCGCTATGGTCCGCAGATTCTACAAAACCGAGTTCTGGGATAAAATCCGGGGAGACGGAATTCATTCCCAGGAGGCTGCCTACCACATCTTTGCCTTTGCCGTGAACGCCGGTATAAGGACCGCGGTCCGGATGGCCCAGCGGATTATCGGCGCCACTCCGGACGGTATTTTCGGCAACCAAACATTTGCCAGGCTCAATGATATGGTCCGGGATGAAAAAGATGAGCGGATATTTGTCGTGACCTTCAGCCTGTTCAAGGTATTCAGGTACAAGGATATCTGCATGAATGATCCCCGGCGCAAAGAGGACAGGATCGAAAGCAACCAGAAATTTTTATGCGGCTGGATCAACAGGGTGCAGAAAGGACTTGAATCATGAGCGGTTTGGTAAATGTAGACCTGGGAAGCGCCATCAAAGCCGGGGGAGACCTTCTCGACGACCTGTTCACATCGGATGAAGAGCGGATGCATATGCACCTTCAGGCCAGGAAGGTCGAGGCGGGCATGCAGTCCGGCCAGATGGAAATCAACAAAACCGAGGCCGAGCACAAATCCGTTTTTGTGGCGGGCTGGCGGCCTTTTATCGGATGGGTGGGAGGCCTTGCCCTGGCCTATAAGTTCCTGTTCTACCCCATGCTGATATGGGTATGGTATTTTTGCCAGGCAGAGGGCTGGATTGCAAAAGACGCCCCGCCGCCGCCCACCATCAATGCCCAGGAATTATACCCGATCATCATGGGAATGCTCGGGCTGGGTACCATGAGAACGGTGGAAGGGATCAAAAAGGTAAAATCCAACTCTATTGGCCCGCCACCCGGTAAAACATCCGCCGGATTCAAATGGCCCTGGAGTAAAAATTAGCCCAGGGCTTTAAAAACGGCCTGATACAAGATGTCCAGAGCGTTCGGGCAGGCAATTGAACCTCCTGGACACATATGGTATATCCCGGGCGTCCCGGCTTTACAGATTACGAAGCCGGGACGCCCGTCATGTTGTTAAGCGGCCGCCCGGGAAAGCCAAGGCTTGCCGGGGGCATGTTACCGTATGGGCCGGCTTCTGAAATGCCGGCGGTTTGGTTTTGGAGGGAGTTATGACATCGTTCCATCTGTTTTTAATTGTCCTGTCCGTCTATATCTTGTTCCTGGTTCTCACAGGCGTCTATTTCAGTAAACAGCAAAATACCCAGGAAGACTTCTGGCTCGCCGGAAAATCCGCCGGGTTCTTATCCATCGGGTTTTCCGCTGCGGCATCCTGGCTCACGGCAGGGGCGCTTCTGGCCGTGATCGGATTTTATATGCTTTTGGGTATGGGATCGGTATGGGGGTTTGTGGCGCCCAATATCATGGCCCTGTTCATCATTGCTTTTTTGGTAAAAAAGATAAAATCCCTGCCCGCAATCACCCAGCCCGAATTGCTTGAGCTGAGATACGGCAGTTTTTTAAGGCTGCCCGTTGCCCTGATCATCACCGTTGTCATGGTGCTTTTTGCCGTGGCTGACATCAAGGGGTTTGCCATGGTGCTTGAAGTTTTTTACGGGGTCAACCCGGCCTATTCCGCACTCATCGTTGGGATGGCCGTCGCGGTCTACGTCACTCTGGGGGGCTTGTCAGCCGTCATTGCCACGGATATGGTTCAGTTCATCTGCCTCTCTCTGTTTATCCTGGTGATGGCCGCAGTGGTCATGGCAGGAGCCGGGGAAGCCGCCGGCCTCTCCTGGGGTGAGATGGTGTCAGGCGCCCCCCGGGACTGGTGGAATCCTGCCGCAATCGGCCTGCCCATGGTACTGATCTTCGTCCTGGCCATCGTGCCCGGGTGGATCACGGAACAGGACCCCTGGCAACGGGTCTGGGCGGCCAGGGACGAAAAATCCGCCCGGAACGGGATGTTCCTGGGATCTGTTCTGGTGGCCATTGTCTTTGGCGGATGCGCCCTGATCGCTCTCGGGCTCAACACCATTTACCCGGATATTGCCGGGCAGGGATTTCCCATGGGAATGGCAAAGGCAGAGCCTGCCCTGCTCACATTTATCATGGACAGCGGGTTTTCCCGCTTGGGTGTGGCGCTCTGCGCCGTGGCCCTTGCCACGGCAGCCATGTCCTGCACCGATACATTTGCCGCCTCGGGCGCCTCCTGCATTGCCAGGGATATTTTCCAGCGGTACCTGTGTCCGAACGCCACCATGGGCCAGATGCGCACGGCCAACCGGATCAGTGTCCTGGTGATTGTTTGCCTGGCCACCCTGGGCACATTTTTCATCCGCTCGATCATTGATGCCATCCACATTGCCACCTTTATTGCCTCTGCATCCTATTTTTTCCCTCTCATGGGCGGACTTTACTGGAAACGGGCCACAGGTACCGGTGCTATGGCCTCCCTGTGGACCGGGTTTACCGTCCAGACCGGCCTGGTCATTTTTGACCTTTATAAAACCGCTCCCATGTCACCGCCTTACCTGGAAAGCATTCATCCCGCACTCATGGGCCATGGGGTGATTGCCGCCATGCTGGTGTCGGGTATTGTATTCACGGGTGTCTCCCTGGCCACCCCCCATTCCGGAAGCGAACAACTCGGAATATTCTTCAACCAGGAGGCGGCAAAGCACTGACCCCGGAAAAAATCCTTATTGTCACTGGACCGGGATTGTCATATAACCGGAACAGGATCAGATGAACCCCACTATGTAACCATTCATATCAGGAGCGCCATGACTTCCGGACCCCAGAACGGATCTGACACCCAGATGACAATTCCCCAGGCCATCCAGGCGGCCCTGGTTCACCACAAGGCAGGACGGCTCCAGCAGGCCGAGCAGATTTACCAGGCAGTGCTGGCCCAGGACCCCGATCATGTGGACGCCAACCATTACATGGGTGCCATCGCCCTCCAGGTGGGAAAGCCGGCCATTGCCGTCCAGTTTCTTGAAAAGGCCATTGCAACCGCCCCTGATTTTCCGGAATTATATAATAAAATGGGGCTGACCCTCCAGGCATTGGGCAGGACCGGGGAGGCCATTGACCATTTTAAAAAGTTCATCTCACTCAATCCGGGCCATGCACCGGCCTATTATAATCTCGGGCTGTTGCACCAGGAGGCGGGCAATCTGGATGCCGCCGTTGAAAACTATGACAAAGCCCTGGCCGCCAGGCCGGACTATCCCGAAGCCCTGATCAATTCCGGACTTGCCTTTCACGATGCCGGTCATCTGGAAGAGGCCATATCACGTTACAGAAAAGCAATCACCATAAACCCCGGTATTGCCCAGGCCCACCAAAACCTCGGCAACAGCCTGAAAATGTTCGGCCTGGACCGTGAGGCGGCTGAAAGTTATCAACAGGCCCTGGCCATTGATCCCAACCTCATATCCGCCCTGGTCAACCTTGGTGTGGTTCACAATGCCCTGGGCAAGCCGGACCAGGCCATTGAGTGCTACCAAAAAGCCATATCGCTCAAGCCGGACCTGGGCGAGGCCCACTATAATCTCGGGGTTGCCCACCAGGCATCAGGCGACCTGGCCGCAGCCATCCAAAGCTATCAAAAGGCCCTGGATCTTTTCCCGGGCAGTGCCAAGCCCCACAACAATCTGGGCACGGCACTCCAGGCATCCGGCCGGCCCGAAGACGCCATCACGCATTTTAAAACCGCCATCACCATTGATCCCGGATTTATCCGGGCCCATATCAACCTTGGCAACGCCCTTAAAGAATGCGGACAGACTGACGAAGCCGCCCAAAGCTACAGGGAGGTCTTGGCAACAGAGCCTGCATCCGCCCTTGCCCATAAACATCTGTCTTACCTGGTGTCCCATAAGGCCCCGGACGGGGAGATCAGGGCCATGGAAACATTGTATGCCCGCGAGGACATCCCTTCCCATGACAAAATGCTCCTGGGTTTCGGGCTCGGCAAGGCTTACGCAGACCTGGGCGAACCGGAAAAAACTATTGATTATTTTACCAGTGCCAACCGGTTGAAACGTGCGGAATACACATATGACCCGGAAGATGACGCAGCCGTTTTTAAACGGATAAAGGCGGCATATACTCCGGCTCTTTTTTCCAGGCATAAATCATCGGGCATCACAGATAGCACCCCGATTTTTATTCTGGGAATGCCGAGGTCCGGCACCTCGCTTGTGGAACAAATTCTGGCCAGCCACCCCCGGGTTTTTGGTGCAGGGGAGTTGAAAACGCTTGGAAAGATCGCAACCCGGTTTACCCTGGATGAAATGGCTTCAACGGCGGTTGAAGAGACAGAAGGCGTTGCGGCAACCTTAAAAAAAGCCGGGGAAGATTATATCAGGGAGGTCAGGCAGATATCGGAAGTCGGTTTTATAACAGATAAAATGCCGCATAATTTCATGCAGATCGGACTCATAAAGCTCATCCTGCCGGACGCCAGAATCATCCATTGCACAAGAGATCCCATGGACACCTGCTTTTCCATCTACAAACACCTGTTTGACGGGAGCGACCCGTTGGATGTCCCGTTGAAATACGCCTATGACATGGACGAACTCGGACGGTTCTACAACTTGTACACGGACATGATGCGCCACTGGCACGAAACGCTTCCCGGGTGGATTTACGATATCAGCTACGAAACCCTTGTTTCGGACCAGGCCCCGGAAACCCAAAAGCTCATTGAGTTCTGCGGCCTGCCCTGGGATGATGCCTGCCTCGCGTTTCATAAGACCCAGCGGCCTGTTGCCACGGCCAGCTTTTCCCAGGTGCGGCAACCCATATACACGGACTCGATCGGCTTGTGGAAAACATACGCCCCCCATTTGGCCCCCCTTCAAAAGGCGGTTTCTCCAAATATCCCGTAAGCGTTTCCCCGCGGCCCGAAATGATTGCCGCCACCGTCCGGCAACCTCTATGGTTGCCGGCAGTGGCGAACACCCCGGGGGGTATGGGCAGGCCATGGCCCTTCACTGCTTTTATTTGCTTTTTCCCATGCTTTACGATAGTCTTCAGTCATAACCTTACTCCATCAGATATAAAATCAACAGCGTCTCCATTGGTTCCGCTCTTTATTGAAACCAAGCAGAACCATTGCCAGGTATAGCCGGGCAGTAATATCAGGAAAATGCCGTTATGAAACAGCCGACCCAGCTACAGATCCCGGATCAGCTCATTGGCCGGGAATCGTCCAAAACCCAACTCCTTAAAAATTTTGAATACATTTGCCGGGGACGGAACGAGACCCTTCTGATACCGGGCCACTCCGGGGTGGGCAAGACATCGCTGGTCAACTGGCTCAGGAAACCGGTGCATGCCAAAAATGGGATATTTGTCCAGGGGAAGTTTGATCAATACCATCAGAACACCCCTTACTATGCGGTGCAAAGCGCCCTGGACCTTTTGTGGGAAAACATCCGGAACCGTAATGCCCCTGCCCGGAAAAAACTGGAAAAGGACATTTACGATGCCCTGGGGGATCTGGGCATGCTGCTGACGGAAATGATTCCCGGTATCCGGCGTATTTTTCCCAAGGCCCCCCGGATTGAAGATACCGGCATCGGATTTGCCGAAGCCCGTCACAGGTTTGCCGCCGTCATCAGGAAGTTCCTGGAGGTGGTCAGCCGGCCGGAGCACCCCGTGGTCATGTTCATTGATGACTGGCAATGGGCGGATGCCGCCTCCATGGCCCTTGTCAACGAGATCCAGAGGGATACATCCATTGGCTGTTTTCTCATGATCGCATCTTACCGTGATGAAGAGGTGGGCCGTCACCATCCCATGCAGGACCTGATGACCGAACTGGGCCGCCGGACAGACCCGCCGGAAGTAATCAGAGTTCTCCCCCTGGGAAAAAGCGACATTCATACCCTGGTGGCAAACACCCTGATGCCGTATGTCCAAAACATGGACGCGTTTATCACGCTGATACAGGAGCAGACCCAGGGCAATCCCTTTTATGTTAAGGCGTTTCTTGAGTACCTTTATGACGGTGGACAGATCCGGCCCGATCCGGACAGCGGGGCATGGAAATGGACCCGGAGCGGCAAGCTGCCCGGCAGCATTGTGGATCTTTTTGCCCGCAGGTTAAAGGCGTTTGATCCGGAACACCAGTCATTGATATCCCTTGCCGCATTTCTGGGTAACCGGTTTGACCTGGATTCACTGGCCACCATTGCCAACCGCTCTGCAGAAACCTGCCGGACATTGATGCAGCCCTTTATTTCAGCAGGGTTTATTTTACCTTCCCTGCCGGACAGGCAACCGCCCGGCCACGACTTTGGGCCGGAAGGGCCGGAACGGTTGAGATTCATGCATGACCGGATACAGCAGGCCGCCTTTTTATTGGTTGCCCCGGATGATGTCGCCCCCTTGCGGCTGGAAATCGGCCGGTTGCTCTTGTCCCGGCTGTCCCCCGGGCAAATGGATGCACGTTTATTCGAGGTGCTTGAGCATTTAAATGCCGGTGCCGGGCATATTTGTGACAGGGAAGAAAGAAAACGGATGGCGGACCTGAACATGGACGCCGCCAAAAAGGCACGATCCGCAACAGCTTTCCAGGCCATGCTTTCCTTTAACCGGGCTGCATTTTATTTTGCAAAAAAATCCGCCGGCAGCATGGCAAATTTCTGGGAGACCAATTATCTCAAGGCATTAACCCTGCACCGGGAACTTGCGGAAAGCGAATTTTTAGAAGGGGACCCGGACAAGGCAGAGCATTATATCCGCCAGTCGCTGCCCTATACCCGGACCGCTGTCGAGCGGGCCGAGTCCCTGAATATCCTGATCGTTCACCACACCCTGCTGGCCAGGTATGAAGAGGCCATTTCATCAGGACGGCAGGCCCTGGCTGAAATGGAAATACCGTTGCCGGACGAGGATTTTGAAACTCATAGGGACACCGAAATCCACCAGATAAAAACCGCACTGGCGCAACATCCTGTTGCAGCCCTGCCCGAACTGCCGGTCATGACAGACCCTGATATGCTGGTGGTGACCAAGCTGCTCATCACCCTGGGTCCGCCCTGTTACCGGACCCATCAGCGCCTGTGGAGCGTCATCGTGCCCAAAGTGGTGAACATCACTCTCAACTTCGGCCTGGTCCCCCAGATCGGATACAGCCATACCGCTTTTGGCGGGCTTCTGGGCTGGATTGAAAACGACTATGAAACCGCCCGGGAATTCGGCAGGACTGCGGAACGCATCATGGGGAAACGTTTTGAGGCGCCATCGGACCAGAGTGTGTTTTACCTGATGATCGGCAGTTCCATCCGGCACTGGTTCAGGCATTTAAGGCATGCCAGCCGGGATTATCTAAAAGCCTATGACATCGGCCTTCAGTCCGGGAACCTGCAATATGCCGCCTATGCATTCGGCCATAACATGTACTGCAACTTTTACCGGGCCATGCCCCTGCCCGACCTGATCCGGGAAACCAGACAATCCCTGGTGTTCAGCAACACCCGCCGGAACCACTGGGCCATAGACATGTGCGAGGGCGGCATCCGGGTTTTTGAGCGGCTTGCAAATGACAAAACCCCAAATGACAGGGACCCACTGGAAGAGCCGGCCCGGACAGACCAGGCATACCTTGACCAGGTGTCAGCCAACAAAAATATCCAGGTGCGTTGTGTATACAAGGTATTAAAGACATTTTTCCATATGCTCATGAACGATTATACGCGGGCTCTGGCACTCTCCGACGAAGCCGAATCGCTGATATACACGGTCGGGACCCAGGGGCTGCTTCCCTGGCCCGAGCATGTATTCACAAGGTTTATGATCCTGTCCGCCCTTTTCCCGCAAACCAATGCCGCGGACAGGGCCCGGCGGCTGGACCGGCTGAAGGCGGATCTGGAACTGTTCAACACCTGGAAAACACACTGCCCGGAGAACCACGCCCATAAATACTACCTGGCCAGGGCGGAACTGGCCGGGATTGAACACAGGGGAGATGAGGCGGTCTTTCACTATGACCTGGCCATTGACGCAGCCAGGGAAAACGGATTCCTGCATTGGGAAGGCATTGCCAATGAGCGGGCATACCGTTTCTGGGAGTCTCTGGGCAACGGGAATCTCGCACAAATATACCGGCAACAGGCCTTTATCTGTTACCAGACCTGGGGTGCCGGAGCAAAGCTGTCCCTCATGAAAACAGCGTTCCACGACCATCTCGAGTCCTGGTACACGGCTCTTGGATCCGAAACCACGGAGAGTGAAAACCGGCACCGGCAGAACAAGGCTGCATTTGTCCGGAAACATATGGACCTTCTGGAACGCCAGGGCATTGAAAACATCTCCATGCAACAGCATGCATCCATGGCCAGACAGACACAGGAACTGGCAAAAGCCCTTGAGCGGCTCAGGGAAGAAACGGCAGAACGCAAAAAAGCCGAGGAAAAACTAAGAGCAAATGAACGGCGGTATCGCCATGCCCAACGCCTGGGAAAGGTCGGCAACTGGGAGTATGACGTTACCACCCAAAAATTCTGGGGATCGGATGAAACCAAACGGATTTTCGGATTTGATCTGCAAAGCGGCAACCTTTCCCCGGAACACGTGCAATCCCATATCCGGGAGCGGGAGATGGTGTGCCGGGCAATGGCGGCCCTGATTCAGAACAACACCCCGTATGATATTGAATTTAAAATCCAGCCCAAAGACAGCCGTGAAGCAAAGGTGGTCCGGTCTGTTGCCAGGGCGGAAGCAGATGCATCCGGCACAACACATAAGGTCACCGGGGTGCTGCAGGACATTACACAGCGGAAGCAGGAAGAGGCGGACCGGCAGCAACTTGAACTCAAACTGCTCCAGGCCCAGAAGATGAGAGCAGTGGGAACCCTTGCCGGGGGCATTGCCCATGATTTCAACAATATTCTTTACCCGATTCTCGGCTTTACCGAGATGTCCATCCAGGACCTGCCCAGGGACCACCCGGTCCAGGAAAACCTGAACGATATTCTCCAGGGGGCAAAACGCGCCGGCAGTCTGGTCAAACAGCTCCTGTCCTTCAGCAAGGGAAAGGATGACGAGAAAGCCGGGCCCTTATCCCTCCAGCCCATCATTGAAGAAGCCTTAAGGCTGCTGCGCTCCATTCTCCCGTCCAATATTGTCATCAAAAAACTGCTTGGTACGTCTCCCCTCTACATTTTCGGCAATGCCACGGAAATTCACGAAGTGGTGATGAATATCTGCACAAATGCATACCATGCCATGGAACATGACGGCGGCACCCTGGGCCTCCACTTGTCCGAGCATATTCCGGACCCCGGACTGAAACTGGACAGAACCCTGCCCTACTGCCGCCTGAAGATCAGCGATTCCGGCACAGGCATCCCTGCGGACATACGTGACAAGATTTTTGATCCCTACTTTACCACAAAAGACCAGGGAAAAGGCTCCGGCCTGGGACTCTCGGTTGTTCACGGTATTGTGAAAAGCTGCAACGGCGCCGTGCATGTAGACAGTGATGCAGGCAAAGGAACCACCCTGAGCATTTATCTGCCCCTGATCCCGCCCCCGGCCGAGGCGCCTGACCACACGCCGGCCCGGCCGGACAATTCCGGAAGAGAGCGAATCCTGCTGGTGGATGACGAGCCTGCCATTGTCAAGCTCGGCATCCGGATCCTTGAGCGCCTCGGATACACTGTCACGGGTATGACCAGCAGTGTTGAGGCCCTGCAGGCATTCGAGTCCCGCCCCCACGCCTTTGACCTGGTGATCACCGACATGACCATGCCCGGCCTTCTCGGCATTGATCTTGCGAAACAGATATTGGAAATTCGCGGGGATACCCCCATATTGCTCTGCACCGGTTTCAGTGAACGCATTGACCCGGAAACCGCCCGGAGACTCGGCATCAGGGGCTATATCAGCAAACCGATTTTCCAGGAAGAGCTGACCGCAAAGGTCAGGGCACTTCTGGACGGCCCGGACATCTCCTCTTCCGGTATGGACTGACATCTTAAAAACGCCGTCAATACAGCCGCCCCCTTGAAGGCCGGTCAATCCGGTATTAACTTTTGCCATATCCCAGGGTTTGTCCGCCTGCTTTTTATATATGCAGCACGCCTCCCAAGCAGCCGGGACCGGCCCGCTGACCTTAATCAAGGAGAGTGCTATGCGTATTCAATCAAAACTTGCCCTTTGTCTTTTTTCCCTGGCAGTCCTGATGATGGGCCTGCCCTTTACGGCCGGGGCCCACTGCCAGATCCCCTGTGGAATTTATGATGACCATGCACGGGTCCGGGCAATGCTGGAAGATGCCGTAACCGTTGAAAAATCCGCCCGTCTTCTTGCCGAGCTGGCCGGTAAGACAGATGCCCAGTCCGTCAATCAAAAGGTCCGTTGGGTCATGAACAAGGAAACCCACGCCCAGAATATCATTGCCGCTATCAGCGACTATTTCCTGACCCAGCGGGTCAAACCGGATCAGAAGGATTATGCGGAACGCCTGAAAAAGCACCATGCCGTCATTCTTGCCGCCATGAAAGCCAAGCAGAATGCCGCACCGGAATTTGCCCAGGCCCTGAAAAAAGCCATTGAGGCCATTGCCCCTTACTATCCGGGCCATTAACCCTTTTCTGCGCCCGGTAATCTGCCTGCCGGGCGCGGACATCCCGCCCATTCAGCACAAATGTCCCGGCCTGTCGGATATAATGTATGTACATACCGCAGGGGTCTGCGCCTGAATCCTTTCGGGTCGAAAACGTGTACCGGAATTGTCCGCATTTTCCCTGGGCAATCTTTTCTTGACGCCGTTATCAGGATGCGGATATGATGACATAATTTACTGATTTTTCTTCTTTTTTGCACACAGGGGGCAAAGGTGAAGCAGGTCTGCCTCATTGGTATTGTTGTTATGGTCATCTTGGTGTCGCATGCCTGTGCCCAGGCCAAGGAAACCCGGGACACCATCAGGATGACTACATGTAATTGGCAGCCCTACGCAGGCGTCAACCTCACCAACCTGGGATTTACCTCGGAACTGCTCACCACGCTTTTCAAACGGCTGGGATATAAAACACATATTGATATTCTTCCCTGGAAACGCTCCCTGATCAAAACAGCCCAGGGAAAGTACGATTTGACCTACAATGCGTATTATTCCGAAGAACGGGCCAGGGACTACCTGTTTTCAGATCCTTATCTTCACAGCCGGGTCTACCTTTGCTCCAGAAAAGAGGCCGGCATACGGTTCAACGGCCTCAAGGAACTTACCCCTTACAGGATCGGGGTGGTAATGGGATATGTCAATTCAGAGGCGTTTGACCGGGCCGACGATCTGACCAAGGACCAGGCCGTCACGGATCTTCACAACCTGAAAAAGCTGTTCAGCAAACGCCTGGACCTGGTGGTCATTGACAAGTATGTGGCGGTTCAGCATATTAAAACCTCCCCCTTTCTGATTGCCAATGTCACAGATCTGGTGTTTCATGAACCGCCCCTCAACATCCTGCCCGTCCATGCCATGTTTTCCAAATCGATTCCCGGATACCGTGAAAAGGTAAAGGCGTTTAACCGGGAACTGGCCCTGATGATCAAAGACGGCACCTTTGACACGCTTTTGCAGATTCATAATTTTAAATAAATATTCATCTGCCACATGGAGGCCCTATGCTCACAGGAATCCACTTTCTTCTGACCTATGCCTGCAATTTTGAATGTGACCACTGCTTTCTGTATTGCAGCCCCGTTGCCAGGGGGACATTCACCATTGACCAGGTATCCGCAACCCTGGATGAGGCTGAGAAAACAGGAACCGTTGATACCGTCTTTTTTGAAGGGGGCGAACCCCTGTTGTTTTACTCTCTTTTAAAGGAAAGTATTGCAAGGGCATCTGCCAGGGGGTTTAATACCGGTATGGTCACCAATGCTTACGCGGCTACCTCTGTCAGGGACGCTCGGCTATGGCTGGAGCCGCTCAGGGATGCCGGCCTTAACACCTTAAGTATTTCCAATGATGCATTTCATTACGGCGATAATCCAGAGAATCCCGCGGCCACCGCTGCTGTCGCGGCGAAACAGCTCGGGATAAACGTCCGGACCATCCACATCACCCCACCGGAGACAACCCGGGGCAGTACCGGAGAAAAGGACAGGGGAGCACCCGTGGTGGATGGCGGCCCAAGGTTCAGAGGAAGGGCGGTGGATACCCTTGCCAAGGGCCTGCCCACGAGGCCCGGGACGGATTTCTGCCAATGCCCGGATGAAGATTTTATCCGGCCGTCCAGGGTTCATGTGGACCCTTTCGGCCATGTCCATCTCTGCCAGGGCATCAGCATGGGCAATATGTGGCAGACGCCCTTGTCAGAATTAATACGTGATTACCAGCACGAAGCCCACCCGTTGGCCGGCCCCATTGCCCGTGGCGGGCCTGCCGGCCTGGCGCGTGAAATGGGTATATCTGCAGATGGTGGATATGTGGATGCCTGCCATCTCTGCTATACGGTGCGCAAAGCGGTTCTGGACAAATTTCCGGATATCCTGGCACCGGCCCAGGTGTATGGTATGTAAACCAGCACTGGATCTCCCCACGCAACACGCCTTTTAGATATGCCCTAAAACAACCAAAGGCATTTTTCCCGGTTTTTTGGGAAAAACGCCTTTGTGTCAGGAGAAGAGATCTCCTTCCCGGGTCCGGATCTGTGCAGGGCTTCCGAACCGGAAACTGTAATTTTTAAAGCTGTCAGGGGCGATATAAAATCTGATATAAGATCCGGGAACCCCGGCCACCCCCTTCAACTCTTCTGTCATGGCCGGGGCGGTGTCCCGGATCTTTGGGAAACACCGCCGCGATATTCAAATGTTTCAAGTGCCGAAGAATATGCCCGGCAACCATGTAACCAACTGAGGAAACAGGCAGAGCAGGGCAATACTGATCACCTGGAGAAACACAAAGGGGATAATGCCTTTGTAAATATGCATCATGGTATAGCCTTCAGGCGCCACACCCTTGAAGTAGAACAGGGCATAACCAAAGGGCGGGGTCAGGAAGGATGTCTGGAGATTCACACACATGAGCAGGGAGAACCAGAGGGGGTTAAACTCCAGTTCCATGGCGATCGGCATGAAAACCGGAACCGTGATCAGGAGAATCGCTGCCCAGTCAATGAACATTCCCATAATAAAAACAATACCCATCATCACAGCCAGGATCAGCCAGCGGTTCATCCCCGAACCGATAAGAAGGTCTGCCACCACATCACCGCCGCCCATGCTCAGGAATACGGTGGAGAAAAATTTACCGCCGATAAAGAGCATCATGACCATGGAGGTGGTTTTCAGGGTGGCATAGGCGGACTCCCTTAATACGGTCAGGTTCAGTTTTTTGTTGAATCCGGCAAGAACCAATGCACCCAAGGCACCCAGGCCCGCAGCCTCTGTGGGAGTGGCAACACCGGCCAGGATGGTCCCCATTACCGCCAGGATCAATGCCAGGGGCGGCACCAGGGATTTCAGGGTCATGGACCATTTCTGGGCCGCAGTATAGGTGGAGGCTTCATCCTTTGAGATGGGCGGTCCAAGCTGGGGGTTGATGTTGCACCGGATAAAAATGTAGAAAAAATAAAGGCCGGCAAGTACCAGGCCGGGAAATATGGCCCCGGCGAACAAGTTGCCCACGGACGTTTCTTTCATGCCGGTGAGTCCGCCGTAAATCACCATCATGATGGATGGCGGAATTAGGATGCCCAGGGTTCCTGACGCACAGATAATGCCCGAGGTCAGTTCTTTCTGGTATCCTTTTTTGATCAGCGCCGGGGTGGCCAGAAGCCCCATGGCAACCACGGAAGCACCGATGATGCCGGTTGTGGCGGCAAATACCGTACAAACCACGACAACCGCAAGCCCCAGCCCCCCTTTGATCCCGCCAAGAACAATGTACAGGGATTCAAAAAGTGCGTCGGACACCTTTGACCGGTC
This sequence comes from Desulfobacter sp., assembly GCA_036881925.1. Taxonomy (GTDB): domain Bacteria; phylum Desulfobacterota; class Desulfobacteria; order Desulfobacterales; family Desulfobacteraceae; genus Desulfobacter. The sequence continues at coordinate 341,202 of JBAJNJ010000002.1, forward strand.
CAGAAGCTGGGCCATAAGGATAAACAGCGGTATTGCCACCAATGTATAGTTGTTCATCAACCCCCAGGCATTGTTGACAAACATGTCAAAAAGCATTGGAAGGGAGAACCCATTGTCAATGAGACCGAACAGGGTGGCCACTGCGGCCAGGGTATAGGCGAGGGGGTGGCCGAAGGTAATGGCCAGGATAAGGGTGGCAAACATGGCCACTGTCATGAATTCAAGACTCATGGGAAATTTCCTTAATTTTTAAATGCATTGATGTCTTTAAACAGGTTGGCAATACCCTGGATCAGTAAAAAAGCAAAGCACAAGGCCATGAGGATCTTCAGGGGCCAGATCGGCGGTGCCCAGGATGTGGGATTCACCTCAAGCCCCTGGAAAGAGACATAGGCATATTTAACCGACCACACGTTCATGCACACGAATACAGGCATGAAAAACACCACATTGGTTATGATTCTCAAAAGCGCCTGGATTTTTTCGGATGCAAGGGTGGTAAAGATATCAACTTTGACATGGCCGTCATACGCATCGGTGTAGGCCAGCCCGAACATATAGTGAAGGCCGTAAATAAAGGTGGTGGCCTCAAATCCCCAAGTGGTCGGGGAATTAAACGCATACCGCATAAACACCTCATATACCACGACAAGAAGCAGGGGGTATACGAGCCAGGAAGAGAGATCCCCCTCTTTTTTGATAATACGTTCCAGAATATTTGATACGGTTTCCAGCATTGATGTTTCCTTTGTCGGAAAATTTGTAAAATAAAGGCCCGGCAGCCTGTGTTATACCGGGATTGTTTTATACGATGGCTGCCGGACCGCCTCATTCCGGGCAGGGAATATCACACCCTGCCCGGAGTGCGTTAGGGCTTATTCGAACATCTTTCCGCCGACATATGTTTCATAAGGCCAGGGAGAAACGCCGCCGCGGGCTTCTCTCCAGTCGGCATAATCCTTGATAAAGGCTTCCTGGGAATCCAGGGCTTTTTTCACGTCAGGATACTTGGCTTTGACGGAATCCAAATATTTTTTCGTGGTTTTCCTGAACTCCATCCGGGTGGCTTCGTCCATGGTGACGAATTCCACTTTTTCCTTAAACAGACGGATAGCCTTGGCATTCAAGCTGTTGATCCAGTTGTAGCTCCACAACTGGGTCTCTTTGGCACAAATTCTAACGATCCATTTCAGATCTTCAGGCAGTTTGTCCCAAGCCGCCTGGTTAAAAATAACATCGCACTGGAAAGCCGGTTGATGAACGCCGGGCTGAATGACATATTTGGTGATTTCGTCAAATCCCATGGGATAATTGATGGCCGGGGTTGAGTACTCGGCAGCGTCAATCACGCCACGCTCAAGTGCCAGGTAAACTTCACCGCCGGGAAGGGGAGATACGGAAGCCCCCAGGTCGTTCATGATATCCATGTACCAGCCCGGAGTCCTGATGCGCATGCCTTTGAAGTCTTCCATTTTAACGGCTTTTTTGTTGGAGAACATTCCCATTTCCTGGCCGGTCTGGCCGGCAGGCAGAGCGTAGAGACCATGTTTGGCATACAGCTCCTGAAGCAGTTCAAGACCACCTCTTTCATAAAGCCAGATATTGTATCCTTCTGCATCCAGGCCAAAGGGAACCGAGGCAAAGGCAACAAAGGCTTCATTTTTTCCTTTCCAGTACAGGGGAGATCCGTGGGCCAGCTGTGCAGATCCCATGGCAACCGAATCAAAGGTCTGGTTGGCAGGAACAAGTTCGCCTGCGGAAAAGGTCTTGATATCAAGACGTCCGGCAGAGGCCAGGCGGACGCTGTCAGCAAAATGCTGGGCAATATCGTAGAAAAGCAGCCCTTTGGACCAGGGCATGACCATTTTCCATCTGATTTTTTCATCGGATGTTTTGAACTTCACCCGTTTTGCCATTTTGTGGCGGGGGTCTTGGCCGAATTTTTCACGTTTGCCGGCATAAGCGTTGCCACAGATAAAAAAGAACGCCATCAGGCATGTTACCACAATCGTTAGTCTTCTCTTCATGTTTTCCTCCATCCTTAATTTGCCTCAAGGTAAAACGGTTACTATCAAAGAACTTCTCTCTTAAACTCCTGGGGTTAACGAAACCTGCGCGCCTCCTTTCCCGGACCCTTGCCAAGGTATTCCAGCAAACCAATATTTACAATTTGAATTAAAAATCATGACCACTTAATCTTGGTATGACCAATATTTAAAGTCCATGAAACCTATTTGTCAAGAAAAAAATAAATTTATTTGTTTTTTATTGCTACTTTTGATATATAAAATTTTACCTTATAAAATCAAATGGTTTTAGATTTTACCCAACAACAAACCCAACAAACAAGACCCTAGCAACGCGAAACAAACGCACCGGTTTTTGACCCAGAAAAATTATTGGTAATACCAATTTCAAAACCCGGCTACAGTAAGAGGAAGCAATGATCAGTAAGTCAGTTATCGACCAATTTAAACGGATTGTCGGGCCGGACAATCTGCTTACCGAGCAGGAAGACATGCTCACGTATTCTTATGACGCTGCCGTGCTTGACGCCCAAATGCCCGGCGCCGCAGTCATACCCGGTAATACAGAGGAAATAGAAGGAATTGTCAAGCTCTGCCATGAGAACAGCATCCCCCTGACGGTCCGGGGGGCAGGCACCAATCTCTCCGGCGGCACCATTCCCGAACGCGCCGGGATTGTTATGCTTACCGGGCGGCTAAACAAGATTATTGAAATCAATGAGGCAGATATGTATGCTGTGGTCCAGCCCGGCGTGGTCACGGCGGACCTTGCAGCGGCAGCCCAGGCAAAGGGGCTGTTCTACCCCCCTGATCCGGGCAGCCAGGCCGTTTCCACCCTGGGAGGTAATGTAGCGGAAAATGCCGGAGGGCTGAGAGGACTAAAATACGGTGTTACCAAAGATTATGTCATGGGCATGCGGTTTTTCGATGCCATGGGCAATTATGTCAAAACCGGATCCAGAACCGTGAAATGTGCCACCGGTTATAACCTGGCAGGCCTCATGGTCGGCTCCGAAGGCACCCTTGGTGTTCTGGACGAACTCACACTCAAACTCATCCCGGCACCCCGGGCCAGAAAATCAATGGTCGCCGTTTATAATACCATTGAAGAAGCATCCGAAACCGTGGCCGCCATCATTGCCGCCCGGATCATACCGGCCACCCTGGAAATCCTGGACAACTTCACCATCCGTGCGGTTGAGGATTTTTCAAAGGCGGGCCTGCCCGTTGACGCGGCCGCCCTTCTCCTCATCGAGGTGGACGGCCACCCCGCAGAAGTTGAAGAAGACGGGGAAAAGGTGGAAGCCCTGTGCAAAAAACTGGGGGCTGAAAACATCAAAGTGGCCCAAACCGATGCGGAACGGGATAAAATATGGTCGGCCAGGCGCTCGGCCCTGTCCGCCCTTGCCAAGCTCAAACCCACACTGATACTTGAGGATGCCACGGTTCCCAGAAGCAAAATTCCCCATATGGTGACCGCCCTGCAAAAAATTGCAAAAAAATACAACATTGCCATCGGTACATTCGGCCATGCCGGTGACGGCAACCTCCATCCCACCATTCTCACAGACAAGCGGAACAAGGAGGAATTCCACAGGGTGGAAGAGGCCATTGAAGAAATATTCGACAGGGCGCTTTCCCTGGGCGGCACCCTGTCCGGGGAACACGGCACCGGCATTTCCAAGGCCCCGTTCCTGGAAAAAGAGGCGGGATATTCATCCATCCTTTTTTCCAGAAGGCTCAGAAAGGCCATGGATCCCCGTAACATTCTCAACCCCGGAAAAATAACAGGCGTCTCTTCGGACGGATAAGGTTTAGGTGTAGTAAACAATGGCAAATATGAACAAACTGGCAGCACAGGTCAAAGACCTTGAAGAACAACTGGTGACCTGTATTCGTTGCGGCATGTGCCAGTCGGTCTGTCCGCTGTTCGAACAGACCCGGAAGGAAGCAGATGTGGCCCGGGGCAAGCTGGCCTTGCTCACAGGGCTCATGGACAATATTTTTGATGATCCCGACGGGGTGAACCAGCGGCTCAACAAGTGCCTGCTCTGCGGCTCATGTGCGGCCAACTGCCCGTCCGGGGTAAATGTCCTGGAAATTTTTATCAAGGCCCGGGCGATTCTGACGGAATACAAGGGGCTGTCACCTGCCAAGCAGCTGATCTTTAAAAAGATGCTGGCCAAACCCGGCACCTTTGACACCCTGGTGGCCTGGGCCGGAAAATTCCAGGGGCTTTTTACCAAGCCCGATGCCAACGCCCAGGGCACCTCCTGCGCCCGCCTGGTCTCTCCCATACTGGGCAACCGGCATTTTCTCCCCCTGGCATCGGTTCCCTTTCACAAGGAACTGCCTGAAAATGGATTGAAGAAACAGGGGAAAGGCTTGAAAGCAGCCATTTTCACCGGCTGCCTTATCGACAAGGTTTTCCCCAATGTGGCCCGGGCCGGCATCAAGGTCCTGGATCACCACGGTGTGGGCATTACCATTCCACCGGGCCAGGGCTGCTGCGGCATACCCGCCCTGGCTTCCGGCGACCGGGACACCTTTACCAAGCTGGTGGACCATCACCTTGACCTGTTTCAAAAAGAAGAATTTGATGTACTGATTACGGCCTGCGCCACCTGCACCTCCACCATAAAAAAATTGTGGCCCGCCGTATATAAGGATCCCGATTCAGGCATAAAAGAGCGGCTTGATGCGCTGGCAAAAAAGACCATGGACATCAACCAGTTCCTGGTGGACCGGGTTGCCCCCGGCCTTGGCAGTGATCCCGTACCCGGGGGCGGTGACGGGGAAATCGTCACCTACCATGATCCCTGCCATCTCAAAAAGTCCCTTGGTGTTTCCTCCCAGCCCAGACAGGTTGTCATGGCGGCGGGCAAGCAGCTCAGGGAAATGACCGGGCCGGACAAATGCTGCGGTATGGGCGGCAGCTTTAACGTGTATCATTATGACCTGTCTGCATCCATCGGCAGGATTAAACAACAAAATATCGCGGAAACGGGATGCACCACCCTGGCAACGGGATGCCCGGCATGTATGATGCAGATCTCAGACATGCTGGCCAAATCAAACACCGGCATCCGGGTGCGCCATCCCATTGAACTGTATGCCGAAGCTCTGGAAAAGGAGCAGAACTGACAACCCGTTTCATTAAAGCGACATAAGGAGAGCGCGCAATGGATATCAGGGAACCCGATATTACCGGAGACGAGATCCTGATTCTTGAAGATCCGGATTTCCACACTGATAACGTCTGCATTGTAACGGGCTGCGGTACGGGTATCGGCCGGGCCGTATCCATTGCCGCAGCAGCCAACAATCTCACCGTCCTGGGTCTGGACATCAACCGGGAAGAAGGTGAAAAAACCGCTGAAAAGGCCAATACATTCAGCGGCAAAATGACCTTTTGCAGGACCGATCTTTCCGTGGACGCCGACATTGAGGCGGCCGTGAGCGCCGCAGCCCGTCAGGGCCAGGTCAAATACCTGGCCAATATCGCCGGTATCCAGCACATTGATACGGTTGAAAACTTTCCCATGGACACCTATGACCTGATGCAGCGCATCATGCTCCGGGCGCCCTTTTACCTTTCAAAGCTTGCCATTCCGCATATGAAGCGCTCGGCCGACGGTTGCGGAGCCATTGCCAACATGGCGTCGGTCCATGCCCATATCTGCACCCGGAACAAACCGGTGTATAACATCACCAAATTCGGGCTCAGGGCCCTGAGCCAGTCCATTTCCGCTGAAGGGGAAGGTAAAATCCGTTCTTTTACAGTCAGTTCGGGCCCCGTAAAAACGCCCCTTACCCAGAACCAGGTCGCAGCCCAGGCCGAACAGCGGGGCATCACCCCGGATCAGGTCGTGGAAGAGGTGATGATGGGCAAGTCAAGGGTCAAGGAAATGATGTCGCCCATAGAGGTGGCCAACCTGTTTATTCACGGATTTTCCCGGTTTTCCAGATACCTGGTGGGCGGGGATCTCCTATTTGACGGCGGAGTGGTATTAACGTATTGAAAGCGTATTAAAAGGGGCGGTATCCACTTAAAAAAAACTTGATATCGCCGTTTGAATGAATAATACTCTCTGGTTTAGAGCGTAATTACAGAAAGAAAAATACCAATGACAATGCCCATAAAGCCCATAAAACCCAAACGGATTTCCGATCAGGTTTTTGACCAGATCAGGGAACTGATTTACCGGGGCAAGCTCAAACCCGGTGAAAAACTCATGACGGAACGGGAACTGGCACATGCCATGAACGTCAGCCGGACCACCATCCGGGACGCCATCCAGCGCCTGGTGGCCATGGGGCTGATTATCCAGAAGCAAGGCCAGGGAACCTTTGTTAAAACCGTTGACGACACCCTTGCCAATCCGCTGGCCAAAGCCATGGAAGCCCAGAACGCCTCTCTGGAGGACCTTCTGGAGGTCCGCATGGGCCTGGAATGCAATGCTGCGGCCCTGGCTGCCAAACGGGCGGATGAAACCGATATCACCGCCCTGAACCAGAGCATCAGCGAGATGGAGGCCGAAATCAGTTCCGGCCGCCTCGGCACCGAGGCGGACACCGCCTTTCACATGGCCATTGCCTATGCCGCCAAAAACCCCCTGCATATCCTGATCATGCGTAATTTTTACGATTACCTCTTTCACGGTATCGGGGAAAACCTGGCCTGCCTGTATGAAGAACCTGACAATACCCATGAAATCTTAAGGCAGCATAAAAACATACTGTCATCCATCAAGGCCAGGGATCCTTACAAGGCTTACACCTCCATGAACGAACATATCGGGTTCGTCATGACCTTTTTCAAACAGCGGGAAGAGTAGCAACGCCCTTCCCGGCCATCCCCTTGCGTTAAGCGGCAATGCGCGGATGAAGTATCCGGCCGTCCTTCATCCGTATGGTCCGGCCGGCATGGGCCTCCATCTCGGGATTATGGGTCACCATGATGATGGTATGCCCTTCCCGGTTCAATCCCTGAAGCAACGCCATGATCTCTTTGGCGGTCTCGGAATCCAGATTTCCCGTAGGCTCGTCCGCAAGAATAATGGGGGGCCGGTTCACAATGGCCCTTGCAATGGCCACCCGCTCCTGTTCTCCGCCGGACAACTGGTCGGGCAGGCGGTGCGCCTTGTCTGACAGGCCGACCCGATCAATCACCCCCATGGCCATATCGTTCTTTTCCCGTTTTTTCCGGCCGGTCACCGCCATGGGCAGCATCACGTTCTCAAACACCGTAAGATAGGGCACAAGCTGAAAAGACTGAAAGATAAATCCCATGTATTCGCTTCTGAAATCGGCCCGCTGCTCAGTGGTCAATCCGTACAGGTCCAGGGAATCCACCATGACACGGCCCTTTGTGGGGCGGTTCATGGCACCCATAACGGACAGCAGGGTGGACTTGCCTGATCCGGACTGGCCCATGATGGTGACGAACTCTCCATCGTCGATGAAAAAATCCATATGGTCAATGGCGACAACCCGAGTATCGCCCGCCGGATAGACTTTGTTCAATTCATGTACTTCAATTAAATGCGTTGTCATATCTATTATATCATCCCTTTTTCAATGTTCCGGATCAAAGCACCCTTAAGGCATCACTGGGGTCCATCCGCCCGGCTTTGAGTGCCGGATAAAGGCTTGCCAGAAGGCTCAGCGCCGCAGCCATCAACAGGCTGATGCCGCCCAGCTTATAGTTGATCCCGGCAAATCCCCCGTTTTCAATGACCATGGGGATGATCCCCCAGGCAGCCAGGTTGCCCAGGATAAACCCGGCAATTCCGCCGAAAATGCCGAGCACCAGGGCCTCCAGCAGGATAATCTGCATCACGTGGGTCTGACGAAAGCCAATGGCCCGGAAAATGCCGATCTCCCGTGTTCTCTCGTTGACCGACCCCATCATGGTCACCATTACCAGGAGCGCCCCGATACCGATCACCAGGGCAGAGACCCCGAGAGAAAAGGATTTGAACATCTCAATGGACTGCATCTTTGACATCACTGCCTGTTTCATGGCCGTGACCCTGGCGTCTGGGAATTTTTCCGCAATCTGGAGCGTCAATTCGGAAATCGGACATCCCCTGCAGAATGCGGCAATTTCCACCATGGATACCTTTCCGGGTTTTCCCAGAAGGGCCTGGGCCGCACTCATTTCCGCAATCACGGCATTATCCTCGGCACCGCCAGTGGGCATGAGCACCCCGGCCACGGTAAAAGGCCGGCCGCCAATGGTCAGGCGTTTGCCGGGCGCCTGGTCCAGAACCGAGGCCACACTTGCCCCCAAAAGCACCTGATCGCCTGTTTCCGGAAACGCGCCTTTTTTATGCCACCAGGTTTTCAAGGCCAGCTCCTTTTCAAACACCACCCCCATGAGCAGCACTTTTTTTCCGCCCGCCTCTGCCGCCCCCAGTATTTTGGGCGCCACAACACCGAGGTTTTTCGCATTTTTAATGGTATGGATCTTTCCCAGGCTCGCCTGGTCGAACTCCCGGAGTTCATAGCTGACCCCGCCCACGTCAATGCCCCCGTAATTCAGGGAAAGGTTTTCGGTTTTCGGCACCATCACGATATTGGCCCCGAACTTGTCGAGCCGCTCTTCAATTTGAAGGGTCATGGTTTCGGTGATGGCCAGCAGGGTGACAACCGTTGAGATCCCGATGATCAGGCCCAGGGCGAGAAAAATCATTTTTGCCTTACGCCGGCGGATGTTGCCCATGGAAATATTATAGAGTTTCACCGTGGGTCTCCTTTTCCGTTTTAAGGGTGGCCACCCGCTGCCTGTGGCTGACCCGGTTAAGCAGGGCCGTGTCAAGGTTGTGTTTCTTGAACAGTGTCGAAAAAACATCCGGCCGGGTGTGGCGGCGGTCAAAGGTGATCACCAGCCGGGTATTGTGGGTATCCAGGGAGGTCGCAGCCACCCCGTGGATCCGGCCCACAGCCGCCACCAGGTCATTGGGCCATGCCTGGTTGTTCTCGATCTTAAAAATCACATCATCCAGGTGGCGGGTCTGCATATAAGAGACCGCTCCGGGTACACTCAGGGAGGCCGCACCGAGAAGGATCACACAGGACACAATAACGGCAAGGCTGCCAAAAGACATTCCCCGCTTTTTCACGCCCAGCACTTTTTCCCGTTTTTCCCTGTATTTTTCAGGATCCCAGCCCATGTTTCCTCCTATTTCCTGAATTCACAGAGCCAGGCATTTGCATTGATATCGGTCATGGGGATCAGCAGCCGGTCTCCTTTGACCGTCCGGGTGAGCGGGGCAGGGTTGCAGCCGCCTTTGACATCGTTGATCCGGTCCGTGGCAAATCGCATATTGCAGTTGGTGCAGACCATTACATTCCCCTCCTGGACATATCCCTTGCCCGACCGGTAGCAGACATCACAGGCATCCACTGCCGCCCGGATCACACCGTCATGGCTTTTCACCACAAAAAATTCCACCATGATGCCTTTGTCGGATTCGGCTTTGTAATAGTGGGCCTGGCCATCCGAAATCTCTTCCAGAGGCAGGGAGATCATTCCGTTCTCCGGGCTGACTTTGGTAAATTTACCCATTCCGAACCATGCACGGGCCGGAGCCGCCACCAGGACCAATGCAATCACCGGCAAAACAAACCTGTGTATTGATGTCACTCTCATCTCTTGTCTCCTTGATTTTAAAGCGCTTTGGAAAGGGTTGGTGATGAACCGGGACTGGCGCATCCGGCACCGGTACAGGATGGCGGAGCCGCGCCGGAGCCACCGCCGCAGCATCCGCCCCTGCCGTAACCGCCGCCCCTGCGCAGGGACTGCATATAGGCAAAGGTCTGTTTCTCGTCCAGGGCTTCCACAGATGTCAGGGTGGCAGGGTATCCCAGGCCTGTAATGGCCTTTTCGATCTCTTCCGGGGTCAGCGGCCCTTCAAAATCAACTGCCACAAGGTTTCTGAGCATGTTGGCGCCCATGCCGGAAAACCCTTCCAGATTTCCCAGGCCCAAATTGATTTTAGAAAAACAGGCACCGCAGGTCAGGTTCTCCACCTGGAAAATCGCCCGCCGGGTGGATGCGGACGCCGTTTCCTCTGCAGTATTCCCGGCAACGGAAACCGCTGCAGCCAGGAAAAGGCAAAGGCCGGCCAGGAAAAATACACATCTTTTTTTCATGGGTGTCTCCTCTATTGATTTTTGTGCAGATCTTTAATCTTGTCCCGGAAATATCTACAATTCCCGTGCCATGGACGGCAGACCACATCTCAAAAGAGGCAACCCGCTATATTTTATAGACATTTTATAAACACACTTCTGCCCGGGACAGGCAGAGGCAACAAAAACCGCAGACTATTCCACAGGGGGTGTAGAATAATCTACAGTCCGTATTTCTCAAGACGGTACAACAGCACATGCCTGGGAATCTTCAGCAGGCGGGCTGCTTCAGACCTGTTATTGCCGGCTTTTTCAAGCGCTTTTGCCACATAGGCCTTTTCCACCTCTTCCAGGGAGATGCCGCCCTCCGGTATCACGGGGTCAAGCGCTGATGCCGGCCTGTCCTGGCCGGGCAGGTTCAGGTCTTTCTCCCGGATCAGGGACCCGGACCTCAGGATAATGCAGCGCTCCACGATATTCTGCATTTCCCTGATGTTTCCCGGCCAGTGGTAACGGCGCAACGCCCGGACGGAATTGTCGGAAAACCTGACGTCCGACGGTGCGTCGAATTTCTTCAAAAAATGGGCCACAAGGGCCGGGATATCATCCTTGCGTTCCCTGAGGGGCGGGATAAACAAAGGGATCACTGACAGCCTGTAAAACAGGTCTTCACGGAACTCTCCCTTGGCAATCCGGTCCTGGAGATCCAGGTTGGTTGCGGCAATAATCCGGATGTCCACCTCCTTTGCCTGCTCTGCCCCCACCGGCTGGATCTGCCGCTCCTGTATGGCCCTGAGCAGCTTGACCTGGACATCCACGGCCAGCTCCCCGATCTCATCCAGGAACAGGCTGCCTCCGCCCGCCGTCATGAAGTGACCTTTACGGTCCTTTACCGCACCTGTGAACGCCCCCCGGACATGGCCGAACAACTCGGATTCAATCAAAGCGGACGGGATGGCGGCACAATTCACCGCCACCATGGGGCCTTTTGTCCTGGGCGAATTCTGGTGGATCAGCCTTGCCAGCACCTCTTTGCCTGTGCCGGACTCTCCTGAAATCAACACGGTGGCTTCGGAGTTAGCCGCCCTGGAAGCCGTATCCAGAAGTTCTTTCATGGCCGAACTGGCAGAAACGATCCCCCGGGTGCCGGTGAGCCGGTCCACCTCATGGGAGAGCATTTTGGTCCTGGACCGCAATCCCGTCAGCTCCAGAGCTTTTTCACAGGACAGGATCAGGGTGTCCCGGTCAAAGGGTTTGGTGATGAAGTTGAACGCCCCTTTGTGCATGGCCCGGACCGCCATTTCAATGGACCCGAACGCTGTCATGATGATTACGGGGGTGTCCGGGGAACCGGCCTTGATTTTTTCCATGAGATCCAGTCCGTTGAGGTCTCCGAGCTTGACATCGGACACCACAAGATCCGGGCCGTGGGCATAAAATGCATCCAGGCCCTGGCGTCCCGATGCCGCCGTGATCACCTTAAAACCGTGGCTGCCCAGGTTGTACTCCGTGACCCGCCTGAGGCTGTCGTCATCATCAATCAGCAGAATCGTCCGGTTCATGTCAGTTTTTCCTTTTCATTTTTCCTTGTGTTGTCCGGCAGGCATACCGTAAAGCAGGCGCCCCCAAGTGTTGAGCGCCCTACGGAAATACCTCCCCCCAGACGTTTGACAATCTTTTGGGCGATGGACAGGCCCAGGCCGGTGCCTCCCTGTTTAAACGTGACAAAGGATTTGAACACTGCCTCATGCCGGTCCGGATCAAGTCCGGGCCCGTTATCTTCCACACGGATCACGGTGCCGTCTCCTTGGATTTCCCAGGAAAGCCTGACGGTTCCGTTTACGGGCACGGCGTCAACAGCGTTAATCATCAGGTTCATGAGTACCTGGCTCATGGCTGCCGACGGCACATGCGGAGAGGCGTCTCCTTGCTCCCGGGAAATCCCGGCTGATTTTTCCCTGGCCCTGGGCGCCACCACCTGGAGGACCTGGTCCGCCACCCGCTCCAGGGGAACTGCTTTATCCACAGCCGTTACCTGCTGGCCACGGCAGTATGACAGGACCTCTTCCACGGAATTGTCGAGCCTTGTAATCTCCGATCGCATGATGTCGACAAATTCATGTTTTGGATGGCTGCTGTCCACCTCGTCCGCCAGGATCTCGGCCGCCCCCTTGATCGCGGCCAGGGGGTTTTTGATTTCATGGGCCAGTGATGCGGAGACATGCCCCAGCAATGACAGCTTTCCCGCTTCTCCAAGCTCTTTTTCAGCCTGGACCAGTCTGGCAGCCTGGCTGTGCAACCGTTTATAAGAGGCGGCAAGCTGTTCGGACAGGGATTGGTATTTTGCCCGCAGCCGGTTTTCCCGGCTGGAAATCATGCCGATGACCAGGCCGGCGGCCAGGTAAAAAAGGATCTCTGACAATTCAGAGTAATAGGTTTCAGGCCCCTGGTACCAGAACATCAGCAGATGGGGCACAAAGGAAAGGCAGGAAAGCACGGCCATGGAAAGCCCGCCCCACACCCCGTAAATAATGGCGCCAATGACAATGGGAAAGTAGGAAAGCCTGCGAAAGGTATCGTGAAAGAGGATCAAGTGGCCCGGGGTCAGGTAATGGGCAAAGCCGATGGCCACAACCATGGCCAGGAGGCAGGTAAACACGATTTTTTTCATCCGGGGCGTCATAGGTGTTTTCACTCGCTAACGTCTGGGGGTTTGGTGCGTATCCGGCAAAAGACATTTCCCTGTATTATGATATACGCGGCTTTTAAGCGCAACTCCCCCTGAAAAAAAGAAGCTTCCCGGGATTGAACCAGGCCCAGGCCGGGCAGGTCCCGGCATTCTTTTTCACCTGTCCGCGATACCCTCTGTTGCGCGTACATTTTGGTTGACAACACCCAAGGTCATATGACTAGATAGGCGTTTAAATTAAAAGTAGTTTTCCCGAGTATCTTGATCATTTGTTTTTAGGAGGTCTTATGAAAAAGATAAACCGCCTGATCCTGTCGTGTCTTTTGGGATTTGCCGTGTGTATCTCTCCCCTTCCCGCCCTGGCGGAAAATGTGTTGAACCTGCTGACATGGGACGGTTATGCGCCTGATGAATACGTGGCTGAATTTGAGGCGTACATCGAAAAGAAATACGGAAAAAAGGTCCGGCTCAACCGGACCTATCTTCAGGATACCACCGAAATTTTTATTCCGGTCCGGACAGGAAAGGCGGATATTTTCGTCCCCACCCACCATATCCTCAATGACGGGCGCTGGAAATTCGTGGAAAACAAGCTGGCCCTGCCCCTGAATCTTGACAACATTCCCAATTACAAATATGTCCTTAAATCCTTTGCCCCCTATACCACTGTCGACGGACAAGTATATGCTGCTCCCATTGCCCACGGGGCATACGGCCTGGTGTACAACACCAAGTACTTTTCAACCCCTCCCGACACCTGGAATATCCTTTGGGATGAACAATACAAAGGCAGATACGCCATCACCAAAGGCACCACCGAAGTCAACATTTACATTACGGCCCTGGCATCCGGCTACAATGATGCCGATATGTCCGATTACGCAAAGCTCAATACCCCGGCGTTCCGGAAAAAGCTCAGGGCGCTTGTGGAAAATGCCCACTCATTCTGGCCCGGCATTGATTCCCCCTTTCACCTCAAAGGGCTGCACCTCGGCACCTCATGGGGATGGTCCCTGAGTGGGCTCAAGGAAATGGGCGAAGAGTGGAAAATGGTCGACCCCAAAGAGGGATCGCCGGCCTGGATGGATTCCCACGCCATTGCCCACTCCCTCAAAGAAAAGCCCTTTTTGAAACAAGTGGCCGAGGAATGGATCAACTATACCCTGGGCAAGAAATACCAGGTCGAGGTGGTGGTGAACTACCTGACATCCGCACCCGTAACCCAGAATATCGTTGATGAGCTGCCCGAAGAAAAAATCAGGGAATTCCACCTTGATGATCCCGGGTATGTCGCCAAATATCGTCATTTTTACCCCACGATCGAGAAAAAAAGGGATCGCAACGGCGTTAAAATCCTGTGGGAAAATGCCAGCAAAGGCATTGAACTGACAGAGCGGAAAAAAGACGCATCCCATGAGTAAATTCGAGAATTACACCGAGACGTCCAAAAGCTATGATAAAACCCGGATTCCCGCAGGGGTGGAGATCATACTCGGGGCGCTTTCAAAAGTCGACTGCCCCCTTGACCAGATCACACTTCTGGATGCCGGATGCGGCACGGGAAATTATTCCCGTGCCCTTTTGCCCCATGTGGGACGGATCAATGCGGTGGACATCAACCCGGGCATGCTTGAGGTTGCCGCACAAAAACTGGCATCCCACACCGGCCGGGACCGGATAGAATTTCACAGGTCCGGCATCGGCGACATGCCCTTTGACGACGGAACATTTGACGCGGTGATGATCAACCAGGTGCTGCACCACCTGGAAGATGCCGCAAATATGGATTTTCCCGTCTGCCAAAAGGTGTTCCGTGAATTTCACCGTGTACTGCGGCCCGGCGGCATCCTGACAATCAATACCAGCTCCCACAAACAGGTCAGGAACGGATACTGGTTTTACCACCTGATCCCGGAAGCCGTTGACAAGCTGTGCCTGCGCTACCCGCCTCTGGATACCCTGGCCCGGCTCCTGGCCGATGTCGGGTTTTCCCATAAAGGGCGTTTTGTGGCCCTGGATGCCATGTGCCGCGGCAATGCCTACTTTGATCCCCTGGGGCCGCTGAAAAAAGAATGGCGGGACGGGGACTCCACCTTTGCCCTGGCCACGGCAAAGGAACTGGAACGTGCCATGGCAAACGTCTCTGCAATGGATGCTGACGGCACCCTTGCGGCCTATGTTGACACCCATGACCGGCCGAGAAAACATATCGGCCAGACCACCTTTGTCGTTGCAGCCCGCAGTTAAACACCCGTCTCCGGCAGGGACGATGGAAGACAGGATCAGGCATCTGGGCTGCTGGAAGGGCAGGGTGGACCCCAGGCCTGTCACAGGGGGACACAGCAACCACAACTACCTGGTTGTGGACGGGGATGAACCTTTTTTTGTCCGGCTGGGCCATGACCTGGATATCCATTGCGTGATGCGGTTCAACGAACTGGCCGTTTCCAGAGCCGCCCATGCCGCGGGCATCTCCCCGGAAATCGTCTGGCATGAACCCGGGGTCATGGTCACCCGGTATATCCGTGGAAAAACCCTGACCATTGAGGACCTTGCCCGGCCGGAATACCTGGACCGCATTCTTCCCATGATCCAGAAATGTCATAGGGACCTTGGTTTTCACATCCGGGGGCCGGTGCTCATGTTCTGGGTGTTCCATGTGTGCCGCAACTATGCCGCCATCCTTGAAAAAGACACCGGGGGCAACCTCCCGGACCTCTACCGACTCATGGACATCAACCGCCGCCTGGAAGATGCGGTCGGCCGGATTGAACCTGTTGTGGCCCACAACGATCTTAAGGAATCCAACTTTATTGACGACGGGGACAGGATCTGGATCATTGACTGGGAATATGCGGGGTTTAACACGGCCCTGTTTGACCTTGCCGCATTTTCTTCCTTTTGCGCCCTTCCCCAAGATCTTGAAGCCCGGGCCCTGGAAACCTATTTCGCGTCCGGGATCACCGAAGAACTGTATCAAAAATTTATTGCATTGAAATGTGCGTCCGAACTCTGGACTTACCTGTGGAGCCTGGTGGCAGAGCGGCACTACGCACTTGATCTGGATTATCAGAAAATTGCCAGGGGACATAAAACCAATTTCGAACGCCTCTGGCAACAATTCGTTCACATATAAGCGGGGCAGCGTGCCGTTTCCTGCCCGGCGCAAAGCTCCCGGAAAGAGGTGTCGTTATCAGCGTTCATACAGAAAACCGGTCCTTTGTTGATTCACAATGTCCCGCCGTTGACGGGTCATATGCCTGCTATTTTCTTGACCACACCTTTGTCGACCCCAAAAAACTGGCGGTTCTCTCCTGGGAAATCCGCCAAAACAGAAGCGATGCCTTCAAAGACGCCCTCCTGGTCTGTACATGCCACAGGATAGAAGCCTATTTTCCCTATTCTCCCCAGACAGATCCCGTTTATGCGGCCCTGGGAATCAGGGCAAAACAGATCAGGGGAAAAACACGGATGAAAAACCGCCTCATGCGAATCGCCTGCGGAGTACACTCGGTGATTCTCGGCGAGAAATTCATCTACCGCCAGGTGGCCCAGGCCGTGGACGCCCTGCCAGCCGGGCATGCCATGGCGGGTTTTGGCCGCAGTGTACTGGAAAAGGCGGTAAAGATACGGGAGCAGCATAACTTTTACGCGGCTGACGATTATGAAGGGTTGTCCCTGTCCCTGATCGACAAATGGGTGGACGGCGCCGATACCGGGTCGCTTATCGTCGTGGGCGCAGGCATGTTGTCCCTCCAGGTGGCCCGACATGCCGCTGCAAACAACTACACCGATGTTGTGATGGTTTCCAGGGTTGCCAAAAAAGTCCGGAAGAAAAACAGGGAAAACCCGTATCCGTTCAAGGTCTGCTCCCTGAACACCCTTCCCGGGGAGATTTACGACAGCCCCTTTCACTGCTTCATTGCCACCACCAATATCTGCACGGATTACCGGACCCGCCTCCTTGACATTGTGGGCCGGCCCTGCTGCAGGTCCGTGATTGACATGTCTTCCATCCCGGCGTTCCAGCCGGAAGCCGTTTCCGGCAAACGGTATATTACCATGTATGACGATCCGTATCTGGACGAGGTCACCCGGTCCAATGAAAAGCTGCTCCCATTAAAACAGATTGTTGAAAATGACATTCAAAAAAAGACGCAGGGACAAGAAGAGTGCCCGGTAATATAAGGGCTTGATCCCACAGGGCTCCGGACAAATATAGCCCCCTCCCGGACGGTTCCGAGAGGGGGCTTTCGGTTTAGTGCTTCAGGACCCTGTCA
The DNA here is from genome assembly GCA_036881925.1 of Desulfobacter sp. GTDB lineage: Bacteria > Desulfobacterota > Desulfobacteria > Desulfobacterales > Desulfobacteraceae > Desulfobacter. Next base: position 358,337 of record JBAJNJ010000002.1, read on the forward strand.
AAGAGTTTTTTGGTGGCTTTAAAGGTCTTGATCCAGTTTTCATGGAGAACATACCCGTGCATTTCACCGGGCAGGATCAGAAGCTCCATGTCCACCCCGCGCTTTTCAAGGCCCTGGGCAAGATCCACGGTCTGCCCGAATATAACTTCCCGGTCACCGTCCCCGTGCACCAGCAGCACCGGAGATTTCCAGAAAAACAAATCTGACATGGGCGATGACCGGTAGGCCAGGGCCAGTCCTTTTTTACCTTTGATGCCCCACTCTCCGCCAGGCTCGATCATATTGGTGGCCCGGTAGGCATAATCATAAATGCCGCTGAGTGCGGACCCGACTTTAAAAATATCCGAGTTCCTTCCCAGGGAAAGGGCTGTCAGGTATCCGCCGCAGGAATTTCCCCAGATGCCGATCTTTTCCGGATTAATCTCCGGGCGGCGCATCAGGTAAAAGGCCGCATTCAACACATCCCGGTACTCTGAAGAGCCCCTGGGGCCCTGGTGGGGCGCCATGCGAAAGGCATTGCCGTAGCCCGTGCCCGAACGGTAATTTACGGAAAGCACTGCATATCCGTGGTTGGCAAGGAACTGGTTCATGGCGTAGCATTTGGTATAGCTTCCGTAATAATTCCACACCGGCAGCATCTGCCGGAACGGGCCGCCATGGACATAGATCACTGCGGGCAGCTGATCTCCTGGCTTGGCATTCCGGGGCATGAAAAGCTGGCCATGGATGGTGAAATTGTCCGAAGCAAAGGTCACCTGCTCGGGTACGACAAGTTCCTTTTCAGGAAAAGACTTTGGCTGTGCTGCCGGCGAAACGGCCTGGGTGGTACCGGAGCCAAGTTCCATGACCATAAGCGTCTGGGGCATTTTGGCCTTTGACATGCGAAAGGCCAGGGCCTTGCCGTCTTTCAGCATGACCGGGTTGGACGCGGCAATCTTGCCCTGGGTGATCCGGGTGCCGCTGCCGCCTGTTGCCGTGGGCACCTGCCAGAGATGCCTGAAGCCCGAGTTTTCCCGGTTGGTGCTGAAATAAAGGGTTTCCCCGTCCGGAGATACAGCACTGCCCCAGACTTCGGCAGCCCCCTCGGTAAGATCAATGACCTTCTCCCCGGAGGGCGTTGTGGAATAAATATGCAGCCAGCCCTGGTGCTCAGAGTAGAAAACGATACGATTGTTTTTCGTCCACCTCAGGGCATCTGAAAACCATCCGTCCGCATACTCGGGGTACCACTGGGCCCAGCCCCCCTTTCCGGCAGGCGTGCGCCAGATCTCCCTGCCCCGGCCTGTTTTAACATCCGCGACACAGATGGCAATGGGCCAGTCTTTGGTCAGATCGAACAATTCATATTTTGTTTTGCCGGGGACACGGACAAATGCCACCCGCTTTCCGTCCGGCGACCACACCGGGCTCATGTCGCGGAAAACAGCGGGCATAAGCCAGGTAAACCGCTGCTCGATCCTGTTAAAGACGCCGATCAGGTTGTGGGTATTGCGTTCGGATACAAACAACAGGGAATTCCCGTCCGGGGACCAGATGGGGTTTGTGTTGACACCCTCGATATCAAAGAGCTTTTTGGGCGTCGGCATGACGCCTTTTTCGGCAGGCTTCAGGGGCACTTCCCAGAACTGTCCCTGACTGGAAAACAACAGGGTTTTACTGTCCGGGGAGATCACCGGACTGCTGCCCAGGGCAAGTTTCCACGGCTCCCCGCCCGCTTTGGTGGATATGGCCCAGATCACCTGTTCCGCTCCTTTTGGGTTATTTGCCGGGTTGGGGGACATTCCCTTGTCTGTCTTGTAATTTCCCACGGACCCGCCCGGGGCCGTAACCATATTGGTGCCGCTCAGCGGCATGGGGCCTTCTCCCCTGATATACACCAGGGTGGCACCGTCCGGACTCAACACCAGGCTTGAGAGTTTCTGCCCGTCTTCCGCCTTGTAATGGGTAAGCTTTCTCGGTTTAAACCCGGGCTCCGAGGCGATCCAGATATTTTCTTCCCCTTCTTCGTAAAGGGTCCAGGCCAGACTGTCCGAATCTGACACCGGTGTAAAAGGAAAGGGGGCACTCATCACCTGTTCAATGGTAAAGCTGTGGGCCCCGGGGCACATTATCCCCAGCAACCGCACCAGGGACACGATAACAAGATGGAAGCTGCGAACGGCATTTCTCATGTGTTTCTCCTTTTTTGTGGGATCGTTGTTAACTTACCGGTCTTTATACATGGCAACCACATACAACCGGTTGCCGGTCAAATCACTTTTTACAAGGTCCGGGTTGTCAAACATGCCCAGAATCTCATAGCCGGCCCCGGCCAGGTATGACGCAAGCTCCCGGGGAAACAGCATGCGGAACTCAAGCAGATCTTCCACAGGGTCCTGGTCCGGCAGCATCCAGGTTCTTTTCCAGATCCAGAGCTGCTTCTCAAGGTCAAAGCTGCGGTTCATCACATACCTTGCGGTAAACGCCTCGGTCTCAATCTCTTTCTCCACCGTCCCGGGAGCCTCTTTGGTGACAAAACTGATGCTGTTTTTGATGTCCAGAATGAGCAGGGAACCGTCGTGGGAATGGGCGGCAAAGGTATCAAGGGTCTGCCGGATATCGGAATTGGTCAGGGCGTGCATAAACGTGGATCCCATACAGATAAGGGCATCAAACGTCCTGTTCACCCGGAACCCGCGCATATCGCCCTGGATGAATTCAATATGGGGATATTGCGACTTTGCAAACGCAACCATTTCGGGAAGATAGTCAATCCCGACACAATCCGGGCAGGTTTCAGATAAAAAATGGACCTGACGGCCGGTTCCGCACCCGACATCCAGAACGGATCTTGGAGGTTCGGCCAGGAATTTGTCGAAAATGGAGTTACAGATCGAAGGGGCCACATAGGTTTCTTTGTCCGGCACCGGGTAAAGAAGTTCATACAAATGGGGTTGCCTGTAAAGCAGGCTCTGGTCTTTCAAGTCCATGGGAGTTCTCCTGAATTCTTTATGTTGCCGATACCCGGCCAATTGTTGTGATGGCGCCGAGTTCCGCCAGCAGGGTATCGTTTTTCTGGCAAAAATAATGCTTCAACTGGGGTGCGCTGGCACCTTGGGCCACCCTGGCATCCCAGTGCTTCTGAAAAGTGCCCTTGGCAATGGTGCTGACGGCTGCCGGGGCAAGCCTGGAATGGGCGATCCGTTCCCCGTAATTCGAGTTGTGCTGACCCAGTTGCCGGTCGATTTCTGCTGCCAGGCGGCCGAGGCGATGTGCCGGCCATTCCGGCGTGGTCTCGACAATGAATGTGTAGTACGGCGGATGGCCCCATACCGGGCAGCAGGCCCAGAGCCCGGACGGCAGTCCCAGGGTCTCAACGGCGGCCTGGAACGCATCCATGACCTGGCTTTCAACCAGTTTTTCCCCGTTAAAAGAGCTGTATATTCCCTGCCGCCGGACAAATGTCAGCCTGGGGATTCCCTGATCGTACTCCTCCACCCGGTAAATGTCCCCAATGGCGTAACGGTACAGCCCGTTGGCCTGGGTCAACACCACACTGTAGGCCTGCTTTTCCGTCAACTGGTCGTAAAAGAGCGTGGCTGTATCCGGTGTAATGGGTTTGGGATCGTCATCGTCCTGAGGGACGAACTCGTAAATGCCCTGGTTCATGGCCAGGACCCCTGCTGTGGGATGAAGATCCACGGGACAGGAAATGATGGCCTCGGTCGCCCCGGTGAGCAGCGGGATAATGGCCGTATCCGGATAAAGCGCCGGGACCTCCTCAAGGTAGAGATTAAGCACTTTGGATTTCCAGCAGACAATCAGGTCAAGATTCGGCCACACTGATTTCGGGAGCAAGGCTCCGTCCCGCTCTGCCAGCTTCTCAAGGGCGGCGGCCAGCCCGGGGTCGGGTGCAAACAGCGTTTTGCCCCAAAGCGTTCCGTTATGCACATCCGCAATGAGCTGTTCCCCCTGTTTTGCAAGCATATCCGCGATCATGAGCAGGCGGTTGGGCTGGATGCATACAATGGCTCTCAGGTCTTTGCCGATAAAATGCCGGATCCTCAGGTAGATGCGCTCCATGAACCCGGAATCATCACCGGTAAAATCATGCCAGGGCGCGTCATACCAAAGCGGGGTGAAATCGTTTCCCCCCAGTGATATTTCCCGGTTGGATATTCCCTGGTGGGGGAAACTGCCCAAAAAGTTCCCAGGGGTTTCCCGCTCCCACAGGAAATCAATGGTGGCGTGGGGATGGTCAAAAATCTGGGGGAAAAACTTCCCGTAAGTTCCCCAAAGTGCATAAATGGCCGGCCCCCGGTGCTGGTACCGCCAGAACGCCGTATGGGGAATGGCTTTTGAAGGGCCGGTGGTGCCCGATGTTTTCAGCATCATATAAGGCTCGTCAACGGTCAGGACCTTTTTCTCACCCGCAATGACCCTGTTGATCCAGGGTTCAAGATCGTCGTATTGGTGGATGGGCACGGCGCGGACATAGTCCTCAACGGTGTTGATATGTTTAAACCCGTACTCCCTTCCAAAGGCCGTATCCGCATGCCGCCTGACACAGTCCGACAGCAAATTGTCAATGGCCGTTTCCGGGGCCTGGCATGCCCGGAGCAGTTCTTCGCGGAACCCTGTACATTTCTCCATAAATGCGCTGCGTCGTGCCGCCCAATTGTTCATCCAGTCGTTATTCAGCATGTCTTCCGTATTTCCGTAAAAAAATGATTAAAATGCCGCAACAGTCGTCCCGTCATCAAACGCATATGAAAACGCAAAGGGGTCTTTTCCATATTGGTTCAGTGAAAACCTGTTTCTGTTTATTGTTATCACGCCCCAGGCATCGGCCGGGGTGCGTTTGTCGTCAACCACTTCAATGGCGGACTGCACCGTTAAAAAAGGGATCCCGTCATGCCAGTCCGTATGGTTCCAGTGCAGGTGCCCGTTGACCACGGCAATGACCCGGCCCGAATGTTTAAGGAGCTGCCGGACCTCTTTCCTGTTTTCCACAAGGCATTCTTCAGGTGTCCGGGCAAACCAGGGGTTGCCGGTCAACTCCTGGTCCGCAAGTGAATGGTGGCAAAAAACCGTGGTTGGTTTATCTGTTTGATCCAGATCCTTTTCAAGCCATGCCATCTGTTCTTCAGGTATGATAATCCGGGGACTTATTGCCGGGTCAGGAACACAGGTGTGCAGAAAAATGAAGTGGTGTGCACCATGGTCAAAGGAATAGTACAACCCCTCGCGGTTCAGTATCGACGCAATCTCATCCGGACTGAGGTTGGCAGTATCGTGGTTGCCCACCAGGTGATGTACCGGGACAACGCACCGGCTCAGAAGCGCTGCACCTTTTTGATAATGGATCCGGTCGGTGTCCCTGTCCGCATCCTGGATCAGGTCCCCGAGCTGCACGACAAATGAAAAATCCCCCTGGGATGCGATCCTGTCAAGAAAGCTGCAGATAAAGGGCAGGGCGTATTTTGTCATCTTCCGCCGGAAGACTTCGTAGGTATATGCCGGGGCAATATGGATATCAGACAGAAAAGCGATTTTTGTCATCATCACATCAGCCCCCAAAAGAGATAAATATCCGGAACCGGAACCATCTCCCGGCGGCAGACCCGGCAGCCGGCAGCAGCGGCATACCGGACTTCCGGAACGGCCTTCAGGGCTTTTGAGCGAGAAACAGACATGACAGACTCCCCGATACGCTGATATTCGGGTTTAACAAATATCTAATACAAACGAACCCGCCGCATTTCCGAGAGATTTGTCGCTATGCCGCAACCATTCGTCAAGTTTCTAAGATTGACTAATGATTATTGCTTGTTATATAGTTCACCCTCAGTGCTGTCCGGGAAACAAACTCACCGCAGTTGTCTTTATTAACGCGGTCTAAACTAATATATAATGACTCAATTTGAAAGCGCTAAATGAAAAAAGGTCACTCTGTCAAACTAAGGAATTCCGTCGCCTACCAGCTCTTAAAAATCGTTTTTGCCATTTACTTTTTTATCTCTATTTCCATCACTCTGGGGCACATGTTCATGGAGTACCTTTCTGCCAAAGAAATGGTGGTGGATGAACTGGAGTTGCTCCAGAAAGCATTTGAGGACGGGTTGTCCACCTCATTGTTCGACCTGAACAATGAGCAGCTCAACTCCATTGTTGACGGGATGTACAATGTCCCCGTGCTCGTGGGCATCAAAATTGACCCTGTCAATCCGGACATTCCGGTGACACCCATCGCCATCGGCGCTGTCATCGGCCCGGACGGCATGCGGGAAGTGATCGCCCCAAAAGAAAAAAGCCGCTTTTCATCCGCACCGGTCTCAGGCCTTATCGCCCATTCATTCGCCATTTACCAGCCGGATTCCCAGGTTAAAATCGCCAGGGGAACCCTGTACTCCAGTGAAAGAATCATTTTTTCCAAAGTCAAAGACGGGTTCATCCGGATTATTTTAAGTGCCATCGTCAAGACCCTCTGTCTATGGTTCTTGTTTTTATGGGCTGCCCACGGACGTCTCACCCAGCCGCTCCGGCAGATGGCCCGTGAGGTTTCCATGCTTGACCTCAAACATCTTGAAGGCGTAAAGATCAATGTCCGGGCCAAGGCAGGAAGTGAACTTAAAATACTTGAGGAAAGCTTTAACGAAATGATCCGGAATTCAAGCCGCCTCACCCGGTCCATTGTGGACTCGGCAAGGAAATACCGGAAAATTTTTGAAAACGCCAGTGAGGGCCTTTTCCAGATTTCCACGGCCGGCAGCGTTATCAGCGCCAACCCGGCTATGGCAAAAATGCTCGGATATTCCCAGCCCGGCGAAATGATCGCCCATGTGAAAAACTTTGGCCAGCAATGTTATGTCAACCCTTCCGACCATGCGGAATTCACCGCCATGATCCGGAAAGAACATAAGGTCACGGGCGTCGAGTACCGGTTCAAGCGCAGGGACGGGAGCACCTTATGGTGTGTGGCTTCCGGGCAGGAGGTTCACGGCACCAGGGGAAGACTGCTCTACTATGAGGGCTCCCTCATGGACATTACCGAACAAAAGGAGAAGGTCAAGGCTGAAAAGGCCCGGATCGTGGCAGAGGAAGCATCCCGGTCCAAGAGCGAATTCCTGGCCAACATGAGCCATGAGATCCGGACCCCCATGAATGCGGTCATCGGCCTGGCCCACCTGGCCCAAAAAACGGAATTGACCCCCAAACAGAGGGATTATCTGCGAAAAATAGAATCCTCCGGCCTTTCCCTGCTCGGGATTATCAACGATATCCTGGACTTCTCAAAAATCGAGGCAAACAAACTGAGCATGGAGTCCATTGATTTTGATCTCCAGAGTGTTTTTGACAATGTGGTGGATCTGATCAACATGAAAGCCGAGGAAAAAGGGCTGGAACTTTTGTTTGACGTGGGCCGGGATGTGCCCCACGGACTGGTGGGAGATCCTTTGAGGCTTGGCCAGATCCTGATCAACCTTGCCGGCAACAGCATCAAGTTCACCCAAAGCGGCCAGGTCCTGATCAAAGCGGAGCGTGCCGAAAAACAGGCTGACGACGCAAAAATATGGCTTAAATTCTCGGTCTCCGACAGCGGCATCGGCCTGACCCCGGAGCAGATCAGCAAATTGTTCCGGTCTTTCAGCCAGGCAGACGGCAGCACCACCAGGAAGTACGGCGGCACCGGGCTTGGGCTTTCCATCAGCAAGCGCCTGGTGGAGATGATGGGCGGAGAAATCGGCGTTGACAGTGTTTATGGCGAGGGAAGCACCTTTACGTTTACGGCGACCTTCGGGATCCAGACCGGGGAACGCAAAAAGCCGGCGATCAGTCCGGGGGAACTTCACGGTATGCGGGTTTTGGTTGTGGATGACAATGCAAAATCCCGTGAAATTCTCAAAGACCTCATGGAAGAGTTCCATTTTACCGTTTCCGAGGCAGGTTCGGGTGAAGCGGCGATTTCCATGCTCGAACAAGGAAGCGGCAAAGAATCCTATGACCTGGTGCTCATGGACTGGCAGATGAACGGCATCAACGGTATAGAAACGGCAAGACGCATCCGTGAGGACTCCGGCCTTGCACAGATACCTGCCATTCTCATGGTGACCGCATTCGGCAGGGAGGAAATCATGAGCCAGGCCGAAAAAGCCGGCCTGGACGGCTTCCTGATCAAACCGGTCAACCGCTCTCTCCTGTTTGACGCCATTATGAATCTTTTCGGCAAAACCGGGGTCATTGACCATGCCGCCCTTTCCCGTAAACCCGAAGAGATCGTGGAAATGGGTGTCATCACCGGGACAAGGATTCTCCTGGTCGAAGACAATAAAATCAACCAGCAGGTCGCCACGGAACTGCTCCAAAGCGCCGGGGTCATTGTGACGGTTGCCGGAAACGGGCGGGAAGCTGTTGAAGCAGTGGCAAATGCGGATCAGGAATTTGACGGTGTGCTCATGGACATCCAGATGCCCGAGCTTGACGGATACGAAGCCACCCGCCGCATCAGGAAAAATCCGGCCCATTCCGGCCTGCCCATCATTGCCATGACTGCCAATGCAATGGCAGGAGACCGGGAAAAATGCCTTGATGCGGGCATGAACGACCATGTTCCCAAACCCATCGAACCCGGGGTTCTCTTTGAAACCCTTGCCAAATGGCTGCCTGAAACCGGTGCGCCGTCACCGGGAAAACCCGGATCTCCGGAAACATCAGACGAGGTAAAACTCCCGGACCACCTGGACGGGATAGACCTGGAAACCGGCCTCAGGAGAACCGGTGATAACCCTGCATTTTACTACCGGCTGCTCGGGGACTTCCTGACAGGCCACGGGGATGACGACGACCTGATCAGGTCTGCTTTTGACCAGCAGGATACGGATCTGGCAATACGGCTTGTCCACACCCTGAAAGGGGTTGCCGGCGGCATCGGAGCGACCCCCTTGTATGAAGCCGCACGCACCCTTGAACTTTCGATTAAGGATAAATCCGATGAGGTTTCCGTGCTCATGCAGGAGGTTGAAAAAGAATTGAAGCGGGTGGTCGACGGCCTGTCGCCCCACATCAAAGAAGAAAAAATCGTTTCCCGGGCACCGGACCGACCGGTTGCGGACGGTACCGTGGAAATCCTTGTGGCTGAAATTGAAAAAATGATCGACGAGATGAACCCGGATGCGGAAGAGAAAGCCAAAACATTATACGGCATTTTCGAACAGACCGGCTCCGAAAATGTCCGGCTCGCAGAAACCCTGGCCATCCAGACAGGCGATTTTGATTTTGATGCCGCTCTTGAAACCCTTGAAACCCTGAAAGGCCTCTTGCAGCTTAACATACGGCCGGCATCTGACTGACCGTTGCGATGTGACTTGCATAGCGGTATAAAGTTGTTTATAGTGACGCATTTGCAACATTAATGATGAAGATCAATATGGATGAATTCAACCGGATTTTGATCGTTGACGACGAGCGGCAGAACATTAAAATTCTGACCGAATTCCTGAGAGACGATTACAAGATCATGGCGGCAAAAGACGGTGAAACAGCGATCAAGGCGTTGGAAAAATCCACCCTGCCGGATCTGATTCTGTTAGATATCATCATGCCGGGGCTGAACGGATATGAGGTGATCAAGCGGCTGAAATCCGACGAGAGGACCCGTGGCATCCCCGTCATTTTCATCACGGCGCTTGATGCCACCGACGATGAAAGCATGGGATTTGAAATGGGGGCTGTGGACTATATTACAAAACCGTTCAAGCCTGTGATCGTGAAAGCAAGGGTCAAAACCCATATGCAGCTCAAACAGAAAACAGACCTGCTTGACCGGCTGGCCTCATTTGACAGCCTCACCCAGATTCCCAACCGCCGCAATTTCGACAGGGTCCTGGAAAAGGAGATGAAAAAAACCGCCAGGAACAACACCCCGATCTCCCTGTTGTTGATGGACATTGATTATTTTAAGAACTTTAACGATACATATGGACATACCGAGGGCGACACCTGCCTGAAGCGGGTTGCCCGCGCTCTGGAACAGGTGGCGGCCCGGCCGGGCGACTTTGTGGCCCGTTACGGCGGGGAAGAGTTTGCCATGATACTCCCGGAAACGGACCTGAGGGGTGCCATGCATATTGCAGAACAGGCCCAGGCCGCTGTGGCGCGGTTGCACATTCCCCACAACTCCTCCCGGGTATCCCGGGACATCAGCATCAGTGTCGGTGTGGCCACAAAGGCCAACGGGGCGGATTATCCCCCCATAGCATTTATAGAAAAGGCAGACACCGCCCTTTACCGGGCAAAGGCCAACGGCCGCAACTGTGTCATTGCCGCACCAGAATAGGCCCGGAGGGTATAATGGACAAGGCATTCCGTATTCTCATCGTTGATGATGAAACGCTTAATATCAGGATATTAACCGAGTTCCTGCAGGATGATTACAAAATCATGGCAGCCAAAACAGGGGAACAGGCCCTGAAAGCCGTTACGAGCCCAACCCCCCCGGATCTGATCCTGCTTGACATCATCATGCCCGGAATGGACGGGTATGAAATCTGTTCCCGGATCAAGGCCGAGGAAAAAACCGCCCATATACCTGTCATTTTTGTCACGGCCGTATCCGAAGCAATGGATGCGGCAAAGGCCTTTGAACTCGGTGCCGTGGATTATGTCACCAAACCCTTTAATCCGGTAACGGTAAAAGCCAGGGTCAATACCCACGTCAAGCTCAACACCACCATGCGCGAACTGGAAACCGCCCTGGCAAAAGTCAAACAGTTAAGCGGACTCTTACCGATCTGTGCCAAGTGCAAAAAGATCAGGGATGACAAGGGATACTGGAACGAGGTCGACTGCTACCTGGAAAAAAACTCAAAGACAAAATTCAGCCACGGCCTTTGCCCGGACTGCTCAGATGCCCTTTACGGAAACCGGGACTGGTACAAAAAAATGAAAGAAAAAAAATGAAAGAAAAAAAATAGCCGGGCAACCTGGGCCCAGCAATATACCGAATATCCCCCGGGCCAAAGAGCTGCCATGCCGCAAACCCGCAACACCCCAAGTATTGTAAACCATCTCCCGCCGTCCGGCTGGACCGTCACCCGCCGGGATTTTCTCAAGGCATCCGCAAGCATCATTGCCGGGATCGGCCTGAACATCCCGGTTTCCCTTCCGGGAGCCGGCATCGCAAACCGTCTTGAGTTCGGGCTTGTCACCGATATCCACTATGCAGACACAGAGACGCGGGGCACCCGCTACTACAGGGAATCCACAGCCAAGCTGAAAGAGTGCGTCTCGCTGATGAACCGGAAAAACGTGGATTTTCTCGTGGAACTGGGAGATTTCAAGGATGAAGACCGTCCCGTATCCGCCCCCCTTGCCCTGGCATATCTTGAGGCGATTGAAAAAGAGTTCGCCCGGTTCCGGGGAAAGCGGTTTCACGTACTTGGCAACCATGACATGGACAGCCTGTCCAAAAAACAATTTCTCTCCCGGGTGGACAACTCGGGCATCAGTCCGGAAGCCTCCTTTTATTCCTTTGATGCCAGGGGCGTCCGTTTCATTGTCCTTGACGCCAACTTCCGTGAGGATGGCATTGGCTATGAAAAAGGCAATTTCCACTGGAAAGACACCTGGATTCCCGGTCACCAGATGTCATGGCTGGCCCGGGAGCTTGAGGCAACGCCGGGACCTGCCATCGTATTCATCCACCAGCCGCTTGACGGCAACGGCCCGCACAGCGTCCGTAACAGCGCAGATGTCCGTGACGTCCTTGAAAAAAGCCGGAAGGTCCTCGGCGTTTTCCAGGGCCATTATCATCCGGGCAGGCATCACCGGATCCGGGGAATCCACTACTATACCCTCACGGCAATGGTCGAAGGAAAAGGCCCGGGCAACAGCGCCTATGCCGTGGTGGAAATCATGGAAAACCTGGATATGATCGTCACCGGTTTTCGCCGGGCCCGGGGCAGGCAGTTGGAAAGAGAAAGGGGAAAGTAAGGAAACTCCCGGACACTGCCACCCAAAACCACCGGGCACAGGCGTTACCGTTCCGGCAAGGTAGCGTTCAGATACGTTACCGTTGCAAAAACGCAATGGCTGCACCCTTGGGAAAAAGAGTTGCCGCATCATGCATCAGAAAAAAACCAATAATTTCAAACCATTGAAATACCCGCACACAATCTCCTATCCCTGGCACAGACCCTGCTTTAGCCAATGTTCGGGAATATCATTTTCCCGACAACAAAACCCCACGACAATGGAGGCGGCAATGGCAGTTTTGGGAACACAAAAGCAGGAAGAAAAAATTCTGGAAATGGGAGAAATCGCCCATGGCATGTCTCCGGACATCAGTGTCATGAACTTCAAAGGCGCATTCCGGCTGGGCGTAAAAGAAGCCCTGGAAACCAGCGGGTATACGGACTGGAAAGACCTGGCCCAAAGAACAAAGGCGGAAAAAAAGCGTTTTTTCGAACAGATTCTTAAAGGGGCGGCACCCCACCTTTCCGGTACAGGCCTTTCCCAGGACCAGGTGGAACGTATCTTCAGCCGGTTGAGACAGAAAAACGCCGAATATATCAACCGACCCTAACGCACCGAAAATACGGATTTACAGGTACCAATTCACAGGATCAGACAGACAATACCCGTTTGAGGTCAACCCCGTGTTTTTTCATACGGTGCCACACCGTTACCCGGGTGACGTTGAGCAGCTCGGCCGCCTTGGTCTGGTTGCCGTTTGCCTCCCTGAGCGCCCGGATCAGGGCTTCTTTTTCACCGGATACGGGCGTTTCCCCGGCAATACTACCGGAAACGGGATGTCCCCCGGCGCCGGACGTACCCATTGACCTGGGCAAATGGTCCAGGCCGATGGAGGGACCTTCGGTAACCACAAAGGCGTATTCTATTACATTTTTAAGCTCACGGATATTGCCCGGCCACGGATGATCCATGAACAATTCCATGGCGGATTTGCTCAGCCCCCGGATGGATTTGCCGGTCTTTTTGCCAAGCTGCCGGATAAATGTGCTGATGAGCAGGGGGATGTCAGCCTTTCTTTTCCTTAAGGGCGGCAGATGAATGGGAATCACGTTGATCCTGAAAAACAGGTCCTGCCGGAATTCATTTTTCAGGATCATTTCCTCAAGATTTTTGTTGGTGGCCGTGATGATCCTGACATCCGTTTTAATGGGAGTGATGTCACCGACCCGCTCAAACCGTCCCGACTCAAGGACCCGGAGCAGCTTGGTCTGGAGGGCCATGGGAATATCCCCGATTTCATCCAGGAAAAAATCCCCCTGGTGAGCAGCCTCGAATCGGCCCACCCGGTTGGCATAGGCCCCGGTAAAAGCGCCTTTGGCATGCCCGAACAATTCACTTTCAAGCACGGATTCATTGAGAGAGGCACAGTTGAGCCGGATGAACGGCCCGTTTTTCCTGGGGCCGCACAGGTGGATGGCGTTGGCGACCAGTTCCTTGCCGGTACCGCTCTCCCCCAGGATAATCACCGGGGCCTGGCTTTCCGAGGCTTTCCGGATCATTTCAAATACCGGCTGGATTTCCGGGGAGTTTCCCACGATTCCCATAAAATCATTTTCCCGGTTATATTGACGGGCCAGGATATGCACCTTTTCATCGAGTTTGGCCAGTTCGGAAATATCGGTCAGGGTTTCCACAACCCCCAGGGGGGTACGATGCCCGTCCCAGAGCACCGAGGCGTTTTTAAGCACGGGCAGGAAACTGCCGTCTTTCCGCCGGACCAGGCAGCGGCACTTTTTCATGTCTTTCTGGTCCGGCTCAAACAGCTTGCACCAGGCCCCTTCCTTTCGGGTCTGCATCTCCTGTTCGCAGGCATCGCACCCCAGAAGGGTGCATGACCTTCCCAGAACTTCGGCAGAGGTGTATCCGGTAAGGGTTTCAAAGGCTTTGTTCACCATCAGTATCGACCCTTCGGGACTGATGAACATCAGGCCATCATTGATGGTGTTCACGATTTTCTTCCAGAAAATATCCATTTCATGTTCATTCACAGGGAAACTCCCATGCCATGAGATTGCTGAAGATAGTTTAAACAGGTGTTAAGAAACCAAAAGAAAATTTAACACCTGTTTAAGTATCATTTGCCCCGGCCCCGGGTCAATGCGAATCAGAAAAAGATATTTCCGTTTAAAATCAAAACATTAAACGAATCAGCAGTTTAACACCCCCACAGGCATGGCTGTTGCTAAATTCCAACATGAAAACAGGAAATAAACATCTGAAACAAAAACAAGAGACACAAGGGAGAATGCAAATGAACAGGCGGAATTTTTTCAGGCTTGTGGGAGCTGCCGGCGTATCTGCCGCTGCAGGACCGTCTCCTGCCGGTGCGTGGGAATCAAAGGCCCCACCGGACCCGCTGGGCTGCCTGGTGGACCTGACCCGGTGCGTGGGCTGCCGTAAATGTGAAGAGGCCTGCGCCCGGGTCAACAGCCTGCCCCACCCTGAGCGGCCCGGATGCCAGTGCACGGTGTTTGAAAACAACAGGCGGCCGGATCAGGGTGCCTATACGGTGGTGAACCGGTATTTTACCGGCAGGGTGGACCGGCTTGACAGGCCTGTGCCCACTTATGCCAAAGTCCAGTGCATGCACTGCCAGGACCCGGCATGCGCGTCGGCCTGTATTGTGGGCGCCCTGGCCAAGGATGACACCGGTGCGGTGCGGTATGATGCAGACAAGTGCATCGGGTGCCGGTACTGCATGGTGGCCTGTCCCTTTGAAATCCCGGCTTATGAGTATTTTGACCCGGTCACCCCCCGGGTGATGAAGTGTACCTTCTGTTTTGACCGGATTTCCAAGGACAAGGGATTGCCGGGATGCGCCGCCATCTGTCCCACCGAAGCACTGACATTTGGCAGGCGGGCGGTGCTGCTCAAAGAAGCCCAAAGGCGGCTCAAGGAAAACCCGGCAAAATACATCCCCCATGTTTACGGCCAGCACGAAGTGGGAGGCACCTCATGGCTTTATATTTCGCCGGTCCCCTTTGAACAGGTGAACCTGCCCCTGCTGCCGGATATTCCGTCTCCCAAACTGTCCGAGACCATCCAGCATTCCCTGTTCAGTTATCTCTGGTCCCCCATTGCGCTGTTCGGAATTCTGGGAGCGGTCATGGCCCGGTTCGGACGGCATTCCGACACCTGTGACACCAAACAAGGAGAAACCTAATGAAAAACAAACCCGTACCGGTCCGCCGGCCCTTATGGACGCCGGGCGTTCTGGTGATGCTGGCCTTTATGTTTGCCGGGGCCATTGCCGTGATTGCCCGGTTCACCGGGGGGATCGGCTATGTGTCCAACCTGAGCAACGCCCGGCCCTGGGGCATCTGGGTGGGCATTGACGTGGCCACGGGCGTGGCCCTGGCCGCCGGAGGATTCACCACAGCCGCTCTGGCCCACATCTTTGGCCGGCGTGCTTATGAGCCTGTCACCCGGCCTGCCCTTTTAACGGCAGCCCTCGGCTATACCTTCGTGGTCCTGGGGCTTCTGGTGGATATCGGCCGGTCCTGGGCCATATGGAAGCCCATGTTCAACTGGAACACCAGCTCGGTATTGTTCGAGGTGGCCATGTGCGTGATGATTTATCTTACGGTGCTGTATATCGAATTTTTGCCTATTGTGGCTGAGCGGTTCAAGGGCCGTGTCTGTCTGCCCGGGATTCTGTCCGGGCTGAACGCTCCTCTGGATGGGGTGCTCAGGATCGGGGACGCTGTCCTGGACAAGGCCATGTGGGTGTTTGTCATCCTCGGGGTGGTCCTGTCCTGCATGCACCAGTCCAGCCTGGGCTCCCTGATGCTGGTGGCGCCCACCAAGCTGCATCCCCTCTGGTATACCCCGGTCCTGCCCCTGCTCTTTCTGTCCTCGGCCATTGCCGTGGGATTTCCCATGGTGGTGGTGGAAACCACCCTGGCGGCGTCCTCGTTCAAACTGGACAATGAAATGGACCTGCTCACCCCCCTGACCCGGATCACGTTGTTCCTGCTGGGATTCTATATGGTCGTCAAGCTCGGGGATATGGTTGCCAGGGGTACCTGGGTTTATCTTCTGGACGGCACCGGCCAGACCAATGCCTTTATTGTGGAACTCCTGTTCGGGATCATGGTTCCCTGGATCATGCTGTTGTCCCGGCGGGTGAGGCAGTCCCCACGGGGGTTGTTCACAGCCGCGGCCTTGATTGTAGGCGGGGTGGTCCTGAACCGTATCAATGTCTTTATTGTGGGATTCAGGCCGCCCTTGAGCCAGGACAGTTATTTTCCCGCACCCGGAGAAATCCTGGTGACCCTGGGGCTTATTGCCGCACTCATGTTCATTTACCGGTGTGCTGTGACCTGGCTACCGGTACTCCAGGCATCAAAGGAGGTGTCATCATGATAAAACAAGTGATTCTGTTTACCTGCCTGGCCGTTGCCACGGCGTTTCCCTGGGGCCGGACGGTTGCAGCGGCCACCGCCGTTCCGTGGCAGGCTCCGGACCAGGAACAGGCAAGGCAGCGGGCCAAAGAGACGGTTCCCTTTGTTTCGGAATACCGTGACGACTGCCGGATCAGCCGGAAAATCTGCCTCACCGATGCCGGGATTTCCCTTGATGATGTGGCAGATGTTTATTTTCTGCTGGACAGCCCCATCATCAAGGAGCGGGAAGACCATTACCTGCCGGTCCGGTTTGCCCACAAACGGCACGCCGCCCTGATCAACGACTGCAGCAAATGCCACCATTTCAGGCCGGCAGACGCGGCCGCCCTCGAAACCACCCGGTGTTCGGCCTGCCACCAGGACAGCTTCAACCCGGACCACCCGGAACGGATCGGGCTCAAGGCTGCCTATCACGGGCAATGCATGGACTGCCACCGGGAAGAGGCCAAAGGCCCCACAGACTGCCGGGGATGCCATCTTCCCCAGGTGCCGGATCACAAGCACCATGTGGTGGAACTGCCGAACAATCCCAAGCCATCCCAGGTCACGGCCGAATGCCTCCGGTGCCATGAAAAGCAGGGCGACGACATGCTTAAAACCGCCCACTGGCTGTGGAAGGGTCCCTCTCCCTATACCACCGGCCACAGGAAAGACATCCTACACGGCAAGGGCACCACGGCCCTGAACAACTATTGAATCAGCCCCATCAGCAACGAGGCTCGTTGCACAAGCTGCCATGCCGGATACGGATGGAAAGACAATAACTTTGACTTTACCGATAAAACCAAAATCGACTGCCTGGTCTGCCACGACACCACCGGCACCTATAAAAAGCACCCGCCCGGGGCAGGTATGCCCAAAAAAGAGGTGGATCTTGCATTTGTGGCCCGGAACGTCGGCCATACCAGCCGGGCCTCCTGCGGGGCCTGCCATTTTAACGGGGGCGGAGGAGACGCCATCAAGCATGCCGACATGTCCCGGCAACTGCTCCGGCCGGACCGGAACTGCGACATCCACATGGGCGGGTATGATTTTTCATGTGCGGAATGCCATAAAACCCGCAACCATAAAATCGCGGGCAGGAGTTCTTCGGTGCCTGCGGCCGAAGGCGCGGTCAACTGCACGGACTGCCATTCCGAGACCCCCCATTACAGCGGCGGCCTTCTGGACCACCACCTCAACACCCATTCCAAAACCCTGGACTGCAATGTCTGCCACTCCCCGGTTTTTGCAAAGTGCAAGCCCACCAAAACCTTCTGGGACTGGTCAAAAGCCGGGGACAAAACCCGGAAACCTAAAAAAGACAAGTACGGGAAACCCGATTACAACTGGAAAAAAGGCGAGTTCAAGTGGGAAGAGTCTGCGGTGCCGGATTACCAATGGTATTCAGGCCATATGGACCGGGTGCTCATGGGCGACAAAGTGGACATCAATGCGGAGATCATTGACCTGACCCGGCCGGTGGGATCCATCAACGATCCGGGTTCAAAAATCACCCCGTTTAAGATCATGAAAGGGATCCAGGCCGTGGATGCGGACCATGACTACATACTGGTGCCCCACCTTTTCCCCCGGGACAAGCAGGACAAAACCGCCTATTGGAAACACCTGGACTGGGAACCGGCGTTCCAGGACGGTATGAAGGCCGTGGGACTGGACTACAGCGGCTCTTACAAGTGGAAGGAGACCTGGATGTACTGGCGGCTGGACCATGAGGTCATGCCCGCGGACATGGCGCTTTCCTGCGTCCAGTGCCATGACAGCCTCAAAGGAGAAAAAACCTGCAACCGCTGCCACCGGGACAGCCGGGAAGTCAATTTTAAAGAGATCGCCCACAAGGGCACTGACTTCTCCTACATGAAGTCCCAGGGGCGGGATGTCAGCCATCTCATCAACAAAACCGATTATATCAACTTTAAGTCCCTTGGCTACAAGGGCGATCCCATCATCCACGGGGGCCGGTTCAAAAAACTGCCCATGGGATACAACAGCAACGAGTAACAAAATGGGAGACGGGCCAGGCGGCCCGTCTCCCCCTATTTTTTCTCCGTTCGGCACCCTAAGGGTTGTCCAGGTAGACATTGCCTGCTTCGTCCAGTTTCCAGAACGGATTGAACGCCACCTCCCACAAATGGCCGTCCGGATCTGCAAAATATCCGGAATACCCTCCCCAAAATACGCTCTGCGCTGGTTTTGAAATCGTTGCACCGGCATTTTTCGCCCGGGCAAGCACCTGGTCAACCTCTTTTTCAGACCGGGCGCAATAGGCGAGGGTTATACCTGAAAAGCCTTTGGGACCATCCGTCACCCGGGCGTCTTCTGCCAGGGCTTCCCGGGGATAGAGGGCAAAAATCAACCCGTTCAACTGAAAAAAACGGATCTGCTCATCTGCCGACCCCACGTTCCATCCAAGGCCCTGTGCGTAAAACCGCTGGGCCGCATCCAGATCAGAGACCCCGATCGTTATCACACTAACCCGCTGCTCCATTCTCTTGCTCCTTGTGTTTTTTCAGTTGGATAAATCTTATGGTGCCGCTTCTGCCGGGTTACGTTTGCCGGCCACCACCCTGGTATCGTTCATCCTGATGCGGGCCAGGAATTCATCCCACTTTGCCATGGCCGTAGTGCCGAATGCCGAGCGGAACGCCCGGGAAAATTCTGTTCCCGTTTCAAGATCCGTTAAAAACCTCTTAAATAACCCGGGTGTCTCTTGTTCCAGAAAAGAGACAAACATCATGCACTGGCGGTAGAACATGTGGTGCTTGAACCGGTGCCGGATGTCCCAATAGCTTGCATATTTGGGAACCACCAGGTCTTTTATGCCTGCAGTTTCCACGGGCAGAAAATGGTTGCCGGAAACGAGACTGCGCCGGGCCTCATCCGGTGAGACCCTTTCCGCACCGCCACCGTCACTGACCGCCACTGCCAGCCCTTCGGCAAACCAGGACGGGATGCCGATATACCCGTATCCGCCCACATGCTGGTACAGATGAAGATGTGACAGTTCATGGGCGAGATAGGCGTCCAGAGTTCTAGGACTTTCCAGGACCTTGGGAGACAGGAAAACGCGGTTCCTGTAGGCCATACCCGCTACATCCCTTCCGGTCATCTGTTTAAAACTTTCCCGGCTGTAGCACACAAACACACAGACCCTGCCGGGAAACGCCGAGAACTGACGCGTTTCCACCTTTTCAACCGCGCCGGGCAGGGCGGCGGCAACTGCTGCTGCAAAGGCTCTGGCCCCAGGCTCGTACCGGACCTCCGGACGGCCCTCAAAAGTCAGAAAATGATCCGTGGACCTGAAATAATTGGCAACCGCCTCATATGCCGCACAACCGGAAAACAACAGGCTGCAGAACAATAATGCAGATGCCAGACAACACATGGATATGATTTTTTTTATGCTGAACTCTTTTCTGGGGAACATAAACCTGCCTGATATTTGAGGTGAACCGGCATTGCCTGCCGGGGATTCGACAACAGCCGTTCTCACCAACGGATCGAACAAGAACCGGGTGGTTGACAGGCCGGTGCCGTCCATATACCATTCGCAAAAAAAGGAGTCTGGAATGACCTTTTATCTTAACATTCAAAGCCCTTGCCACGGTAACGCTCCCAAGCCCTGGCCCGGTTGTTCTGCTGCTCCTGTCAAACACCGTCCGGTGTATCACCATCGCGGCGGCAGTGCAATCATAACATTTTCACCTGTTGATAAGAGAGGAAAATATGGAACACATACTGGCTTGTACCGGCCATGAACTAAAACTGCCCGATATTGTAAACAGTGACGGTATCCATGTGTTTGACAGCAGCGGAAACCGGTATGTGGACCTGACATCCGGTGTCTGGTGCACCGCCCTGGGCCACAGGCATCCCAGGGTAGACAGGGCCATGAAAAAACAGGCCGGCGCAGTGGCACACACCGGTTTCTGCTATTCAAACCCTGTTGTGGACCGGGCCGCGGCACAACTCCTGTCGGTAACGGATATTCAAAATGGCAAATGTGTGTTTCTCAGCTCAGGCAGCGAAGCCGTTGAAATTCTGAGGCAGATTTCCGCCTGCCTCGCCGGCAGGCAGAACTCCCTGGTCCTCCACGATGCTTATCTCGGATCATATGCCTCCACCATCGACAGGGCCCGGGGATGGCATATTGTCAACTGGGAAAACTGCCCGGACTGCCCGAAAAACAACACATGCGATCCCGGCTGTGATGTTGTCCGGCATATTCCCGGGGATATATCCGAATTTATCTTTGAGCCGGGAAGTGCATCAGGATTTGTCAGGTTCCCGCCCCCAGGGTTGATACGCACCCTGGCGGACATTGTCAGAAAGAACAACGGCAGGATCATCGTCAATGAGGTAACCACAGGTATCGGCAGGACCGGAAAATGGTTCGGATACCAACATTACGGCATTCTTCCGGATATGATTGCCGTGGGAAAAGGCCTTGGAAACGGGTATCCGGTCAGTGCGGCGGTGATGGGGCACGACATTGCCCAAGGCCTTGAAGAAAAAGGGTTTAAATACGCGCAGTCCCACCAGAATGACCCCCTTGGTGCAGCCGTTGCCTATGCGGTGCTTCAAACCATGAGGGATGAACAACTTGTGGAACAGTCAGCAGAAAGGGGAAGCCGCTTTATGTCAATGCTCAAAGCATTGGTGGATGGGAAGACCGTTACAGGCGTCAGGGGCAGGGGAATGATGTTTGCCGTTGACCCGGCAACCCCGGAAATTGGGGATGCCATATATGAGGCCCTTTTGCAAAAGGGGTATATCGTCTGCAACCGGTCCGGGCTGCTCCGGATGGACCCGCCCCTTGTCACGGACGATGAAACGCTTCAAGACGTTGTGGAGGCGTTTAAAGCCGCCATCACCTCCGTAAAGGAAAAATAAAAACAACACACAGAACGTTTAAAAGGCAGTCAAGTTTAAGAAGCATCCAGGGATAAGCAACCGCTTTTAAAGGCAAACTGATTTTTTCCATTTCCTTTGGCAAAATAAAGCTGGGTATCGGCGGCTTTGATCAGGTCTGCTTCCGAGTTTCCCTTTTCAGGGCTTACGGTGGCCATGCCGATACTTACCGTGGTTTTGAACAAATGCTTGTTGTTGTCCGGTACGGCAAGTGTCCGGACGGATGTGATTAATTTTTTAACCAGCTTCCGGGCCTTTTCAAGGGGTGTATTTCCAAAAACAATGGCAAACTCGTCACCGCCCAGGCGGGCACACAGGTCACCCGGGCGTTTGGCATGCCGGCTCAATATATCGCTGAGCATCTGGAGACATGTGTCGCCCACCTGGTGCCCATAGGTATCGTTTATCCATTTGAAATTATCAATATCAATCAGGACAAGGGTCAACGGCATGTTAAGGCGGGTGCACCGTTTCCATTCCGCGGCCAGGAACGAATCAAAGCACCTTCTGTTGGCAAGGCCTGTAAGCCCGTCGCTGAGAGAGAGTTTCAACACCTTATCTTCGGCCATCTTTCTTTCGGTAATATTCTGGTGTGATATCACGAAATAAGATGAGGCTTCCCCCGTCAGCGGTTTGACGCGCATCATAAACCAGCGTTTTTCATCATCGCTGTGGCAGGGATACTCCAGGTAAAACGCCTCCTGCCCTTCCTCAATAACGCTTTTTATCCCGGCAGCGGCCTTAAGCCCGAAATCATCCCCGGACCGCGCGGATTCATCACATACGGCAAGATAATTCACCCCTTCCCAGCTTCCGTTAAGCGAACAGTCATTCTGTTCCGCAAAAACTTCCCACTGCCGGTTCACAAAGACAATATCTCCCTGCCGGTCAATGACAACCACATGATCGGTAAGTGTATCTAAAACTGATTCTAAAAATTCGTAAGACCCTATCAAAATAAACGCTGTCTCCCCGTGGGAGCGATGGCACCGGCAAAAGCGCCGGTCTGGTGGATAAATCTTTTTCCGGTGACTTAAGTCCTGCCCTGGAAATCCCGCCCCTCACAAATATATTCACTACCCATAAGGGTAAAGATTACCATTAATACGGGATTTACCAGTGCCGGATGTAAATTCGTAAAAAACACACCGAAATTCGCAGACCGCCGGGGTAAAACTCTTTCGCACGAAAGGTTTCTGTGATAGATTTATTTCGCATCAAATATACTTCATCCATCTGAAATCAAGGTGACCCCTATGAAAAAAAACCGCATTACCACTACGAACAAAGCTGCAGAGACATTTAAAACCGATTTGCTTGTTTATTTGGCTGTTGAAGTGAAAAACAAGGTGCCGCTGTGCCCCAAAGCGATCCGGTCCCAGGTAAAAAAAGCCTTTGCGTTAAAAGACTTTCAGGGGAAGCCCGGAGAACAACTGCTATTTTATCCCTCTGGCAAAGCCCTTGCCAAACGGGTCATGGTGCTGGGCCTGGGGCCTTTAAACAAAGAGAAAAAAAGACCGGAAGCCCTTGATATTCTCAGGGAGGCGGGCGGCCATATTGCCGGGGCCGCAAAAAAGGCAGGCGCCAGGGAAATCGTTGTGGACCTGCCTTCCCCGGGCCATCTGGCCCCTGGAATCCCCGGCCAGACACTTGCCGGGGAAATTCTCACCGAAGGGATTGTCCTCGGGGATTATCACTTTGTCAAATACAAGGAAACCACCAAAAAGAAGACCGATTATCCGGGGCTCACTGCGGTACGTTTTGTCTGTACCGAAGGGCTGACGGCAGTAAGAGCCGGGGTGCAGAAGGGGCGTAATGCAGCATTTGCGGCTTGTACTGCCAGGGATATGGCCAATGAGCCGGGCAACGGCTGGACATCTGCGGATTTTGCCACCTATGCCAAAGTCCTGGCCAGGGAAACGGGCCTGGCTTACCGGTGCATCGAGAAAAAAGAAATGGAAACCCTTGGCATGGGGGGTATCCTGGCTGTCAACCAGGGATCTGCAGTTCCCCCAAGGATGGTCATCCTTGAGTATGCGCCGGAAAAAAAGAGTGAAACCATCCTTTTGGTGGGCAAGGGCATTACCTTTGACTCCGGTGGTATCAGCATCAAGCCGTCCCCGGGTATGGAGGACATGAAGTATGATATGTGCGGCGGTGCGGCAGTGCTTTCCGCCATGGCCGCAGTGGCGGAGGAAAAACCTGAAGTCGGGGTTGTGGCCATTGTGCCTGCCACGGATAATATGTCCGGCAGCAATGCGGTGCATCCCGGGGATATCATCCGCCACTTCAACGGTGTCACCTCGGAGGTCATCAACACCGATGCCGAGGGCCGGCTGATTCTCGGGGATGCCATCTCCTACGGTATCAAAACCTATAGTCCCACCTGTGTCATTGACGTGGCCACCCTGACAGGAGCCGTGATCATCGGCCTGGGCCACCATTACACCGGGCTGGTATCCAACAACACGGCGCTTGTCAAACAGATCGAAGCTGCGGGCAGCCTCTCGGGCGAACCGGTATGGCGCCTCCCCCTGGATAAAAACTACAAAAAACAGATTGAGTCCAATGTGGCTGACATCAAGAATGTCGGGGGCCGTCCCGCCGGCACCATCACGGCGGCAGCCTACCTGTCTAATTTTATCGGGGATACCCCCTGGGCACATCTGGATATCGCAGGAACGGCATGGGATTTTACGAAAAAAGCCTATATTCCCAAAGGGCCTTCAGGCATTGCCACCAGGACTTTTATCAATCTGATACGGAACTGGGAATCCGGCAGGGTGAAACACAAAAAAAATGCGTAGAAAACGCGTAAAAACAGGCAAGCCACCTAAAGTCTGACGCACAAGACCAACGAAGTCACCCTGCAAAAAACCAAGAATAAGGAATACGCGTGAAACCGGAAGCCTCCTGTATCGAATCCGTTCAGACCCACCTGCTCCAGTGGTATGATGCAAACAAACGGACCCTGCCCTGGCGTGACCATGTATCCCCTTACGGGGTATGGGTTTCCGAGGTTATGCTCCAACAGACCCAAGTCAAGGCCGTGATCCCGTATTACCTGAGATTTATGGAGAAATATCCGGATATCCGGGATCTTGCCGCAGCATCCCTCGAACCGATTCTCAAGTCCTGGGAAGGCCTTGGATATTATGCCCGGGCACGAAACCTTCACAAGGCAGCCAACATTGTTGTTCAGGACATGAACGGAGTGATTCCGGATAACTTTACATCGTTTCTCTCCCTGCCCGGTGTGGGGGATTATATTGCATCTGCGGTTCAGAGCATTGCATTCGGCCATGCCCATGCCGTTGTGGACGGCAATGTAAAGCGTGTCCTGGCAAGATTGTTCTGCATGGACACCCCGGTCAATCACGCCAGTGCCCACAAGGTGTTTAAAGCAGTGGCCGAGGACCTGCTTTACCGGCAAGATGCCGGCAGTTTCAACCAGGCTCTTATGGAACTCGGCGCCCTGGTCTGCAGACCCAAGAACCCCGACTGTTCAGGGTGTCCGCTCTCCGGAGAATGTCTGGCAAATGAAACCGGCCGAACCGGGGATTTTCCTGTCCGTATCCCGAAAAAAAAGGTGCCCACCCATCATATCGCCATTGGTGTAATCCGGAAAGAAGACAAAATACTGATCACCCGGCGCAAACTTGACGGTCTTTTGGGCGGACTCTGGGAATTTCCCGGCGGAAAGGTTGAAAAAGGTGAAGAAGCAGAGCAGGCATGTGCCCGGGAAATACTTGAAGAAACCGGTATACAGACACGGGTGGATACCTTTATCACCCGGGTGCGCCATGCATATACCCATTTTAAAATTGAAATGGATGTATTTTACTGCACCTACCTGTCCGGCACGATCAGGCTGAACGGCCCCATTGACCACAAATGGATCCGGCTCAAAGAGATTGACAAATACCCCTTTCCCAGGGCCAACCTTAAATTTATTCCCCTGCTGGCCGATGAAAACTGACCTGTAAAGGCGGACCGGAAAATGCCGAATACCCAGACATCCGGACAACACAACAATGCTGAAAAAAAAATATGGCGGATCACCCTGGTCGGTCTTTTTGCCAATATTGTCCTGTCCGTTGCCAAACTGGCCATCGGCATGGCCGGGGGAAGCCAGGCAGTTGTGGCGGATGCCCTGCACAGTTTTTCAGATACCTCTTCGGATTTTGTCATCCTTTTCGGTGTCAAATACTGGACCGCGCCTGCAGACGAGGACCACCCTTTCGGCCACCAGAAAATAGAGTCCTTTGCCACCATCTGTATCGGCCTGCTTCTCATTGGTGTGGCAAGCGGCATCGGCTATAATGCCGTCATTGCCCTGACCGCACCCGGGCCCGCCCCTCCGCTTTCATGGATCACGTTCACCGCTCCCCTGCTCTCGCTTGTGGTCAAGGAGATCCTGTTCAGGATCACTTACAGGGTCGGTGTGGAAACCCGCTCCTCATCGGTCAAAGCCAATGCCTGGCACCACCGCACGGACGCCCTTTCATCCCTGCCCGTGCTTGTGGCGGTCCTTGCTTCCCTGGTGAGCCCTGATTTGGCGTTTCTCGACCAAGTCGGCGCCATTGTGGTCTCCGTATTCATCGTCAAGGTCGGTCTGGATATTCTCATGTCCGGCATAGGCGACCTTTTGGACACGGCCATGGCCCGGGAAGATCTCAAAGTGGTTGAAACCGCCATCACTCTCACGCCGGGTGTTCTCGGCGTTCATAAAATCAGGACCCGGAAATTGGCCGGCTCTTTTTACATGGACCTTCACCTGGAGGTAAACGGTAACCTTACCGTGTCACAGGGGCATGATATTTCCGAGAATGTCAAACAGGTGCTGATTGAAAAAAATGACAGGATTATTGATGTCATGGTTCACCTGGAGCCTTTTTCCCCGCCGCCCCCGTCCGGGGGCAATACCCCGGAGCACCCACCCGACTGAAATAACAGCCGTTTTTAAATCCCGGCTGGAATAAAACCCTTTTCTGCCTGGTCTTAAGGTAAAAGCGCGCAGTGGCCGGCGGTGTTTTCAAAGTCCACCGCCAAAAAACCATTATCTGCGTTTGCATTGGACCATTTGCTGATTAACTTTAAAAGACAAGGAGGCAAGTCAGGAAATGAGTCCATGATATTTAAAAACAAAGTGTCAAAACAGCAGTTCAAAAAGCTCACATATCCACATATGAAGCTTTTATACAATGTTGCACTTAAATATACGGGCAATGTATTTGATGCTGAAGACATTGTGCAGGAAACGTACTTGATGGCCTTTAACAAGTTTCATCAGTTAAAGGATCCGTCCAGGTGCAAACCCTGGCTGCTCAGAATATTGAGAAATAATTTCCTGAAAACCTGCAACAAGGCCAAAACCAGACAGCGCCTTCAGGAAGATGATTACATAGAATTTCTCAAGCAGCATATCCGGAAAAAAAGTGCAGAGGAACTGCTGGTAAACAACTCAAGTACACGACTGCTCAGAACCGCAATCGACAAGCTCCCCGTAAAATACAGGGAGGTGCTGATGCTCTACTACATGGATGAAATGCTTTACAAAGACATTGCAAAAACCCTTGATATCCCTATCGGAACGGTGATGTCCCGGCTGACCCGGGCCAGGGAGGGGCTGAAGATCGGACTGATCAAAACAGCCAAAGCTTCAGGGGAAGATATATTGGACATAAACCTGAAACAAATGGCCCCGAAATGACCCAGAAAAACAATGGATTGTAAAGAATTTCACCACTGGCTGAGTAACCGGAACATTCATGAATGCGTGCTTCCTCCGGAAGTCACCCGCCATATGGCCCTTTGCCATGAATGTGAGCGCCTGTTCCGGAAGGACAATACCCTGGAACAGGCGCTTGTAAAGGCATTTGCCTGGGAAGATCTTCCCAGGGGGCTGTCGGACCGGGTGGATCTTGTGCTTGACCATGAAGACAAAACCATTTTCCCTTTGCGGCTGAAACGGTCCGCCAGAATCATTCTGGCTTCCGCATCTGTTGTCACGGCCCTGGTGATGATTGCCCTGGCAGTGCCTGCTTTCTTTTCAAGCCCCTCCCCGGAGTTCAAAAACCTTCCCCAAATCAGCCGCCAGGCTGTTGCAAACCACCTCCTGGACAACCGCCCCATGGACTTTAATGCCCGTGACGTGGACCATGCACTTGCTCTGATGGCGGGAGAACTCGGTTTTGAGGTGTCGCTTCCGGACTTGTCACTGCTTGACAGCATCCTGCGGGGGGGAAAGCTTTGCGCCCTCGGCAATTGCAGGGCAGCGTATTTTGTGGTTGAAAAACAGGGAAAAACCGGATCGCTTTTTATCATGAGTGCCGGCCACCTTGCCTTTAACATGCCGGACAGCAGCCGTTTCACCACCCGTATGGACGGATGCGACATCCAGGTATGGCAGGATAAGGGCCAGGTCTATGCAATGGTTTTTTAAGCAAAGCAGGATTCCACAACCTATTTTCCCGCCAACCCCCTTACGTTCAAGTCTTCCCGCCCCTCCGTCCGGAACCGCCTGACACAAGAGAAAACCTTACGACACCAAGACATTTCGTATTTCCATAAGCACAGACAGAGTGCGCATATTTGTGCGGGGCTCCGGCGCTCCCGGGCCGGACCAATAAAGGCGGCATTTTTAACGGCAGCCATGATTGACCTATGGTAAACGACATTGTAAGTTAGGCGCATGGAAACGGACATTAATACCAATTTTTATACCATACATCCCAGGCAGCATATCCTTTTCATCCAAATATTTTCCGCATGGGACGAGCGGGTCGCAAACCAGTATTTAAAAGATATAGAAACGGTTATGGACCGCTATTTTTCAGACGAACCCTGGGCAGCGCTTCTGGAATTGAGGAGCTGGGAACTGAACACACCTGAAGCAGAGAAAAAAATATGGGATTCAAACCGGAACCTGTCAAAGCCGGTAACCCATGTCGCCTTCGTCGTTGGCCGCTCTGAAACAAAAAAATGGCAATTGGAAAAAATGCTCAAAAATGTTGATGCGTTCAAATACAGGATTTTCATCCGGAAAGGCGATGCGGAACAATGGCTCAACGATTCCGGCTATAATACAACCCGTGACAGATAAACCGATTCAGACAATACACAACATCATGCAGATTCTACGCAACACTATTTTGATTTTCCTTTTTATTCCTCCGCTGGCCGCACTTGCCCAAGACCCGGATCTCGCAAAGCTGTTCATGGAAAGAGATGCAAACGGCACCATTGTGATCTCCTCCCTGGACAGCAATACACAATTCCTGAACAACAAGGCCCGTGCGGAAAAACGCCTTTTGCCGGCATCAACCTTTAAAATACCCAATACCCTTATCGCACTTGATACAGGTGCCGTTGCAGATGAAAAGGAGATCATCAAATGGGACGGACAGGACAAGGGATGGTATCGCTGGAACAAAGACCAGTCCCTGGAAACGGCATTTCCGTTTTCATGTGTCTGGTTTTACCAGGAACTGGCCGGCCGTGTGGGGAACGCATCCTATCTCAAATATCTGGACGGGATAGATTACGGCAATGAACAGACCGGAAAGAACCTGGACACATTCTGGCTGGTATGTGGGATATGTTGAAAAAGGCCGGGATTTGTGGTTTTTCGCCATGAACCTGGATATTAAAACCAAGGACCAGGCCCGTTTTTATTGTATCCGCTTTCATTGTGCCGGACGTTTTCCTGCGGACCCGGTGGAGAACCGTAATTCGGCCGTGTCTTTCTTTTGAATTGAATTTGAGTGCCACATTGTGATATAGTCGTCAACTTAAGTCAATCATATAAACCGGTTAGAATTTTAAAATTAAGGACGGACAATGAAAATCGTATCCATTGCCGTGAGCAGAAAAAAAGGAACCACCAAGACCTGCGTAGACCAGGTAAAACTCATCGAAAACCATGGGATAGAGGGCGATGCCCATGCCGGTGACTGGCACAGGCAGCTCAGCTTTCTCGCTGCCGAAAGCATCAGGGGCGCTGAAACCGAGACATTTAAGCTCAACTTCGGCGATTTTGCCGAAAATATCGCCACCACAGGTGTAGACTGGAAATCACAGCCCGTGGGAACGCGCGTAAGGCTGGGGAGCGAAGCGCTCGTGGAAATCACCCAGATCGGCAAAAAATGCCATAAAAAATGCGCCATTTTTTACCGGACCGGGGATTGCATTATGCCCAGGGAAGGTGTATTTGCAAAGATTCTAAAAGGCGGCACCATTAAAACCGGTGACTCCCTGGAATTGCTCGATTAAATTGAAGAAAATAAAAACTATACTGAAAGGCGATTAACCCATGGGTTATGAAATAAACCTCAAAGACGCCCCAAAGGGCTATACCTACGACCAGGACAAAATCATGTCTCCCCGGGAAACCGTGAAGCGGTTCAGGGAAAAAACCGCAGCACTGGAACTGGATATCCTCAGCCAGACCCGGCGTATTGACAACGGCCGCCTGGATATTCCCGTGTTTTTTTCAGAGTGCGGGGTGGATGCCAAAAAAGTAACCGGCACCAACAAGCAGATGGGCAAAGGCGGCACTCCCGAGCAGTCCGAAGCCAGTGCAGTCATGGAGCTGGCAGAGCGGTTCAGCTTTTTTTCCTTTGTGCACCAGGAAGACAACTTTTTCTACGCCACCCCTGAAACCCTCGGGGAAGAGGCCATGGATTACGGCCAGATCATCAAATCAGTCCATGACAATGAAGCAGACGCCTTAAAAGTGAAACCGGTCTTTGACCGTCTTCCCCTTCAATGGACAAAAGGGTATAACCTGACCCGGAAAAAAGAGGTCAACATTCCCTTTAACTGGTTTTACATGATCAATGAGTTCAACGGCCCGAGCGCAGGCAATTGCAACGAAGAGGCCCTGAGCCAGGGGATCTGTGAGCTGGTGGAACGACATACCTCTTCCCTGGTCAGCCACGGCAGGCTTAATGTACCCGGCATCCGGCTCGACTCTTTTACCGATCCCCTGGTCAAGGAGATGCTTGAAAAATACAGGAAACAGGGCATTGAAGTATATGCCACGGATTTCACCCTGGATACCGGCATCCCCACCATCGGCGTCATGGCCTGGGATCCGGATACCTTTCCCGACATGAGTGAAATCGTCTGGACCGCCGGCACCTCCCCGGATCCCGAGAAGGCCATGAGCCGGGCGTTGACAGAAGTCGCCCAATTGGCGGGGGACTTTAACTCCGGCGCCAACTATGTGGCGTCCGGACTGCCCAAGTTCACGGACATCAAAGATGCGGCCTTTATCACCCATCCCAAAACCATGATTGATGCCGCCGACCTGCCCGATCTCTCCTCGGACAACATCCGGGAAGAGGTGGAAAACCTGGTCAACACCCTGGCGGAACGGGACTATGACATCCTGGTCATCAACACCATGCACAAGGGTCTTGAGATTCCCGCATTTTATTCGATCATCCCCGGCGCTCATTTCAGGGAACGGGCCACCGCCGCCAGCGTCGGCATGTTTTCCGCCCGGCTTATCACGGAAAACTACGACCCGGTCCAGGCTCTGACCCGGCTGGACGACCTTGAGGAAGCGCTTCCCGGCCAATATTACACAAGTTTCTACAAAGGCCTGATGCTGGCCGCGATCCATGACCACGAAGAGGCGCTCAAAGAGTTTGAAGCGGCCATGGAAAGAGACCCGGTCCGGATGAACCTGCCTGATATCTACTCCCACATGGGTGCCTGTCTCAAGGACCTGGAAAAGTACGACAAGGCCATTGACGCCTGCAAAAAGGGACTTGAGATTGATCCCCAGCGGCCTGATATGTTCAATACGGCCGGTGCCTGCTGTTTTATGACCCAGGCATATGAGCCGGCCATTGAGTACTTTGAAAAGGCGTTGGAAGTGGATCCCTCGCTGGCCATCAACTACGCCAATATCGGCTCCTGCTACCGGGAACTGGGAGAAATTCCCCTGGCACTGAAATACTATGAAATGGCCCTTAAAGTGGATCCGTCAATCGACTTTGCCAGGGACAACATTGAAAAACTGAAAAACCAATAACACCATTTTTTCCTGCGCCCGGATCTTCCGGGCGCAGAACACCCCATTTGCCTCAGCATTGACGCTGTAGCCGGAATCTGCAATAAAAGAGCAGGTACGTCAGATATTTTCAACCATCTTTGCTCCGGATATTAAGCAGGCAATGGATATATTTCTAAATACATGTACACGGGTTTTCGACCGTCTCCACAAATTCTGGTCCTGCGAAACCACCCACAAAACCGTATCCGCCTTTCTGGTGCTGATCTTTCTTGCCAGCCTGGCCGTTATTGAATTAAACCGCCAGGGCCTTTTGCCGCCAGAGCTTTCGGCCCGCGTACCCCACAGCCATTACATGGCCATTAACCTGGCGTTTCTCCTGGTGCTCATCATGGAGATCATGGGCATGATATTCGTCCTTCCCAGCTCCATGTCCAGGGCTCTTGGAAAACAATTCCAGATCCTGGCCATGATATTTCTGCGGAACACCTTCAAAGAGTTGTCCGTATTGCCCGAACCCATCTCTCTGAGCCACCACAACGAGGTGCTCTGGCATATTCTTTCTTACGGGTTCGGAGCCGTTGTCATATTTGCCCTTTTGGGCGTGTATTCGGCCATGCAGAAAAACCTGGACAAGGCCCTGGCCCCCGGCCCTTCCCTGGACAGGTTCATCGCCGCCAAAAAAAGCACCGCACTGACCATGCTGGCAGCGTTCTGCGGCATGGGCCTCTACAACCTGTTCCTCAAGATCACCGGCCAGCCCGAGCTCCATTTTTTCCAGTCTTTTTATACGTTGCTGATTTTTTCAGATGTCCTGATGGTACTCCTGGCCCAGATCTTCCTGCCCCAGTTTCCCGCGGTTTTCAGAAACTCGGGATACGCCCTTTCCACCCTGCTGATCCGGCTGTCACTCACGGCACCGGCCTATTTTGATGTATTGATCGGGCTTTCCTCGATGATACTGGCTGTATGTATTACCCTCGTATATAATAAGTTTTATACATTTACTCTCCGAGGATAGACCGCTTATGTTCAAAAAGAAGATCCCGTCCTGGAAGAAACAGACCGTATCCACGGATACGGTGCTCAAACAAATCGAACCGGGCATGCACATATTTATCGGCACGGGCACTGCAGAACCCAGAACCCTGGTAAACGCCCTTATGAGTGCTGAAGGCCACCGTCTGGAAGACCTCACGCTGACCCAGCTGCTCAGTTTTGGAGATGCGATTTCATACAAGGCCCTGGAATCCCACAGGTACAGGCTGAGGACCTTTTTCTCGGGCTGGGTTTCTGCCGAAGCCATTACCGCCGGCCGGGTGGACATGATCCCGTCCAGATTTTCTTCAGTCCCGGTGCTGATGAAAGAAGGCCTGATTTCCATTGATGTGGCATTTATCCAGATCACCCCGCCCAACGACACCGGGTATTGCAGCCTGGGCGTCGGCGTGGATGTGGCAAGAAGGGCCATGAAACACGCCGATCTTGTGGTGGGAGAGATCAACGAGGACATTCCCTTTACCCTGGGGGATACCTTTGTTCATATCGACGAATTCGACATGCTGGTGGAGGCCACGGCACCACCCTTTTATTTTCCCAGGTATCCGGTGGAGCCGGTGTTTGACAGGATTGCCGAAAATGCCGCTTCGGTGATTGAAGACGGGTCCTGCATCGCCTTTACCTACGGCCCCATATTCGAGGCCCTGCCCAAATATTTGTCCAGGAAAAAGGAGTTGGGCATCCACACCCCGTTTTTCACCGATGCACTCATGGAGCTGGCCGAGAGCGGGGCAGTGACAAACCGCCGCAAAGGCATGTTCAGGGGACGCTCCCTCACCACATACGCCCTGGGGTCAAAACGGCTTATGGAGTGGCTCAACAAAAACCCCATGGTGGAATTCCAGAGCATTGAAAAAGTGTTCAATCCCATGGAAATCGGCCAGAACCGCCGGTTTGTCATGATCCTTCCCGTACGGCGCGTGGACCTTTCCGGCAGGGTGGCCCTGCACTCCAGTTCAGCCAACATCTCCGCAGGGCCCGGCCAGATCGCCGATATCCTCAACGGGGCTGAAATTTCCAAGGGCGGATATACCATAGTGGCCCTGCCCAGCCGCAACAGAGAAGGCACCCCCAATATCCGGCTTTTCCTGGATGACACCCCGGATCTGCTGAGCCTGCCCGAATCTGTGGACCTGGTGGTCACGGAATACGGGGTGGCCCACCTGCGGGGACGGACCCTTCGGGAACGGGCCCAGGCCCTGATCGAGATTGCCCACCCCGAGGACCGGCCCGCCCTTGTGGACGGCGGAAAAATGGAGAAGCTCCTTTATCCGGACCAGATGTTCCTGGCGGATTCCGCCCATTTCTATCCCAAGGAAATCGAAACCCTTCATATCTTTAAGGACAATTTCCAGGTCAGGTTCAGGGCCATTAAACCCTCGGATGAAGAGCAGATGCGCCGGCTTTTTTACCGGTTTTCGGACAAGGCCATTTACTACCGGTATTTCAGCCCCATTAAAACCATGCCCCATGCCAAGATGCAGGCCTATGTGAATGTGGATTACAGGGATGTGATCTCCGTGGTGGGACTGATCGGGGAACCGGGCAACCAGACCATTATTGCCGAAGCCAGAATCGCCAAATACCCGGATAAACCCTTTGTTGACATTGCCTTTGTCGTGGATGAACAATACCAGGGCCACGGGATCGCCACCTTTCTCTACCGCATGCTGGCCCGCCTGGGAAAAGAACGGGGGGCTGTCAGCATGACCGCAGATGTCCTGTCTTCCAACAGGGCCATGCTCAAAGTATTTGAAAAAGGCGATTATCCGGTCACGGCCAAGCTTGAAGGCGGGGCATATGCCCTGAGTATCGACCTGACCAAAACAACACGCTAAGCAATTGAAAATGCGAATCATAAACGTTTAAAGGAATCATTATGGACGACAAAACCCATCTCTACCTGCTCTGGACCAATGCCGACAAATTAACCGCTGAAAAAATGGTATTCATGTATACGGTCAACAGCCTGGCCCATGGCTGGTGGGAAGAGGTGACCCTGATTATCTGGGGCGCCACCGCAAGGCTTACGGCCGAAGACGGGGATATCCAGGCCATGGTCAGGGATGCCATTGAAAAGGGGGTTCATGTCACCGCCTGCAAGGCATGCACGGACCAGTTGGGCATCACCGCCGATATAGAAGCGCTCGGGGTGGAAGTCAAATATTGGGGAATCCCCCTGACCGACATACTCAAGCAGGACGAGAAACTGCTCACCATTTAATCAGGGGGCCCCATGGCAATTACGCTTGTCTGTCCGGACAGGTATCACTCCCGGTGGATCAAGGCCTTGTCCGCCAATGATCCCGGCCTTGAGATCCGGGTATGGCCGGATGACCACCCCAAAACCGATATCGAGCTGGCCCTGGTCTGGAACCATTCCCACGGCGTGTTAAAGGAATACCCTGAACTTGGCTGTATTTCCTCCATGGGCGCGGGAGTCGATCATCTGTTCTCCGACCCGAACCTGCCCCGGGGTGTGCCTGTTGTCCGGCTCAAAGATGACAACCTGGTCCGTGACATGGCCGACTATGTGCTGCTGGCCGTGCTCAGCCATTTCCGCCAGTTTGACCTTTACCGGACATACCAGTCCCAAAAAAAATGGCACCCCCTGACACCTTACAGCAAACAGGATTTTCCCGTGGGCATCATGGGACTCGGGCAGTTGGGAAAGGCTGCGGCCCTGATGTTGTCAGATCATGGATTCCCTGTACTGGGGTGGAAGAACAGTCCCGGAGACCTGCCGGGAATCAAGACCTTTTACGGCCAAAACCAGTTGCCCGAGTTTCTGGGCCAAACCCGGGTCCTTGTCTGCCTTTTGCCCCTGACACCAGCCACCCGGCATATTCTCAACCGGGACACGTTTTCCCGGCTGCCCAAAGGGGCGTACATCATTAATGCGGGGCGGGGCGGCCATCTCATGGAAGACGACCTGTTAGCAGCTCTGGACCGGGGGCATTTGTCCGGTGCATGCCTGGACGTGTTTGACACCGAGCCCCTTGACCCCTCCCATGGGTTCTGGTCCCATCCGGGAATCCGGGTTACCCCCCATGTATCCAGCCAGACCGACCCTGTGTCTGTGGCCCCCCAGGTCCTGGAGAACATCAACCGCCTCAGGGCCGGCCAGCCCCTGCAAAACCTCGTAAACTTAGAAAAAGGATATTAAGTCCCCATGTCTTTTCACGCCTGGCTTCTATATCTTTCACTGGTCTTTGTCGCCACAGCCACTCCTGGCCCTGCCGTGTTTTTCATCATGAATAAATCCGGATTGTTCGGGTGGAAAAAGGCCAGTTTTTCAGCCCTCGGCAATATCACGGGCCTGTTTATCCTGGGCCTTGTGGCTGTCACCGGGCTCGGTGCCCTCCTCAGGGCGTCCGAAACCCTGTTTTCCCTGGTCCGGTACGCAGGCGCAGCTTACCTGGTTTACCTCGGCCTGATCCAGATCTTAAAGCAGCCCGGCACCCAAGATGCCGCAAGCCAGACCCAGCTTTACACGGAATCCCGTACCCGTATATTTTTACAGGCCTTTGGAGTGGCGGTGTCCAACCCAAAGGCCATTGTGTTTCTCACCGCCCTGTTTCCCCAGTTCATTGCAACCGACAGAGCCCTGGCCCCCCAGTTTGCAACCCTGATTTTAACCCTGATGGGATTTTCCTTTTTCTTTTTAATGGGATATGCCCTGCTTGCCCACCAGGCAAAGCAATGGCTGGACAGGCCGTCGCGGCAAAAGTGGATGAACCGGACCAGCGGCTCCATATTCATCGGGTTCGGGGTATTCATGGCCTCTTCATCAAAAATGGCATAACCGCTTTGAAGCCCTGGTCCGGGCACTGACATTTAAACCGCTATCACACCACGAGAACAAAATTCCGCGGTATATTCAGTTTATAACTGTTCTCAAAATTCCGTTTGGATTCAATTTTTTTGGTTTCATCGGAACAGGCTTTTACCATTTACCGCAGTTATCACTCAGGGCCTTCATAAAGGCAACCAGGTCTGCCTCTTCCTGGCTTGTAAGTCCTAAGTCTCCCAATTCTTCCATGTTCAGGTTCATCATGACTTCCGGGGACTCCCACCCTGCTCCCGGAACATCGCGGGTATTGTAAAACCTGACAATATCTTCCAGGGTGGCGAAAAATCCGTTATGGCCGTAAGGGGCGGTATCGAAAATATTACGAAGGGTCGGCACCTTGAATTTTCCGGCCTGTGCCGCTGAAACCGTTACATCACCGCCAATGCCGTCCGGAACAACCACAGGGTCTTTGGCTGAGATATCGGACCGCCCTCCCAACCCGTAATCAATGGGTTGCGGTGCACCCTGAAGATCATCAATGCGTGTATTTTTAGGCAGCCCAAGGTTATCATAGGTAAAGTCGGTGAACATGGGAGGGAGCACCTCACCATTGTCGTCCGTAAAGTCTGTTGTCACATGGCAGAGAGAACACTTGCCTTTCCCGTTGAACACGGCCAGGCCATTCAATTCACTCTGGCTCAAAATCCCCTGGGGAACATCATGTGTTTCCACGGAAACCCCGATATCGCTCACGGCAATACTCCGGCTCCGGCACACATACCAGAACTGGTCAAACAAGGACGAAAACCGGTTAAACCGGTTCGTCCTTTCAAAGGCCGCCACTGCCAGTGCGATATTATTGTAAATGGTATTGATGTTTTCTTCGGAAGTATCATTGAAATCCGTACCGGGAAATACGGTTTCAAATAACCGGGCGTACCGTGACACCGCTATGATCCCTACCACAGCCCCTTTGTCCGGAAGGGCCATTTCCACAGGATTCAGGAAAGGTCCCCTTGCCTGCTCTGCCAGAGGATCTCCAAGCTCAAGACCTGTGGCGCGCCCGTCCCAGAACATGCCGCCCGCGTATACACCGGGTCCGGCTTCATGAAATACGGGAATAAATCCGGAATAGGCTGCAGTGGGAGTGTTCCGGCCGCCGACACTTGTGCCGTCGGAGCCTGTGGAAACAGGGGAATCATAAGGTTCAACAACATTGGCCGGATCGGCAAATCTTGCACTGGGATGATGACAGGTCATACAGGATTGATTCTGATAAAGGGATAGATTTTTGTCTTTGAAAATAGCCCTGCCAAGCTGCTCAATACCGAATTGCCCCTTCGCGGCCACAGTTACAGACAGGGCGGCCCAAATGCCGATGATCAGACAGAGTCTTGCAACAACACGATTCATAAATTCCTCCTTAGGTATAATTAGAAATGTAGGTTGAAAGACGCATGGATACACAGATGTACCTTATGCGTGTAAAACCGGAATTACTTTCGTCATTTTTTTACGGCAAACTGTTATTGAATCCGAAGTGCTGCCGTGAAGAAAATTCAGGCCCCGTGATGTTGATTCGTCTGGAAGATACTGTAGATAACCAAGACGCTTGTGAACGTGTGGCGCTGACGATGTGACTGTATTCGATATGCAGATGAATATCAAGGAGAAATATTGCAGCGCTTCCTACCATTGAAGAGCTGCAATACAGAAGGCTGATGATGTGCAAAATGCACCAAAACTCTCACCAAAGGAATGTTGAATATTTCAAGGGTTAAAGTTTTGGCGCAACATTGTTTTCACCCCCGGAACAACCAGACCAGGCCCATGGGAATGGCTTCTATATAGGTGATCAGGAACAGGACCGCCACCATGATGGCAAGCCAGGGTGCCACCGAGCGGCACAGGGTGCCGTAGGGAATGTCTGCGATTTGGGTGATTACGAACAGGTTGGCCCCCAGGGGCGGAGTCACAAAGCCGATGCACAGGTTCACCACCATGATCACACCGAAGTGGACCGGGCTCACGCCCAGGCTGGTGACCACGGGCAGGAGAATGGGGGCAAGGATGGTGACCGCAGCCAGGGTTTCCATAAAAGTGCCCACCAGAAGAAGCAGCAGGTTTATCATGGCCAGAATCACGTATTTGTTGGTGGAGATGTCTGTGATAAAGGCTGTGACCTGCTGGGGTATATGCTCCAGGGTCATGAGCCGGCCGAATCCGATGGAGGTGCCGATGATCACCAGGACCACCGAGGTGATCAGGGCGGAACTCAGGATGACCCGGGGAAGCTGTTTGAATGTGAGTTCCTTGTACAGGAAAAGACCGGCGATGTATCCGTAAATCACGGCAACGGCTGCGGCTTCCGTGGGGGTAAAAATACCGCCGTAGATGCCGCCCATGATGATTACCGGCACCAGGATGGCCCATTTGGCATCCCAGATGATGTCAAACACCTCTTTGCGGGTGTAGGTTTTGGCCTCTCCCCGGTATCCCTTCCGTTTTGAGATGATAAAGGTATAGGCCAGCAGGGATACCCCCATGAGGATGCCCGGCACCACCCCTGCCAAAAAGGTATCGGTGATGGACTGGTTGGTGGTGACGCAATAGACTACCATGGTGACGCTGGGGGGAATAATGGGGCCGATGGCCCCGGCTGCGGCGATCATGGAGCCGGAAAACCCCTTCGAATAACCGCCCCGGAGCATTTCCGGGATCATGATGACCCCGATGGCAGCGGCATCGGCAGATCCGGTGCCGGAGATGCCGGCGAAAAAGATGCACGAGGCAATAGCCACCAGGCCCAGCCCCCCGGCATACCGGCCCAGGAGCAGATGGGCCAGGTTCAGCAGCCGCTTGCTCACCCCGCCCTGGCTCATGAGTTCACCGGCCAGGATGAACAGGGGCGCAGCCATTAACGGAAACGAGTCCAGGGCCACCACCATGCCCTGGCTGATGTACTTGAGGCTCACCGGCGCCCCGATAAATACCGTGGCCACACAGGCCAGGCCCAGGGAAATTCCCACGGGAACCCCCACCAGACAACAGAGAAAAAATACACCGAACAAAGATAAAATCATGCAGGACCTCCTGGGGTGTCAGTGCCGGGACGCAGCGGCGTGTGGATGGCATCAATGGGGCGGCTGAGCTGGGCATATGGCAAATGGATATGCCGGAGCCGGATGTACAGCCCCTGGATCAGGCGCAGGCCGGCCAGGCAAAATCCCACGGGCAGGCTGGCGTAGATATAGGCCATGGAAAATTCCAGGGAAGGGGTGAGTTGGCCCAGTTTGAGGATTTTGGCGCAAAGTTCCGACCCGTTGATGGCCAGCAGCACCACAAAGAGCAGAAACAGCAGATCAGATATGATCATGAGCATTTTTTTCACGGGCTCGGGCACCACAGCGTAAAGTCCCAGGATCCGGATGTGCCGCCGCTGGCGGATGGCATAGCTGATGCCGAAAAACACCATCCAGATGAACATGTAACGGCAGATTTCCTCGGACCAGGAAATGGCATCGTCCATGACGTACCGGCTGAACACCTGGAGCCCGGTGACAATGGAAATGGAAAACATCAGAATGACCATGAAAAAGGCCTCAAAGTACCGTTCCACAAGACGTAACATAAGTCCCCCCTCCCCCTGGGGTTAAAGGCCGGCACAACCTGTCCGGCCTTCTTTAAATGGTTATGATCCGGTGCAAGCGCCTGGATTACAGGAATTTTACTATGGATTCGTTGGTGCACCGAAAGGCTTCCAGCTCCTTCATGAACAGGTTGTAGATCCGTTCCCCGCATTTTTCTTTGACCAGGGGAATGGAGGGTGCTGCCGCAGCGATAAACGGCGCCATTTGCTCCACGGTGAGACGGGTGACCTGGATCCCGCTTTGCTGCACTTTTTCCAGGGCCTTTTTTTCTGCGGTCTGGTTCAGCTTGCGCTGGAATGCAATGGCGGTTTTGGCGGCCTGTTTAACCGCCTGCTTCTGGGCGTTGTCCAGCTGTTCATAGGTATCCTGGCTCATGAGTACGCTAAAGGGCGAATAAATGTGGCCGGTGAGGGTTAAATAGGTTTGGGCTTCGTAAAAATGGGTGTCGTAGAACAGGGACAGGCTGCACTCCTGGCCGTCCAGGGTGCCCTGCTGCAGGGAAGTGAAAATCTCCCCCCAGTTCATGGGGGTGGGGCTGGCGCCCAGCCCTTTCCAGGCCGTGACCTGAATGGGGTTTTCATTGACCCGGATTTTAACGCCGTTCATGTGGGCAGGGATTTTGATGGGACGCTGGTTGTTGGAAATATGGCGGAATCCGTTTTCCATAAATCCCAGGCCCACCAGGGATTTGGCTGCCACCGCCTCATTCAGCGCCTGGCCTGCGGGGCCGTCGAGAATAGCATAGGCTTCGGCCGCATTGCGGAACAGGAAAAAGTAGTCTGTGATGAACATCTCTTTGACAAAGGGGGACACATTGGTGCTGGACGGAATGGCCATGTCCACCTCGCCCAGTTGCATGGACTCGATCAATTGGCGGTCATGGCCGATCTGCCCGGAGTGAAAAATCCTGACCGTGATATCGCCCTTGGTAAGGGCTTCCACTTCGGTCTTGAACTTTTCCGCTCCCTGGTGGAGGGTGGAGGTGGTGGGGGTGCCGTGGCCCAGTTTCAGGATGATCCCGGCCTGCACCATTGTGGCCCACCCGCATATCAGGATGACGGTTAAAAAGATCTGTCCGGCAGATTTAAATCGGTTCATTGGGTTCCCTCCTCTTGTTGTCCGTATGTTTGATGAAACCGGGCTGCGGTCTGGGCCGCAAGTCCGGCAAGTCCTACTGAATCACTCATGAGCATCAGAAACTGATACCCCTTGTCATACTTTGCCGCGGCTTGGTCCCAGGTGCCGGCAACGGTCCCCAGGAATTTACCGGCGGCCAGGGTTTTTTCCTCGATCCGGGCAATGGCCTTTTGCACCTCGGGATGGGCGGCATCGGCAAAATGTCCCATGCTGGTGGCCAGGTCCATGGGGCCGATGAAGATGCCGTCCAGCCCGTCCACGGCCAGGATTTGGTCCAGGTTGTCAACGGCTTCACCGGTTTCCACGGCAGTGATCACCAGGATTTCCTCGTTGGCGCTGGTTAAATACTCCATGGCACCGGCCTGGCCGAACCCTGCAGCCCGGGGGCTGGCCGCCACCCCCCGGATACCCCGGGGCGGGTATTGGCAGGCAGCCACGGCAGCCCGGGCCTCCTGGGCAGAGTTGACATAGGGCACCAGGACGCCAGTCACACCGGTGTCCAGAATCCGTTTGATGGTAACGGCATCATTCCAGGGGGCCCGGACAAACGGTTCGCAGGCACAGGCCCCCATGGCCTGGATCTGGGCGGCCAGGTTCATAAAATCACCCGGCGCATGTTCCATATCAATGATCAGCCAGTCAAATCCGGCCCTGGCCATGATCTCCGCTGAAAAGGGTGAGGTGAGCTGAAGCCAGGCCCCGGCGGTTTTCCGGCCCCGGGCCATGAGGTGTTTGACGCGGTTTTTCATTGGTTGCCTCCAGTATCAAGAAGTGTGGTGAGCTGGTCCCGGGATTTTCCCCCATAGGCCTGGGCAGCCTCAAACAGGGCCAGTACGTTTTCCACAGGAATGTCGTGTCCGATGTTGTGGCAGGGGGCCAGGATATAGCCGCCGTTTTCCCCCAGATCCCGGATCCGGCGGATCACCTCCGTCCGGATTTCCTCCACGCCGACATTGGGCATGACCTGCTGGACGTCAATGGCCCCGTGAAAGCAGAGCCGGTCCCCATACTGCTGTTTAAGGGCCTGGGTATCCTCCAGGCCTTTGGTGGAGGTTTGGACCGGGTTCAGAATATCCACCCCGATTTCAATGAGATCCTCAATCAGGGGGTCAATGGCCCCGTCCGAGTGAAACATAATTTTGGCGTCGGATAACGATTTGAGATGGTCGTTAAAGGCCTTGAACTTCGGCTTGATCTGTTCCCGGAACATCTTGGGGGACATGAGCAAGGAGGCCTGGGTGCCAAGATCGTCAGTGATATACACCAGATGGGCATAGGGGCCTACCACGTTGAAATAGGCCGTGTACATCCGGCAAAACAAATCCAGGACCTTGTCCAGCAGGGCATCTGCATATGCCTTGTTCATGGCCAGGTCCATGAAGAAATTTTCATATCCCCTGAGCCAGAGGCAGGTCTGTAAAATCCCGCCCTTGATGCCGTCAGCGCCAATCACATAGTCCGTGGTGTCGTGCAGGTGCTTTGCCAGCTCCCCGAGCCCGGCGAACATTTCCGGGTTTTCCGGGTCCGGCCAGGGGTGTTGTTCCAGCTCTTCAAAGGTGCCTTGTTTCAGGGGGGTGTCTGTGATGGCAAAGTAGTCTTCCATCTGGCTGAAGGTGGTGCCCCACATATCGTAATACCCTTTGCGGCCATCTGTTTCAAATTCCCTGATCCCCACCCACTTGGGAATCAACCATCTGAAATCCACTCCGAATTTTTCAAGCAATGCTTCGTCCGGCACCACGGTCTGGCCCATTTTGTCCAGGATGTTGTGATGGTTCTGCATCCATTGTGGCCTGTCCAGGTGCTCGTACAGCCGCTGGTATTCAAACTTGTGAAGGGCCCCCACCTGCTTGCCCATATCGATGAGCACCCGGTCCGTGGGCTGGTGGTTCATGGCTGCGGCAAACCGCTCCCTGGGGGTCATGGCATCCTCCTTATATTGGGTCCGTCCGGAAAGACCACCGGCGTGATCTGCCTGAGCCGGCAAAAGTGAATCAGTTCCTTCTGCACATCCCCGGCCACGCCCGAGATGTGATTGGAGCCGAATTCCGTTACAATATCGTCCGGATCAGCCGACACCTTGACAAAGGCCGTGGGAAGCTGGTGAACTCCACGGGCTTTGATAAATTCATCCAGTTTCTCCCGGGAAGGCTCAATGGCCTCTCCCGGGATGATGGCCATGCGGTATTCACCGGACCAGCGGTACAGCCGGGCAAGGGTGATGGGGCCGGGCGCCGCCTTGAAGTATACGGTTGCACCGCCCCCCGGCCGCACCGATGGCCGCAGTTCAACCCGTTCAAGGTTTTCCCCTGCAGTGTCGGACCTGGCGGCAAACCAGGTGCTCATGGCACCGCAGTTGGGCAGGTACAACAGATTTTCCTCCGGGTCCATGTGGCTGAGGTCCCCGAACAGCACGGGCATGCCCCCGCTCACATGTTTCATGATTTCCATGGTCAAAGCGCCGTCTCCATCTGCCTCGCAGGCCATGGACACGGTTTTCTTGGGGCCGTCCGCGTCAAAGGGGCCGGGAAGCAATGCTGCGGAAAGGCATTGGGGCACGTGATGGGTACACAGGTCGGGCATACATTTGACCGCCACAAATCCCAGGCCCATCTCCACGATCATGTCTTTGGTGGCCAGATAACAGGCAGACTGGAATTCCAGCTTTTCCCGGGTCAGGGCAGTCCCGTCATAGGTGACTTTGCCCATGGTCTTTTCCATCCAGTCCACCATGTCCCGGGCCCGGTCCGGGGCCTGTTCCCGGATGTTATGTGCCCTGCGGATGATCTCTGACTGGTCAATGTGTTCCACATCCACCCCGAACTGGCGGCGCCATTGCATGGGATCAAAGGAACCTGTGTCAATGCCCAAGGACCGGCCCCCGAAAAAACCGAACACCGTATCTTGAAGGGCCCCTGCTGCCGCTGCCGCCCGGATGAACGGCATCAGCGTCTCCGTCATTTTGGCAGACCCGGTGGTTTCCCTGACCCGCAGATGGGGAATTCCCACCTGGTCCAGGGCGCCCCCTGTTCCCAGGAACCCCACCATGCCGTGGGTGGCCGGACTTTTTCCTGTGACCAGCGCCACGGGCAGATCCAGGCGTTGGATGCCGTGAACCACCAGGTTGGGGGATGTCCAGCAGGGAATATGGGCGATGAGCACATGGACCCCGGCAGCCCGGAAACTGTCGGCCTGGACGTTAATCTGGTCCCGGGTCCTGGCCACGGCATCATGGGCATGCACCTCAACCGGCAGGGTCTTCAGGTATGCCAGCAGCGCGCTGTGCCGGGGTTCGGAAAGGGCCTTAAACACCTTTTCCCACATATCCTCCCGCTCATCTCCGAAAGTGATCAATCCTATGCGCGGTTTTTCCATTTTTTCCTCACTCCTGTTTTGATGATTCAATTGGTGCTGTTTTGTTCCGTTTCCGGAACCTCCCGGTCAAAGGACTGGATCATGCGGCCACCATCGCAGTAAATGGTCTGGCCGTGGATAAAGCCGGCATCGTCACTGGCC
The DNA here is from genome assembly GCA_036881925.1 of Desulfobacter sp. Taxonomy (GTDB): domain Bacteria; phylum Desulfobacterota; class Desulfobacteria; order Desulfobacterales; family Desulfobacteraceae; genus Desulfobacter. Next base: position 402,845 of record JBAJNJ010000002.1, read on the forward strand.
AGGAATACGGCCACCCGCCCCACTTCTTCACAGGTGCCCACCCGGCCCGCAGGGGTCCGGCGCAAAATAGCGTCCATAACAGACGGGTCATCTGCCACCCGCATCATCAATTCGGTCATGATGGGGCCCGGGCCAATGGCATTGACCCGGATACCGTGGTCCACCAGCCCCAATGACATGACCTTGGTGAGCTGGGAAATACCGCCTTTGCTGGCGCTGTACGCCACCTGGTTTTTCAGGCCCAGCACTGCCATGACCGAGGACATGTTGATGATCACCCCGCCGGTGCCCTGCTTCACCATCTGCCTGGCAGCATACTGGCCGCAGAAAAACACCCCTTTGAGGTTGGTATCAATGATCCGGTCCCAGTCGGCTTCGGTCACATCCAGAAACTCTGCCTTGCCGTTGGTACCGGCGTTGCTCACCATGATGTCCAGGCGACCGAAGTGCGCAACCGTGGTTTCCACCAACTCCCGTACCTGGGCACTGTTTTTGACATCGCAGGGCACAAACAGGGTATCATTCTCTTGCAGACTGATGCTGCAGGCCGCAGCCTCGCCCAGGTCACGGCTCCTGCCCGTGAGCACCACTTTGGCCCCTTCTTTGAGCAACTCCTGGGCGCACCCGATGCCGATGCCTTTGGTGGCGCCGGTGACAATGGCCACTTTTCCCTCTAATTTCATGGCTGTTTTCTCCTTATCAAAACCGGGCGGATCAGTTGGTTTGGGGCTTTACACCGCAGGGATATTTTTCCCTGATTTCCGCGATGAGTTCACTGAGATGGTCAACGGTTTGGGTGACCAGTTTTTCACCCTTTTCCCGGGTGGCCACAGTGGGATCTCCCACCACACCGTTGCCGCCTTCGGCGATTTCATGCTTTTCCGGGCGGGCAAAGGTGCCTTCAAAATGGTACATCTGGCCGGGACCGGCAGCAGCCCCCGGTGCGATCTTCCACTTGGGGTCAATCAGGGGTTCGCCCTGGCCCGGGGCAGCCAGGCTCATGTCCACCAGCTCCGGATAGAGATACAGGCCCACCGAGGTTTCCGCCTCATCCGCATGCCACATATGGTCCCGGAGAACCGTCTGGTTGTCCCGGAGAAAATCGTACCAGTGCAGGGACAGGACAAAGTGGCCCTCGATCCCCAGTTTGTGAACCGCCACAATGGTGGAAGATACCTGGCCGTGGGCCGACAGGATGATGAACTTGTTGTACCCGGCAACGCTGGCTCCCCTGACGATATCGCAGAGCAGGGCAATATGGGTTTCAAAGGTCAGGGGGATGGTTCCCGGAACCCCCCAATGATGGTAGGGGTGGGACCCGTACATGGGGCAGGGCAGGACCATGGCCCCGCTCTTTTCCCCCACGCGCTGGGCAATGCCCATGGCATTGGCTGCATCCGATACCAGGGGGCAGTGGGGGCCGTGCTGCTCAATGGCGCCAATGGGAAGAATGGCCACATCGCACACCTCTTTGGCATACTCTACAACAACAGGGGCAGGGTTTTCATGCCACCAGACTGATTTTCTTTCCGTCATAACAGGTAATTCTCCTTAAAATAGCAGGCCTGCACATGAACCGGCAGACCGTGTTCATGGTATTAGAGCCGCTCCTCAATCCCAAGGCCGTTGGCCAGGGTGTTCAGCTCTTTGATCAATTCCGGCGGCAGGGCAATGCCGGTTTTCCGCCGGTCTGTTTCGGTCCGGTATTCGATTTCGCCGGGCATGAGCATCTCAGCAGACGCATCCCACATGGGCGATGCCTTGATCTGCCCGTAAAACTCGGCCATACGTGCTTTAAACGCGTCTTTTTCCATGATGGCCAACGAATTGACAGCCATGAAAAAATGGCCGGACAGGCTGGGCTGGTCCGGATGGGTGTACAATCCCCGCAATCCATGGAGGAATGCACCGCCGGTCATGAGGCCGGACAGCAGGTCCACGGCCAGGGCCAGGCCGTATCCCTTATGCCCGGCCAGGGGCAGCAGGAACCCGGCAAAGCCCTTGTCCGGATCATCCGTGGGTTTTCCTTCTTTGTCCGTTGCCCAGTCCAGGGGGATTTTTTCCCCTTTTTTACTGGCCAGCAGCAGTTTTCCCCCGGCAACAGCAGACATGGAAATGTCCAGGGTAAAGGAAAAGTCACCGAATGTGGGGACGCTAACGGCCAGGGGATTGTTGCCCACAATGGGCTTGGACCCGCCCGGCACCACCATGTTGGGTACCACATTGCTCATGGCAATGCCGATCATGCCCTGGTCGGCTGCGATCCGGGTGTAAAGGGCTGCCGCCCCAAAATGGCTTGACCGGAAGGCGCCCACAGCGCCGATGCCGTATTGTTGGGCCTTTTCAATGGCAGCCTGCATGGCTGTGGTGCCCACCACATATCCGCAGCCATCCCCGCCGTTCAAGACCCCAAGGGCCCCGGCATTGGTGACCATGTCCATGGTTGGTTTTGGTTGCACCGCCCCCAGTTGAAGCCGCTTGACATACACGGGCAGGCGCAGGACCCCGTGGGAATCAATGCCCCAGAGGTTGGTCTGCACCATGCACCGGGCGCAGATACCGGCATGGGCAGCGTCCATGCCTGCGGCAGTAAAAACGGTTTCAGTAAAGGACTGGAGCCGGTCATGGGAAATGGTATGAGAGGTGTCTGTCATCTTATGTTCTCCGCATGTCAGGTCAGGGGGCGGCCACCGTCAACCGGCACCACACAGCCTGTGGAATGGGTCAGCAAAGTGGCGCAGGCCAGAACGGCCCGGGCCACGTCCTTGGCCTGGGTCAGCCGTTTCAGGGGAGTGAGTTCCTCCTGTCGGCGGTTCCAGGCCGGGTCCAGTTTCCGGGTATACTCTCCCTCCACCAGGCCCGGGGCAATGGAGATCACACGGATGTCCGGGGCAAGGGACCGGGCCAGGGAAACCGTCATGGTATTCATGGCGGACTTGGAGGCGCAATAGGCCACATTGCTGCCAATGCCGGTGGTGCCGGCAATGGAAGACATATTCACCACCAGGCCGTCATCTGATTTGCGCAACAGGGGGGCAAGGGCCCGCACCGTTGCAAAGGCCCCCCGCCAATTGACCCTGAAAATGTCATCAATGAGACTGTCATCCAGCCCGTCCAGGTTGTCCGGATCCACAAACCGGGTCATGCCGGCGTTGTTCACCAGGATATCAACCCTGCCGTATTGTTTTGCCAGTTCAGCGGCCAGCACTGCCTGGTCCTTGGCATCTTCCACTGCCGCCCGAATCACGGTGTGGTTGCCCGGTGCCAGGGTCTCCTGCACGGCAAGGGCCCGTTCCCGGCTGTCATGGCTGCGGTGGGTCAGGACAATATTTGCACCGGCCAGGGCCAGTTGCCGGCAGACTTCCGAGCCGATGCCCCCGCCCCCGCCTGTGACCACAGCGGTTTTTCCCGATAAATTCAGATTCATGGCATGCCTCCGTCCGGTTAAAGGTTGCTGTACCGCTTCACCCGGAGGTCTGCCTGGGCCTGGTGCCCTTTGAACCCCTCCAGGTCGCACAGCCGTGAGCAATACTCACCGACCATGCGGCTGGCTGTTTTGGTGCACCGCTGGTAGGTCACGGTTTTGATGAACTTGCCCACCCAAAGTCCCCCGGTGTACCGGGCCGCCCCCATGGTGGGCAGGGTGTGGTTGGTGCCGATGACCTTGTCCCCGTAGGACACGTTGGTCTCCTCCCCCAGGAACAGGGCCCCGTAATTGGACATGTTGTCCAGAAAGTACTGGGGATCGCGAGTCAGGATCTGCACATGTTCCGAGGCAATGCGGTCGCCTTCGGCCACCAGTTCCTCGTCCGTATCCACCAGGATCACTTCCCCGTAATCCCGCCAGGATGCGGCTGCCGTATCTGCCGTGGCCAGGGTTTTCAACTGCCGTTGGATTTCATCCTCAATATCATTGGCCAGGGCCTCATTGGTGGTCAGCAGCACTGCCGGAGAGTTGTACCCGTGCTCTGCCTGGCCCAGCAGGTCGGTGGCCACCATTTCCGCATCAGCGGTCTCATCGGCAATGATCAGGGTTTCCGTGGGCCCGGCAAACAGGTCAATGCCCACCCGCCCGTACAATTGGCGCTTGGCCTCGGCCACAAATGCATTGCCCGGCCCCACCAGGAAATCCACCGGTGCCAGGGTCTCGGTGCCCATGGCCATGGCTGCCACAGCCTGGACCCCGCCCAGGATATAGATCTCGTCTGCCCCACCCAGAGCCATGGCTGCCACAGTGGCGGCCGGCGGTTTACCCTGGTCCGGGGGAGTACAGGCCACCACCCGCTTCACACCGGCCACCTTGGCCGTGAGCACGCTCATATGGGCCGATGCCACCATGGGGAATTTTCCCCCGGGGATGTAACAGCCCACACTGGCCACGGGAATGTTTTTATGCCCCAGGGTAACACCGGGCAGGGTCTCCACCTCAATGTCGTGCAGGGATTCCAGTTGGGCCTGGGCAAAGTTGCGCACCTGGGTCTGGGCAAACTTGATATCGTCTACGGTTGACGGGGGCAGGGCATTAATGCAGGCATCAATCTGGTCCTGTGTCAGGCGGAAGCTGTCCGGGCTCCATTCATCAAACTTTTCGGACAAGGCCCGTACCGCTGCATCTCCGCGTTCCTCCACACCCGCCAGAATATCTTCCACGATTTTTTTCACCTTGTCCGTATCTGATTTGGAAGCTTCCGGGCTGATGCCCTGTTTAATTATTTTTTTCATCCAAAGATCTCCTTAAAATTCTGTTATTAAAACAACGGATTGCCGGCCACATTCACCCGCAGCCGGTAAAGCGAGGTGGTGGCGGTGATGTACAGGGAGCGCAGGTCAGCATCTCCCCAGGTAAAATTCGCTGCAACTTCCGGCATCAGGACCCGGCCCAAAAGCCGGGCCTGGCCGTCAAACACCTGGATACCCCCCGGGCCTGCGCAGAACAGCGACCCCTGGCTGTCAAACTTCATGCCGTCAGCCACACCCGGCTCACTGCCGTAAAGCTCAGCCCAGACATCCCCCCCGGATACCGAACCGCCCGGCCCCAGGTCAAAACAGCGGATATGACCGTGGTCCGTATCATTTACAAACAGGCGGGTCTCATCCAGGGACAGGCAGAGGCCGTTGGGTTTTGAAAAATCCCTTGACACCAGGGCCAGGCCACCGTCAGGGTCTATGCGGAACACCCCCTGAAAGGGCAGGTCCTGGTTCCGGGGAATGCCCACCCGGCCCATGCGGCCCGGATTGGGGTCTGTAAAAAAGATGGACCCGTCCCGGGCAACAATAACATCATTGGGGCTGTTGAGCTGGCGTCCCTGGTAATGGGAGGCCAGAACCGTAACCGTGCCGTCCGGTTCCTGGCGGGTCACCCGGCTGGTGCCGTGTTCGCAGGTGATGAGCCGGCCTGACCGGTCATAGGTATTGCCGTTGGCCAGGAAACTGTTCTCCCGGAACAGGGACACCGTGCCCGACGCATCCCTGCAAAACAGGCCGTTGGCCATAATATCGCTGAAAATCAGGGTGTTGTTCCGGGGATGCCATACCGGCCCTTCCAGAAACCTGAACCCTGTGGCAATGGTATGGAGGTCCTGTTGGGGGGAAATGATTTGGTCAAATGTCTTGTCATGAACTTCCAGCGTAAAATCCATCATGGCATCTTCCCGGTTAAGTATTTTTTGAATACGTATTCAAAAATGTTGTTAAAAAAATTTCCAAAGACCTCTTAGTGCAATTGGAAATAGATTTATACTTTTATAAACGCCCGACAAATATACGTTTATTTATCAACACTCTTTTGAATACGTATTCATAGCTATATAAACCATATTCACTTGTCAAGCACTTTTTAAAATAGTTGGATTAAGGGCTGTATGTCTAGCGGGTGCTGGAACGGACGATTAGCTCTGTTTTCATTTTAAGGACCATGGTGTCCCGGCTGTTGTTCCTGATCGCATTCAGCAGAAGGTTGACTGTGGCTTCGGCCATTTTGGGCGCGGGTTGTGCGGCCGTGGTCAACTCATACCCGTGCCAGGCTGCCATGGGAATGTCGTCAAACCCGACAATGGAGAGGTCTTTGGGAATTTTGAGCCTGAAAATATTCCGGGCCGCATCCATGGCGCCCAGGGCCATGAGATCACTGGTGCAGAACAGGGCATCGGGCCGGTTTGGCAGGGCCAATATTTTCCGGGCGGCTTCAAACCCGGATTCATAGGTGAACTCGGCATCCTCGCAGATGCATTCCCCAATGCCCCGCTCCCCGAGCCGGGTAATATACCCCATGGACCGGTCCCGGCTGGTGGAACTGGAGGCTTCGCCCGTGATACAGGCAAACCGGCTGTGTTTGGGCAGCAGGAAATCCGCCACCATGCGGCCGCCGTCATACCCGTCGCAATACACAGCATTGAGATGATTGTTTTCGGCATACCTGTTGAAAAGCACAATAGGGGTTTCCGCATTCAGACAACTGTCCACCATGGCCGACGACAGGTTGGCCGACGTGATGATAAGCCCGTCCACCTGGTATTGCAGCGCCGTGGACAAAACATCGTACACTTCCTGGTCGTTATCAATATTCAGGAGAAGGGTGCTGAACCCCTGCTCCTGGATATGCCGGGTGAAATCCCCCAGCACCGTGGTGTAAAAAGGGCTTCTGAACCGGGTCATCACCAGGCCGATGATCTTTGTGGAGCGCTGGGCCAGGCTTCGTGCAATTACATTGGGCCGGTAGTTCAGCTTGACCGCAGCATCGTAAATCCGCTTCTTTTTTTCTTCGGAAATGCTGGCTCCCGGGGTAAATGCCCGGGACACCGCGGACTGGGAAACCCCGGCAAGGCGGGCCACATCAATGGACGATGCCCGCTGGTTATCTTTGGTTCTGGTCATTGTAAGTCAACCTGGATAGAGAGTTTGAATACGTATTCTAAATGCTATATATAGTGAATCTTTTGTTCAAAATCAAGGTGTCTGGGTCAGCCCGGCAGGGATATTCGTGGATACAATGCGTTTAGATCAGGTTTTGTGAACAACTGTTTGATTACGGCCCTGGGATTTTGCACGGTAAAGGGCGGCATCCGCCCGGAGAATAACGCTGTCGTCGGATTCGTCCAGCGCATACCGGGCAATGCCCATGGATGCGGTGACTTGGCCGATGGATTTTCCGGATTCTTTGATGGTCCATTCTTTGCCAGACATCACGGTTCGGATCTTTTCTGCAACGGCATAGGCACCCTTGGCACCGGTTTCCGGCAAAAGAATAATGAACTCTTCGCCCCCGAACCTGGCCACCATGTCATTTTTCCGGATCAGGGAATCCAGTATCCGTGCAACCCCTTTTAAAAGGCTGTCCCCCACAAGGTGGCCAAAGGTATCATTCACCTTTTTAAAATGATCAATGTCCAGCAGGATCACTGAAAACGGAGCGTTGTTCTGCCGGGCCCTGATCCGCTCAAGCTCCATGCGCCGCTCAAGCCCCCGGCGGTTGATCAATCCGGTCAGGGCATCTGTCCGGGCCTCTTTCTGGGAAATTTCCAGCTCCTTGTGAAGCTGTTTCAGGTCTTTTGACGACACCTGCATCCGGGTCTGGAGCCTGGAGCCGGAATGGATAATGGCCTTGGTCGTCTCGATCATCTGATCGATGATATGCTTGATCCCCTCAAAATCATGGACATTCTGGAGCTGGACCGCCATATTGTCCAGGGCATGGCCGTAGCCGGCCAGATCGCCTTCGGTTTCGGTCACATGGCTGGTGATTTCCCTGAGCATCAGATTGACCTTGGTCAGGAGCCGTGAAATCACCAGGCGGTCCCCGTCGGTCACAAACTTCCGGTACAGCATCTCTACCTGTTTACCGGTCAGGGGCTGATCCTTCTCGATCAGTGCGTCAATGGCCCGATTTAACTTGTAATTCTTGCCGGCTGCATACTCATACCAGACCGTGTAATTCACAGGCGTGGCAGGCAGATTATACCTGGCCAGAAATGCCAGGGTCAGCCGAAGGTATTCACCGGCCTGGGGCGTACTTTCCGTATAGTTCATAGGGGATTCCGTCTGGGTTTCTTTTGTTTCCGGCATTTTTTTCACAAATATCGCCCTCTGTCAAGAAATGAGACAAGATGCATGGGTGACCCGCCACCCTTTTAATTCAGATGCCTGCCCAACTGGCCGCATCCCGCGGAAACAGACCGGCCCTTGCTCCACCGCTTGATCACAAACACCCCTTCTTCCCTGAGCAAATCGGCAAATTCGTGCATCTCCCTGTCACAGGGGCTGGCATAGTCAAACGCATCAATGGGATTGTAGGGAATGAGATTGAGGCGGACCGGCAGGGGATGGATAAATTCGGCCAGTTTCCGGGCATGGTCCGGGGAGTCATTCACGCCCTTGATGAGGATGTACTCAAACAGGAACACACCCCGGCGGGGCAGGGGATAGGCCATGAGGCTTTCTTTCAATTCTGCCAGGGGCCAGCGGTTGTTCACGGGCATGAGTCCTGCCCTGATCCTGTCGTCCGGCCCGTTCACCGAGATCGCCAATCGGATGCCGGGCATGTTCAGCCTTGCCAGGCGGTCAATGCCGGGAACCAGCCCGGCCGTAGACAAGGTGATATGGCGCAGGGCAATATCAAAGCCCTTTTGCTCATTCATGACCGTTACTGCCGCCATCACCGCATCAAAGTTGTCAAACGGTTCGCCCATCCCCATGAACACGACATTCTTAATATTTTTCCCCAGGATATTCCGGGCATTGTAAAGCTGGCCCGTAATCTCGGACACGGTCAGGTTCCGCTTGAACCCCAGGCGGGCGGTCTCACAAAACGCACATCCCATCCGGCACCCCACCTGGCTGGACACACACAGGGTATTGTGCCGGGTCATGGGGATGACCACGGACTCGATCTTCAGCCCGTCCGCCAGGCGGGTGATAAACTTGGTCAGCTCCCCCTCCTTAAATGTCCTGACCACATGGCCCGGTGCAACAACAACCTTGCCGGACAGGGCGGCTGACAATTTCGGCGATCCCAGGAACTCGGGCGCGGAAAAAATATCTTGGCTTCCGTTTTTAAACACTTCCCTGTACAGGGCATGGGCATGAAACAGGCCTTTGCCGTAATCCGTTTCCAGGATCCGGGTCAGATGCGCCAGGGAAAGTGAAAGTATATCAATCATATATGTCACGTCTACTTGGGTTAATCAGATATAAATACCACATTACCATGATATTTCAATCCATCAATACAAACCACACAGGGCAAACGCATTTACATCTGGCATGATTTTTTAATCCATATGGTTTCAGACACTTAAAAAGTTCGCATACTTTTCCTTGCGTTTGCGACAACCTCTAAACCGCTGAAATCATTCATCCCGATTTTTATATGCGTTGACCCTGACAAACCACAGGGCAACCCACCCGGCATTCCGGCCCAAGTTTTTATTGACTTGCCGTGAATAAGCCGTCAAGGTGAAGAAAACACTGGCACAACTCATACATCATTCTTAGGATATCCAGACCCAATGCTGACAAAAATAAGAACATCATTGATGCTTGCAATCGCAGGGATCTCATTGATCTTTCCAATGCATCCGGCCCATGCCGGAACCGGGGGCTGTGCGGCAAAAGAGTGTCATTCCGGCATCATGGACATTGTGCCGGGCGACCTGCCCATGATGGCTTTGATCCAGCAGAACGGGTTGCGCCACGGGGATATGGACGGCTGTGTGGTCTGCCACGGCGGCAATCCGTCCGCCCGGAAAAAAGAAGATGCCCACAAAGGCGTCCCGGCCAGCCTGAAACGGGCGCCCGGCCCCAAGGCGTTTTACCCGGATCCGGGAGCGCTCCGGGTGGCCCGGAACACCTGCGGCATCTGCCATGTGGGGTACGTGGACCGGGTGGAACGCTCTCTGATGAATACCGAAGCCGGTAAGATCCAGGGCAACCTGAGCACCTGGGGGGTTGAGCAGGGCAATGCCGTGATGTGGGGAAACCATGATATTGAAGACACGGACGGCCCGGTTCCCTCGGGCACCTTTCCGGCCTACAATACCTATATGGGGGAGTTGAAACAAAAATTCCCGGGCCAGTTTCCGGACAGGCTCAAACGTCTGCCATCCCCGTCAGTCAAGGAAATTGAAGCAGATCCCAGACAGGCGGCATTGACCTACCAGCGCCAGGAGTGCCAGCGTTGCCATCTCGGGGTGAAAGGGGTCCAGCGCAGGGGAGATTACAGGGGCCTGGGCTGTTCTGCCTGCCACATGACATACGGGAATGAAGGCCTTTACCAGGGCAGCGATGCCAGCATCCCCAAAGATGAACCCGGCCGTATTCTCAGGCACCGGATCGCCGGGAACCGTAAAACCGGTGGAATCCCGGTGGAAACCTGCAACACCTGCCACAACCGTGGCAAACGGATCGGCGTTTCATTTTCCGGCCTTATGGAGTCCCCTTTTTCAGGCCCGTTCAACGAGAAAGGCCAAACCCAGCCCCTGCTCCACGGCAAGACCTACACCCGGGTATCCCAGGACCTTCACCACCGGACCCAAAGCAGGGAGGGCAATCCCCAGGGCGGGTTGCTCTGCCAGGACTGCCATACCAGTCCGGATGTCCATGGCGACGGCAACATCCACGGTACCACCCTGGCCCAGGTGGAGATCGAGTGTACGGACTGTCACGGTACCCCTTCCCAATATCCCTGGGAGCTTCCCCTGGGGCATGGGGACGAATTCGGGAGACAGCCTCTGAAAAACCATCCCAGGGGAACGGCCCCAAGCCGCCTCATGTCCGACCAGCAGTTCGGGTTTGATTATGACCCGGCAGACGGTTATATCCTGTCTGCACGAGGCAATCCCCTGGGCAACGTGGTCAGGAAAGGAGACCGGGTCATGGTCCATTCCGCAACCGGAAAGGACTTTTTTGTCCCGGTGCTGAAGAACCAGGGCAACCCATGGAAAAGTCCCTCGGCCGCGGTTGCCATGGCAGGGGTGTCCAGGCACATGGACCGGATGGAATGCTATGCCTGCCACGGGGCATGGGCCCCCCAGTGTTACGGATGCCATGTCAAGGTGGATTACAGTGATCCCAATGCCGCCCGGACCGACTGGGTGGCCATGTCCAACCGGCCGGACCCGGATACTGATGTCACCACCCCCGGCAAGGTCTCTGAACAAAACGGGTATATGCGGTGGGAAACCCCTGTTTTGGGGATCAACGGCGAAGGCAGGGTTTCACCGATTGTCCCGGGCTGCCAGGTGGTGTATACGGTCATCGGTGAAAATGGCCGTATCCTTGCCCTGAACCGTGTTGAAAAAAATCCCGTGGAAGCATCTGCGGCCGGACAGACCCACATCCCCCTTGCCCTGGATATGGCCCCGGTCCAGCCCCACACCTCCAGCCCAAAGGCACGGTCCTGCGAAAGCTGCCATAACCGGCCCAAAACCGTGGGCTTTGGCATTGGCGGGGGCCGGTTCAACACCACCGGGGAAACAGACGGGATTGTCGACGTGACAGACCCTTTGACCGGTGCTCCCCTTGCCCGGTCCCACCAGGTTCAGTTCCCGGGGATCAGTGGCCTGCCATTTGACTGGTCCAGGATCCTGGATGAAGACGGCACCCAATTGGCAACCGTCGGGACTCATTGGCCCCTGAGCCGTGCGTTCAATAAGGGGGAACTGGACCGGATCATCCGGACAGGCCTCTGTATCGGCTGCCACAGGTTCCAGGACAATCCGGAAATCTGGAAGCGGATCGCCACGGAACCGGCCCTGGACACCCAAGCCCACACCCGGTTGATGGGAGAGATGCTCAAGCGTTTCTCAAAAGCCGGGCCGCCGTCCCCGGCCCAATGATCCGGCACGCTTCTTCATTGCACACCTTGTGAAAAATTCTCCTCATTGCCATCAGGAACGGAACCTGATAAGTTGCTTTCCAGATCCGATTAATTATCATTTACTTGTTAATTTAAAAGGGGAAGGCCTGCTATGAGTGACTATGAATTCTATCGTGTTGAAAAAGAGCCGCCTGTTGCCTGGGTGTATCTGAACCGGCCGGAAAAAAAGAACGCCATGAACCCACCGGCATGGAAAGAGCCGATCCGGATATTTGAAGACCTTGACCGGGACGACGATATCCGGGTTGTTATCATTGCAGGTAAAGGGCCTTGCTTTTGTGCCGGCATCGACCTTGTGGACATGATGCCCGACCTTCCGGAACTCATGGACGGGGACCAGAAAGGCGGGGTTAAATGGCGGCTTCTCCCCAGGATCAAAAAGCTCCAGGATGCCATAAGCTGTATTGAATGGTGTAAAAAACCTGTGATTGCCGCGGTGCACGGACACTGCATCGGTGCGGGCCTGGACATGGCAACCGCCTGTGATATAAGGCTTTGCTCCGCAGATGCAACCTTCTGTCTCAAAGAGGCGGCCGTGGGATTTGTGGCGGATGTGGGCGTACTCCAGCGCATTCCCCTGATCGTCGGCCAGGGCCATGCCAGGGAGTTGGCCTATTCGGCCCGTACCATTTCTGCGGAACGGGCCAGGGAAATCCTCCTGGTCAACCAAGTGTTTGACTCTAAAAAGGCCTTGTTTGAGGGAGCCGGAGCCCTGGCCCGGGAGATCGCTGCCAACTCGCCCCTGGCGGTCCAGGCATCCAAAAACGTGCTCAACTACGGGGTTGGGAAAGGTGTTGACGAAGGCCTGGCTTATGTCGCGTCCATGAGCGCCAATATCATCCCGTCCAACGATCTTATGGAAGCGGTCGCCGCATTCATGGAAAAGCGAGCGCCCCAATTCACCGGCAAGTAAGCTGCTCCCGGCAACGTTAAATGGTTCTCACGGGCCCCGGCGGCCAGATCTTTGGCTTATACCCGGAACCGGTTCACAATCTCGGTGAGGCTCCCGGCAAATGCGTTGAGTTGTCCCACATTGTCGTTCACGGACCGGGTATGGTCGTTCACAGAACGGGCATTGGCATTGACGCTGGCAATATCCCGGGCAATATCCGAGGCTTTTCTGGACGATTCCCCGATATTTTCACTGGTTTCCTGAATACTGCCGGCAGCCCCGGCAATATTGACAGAAATCTCCCTGGCGGTGATGGACTGTTCTTCAATGGCCGCAGCAATTGACGCGACAATACCGTCCACCTCATTGATCACCGAAGAGATCTGCCCGATTTCATCGACGGTTCCTGCGGTCGAGTCCTGGATCCTGGAAATTTTTTGGCTGATATTGCCGGCCGCCCGGGCGGTCTGGTCCGCCAGTTCCTTGATTTCATTGGCAACCACGGCAAACCCTTTGCCTGCTTCACCGGCCCTTGCCGCCTCAATGGTGGCGTTGAGTGCCAGAAGATTGGTCTGACTCGATATTTCCGTAATCACATCCGTAACCTCGCCGACTTCCCTGGCGTCTTCCCCAAGGGTGTTGACCTTTAAAGATGCGTTTCTAGCCGTGGAAACAGCCGTACCGGTGACGGACTTTGCATTTCCCGTGCTTTTGGCAATCTCGCTGACCGTGGCGTTCATCTCTTCCATGGCCGCAGACACCATACCCAGGCTGGAGGAGGATTGTTCTGACGCATCCGCCACCGAAGTCAGGCGGCGGCTCATCTCCTTTGCCGCATCCGCCACGGCACCGGATCGGTCCGACATTTCACCGGCACCGGACTCCAGGTTTCCTGAAATGTCAGACAACCCGGAAGAGGTCTGCTTCAGGGTGGCCACCCCTTGGGTAATTTTTTTGAAAACCTGTGCCAGCTCCCCGGACATGCCGTTCATGGCCTTTATCATAGAGCCGATTTCATCTTTGCGGTGAATATCAAGAGAACGGGTGAAATCCCCTTTGGCCACCCTGTGGATAAAATTGTCCGCCTGCCTAATGGGTCCTGCGATCTTCCCGGAAACCAGGAATCCCAGGACAACGGCCACACCGATTCCTGCCAGGGTGGCGGACCAGATCAGGGTCTCCGTCCCGGCCTTTTCTTTCCGGGCATCCGCTTCCGCCGCCAGGATCAGGGCCTGGATAATGTCGATCCCCTTGTCCAGCTTCTCCGTCAGGCCCCTCCCCGTTTCAATGGTGGTTTCGTCGATGGTATCCAGAAGATCATAATCATAAGGTTCGGCAGACAATTGCTTGTGCATCTGCTCATAGGCAATCCTGAAGTTGGGAAGAAACTCTTTTTCATAAGCCACACCGGCCTGGGTCACAATCCCGCGCAGTGCCTCATCCCTGGCCGGGAAAATCGTCTTGCCATTCAGGTTTCCCCCGGAAAGGATGGCCTCTTTGTACCGGTTGAATTCCTGGACGTTGGCCTCATGGGAGGTCCATATCACTTCCAATTCATCCGTATCCAGGGCGGCCATGAGCTTCATCACCATCATGATATCCTGGCTGAGAATCAGCTTTATATTGACGGCGGATTCGATCAGCGGAGCAGACTCGATCACAGTATTGAATTTCTGCTCCAGTTTTTTGACGCCGGCATAGCTGATCAGGCTCACCACCGCCGTAATAGACGCGATTGCCAGAAACCCGGTCATCAGTTTTCCCCTGAGTGTTTTCATCATCCCCATCTCCCTTCCTGTAAACAGACCCTTACTACATTGACCCTTTTACATCATGCCGGACCGGAAGCCGGTGCCGTCCGGGACATTGCCGAAAGGCGCATCACGCGTTCCTTTTTTCCAGCCAGACTTTGATTTTCGGATATATTTCACCTGTTGCGTCCCGGCCATAGATCAGGCGGCCATGGGTGTAATCCCGGCTGAACCCGTTGGCAACGGAACAGGCCACAAAAGATTTATCCGCGCTTCCCAGGGCGGTATACACCTTCTCGCATCCCGATACCGGTGCGATATCATCCCCGGCCCCGGCCACCATCAAAACAGGAACCCTTACCCCGGACAGCCCGGTCATGTAATCAAACCCGTCTCCGCCCTTCCATGTCCCGTCCAGGTTCCACTCCGCCCACTGGGCCAAAAGACGGGTGGGCTCGCCTTCGGTCCCCACCCGGACCAGAGATCCCGGGGTATATCCCAGCAGATTGGTGATCCATTTCAAACACAGGGCCCGTGTCCTGTAGCGGAATCCCGAGGCCGCATCAGTAGCCTGGGTGCCAAGGGTGACAAGACCGGCGATCCTGTCCCGGCATTCCGGATTACGGGCAAGAAACATAAGTGGCAGATGGCCCCCGCCGCTGTGGGAAACCCAGTAGACCCGGCGAAACCCCGACTGTTCGCAAACCGTGTCCAGGGCAGCAGGCAGATCATTGAACGCGGGATACTCGAAATTCTGACCGGAGCCGGAGGCCCGGCTTTCACCGTGGCCGCCCCATTCCAGCAGCCAGCAGTCATATCCGGCTCCGGCAAGATACCGGCCCAGCGGGCGGACCGCATCTGCATTTGAAATAGTGCCGTGGGCAAAGATCAGGGGAGTGCCCACAGGTCTCCGGGGTGCCAGGCGGTATAAGGCAATCCGGCCGCCCCCCGCCATTGGAATGATGAACTGTTTTTCTTTCAGACCCGCATTCATGAATGCTGCTTTGCCCCCTGATTCGACACACCGGAAAATGAATTCATGCGCCGGCTCAATCTACACACACGGAACCGGCCTTGTAAAGTGCAAAGGGTGAAATACGAACTTTTGATGACTCTGCTTTGGACCGGGACCACGGCTTATACACTTGCTTGTTCTTAAATTATTAAACAGGGCCAGCGCATCTCTTTGGGATGAATGATTTCAGTTGATTAAAGGCGGTCGCAAACGCAGAGAGAACACATGCGAACATCACAAGTGCCTGAAACATTACGGACTAAAAAAATGTGCTGGAGTGACTTGCGTTTGCTCTGGATTATTGGAACATTCATATTGACAAAAAAACGCCTCAATGCAATATTTAAAGTTTATTTAATAATTCAGGGGAGATAATGAGCCAGAATTGTTCATCTGATACTGAATACCGGTTTGAAACCCGGGCCATTCACGAGGGAATTGACGGACAGGCATGGGAAGGGGCCACCCTGCCACCCATTTACCAGTCAGCCGCCCATATTCATGATACCGCCGACTCCTTGAGCCGGAGCTTTGCCGGCCAGAGCCCGGACCATATTTATATGCGCCTGACCAACCCCACCAACAGGCACCTTGAAAAGAAGCTGGCCGCTCTGGAATCCGGCAGCGCATCCATTGCCACGGCCTCGGGCATGGCCGCCATTACCAACGCCTGTCTGACTCTGCTCAGGGCCGGGGATGAATTTGTGGCAAGCACCGCCCTGTTCATGTCCACATTCGGCCTGTTCACCAATGTGTTTAAAAAATACGGGATACAGGTCCGGTTTGCCCACCCCCTGAAACCATCGGACGTGGCAGGGGCAATCAATGACAAGACCCGGTTTGTCTACATGGAAACCATTACCAATCCGGGCATGGAAATCCCGGATATAAAAGCCATTGCAGACATTGCCCACGAGAACGGCATTCCCCTGCTCATAGACAATACCCTTGCCTCTCCCTGGTTGTGCCGTCCCCTGGAACTAGGAGTTGATATTGTCATGCATTCCACCACCAAATACTTTTCCGGCCATGGCGCAGCCATGGGCGGGGTTGTGGTTGACGGCGGCACTTTTGACTGGCAGACGGACAAATTCAAGGATTTTTCCCCGTTTGCCGGGGATGACCCGTCTTTAAGCTTTCTCAACCGGATGTGGAAAGAGCACCATGTCAACTTCGGCACCACACCGGCGCCGTTCCATTCTTTTCTCACGGCCATCGGCCTGTCCACCCTGGGGGTGCGCATGGAAAAGCATATGGAAAATGCCATGGCTGTGGCCGAATTCCTCAGCACCCACCCCAAGGTGTGCTGGGTCAACTACCCCGGGTTCACGGACCATCCCTGCCACGAGATTGCACAAAAACAGTTCAACGGCAAAGGATTCGGCACCATGCTGACCTTTGGCCTTGAAAACCAGGAGGCCTGCTTCACCCTGATTGACAACCTGAACATGATCCTGAACCTGGCCAATCTCGGGGACTGCAAGACATTGATCATCCATCCTTACTCATCCCAGTATGTAAACTTTCCCCAGGAACAGAAAGACAAGTTGGCAGATCCTTGCCTGATACGCCTTTCAGTGGGTATCGAACATCAGGAAGACATCTGCCGCGACCTGGACCAGGCCCTGGGAGAAATCGCTTAACAAATTTTCGGAATAGACCATGAGCGAATACAGCGGACATGACCAGACCGGCGCCACGGTCGGCATTGTTGAAAAAAAATACTTTACCTTTGCAGATAACGGGACGCCCATGACCCTGGAGAGCGGTGCCGCCATCGGACCGGTCACCCTGGCATACGAAACCTGCGGCACCCTGAATGCAGACAGATCCAACGTTATCCTGGTGCTCCATGCCCTGACCGGAGATGCCCACATGGCAGGCTACTACAAAGCCGAAGACCCCAAACCGGGATGGTGGGATATCATGGTGGGGCCGGGCAAGGGAATTGACACCAATAAATACTTTGTGATCTGCTCCAACATTCTGGGATCTTGCATGGGCTCCACCGGCCCGTCATCTGAAAATCCTGCCACCGGAGAACCTTACGGGGCGAATTTTCCCATGATCACCGTGGGAGATATGGTCCGGGCCCAAAAAGCCCTGGTGGACCACCTGGGCATAGACCGGCTCCTTTGTGTGATCGGCGGTTCCGTCGGCGGGATGCAGGTGCTGGAATGGACCGTCAGGTATCCGGAAATGGTGGCGGCCGCCATCCCCCTGGCCACCACCTGCCGCCACTCGGCCCTGGCCATTGCTTTTAACGAGGTGGCCAGGCAGTCCATCATGACCGATCCCAACTGGAACGGGGGCAACTACTATGGCGGCAAAAAACCGGACATGGGCCTGGCCATTGCCAGGATGATCGGCCATATCACCTATCTGTCAGACGAGTCCATGCGTCTGAAATTCGGCAGGCGCCTGCAGAACCGGAGCGATCTCAAGTTCGAGTTCGGTGCGGAGTTCCAGGTGGAATCCTATCTCCAGTACCAGGGCAACAAGTTTATCGAACGGTTTGACGCCAATTCCTTTTTGTACATTACCAAGGCGGCCGACTACTTTGACCTGGCCCGGGCGCACGGCAAAGGCTCCCTGGTCGAGGCGTTTTCAAAGGCTTCGGCCAAATTCCTTGTGGTCTCCTACACTTCGGACTGGCTCTATCCCACCTACCAGTCCAAAGAGATGGTCAAGGCCATGAAAAAAAACAGCCGGGATGTCAGCTTCTGTGAAATCGACGCCCAGTGGGGCCATGATGCCTTTCTGCTGCCCGACCCCCGGATTGACAACCTGATCACCGGATTTTTAAGGAGTATCACCCCATGAGTGTTCCGCCGCTGAGATATGACCTGAAAATAATCGCCTCCTGGGTAAAGCCCGGCGCCAGGGTGCTTGGCCTGGGGTGCGGAGAAGGAGAGCTGCTCTACTGGCTGAAAACAGAAAAGCAGGTGGTGGAGCGGGGGATTGAGATCAAGGAATCCAAGGTGGTCAAATGCATTGAAAAAGGCATTTCCGTTCTCCAGGGAGATATCAATGAAGAACTCAACGACTACCCGGACAATGCCTTTGACTATGCCATCTGCTCCCAGACCCTTCAACAGGTTTATGATCCTGCCACGCTGATCAATGCCATGCTCAGGGTGGCCCGGAAAGGCGTGGTCTCTTTTCCCAATTTCGGCCATATCAAGGTCAGGTACCAGCTGGCCACCACCGGCCGCGCCCCGGTCACGCCGGACCTGCCCTATGAATGGCACAACACCCCCAACATACGGGTGCTCAGCCTCGACGACTTTAAGCGGTTTGCCGGGCAGGCCGGATTCAAGATTTTCAAGAAAGCCGCCATCAACACCAAAAACCAGCACCGCATGGGAAAACGCGTGTTTTTTATGCCCAATCTTTTTGCCACGTATGGGATATTTTTAATCGGAAAGGAATAAGCAATGGATACGGATTTCGGAAACAGGGAAATCATTGACAAGATTATCAAGATCAAACATGAGCTGGGCAATGAACTGGTGATCCTGACCCACCATTACCAGCGCAAAGATATTGTGGACCTGGGGGACCACCGGGGGGATTCCTTTGCCCTGGCCCAGCGGGCGGCCCGGGACGAAAATGCAAAGTACATTGTTTTCTGCGGGGTCCACTTTATGGCGGAAAGCGCGGCAATCCTTGCCAAGGACGACCAGGTCGTGCAAATCCCGGATATGAACGCCGGGTGCTGGATGGCGGACATGGCAGACGCCGTGATCGTAGAGCGGGCCTGGCAGGAGGTCGCCGCCATTGTGGGCGAGGAGAATATCACTCCCCTGGCATATATGAATTCCGATGCGGCCATCAAAGCCCATTGCGGACGCCACCAGGGCGCGGTCTGCACCTCTTCCAACGCGGCCAGGGCCTTTGAATGGGCGTTGAACCAAAGGGAAAAAATCTTTTTCTTCCCGGACGAACACCTGGGCCGGAACACGGCCATGGCCATGAATATTCCAGAAGATCAGGTGCTGGTATGGGATCCTGAAAAGCCCCTGGGCGGCAATACCCCGGACCAGGTTGCCCGGTCAAAGGTGCTTCTCTGGAAAGGGTATTGTCTGGTGCATACCCGGTTTACCCCTGAGCAGATCCGGAACATGCGGGACAATTTCCCGGACGCCAGCATCGTGGTCCATCCCGAATGCACCCACGAGGTCGTCCGCATGGCCGACGCCTGCGGTTCCACCAGCGTTATCGTCAGATATGTGACCGACGCCCCTGCGGACAGCACCATCATCATCGGGACTGAAATCAATCTGATCAAGCGGCTGGCCGCAGAACATCCGGACAAGAAAATCCTTCCCCTGCACGACTCTTTCTGCCCGAACATGTACAAAATAAACCTGAAAAACCTTCTCCACACCCTGACGCATATCGGCAGCGCCAATGTCGTCACCGTGGACGATGCGATTAAAAAAGATGCTTTTATCGCTCTGGAGAACATGCTAAACCTATAAGCATGCTTACCAATGATACTGGCCTTGAAAATCGATTCAGACCAACTCATGGAAAAAGCGCGATACGGTTATTTCTCCTTATCGCGCTCGCCCTTTTCCTGTTATGTGCACCTGTTTCCGGTTCGGATGCGGTAAAAGGATTTCCATATGAATATACGGCTGAAGAACTGGCCTTTATAAAGGCAACTCCCGAAATCCGGGTGTCCAATGAGTTTGACTGGCCGCCCTTTGATTTTGTGGCGGACGGCAAACCCGCCGGTTTCGGTATTGAGCTGATGTCCCTTCTGGCCAAGAAATCCGGCCTGAACTTCACCTATATCAACGGATATACCTGGGATGAGCTGACCCAAATGTTCTTTAACGGTGAGCTGGATGTACTCCACTCCCTGAGTATCACCCCGGAACGCCAGAAAAAAGCCCTGTTCTCAGCCCCGTATTACCATTCCAAACATGTACTGATCTACCGGTCCGACGCAAAAGACCTCCAGACCCTCAATGATCTGGAAGGCAAAATCATTGCCATGCCCAAAGGCTGGTCCACCATTGAATTTTTCGACACCCATTATCCGGAAATCCACATCATTGAAGTGGACAGCACCCGCCAGGCCCTCGAATACGTGGACCAGGGCAAAGTAGCGGCAACCGTTGAGCAGGAAGGCATTGCCAAATACCTGATCACCAAATTCGGGTTCACTGACCTTGTCCTGTCCAAGTGGCTTGACAACGAAGAGCTTCAAAAGACCTCATCCATGCACTTTACCGTGCTCAAAACCAATCCCGTTCTCTTTTCCATCCTGGACAAGGCCCTGTCCAACATCACTCTCAATGAGATGCGGGGACTCAAGGAAAAGTGGTTTTCCAGGGCCGGGCGCCAAATCGGGGCGGATGCGGTGGGGTTGACCCCGGAAGAGCGGGAGTGGCTGGCCCGGCAAACGGAACTCACCTATTGCATGCCAAGGGAACGGCAACCCTACTCCGCCCTCAAAGGCACCCAGCTTCTGGGAATGTCCCCGGACCTGATGGAGCTTTTCAGCGAACGCCTGGGCGTAAAGATCACGCCGTTTCCGGTGTCCCGGTTCACGGAAAGCCTGGCCCGGGCCCAGGAAGGGGATTGCGATATTATCCCCATGATCAGCAAGACCCGGGAACGACAGGAATACATGGAGTTTACCGCCGGACACTCGGTATACAATGTTGCGCTCATCAGCCGCGATGACGCCCCGTTTATCCACGGGGTTGCCGGACTGACAGGTGTGAAAACCGGTATTGTTCCCACATCCAACATATTTGAGAAAGTGATCGCCAAATACCCCAAGCTCAATTTCCAGGCCGTTGACACCATTGAAGAGTGCCTTGAACAGGTCTCCACAGGCCGGCTTGACGTGGCCGTCCTCAGCCTGCCCATGGCATCCCATTATATCCGAAAAAAAGGATTGACCAACCTCAAGGTCGCCGGCCATACGGACATTGAAGAGGACCTGCGTATTGCCATTTCCCAAGGCAACCCCATGCTCCACTCGATTCTATCCAAAACCGTCAGGGCCCTGGGCAACCATGAAATGGAAGCCATTGAAAACAGATGGATGGCCATTGCCATGGAACCGCCCGTTGATTATGCCCTGCTGTGGCAGACCGCAGCCGGGGCAGGAATGGTTCTGATCATGGTCATGCTCTGGAACCGGAAGCTGGCCAGGCTCAACAGGAAGATCGCCTCCACCAACCGGAAACTCCAGGATAAGACCAGGGAACTGGAACATATTTCCATCACGGACAGTCTGACAAACCTGTACAACCGGCGATATGTCGAGAAAACCTTTGAACTGGAGCTGAGGCGGACCATCCGCCACAAGCGCGATCTTTCCCTGATGCTCATTGATTTTGACTTTTTCAAAGCCATCAACGATACATTCGGCCACCAGGTGGGGGACGGGGTGCTCCGGATGTTCGCCAATCTCCTCAAAACCAATATCCGGGCCACGGACACCCTTGGCCGGTGGGGCGGGGAAGAGTTCATCATTGTCTGCCCGGAAATCAATCTCGACAATGCCGTACACATGGCCCAGGGCCTTTGCCAAAAGGTCAGCCAGACTCCCTTTGAGGTGGCCGGCACCCAGACCGCCAGTTTCGGGGTCACCGCATTTAAGGAAGGGGATGATATCCACGCCATGATATCCCGTGCGGACAATGCCCTTTATCAGGCCAAAACCAGGGGCCGGAACCGGGTCGAGTCCCTGGCCTGACACCGTTCCCGTATTGCCGGATCAACGCATGCCTCGCCGCAGGCGAAACCTGTGCCTTCCATGCCCGGCAGCCCTGTAAATATTGTTTTGACGGACCCCCGTGTATTGATGTATACTTTTTTCCAGTTCTGAACTTCCATTTATCATTCATCTGTTTTCCTGCTGCCCAGTACGTGCGTGACGAATTCCGTCAAAGGTATTCCAACTTAGGATATTTCATCCGGGAAGGAGCGGATATGAGTGATCAGTCGTCCCAGGTATTTCTCCAGCGGGCCCGGGTCATTACCATGGCCAGGCGGACCGCATTCATCTTTTTTATCATTGCCCTGTTTTATTCCCTGGCAGCCGTTGTCTATTCCACCCAGGTGATCTACAAAGTCAAGCTCAACTATGCCGTGATCCTTGAGCAGTTCGGCGGCAAGCGCCAGGCCATCGTCGATGTGGGCTGGCATTACCGGCTCCCTTTTTTCACAAAGCTGGAAAAAGAAGTGCCCCTGATGAACCAGAACATGTATCTTGGCGGTTCTTCCGCCCCCATCAAGATCATCTCCCAGGAAAACGTTGCCCTGTGGACCTCGGCGCTCATGACCTTTAAGATAAAGGACCTTAAAAAATGGGGCATCGAAAACCTCTCGCCCGAAATCCTTCTTCAGGGGGATTTTGACGGCATTTCCAAGGACATTCTCCAAGGCGAAGAGGTCAACAAATTGATCTCCGATCGGGAAACCATTAAAGAGGAAATCTTCCAGGCTCTTAAAAACAGGCCCATCAATAAGAACGGCCCCACCCTTGAAGGCAAATACGGCATTGAAGTGGTCAGTTTCGTGCTCAACGAAACCCGGTTCGGCGACCAGTTGGTTGAGGCCACGGAAGAGAAAAAACGGCGCCAGCTCATTGCCGAGGCGGAAAACTACGCCGCAGACCAGGAATCCGACCGGATCCGGAAACTCTACAAGGCATACCTTGACGGCATCCGCTCCCTGCACCTGGCCCTGGGCGGCACCGAAGACCAGCGGGTGAACCCGGCGCTTCTGGAATTCTTATCCCAGCAGAAATGGGCAACTGCCTACGAAAAAAACCAGACCGACCAGAAAACATTCGTGCTCCACGGCAGCCGCCGCCCGCCAGCCATAACCCTGCCGCCTTTTGACGGAAAAATCCCGGGCCTGCCAAAAGAAAACGGGAAAGACGCCGGGCAACATTCCGCACCTTAAGCTTTTCACACCCGGGAGGCGCACATGGCAAAACGCACCACAAAGCAGAAGACATACATCACCCTGCCCGAGGAAACCATCCAGAAGATCGAGTCCATGGTGGATTCCTGGAGCTACGACACCAAGGCCTTTGTCAGGTCCCGGCTCAACCAGTACACCCCGCCCCACCCAATCATCTCCGGTCTCAAAGAACTGCTCTACCTGGTCTTTTTCATGCGCCGGAAAAAAAAACAGATGAATGTGCTCAACAATCCTGCCATTCTCAGGGACTGGAAAAAACGGTTTCTGTATTCGGGCGAAACCAACCCGGGCGCCTCCTGGAACCGGGTGATTGAAAAAGAACTGACCAAGGCCGAGTACCAATACCTGATCGCGGTCCTGGACGGTGAACTCACCGATCTTCATGTGCCTGTGGAACTGGAAGAGATGTTTGACAAGATCTACCGTGCCCATATCCGCAAAGAACATATTGAAGACCCTGACGTGCCCAAGGCGCCCATCATGCTGGTGGAGGGAACCTCCGGCTCCGGGAAAAGCGCCACAGTCAGGGAGGCCCTGGAAAAGGTGGTGTTCAGGAACGAGGTGATTCCCACGGTGGACTGGAAACTGAAAAAAGAGGAACTCCTGGCCGGGCACAGCCTTTTTGCCACCCTGGAAGACGTGGACCCTGAATTTGCCCTTAAAATCGCCAGGAAAAAAAAACTGGAGTTTTACCGCCGCCTGGCATCCATCCCGGTGCTGCGGGGAATTTTTAAAAAACGGATCATGAACAACCTCACCCATTTTGAAGAACAGGGCATTGCGGTGGACGCCTCCATCATCACCCCCAACGATTACCAGACCGCCCTGTCCGGTGAACCGGGCAATTATTTCAAGCGGGCCATGGGCCACCCCAAGGTCACCTCCATCCGCCATATTGAAGAGGCCCATTCCGCATTTGGAAAATCCGAAAGCAGCCCCGGAGGCGGCGGCGGGGAGAAGCAGCAGCGCACCCTGATCGACACCACCAATATTGTCCTGGATGAGATCATCGACGGCAGGCGGGACTGCTTTCTCATTGCAACCTCTGACCAGGCCCACCGGTTTGATTCCGCCATTTACCGGCGCTTTGTCGAAAAGGGCTGCATCATCGACATTTCAAAGTTTTGGATGAACAGGGACAACCTCAAAAAAATCATTTTCCTGGAGATCAACCGCCACCAGATCCCCAGCCGGTACACACCCGAATCCCCTGAACTGGACCGGGCCGCCCAACAGATTTACGAAATTTTCAAGGAAAGAAGTCTTAAAATCAGCCCGGCATATGTCAGAAAGCTTATCGAGTCCATCATCAATATCCGGGGGGATTTCAGTGTTGAATTCCTGGAAAACAGCATATTGATCCGGTCGGCATTCCAGCTTGTGGCCAAAAATGTCTACGGCGAGCTTTACGGCAAGGTGGTGGACCGCATGGATCGGCACGTGTCCTGGGACGAATATGTGGGAGATATCAAGGACAAATTTTCCGAAATGGCCAACAATTGTTTTAATTACGGGGTCAGCGAGGACAAGGGCGTTGTCCTGACCGGTCCGCCCGGCAGCGGCAAAACCTTCCTGGTCAGGACCTGGCTGTCATCCAACCTCAAGGTCCATGATATCGCCACATCCCCCTCGGCCCTCCAGGACCCGTCCAGCCCGGTCCACGGTGCGGTTTCCAACCTGGAAAAGGTTTATGATATCGCCAAGATGATAGCCCCCACCGTGATTTTTTTCGACGAGGGGGATGCCCTGGCACCCAAGCGGAGCGGTACGGGCGGCCAGCCGTCGGACGCCCTGACAAACAAATTTTTAAACATTATTGACGGTGAAATCCCCTTGAACAAGGTATTCACCGTACTGACGACCAACCGCCTGGATATCCTGGACCCGGCATTGATCCGGTCCAAACGGCTTAAAGCCCTTGAGATATCCGGCCATATGCGGCAAAAGGATATTTTCGATATTATCAAGAAACAATTTGAGAACGTTCCCCATACCCGCCGGTTTGCCCTGGAAAAAATCATTGAAACCGCCCAGGGCATCTGCAACACCCCGGCCGATTATACCTCGTTCACGGAAAAAGCCATTGCCCTGTGCTCCACGGAATACAAAGTGCTCCAGAAGCTCAGGGATATTGGAACGTCAACGGAACAGGAAAAGTGTGATTTTGTAAAGCTCAACTTTAAAACCATCCTGGGGATACTGGACGCGGTCAAGGCCCCGCCTCTTTTAAAATCCAACATCAAAAACGATTTGCAGAATTTTGTCGCCCACTATGGTCAGATTCTGGATGCCGTGGCCTATGTGGACGCCGAGAAGGACTACCCCCTGGTGGAAACCCACCTGGAATCGGCCAGGCGGGAAATCTCCCAGAGCCCGGTCAGGAAAGGCTCCATCCAGCTCAACGAATTTCTTGAAACCGAACTGAGCAAGGAACCCCAGGTCGGGTTCATCATCGGCGTAGGTGCCAATGATATGACCGGCATGCTCCTGCCTATTGCCACAAGCCTTACCGGGCGGGTGGAAAATACCTCCATTATCGTTACGGGTGCGGTTTCTTCTTCCGCACCCAATGCGGCCCAACTGGACATGGCTGTCCAGATGACGCGCCAGTCTGCCCAGGAAGCCCTGACCATGGTGAAAAATTATATTCAGGAATTGACACCCGCCATCAGCATCCCCTGGTTGTTCGGGGATTTTTTACGCCAATATTCCCTCCACCACCAGCTGTTATCCGCCTCCTACAACGTGGGCGGCCCGTCCGCAGGCTATGCCCTGGCCCTGAACACCCTGTCCGCACTCCTTCGCATCCCTTTGTGCATTGACTTCGGCATCACAGGCGCGCCCTGGACAAAAGGGGTCAGGAAGGATGAGGTTGGCGGATCCGTGATCATCGGCGGCCACCGGAAAAAGACGGAAAAAGTTCTGCTGTACTTGCGGCGCATGTACATGCCGTTGCAGAATTACAAGGACATGGAGCCGGAATTTCTTATCGGGTACTGGCAGCGGAAAAAAGATATTATTGCCGTGACCCATTTTGCGGACCTCATGCCCGAGGTCCTTTTTCTGGATAACGCCCATAATGACATGCGGGAAGACTTGATTAAAAAGCGAATCACTTACAAAACAGAGAAGTATTACGCCACCCACCATACCGGAAATCTCAAGCAGGAAATCATTGAGGCCAAAAAAAAGATGCGGCAGCGGGCCGAGCAGGAAATCCTGCGGCGGGTGAACGCCATCCGCATGTACCTTCTGGACCCGGACAGGGAAAAGTACATCTCCCACGAACAGATATTTACCACCTACATGGCGGATGAACCCACTGCGCCTGCCGTATCCGGATAATTACGATACGGCAGGCGCGGGGGATCGGGTATAAAGGGTTAATCCTTGCGCAGGGCAATTGGCGGGCCAAGCACCTCGGACCAGACCACGGCTTGCTGGAGCGCATGGGCCGGAAGTCCGGCCCGGACCGCAGGGACTGCGGGGCAGGTTGGGGCCATGTCTTTGGGGTGGGATTGTTCAGGTGGCGTCACCCGAACAGTCCTTGTTCCGGGCCGGGATAGGTCCGGGGCTTCCGGTTCATGGGACTGGAAATCGCCATCCCCGGCCTCATAAGCCGGCACCATTTCCTCGTCCCTGTCATCCAGTTCATCCCAGACCGATCCATCCTGTTCTTTTTTCGCTTCCCGGGCCTGTTTTTCCAGCTCGCGGATAAACTCCTGGATTTTTTGGCCCAAACGATCGAATATGGACGGCTTTTTTTTCTTTTCCCGGGGTGCTGTTTTTTTCTTCTGACCCTTTCGTTTCAAAATCGAAGGAAGCACAAAGAAAAGAAACAGCAGGATATAGGTAATCAGGGTGTCAAAATCCATCTCCCCTCCTTATTTTGTCTGGGGATCTGGCCCGGATTCCGGTGTGGCGATCTTGTCTCTCATCTTAGTATCTGCGGAAATGTTCTGCATTTTATAATAGTCCATAATGCCCAGGTTGCCGCTCCGGAATGCATCTGCCATGGCAAGGGGCACCTTGGATTCCGCCTCGACCACTTTGGCCCGCATTTCCTGGACCCTGGCCTTCATTTCCTGCTCCTGTGCAAAGGCCATGGCCCGCTTTTCCTCGGCTTTGGCCTGGGCGATCTTTTTGTCTGCTTCGGCCCGGTCTGTTTCAAGCTCCGCACCGATATTCTTTCCCACATCCACATCGGCAATATCAATGGAAAGGATTTCATAGGCGGTTCCCGCGTCCAACCCTTTGGTCAGGACCGTTTTGGAAATGGTGTCCGGATTCTCCAGCACTTCCTTGTGGGTAATCGCGGAACCGATTGTGGTTACGATGCCTTCCCCGACCCTTGCCAGGATGGTCTCTTCACCGGCACCGCCGACCAGGCGGTCGATATTGGCACGTACCGTGACCCGGGAAATGGCTTTGAGCTGGATCCCATCCTTGGCCATTGCCGCCACCAGCGGGGTTTCGATGACCTTGGGATTGACAGACATCTGGACGGCTTCCAATACGTCCCGGCCGGCCAGGTCAATGGCAGCGGTCCGGTTGAACGACAGTTCAATATTGGCTTTGTCCGCCGCAATCAGGGCCTGGATGACCCGGGAAACGTTCCCCCCGGCCAGATAATGGGATTCCAGGCTGTCCGTTTCAATGTCGATACCGGCCTTGACCGCCATGATTTTGGATTCCACGATCAACTTTGACGGCACCTTCCTAAACCGCATGAAAATAATATTGAACAGCCCCACTTTGGCGCCGGATACAAGGGCCTGGAGCCACAGGGCCAGGTAAGAAAAAATAAAATAGAACACTACCAGGCCGAGAATCCCGACGATGATAAAAAGAATAGACATGAAATCCATAAACATCTCTCCTTAAACAGTTTCTTTACGTGTTATTGACGTGCTTACATTTATTCAATTCTGGTCACGATGACCTGGTTGCCCGTCACCCCGGTCACCTGCACCGGAATGTCCGCTTCAATATATTCCCCGTCCGTGACCACATCCAGGCGCACCCCGTCGATGATGGCCGTACCCGACGGCCTCAGGGCCGTGAGGGATGTTCCTGTTTTATTCAGGTGGGCCGTAAGGTCCGGGGCCTGGGACACCACACCGTCATCGGCGGAAAGCTCTTTTTTAAGGGCAAGGGGAGACACGGCCAGGACCTTTACCCCGAGCATGACCAGCACGGGCAGCAGTACAATATCCGCTCCCAGGAAAATAAAAAAGGCCGTGGATGAGATATCCGTGTACACAAGATAGAGGGAATAGGACACAAGCCCCAGGGCAATGACGGAAAGCAGGCCCAGGGAGGGGATGAAAATCTCGGCCATGACCACCAGGAACCCCAGGATCTGCAGGACAACAGGAATAATATAGGCTCTCATTTATGGTCTCCCTCTTTTAATCTTTCAACAATCACCCGGTTCTGTTCAACCGCGGTCACCCGGATGGGGGTTCCGGATTCGATAAAATCTCCCTGGGTAATGGCATCAACCTTGTCAGGCCCGACCCTGATCTTGCCCGAAGGCCTAAGCAGGGTAAGGGCCGTTCCGGTCTGTCCCGGTGTCACGGACATGGCCTCTTCCGAATCTGCATGCGAGTCTTCCAGGGTGGCGGACAGGTAAGGGCCTTTGACAACCCTGGAAACCCCGGGCAGGACAAAACGAACCATGAACAGGGAAAACAGGAATGCCCCTACAAAACTGCCCATGACAAGGCCGATGTTTTTCAGCATCAGCCGCCCTTCCCAGGGCAGGGAAGGATCGGGCAGCACAAACCCCTGGAAGGAGAGGATCAGCCCCACGGCAATGACCATCAGCCCCGTGATGCCGGCGACCCCGAATCCGGGAAGAACAAAAACCTCCACACCGAGAAGCAGAAACCCGATCATGAAAATCATCAATTCCGTATAATCCGCCAGCCCGACCAGGTATTGGTTGAAAAAGACCAGGGCCAGGCAGAGAATGCCCACGATGCCGGGCACCCCGAATCCGGGGGCCTTGATTTCCGTATAAATGGCCCCGATGCCCAACAACATGAGAATGGGCAGAAAAGGCTGGAGCATCCTGACCAGGCTCTCTGACCAGGATTCTGAAATTTTGATCTGCTCAAGATCCTGGTATCCCAGGAAGGCTAGGGCCTCATCCAAATTTTTGACACTTTGGCTGGAAAACCCGAGTTCCTTTGCCTCATGGTCGTCCATGGTCAAAAGTTCACCCGCCGCCACAATGGTTTTTTTCTCCGAAATCCGGTCTTTGTCTTCTTCGGACAAGTCGTCATAGGCAATCTTGTCCATGTACCGGGTTTTATCGTCAAGGGTGATGCGGTAGACTTCCATCTCTTTGGTCACCATGGATTCGGCCAGGACCTCAGGGTAGTTGTTTCTTTTGGCAAGGGTCCGGAACTGGGCCCTGAGAACGGTCTGGGTCTTTTCTCCGGCCTCTTTTTGCCCTTCACTGGTCTGGATAATGGGGGCGCAGTCGCCGATGAGGGTGTTCTCTTTCATGACCAGCCTGCCCGCGGCCAGGGCAATGAGGGCACCTGCGGAGATGGCCCGCTTTTCCACAAACGCCACGGTGCGCTCGGCAGGCACCTCGGATATGGCTTCAACGATTTCAAATGCCGAATCCACGCGCCCGCCAAAGGAATCCAGCTTAAATATGATGATGGCGGTCTTGTCGTTTTCGATCTCTTTTAAAGACCTCCGGACATAGGCGGCAAGGCCCGGCTCAACTGTGCCGGCAACCGGAAGGATATACACTTTTGGTGCCGGCGCTTCTGCGGACACCTGGGGCGTATATGCAACAAACATCCCCTGAACCAACAGCAGGAGCAACACTGTAATTAATTTTAATCTCATATCAGGTCATCCCAAGGGCATTTGCGGTTATGGGTTGAATATGCGGGCATTATAGCATGATTCAGGGGAATTCAAACCCAATAATTGCACCCGTCTTAGTCAAAAACTAATGGTTTCCGCGGGCAAATCCGGTTGCTTTTTTTTAAAAAAAAGGCTAATTTTTACCCTTATGTATATGATAATTACGATTCATTAACTTCTCAACCCAGACCCTTAAGGACAATCGTGTCATGCTGTCTGATTCCTGGAAACTGATCCGCGGAAACACTTTTTTTCCGCACCTGTTCTGTCTGGCGTTTTTTACGGCCGTATGCGTTGCCCAGGGCTGTTCGGTAAAATCCGATATGATGGCCCATCTGTCCGACAGCATTTTAAACAATAACGACCTGGATATGGTTGAAACAGGAGCCCCGGCCTACCTGCTCATGGTGGACAGCCTCATCTCCCAGGATCCTGAATCCGAAGAAATCCTGGCCACGGGCGCCCAACTCTATACCGCTTATGCCGATGTGTTTGTCACGGACAGGGAGCGGGCCAAAAAACTGGCGGACAAAGCCATGGCCTATGCGGAAAACGCTGCCTGCCAGGCCGATGGTGACGCCTGCGACCTCACGTCAAAACCGTACGGGGAATTCCAGGCCGTCATCGCGGACATGGATGAGGATGACCTGCCCTATTTGTTCACCCTGGGCAATGCCTGGGCATCCCGGATCATGGCGAACCGGGACGACTTCAATGCACTGGCCGATATCTCCCGGATAGAAGCGATCATGCAACAGGTGGTCCATCTGGATGAATCCTACCGGGACGGCGCAGCCTATCTCTACCTCGGCACCCTGGCCACATTTCTTCCGCCGGCCCTGGGCGGCAGGCCCGAGCAGGGCAAGGCGTATTTTGAAAAGGCCATTGACCTGTCCGGGGGCAAAAACTTCATGACCAAAGTGGTGTATGCAAAACTTTATGCAAAAATGATGTTTGACAGGCCTCTGCATGACCGCCTGTTAAAGGAAGTCATGGAAACCGACCCTGCTGTCCCGGGCTATACCCTGATCAATACCTATGCCCAGAAACAGGCCCGCCTGCTCCTGGATGAAGCGGACGACTATTTTTAATGCGGAGACCCTTAACCATGTATATACGACAAATTCCCCTGGTTCTTTTTATCCTGATGTGCCTTCTTGCGCCGGGATATGCCCAGACCTTTAAAATCGCCACATTATCCCCTGAAGGGTCCATGTGGATGGAAAAAATGCGGGAAGGCGCCAAAGCCGTTGCCAAAGAAACCGACAACCGGGTAAAGTTCAAATTCTACCCCGGCGGCGTCATGGGCAACGACAGGGCCGTACTGAGAAAAATCCGCATCGGCCAACTCCAGGGCGGGGCGGTTGTCGCCGGCAGCCTGTCCACATTTTTTCCGGCCAACCAGATCTACTCCCAGCCCATGAAATTCAAAAGCCAGGAAGAGGTGGATTATGTACGTGAGCATATGGATGCCTTTATCATGCAGGGACTCGAAGAAGCCGGATTCATAACCTTTGGACTGTCCGGGGGTGGGTTTGCCTATATCATGTCCAAAGAGCCCATCGAAACTGTTGCCGATCTCAAAAACCGAAAGGTTTGGATACCGGATAACGACAAGTTGAGCAGTGATGCGGTGTCAACCTTTGGTATTTCCCCTATCCCCCTTCCTTTGGCAGATGTCAGGACCAGCCTGTCGTCCGGCCTGATCGACACCGTGGCCACCTCGCCCGTGGGCGCCATCGTGCTCCAGTGGCATACCCAGATCCGCTATGTGACCAACATTCCTCTGATTTACCTGCATGCGGTCCTGGCCATTGATAAGAAACGGTTTAAACGGATGTCTCCGGCAGACCAGGCAATCGTCACCCGGATCATGACCCGGGCGTTCAGAGAGATCGATCTTCAGAACCGCAGGGATGACGCCAACGCAGTTGCCGCCCTGAAAAACCAGGGTATTGAATTCATCACCCCGAAACAGGCAGACCTGGATCTCTGGCTGGCAACCGCCGGAGAGGCATCTGAAAAAATGGCGGCATCCGAAGCCCGGTTCAAACAGGCGGCTGCAAAAATGGATGCCCTGCTTGCCGAGTTTCACAAGACCAATGGGGAGGCCCATCAGTAACACGGCCATGCTCATTCGTCTTGCAACCATTTTCCAGAAAATCGAAGACGCCATCCTGGTCAGCCTGATGCTGGCCATGATCAGCCTGGCTGTCTTCCAGATTTTCCTGAGAAACTTCTTTGACGCAGGCATTGTCTGGGCAGACCCGCTGGTCCGGGTGCTGGTGCTCTGGATCGGCCTGATCGGGGCCATGGCTGCCTCAAGGACCAACAACCATATCAGTATTGATGTCATCTCCAGGTTCCTGCCCGAATCCGTAAAGCGGTTCACCCGCCTTTTAATATACCTTTTTACCGCCGGGGTCACCGCACTCATGGCCTGGCACAGCTTCCGGTTCGTGGCCATGGAACGGGCCGACGGCATCACCGCCTTTGCCAATGTACCGGCATGGGTTTGTGAAGCCATCATCCCTGTGGCATTTGCCATCATCAGTGTCCGGTATATTCTGTTTTTCTTTCAACAGCTGATCGACAACATCAGGCAGACGCCATGACCCTGGCCATTATCGGCATACTCATCCTTCTCGCCCTGCTCGGGGCACCGCTGTTCACGGTGATTATTGCAGCGGCCATGCTCGGATTCCATTTGTCGGAAATTGATTTGTCGGTTGTGGCCATTGAGCTTTACAGGATCGCCGACACCCCCATTCTCCTTGCCCTGCCGTTGTTTACCTTTGCCGGGTATATCCTGGGGGAGAGCAATACATCCAAACGGCTGGTGCGCCTGACCCAGGCCTTTCTGGGGTGGATGTCCGGCGGGCTTGCCATGATCGCCTTTGTGGTCTGCGCCCTGTTTACGGCTTTTACAGGTGCATCCGGGGTCACCATCGTGGCCATGGGCGCTCTGCTGTACCCGGCGCTTACGCGGGCAGGGTATCCGGACCGGTTCAGCCTGGGCCTGGTCACCACCTCGGGCAGCCTGGGCCTTTTGCTGCCGCCCTCCCTGCCGCTGATTCTTTACGGAATTATTGCCCAGCAGATGAGTGACGGGGCACAGATTTCCATAGAAGATCTTTTTCTTGCCGGCATCTTCCCGGCCCTGCTCATGATTACCATGCTCTCGGCCTGGAGTGTCTGGGCCAACCGGGCCAACCCCATTCCCCTGACCCGGTTTTCCCTGAAAAACTGCCGTGCAGCCCTTAGGGAATCCATTTGGGAAATTCCACTGCCCCTGTTCGTATTCACCGGGATTTATTCGGGATATTTTGCCGTTTCCGAAGCAGCCGCGGTCACGGCCATGTACGTTCTGATCGTGGAAGTTTTTGTTTACAGGGAAATCTCCCTGGGCCGGCTGCCCGGCATTATCCGGGAATCCATGGTCATGGTGGGGGGGATATTGCTGATCCTGGGGGTTTCCCTGGCATTCACCAATTTCCTTATTGATGCCGAAGCCCCCATGAAGCTGTTCGATATCTGCCAGTCGTTTGTTTCCAGCAAACTGGTGTTTCTGATCCTGCTCAATGTGTTTTTGCTGATCCTCGGGGCCATGCTGGATATTTTTTCAGCCATTATCATCATGGTGCCCCTGATGCTGCCGGTCGCCCTGGAGTACGGTGTACACCCGGTTCATCTGGGCATTATCTTCCTGGCCAACATGCAGATCGGTTATTTTACGCCGCCTGTGGGCATGAATCTGTTTATCGCGGGATACCGGTTTAAAAAACCCATTGTGGATATTTACCGGGCCACCATTCCCTTTATGCTGGTCCTGTTCCTGTCTGTCCTGGTCATCACGTACTGGCCGGCACTGAGCTTGTTTCTGATATCTTAAGATACCGGTCGTAGATCGTTGCGACTTTTCCTGCCATTTCCCGGAACATTTCCGGGTCGACCGTCTGGGAGCGCTCCTGAAGGGTAAGGCGGTGCATGGCCTGGCGCATGGACACGTAGGTTTCCTGGAGCACCTGGCTTTCCTCTCCGGAAATCAGCCCTTCCACACTCAGGCCTTCCATCAGGCGGATGTTATCGGTCCAGACCACCACGTCCGGGAATTTTTTGGCATGGCAAAGGACCAGGTACTGCACCAGAAATTCAATATCCACAATACCGCCCCGCCCCTGCTTGAGATCAAAGCTGTCCGGATCGTTTTTAAGCCGCTGCCGGCGCATTTTCTCCCGCATCTCGCCCACTTCTTTTTTCAGGACATCCGGTGTTCTCTCCCGGGTCAGGGTCTTTTCCCGGATCTCCTCAAAACGGCGGAACAGTCCGGGGTCACCGGCCACGGGCCTGGCCCGGATCAGAGCCTGGTGTTCCCAGGTCCATGCCTGGTGTTCCAGGTAATCCTCAAACGCCTCCATATGGGAAACAATGGTTCCGGAGTCCCCGCCTGGCCGCAGCCGCATATCCGCACCATAAAGGGTTCCGGCGGATGTATGCATGGTCAGGGCGTGGATGATGCGCTGGCCCAGGTTGGCGTAGAACCTGACGGTCTCAATGGACCGCTCTCCCCCCTGGGTATATCCATGGCCGGCATCATAAAGAAACACCAGATCCAGGTCCGACTTATACCCCATTTCCAGGCCGCCGACCTTGCCGTACGCCACGATCAGGAACCGGCACCCATCTATCCCGTTTCCGGGAATATCTTCAGGAACCCCGTATTTCCGGGCCACGATCTCCCATGCAGACCGGAGCACCTGAATCAGGATGGTTTCTGCAATATGGGTCAAATGATCGCTGACCTTCATCAGGGGGTAGTTGCCGCTGACATCGGCCGCAGCCACGCGCAATGTATTGATCTGCCGGAAAATATTAAGCTCTTCCAGTAAAAACTCCAGGTCGTCCCGGGGGGTCCGGGCCATGCGGCGGGCCATCTCTTTTTCCAGGGCCGCCCGTTTGGGCGGAGAATACAGCGTGGCCGGGTGCATGAGTTCATCCAGAAGCACCGGATGTTGGCTTAAATAAGAAACGATCCAGGGGCTTTTCCGGGCCAGGGTTACCAGGGTATCCAGGGCGCCCTGGTTTTCCAGGAGCAGGGAAAGATAGCAGGTCCGGCGCTCAATGGTGATAACCAGGTCAATGAGCTTGTTCAGGACGGTTCCGGCGTCAGATGCCCGGCCTGCCTTTTTCACGAGCCGGGGCACCAGCCGGGCCAGTTTCTGCCTGCCCCCGGGCGACAGCCGCTGGGTATTGGGATGTCCGGCCAGGGAACGGAGCAGGTGCAACACCTGTTCCCCATCTTCGTACCCGGTAATGGAAACCGACTCCCCCAAAAACTGGGGATCGTTGATATTGGTCCAGAGCTTTTCCAGGTCCTGGTTTTCGTCCTGCCCGTCTTCTTCGTCCCCCCCGACCAGGAGCTGGGAAAAATGATAATGAACCCGTTCCAGCACCCGGGACAGGGCAAGGGAAAATGTCTCATAGGTATCGAATCCCATGGAAAGGGCAAGAATCTCCCGCTGCACGGGATCATCCGGAATATCGTGGGTCTGGCGGTCCTGGTACTCCTGGAGCCTGTTTTCCACCTGCCTGAGGAAAACATAAGCGTCTTTAAGCTCCCGGCGGGTCTTTTCATTGATACAGTCCAGTTCAAGCAACAGATCCAGCACCTTGAGTATGGATCTTTCCTGGAGAGCCGGCTCCACCCCGCCCCGGATCATCTGGAACAACTGCCCGAAAAACTCGATCTCCCGTATGCCCCCGGCGCCGAGCTTGATATTGCTTTTCAGCTTTGCACTTTTCACCTGGATGGCAATCCGCTGTTTCATGTCCCGGAAAGAGTCAAAGGACCCGTAATCAAAATACCGGCGGTAGATAAAAGGTTTAAGCATGCCGAGCAATGCATTGCCCGCCTCCAGGTCCCCGGCCACGGGTGCGGCCTTGATCATGGCATACCGTTCCCATGCCCGGCCCTGGGCCTGGTAATAATGTTCAAAAGCCTCGGCACTCATGACCAGGGGGCCGCTGTCGCCAAACGGCCGCAGCCGGGTGTCCACCCGGAAAAAATGAACCCCGTTGCCCATGGTGAACAATTTAATGAACTCCCGGCAGAGTTTTGTAAAAAATTCATCATTGGAAATGGGCTTTTCTCCCGTGGTGTAGCCTTCTTCGGGAAAAACAAAAATCAGGTCGATATCGGATGAGAAGTTCAGTTCACCCGCCCCCAGCTTACCCATGCCCAGGACAATGATCTGCTGGAAGTTGCCGTCGCTGTCCGTGGGAGTTCCCCAGCGGTTGCACAGGGACCGGTACAGAAAATCCATTCCAAAAGAGATACAGGCCCGGGCCAAATCTGACAGGTCCCTCATGGTTTCCTCAAGACCGGCGGCCCCGTTGAGATCCCGCCAGGCAATCCTTACGGCCTCGTATATCTTGAACCGGATCAGCCCTTCCTTGACAATGGCAGTGTCCGGATCTTCAGGCATTGCTTTTTCCAGCTTGTGGGCCAGGGTATGGGCGGAATAGCGCCGGATCAGGTCCCGGTTTTCAACCAATTCCCAAAGCATGCCCGGGGTCCGGGTCAGATGGTCCGAGATGAATTCGCTGTAAAGCATGGCCTTTATGAACTCCCCGGAAACCGGCACCGCTTCATCGGGTGGAGAATCCAAGGCCTCCTGTGCAGCGTAAAAGGCATCCAGCCGCTGGCAGAGCAGGGCGGACAATTCAGTGGAAAGACCGGGAAAAACCTCTTGTCTCTGGCGGGTGACGGTGTCGGGAATCATGGGCGGCCCAATATCTGATTTATGGTTCGGATGTCGTCCGGCTCAGTTTAACCGTATGCAGCTATCCCGGAACGCCGATAGTCTGCCATAGCAGGAGATATTACCCCGGGTGTTGCGTCAAAATCAATGGAGAACCGGGGTGCAGACGATTTTATCCGGTTTATTCGTGACAAGAGTAAGAAAGTGGAATATATCAGCATCCGGGCAAATCTTCACAAACAAAATATTTGCGCATTAATATGCACATTTCATCATATTTATGCAAACAACTATAAATCCAAGTCTTGCCAATGATTGCCTGTTTATGATAATTAAACAGGTTCGATTTGTATGGATATTTGGGATTTATATCAACAACGCACGGACAGGTTTACTTGAAATGAAAGCATTATTAGCCTTGGAAGACGGCAGAACATTCCCCTGCAAAAGCTTTACCGGACAGGGGGAGGCCTCTGGAGAAGTGGTCTTCAATACCAGTATGACCGGGTATCAGGAGATTTTGACGGATCCATCCTATTACGGCCAGATGGTTACCATGACCTATCCACTGATCGGCAATTACGGGGTTTGCCCCGACGATGTCGAATCAGACCGGATTCAGGTATCGGCATTTATCATCAAGGAATACCAGGAGTTCCCCAGCAATTTCCGATCCAAAGGGTCTCTTGCGGATTACCTGATAAAGAGCCATGTTTTGGGAATTGAAGACCTGGACACCAGGGCCCTGACCCGGCACATCCGAAAATCCGGGGCCATGCGGGCGGTCATTTCCACCACGGACCTGAACCCGGACAGTCTGGTGGAAAAGGCCAAAGCGATTCCGGCCATGGAAGGCAGCGACCTGGTGGAGTTCGTCACCACCAAAAAACCGTATTTCTGGAAATACAACCAGCCCGACTATGTGGATACAGAAGCAATCAACGATCCCCTGGTCTGGCGGCACAGGGGAAAACGGCACTCGGTAGTGGCCATGGACTTCGGTATCAAATACAACATCATCCGCTGCCTGGAGGCGGCCGGATGCGAAGTACTGGTCGTGCCGGCAACAACCGATGCAGACACCATTAACCGCCTGAAACCCGACGGCATTTTCCTTTCCAACGGCCCGGGAGACCCGGAACCCCTGACCTACGCGGTCGACACCATAAAGGCACTTCTGGGACAAGCCCCTGTTTTCGGCATCTGCCTGGGCATGCAATTGCTCGGCCTGGCCATGGGCGGCAAAACCATGAAAATCAAATTCGGCCACAGGGGCGGCAACCAGCCGGTTAAGAACCTGGATACCGGCTGTGTGGAAATCACCTCCCAGAACCACGGGTTTGCCGTGGACCTCAACAGCCTGGACAAGGAGAGTTCAGTGCTGACCCACATCAACCTCAACGAAGCCTCGCTTGAAGGCCTGAAAAACGATAAAATCCAGGCCTTTGCGGTACAGTACCACCCTGAAGCATCACCCGGGCCCCATGATGCGGCCTATCTTTTTAACCAGTTTGCAAAAGTGATGGAAAATGCCAAAGCGTAACGATATCCACAAAATCCTGATCATTGGTGCAGGCCCGATTATCATCAGCCAGGCCTGCGAGTTTGACTATTCCGGCACCCAGGCATGCAAGGCCCTTAAAGAGGAAGGGTTTGAGGTCATCCTCATCAACTCGAATCCCGCCACCATCATGACCGACCCGGAAACCGCAGACCGGGTCTACATTGAGCCGGTCACCCCCGAAACTCTGTGCAAGGTGATTGAAAAAGAGCGGCCGGATGCGGTACTGCCGACCCTGGGCGGCCAGACCGCCCTGAACACGACCATTGACGCCGCCAAAACAGGCATCTTTGAAAAATACAACATCGAACTGATCGGCGCGTCCATTGACGCCATCAACAAGGCGGAAGACCGGGAGCTGTTCCGGGATGCCATGAACAAAATCGGCCTGCGGATTCCCAAAAGCGGATTTGCCACCAATATGACAGAGGTAGAGCAGGTATCCAGGCGCATCGGTTTTCCCATCATCGTCCGCCCCAGCTTTACCCTGGGCGGCACGGGCGGCGGGGTGGCATACAATGCCGAAGAACTCTCCAAACTGGCCAAGGCCGGCCTGGACGCTTCCCTGAACACCCAGATCATGCTGGAAGAATCCGTCCTGGGCTGGAAAGAATACGAGCTTGAGGTCATGCGGGACCATGCGGACAACGTGGTCATCATCTGCTCCATTGAAAATATCGACGCCATGGGGGTCCATACCGGAGATTCAATCACCGTGGCCCCGTCCCAGACCCTGTCAGACAAGGAGTACCAGAAGCTTCGTGACGCATCCATTGCCATTATCCGGGAAATCGGCGTGGACACGGGCGGCTCCAATGTCCAGTTTGCCGTGAATCCGGAAAACGGCGACCTTATTATTGTGGAGATGAATCCCAGGGTGTCCAGGTCGTCGGCGCTTGCTTCAAAAGCAACCGGGTTTCCCATTGCAAAGATCGCGGCCAAGCTGGCGGTCGGGTATACCCTGGATGAAATCCCCAACGATATTACCGGCGAAACCATGGCCTGCTTTGAGCCGTCCATTGATTATTGCGTACTCAAAATTCCCAGGTGGACCTTTGAAAAATTCCCCGAGGCCGAAGACACCCTGACCACGGCCATGAAATCCGTGGGCGAAACCATGGCCATCGGC
This sequence comes from Desulfobacter sp., assembly GCA_036881925.1. Lineage (GTDB taxonomy): Bacteria > Desulfobacterota > Desulfobacteria > Desulfobacterales > Desulfobacteraceae > Desulfobacter. The sequence continues at coordinate 442,676 of JBAJNJ010000002.1, forward strand.
AGGACCTTTAAGGAAGCCTTCCAGAAAGGGCTGCGCTCCCTTGAAATCGGACGGTCCGGGTTTGGTGCGGACGGTAAGGATCCCGAACCCGGTTCTGTGGCCGGCAACGACCTGGAATACAAGCTTGGCACCCCGAACTCCCAGCGGCTCTTTTACATCAAGTATGCCATTGAACACGGCATGCCCATTACCATGATCAACGAACTTACGGGCATTGATCCCTGGTTCCTCTTCCAGATGAAGCAGATCGTAGACCTGGAAAAGCAGCTCAAGCTGGCCGGCAGGAACCTGCCCAAAGACCTGCTTGAACAGGCCAAAAAATACGGGTTCTCCGACAGGCAACTCGCACATCTCTCAGGCGGGCTGACCGACAAACAGATCGAACAGGAGAGAAAAGATCTGGGCATTGTGCCGGTGTACAAACTGGTGGACACCTGTGCGGCGGAATTCCGGGCATCCACCCCTTACTACTATTCCACATACGAGACCGAATGCGAGGCCCGGGTGGCGGACAAGAAAAAAGTCATCATCCTGGGCGGCGGCCCCAACCGTATCGGCCAGGGCATTGAGTTTGACTACTGCTGTGTCCATGCGTCCTTCGCCCTGAGGGAAGAGGGCGTGGAGTCCATTATGGTCAACTCCAATCCCGAAACCGTTTCCACGGACTATGATACCTCGGACAAGCTTTACTTCGAACCCCTGACCCGGGAAGATGTGCTTCACATCGTTGAAAAGGAAAACCCCTTTGGCGTCATTGTCCAGTTTGGCGGCCAGACCCCGCTAAACCTGGCAACAGACCTGCAAAAGGCCGGTGTGCCCATCATCGGTACCAGCCCGGAAAGCATTGACCGGGCCGAGGACCGGGACCAGTTCCAGGCCATGCTCGACAAACTGGGACTGCTCCAACCGGAAAACGGCATTGCCCACTCCTATCAGGAAGCGGTTGGCGTGGCCCGGGATATCGGATATCCCGTCATGGTAAGACCGTCGTTTGTTCTGGGCGGCAGGGCCATGAAAATCGTGTATGATGAAAAAGACCTTCATGAGTACTTTGACCTGGCGGTCCAGGCATCCCCGGACAAGCCCGTGCTTATCGATAAGTTCCTGGAAGAGGCGTTTGAACTGGATGTGGATGCCATTTCAGACGGTGAAACCACGATTATCGGCGGCATGATGGAACATATTGAAGAGGCCGGTATCCACTCAGGCGACTCCGCCTGTGTGCTGCCGCCCTATTCCATTTCCCAGACCCATATCGATGAAATGGCCGATGCGGCCAGGGCCATTGCCAAAGAGCTGAACGTCAAAGGGTTGATGAACATCCAGTTCGGCATCATGAACGACAAGGTTTACATCATTGAAGTCAACCCCAGGGCCTCCAGGACCGTGCCCTTTGTGTCCAAGGCCATTGGTGTTCCCCTGGCCAAGCTGGCCACCAAGATCATGCTGGGACAGACCCTTAAGGAACTGGGATTCACCGAAGAAGTCACCCCGTCCTATTATTGCGTGAAAGAGGCGGTCATGCCGTTTGACCGGTTTGCCAAGGTGGACCCGGTGCTTGGCCCTGAAATGAAATCCACCGGTGAGGTCATGGGCATTGACAAAGACCTCGGGGCGGCCGTGGCCAAGGCCCAGTTCGCCGCCGGCCAGAAACTTCCCAAAGAAGGCACCGTATTTATCTCGGTCCAGGACAAGGATAAGCAAGCTGCCCTGCCCGTTGCCAGGGAATTCCATGAAATGGGATTTACCATAACTGCTACCAAAGGAACTGCTGAATTTCTTGGAGAAAACGGGGTGCCGGCCAAACGAGTCAAAAAAGTCTCGTCTGGCCGCCCCCATGTGGTGGATGCCGTAAAGAACAACGAAATCCAGCTGATTCTCAATACCGGGGCTTCCAGCCAGACTCAGCAGGACGGGTATGAAATCCGGCGGGCAGCCATCAAGTATAAAATCCCTTATGCCACAACCACGGACGGGACCAAGGCCATTTGCTCGGCCATCAAGGCCATGAAGCGGGAGGCACTTTCTGTCAAACCGATCCAGCATTATCACCAGGATAATTAATACCGGGATAACGACCATCAGGAGACCCAACACCAGGATACTTAACATGGATACCACCCGTAAGATATTCACTCCAAGCGAACGCCCCAAAGACGAATGCGGTGTCTTTGGCCTGTACAAACACCCGGAGGCGGCCAAAATCACCTATTTCGGCCTTTACGCTCTCCAGCACAGGGGCCAGGAAAGTGCAGGCATCTCTGTCAACCGGGGCATTAACGACAAAATTTTTTCCCACAAAGGCATGGGCCTGGTGCCGGATATATTCGACATGAAGGACCTGGAACGGATCGAAGGGGGCTCGGCCATCGGCCATGTCCGCTACTCCACCACCGGTGACAGCGTGATCACCAATGCCCAGCCCTTTGTTGTCAACCACCGCCATAGGTCCTACGCTCTGGCGCATAACGGCAACCTGGTCAATGCCCATACCCTGAGAGAGGAACTTGAGGAAAAAGGCTCCATCTTCCAGACCACCATGGATTCGGAGGTCTTTCTCCACCTCTTTATCAAAAACCTGGTCAAGGGGGATATTGAAAATGCCGTGCGCAATGCAGTCGCCAAGATTGAGGGTGCCTATTCCATGATCCTGCTTACCTGCAAGGGTGAGGTCATCGGCATGAAGGACCCCAACGGATTCAGGCCCCTGGCCCTGGGCAAGCTCAACGGCCACTACGTGCTGGCGTCGGAAACCTGCGCCTTTGACCTGGTCCAGGCGGAATTCATCCGGGAACTGGAACCCGGGGAAATCGTGATCATCAACGAAGACGGGATCAAAAGTATTCGCCATCCCAGGGCGGCAGCCAAAAAATCCCTGTGCATTTTCGAATACATCTATTTTGCCCGGCCCGACTCGACCATTGACGGACAAAATGTCTATGAGATGCGCAAGGCCCACGGCCGCCGCCTGGCCCGGGAATCCCATGTGGATGCCGATCTGGTCATGCCCTTTCCCGACTCGGGCAATTACGCCGCCATCGGCTATGCCAGCGAATCGGGCATTCCCTTTGAAATGGGCATGATCCGGAACCATTACGTGGGCCGCAGCTTTATCCAGCCCACCCAGTCCATGCGGGACTTTGCCGTGCGGGTGAAGCTGAATCCGGTGCGGGAACTGATCAAGGGCAAGGACATCATCATTATCGAGGATTCCATTATCCGTGGCACCACCGCCAAAACCCGGGTAAAGGCGCTCCGGGAACTGGGGGCCAAAAAGATCCATATGCGGATCTCCTGCCCGCCCCACAAGTTTCCCTGCTACTACGGCATTGATTTTTCCTCCAAGGGCGAGCTGATTGCCGCCCAGAAGCCCATTGCCGAACTGACAGAATACCTGGGCCTGGATTCCCTCCACTATCTTTCCATAGAGGGCATGCTGGAGGCCTCGGGTGTCGAGGACCCGGAAATGAATTTCTGCAAGGCCTGTTTTGACGGCAGCTATCCCGTGCCGTTTGACCCCAACTTTACCAAGCAGTGCATGGGTTAGGATGCAGAAACAGACCGTTGCGTTTTCAAAAGAGAGCACCAACCTCTTTTTCCACATATTGACCCGGTGCAACCTGCGGTGCGGCCATTGTTACATCAACCGGACCCAGCACGGGGACACCACCCTTGATATCGAAACCATAGAGGCCTGGCTGAATATTTTTGCCCCGGAGGCCGCCCAAACCAACCTGGTTCTTCTGGGTGGAGAGCCCACCCTCCACCCGGACCTGTCCCGGGCCGTCAGTATTGCCGGGAAACTCGGTTTCAAATCCATCACCATTGATACCAACGGATACCTTTTCCACAATATCCTGGACAAAATCACACCGGAAGAGGTGGACTTCATCAGTTTTTCCCTGGACGGGGCCACCCGGGCGACCAACGACGCCATCCGGGGAAACGGCTGCTGGGAAGCGGTGATGAATGGCATCGCCCGGGCAACTGCCCGGGGCTTTACCTGCTCCATGATTTACACGGTGTCTGAAAAAAACATCCATGAGCTGGACCGCATGCCCGGCCTTGTCAAGGACCTGGGCATTTCCCGGTTTTTCATCCAGGTCATCGGCATCCGGGGGGAGTCCGCTGATACCGGCGCCAGGCACCAGGTGTCAAAAGAGACCTGGCGCACCGTTATCCCGGAGGTAGCGGCGCAAATTGCCGGACACGGCATTACCGTGACCTATCCCAAGGTGTTCCTTGACAGGGATGCCCCGTTTGAGTGTGCGGCCAATGTGGCCCACAACTATTTTGTGTTTCCCAACGGGCGGGTCTACCAATGCCCCATCTGTGAGGATTTTTCCCTTCATTCCTACGAGATCCTGGACAATACCCTGGTGCCTCGCCCCAAGATCAATGAAACCGACCTGTTTGCCCTGGATATTCCCGAAGGCTGCGTCATGAATAAAATGATCCAGCCGGGAAATTTGGCTTACACCCGGGACGGAACCCCCTGCCACAAGATTGCCTGCTGTATGCTGAAACAAGAAGTTACCCCCTGATACCCCGGCAATACGCCCCGCAACACCCCTTTATACCAAATGACAGAAAGATGTTTCGAAACAAACCAAGGAGTTATACACATGTCTGACATGCCTGCCGCATATCAGTTGAATTTTGAAGAAAGCGCCGAACTGCTGGGCCGATACGGGATCGAATGCCAGGGACGCCAGGTGTACACCGTAGCCGATGCCCTGGAAGCCGCCAAAACCATGGGTTATCCCGCTGTTGCCAAACCGGTATCCAAAGCTATCATCCACAAGTCAGATCAGGGGGCAGTGTTCCTTGATTTGGAAACCCCGTCCGATCTAGAAACGGCCTGTAAAGAAGTTGAAAAGAAAATGGGCGGATTTTCCAGGGCGGATAAGGAAGGACTCCTGGTTCAGAAAATGGCGGACAAAGGGTTTGAACTCCTGGTGGGCGCCAAACAGGACACGGGTTTCGGCCCGGTCACCATGGTGGGTATCGGCGGTATCTTTGTGGAGCTGTATTCGGATGCGGCCATGGGCATCGGGGTGCTGTCCGAAAAAGATGTGGAACGGATGCTGGAAAACACCAGGGCAGGGCAGGTGCTGAGCGGATTCAGGGGACTGAATTATGACAGGGACGCGATCATTGACCTTGCCATCCGCATTTCAAAACTCATGGCGGAAAACCCGGACATTGCCGAACTGGACCTCAATCCCGTTATTGTTTACGAAAAGGGATATGCGGTTGTGGATGCCCGGCTCATAAGGGATACCGAACATATCACACCGGTTTCCGAAGATGTCAGGGACTGGAAGCGGGCCAGTGTGGATGCGATTTTCAACGCCCGGTCCGTGGCGGTGATCGGGGCGTCCCGGCCCGGCACCCAGGGCGGGGTGATTCTCAAGAACTGCATGGGCATCAAACGGCTTTACCCGGTCCACCCCAAACTCAAGACTATCCACGGCCTGGCCTGCTACCCCTCTCTCCGGGACCTGCCCGAGGTGCCGGATGTCTGTGTATTTGCCGTAAGCTCCGAACGTACCGTGGCCATTTTCGAAGAATTCTGCCAGCTTGGGGGCAAGGGCGCCATTATCTTTTCGGACGGGTTTGCGGAGATGGGCCGCAAGGACCTGGAAGAACGGCTGATCCATCTGAGTGAAACCTATCGGGTGGCCTTTATCGGCCCCAACTGCATGGGCGTCATCGACAATTTTTCCGGCCTCAATACCAATTATATTCCGGTGCAGCGGTCCGTGCCGCCCACCCCGTCCAACTGCGTGGGTGTGATCTCCCAGAGCGGAGGGATCGGCCTGGAACTCCTTGAAATGTTCGGGGCGGACAACCAGAATATCGGCAAATGGGTTTCCATCGGCAATGCCGCCACCACCGGAGTGCCTGAAATCCTGGCCCACATGGGAGACGACCCCGGGATCAAAATCATTGCCATTTATCTGGAAGGGGTGGCGGACGGCCTCAAGCTCATGCGGGTGGGCAAAGAAGTGGCCAGGAAAAAACCTGTGCTCATCATCAAGGGCGGAACCGGGGGCGGAGCCCAGGCCGCCCTGTCCCACACCGCCTCACTTGCCGGCAGCCATGAGGCATTCAAAGCCTGCTGCGACCAGGCCGGATTTTACCTGGTGGAAGAGTTGACCGAAGACCCGAAAATCCTGGTCAATGTATTGTCCATTCTCACCAGCCAGCCCAAAACCTCGGGCAGCCGTATCGCTGTGGTCAGCGTGGGCGGCGGGGCCGGCATCCTCCTGGCCGACCAGGTCACGGAAGAGGGGATGGCCCTGGCCGAATTCGCCCCGGAAACCCGGCAGCGGATGCAGGCCCTGATTGAAAAAGACCTCAAGCCCGAACAAATGGCCGTCAAGGACAAGGTGCTCAAAAACGTAGGCAACAATCCCATTGACCTTTTCGGCAACTGCAATGACGACCGTCTCCTGGAGTCCATCCGCATCGCGGACAAAGACCCCAACACCGACGTCATCATCGCTGCCATTTATCTCCAGGTCCCCCTGCTCTCCGAATACCTTCCCGAGCGCCTGGTGGAACTCAAGCAGGAAATGACAAAACCTTTGATCATTTCGCCCCGGGGATTTTCCGCCTACGTGGACCGGTGCAGGACATACATGGCCGACAAAAAACTCCACACCTATACCGTTCCCATGATGAAACCCCTGAGAATCGCACTGAACATCTGGAAAAAATACGACACCTCCTTTTTCAGCTGATTCCGCTGCCCCGACCCGCGGCCGGGGAACCGGCCATGGCTGTGCCTTTGACAATCCGCCCCATTGACAAATCCCGGATATTTTGAAACTGTCCCCATAGCATCAAAATATCCGGGGCAACGCGTTCCGTGTCCCGTTAACGGCGTATTGTTTAGGAGGCGGTATGAACCCTTTTGACCTGATCAAAAACTTTCCCATCCGATACAAACTGCTCTTTATTTACTCCTCCTGCTTTATCGTGATCATGAGCCTGTCCAGCCTGACCATCTATTCCGTTGTCAAACAAAACGTGGAAGCCAATATTGAAAGCGAACTGAAGAACTCTACCTCCGCCATTCACAACACCATCAAAACAGCCGTTTCGGTATCCATCAAAAACCGGCTGCGCGGTGTCGCGGAAAAAAACTACGAAATCATCCAGCGGCTCTACGACCTTTCGCGCCGGGGAAAAATCACCGAATCCGAAGCCATGGAGCGTGCCGCGGATATTATTTTAAGCCAGAGTATCGGCATCAGCGGGTATATCTGTATCCTGGACGGCCAGGGCAGCATCGTCAAGCATCCGAAAAAATCCCTGGAAGGCCTGGACATTTCAGACCATAGGTTTGTCCAGGAGATGATTGCCATCAAAAACGGGTATATCGAATATGAATGGCAGAATCCCGGCGATGCCCGGCCCCGGCCAAAGGCGCTTTATCTCAACTATTTCAAGCCATGGAACTGGATGATCACGGTATCCTCATACCGGAAGGAATTTCTCAAACTGGTGGATATCGATGACTTCAAAACCGGCATCCTCAATCTCAGGTTCGGCAAAACAGGGTATTCTTATGTCATGGACACCAAAGGAAACGTCATCATCCATCCGGAACTGACAGGAATAAATGTGCTGACGGATGACCGGTTCTCAGGCCAGTTTTTTAAAGATATGCTCCGAAAAAAGAACGGTATGCTGGAATATGCCTGGAAAAATCCCGGGGAAAACCGGTACAGGGAAAAGCTGGTGTTTTTCAACTATATTCCCGAGTATGAATGGATGGTGGCCTCATCCTCATACCTAGACGAAATCCGGTCCCCCCTTTACGCCATGAAGCAGATCTTCATCCTGGTGGGCATGGCCGCCCTGGTGATTTTTATCCCCATTACCGTGTTTTTAAGCGATACCATTACCAAACCCCTTCATTCCCTTATGGAACGGTTCAAACAAGACATTGCCGGGGGGTTTTCCAACCGTGCGGTTGACATGGAATCCAGTGACGAAGTCGGACAGCTCGCCTTTTATTACAACTCGTTCATGGACCGGCTGGCCACATATGACAGGGAATTGCAGGCTGAGATCAGCGAACGGCGCCAGGCCCAGGAGGCGCTGACGGAAAGCGAAGAAAAGTACCGGTCGGTCATGGAGTTTGTTCCCGATCCCATTGTGGTCTATGACATGAAGGGCAGGGTTACCTATATGAACCCAGCCTTTACCAAGGTATTCGGCTATACCCTGGCAGACAGCCTGGGCAGCAAGCTGGATCATTTTGTGCCAAAGGCCCACTGGAAAGAAACCATGGAAGGCATCCACTCGATTTTAAAAGGGGAAATCATCCCCAGGCTCGAAACCAAACGCAAGGCCAGGGACGGCCGGCTGGTGGACGTGACCACCCGGGGGTCGGTATACCGGGACAAAAACGGCAACCCGCTCGGGTCGGTCATCATCCACAGGGATGTCTCCGAGGTCAAGCGGCTGGAAAAGGCCATCATGGAAACCGGGGAAAAGGAGCGCCAGGCCATCGGCAACGATCTTCACGATGATCTTTGCCCCCACCTCATCGGTATTGAGGGGCTGGTCAAGGTGCTCAAGCGAAAGGCAGGGGGCCGGCAGCCCGATGTGGAGCACCTGTCGGGCCGGATTTCCGAATTGATCAAAGAGGCGATATCCAAGACCCGGGGACTGGCCCGGGGACTTTGCCCTGTATATTTCAACCACGGCCTTGGCGCGGCGCTTGAAGACCTGGTCACCAACACCCGGATGATCCACCAGGTGGACTGCCGGCTTGAAAGGGATACCGGCCTTGTGGTCGCCAACCACATGGTCACCCTCAACCTCTACCATATTGCCGGCGAGGCGGTGAGAAACGCCATCCGCCACGGCAATGCCGACACCATCTGCATTTCAATGACCCTCCGGGACAGCCAGTTTGGCTTCACCATCCAGGACAATGGCTCGGGCATTGCCCCTGACGCCAATGCCAAAGGCATGGGGCTCCGGATCATGAATTACCGTGCAAAGATCATCGGGGCCTCCCTTGTGGTCTCTTCGGACAAGGCTGAAGGCACCCGGGTACGCCTGACCATGCCGGCAGGCGCGTTAACGGACGCAGCGGTTTGAAAGACCTGGTATTCTCCTTTCAAAGGTGGTAGGGTGATCGAAATTTTTCAACTGCGCCCGGGGTCGAATGCCGGGGCCAGGCTCAAAAACAACTGCGGGTGACTTAGAAACAGCGGTTTATGTCCGATACAAAAAAGATATTACTGGTGGAAGACCATCCGATTTTCCGGCTCGGCCTTGCCGAACTCATCAACCAGGAAGACGACCTTGAAGCTTTTGGCACGGCCAAGGATGTGGCTCAGGCCATTCCCGAGATTGAGGAGATGGCCCCGGACCTGATCATTGCTGATATTTCCCTGAAGCAGTCCGACGGCATTGATCTGGTCAAGTACGTGAAACAGCACCATAAACAGATCCCTGTCCTGGTGCTGTCCATGCATGACGAATACCTATACGCCCAGCGGGCGCTTTCCGCCGGGGCCCGCGGATACATCATGAAACAGGAGGCCATGGAATCCGTGGTCACCGCCATTCACCACGTGCTGGACGGCAAAATTTATCTTAATGAAAAAGTTAAGGAGCATATCCTTTCCTCCATGTCCGATACCCCCAGGGCCAGGGACAAAAGCCCGGTGGACCGGCTCACGGACCGCGAACTCCAGGTGTTCAAGCTCATCGGCCGGGGATTTTCCTCTAGAGAAATCGCCGAGCGCCTGTTCCTGAGTATCAAAACCATCGGTACCTACAGGGAGCGGATCAAGGAGAAACTCAACCTGAAACATGCCAACGAGCTGGTCCGGTGCGCCGTTCACTTTGAAAAGACCGGCCAGATCAGCACCCAGATCGATTAACAGGCACCCGGCCCTTATCCTGTTGTAGGTCCGCAAACCTACAGGCTGATAATACAATCCCCTATATTTTCCTACAAAAAACCCTACATTTAAAATCCGGTTTATGCCGATTGTTCAAATCGCCGGCCTTTACTACACCAGATCCTATGTTGGATTCCATTTATATCCAGTCTCACAGGGCGGGCGATTTACACCAAATCGCTGCCTTAAAACTCAAAAAATACGGGAAAGGAGGTGAAACAGGACATTTCGCTGCTGTCTGGAAAACCTTAACCCCTAATTTTTGAACGCTATTTACATAAAGGGAAACAAAATGACCGTACAGCCAAACATGACCGACTACAATGCCGAGTATGACAACTTCAAATGGGACGTCCCCGAGTACTTCAACTTTGCCGGCGATGTCATTGACAAGTGGGCCGAAGACAAGGAAAAGCTGGCCATGCTCTGGGTGGATGACAACGGCACTGAGATCAAAAAGACCTTCAACGACATCAGCCTGGCATCTAAACGGCTGGCCAATGTTCTTAAAGACCAGGGCATCGGCCAGGGCGATGTTGTTATTGTTGTCCTGCCCCGGAACATTGAGTGGTGGATCATCTTCACCGCATGTATCCGCACCGGCGCCCTGATCGCCCCGGGAACCACCCAGCTCACCGGCAAGGACCTGGAGTTCAGGTCCAACAAATCCAATGCCGCCTGCATTATCACCAATGCTGAAATCGCCGCTAAATTTGACGAAGTGGCCGACAAGTGCCCCACGGTAAAATCCAAAATCGTCATCCAGGAAGATGTTGCGGGATGGATTTCTTTTGACGCCGCCCTTGACGCCGCTTCCGACGCATTTGACACGGCAAAGACCAAATCCGAGGACAACTGCCTGGTATATTTTACCTCGGGCACCACCGGATTTCCCAAAATGGCCCTGCACACCCATTCCTATCCCATCGGCCACAGGGTCACCGGCAAGTACTGGCTGGACCTCAAGGAAGAGGACATGCACTGGAACGTCAGCGATACCGGATGGGCCAAGGCGGCCTGGTCGTCCTATTTCGGCCCCTGGAACCAGGGCGCTGCCCAGTTCATCCACCATACGGACCGGTTTGACCCCGCCACCACCCTGGGATTGCTTCAGAAATATCCCATCACCACCATGTGCGGCGCTCCCACCATCTACCGGATGCTGGTTCTGGAAGATCTTTCCAAATACAAATTCGACACCCTCAGGCACTGCGTGGGTGCAGGCGAACCCCTGAATCCAGAAATCATAGAGGTCTGGAAAAAAGCCACCGGGTGCATCATCCGGGACGGGTACGGACAGACCGAAACCGTTCTCCTGGCCGGCTCATTTCCCTGCATTGAACCCCGGTTCGGCTCAATGGGGAAACCCACCCCCGGCATTGCCCTGCACGTCATCGACGAAAGCGGCAATATCCTGCCGCCCAACGAAGAGGGCGATATCGCGGTCAAGGTGGAGCCGGAGCGTCCGGTGGGCCTGTTCAAAGAATACTGGAAAGAGCCGGACCGGACTGCTTCATCCTTTATTCCGGGCTGGTATCTTACCGGCGACAAGGCCTATGTGGATGAGGACGGGTATTTCTGGTTTGTGGGCAGATCCGACGATGTGATCCTGACATCCGGCTACCGGATCGGCCCCTTTGAGGTGGAAAGCGCATTGATCGAACATGCAGCGGTTGCCGAGTCTGCGGTTGTGTCCAGCCCGGACGAAACCCGCGGCGAAGTGGTCAAAGCATTTATCATCCTCGCCCCCGGGGTTGAGCCCGGCGACGATCTGGTCAAGGAACTCCAGAACCATGTAAAAACCACCACAGCACCGTATAAGTATCCCAGAAAAATAGAGTTTGTAGATGCATTACCCAAAACCATCAGTGGAAAAATCCGGCGAATTGAACTGAGAGACGCGGAGTGGGGCAGATAAGATTCTGAAATTGCATTACGGGTTTAACAAAGGACCATCCGCCGCCTTGCAGGTCTGGTAGCGGATGGTCGCTAACCACCATAATTCAAGGGAGTTTAAACCATGAAAGAAAAGCTCTACAAAAAGGAGATCACCCTGACCATTGTATTTTCCGTCATCCTGCTTCTCATGGGTCATTCCGCCTCCATCTTTGTTCTCTTTCCCTCGCTCCAGCAGGGAACCCTGTGGGGGTTTCCCGTCCAGTACATTGTTCCCATCCTCCTGGGATGGTTCGGCATTGCAGGGGTCTGCCTTATCATGACCATTGTGTGCAACAAGTTTGACGATGAAATGGAAGAATATGTCAATTCCCTGCCCCCGGAAACCGAAACCGATTCCGAATCCGTAAACGAATAAGGAGGCGCTATGCCAGCAGAATATGCACTAAGTAATGTCTGGGTCGGCCTCAGCGTCGTCGCGGTCCTGTTTGTTATTTTTTACTATGTGGGATATGTTTCATCCCGAAAAACCACATCTGATGAAGATTTTTATGCGGCCGGTTTTTCCATCGGCCCGGTGACCAACGGCCTTGGCATGGCAGCGACCTGGGCTTCTCTTGCTACCTTTTTGGGAGTTATCGCCCTGATCCTTAAACTCCAGGTCCCCTTTGTCTATCTCTGGATCCAGTGGGCCATTTCCATCCCTCTGTTGACCCTGCTTTACGGCACCAGCCTCAGGCGGATGAAAGCCTTTACCCCGGCCACATTTATCAAGCAGCGGTATGGCAAGCCTGCTACCATTGTGATTGTCTGCTGGATGATCCTGATCATGGTCATGTACGCCCTGGGTCAGATGATCGGTCTCGGGCGTGCTTTTGAGCTGCTTTTCGGGGTGCCTTACAACACGGCCATTGTCGTGGCCGGGCTGGCCACCGTCGGGTTCATCACCGTGGGCGGCATGTATGGCGCATCTTACAATGCCGCATTCCAGATGGTGGTCATGACCGTGGCCATGATCGTTCCCATGGGCGCCATCATGAAGGCCATGGGGTCATCAGGCTGGTGGTTCCCGCCCCTGGCTTACGGCGACATGGTTCCCGAAATGGTCAAGGCCATCCCCACTTTTTTTGACATGAAGTACGATTTCAGGTGGTACTTTGCCCTGATTCCGGCCTTTACCCTGGGGCCTGTGGCCCTTCCCCACCTGGCCATGAAGGTGTTTACCTCGTCCTCGGTAAAAAGCGCCCGCTGGGCCGTGGTATGGTTTGCCCTGTTCCTGGGCCTGCTCTTTTCCGGCACCTACGTGGTCGGATTCACCGGCAACTTTTTCACCGCCACCACCGGCAGGATCATTGAAAAGGCTGACCAGACCATCCTGATCCTCAATGTATTTTACAACCCCACCCTGGTGGCCGCCTTTGTCATGGGCGGTGCAGTGGCAGCCGGCCTGTCCACCATCGGCGGCAACCTCATGGCCATTGCAGGACTGGTGGGCTCCGACCTTCTCGGTATCATCGCGCCTGATATGGATTCCTCCAAAAAAATGAAATGGGGATACGCAGCACTAGCCATGGGCGGTCTTCTGGCCATCCTCATGGCATTCAAGCCCCCGAAATTCCTTGTGACCTCTATTCTCTGGGCCTTTGGCCTTCTGGCCACAACAGCCACGCCCGCCATTCTCCTGGGAGTCTGGTGGAAAGAGGCCAATAAGCTGGCCCTGATCATATCGTCCCTCTTCTGCGGCTTTCTTTACATCCTGATATCTCCCCATGTCATTCCGTCGGTTGTGATCGGTAAGGGCCTTGTGGCGGCTCTGGGCATGTCCGGGGGCATGGTTACCATCCCCTTGAGCTTTGCCATGTTTATCATCCTGTCCATTGCATTCAACCGGATGGCCATGTTCAAATCCTTTGCCCCCACCCTTGTGGATAAAAAAGTGATCGACCGGATTCACGGCTGGGGAACGGACTATGAAGAGAGCCGGTATAACGGTGTCACCGTACCGGTGATCATCTCCATTGTCTGTCTTGGTATTTTCTTCTGGGGACTTGTGCCCTGGACCTGAGCGTAAAAAACACCGGGAACCGATATTGGGTTGCCGGTGTTTTATCCCGGGGGATGACCTGACCCCCTTGCCGTGTCCGGGACAGGCCCGGGCACGGCACCTTTTCCATCACACCGGTTGAGGAGAAAAAATGCATTACCTGACCACCATGGGAAACCTGCTCAGCTTTACCCCGTTTTGCCCGGCAACCCCAAAAGGCGTCAAACAGCTCCAGATCTATTGTATTGTCAACGTGTTGGTTCTAGGGCTCATTTACGGGTGTGCGGCCGCTTTATTCAGCCGGATGGTACTGGCAGGCAGGGGGTTGGATGTGACAGCCATCAACGCAGCAAAAGTGATGGTTGCGGGCATACCCGTCGCCTTTTTCATGCATGCGGGAGCGGCCCTGTTTATCTGGGTATTTCTCAAGGCCATGGGCGGAAAAGCGGATTTTATGACATCCTATTTTCACATTGGTGCGGCTGCCATATCTTTATGGCCCGTGGCTCCTTTTGTGGCCATTCTCCAGGTGGGCACCCCATCCGCGTTCCTTATCTTTCTCACAGGGCTGTTCGGTGCCTACGCCTTTGCCGTGAACATCAGGGTTATCAAGTCGGCGTTCGCCCTGTCCGCCGTCCGCATGGCCCTGGCCACTGCCGTCACCATCATGTACATCGGTTGTTTTCTTTATCTTTGGGTATAGGAGGCGGAACCGGACGAATGCAACAGCAATTGCTGCAACATCAACTTCAAAATCAGCGTTTTTTCCGTTTTGATTTCTTTTTGCGCTTTTTTTCCCAGTCCTCGTTGGCCCGAATCATCTCCTGGATATTTTCCGGACCGTCCAGTACGTCAACGGTCAGTTGATATTCCTCTTTTCCCAGACGGATCTGCTCAACTTCCTTGCCCAGAAAGTCTTCAATTTCCCTGAGCATGTCCCGCTCCCCCTTGCTGCAAAAGGAAAGGGCGGATCCCTTTGACCGTCCCCGGCCCGTCCTGCCCACCCGGTGGACATACACCTCCCGCTGGTCAGGCAGATCATAGTTGATCACATAATCCACGTTTGGAATATCAATGCCCCTGGCGGACACATCCGTGGCAATGAGCACGTTGGACCTGCCCGACTTAAATGCATCCATAACCGCCAGGCGCTCGGCCTGTTCCTTTTGCCCGTATATGGTCAGCGCCTCTATATTGTTTCGTGCCAGGGCCTTTTCCACCCGCCCGGCACGGACCGTTGTCCTGACAAAGACCATGACCCTGGCGTCGGGATTGTCCCTGAGAAACCGGCGCAGGAAAAACCGCTTGTCATCCATCTCCACAAACACCACATAGTGGGAAACATTCTTGGACACCGGGTCATCCGGTGAAATCTGGATCCGGATGGCACTGGTTTTGACCTGGGAAAAGGCAAGTTTCTTGATTTCCTTGTTGATTGTCGCGGAAAAAAACAGGGTCTGATGGCGTTGCTTCAATCGCTTTTTGATGGACTGGATATCATGTATAAACCCCTTGTCCAGCATCTGGTCCGCCTCGTCCAGCACCAGAATTCTTACCGGCCTGACATCAATGGCGCCCTGGCTGATCAGATCAAACATCCGGCCTGGTGTGGCAATGAGAATATCGATGCCCTCTGACAATTGCCGGATCTGGCTGTCCTGGTCAACCCCGCCGAACAGTCCGAACGGTTTCACCCGAGTCTGGCGGCACAATGCGGCAAACACCCCGTGGATCTGGAGGGCAAGCTCCCGGGTGGGCACCATCACAATGCAGTGGATGCCCCGGCTTTTTTTCGAGGATTTTGCCCGGTGAACCATATCAATGACAGGGACGGCAAAAGCGGCGGTTTTGCCGGTTCCCGTCTGTGCAATGGCAAGGACATCCTCCCCCTTCAAAATCGAGGGTATGGCTTTATATTGGATATCTGTGGGCCGTTTCAGCCCCTGTTTTGCCAGATTCTTTTTTATGCTGGCAGAGATGGGATAGGTATCAAATTTCATGGGTATCTTTTATTTCCAGGATTCACGGGATTCAGGTTCAGTCCAACATACAGGCACCGGTGTTAAAATGCAAGACGGGCGATGGTCAGTTACATTATATACGGCATTGTACCGATTCGGAAAAAAAGGGCCCGGCCATGATTGCATGGCCGGGCCCCGAACCGCCCCCCGGTTCTCATGCGCTGCCTTTGGCAACGCTGATTACCTGTATCCATAGAAAACAAAACGCCCTTCCATACCACAGGCAGAAGGGCGTATCCAAATCTTATGGTCTGGATCCCTGTCTTCCGCAGAGATGGCACAGGTAACAAACTATCAAATCAGGTTTTCTGGCTTGGGCATAACCGGCCCGCCCCACCTTCCCGGTGTCAAATTTGCGGTGCGCAAAAAAGCCAACCAGTGGTTTCCGGGGCGTCCATATCCCTTACAGCGGCGGGACCGCTCCTGAGTTTCACAGGATTCCCTTTATTTGATACGCATCTGCTACAAAACCCCGGCAGGATTGTCAATACAATTTTCTGCCAAAAACTTAAACGCCATTCCGGCATTTCCCTGTTGTGCCGGTCTTTTTTCCCCGGACAGGATTTTTTTACGATAAATCCCCACCGGTTTTGGCCTCTATGATGTTATACGAATTAACCCATAGAATTTCAAAGGTTTTTGCACCAGCAGCCCGACCGGCTTTTTCCTTGACACAACCATGGTAAGAGAGTATTTTGGCCGGATATTAGGTGCTGCACCGCAGTTAAAAGGGAATCCTGTGAAACTCAGGAACGGACCCGCCGCTGTAACCGGGGATGATCCTCGCCATGACCACTGATGAACATATTTCATTGGGAAGGGGCGAACAGTAAGATGATCCGGAAGCCAGAAAACCTGCCTGGTTAGATGATTGGTAGACACACCCGGAAGGTGGGGATCATCAGCAAATCGGATAAATACGGATCCCGGTTCAGGCCACGCTCCTGAACCGGTTTTTTGTTTATGGCAAGGGAGAAGAGAACCATAGGGTCGCATGCTTGTTTCACGTGAAACAGCACGAAACATGGCTTCCTTCTCCTGCGAATGTATTAACCAGGGTCCCATGAGCCGGGGAAGCAACATGAAAAGAATGGAAAGACGCGCGTTTACGAGAACCGGGCCGGTCACCCTGGCGTTTATCCTGGTTCTGGCCGCGATGATCCTTATTTCCCTTTCCATGGGATTTTTGAGCATACCGGTACAAGAAATTTTTCATATCCTGCTCGCGAAGATAACCGGCGGGCTTTCCACGAGTCATCCCATGGCCGACACCTATGCCACCATTATATATGACGTAAGGCTGCCCAGGATTCTCACTTGCGCAGCCGTGGGGGCGGCACTTTCCATTTCCGGGGTATTGTTCCAGGGCATCCTTCTCAACCCCCTTGCGGACCCGTATACCCTGGGCGTTTCCGCCGGAGCGGCATTCGGCGCCAGTATCGCCATTTTGCTGAACCTGTCCGCCACCTTTGTTTCGGTCCCGCTGTTTGCCTTTATCGGGGCATGCGCCACCTTGTTTTTCGTGGTGTTTTTGTCATATTCTCCACGCCGGAATGCAGGCGGCCTCTCGTCAAACAACCTGATCCTTTCGGGTATCATTGTCGCGGCCATCCTTTCGGCGGGCATCTCGTTTTTAAAATTTATTGCCAACGAGCAGGTGTCTGTGATCATTTTCTGGCTCATGGGCAGTTTTGCATCAAAAACCTGGGCAAACTTCTGGATTGTCCTGGTTTTCCTTGCCCTGGGGGTAATGATTTCCCTCTATTATGCCAGGGATTTAAACCTGATTTCATTGGGAGACCGGTCGGCATCCAGCCTTGGGGTGAACCTCAAGCAGGTTACCCTGATTCTCCTGGTCACAGGCTCCATGCTCGCAGCCGTATGTGTTTCCATATCGGGAATCATCGGGTTTGTCGGCCTTCTGGTGCCCCATATGGTACGGTTCGTTACAGGCCCGGACAACCGAAAACTGATTCCGATTTCCCTGCTGGCCGGGGCCGTTCTCCTGCTCGGCGCAGATACCATCACCCGTGCGGTACTTCCCCATGAAATCCCCATCGGCATCCTGACCGCCCTGACCGGCGGCCCGGTATTCTGCTGGATATTCAGGCGGAGCCGTATGAGATAGCCATGGATGTCCGGATCAGCAATATCAGTTTTTCCTACGGCGAAGCCCCGATTCTCCGGGACCTGTCCTGTACTTTTTCACATGGCCGGTTTCACGCGATTCTCGGGCCCAACGGCAGCGGCAAAACCACTCTGCTGGATATCATATCGGGATTTACCTCCCCGGATAACGGGGAAATACGGCTCGGGACTTCCGGGCTCGGGACGATGTCCAGGCGGACAGCAGCCCAAACCATGGCCCTGGTGTCCCAGAATTATGCGGTCAACTTTCCTTTTACCGTTTACGAAGTGGTTCTTATGGGCCGCCACCCTTATGTTGACAGGTTCTCACACCCCACCCGGCAAGACCGGGATCTTGCCGTAAATGCCATGTCAATCACCGGGATCACCCACTTGAAAGACAGAAAAATCACGGAATTGTCAGGTGGTGAAAAACAGCGGTGTATTTTTGCCAGGGCATTATGCCAGGATACCCCGGTGCTTCTCCTGGATGAGGCGTTTTCAAATATGGACATCAACCATACCCTTCATCTTTTGGCGCTGTTGAAAAAAGAGGTGGTGTCCCGTGAAAAAACCGTCATTGCTGTGCTCCACGACCTGAACCTGGCGGCCAGTTGGTCCGATACCCTGGTCTTTTTGAAGGACGGTGCGATTAAAGCCCGTGGAAACACGGCAGATGTATTTACAGAGCAAAACATCCAAACCGTATTTAATGTTGACGCAAAGGTTGAATTCAATGAATATGCCCAGGCCAGACAAGCCTATTTCAAAGCATCCTGATCAAGGTGCTTCAGGTGGTTTTACAGCAGCGGCTGCCTGGGCAGTATTGCTCATACTCCTTTGCCTGGTAAAGGGATCTGTTGTTTTTGCCCGGGACAATACCGTTACGGACCACAGAGGCAGGACCCTTGTGGTAGAGACACCGTTCACGCGAATTATCTCCCTTTACGGAGCCCATACGGAAAACCTGTTTTACCTTGGGGCCCGGGACAATACTCTTGGGGTCTCTGTCAACGACACCTATCCTGAAGCCGTGAAAACCAAGCAGCGGTTTTCATACCATGACGATCCTGAAAAATTCATTGCCGTAAAGCCGGACCTAGTGCTGATCCGTCCCATGATCGAAAACGGATACCCGCAGTTTGTCCGTCAGCTTCAATCCTACGGCATTACGGTGCTCTCCTTTCAGCCCGCCACCATCGCGGATGTCTACAACTACTGGCTGAACCTCGGCATATTGACCGGCCGGCAATCGGCAGCCAAAACCCTGGTAGCACGGTTTCAGGATGCCGTCCGTGAGATTCAACAGGCAACGGCACAAATTCCCCACCGGAAAAAGGTGTACTTCCAGGCCATTCATACAAGGATGCGCACATTTACCCCCGGCGCCATGCCGATTTTTGCCCTTGAGACCGCAGGCGGAATCAATGTGGCTGCAGATGCCAGGGCATCCCGGAATACCAACATTGCCGTTTACGGGAAAGAACAGATCCTGGCAAAGGCCGATACCATTGATGTCTTCCTTGCCCAAAAGGGGATAATGAATCCTGTCAGCAAGGCGGACATCCTGGAGGAACCCGGGTTTCACATTATCAAAGCAGTTAAGAACAACCAGGTATATTTAATAGAGGAGAGCATTGTTTCCAGGCCGGTTCCCAGGCTTTACCAGGGAATTACAGCCATTGGCAGACTGCTCTATCCTGAAATTTTTAATTCCATACAAACCGAAGAGGATTTTTTATGACTCCCCAAGGCAAATTATTCGGCGTCGGAGTTGGGCCCGGAGACCCTGAACTGATAACGGTGAAGGCCGTCAGGGCGATCAAAGAGGCTGACATTATTTTCACGGCAGCTTCCAGCAAGAACAGCTACAGCCTGGCTGTTGAAATTGCATCTCCCTATATTGCGGCATCCGCTGTTACCCGGCAACTTGGATTCCCCATGACCAAAAAGTCGGAAACGGTCGAGGCGGCCTGGACTGCCAATGCCAGGGAGATCGCCGAGGAACTGAAAAAAGGGAAAACCGCCGTATTCCTGACACTTGGCGACCCGACCACCTATTCGACATTTGGCTACATCCTGAAAAAAATGAAGTGTATCATGCCTGATGCACAGATCGAAACCATACCCGGCATTACTTCCTTTCATGCTGCGGCAGCGCGCCTCAACAGGATTCTGGTAGAAGGGGAGGAGTCTCTTTTGATCACATCCGGGGCATACGGCGGAGAGCGGATCAGAAAGGTGAATGATGTTGAAAACGTGGCCATTGTCAAAGCGTATAAAAACATCAGGGATATCAACCAGAGCCTCAGGGATAAGGGGCTTTTCGAAAAAAGCGTTGCGGTCTCCAAATGCGGGCGGCCACATGAAACCATTATAAACAACGTAGAGGATCTTGAAACCCGGGATCCGGATTATTGGACACTGATTCTGGCCTCCAGATGAGACAACGGAAAATCCACTATAAAAAGCTGGGGATCTCCCTGGCCGCATCAGCCGCTATTCTTGCCGGAGGGCTTGTCCTTTTTGACGCCATCACCCCTGGCGTATTGTCTGACAGGTTGTTCTTGCCCCTGGCACGCCTGATTTTCTTTATTTCCATCGGGCTTCTCGCAGGCCAAACCATTGAAGCCCTTGGCTGGACAAGGGAAGTGGCGGTTCTGGCCAGACCGTTTTTCAGGTTTTCAAAAATGGGAATCCACTGCAGTGCCGCGTTTACCACTGCCTTTTTATCAGGGGCGGCAGCCAATGCCATGTTGCTGGATTTTTACGAGGAAAAAAAGATTTCCAAACTCCAGCTTTTCCTGTCAAATTATCTGAACCAGTTTCCCGCTTTCTTTCTCCACCTGCCCACAACCATGTTTATTGTGCTGCCCTTGACAGGAATGGCCGGTGCCTTGTATTTTTTACTGACCTTCCTGGCAACCCTGTTGCGCACCATTTTATTTCTCATGTTTGGCCATTTTTACCTTGGCAGCGCGTCTGGTAAGGCACACGCATTTACCCCCGGGGGAACCGGGCCGGCGGCGGCCGGCACTCCAAAAAAGCCGGAATTCAGGGAAGTGGCGGCAAAAATAAAAAAACGGCTGCTTCCCAGAATTGTGAACATTCTTGTTTGGGTCCTTCCCATTTATACCATTGTATTTGTCCTGCACATCAACGGGGCATTTACGGCGTTAAATCAGAGTTTGTCCGCCCATGTCAGCCTTCAACTCATGCCGGTGGAATCCCTGTCCGTTGTGATGCTCAGTTTTGCCGCTGAATTCACCTCTGGTTTTGCAGCGGCCGGCGCTTTAATGAACGCGGGTGTGCTCACGGTCAAGCAAACCGTTCTGGCATTGATCATGGGAAACATCCTTGCATTTCCCATAAGGGCGTTACGGCACCAACTGCCGCGGTACATGGGTGTATTCTCTCCCAAAATGGGACTTCAACTGCTGCTATCCGGACAATTTTTCCGGATCATCAGCTTAATGTTCGTCGGATTGGCGTATTATTGGGTGGCCTGATATGAATCCCGTACACATTATCGGCATCGGCCAGGGACGGCAGGATTTAACCGAAGCACATTTGCAGCGGATCATGTCGTGTGACATCCTGGCCGGCGGCCGCAGGCAATTGGACATGTTTCCGGATTTCACGGGAAACACCCTGCAAATCAAAGGACAACTCTCAGGCATCATCGAAGAGATCCGGGAGAGCATGCACACCCGGAAAATCGTAGTCCTGGCATCCGGGGACCCTCTATTTTACGGGATCGGCACCACCCTGTCCCGGCATATCCCGGAGGAACATCTGATCGTACATCCCAATATTACCTCGGTGGCAGCGGCGTTCTCCGCCATCTGCCTTCCCTGGCATGATGCCAGGATTATCAGTCTTCACAGCCGGACAGACCAGCCGTTTTCCTTCGCATCCCTGGCAGGGGAATCCAAAGTAGCCTTTTTAACAGGACCGGAAAAAGATCCCCATTATGTTGCAAATCAGCTGATCAAGCGTGAGATGGACGGATTCAGGATATGTGTGCTTGAACACCTCGGGCACCCTGAAAATGAACGGATTTCATGGTTCACCGATTATCAGAAGGTTCTGAATGCCGCGTTTTCCCATCCCAATATCGTGATCCTGCTAAAAACCGGGCAGGTGGATATCAATGTTCCACATGAAACATTCCTCGGAATGCCGGACACCTATTTCAGACATTCCAGGGGGTTGATTACCAAATCAGAGATTCGCAGCATTTCCCTATCGAAACTCAGACTGACAAGAAAAGACCATGTATTGTGGGACATTGGCTCTGGATCAGGCTCTGTGGGTATTGAAGCAGCCTTTTTCATTCCCTGGGGCACGGTATACACGGTGGAAAAAAACAAGGACAGGATTCCAACCATTGTCCACAATATTAAGAACTTTGAACGGTCCAATATAAAGGTGGCCCATCTCAATTTCCCCCAGGGCCATGAGAGCTTAAAAGCCCCGGACCGCATCTTTATCGGCGGGGGGGGGAAAGGACTGGAAAAGATTATCACCTGCTGCTGCGAGCGGATTGCTGCCCAGGGGATAATCGTGATCAATACCGTAGTCCTGGAAAGTATGGAGACGGCTATGCGGACACTTACAGACCAGGGATTTTCTCCTGAAATCATCCAGGTCCAGGTGTCCCGGTCAAAACCCATGCCCTACGGCAACCGTCTGGAGGCCCTTAATCCTGTCTGGATTATTTCAGGCAGCAAACCTATCATACACAAGGCAGATACCTTATGACGCAAGCGTTACATCCGGTTATATTTGCAGGAGCCGGTCCCGGCGACCCTGAACTCATGACCATCAAATCAATGAAAGCCATAGAGCAGGCAGACCTGGTCATTTATGCCGGTTCACTCGTGCCAGAGGCTGTGCTCTGCTGGAAAGGAGATCACACCAAAACCGTTTCCAGTGCGGGCATGGACCTTGATGAAATCGTGGAACAGATCCGCACGTGTTACCATTCCGGAAAACGTGTCGTCCGCCTGCATACAGGAGATCCGTCACTTTACGGGGCAATTTTCGAACAGATCCGGGAGCTGCAAAAGGAAAGCATTCCCTATACAGTCATCCCCGGGGTAACGGCGGCATTTGCCGCTGCCGCCAGCATCGGGATGGAATACACGTTGCCGGAAGTCACCCAGACACTGATCCTGACCCGGATGGCCGGACGGACACCCGTACCGGAAGCGGAAGCACTGAACGCCCTGGCCGCCCACCAGTCCTCTATGGCGATTTACCTGAGCGTCGGCCTTGTGGACAAGGTCATGGAGATTCTCAAACCACACTACGGCGCAGAAAGCGCCTGTGCCATCGCATACAAGGTCAGCCACCCCGAAGAGCAGATTTTCTATACAACAATTGAAAAACTGGCAGACACCTGCAGGGAAGAAAATATAACACGGCATGCCCTGATCATCGTAGGGAAGGCCGTAGAGGCCTCACAGGGAAATATGGAATTGATCAAATCCAAACTGTACGATCCTGGGTTTTCACATGGATACCGCAAAGGCAAATAAGGTCAACAGCCGGCGCACTGCCGTCTGGGGCATTACCCCCAACGGCATCAGACTTGGCCGCCGCCTGCGCAGCCATTTCCAGGATTATACGTTATTTATCCCTGAAAAAGAGGCGGCTGGGCCAACAGATATATCCGGTGGTGACGATCTTCGCGTCACCCGTTTTTCCCGCCTGGGCGAGGAACTACCCCGCCAGTTCAGGAAGTTCGATGCCCATATTTTTATATTTGCAACCGGAATCGCGGTAAGACTGATCGCCCCGTTGATCAAAACCAAGCTTGAAGATCCGGCAATTGTCGTGGTGGATGAAAAAGGGTTTCACGCTGTCAGTTTGTTGTCGGGACACATCGGCGGAGCCAATGACCTGGCCAGGTATATCGGAGAAGTCGCCAATGCCGTGCCTGTGATCACCACAGCCACGGATATCAACACGCTGCCGTCCATCGACATGATTGCCAGGGATAACGGGCTTTACATTGAAAATCCCGGTGCGATTAAATACGTCAATATGGCCTTTTTAAAGGGAGAAAAAATCCGGATTTACGACCCCCTGGGCCTGGTTTCCCGGTTTATCCCCGATGGACTGGCAATTCCCGGCACCGGCAAAGAACCGGATATTGATCTCGCATGTACCTGGGAACAAATAAAAGTTCCACGTGAAACGTTGGTGTTCAGACCCAGAGTACTCAGCGTTGGAATCGGTTGTAACAGAAATACGCCTGAGCAGGACATATCCGATTTCTTGACCGAGACTTTCAAGACATTCAAATTAAGTCCGGAGGCCATCTCCACACTTGCGACAACCACTGTCAAGGCAGATGAGCAGGGGCTTCTGGCCCTGGGCCGCACATTGAACCTGCCGATACAATTTTATGAACGAGACCAGCTCAACAGTGTTGAATCCATTGAAAACCCGTCTGAAATGGCGGAAAAGTACCTAGGAGTAAAAAGCGTATGCGAAGCAGCAGCAATACTGAGTGCCCGGATGGGCAAACTGATTGTACCCAAACAGAAAACCAGGGACGTCACTCTGGCTGTGGCGGTTCCAAAATGAAATTATACATCGTGGGCACCGGCCCGGGCAGTGTAGCCCACATGTCCGGCCGGGCAAAAGACGCCATTGCATCCGCAGATATTATCGCCGGATACACCACTTATATCGATCTGATCAAAGATCTGGTCAAGGACAAAAAAATCATTTCCACCGGTATGATGAAAGAAATAGACCGTGTGGAAAAGGCCATCGACACAGCGCTTTCAGGTGTATGCTGCGCCCTTGTTTCCGGTGGAGACCCCGGTATCTATGCCATGGCAGGCTTGGTGTTTGAGTTGTGTGAAAAACGCGGAATTGCCATTGCAAGGCCGGGTGCACAACCCAAGGACGGGGCAGCGGCGCTTGAACTGGAAGTTGTCCCGGGCATTCCGGCCCTGGCTGCAGGTGCGGCATTGGCCGGCGCTCCGCTGACCCACGACTTTGCCGCCATCTCCCTGAGTGACCTGCTCACAAAATGGGAAACCATTGAAAAACGGCTCAGTGCTGCAGCAATGGCGGACTTTGTCATTGTGCTGTATAACCCGAAAAGCAAAAAACGGGATTGGCAACTGACCCGGGCCAAAGAGTTGATCATGGAACATCGTCCGGGCACAACGCCTGTGGCAGTGGTTACCGGTGCCATGCGCGACAACCAGGCCGTTTCGTTTTCACGGCTGGAAGATGTGGACAATGCAGATGTCGGCATGCAGACCGTTTTGTTTATCGGATCAAGCGCTTCAATGCGATATATGGACTTCCTGTTCACCCCAAGGGGGTATACCCAAAAATACATGGATTGAATGGAGCATCAGAGGAGAGCGCGTTATGAAAAAAGGATATGTTCAGGTCTATACAGGTAACGGCAAAGGCAAAACAACTGCCAGCCTCGGCCTCGCCATAAGAGCTGCCGGCGCAGGACTGCAGGTGTTTATCGTGCAGTTCATGAAGCAGGGGGACTATTCGGAAATAAAATCATTGTCGAAATTCGACAACATCCGGGTCGAACAATACGGTGCCGGGAAATTCGTCAAAGGCAACCCCTCGGAAGATGAAAAAACAAGCTGCGCTGCAGGTTATCAGAAACTTTGTGACATTCTGGCCGCAGGAGAGTACGACCTGGTGATTGCCGAAGAGGCAAATGTCGCCAATATGTGCGGCATGATTGCCGAGCAGGAGCTTCTGCACTTGATTGATCTGAAACCCGACCACGTGGAACTGGTTTTCACCGGACGGGGCGCACCGGAACCTGTGATAGAACGGGCAGATCTTGTTACCGAGATGAAAGAAATCAAGCATTACTACAAAAACGGGGTTGCCGCCCGTGTGGGCATAGAGAAATGAAAAACCATATTTCAGTCCTTGGAACCGGGTCGGATGTCGGCAAAAGCATTGTGGCCGCAGCCATATGCAGAAGCCTTGTTGACAGGGGCGAACAGATTGCCCCGTTCAAGGCCCAGAATATGTCCAACAACTCCGGGATTACACCGGAAGGCCTGGAAATGGGGCGGGCCCAGATCGTCCAGGCGGAAGCCTGCCGCATTCCGCCCCATGTGGACATGAATCCGGTTCTGCTCAAGCCCACCGGTGAAAAGCAGTCCCAGGTGGTGCTGAACGGCCTTGTCCACGGCAATCACACGGCCATGAACTACCACAGGAACAAGGACTTTTACTATAAAGAGGCCTGCCGGGCATTTGACCGCCTTGCAGCCGCCCATGACCGGATTGTCATGGAAGGGGCCGGTTCCTGTGCAGAGGTCAATCTCATGCCCAATGATATTGTGAATTTTGCCATGGCCGAATATGCAGATGCGGATGTCGTCTTGACCGCAGATATTCATAGAGGCGGTGTATTTGCCCAGTTGGTCGGCACCCTGGAGTGCCTGCCACCAAAATACAGGGACCGGATAAAAGGGTTTGTCATCAACCGGTTCCGGGGGGATATCGCCTTGTTCAAAGACGGGGTTGACTGGATAGAGCAGCACACAGGCAAACCTGTGTTCGGCGTGTTGCCCTGGTATACCCACTTTAAAATCGACTCCGAAGACTCTGTTGAAATTGAGGCATGCGATAACAATGCCCCAATGGATCCGGCAAAACCCGGAGTTGCAGTCATCCGCCTTCCCCACATTGCCAATTTCACGGATTTTCACGCCTTGTCTGCCATGGATGAAATTGAGGTTCGCTTCATCGACAAGCCCGGAGACCTTTCCAGGTTCAGGGCGGTGATTATCCCGGGGTCAAAAAATACACGGGCTGACCTGGAGTGGATAAAAAAGATGTTTCACATGGAACTGGACAGGTTTATCCGCCAAGGCGGCCATGTGTTCGGTATTTGCGGCGGCTATCAGATACTGGGCCGTAGTGTGGATGACCCCCAGGGCCTTGAGGGCACACCGGGAAAAACCAGCGGCCTGGGACTTTTGCCCGTTGAAACCCTGTTGAAAGCCCCCAAAACAACAACACTCAGTGAGTTTGACTGGGAAGGCGCACGGGGAAGCGGCTATGAAATTCATATGGGTGTCACCCATGTCCTTGGCGGCACACCCCTGATTCGTATCGCGTCAAGGAACCGGCAGCCCTCTGAAGAAACCGACGGGTGCCTCAGTATGGACGGACAAGTGGCCGGTACCTATATTCACGGTTTTTTTGACCACCCGGAGATTGCGGCCAAGTGGCTGTCTATGATCGGAGTCGATATCAAAAACGTCGGCCCCAGGGAGACACCAGGTGAAAAAAAAGAGAAAGACTATACCCTGCTCAAAGAGCATTTTGAAGCCCATGTGGATCTGGCAGAGCTCTGGTGAATCTTATCGTTTACATTGACGGGGAAATTCTCTATCCTTAGCCATATCCGCCAGTCCCGGGAAAACGTAATCAGGTACAGGAAATTCACGTGGCCAAATCTGAAAACATTCCGACACTTGCACAACTCGCCCGCCAGTACGGAACCATTACCGATGCCCAATACACCCACCTGACCACCCTGTACGAGCTGAAAAAAAAGGAGAAAAAGCAGCCGGATTACGGTCGCCTGATGCTGGCCCAGAAACTGGCCACCCGGTATCAACTCGGCCTGCTCCAACTCATCCGGGAATATCACATCATCCGGCGAAAAGGGGAAGAGTTCGGAAAAATCGCCGTGAAAAAAGGATTTGCAAACCCTGAAGATATCCGGAAAGCCCTTGATATCCAGAAGAAGGAGTTCAGGAGATCCCGGCTCAAAAAGCTGATAGGAGATATCCTGGTTGAGAACCAGGTGATCACGGCCAAACAAAAAGAGCAGATTCTCAAAGAGCAAACCATTTTCGACAAAAAATCCAGGCAGATTTTATCCGGCAGCGCCGATACCGACATACCTGACCACGGAGAAAAAACAGAGCCAGGCCTGGAATTGTCCGCATATGAACAGGAGTTTCTGAGAATCAAGGCCCTTGACCATGAGTTTTCCGCCTCTGTTCTTGAAAAGGGATTGGCCAGCATGCAGGATGTGGACACGGCCCGGGAAGTCCAGGAGCAGGCGTTTGACAGGAAGCAGCCCATAAAAATCCTGGGAGACATCATGGTTTCTCTGGAGTTCATCACTCCGGACCAGAAAGATACCATTCTTCTGGAGCAGGGCCGGCTGGAAAAACGGGAAGAACCGCTTATCACCCTGAACGTCAGCAATGACCGCATGACCGCCTGGATTGAAATCAATCCAACCCACAGGTCGGAAGTCTGTCTGCCGGACATAAAGTCCGAAATCAAGGCAAAGGGGATCACCCACGGCGTCTATCCGGATACGCTTCTCCAGGGATATCTCGATTTAAAATTTTCCAGATTTGCAGTGGCCCGGAATGACCACTCTCAGGAGCTGAGAACCGCAAGACAACTCGACTCAATGATTGATGAGGACCTGACGGACCGCGGGGAAAAGCGCAAGGGAGACCTTCTCATCCGCCAGGAAAGCCACTGGGATATCCCTCCCCAACGCGATATTTTCGGCAAGGAAACCCAAGAATTTTCCGAACATGACTTTACCCTGCGCTGCGGTACCGGCACCCGGCAGACAAAGGACAAGACCGGCATCGTGGCCGCCAAAACAGGAGTCCCGGCTCTGTCGGTCGAGCGCTTGCTTTACATTCACCCGGTCATTAACGTGCTTGAGGATGCAGACCAGCGGTACGGACGGCTTGAGGCATATGCCAACCTGAACGTTTCAGGAACCATCACCGGCGCCTATCCGGTTACGGCGGGCCATGTCAGGGCCAGGGAAATCCGCGGCGGCAATATAGAGGCCATTGGCGATGTCAGGACAGATGTCGGCATAACAGATGCCGTGATCCGGTCCCAGGGAGATATCCATGCCAGATACCTGCACAACTGCAGAATAGAAACCTTTGGCAACATCTACGTGAAAAATGAAATCTTTGATTCGGATATCCGCTGCAGCGGCAAGGTGGACAGCCCCACCTGCAGGATCATATCCTCAAGAATCCATGCCAAAAAAGGAGTACTCCTGGCAGGGGCAGGAAGCGCCAAGACACTCCCCTGCACCATCTTTGCCGGAACAGACCACCATGTTATCGCACTTGAAGAGCAGGTCCGGGAAAAAATAGAGGAAATTACCAAAACCTTAAGGGAGCTGAAAGAACAAAGGCAGGAACAGAAAGATCTGTCAAAGAAGACATTCCAGGAAATGGTCGAGTTGAAAATTTTCCATGACAGGGCCAAACAGAAAAAAGAAAAACTGGGCAGGGAGTTCAACAGGAAAAAACAGGACTACGGCAAAGACCGGCTCAAAAATATTCTGAAACTGATCACTGACTTTGAAAAACGGATGGAAGATTCCGTGGCATCCCTGAAAGGGTTGAACAAGGCCAAAAAAAAATATGACAGGGAAAACACCAGGCTTGGTAAAAAAATAGACGCCCTTTCCCCAAAAATCGCCCGGAAAATCCGCTCTCTTGAGCAAACTCTGTTTGCCTATCTGGAATGGGCTAGATACCAGGAAAATACTCCCACCATCGACATACGGATCAAAGCCTTCCAGGGCACCCGGCTGGGCGGTGTGTATTCAGAAGTACAACTTGATGCCGACCTGGAAAATTTTTCAGCCGTTGAAATTGTTTCCCGTGAAACAAATCCGAAAATAGAAATTCTTCATAGCGGGCAGGAAGAAAAACCAGCCTAATTGAATGGTGCGGCATGGATCCGGGTATGGATTGCCCCGGAGCGGGTCAGGCAGCTTTTATACAAGGTTATGGATGTTGCCCGGAAGGATGCCGGGCGTTTTTGTTTTTCCGGATAGAACATGTGAACCAATCTGTCGGAAGATATCGGCCGTTTCACGCGGGCCAGGGTAATATGGGGCGAGAAGCGCTGACCGGACAGGACAAAACCTGCGTTTTTCAACAGACGGTGCAGCCGCTGATGCAATGCATAAAGGGGCTCCATGTCGCCGTGGATGCCAGCCCAGATCACCCTGGGCTTTTTCGGGCCGGGAAAAGCGCCCAGCCTACCGGTCTCAAGCGCAAATCCGGAACATCCTGCCACGGCTTCATCCATTGCCTGTTTTACCAGGGGGATGTCGTCTGCCGGAACCTCCCCCAGAAATGCCAGTGTCAGGTGAAACCCGGATGCAGCAGGCCAGCTTGCATGGATCTTTTCCGCCTTTAATCCGACCTGGGCCTTTTTAAGTTCCTGCTTCATCCTTTCAGGCAGGGAAATGGCAATAAAACAGCGAATTCCCTTGTTAGGCATCTTCTTTATTTTTGAACCCCAGCAGTACCCGGTAGGGCCCGGGCGTGCCATGGGGAACAAACGCCACCCGGTCGTCGTCCTGCAGCAGGGTATCAAGGCTGCCCACCCTGCCGTTGATAAATACCACCTCCACATCCTGTTCGGTCAATTTCATACGCGGGATCAGATCCCTGGCACAGGTTCCGGAAGGAATGTCAACACGCACGTTTGAAAACGGCAGGTTGTTGGTTTTAAGTTTTTTCTGCAAAAAAGAAAATGCATTAAAGGTAATCGCCGGCATATCCACCTCACTTACATCGTTGCTCGCTCAATAACAGCCATTATCATACCACCCCACGGAAAAACCTGAAACGGATAAATATGCATCAGTACGGCATACCCATTGAAAAAAAATACCAGCCTGGTCTATACTGCCCGGTATGCGTTTACGAATGATTATTTTCATACTGGCGGTATTTGCATTTTTATCTGCGTCAACCGGCGGATGGCTGTATTATTTTTCATACCGCGAAGCTGCCTTTCAAAGGACCGAGTCCAGCGCATATTCCAGGCTGACGCTCCTGGCCCGCCAGTTTTCGACCCACCTGTCCGAACACATCAAGCCGGTCAAGGCACTTGCCGGCATCGGGGAATTGACGGCTGCTCTTGAGCAGACAAACCTGGAAACCATTTACCGGGCAAACCAGATCCTGGATCACTTTACCCGGGCCATGGATCTGGATGTCAGCTACCTCATGGATGGAAACGGGATCACCGTCTGCTCATCAAACAGGAATGCCGCGGACAGTTTCGTGGGAAATGATTTCTCATTCCGACCCTACTATAAGCGGGCGATCCGGGGAGAGCCCGCCACCTACCTGGCTCTGGGCGCCACTTCCCGGAAAAGAGGCGTGTATTTCAGCTATCCGGTATACGGTTCCAACGGCAGCACCATCATCGGGGTGGCCGTGATAAAGTCCTCCGTGGAGTTCATGGAATCCTCGCTGCTTTCAAAATCCGGAGAAATCCTGCTGTTCACGGACCCAAAGGGCGTCATTTTCATGGCCAGCAGACCGGAGGAGCGGT
This sequence comes from Desulfobacter sp., assembly GCA_036881925.1. Classification (GTDB taxonomy): domain Bacteria; phylum Desulfobacterota; class Desulfobacteria; order Desulfobacterales; family Desulfobacteraceae; genus Desulfobacter. Next base: position 474,085 of record JBAJNJ010000002.1, read on the forward strand.
TTAAGCGGCTCTGGCCCCTGGATGAAGAAACCCTGAACCATATTGCCGATTCCAGGCAGTTTGGCAACGGACCCTGGGAATGGGCCGGTTTCAGCAAACAGGCGAACGGTACGGTCACAGACAGGGAAAATACCACGTATCTCTACTCGGGAATTGCCGTGTCAAATTATCCGGGCTGGCAGATCGTCTCCCTGAGGGGAAAAAAGGATATCCAGAAACAGGTGACCGCTCCTTTTATAAAAGTGATCGGGCCCATTGTCGTGTTCATCTCCGTCCTGGCAGGTATCCTGGTCCTGGTGCTTTACCAGATGGCAGCCCAGGAGTTGTCCAGGCGAAAGCAGGCCGAAGAAAAGCTGAAAGTTTCGGAAAAAAGGTACCGGCGGATCTATCATAAGACACCGGTAATGCTCCACTCCATAGACACACAGGGCAGGATCATCCACGTGTCCGACCATTGGGTCGAAATCATGGGATATGACAGGGACGAGGTTATTGGCGAACATCTGACCCGGTTCTTTACAAAAGCCTCAAAAAAATATGCGCTGGAGGTGATTTTCCCGAAATTCTTCAGCACAGGGTTCTGCAAGGACATTCCCTATACCTATGTGAAAAAAAACGGGGAGCTTATGGACACCCTGCTGTCCTGTTACGGGGTCAGAAACGATAAGGGAGAGATCACAAGGTCCCTGGCCGTCAGCGTTGATGTCACGGAGAAAAACCTGGTCCAGAACGATCTGGAAAAGGCAAAGGAAAAACTATCCTCTTACTCACAGGACCTGGAAGGTCAGGTCAGGCGACGCACGGCCCAGCTTGAAACTGCCCAGGCCAGCCTGAAAAAACTATCCAAAAACATCATTGCATCCCAGGAACGGGAAAAGGAATCGGTTGCCCGGGAACTCCACGACCATCTCGGCCAGGTGTTGACCGCTCTGCGTATTGATGCAGTCTGGGTTGAAAAAAAACTGGTGGCCTTTGATCCCGGTGCAGGCGAACGCGCCCGGAAAATGAGCGCCCTGATCGAAACAACCATCGGGGATGTCAGGGACATGGCCTATCGTCTCAGGCCCAGGGTTCTTGACGATCTCGGCCTTTGCGATGCCCTGGAATCCCTGGTATCTGATTTTGAAAAACGGTCCAATGTATCCTGCGTGTTCCGGCACGATGAGGTTCCCGAGATTGACAAAACCCTTGCCACGGCATTATACAGGATTGGGCAGGAGGCCGTGACCAATGCTCTCAGACACTCGGGCGCATCGACCATTTTGGTGGAGCTTCGGCAGGATGCAAAAGGCATCGTCCTGACCGTTCAGGATGACGGCTGCGGAATGCCACGGTATGCCGGTGGTGACGGCGCATCCCATAAAGGATTCGGACTGGAAAGCATGCGGGAGAGGGCCAATCTTGCCGGCGGCAAATTGGTCATGGAACCTGTGCCGGGCGGCGGCACCCTTATTTCCTGTAAAATAAAAATGAGAGGACTGGCATGATCAGGGTATTGCTTGCAGATGACCACAGCATTGTCAGGGAAGGACTTCGCAAGGTACTTGAAGATGACAGCGCCATCAAGGTAATTGCAGAGGCACCGGACGGGGAAACCGCCTTTGACAAAGCCATGGCCGATGCACCGGATGTGGCGGTCATTGATATTTCCATGCCCGGAATGGACGGCCTGGAAGTTGTCAGTCGAATGGCAGCATACTGCCCGGACATCCCTGTGTTGATCCTGACCATGCATGAAGAAGAACAATACGTGATCCGCGCCATTGAAGCGGGAGCCATGGGGTATGTCACCAAACAGTCCGCACCGGAGCAGCTTGTGGCCGCCGTGAAAAAAATCCATGCCGGCGGCAGGTATCTTACGGAAAAGGCCAGTGAAGCCCTGGCACTCAGGGTCATCCGGGGCAATAAAGACAAAGGCCTGACCGACTCATTGTCCATGCGCGAGCTTCAGGTGCTCAGAAAACTGGCCACCGGCAGCACCAACCGTGAAATCGCCACCGCTTACAACATTTCCGTAAAAACCGTTGATACATACAGGGCCAGGCTACTCAAAAAACTGAACCTCAGGAATAATGCCGACCTTTCCAGGTACGCCATCCAGAACAAACTGGTCGAATTCTGACACCGGCAGCCGTCTCCGGGATCAGGAAGACTCCGCATCCTTTTTGGTCTCGGGATGGTTCAGACGGTCAAAGTTGGCAAAAATTTTATTCAGTGTTGTCCGGCACTGTTCCATCTCTTCAAATGAAATCCCCTGCTCCGCCTCCCGGAGCATCTCCTCCACCAGGTCAATCAGGTCTGTTTTGAACGCCTTGGCCTTGTGGGTAAGATAAATCAGTTTGCTCCGTTTGTCAGTCCGGTCCGGCACACGCAGGACGATATTCTTTTTTTCAAGTACGTTTAAAAGTCTTGTGATGGCGGCCTTGTCCTTGACGGCGGTTCTTGCCAGTTCCTGCTGGGTCTGGCCGTCCCTCCTGTAAAGATGGATCAGGATGCTCCACTGCTGATAGCTGATATCAAACCCGGCATCCTGGAACTTTTTTGTCAGCCGCTTGATAATCGCCCTGGAAGTCCTTCCCACAAGGTAACCGATGGATGAATCAATGACCCTATTAAAATTGTCCATATCCTTTTTGCCTTACTAAGCCCTTTGCTTTCCCGTCTATAGCAAATGACAAAATATGTTCCGAAAAAAACTGCTGACGAGAATACCGATTCAGTAATAAATACTTAAAACTTAAGCGTCATTTGCTGTGCAACCCCTCAAGTTAAAAATTGAATCGGAGCGGAATTTTGAGAACAGCTATAAAATTTAATTTTAGGACACTATGGCCCAAAACCGTGAATCACGCAACCGTAAGATTTGCCTTTGCCCAAGTTTAAGGCGGATGTCCACGACCTGGTCAGGTCAGATCCCCCAGGTTACCGGCAGCAGCCGTCCGTCAAAAATAAACCACCCCCGGCACAGGGCGCTGTGCCGGGGGTGGTTTGGATTTTCCTTACTGCTGAATGGGCAAAAAGCGATAAAGAAAAATCAATCAGGCCGCTGCATTATTATTCTCAGACCCTTTTTTGAACCAGTTCAACCAGATACCGCTCAGGAACCAGGCATATGCCCAGGTTGCAAGCGTAATGGCCACAAAGGTGACGATAATATCCCGGGAACTGCCGTCAAGGGAAAATCCCGGTACATAACCGAACAGAATGGGTCCCAGATACAGGAACTTGGCAAATTTAAACGAGGTAAAGGCGGTTTTCCACATATTGGCCTTGGCAATGGTTGCCCCGGCAAAGGCCGCAATACATACCGGCGGGGTAATGTTGGAGTCCTGGGACAGCCAGTATACGATCATGTGGGCTGCGATTTCATTCACCCCGAGATGGGTCAGGGCAGGCACGGCCACAACAGCCGTGATCAGGTAGGCGGCTGTCACAGGCACGCCCATGCCCAGCACCAGCGACGCCAGGGCCACCAGAAGAATGGTCAGCAGCAATGATCCACCGGCAAGCTCGATCATGATGTCGGCAAATGTCAGAATCAGCCCGGAAAAGGTCAGCACACCGATGATGATACCGATAACCCCCACAGTGGCACCGATTTTAAGGCTGTTTTCCGTGCCGGATCTTGCCGCGATCATGAAATTGCTCAGGCCGGGCTTGATATGTGCAGGATTTTTAAAATACATAATGCCTGCCGCCCCAAGACCGATCACCAGGCCCAGCCAATTGGGAAGCCCGTCGCTGCCGGTGCCGATGGCGAGGTTGACCAGGGAAACCAGGAAAACCCCGCTGACCAGGAATGCCATGGTCAGGTCCATGCGGATATCTTTTCTCACCCAGGAGATATACACGCAGGTCACAAGGCCGATGATGGCCGAGAATCCGGGTGAATATCCCGTGAGCATGAGAATGGTGATGGCAACCAGGGGAATGGTATAGAACCACTGGGTTTTCAGGATGTGCATTGCCGAGTGTTTTGACCGTTCCCCCACGATATTGTCTTTTTTGGCCTCGTAATGCACCATGCAGAACACGGAAAAGAAATACATCATGGCCGGAAAAATGGCCACCAGCATGATCTTGGAGTACGGCATGCCGGTCAACTCGGCCATGATAAACCCGCCCGCGCCCATGATCGGGGGCATGAACATGCCGCCGATGGAAGCAGCAGGCTCCACACCGCCGGCCACATGAGGTTTAAACCCCGCCTTTTTCATCATGGGAATGGTGAACATTCCCGTGGAAACGGTATTGGCAATGGCTGACCCGGAAATGGACCCGAACAGCCCCGAAGCAATAACCGACACCTTTGCAGGCCCGCCGATCTTGTGGCCCACTGCCGCCAGAGGCCAGTCGATAAAAAATTTCTGGGCCCCGCATTTTTCAAGATATGCTCCGAAAAGGACAAACAGGATCACATAAGTGGCAAGGACATTGGCCATGATGCCGAACACCCCGTCACTCCGGTAAAAAATGCTGATGCACAGTTCGGTGAAGGGGGCGCCTGCGTGGGATATCAGGTCCGGGGCCATGTGACCGTAAACCCCGTACACCAGCATCAGGGTACCCAGGATGACGAATACGTTTCCCACCACCCTTCGGGCCAGCTCAATACCGATCAACACACCGATCACGGCAAATACCATGTCTGTGGTGGTTTCGGCCCCGGTCCGGTAGTTGATGGTTTCAAACATCAGGATCCAGTACCCAACGGAGACCATTGACAGCAGGATCAGAAGGTAATCCACCACCCTCCCGATTGTTGTTTTGGATTTGTACAACAGGAAGACAAGTAGATAGGTTATAATCACATACACGCCCCGGTGATACTGGGTGGCCATGGGCTGGATAACAGCTGCCCAGGAGTAAAAAACAACCAGGAGCACCGAACTGGCATCAAAAACAATCTGCTCGAATCGATTTAGTTTTTCATACACGGTTTGCCTTCCTATCTTGGGTTAAACGGTTGCAGAAAAAAATATGAACAGGTGCGGTCGCTCCCGCACCTGTTCGCGTCAGGGAGTTGGTGTTACAATACGCCCTTGTCTTTCCAGAATTTTTCAGCACCGGGATGGAACGGGGTTACAATACCGTCTGCCCCGGTTTTTACGGACATGTGCTTAAAGGTTTTCTTCTGGGCTTTCATGTGCGCCAGCCCTTCATCAGAGTAAATCAGGGAGAGCATTTTGTATACCGTGTCCGCAGGGACTTTGCTGTTGGCGACCCAGAGGGCGGAATCCTGGAAGGACGGGGCATCATAGTCAACGCCTTTGTATGTGTTGGCAGGGATGGCCAGCTTTGCAAAATACGGGTATTTGTCATAGAAACCGCTGGCTTTTGCATCGGCATCCAAATTCACAAGATCAATATCATTGGTCTGGGCCGCCATGATGACCGCACCTGTGGGATATCCCACAAACAGCCAGAAGGCGTCGAGCTGGTTGTTGCCGAATGCCTGGGCAGCATCGTTATACCCCATGGCATTTCTTTCGATTTTGTCCCAGACACCCATGTGGCTGAAAAAAAGCTCACAGTTGGCAAATGCACCGGAACCGGCATTGCCCACACCGACTTTCTTGCCGACAAGATCTTTCACGCTCTTGATCCCGGACCCTTTTTTGACAACCAGCTGGGCAGGTGCGCCGTACAGCCAGGCAACGGCCAGGACGTTTTCGTATTTCTTTTTATCGCCTTTAAGCAGCCCGTTGCGTCCCTGGTAAACAAGGCCGGAATAGGTAACACTCATCTGCTGCAGGCCTTTATTCGTCTTTCTTATATTTTCAGTTGCACCACCTGAAGATTGGGCCTGGACCTTGAATTCCTTTACTGCTTTCATGGGTTTGTACACCTGGATGCCGTTGGCAACTACCTGGAAAGTACCACCGGCAGGGCCACCGCCAAATACAATTCTTTTCTTGGCAAATGCCGACTGGCAGAATGCCATTGAAAGCACTGCGACAAACCCGATAAGCAATACATGTTTACCTTTCATACGATCCTCCTGTTTAGATGTTAAAAAACAAATTAACCGACCATTTGTACCGGGTACCAGGTTAACAACATGAATGTCACGGATCAATTAGAGGATTTCTGATTCTCTTGTAGGTAATTTTCTTACAAAGGAAATATTCCTGCATCAGCAGGGCCTTTCTTACGGCAAGAAATCAGAATGGGATCGCAAGTTCACGGATACGGCCGCTCTCAACAACGTGGAAAAAGGCCTCTCCCAGGGCCAGGCTCCTGTTGGCGGCAGTGTTCCAGGCCCTGAAGCGCAGAGTTTCTCTGCCGTGGAACCGCCTGAAATCCTCGCGGTCCGGAATCCGGCCAAAGGGCAGGCCCGAAACAAACCCGGGGGACGGTGATATCAGGACAATACGGTCAACCAGGTCGCTGGCAGCCCGTCTTCCGGATATTTTTTTATCAAACCATCCCGGGATAATATCCGGATAAAAATGCGGGTATAAGATAAGGCCCTTATGTTCCGGGCGGAGTTGAAAGGCGGGGTGATAGTCCAGGAGTCCACCGTCCCTGTAACCCCCTTTGGGTGCCCCCGGAATGCCGGTAACCCCTTCCATAATGATGGGGATGGAACCGCTGGCCAGCAGGGCCGGTTTGACATTTTCCGGGGTCAGAGCAACCCGGGTGGTCCGGAAGTCGTCCAGATCCAGGGGACAGGGCTTTGGGTCCGGCACCTGGAAAAGGGTCCGCTGGAAAAACAGGGACTGGGTTTTGCGGGCGAACAGGTTCATGGCAAATGCCGCCCCCATCCCCCCTGCCTGGACCGCCGTGTTCTCCATTGCCAGCAGCCCCCGGCACCGGACCGCGGATATTCCCAGCCGGAATACCGGATTGTCCAGGATTTCGCGGATATTTCCGGGTGTCAGGAACCGGTCCAGAATTTTCAGGGATTCCATTGTCACCTGTTCACGGGCCACCCTGCCCCGGTAGGACTGCCGGATGTACGCGTCTTTCAGGCAGTCAAGGGACTGATCCGGCCGGGCCTGTGCAGCCGCAGCAAGCTTCCAGGCACCGATGGATGTTCCGAAAAGGTAAATCCGGTGGGATATCCCGTTGAGCCATCTGGAAAAAATCATCCGGTCCAGCCCGTAAATCGACAGCCATTTGGCAGCCCCGGATGCTCCCAGCACCGCAGCAATATCCGACGGGCGCAGCCCGTTCTCCCGGATATGGGCCAGCGCGGTTCTGCCCGCCTTGATCACCAGGGGATTATCCATGGGATTCTCCCGGCCCTTTTGACTCGAAATCAATCCGGTGGAGTATCAATCCCGATGCCGGGGCAATGGTGTCAAGGGGGCCGGGGTGGGGTCCGGCAAGGGAAGCCTGGAGATCCTCCAGGGTAATCCGGCCACGGCCCAGGGCGATCAACTGCCCCATCATCAGCCGGACCTGGTGCCGCATAAACCCTTTGGCGCGAACCTGGTACATCCATGTCTGCTCGGGAAAAAAGCTGGCCGTGTACAGGGTGTTCTCCCGGATCCGGCTGACCAGGACCTCCCGCTCACAGCAGGTATCCGTGCCGGGTTGTGTGCAGTACCGGGTAAAATCATGGGTGCCTTTGAACACCTCTGCCCCTTTTTGCATCAGGGTAATGTCCAGGTCCTCCGGGAAACCGGCCATCAATGGGGCGCAAAAAGGATGGGGTTTTTGTCCGCAGGAAAACAGATAGAGGTACGTTTTTGTCCTGGGAGTATTGATGATGTTGAACTCCGGCCCCACAGATTCAACCGAAAGCACACGGATATCCGGCGGCAGATTGCGGTTCATTTCCTCTGAAAAGGATACCGGGTCCACAGCCTCTTCAATAAACAATTCAAACGCGGAACAGGCAGCCGATACCATGGCATCGGTCCGGCTGGTGCCCAGGATTTTAAAATCCTTATGGCCCAGAACAAAGGCAAGGGTTTTGGCCACCATGGATTCAACGGTTTTCACGCCGGGCTGGCGCTGCCACCCATGGAAGCGGAACCCTAGGTACTGGATGTGGATGAGGTAGTATTCCATGGCCTAGCTATATCAGCACCCGCCGTTTTTTAGCAAACCGTTTCTAAATTAATTTTTAATTGAAATTTTGATGTTATAGCTATTCTCAAAATTCTGTCCCGATTCAATTTTAACTTGGGTGGTTGTACAGCTGAAAAAGTTAAGATCTTCCCGGACAGTTTGACGTTGCCACGGGCGTAGCCATCCTTCTCTGGGGACCAACAAAAAATCCCCAGAGAAGGATGGCGGTGATAATGCCTCTCAGGTATAGTTTTTACGCCAATAAAAATTA
>JBAJNJ010000003.1:0-347467 GCA_036881925.1 Desulfobacter sp.
CCCAAAAGGTGACGCCTGCCTTGGGAAACAGGTCGGATACCGGCATCATGGCCGATCCGATAATACCGAATGCATGCTCGATGCCGTGCATCTGGAGTACTTTTACAAAAGCTTCTTCTGTGGTCATTTTCATGGGTGATTCCTCCATAAATAATATCTAAAATTGGGTGCAGCCCCCGGTCCGGCGATTCGTGTGTTTTGGGTGCCGGTATCGGGGGAAATTTGTCTGGTATCTGATATCTGATACATCAGACATCAGATGCCTGTCAAGTTAAAAATTGATGAAGGTGGTTTACGGGTTGAAGTGCCGGTGTTACCGGCTCAGGGTGGAAAGTATTGACTCCTGTTCATCCAGGATATCGTCAAGAATGCCGGGGGTGGTCATGGGATTCATGATCACGGACCGCAGCACCACAACATTGCAGGGCGCGGAAGGGGTGGGCTTGAGGCGGGTCCTGGACACAAAGCTTTTTCCGGCTTCCCGCTGGATGCGCTGAATGGTGGTGTTGATCTTGTCCAGGGCGTTGTTGAGTTTGATTTTTTCGGTATCATCGGCATGGGCCAGTTTTCCCCGGATATCTTGGGGGACCATCCGGTAGGTCAGGATATTCAGGACCGGTACAGATACCAGTTCAAACAACTCCCGGGATCGTATTTTTTCCGCGAAGATCCTGGCGGTTTCAATGCCGTGCTCGATCATCAGGCCATATCCCCGGCCACCCATGATTTTCAGGGCCGCGTCCAGGATCAGGGAACTGGATTCCCTGGAGCCTTCAAGGGTTTTTATACCAAGGTCCACCGACCCTTTCCGGTTTACATACCTGGCGTGGTAGGCAATGGTGTCCAGGGCACCGGGATCTTTGAAATAGACCATGCCCGCGGTCATGGGCATGTAAAATTGTTTGTGGCAGTCAATGGTGACCGAATCGGCATGCTCGATACCGGTCAGCAGATGGCGGTAGCGGTGGGACAGAAGGACGGGGCCGCCCCAGGCCGCATCCACATGAAAGTGGATGTTTTCCCGTTGGCAGATGTCAGCCAGCCGGGGCAGGGGATCAATCACGCCTGTTTCCGTGGCGCCGGCAATACCAACAAGGGCGGCGATCTTTGTCCGGCCGTCCTGTTTGAGGTCCCGGATCAGCCGTTCCAGCTTGTCCAGGTCAATGGACCGGTGCCGGTCCACATCCACGGCAATGACGTTTTGGTTGCCGATACCCAGAATGCCGCCGGCCTTTCTCAGGGAAAAATGCCCCCGTTTGGATACAAGGATAACCACCCGGTCCAGATCGTGGGCCTGCATGGCAGCGAAAAATCCGTTTTCCTCAATGCCGGTAAACCCGTCTTTGGGAGGAAACAACTTGTTCCTGGCCACCCAGAGGGCCGTGATGTTGGCGGTGGTGCCGCCGGTGGTAAAGGTGCCCAGAGCGGTTTGGGTATTCTGTATATGTGTCTGGTAAAATGCATCTTCCCGGCTAAAGATCATACGATGCATCTTTGCCAGGACCTGTTTTTCCAGGACCGAGAGTACTTTGGAGGTTTCCAGCTTGATCACGTTCTGGTTCAGGGCCGCTGAAATGGCCTTGAGATGGACCATGAAAAAGGGAATGGCAGAGGTCATGTGGCCGATAAAATAGGGTGAGGCCACATTGACCGCCCGGGGAGCGATTTCGGTGATGATATCCTCAATCACATCGGCCAGCTTTTTCCGGGGTTCGTCATTGATGTGAAAGTCTGTATAATGCCCGGACAATTCTGCCAGGCTGATCTCTTCGGTAACCCCCACATGTTTGTTGAGAAAATCGTGCAGACCGAACAGGATCTGTTCCATATACTTGATCAGGGTCTGTTTGCTGCGCTCATCTTCGGGCCGCAGAAATACCCGGTGCAGGGTCTGCCAGTCTGCGACCAGTTCCCGGGTCCGGTCCTGATCCGGTGTGGGGGGAGCCGTGGAGTCCATACCTTCCTTGTCGTTCATACGCATTATCATATGGAGTGTTCGTGCGGTTTACGGCCGGCAAATGCCCGGCCGGCAAGAAACCCCTTGAAAACAGGCCAAAAGTATGGCAGGTCTACCGTAAAAAAAGGAGAAAATCAAATGGAACTTCATGTTAATGATATTTTGACCCGGGTTACCCGCTACAACCTGATCCGCAACGGCAGGATGATTTATATCGATGTTCACAAAAAGATCCAGGGCAGCCTGGCAGGGGCGTACATTGCAGTACCCAACCTGGTGAACATTATTGCGACCTCAGAACACCAGGGCGCGGGCGATACCGAAGAGGCCGCCATGACCGACTGCCTGAAAAAGATCAAAGGGCTTAACCTGGAAGATCTTTTCCCTGCAGCCGTTCCCCCGGCCGGGCGCCCCAAACCCGAAGAGGGCAAGAACGCCGATTAATCCCTGCGGTTAAATTCTACGACAGACAAAAAAAGGCCTGGTGCGGGAAGTTCCCGCACCAGGCCTTTGTCATGTGATGCGTCTGGGTTATGCTTTGGATTCACCCATTTCAATGCCCAGTTCAAGGGCTTTTTTGTTCATATCCATAAAATCCTTGGGAATGGTGGTTTCCAGGACTTTGAGAATAGAGTCGGGTTCAACCAGTTTGGACAGGCCGATCAGGGTACCCAGCATGCAGATGTTGAACACAATGGGCTTTCCGATTTTGTCCATCACCGTATCGTACATGGGCAGGGCAACATGGCGGGCCGCTACTTTCTTTTCCATGGTCACGTACCTGGAATCCATGAGCAGGAGGCCGCCGGGCCGCAGGATCGGGGAAAACTTGTTATAGCTTTCCTGGGTCAGGCTGACCAGGATATTGGGCTGGATAACCTTGGGAAAGAGGATGTCGGATTCCGAGATCAGCACATCGCTCCGGGTGGCTCCGCCCCTGGCCGCCGCCCCGTAACTCTGGGACTGGGTGGCGTTTTTACCTTCAAAGATGACAGCCGCCTTGGCAAGGATAATGGCCGCTGTAATAACGCCCTGGCCGCCTGAACCTGAAAACACCAGTCTTAAACGTTCGGTTTCCATTATGCTTTTCCTTTCATTGCTGTCTCAATAACGCCATCATACGCCTCACAGTATTCAGGTCTGTCCGTGTCTTCCACAAAGATGCCCCGTTGGATGAGGTTGGGATTGGTTTCCAGTTTTTTGGATCCGATTTTTACGGTGTTGGTGCGGTAGCCTTCCATCATCTGGGCCGCATCCCCTTCCTTGTTTTTCCGGCCGTAATAGGTGGGGCATTGGGAAAGGATTTCAACCACGGAAAAGCCTTTGTGCGTGATGGCTTTTTTCAGGTAGTCCTTGGACTCTTTGGCGTGGAATACTGTGGATCTCGCCACAAAGGATGCGCCCGCACTTTTGGCCAGTTCCACAACATCAAAGTTGTTGTCAATGGTGGAGTAGGGGGCTGTGGTCGCTTTTTTGCCCGTTCCCGACAGGGGAGAAAACTGGCCGCCGGTCATGCCGTAGATCCGGTTGTTCATGACAATGGCCGTGATGTCGATGTTCCGCCTGGCCGCATGGATGAAATGGTTCCCGCCGATGGCCAGGGCATCGCCGTCGCCCATGGGCACGATGGCCTTGAGGTGGGGTCTGGAAAGCTTGACGCCCGTGGCAAAGGTCAGGGCCCGTCCGTGAATGGTGTGCAGGGAGTGGAAATCCACATACCCGGAAATCCTGGACGAACAACCGATGCCCGACGTCATGACGATTTCGTTTTTATCCAGTTCCAGTTCGTGGATGGCCCTGAGCAGCGCCCCCAGGACAATACCGTGGCCGCATCCCGGGCACCAGATATGGGGAAAGTATCTGCCCCTGACATAGTCTTTAAAATCAAATGGTGTGTTGGTGCTCATATTAGACCCCCTTTCCCTGGATCATTCTCAATACGGTTTTGATGTCAGTGGGCGAAATGAGCTGGCCATCAGTACGGTTTGCCAGGAATACATTGTCAGGATTGTCCACTGCGCTTTTCACCTGGGTGACGACCTGGCCCATGTTCATTTCCACCACCAGGACGGCCTTGGCATTGGCACATTTTTCCCTGACGATTTCCGCCGGGAACGGCCAGATGGTCTGAAGTTCAAGCACACCGATCTTCACCCCTCTTTTGCGGCGGTTCCTGGCAATATGCTTGGCAGACCGGGCAGATGACCCGTAGGAGATCAGCACGTAATCCGCATCTTCCAGCCAGTGTTCCTTGTACATGCAGATGCTTTCCCAGTTGTTTTCGATCTTATCCACCAGGTGGCGGAGCAGTTCACTGACCACTTTGGGGTCGTTGTTGGGAAATCCCCACATGTCGTGGAAAAGGCCGGTGACGTTATACCGGTGTTCCGCGCCAAAGTCGGACATGGGCAGGCGGCCGTCCTCACGGGGGAGATAGGGATGGTAGTCCACGCCTTTGGGAACCGATGTCCGCAGGCGGTCCACCACGGGCAGTTCCCCGGCTTCGGGAATGACCAGTTTTTCACGCATGTGGCCGATGACTTCGTCAAGAAGAAGAATGACCGGTGTCCGGTAAGTTTCGGCCAGGTTAAAGGCTTCCACAGTCATTTGGAATACATCCTGGTGGTTGGATGCGGTCAGGGCGATAATGGCGTGATCGCCGTGGGTTCCCCAGCGGGCCTGGTTGATATCGCCCTGGCTCACGTGGGTGGGGTTACCGGTGGAGGGGCCGCCCCGCTGGACATTGGCGATAACGCAGGGGATTTCCGCCATGCAGGCATAGCCCAGGGCTTCCTGCTTGAGGGAAAAACCGGGGCCGGAGGTGGCGGTCATGACCTTGTTCCCGGTCAGGGATGCGCCGATGATGGCGCCCATGGACGCGATCTCATCTTCCATCTGGATGAATTTGCCGCCCACGGCAGGCAGCCGTCCGGCAAGATGTTCCGCGATTTCAGTGGATGGGGTGATGGGGTAGCCGGCGAAAAAATTGATGCCTGCGTACAGGGCACCTTCAACACAGGCTTCATTGCCTTGAATAAACCTGATGTTCGATGTGTTAGTCATTTTCCCCTTCCTGATTTACTTTGATTTGAATTGCCAGATCAGGGCACCGGAGTTCGCACAGCATACATGCGATACAGTCTTCCGGGCGAACTGCTTCCACTTTTCCCCGCTTGTCCAGTTCAAGCACCTGCTTGGGGCAGAAATGAACGCAGATCCCGCATCCCTTACACCACTCTTTGTCAATTACATGTGTGACTGATTTGCCTTTTCCCATAATATCCTCTTGTTAGATAAAACTATCCAAAAAAAACAAGGCAATTCCTTAAGTGATTTAATACCGGTTGTCAAGGATTACTCGCACTAAAAATGAATGAAGTTCATTATTTTTTATTCCATAAGAAAAAGCAAGAAAAAAAACAGGTTATCCAAGTGTTCACTGGTTTTTAATGTACGTTTTTGACAGGGTTATAAATGGCCTTACCTTTTTGTGGTTTTCGTTTGGAATCGTAAAAACAAAACACGCTTTTCGTAGACTTCCTGCATATGAAAACCACCCGAATTTTTTAATGCACATTTGCCGGGATTTACCCGGGGCTTTCCCAGTGGTATAACCAGGGCTGCATGGAAAGAAAAACAAGGCTGGAGAGCAATGGCAAACAAAGGTGAAAAAGAACTTGTAAGTGTTATCATTCCCACTTTCAACCGGGCCCATGTGCTTGGCAGGGCCCTGGATTCGGTACTGGCCCAGGATTATGGCCTGTTGGAGATCCTTGTGGTGGATGACGGATCTTCAGACGCAACCCCGGCGTTGCTGGCCGGGTATGGGGATCAGATCCGGGTGCTGGCCCAAGCCAATAAAGGGGTGTCTTCGGCCAGGAACCACGGCATTCGTGAGAGCCGGGGAGCGCTTATCGCCCTGCTGGACTCAGATGATGCCTGGACACCCGACAAAATCACCCGGCAGGCGGCTTTTTTTTCCGGGAATCCGGGTGCCCTGATCTGCCAGACCGAGGAAATCTGGATCCGCAACGGCAAACGGGTCAACCCTAAAATTAAGCATAAAAAGCCGTCGGGAATGATTTTTGAACCGTCTCTGAAGCTTTGTCTGGTCAGCCCGTCCGCCGTGATGATGCGGCGGGAACTGTTTGATCTCAAGGGAATGTTCAACGAGGATTTCCCCGTTTGTGAAGATTATGATCTCTGGCTTCGTGTGTCCGCGGATACGCCGGTTTACCTGATTGACACCCCATGCACCGTCAAGTACGGGGGGCATGAAGACCAACTGTCTGCAAGCCATTCCCAGGACAAGTACCGTATTGAAGCGATGTTGAATCTGATCCGGGAAAAGACACTTTCCCCGGAACAGGAAGCGGCGGCTGCCAGGGTGCTCCGGAAAAAATGCCGTGTTTACGGCAATGGATGTATTAAGCGGGGCCGGCAGGAAGAGGGAAGGACATATCTTGACCTGGCGGCTGAGTTCGACGACGGCAAGGGGGATGCGTCCCAAGCCCTGTCAGAGGTCTGATACCTCCATTTCAAACAATTGTAACCCGTCCTCATTGATGACCCGTTCGGAAATCTTGCAGCGGCTGCGGGCCTCCCTGAGGGTCAGGGTGGCATTGGGGCCCATGACGCTTGTGTCCGGGTTGACTTTTCCTGTCGCGGTAATGGTCGGGTCGGGTTGTTTTTTTTCGGCAAACGCCCGGAGGCCCTTTTTTTTCAACACCAGGGTCTTGTTGGTCTCTTCAGCCATATCCACCTTGATTTTCAAGCGTTCAATCTCCCTGGCATAACGATCCTGGGTATCGAATATGCTGTTGAGTTCCTGTTCGGCATGCTCCGCTTCCGCAGATACGGCTTTGAATCGGTCAAGCGCTTTTGCCAGGCCTTTTTCATCCCCTTTTTTCTTTAGTACTGCCAATTCCTTTTTCAGGGTGCCGAGCCGGTCCTGGGCACCTTCCTGGACCTGGGCCTTTTCGGTGATGCCGGCGTAAAGCTCCTGGTCTTTTCCTTCCACGCGCTTGATTTCTTCCCGGGTTTCCCGGAGCCGGGCCACGGATTCTTCGAGCAAGGCGTCAATTTCCGCTGTCTGGGCTTTGAGGTGGTCGTCCACTCCCACCTTAAGCTGGGCCGGCTTGGAGGCGCCCGTACCGATGCTGCCCGCCTCAATTCCGGCTTTGGCTGTTATTCTGGAGGCAATGATGACCCCGGTCGGGTTTTCACATTGGCCGCTGAGAAGGATTTCAGAGTCAATAATCTCTTTCTGGATGACCAGGTCTCCAAATGCCGTGACCTGGGAGTTGTTGATAAATTTGGCAAAAATATTGCCCTTGGTAATGATTTTCGCGTCGGTAATGCCGCCTGAAATATAAAGGTTTCCGGATATATCAATGATGCCGCCTTCGATTTCATTGGCGGTCAGGTCGATTCCCTTTACAGTGAAACCGGCTTTGACCATGCCTTTGACAAGAATGTTCCCATTGAAGTTAATATTACCGGTCTCAAAGTTGACATCCCCGTTCACGGGCAGTTCCGGATTGACACGGATTTCTCCGTAGGGATCAAGATGGGGTTGGCCGTTTTCCGTGGCATATATATTCAGGCCGTCCTCGGAGAGCCGGGTGCTGTTGCCCGCTATAAACACCGGGTCCAGGGGCGGTTCAACGGGAATGGGGATGCCGCGCACGCTGACCCCTTCCTTGCCGTCTACAGGCATGCGTTTTGTTGCCAGCAGTTCTCCTTTGGTAATATAGGGAATATTCCCCCTGTCCCTGAAATCAATCCGGCCGTCTTCCATGATTTTTCCGGGGTTGGTATAATCTGTTTCAAAAAAGTACTTGATCTTGCCATCCTGGCCAGGAACCGGCTTTTCGCCCAGGGCTACGGTAAAATCGTCGGTTTCCGGTGTTGCCGTGGCAATCCATTCCTCTATGTCCCGGTCGCTTATGATGCCGAAGCTGATTTCCTTGCGGCGAAGCAGGTCCAGAAAGGTGGGCAGTGTGAGAATTTCGCCGGCCAGCAACGGTGCGTTCTGTTTGACAAAGACTTCGGTTTCGTCCGGTGAGACGGTTACCCGGATGAATTCTTCCAGGGCATTTTCATCGGGGATGCTGTCTTCCGAGAGTTCCAACGGATTAAAAACCGCATTTTCCGGAGAGGAGAATGCGGTTTTCAAAAGGGTTTGCACGAGGGCTTCCCGATGATCATCCCCGGAGGGGACGGCAGATTCGCCTGCGTCCGGGGATGCTGCCACACGCTCCATATCAACACCCGGTGTTTCCAGACTGGCTTGGGATGCTGCACTGTTAAACAGGGCCAGGGTGTAATCGGCAAGTTTTTTAAACTCTGCGCGTAATGCGTCCGGCTCCATGGTAACCGCATACCCCTCAATTCTGTCCCCCAGGGTTTCGTAATATGGGGATGGGGTTCCGCTTTTTTTCAACTTTGATCTGAGAAGGAGCTTTTCCGCTTTTTTTTCGCAGATCTGGCCCTGGCATAATTTGTTTCTTTTTTTTAACCGCTGGGCAACCTGGAACATCTGCTTGTTCTGATGGGCCGTGACCCGTTTGAGTTGCTCGTGTTTTTCAGTCCGTTTGAACTGGAGCAGGCAGGACTTGGCCTGTTGGACCAGGTCCTGGTCATTTGCAGGGGTCACAATGCAGGCATTGATCTCCGCCTTGTTGATAGCCCGGATCAAAAGATCTCCCTGGTTTGAGGGAACCATGAGCATCCGTTGGGTCAACGGCGAAACAGACCGTGCTTTTTTCAGGACATCGTCCCCTTCCATGTTGGGGAGCTTGAAACCGGAAATAAAGAGATGAAATGGAGAATCATCGCCTGTGTTCAGTCGCTCAAGGGCGTTTTGCGGGTCGCGCTCAAGGGCGAGTTCCCATCCCTGGCGTTCCAATAACCGGGCAATATGGTCGCCGGATGTCCCATCCGCTTCCAGGATAAGGATTCTGGGAGCGGCCGCTTCAGTCATGGCTGCCCCTTGCAACGGGCTCAGGCATTTCAATGCCGTTTCTCAGCGCCAGGTCGTAAAATTCCCCGTACAGGTCGGCAAGGGTGGTTTCACAAAGGCTGTTGAGCGCTTCCTGTTTCGAACCATCACAATCCTCGATAAAAGAACGTATTTTTTCCACGGCTTCCGAAGGCCCGGGGGCGGTGTTTTCTCCTTTTTTGGGGAGCTGCGCTGCCATCTGCCGGATGTCCATCTCAAGTTTGCGGCGTTCTTTTTCATAGTTTTTCCCGGTTTCCATGAGCTCCCGGTTCAATCCGTACAGCTTTGCGTTTTGTTTTTTGGCAAGCGAGAACAAGTGCTGGCTTTCCAGGTAGTTTTCGTAAAGCCTTAGACCCATCCGGATGGCCTTGACCAGCTCGTCATGGTCCCAGGGCTTGGAAATATAATGCTGGACCGCTCCTGTGTTGACCGCCGAAATAATGGTGGCCATTTCCGAGTAGGCCGTGATCAGGAAACGGATGGTATCTGGCGTGATTTCTTTTGCCCGGGCGAGAAACTCGGTGCCCTGAATGCCGGGCATCCGTTGGTCGCTGATGATCAGTGAAAATGGCTGTTCCGCATGGTCTATGCATTCCAGGCCGGCTTCGCCGGTTTCCGCATATGTGGATTTTACATCCATTTTTCCAAGGGTACGGCGAATGGTTTTCCCCACGGCCGGTTCGTCATCAACAATCAACACCCGGTGCTCGTGCGGCTTATGTGAACGGGCTAACGCCATTGAAGAGAATCCTTAGTTTTGAAGGCTGCGCAAACAGATTACAGATATGAGGTATTCTAAAGGTTATGGGGGGTAAAATCAATAACAAATGGCCGCTGCCGGTAATCCCAGGGGGGGCGGTATTTGTGATGCATAAGACATTCGGTGTATTTTTGCCGTCTGCCTTCTTTTGTTTTGAAAATCAGGTAAGACTTTGTTATCTTTAAACATCAGGAGAAAATCAGGCAGGAGGTTATTATATGAGAATCAATTCAAATATTGCAGCCGGCCAGGCCGTTCGACAGGCCGGTATTGCCAGGTCCGGACTCAACGATTCGCTCAATCGTATTGCCACCGGGCGAAAAATAAACTCAGGTGCTGACGATGCCTCGGGAATGGCGATTGCATCCCGGCTTAAAAGCCAGACGCTTGCCATGGGGCAGGCCATGGAAAACGCCAGTGACGGCATTTCCATTACCCAGGTGGCGGACGGGGCTTTGGGAAAGATGACGGAAATTCTTCAATCCATCCGTTCCAATGTTATTGCAGCGGCCGGCGGCGGCCATTCCCAGGAAAGTCTCCAGGCCATACAGGCCGATATTGAAGGATCGCTGACTGCCCTGAACGACATTGCGGAGAACACCAGCTTCAACGGACAGTCCCTGTTATCGGGCAGTTTTACCGATAAAGCGTTCTCCATGGGATCGGACAGCAGCATCAGCATCTCCATACCATCCGTGGGGGCGGGCCAACTGGGCAGCAGTGACACCGGCTTTTTGTCGGGCATTGACGTGACAACCGCCGAAGGGGCCCAAAGCGCCCTGGATACAGTGGACCAGGCCATGGAGCAGATCAGTCAGGTCCGATCTTCCCTTGGATCGACCCAGAACCATTTTGACAGCGCGATCCAGGGGCTTGAAACCGGCATGATCAATCTCCAGGCAGCCCAGTCCCAGATTATGGATACGGATCTGGCGGAAGAGTCCATGATTATGAACCAGATGAAACTTCTGGAAAAAACATCTACTTTTGCCCTGTCCAAGGCAAACGAATCCAAGGGGCATCTGCTGAACCTGATCGGGTGACACGGTCCGGACGCCATCGCCCCAAGTACCATGCCCAATAAATTAGGAACGCCCCGGCAGAATTCTGCCGGGGCGTTCTTGATTTTACCGTACTGAAATACCGGGGTTAATCCTCTTCCTTCCAGTTCAGGGTCCTGTCTACGGCTTTTTTCCATCCTTTGTACAATGTTGTCCGCAATTCCTCTTCCATCTTGGGCTGCCAGGTGGAATGTACATGCCAGTTTTCCTTTAAGGCATTGGTATCCGGCCAGAATTCCACTGCCAGGCCGGCGGCATAGGCGGCGCCAAGGGCCGTGGTTTCGGCCACCCGCGGCCGGGTTACGGCGACATTGAGCATGTCGGCCTGGAATTGCATCAGGGTATTGTTGGCCACCATACCGCCATCCACTTTCAGGGATTTGAGGTCCAGCTCATCGCCCAGATCCTGGAGAATGGCTTCTGCAATATCCTTGGTCTGAAAAGCGGACGCTTCCATTACGGCCCGGGCAATATGGCCTTTGTTGGCAAATTGGGTCAACCCCGCGATAACCCCCCTGGCATCGGAGCGCCAATAGGGGGCAAACAGGCCTGAAAACGCAGGTACGCAATACACATCCCCGTTGTCCGGCACCGTGTTGGCAAGGGCTTCGATGTCCGGGGCTTTTTCGATCATTCCCAGGTTGTCCCGCACCCACTGGACCAGGGCGCCTGCATAGGCAATGGCGCCTTCAAGTGCGTAAACCGGGGGGGCATTTCCGATCTGGTACGCCAGGGTGGTCAGCAGGCCGTGGTTGGAAAACCGGATTTCGTTCCCGGTGTTGAAAAGAAGGAAACAGCCCGTGCCGTATGTATTTTTTGCCTCGCCCGGGGAAAAACAGGTTTGGCCGAACAAGGCGGCCTGCTGATCTCCAAGCGACCCGCCGATGGGCACCTCGCATCCCAAGACACCTGCTGCATCAGTGGCACCGAAGGCAAGGGGATCTGAAGAGGGCACGATTTCGGGAAGGCAGGCTTCCGGGATGCCCATGATATCAAGGATTCTTGTATCCCAGGAAAGGGTTTCCAGGTCCATGAGCAGTGTTCTTGAGGCATTTGTTACATCTGTCACGTATTTTCCCTTGCCCGGGCCGCCGGTAAGATTCCAGATCACCCAGGTGTCCATGGTGCCGAAGCAGGCGTCGCCGTTGTCGACCGCCTTTTTTACCGCGGGGACATTGTCGATCATCCACTTGATCTTGGGACCGGAAAAATAGGTGGCCGTGGGAAGTCCGGTGGTCTGCCTGAAACCGTCCTTACCATGGGTTCTGTCCAGGTTTCTGCATATCCTGTCCGTTCTTGTACACTGCCAGACAATGGCGTGGTGCAGGGGGGCGCCCGTGTTTTTATTCCAGGCCATGACGGTTTCCCTCTGGTTGGTGACGCCGATGGCAGCCAGGTCCTTTCCGGTGATTCCCGCTTTCTCCATGGCGTTCCGGACCACTGTCCGGGTGTTGTTCCAGATCTGCATCCCGTCATGCTCCACCCATCCCGGTTCCGGCAGGATCTGATCATGCTCCATCTGGCTTAAGCCGATGATCGCTCCGTTCTTATCAAATATGATAAACCGCGTACTTGTGGTCCCCTGGTCCACAGCTCCGAGATATGCTGCCATAACGTGGCCTCCTCCTTGCATCTTGTTTTAATATTGCTCAAATGTGTAAAACAAATCCAGTCAGAGAACATCTCTAATAAAAATTACATAAATTGTCCAGTCCAAACAGGCCTGAACTCCCAGTGAAAAAGACGGGTTGAACAGCATCTCTTTACTTGGAATTTTGTTTTTCCAAACCAACGCCAATAGCCCTTTTTTGGGGTTGTTCCGGGACTTGAAACAAGTAAAGAAAGAGATATTCACAAGGAACTTGACAATATATGGGCGGATTGATTAGTTTGGAAAGCTGTCCGGCGGTGTGGCTACGGGTGAATTGAAACAAAGAGGGGGCACCATGGAAGATATTCCGACATGTGTTGACGATTTTGATCACCCGGAGAAAGCCGCGTTCATCGTTGATATGCTGACCCGCATCATTGTTCACCACGGCCTCTGGTTCGGGGAGGTGCGTCATCAGATGGGCATGGAAAAGGCCTTGACCGCATTGGACGCCGCCACAAAAAACAGCCTGGGGATTGCCATGAAGCATTTATCCGGAGCGCTGGGGGTTGAACTGGCGAACGGAATGCCCAAGGCCCTGGCCGATATGGATGAGGATACCATGGACCGGGTGATGGGGGGACTGGCAAAATCCTGGCTGGCCAATGACGGGGTCTGGTTTCAGGCCGTTGAGTTCGATCATGGCATGAACGATGCCAAACGGTGCAATGATTCGTGCTGGGGAAAGTTTTCACCCTATGAGGCCCATGCCGTGAAAAAATGTCTTGGCCTTGAAAACGCCTCTGGTCTTGAGGGGTTGAAAAAGGCCTTGAATTTCAGGATGTATGCTTTTGTCAACCGTCAAACAATGGTTGACGAAGGACCGGAAAGTTTTGTATTCCAGATGAGTGAATGCCGGGTCCAGCAGGCAAGACTGCGAAAAGGCCTGGATGATTATCCATGCAAGTCGGCCGGCCTGGTTGAATATGCCTATTTTGCCGCTGCCATAGATCCGCGGATCAAGACGGAATGCATCGGCTGCCCACCCGACGACCATCCTGCGGACTGGTTCTGTGCATGGCGGTTCAGCATCGGGCGGTAAAAGATAGACTGATCCTTAAGATGAATTGAAGATCTGTAAATATATAATGAAGGGATTGTATTATGGGAGTCATATCGGACAAGATCCAGGAATTGAAGTTGAAACAGGAGAAAATCAAGGGCATGGGCGGAGAGAAAGCTCTGGCCAAGCGTCGTGAACAAGGTAAGCTCAACGCCAGGGAACGTCTTGACCTGCTCTTTGATAAAGGAACCTTCAGGGAAGTGGATATGTTTGTGACCCACAGGTGCACCAACTTTGGCATGGAATCCAAAGAGATTCCGGCGGACGGCGTTGTGACCGGCTATGGCCGGGTGGACGGCCGGGTGGTGTTTGCCTATGCCCAGGATTTTACGGCCCGGGCCGGTTCCATGGGGGAAATGCAGGCCAAAAAGGTTTGCAAGGTGATGGATATGGCCATGAAAGCCGGTGCCCCCATCATCGGCATAAACGATTCCGGCGGGGCCAGGATTCAGGAAGGGATTGACGCCCTGTCCGGATACGGGGAAATCTTTTTCCGGAATTCGGCTGCTTCCGGCGTAGTACCCCAGATTTCGGCCATCATGGGACCCACGGCAGGCGGTGCGGTCTATTCACCGGCCATGACCGATTTTATTTTTATGGTCAAGGAATCTTCGTATATGTTCATTACCGGGCCCAACGTGATCAAGGCGGTGACCGGAGAGGAAATCACTTTTGAGGATCTGGGCGGTGCCATGGCCCACAATGAGAAGTCCGGCGTGGCCCAGTTTGCCTGCGAATCCGATGAAGACTGCATCAACCAGATCAAGCGCCTGCTTTCCTTCCTGCCTTCGAATAATATGGAAGATCCCCCCATGCTGCCGCCGAGCGACGACCCCAACCGCATGGATGCTGCCCTGGATACGGTGATTCCGGACAATCCCAACCAGGGATATGATATGAAAGCGGTAATCACTTCTATTGTGGACAACGGGGACTTTTTTGAGCCCCACGAATATTTTGCAAAAAACCTTTTGATCTGTTTTGCCCGGCTCAACGGCCGGACCATCGGGATCATCGCCAACCAGCCCAATGTCATGGCCGGATGCCTGGACATTGACGCCTCGGACAAAGCCACCCGGTTTATCCGCTTCTGCGACGCATTCAACATTCCCATGCTGACCATTGCAGATGTTCCCGGCTACCTGCCCGGTTCAAACCAGGAGTGGGGCGGTATTATCCGCCACGGTGCAAAGCTTCTCTGGTGTTACTCCGAAGCCACCGTGCCTAAACTGCTGCTGATCACCAGGAAAGATTACGGCGGATCCTATATTGCCATGTGTTCACGCCATCTCGGCGCTGACATGGCCTTTGCATGGCCGTCGGCTGAGATCGCGGTCATGGGCGCCGAAGGGGCTGCCAATATCATCCATGCCAGGGAGATCAAAGGCGCGGAAGATCCTGCGGCCAAGCGCAAGGAGAAAATCGACGAATACAATGCCCAGTTTTCCAATCCTTACTGCGCGGCTGCCCGCGGGTATGTGGACGCGGTGATCGTACCCTCGGAAACGCGGCCAAGACTCATCGATGCCCTGGAAGCACTTTCCACTAAGCGGGAAATGCGGCCGGCCAAAAAACATGGAAACATTCCGGTGTAATCACCCGGTACAGCCACGACTTGCTACGGGGAAAGGAAACGACTATGGAAAATAAAAAGCTGGCTGCTGCCATGGCAGCCGTTTGCATGTTCATCAAGACCGGTGAAGAAGCCGCCGCAGCCCAGGCTGCAACCCAGCCCGCACCGGAGCCGCCCGCAACGGCACCGGCAGCCCAGATAAACGTCTGGGGCCTGTCTGGCCGACAGGCCATAATGAACGCCGCCAACATGATGCAGATGCGCATGTTTAAATAGGGGCCGCCGTCTTAAAAAGAAAATGAAACACATTTTATATATTTAATAGAGAGGACACTATGAGCGAACATAATCAAGTCAAAATGGTTGAAATGAATTACGACAAGGACCGGCCCAAAGCTGAGAATCCCCTGATGGTGGAGGATATCTCCTTGAGGGACGGCCATCAGTCACTGTTTGCCACGCGTGGCCGTACCGAAGATATGATTCCGGTGGCCGAACAGATGGATGAGGTCGGATTCTGGGCCGTTGAAGTATGGGGTGGCGCGACCTTTGATACCATGCACCGCTTTTTGAATGAAGATCCCTGGGAGCGGCTCAGGACCCTGAAGCGCTACTTCAAAAAGACCCCGTTTTCCATGCTGCTCCGGGGCCAGAACCTGGTGGGTTACAGAAACTATGCGGATGATGTGGCCAAGCTGTTTGTGAAGAAAACCGTGGACAACGGCCTGGAAGTCTTCAGAACCTTTGATGCCCTCAACGATTATCGAAACTTTGAAACCGTGGTGCCCGTGATCAAGGAATGCGGTGCCCATTTCCAGGGGTGCATCTGCTATACCCTTACCGAACCTCGCCTGGGCGGCGAGGTCTATAACCTGGATTACTATCTCCAGAAGGCCAGGGACCTTGAGGACATGGGGGCGGATTCCATCTGCATCAAGGATATGGCAGGCCTGATGTCTCCCTACGATGCCTATGAACTGGTCAAGGCTATGAAGGCCGAGGTCAGCCCTCTGATCCACCTGCATTCCCACTTCACCTCGGGTATGTCTCCCATGACCCATTTCAAGGCCATTGAGGCGGGGGTGGATATTATTGACACGTGCATGACGCCTTATGCTTACAGGACATCCCATGCAGCGCTTGAGCCCCTGGTCATGAGCCTTCTGGGCACCAACAGGGATACCGGGTTTGATATCAGAGCGCTGGCCGAGATCAACGAGATCCTGGAAAGAGATGTCATGCCCAAGTACAAGCACCTGCTGGATGATACCAAGGTGTCCATGATCGATATCAACGTGCTTCTCCACCAAACACCGGGCGGCATGCTTTCCAACCTGGTCAACCAGCTCCGTGAGATGGACGCCATTGACAAGATTGACGAAGTCTACAAAGAACTGCCCAGGGTCAGAAAAGAACTGGGACAGATTCCCCTGGTAACACCCACCAGCCAGATCGTGGGTACCCAGACCGTAAACAACGTGCTCTTTGACAGTGGCGATGACCGTTACAAGATGATTACCGCCCAGGTAAAAGACCTGTGTTACGGGCTTTACGGAAAAACTTCCGTCCCCATAGACGCAGATGTCCAGCAAAAAGCGCTTAAAGGGTATGAACGCGGTGAGGACCCCATTTCCTGCCGTCCGGCAGAGGTTCTTGAGCCTGAGCTTGAAAAGGCCAAGGAACAGATCGGTGACCTGGCCGTGGATGATGAGGATCTCATCCTTTACACCCTGTTCCCGGTCACCGGTAAAAAATACCTGATGCAGAAATACGGCAAGGAGCAGGTGCCTGACAGCGTCAAACCCATTACCCTGGAAGACGTTAAAAAACAGGATGACATCGTTAAAAAGGCAAAGGCCGGCAAGTTGATCGAACCTGCGGGCGAGATGCCTGAAAAGAGTGAGTTTGCCAGGACCTTTAATGTTTTTGTTGAAGGTGAATATTTTGAAGTGGGTGTTGATGAGGTCGGCGGTTCCCCGGTGATCACCTATGCGGCCCCTGCGGCTGCTCCGGCCGCCCCTGCAGCTCCTGCGGCACCCGCAGCACCGTCCGCGCCTGCGGCCCCGGCTGCCCCCGCAGCCCCTGCGGCGCCGGCAGCACCAAAAGCCGAGGCTCCCAAACCCGCGCCCGCGCCTGCCGCATCCACCGGGTCCGGTACTCCGGTCAAAGCGCCCATGCCTGGTATGGTGATCAAGTATGAAAAGAACGTTGGCGACAGCGTCAATGAAGGAGAAACCGTGGTGGTGATCGAGGCCATGAAAATGGAAAATGCCCTGCCGGCGCCTGCCAGCGGTACGATTTCCGCCGTGAATTTCGGTTCCGGTGACTCTGTCGCCAAAGACGATGTTCTTGCCGTTATTGAATAGACCCGAAAGCCTGAATCCGGCCTGAAATGGGCCGGATTCGGGTTTGACAAGCAACACCCCATGCTTATTATGGTATTCTGAACCGTCAGACTACCATAAGGAGAAACCAATAATGGCATTTGAAACAAGAGAGGAACTTCTTGACAAATATTTGAAAATGGACAAGCCCCACTGTCCCCATTGCGAAAAGGAGATGAGTCTTTGGGAAATTCCTCCCATCAACTTTTCCGACGGTCTGGGGTGGGGAACCCCCTTTCTTTTTGTCTGTTTTAACGATGAATGTCCGTCCTATCAAAAGGGGTGGGAGCATCTCCAGAAGACCATGGCTTCGCCCGCATCTTATCGGTGCATTAATGAACCCGGGAGCGACCATTTTGAATATATGCCTGTGTTCAGCCCTGTGGGGGGCACGGGAAGTAAGCTGGATGACGCGGCTCTGATTGAGCAGGAAGCCAGAAAAGAGATGTTGAAAAAGACCTTCTCCCTGCTCACGGATTATTATATGTCCAAGGACTGGGACGAGATCCTGAAAATTTGCCTGGACCCCCAGGTGCCGCCCAAGGCAAGGCTGAAGGCTGCTGAAATGGTGGGGGAGATCGGTGATGCCGACGCCACGGAGCATCTCATCAACCATAAATTCCCCTCTCCCGTGCTTCAGGAAGGCGTGGAAAAGGCGATTGCCCAGCTTCATGAGCGGCATTACACACGGGAGTGCCCGTATTGCGCTGAAATTATAAAGAAGCGGGCCTCCCTGTGCAAACACTGCAACAAGGAAGTCAGCAGGAACTGATCGTATAACCATCCGGAAAACCTGGTACACTTCCGGAAGAGGCCATTAAAAAACGGGAATCCCTTCAGCCAGAAGGCGGTTCCTGTTTTATTTTGAAAGCCGGCCCGTTTACCTGGCAGTGACGGGGGATGTGCAAAGAAACATAATTTTACGTTTTCTTAACTTTTTTTACATCAACCGCAAGTTTCCTTCACACATTTGTGGTTCTCTGTAAGTAGATTTCATTGGTGGGAATCCCTTGATTTGATGATCCCTGAGACGTGTTGCAAGATGAGCGGATGATTTCGTTTCCAGGCGAATACTCCCGGAAATTTCTCCTCTCTTTCTACCGGCGTTCTTCCCCCTTTGAAATGCAACACACGGAAAGGAGGCAAACAATGTCAAGATTTACACACTCAGCCAAAATTCTCATTATCCGGTTCTGGCAATGGCTGGTGAATTCCACCGGCAAAAGTACCGCACCCGCTAAGAAAGCATCTGAATTCGAAAAAGCCGTATTAATTGAAAAGTACGGATTTAACAGATATCTGTAGATTTACCTGGTTGACACGAAAGCAGTTCCAGTAAAGGCATATCGCTTTATCGTACCGGCTTGTGGGCCGGATCGCAGGCCTTTACGATAAGGCACCGGAGTCTGGTAAGCCCTGCCGGACGGCAGGAATGGCCGGGACCGCACTATTATTTATTGACTTTCTCCAGGTTAAAGGACCGGTAGATGATCATTTCACCGGCGCGCTTGTCCGCGGGCAGGGATGTGTCTTCATATTTGTCCATGATCGCGTCCGTCTCTGCGGGGCCGGGAATCGCATCCAGTCCTTTGCCAATGGTACGGCCGGTCAATGTGTCTATAATGACGGCATCCCGTCCGTCCGTACTGACAGCCAGCGGTACCTGGAATGCATGGACCAGGCGGGCCCCGGCAAGGATTTCGCGCTCGTAAGATCCAATGGAGCCGGCCACGCAGGTGATGGCCATGACAGGCCGGCTGCCCCGAAAGACCAGAAGATCTATGACGGAATGGTAATCCTCGTTTTTGAACTGTACCGTCAACGGCACATCCACACGGATGTCCCCTTTGGCAAACCCCTTGGTGTCCACAAGAAATTTTTCAAATACCTGGCGGCTGGCTTCAGCCCCCACATTGTCGATGGTACGGCCGGTGATATAATCTGTGATTTGGTCAAGCATGGTCGTTGTCTTAACACCTTATTGATATATGTAAAAAGAAGCCTTTCCGGAAAAGATCCTCACAAAAGGCTTTTTCCCGTCATTTCTTCCGGCTGGTGGATTCCCATGATTTTGAGGATGGTCGGTGCAATGTCTCCCAGGCGGCCGTTCCGCACCTGTGTCTGCCGGAACTGTTCTCCGGCCAGGATGAAGCGGACCGGATTCAGAGTATGGGCCGTATGGGGAGACCCGTCCGTGGCAATCATCTGTTCGGAGTTGCCGTGATCCGCCGTGATAAACGCGGTACCTCCGGTTTCCCATATTGCTTCAACCACCTGCTGGACACAGGCGTCAACGGTTTCACATGCTTCCACGGCAGCGTCAAAAACACCGGTATGCCCGACCATGTCCATATTGGCAAAATTAAGTACAATAAAGTGGAATTTGCCCGAGCGAATCTGTTCGCAGGCCTTTTCAGCGACCTCTACGGCACTCATGGCCGGCTTGTGGTCGTAAGTGGCTACATCTCGGGGAGAGGGTATTAAAATGCGTTCCTCATTATCGAAAATTGTTTCGTCTCCACCGTTCAGAAAATACGTCACATGGGCATATTTTTCAGTCTCTGCGATTCTGAGCTGTGAAAGTCCCTGTTTGCTCAGCACTTCGCCCAGTATCCCGGTCAACCGTTGGGGAGAGAAGGCCACGGGCAGGGCAAATGTTTCGTCATATTGGGTCATGCAGACAAAGCTGCTCAGTTCCGGGCGGGTCCTGCGGTCAAATGCGGTAAATTCTTTTTCCATGAACGCCCGGGTAATCTCTTTGGCCCGGTCCGCCCTGAAGTTGAAAAAAATCAGGCCATCGCCGTTGCGGATTGTGCCTTGATCGTCTTTGCCCAGGAAGACGGGGGTGATAAATTCGTCTGTTTCATCCCTGTCATAGGCGTCGCGTACCGCCTGGACCGGAGAGTTTGCGATGCGTCCCTCTCCTTGGGTATAAAGATCAAAAGCTTTTTTTACACGCTCCCATCGCGTATCTCTGTCCATGGCCCAGTAGCGGCCCACCAGGGTCGCGATTTTGCCGGTTCCGAGCGTCCTGATTTTTTCCTCCACCTGTTCGATGTAAGTGATACCGCTGGTTGGCGAGGTGTCTCTGCCATCAAGAATCGGGTGGATATAAAGCTCTTCTATTCCGGCAGTTTTTGCCATTTCCATAAGGGCAAACAGATGGGAAATATGGCTGTGGACGCCGCCGTCCGAAAGCAGGCCCATGAGGTGAAGGGCCCTGCCGCCGGCCTTGACCCCGGCCATGGCCTTTACCAGTACCGGGTTGTCGAAAAAGGACGTGTCTTTGACGGCCGTGTTGATCCGGACAAAATCCTGGGGAACCACCCTGCCGGCGCCGATATTCATGTGGCCGACCTCTGAGTTCCCCATGGTCCCCTCCGGAAGACCGACATCAAGGCCCGAACATTTGAGTTGTCCCTGGGGAAATTCTTTCCCGAGGCGGTCCAGAAAAGGAAGTCTGGCGGCAGATACGGCATTGCCCCGGGCTTCGGTATTGATTCCCCATCCATCCAGAATCATGAGGATATGTACGGGATGTGTTTCAGACGCCATGGTCCTCTCCTTCATCCATCGTCCGGAACCGGGAAAGGTCTATTTTGGGTGCATCGCTCCAGAGTCCTTCAAGATCATAGAACTCCCTGGCACCGGACTCAAATACATGGATGATCAGGTGGCCGTAGTCAATGAGGGCCCACTCCCCCTCTTTAACTCCTTCAACGCCCATGGTATTGATTCCCTGTTGTTTAAGGGTCTTTACCAGGTGTTCGGCAAGCGAGGTGACCTGGCGGCGTGATCCGCCTTCGACAATGACCACAATATCGGTGTAAGAGGTCATTTCCGAGACGTGAATGGCAGAGACATCCCTGGGTTTCCGGTCAAATATGGGGGTGATGTAAGGAAGGTATTCTTCTGCTAGGGCAATGGGGTCTGTCATCGATATAAATCCTTTGTTCTGATGAAGGTCTCTACATTTTCAGGGACGAGTCCTGTTATGGGGTGTCCGGCACTCACACGGTTCCGGATCTGGGTGGATGAGATATCAATCCGGGGAACATTACAGATCCGGATGGGTTTTAACCGATCGTGGATAAATGTATGGTCTTCTTTTAACTTGTATCCTTTTGAAATCTGTTCGTCAATAAAGGATGCAATGGGCCTGATTCCCGTTGGTTTGCCCCTGAGCATGACAATAATGGGAACCTGTGTGAATATTTTCTGGTTTTCTTTCCAGGTGGTAATTTCCAAAAAGGCGTCCGACCCTAATAGGAGGTGGAAGTTCATGGCAGGGCCATGGACGGATTTGAACGCTTCAATGGTATCAATGGTAAAAGACGGCCCCCCGCGTTCCAACTCAATGTCAGAGGCGTAAAATCCGGGCAGTCTGCAAACGCAGTCTTCAATCATTTTCAAGCGATCTGTTGCAGGGGCCAGGTTGATTGAAGATTTGTGGGGAGGCGTGGCCGAAGGGTAGAGAAAAATTTTATCCAGCCTGCATTGGGTTTTGACATATTGGATAATTCCAATATGCCCGTTGTGAAGTGGATTGAATGTCCCTCCAAAAAGCCCTGCTTCCATAACCGGCCGGCCTATTCTTCGTGTTTGTCGGTTATCAGTTTCTCCGCCAGGAGTTTGACAAGTCCGGCCACGCCCTGACCTGTTGCCGCAGAAACGGTCAGTACCTGGTGGCCGGGCAGTGCGGTTTTGAATGCCTCGACCCGGTTGGCAGTGCCGGTAAGATCCATTTTGTTTAACACCAGAATCTGGGTTTTCCGGGCCAGGGTATCGCTGTACATGGACAATTCGTTGTTGATCAGCTTAAAGGAGGCCAGGGGATCTTCCGGATCAATGTCTCCGGCATCAATGAGGTGAACCAGAATACCGGTCCGTTCAATATGCTTCAGGAATTTGATTCCCAGCCCGATACCCTCATGGGCCCCTTTGATCAGTCCCGGAATATCCGCCACGGCAAAGGGTTCGCCAAATGGCGGCTCCACCATGCCGATGGTGGGTGTCAGGGTGGTGAATGGGTAGTCGGCAATCTTGGGACGGGCTGCAGATATGGCTGAAATCAGAGTGGATTTTCCTGCATTGGGTAGGCCCACCAATCCGACATCGGCAAGAAGCTTAAGTTCCAGCTTGAGTTTGATTTCAGTGCCGGGAAGACCGGGCTGTGAGTAGCGGGGCACCCGCTTGGTGGCGGTGGCGAAGCGTTTGTTTCCCCGCCCGCCTTTGCCGCCGCTGGCAACGATAAATTCCTTGTCAGGATCGGTCAGGTCAACAATGGGTTCCAGGGTGTCTGCATTGGAAACCAGGGTTCCCTGTGGAAGCTCCAGAATACAGTGGCTGCCGTTCTTGCCATGCTTCTGGCGGCCAAGTCCGGGGGCCCCGTTCTTGGCCTTGAGGAGTTTTTGACGGCGATAATCGTAAAGGGTGCGTTTCCCGGGAGCTACCCGAAGGATAACATGCCCGCCATCGCCGCCGTCTCCGCCGTCAGGTCCGCCTTTCTCAATGAACCGCTCCCTGCGGAAGCTGGTACATCCGGCACCGCCGTCACCGGACCTGATCGTAACAATTGCTTCATCTACAAATTTCACGCTTCATAAACGCTGACTTTTTTCTTGTCGCGGCCTTTTCTTTCAAAGGTCACAACACCGTCCATTTTGGCGAAAAGGGTATAGTCCTTGCCCATGCCCACGTTGTTGCCCGGATGGATTTTGGTGCCGACCTGTCTGACAATGATATTACCGGCAAGTACTTTTTCCCCGCCGAATTTTTTTACACCGCGCCGTTGTGCGTTTGAATCGCGACCGTTTTTAGAACTACCTGCTGCTTTTTTATGTGACATGTTTCTCTCTCTTTAAAATATCTTTGCGTTAACACTCCGGAGACCGGGGCTTATGCTGCTGAAATGGATTCAATCCGGATTTCAGTGTAATGCTGTCTGTGGCCTCTCATCTTCCGATAGCCTTTACGGCGTTTGTATTTGAAGATCAGTTGTTTTTTACTCCGGCCCTGTTCGATGACGTGGGCTTTGACCACGGCGTTTTCAACCTGCGGGTTGCCAAGGGTGACGGTTTCTCCGTCGGAATACAAGAGAACATCGTTGAATTCTATTTCAGACCCTTCGGAACCCTCAAGTTTCTCTACCCTCAGTACCTGGTCTTCATGAACCTTGTATTGCTTGCCTCCGGTTCTGATCACTGCGTACATGCTATACTCTCCTTCATTATTTCAATACTTTTTCACAAGTTTAAAAAACTCTGAATTCTATAATTATTTCTTTGGCTTGTCAATAAATTTTTGAATACCGGAATAATGCCTTCCATCCGGGCGGACAGGTGATGAATTCCGGGACGGTTATACCTGCTCAGGCGCGGTTTGTCCACCAAAAGCGGATTTTCTTCAGGATCAACGCATATAGGGATCAACGCATATAAAATTCAGGATTAATGATTTCAATTGGCTATACACCGTCGCAAACGCAGTGAAGCGTATGCAATCTTCATAACCCTCTGAAATTTTATGGGTTAAAAAAGTATACCCGAGTTAAATGCGTTTGCCCTGGGATTTTCTTTGCCGGGCCTGCTTGACTTCATCCCAAAGTTTCAATACAACTTAACAATAGCTTGCCTGGAGTAACCATCGTTGCAGCATTCCCGGGAAAGCCGTTTGAATCCCGTCAATTCGCTGTACATCATATGGCCGTATACTGTTGGTGAATCCATATGTCTGAATTGACAACAAACGGAGCCGGCGGCAGGAATCGATGATATTTTGTGGAGAGTCATCGCATTCTCCGCAAGGCTTGGAAACACCCATTTCCGATGAAAACAGGAAGAGCGGGCATACCGTTTCCAGAGGGGATTTTCGCTTGCCAGGATGGTGCGTGTGTCCTTAAAAATGCGTCGCGGAAATTCGTGATGCAGAAAAAAAGCAATGGCAACAACAGGGCCTCCCTTCACTTGGGTGGTGACAGAACAAAATGGAAGAGGGAAAAATGAAAAAGATCGGCTATGCGGCAATTCGCCTGTTTTTCGGCCTGGGCCTCCTTTTTTTGAGCCTGGGAGTGACCGGGTGTTACCAGTTTGTGGCGGAACATCCGGAAAAGACGGAAAAAGAGTTCTATGAAGATCAAGCCTTTTGCGAATCAGAGGCCAGGTCCTATGCCTTGGAACGGTATGAGGACCTGACCCACAGTGAAGAAATCAACCATGCCAGGCGCTGTATGCGGGGGCTTGGATGGGAGTATCATTTTCGGAAAAAAGCCGGCGATACGTCGGACGATGAATAATGCGCTGATATGAATTTTAAAAACAAGGCGGACAACAGGGCAGGCATTTTTGTCTGCCCTGTTTTTTTGGAGTATTGCCGTTTTTTGCATCGCGTATTGGTGATGAAGAGCCGCTGTGTATGGTCCCCCGGAGCATGAGGCTTTTGATTGACTTGGATCAAGGCAGTGATTACTATCATACCCATGACTCCTGCATCGATTTTATTGGTTCTTATGCCTGGAACAGGTATGGAACGGGCTTTTTGCCAAATTAGAACCATTGAATGTTTAATTTCAGATACCCTTATTATCCCCATATGGATTGACGGCGGAGGAATTCGCGGAACAAGAGATCTGCCTGCCGGCGGTGATCCTGAATCCGTATTGGCGCTTCTGACACCGGACCAGGACGATAAACCGGTTACCGAAGATCTTGAAGAGAAGATTGAATCGTGCATGTCCATGCATTCTCCCGCCATGACCCTCTTTTTTGTCTCCCGGTTCACCAAAGAACATCATATCCAGCGGATAGCGGCTTTTGTCCGGGGAAAAGCGCCTGATATGAAAACAATTGTTTTTGACTGGGATAGTTGGTCGGATGGCTGGGATGAGTTGGAAAATCGTATCCTAAAATATGAAAAAAACGGAATTGATCGGCTCCGAGAAGAGATCGCAGATCTTTATGGGATTTCAAAGTCCTCTGAAACAAAAGGGATATCCCCTGTGATGGTGGAGGGCGGACAGGTATACAAGGAATTTGGTTACTTTTTCCTTGTATCCCCGTGGACCTTCGACAGCCCGGAGGCGTTGGCCGGCTATATGGATGCCCATCTGGATACTTCCCGGGTGACGTATGTGGCATTCCTTCTTGGTGGCGATGAACGCCCTTCTGCCGGCGCGCTTGTGGACAGGTTGGCACTGTGGCTGGAACGAAAACCAACAGAGATGACTTTTTCCATTCAGTTGCAGGCAAACCAGGACGCAGGCAAATTGCTGGACGGGCCACACCTGTCGCATCTTTATGACCATGGATTGCGCATGATCATGTGGCAGAGGGCGGAAAACGGGCTTGATCGTAAACTGTTGTGGCAGACCGCCAGGCAGGGGGTATGGAACCACGTGGCCGGAAATGATCTTTTCAATGAGTCGGAACAGCCGGAACCTGAGGCTCATCCGGGCCAGGGGGCCTGGATTGCCAACAATCCCAACATTGTCCACTCTTTTGAAAGCCGGGGTAAGACACTGCATGGGCCGGGCGATGATAAACTGCTGCCGCAGACGGTGCGGATTCCCCGGGCATTGCTGCAGTACGGCAGGGTCACCCCGGTTCCCGGGGTATCGTTGTGGCAGGTCCTGCCGGACCCTTTGCAGCTCCTGTCCCTTTTAACCGCCGCTTCCCCCAAAGTGCTTGCCCGCCACCGGGTTGACCCCGGTGGTCGGATTCATGTCCTGGGAACCGGGATTACCTATTTTTTTAAGCCGCCCCGGGAATTGGCCCGGGAGACCATGGATGAGATCGTTGCCATGGTGGATGCGGGCGGGTCCGTGGATATTACCCATGTCCGGGCCAATCTCGAACATGCCTATCTGATTGGGTACGCTGTTGAAAACGGGGTGATTGTCGGTAATTCAAGCCTCAAGCATCCACGGCCGGTTTTTATCGAGAGGCTCAGGGGGATTACAGGATTGGATTTCACTGATTTTGTAGAGCGGGGATATACATCCGTACGGCCGGAATATCGTGCACTCGGCATCGGCACACGCCTGCTTGAGGGGCTTACGGCAAGGGCAGGGGATAAAAAGGTGTTTTCCATTATCGGTGAGGATAACCTGGCCACCCAAAAAATTGCCATCCGGAACAAGACCCGGAAAATCGCCGTTTATTTCAGCGACAAGACAGGTAAAGACATGGGGGTGTGGATGCCCGCGCATATGGTTGATGACAACTGGGATCTTGGCATATGATGAACCCGGACGGGCAGATGATCGGCATTATGACGGTGAACGGGTTTGACTTTCACCCCAACGGCCGCTTCCGGCAGGAGGCGGAGAAAAAAGGCCACAGGGTGATGCTTATGGACCCTTATGGCGTGGGATGTGCCATAGACGGGAGCAGTTCCCGGGCCTTTTTGGCGGATGATGGCGGAATGCCGGACCTGGTCATGCCCAGGCAGGGATCCCCCATGGGTGAATACGGGTTCGTCCTGCTGCGGCAGTTTGAGGCCATGGGGCTGCCCATTATAAACGGCATTGACGGTGTCACCATTGCCAGAAATCAGTATATGACGCTGCAACATCTTTCCCGTGCCGGTCTTCCTGTGCCCGCCTCCTATTTTGTAACCCGGGAAGATGTGTTTTTTGAGGCTGTCCGGCAATTGGGGGGCTATCCTGTGGTTGTCAAACAGGTGGACGGCATGGGCGGTGACGGGGTGGCCGTGGTCGGTAGCGCGGATGATGCAAATTCTTTTCTGGGGACACGCTTTGTGCCGCGAAAGGGAGTGGTGATTCAGTCTTTTTTAGATCCCCTGGGCCGTAAAGACCTGAGGATCCTGGTGATCGGAGGCCACGTGGCTGGCACCATGGCATTGACGCCGGCACCCGGCCAGTTCCGGTCCAATGTTCATCAGCAGGGCCAACCAGCGGCTTTTGATCTCCCGGCCGGACTGGCAGAGCTGGCAATCCGGGCGGCCCGGGCATGCCGGCTTGAGATCGCCGGGGTGGATATGCTGGTCAGCGCCGGGAATACCGCCCGGATTATTGAGGTGAATTATTCCCCTGGGTTCCGGGGGCTGGAGCAGGCCACCGGCCTGAATATTGCCGGAATGATTCTGGATCACGTCCTGGAGTTGGGGACGGAAAAAGACTGATTTACAACCGGCACGGAGGAAAGCGCGCAGATGAAACTTGTGGATTTTAATATGACCAGGGCGTCGGGTGAGGTGACCGCGTCTGCAACAGTAATTTTTGAGGACAGCGATCTGCCCGATAAAACCGTGTTTATAAAAACCGGTGCGGCTTTTGCCGACGGATTTGACGCGAATCCGGACGCATTCCTGGTGGGATGCCTGTTACCGGCCCTGCATCTGGGGGAAAAGCGGCTACGCATTGAAGGCGATGTCTGCCCGTTTTTATTGGAAGGGATAAGGGTGGCCATGAATATCCTGAGCCACTGGACAGACGGCCGGTACACACCCATTCCCATAGAGGCCGGCACCCGGAACCGGGATCTGTTGCCGGCCCATGACAGGGCCGGGATGGTGATGTCCGGGGGCATGGATTCCCTGGCCGCCCTCCGGTTGAACCGTCTCAATTACCCCGAGGAGCATCCGGCCTATGTAAAGGATTCTTTTTTTCTCCACGGATTTGACATCGGGGGGGTTCGGGAGCGGGGCATGAAGTATCATGTTTTTGACAGGGCCATTGAGGCGATTTCAAAAATCACCCGGGATGCAGGTACGACCCTTATTCCGGTGTATACGAACATCCGCCATCTTTGCGATGAACGGGAGCTTTGGCTGGATTCGTTTTTCGGAGCGGTGCTTGCCGCCATGGCCCATTCGTTTTCCGCCAGGGTCAACCTGATGTTTATCGGTTCTTCCTATGATATTCCCAACCTCCACCCCTGCGGCTCCCACCCCCTGCTGGACCCTGAGTACTCTTCTTACGGGATGCGGATCCGCCACAGGGATTACGAACTGTCACGGCTGGAAAAGATCCGTGTGGTGTCGGAATGGGATACGGCATTCCAGAATTTCAGGGTCTGCCTGGCCAATGTGCCGGACAAATTGAACTGCGGCAGGTGTGAGAAATGCGTGCGGACCATGACCGAATTGACGGCTCTGGGCCTGCTTCATAAAACCCGGGCTTTTGAGGCCGACCAGGTGATGCCCGAAGATATCTCGCAGTTTGATATCACTATCCGGGTCCGGCCCCCGTTCTACCGTCCGATGATTCCCCTGCTCAGGGAGCAGGGCAGGGATGATTTGGCCGATACCATCTCCCTTCTGCTGGAAAAGGCCGAATGAAGCGGCTCGGCAACATACTGCTTTTGACAAACCTTGCCGGGGCATGCGCCACCTTTTTCTATTTTCATTATATTCTTCCGGATCAGTCTGCAGGCCCGGAAGTCCCCGGGTACTATGAAATTACTTTTTTTTCCGGCGTCATGCTGTTGTTCCTTACCAGCTTTTTGCTGTTCAGAGGCCGGGGAATCAACCTGGTCAGCGCAGTGGCGGACGGCGAAAAAACGATTGCTGAATGTTCGCCGGAAAGTATCCATTACCTTCAGCGCAGGGCGCTCCGTGTGCCCATGGCCATGAGCCTGGTTTCCTTTGGCATGTGGCTTCTGGCCGGATTTATTTTCGGATTTTTAGAACCCCTGGTTACGTCCCGTATTTTTCTTTCGGCATCCCCGGATCTCTTGCTTTGCCTGAGGCAGTTCCTGGGAATTTCCCTGCTGGGGGGAGGTGTCACCTGCCTGGTCCTCTTTTTCCTGTTGGAGAATGCCTGGCGGCCGAAAATTCCCCTGTTTTTCCCAAAAGGCCGGTTGCATCGGGTGGAATACGGGTTCAGGATGCGGTTGCGCACCCGTTTTCTTGTGGTGTTTGCAGGAGTCGTATGTATTCCGATACCCGTTGTGGGAATTCTTCTCATGACCCATATCCGTCAGCTTCACATGGCAGATGCGGTCACCCGGAATGCACTGATCTCGTCCATGTTCTGGGAGATGGGGTACGTTGCCGCGGATCTTCTTATCATTGCCATGATCCTGGCCTATCTTCTGGCCAAAAGTATTATTCTGCCCCTGGAGCAGATTAAAAAAACGGTAAAGGCGGTTGAAAACAATGACTTTACCCGGCAGGTGCCTGTGGTGGCCAATGACGAACTGGGAGATGTGGCCCAGGGTGTCAATGACATGGTGGACAGCCTCAATGAAAGCCGGAAGGCAAAGGATTCACTGGGGCGCTATATGTGCCGGGAGATCCGGGAGCAGATCCTGGCCGGGAATGCAGAAGACCTGACCGGTGAGATGAAGCGTGTCACCCTGCTGTTCTCGGATCTGAGAGACTTTACCGGGATGGTGGAAAAGAATCATCCGCGGGATGTGGTCAAGATCCTGAACCGGTATTTCGATGAGATGACCCAGGCAGTAAAGGTTCACAAAGGGTTGATCCTGCAGTATGTGGGAGATGAAATCGAGGCTGTTTTCGGTGCGCCTGTGGGGTATGACGATCATCCGGAGATGGCGGTG
The DNA here is from genome assembly GCA_036881925.1 of Desulfobacter sp. Taxonomy (GTDB): domain Bacteria; phylum Desulfobacterota; class Desulfobacteria; order Desulfobacterales; family Desulfobacteraceae; genus Desulfobacter. The sequence continues at coordinate 29,977 of JBAJNJ010000003.1, forward strand.
AGGGCCGCCCTGGAGATGCGTCGCCGTTTAGAGCGGTTGAATGCAGAGCTATCTGAAAACGGTTTCCCCAAGCTGGACCACGGGATCGGCATCCATTCGGGCGCCGTTCTGGCCGGCAATATCGGGAGTGCGGAACGTATGTCCTATGCCCTGGTCGGGGATACGGTGAATACAGCCTCCCGCATTGAGGGGCTGGCAAAAGATCACAACGCAGACATCCTTTTGAGCCAGACCACCCATGATTTGCTCACAGGAGCCTACAACATGTCGCAACTGCCGCCTGTCCGGGTCAAGGGCAAGGATAAAGAGGTGATTGTCTATAAACTCAACGCCTGAAATCTGTTTGGCTGGTTTTTTGACATGAAACCCAATCCGGCCGTCAGGTGGTTTTGAACCTGTCGTGAAGTATCCGGATACGCTGGCTCAGCACCGAGCAGATCTGGAGGGCGATTCTGGGAAATTCCATGGCGGTTTCCTTGAATTCCTGCTTGTGGAGGATGAGAAACCGGCAGGGCGTCACGGTCCGGATGGTTGCCGACCTCGGGGCATCGTCAATCAGTGCCATCTCGCCGAAAGCCTCTCCGGACGTAATATGGTCCAGGACGACTTCACTGCCGTCGGATTGCTCCATGATCACATCCACCTTGCCGTCAATGATGAGAAATACGGTTTCTCCCATTTCATTCTGCCTGATGACGGTTTCATTTTCCGGATAGTCAAGTTCTTTGGTTTCCGCGGCAATGGCTGCCAGTTCCGCTGCGCTGAGGCCTGAAAAAATATCGATTTCTTTTAGGAGCAGTATTTTTTCGCCCATGGAAATTTCAGTGGACTTGATGCGCTTGGATTTCCTGGTATTTTTGGCAGCGGTTTTAAGAATCATTTCGACTTCCTTTAAAATATGTTTGTTCGCGGAATTCTTCAGGTGGGAGGCCATTTCAACCGCATCATACCTGTCCCGGCATTCCCTGAGCATACTGAGCCCCATGACCGTATCCACCCAGCCTTTGGCGTTCAGAAGGGTGGTCAGGACATCCTTGCCCGCCCCATCCAGTTCCGGGAGCTTTACCAGTTTTCTCCCCTCGTCCAGGGCAATTTCCGGGGAAGGGCTCTCAAGAAGAGGAACCATGGCGTTGAATGTTTTCCGGTCCAGCACATCGTTGAGCAGTTCAATGGCATTGGCCCGCTGCCGGGTGTCAGGAGAAAAAATGCCTCGCCAGGCGGTCTTCATCCGGCCGCTTTTATCATTGATGGCCAGAACCCGGATGACATTTTCCAGCATGACTTCTTTTTTCTGGAACAGGTGTTCGATGACAAGGGATTGAACCGGGCTTTGGGGAAGGTGTTTCAGGTTTTCACCCATGGCCAGGAATGCATAGCTTTTCTTGATGTGTGTTTTGGCGAACATGAGAATATCAAACTCTTTGATATCCATGTGCTCCAGAAGTTCAAAGATCCCCCGCCTGATCTTAGTGCCGGGGATTGCCAGTGATTTGACCAAAAGATCGTCGTTCCGGTAATCTGAGGTTTTGATTTTTTTCTTGGCAAATTCGCGGATCTCCTCGGAAATATCTCCCAGAAGCTGGATGGCCTTGCCCAGGGAGGCATCGCTTTCAATGGTCAGTGCGTCCAGGGCCGCCATTCTGACAGCCTGGGTTTCATAGGAGAGATACGAGAAAATTACAGTGTTCAGCTCCCTTGCTTCTAACCTGGACAGGGCAATGATGATATCCGGGATAATCGGGTTGATGTTTTTTTCCGAAAGGATCACCAGCAACTGATCGATAAATTCTCTTTCCTGGCTCAATCCGGCACAGATGATGCCGGACTGGCGCCGGTCCATATCGTCGGCACTGATCCATTCCCGGACCATGGGCCTTGTCCCCGAAGGATCCTGGGCATATTGGCAGGCGGCGGCAAATCCCCGGACAACCGGATGACGGCTGTTGATATACGGAGTGAGATCCGTTCCCCTGGCTGCGGTAAATCCCTCCTGGCAAACCAGCTTTAAAATAGCAATGGTGGTTTCCGGCCTGTCAATATCCAGGTGGTTGATCAGCGTCCGGGATGCCTTGGCCCTGGATTCCTTGGATATCATTTTGATCAGGGCGACCTGGGTTTCCTCGTCCTGGTGCGCAAGCGTGACCAGGATATTATCGTCCAATGCCTTTTGAGAGAAATTTTTGAGCAGTTTCCCAAACCATACCGCATCTTTTCCCCGGGCAGACAGGAATGAGGCTTCAAGGTCTTTTAATACCTTGTCCTGTTTGAATATATGCCCCAGTTCTTTTCTGCTGAAACTTTTGATGTCCAGAAGATTGTTGGAAATCAAATCCTTGAGTATGGTGGCGTATTTGGTTTTGAGAATGATGGGCGCGGCAAACCATGCCAGAACGAACGGAAGTGCCACCAGGGTCAGATACCTGGGATGGAACAGGGAATCAGAAATCAGGATCAGGGTGGAACCCGTAAACAAGGCCATCCGTACAACGGTTCCCCGCAAAAAGGGGCGGATCATATTCCGGTAGGATTCGGGAAACAGGCCGATGAGAATGCCGTTTGCCGGAACATTGATGGTGGTCCGGATGATGTTGGTGGACATCCGGGCATACATGGCCGAAAACATATCAAACCGGAACAGGAAGGCGAAAAACGCAATCATGTAGTTAAAGGGGTGAAACATCAGGGCCACGGGCAGTCCCCACCTTCCGTATATCCTGCCGACAAACAGGAGGATGATCAGGCTGACCGTATAAAGGCCGCCCCTGAAATACCCGAAAAACTGGATCATGGCGGCTTCGGATGCAAACTGATCGTCAATGGCATAGTTGAACTGGTAGTTCATAATGGGGATGACGACATTGGGCATAAAGGTCAGCACCAGGACGATTTTGACAAGTATGGAGTCTTTGACCAGAGGATAGACTTCCTTCATTTCCTTGGCCAGGGATTTTTTCTTTTTTTTACCGCCTGTGCCTGATTTTTCCTGGAAAATTAATGTGGAATAACTCCGGCCCATGGCCTGGACAACGAACATGCCGGACAAGGTTGTGGCCAGGTACAGGTAGAGCAGGTTGTCCAGGTTGAACAACCGCGCAAAATAGGGGGTGCCGAAAGACCCCAGAATCAGTCCGATGACCCCGCCGGCAGTGAGCAGGGGAAATAGGCGCTTTGACTGGCGTGTATTGAAAAGATCGTTGCACATGTTCCAGAACAGCATGGCCTGGAGAAGTTCAAACTGGCTTTTGAGCATGAAAAGAACGGGATAGAGCATGTCAAATCCCAGGGGGATCATCAGGCGGATCCCGGTGACAATGAGGCCTGAAAACAAGAAAACGTAAGCAAGCAGCTTTGCGCCGGAGACACGGTTGAGAAGGCCGGTCAGGAAGCCTGTGACAAAAAAGGTCACCACTGCATTGGCCATATTGACCACAGGCATGAATTCGACCCCGTACCGCTTGAGAAAGGCGGTCTCTGCGTAGTTGTTCAGGATGATGCCGGAACTGCGGACAATGAACAGCAGTACGGTCGTCCACATGAGAAGGCTGATTTCCTCCTCGTAGACCTTTAAAAGGTCAAGAATTTTTTTCCGCATTAATTCGCCTCAAGAACGAGTCTGAATCCGGTTGTCCTGAATTTTGCACTGGGATGGCCGTAAGTACGGTTGGCGCTGCGGAGGTATTGGGCGTGTTTGTACCAACTGCCTCCCCGCCTGACCCGGGAATCCACATCCATGGTCGAATAGGTTGAAGACACCGGGCCGGAAAGATACTCTGCATACACATCCGCACACCATTCCCATACATTCCCGTGCATATCGTAAAATCCCCATGCATTGGGCGCAAAACTTTTAACGGGCGCCGGTCCGTTGGGGGGAATGCCCAGGCTTTTGTAAAAAAGGGTGCATTCCTTGTCTTTTTTGGTGTTATTGGCAAACATGGCTTTGGAGCAGTCGATGCCGTCGCCCCAACTGTAAGCGGTTGTGGAACCGGCCCTGCACGCATACTCCCATTCCTCCTCCGTGGGGAGGCGGTAGGTCCATTTGCTCTTCTGGTTGAGCTTTTTGACATACTTCATGGTGTTATACCAGCAAACCCGGGTAACGGGCATATCCGGACTGCCTTTGTGCCGGCTCAGCCATTTTTTTCCCATGACCGCCTGCCATTGCCTGACGGTGACCTCGGTTTCCTGGAGGTAGTAGGCAGATGTAATGGTTACGGAATGCTGCTGCTCATCCTTGTTTCTCAAACGCTCGTTCAGGGGGCTGCCCATAACGAAGTTGCCCGGCAGAACCTTGATAAATGTCATGCCGATTTCATTGGTGATCCGGTTGTCCCCGGCATTGCCCGGAGCGGGGAACAAAACGCCCAGGAAAAGCCAGAACAAAAGTGCTGACAGGCCCGGGCCCCTTTCAGAGAAAAGCGGTAAACATTTCATAGATGTGATTGAATCCTTATTTTCTGGCTGATATCTTATTCCGGGAAGAGATTCCCATATCAAATATCCAATTACAATTTGTCGGGGTTGTCAAGTTTTAAAACAGCGCCACCCGGATAAGAAAAAGGGGAAACGCCTTCTTTAGCCTGCGGCCTGGTTCATCCATTTGGCCAGGAGCGCCTTGTCCCCGGAACCCATGGCTGTGATCGTGAACTTGGTATAGCCATTTTCTTCGCCGGCATCCAATGCCGTTGCCTTGGCATAGATTTCATCAAAACAATGGGCATCAATACAAAAATCCAGGTTGAGCTTTACATCGGTGTATACCGGCACCGGCACCGCTGTCTCGGCCCAGATGTGTTTTCCGTCCATGGCAAGCGTTTCCCCTTTGATGGGCATGGGGCTGACTTTTTTGTCCTGGATGGTCCAGCACACAAAAGGAATCCGGATCGGTATCCGGGCCGTCTGTTTCGGGGACGGGGCAAGCGTGACCTGGAAATCCGGGTTGTGGATGGCGGTGACCGAATAAAACACCAGGGGTTTTTTCAGCCCTTTCATCATCATGGTCTGGGGCGGGAGAACGGTCACGCTGTCTTTGACCAGATCATATGTTGACCTGCCGATGAGGACCTGGCCGCCTGTGCTGTTGGATTCAATGCGTGACACCCGGTTTACCGTATCCCCGACAATCCCGTATTTCATCCGTACTTCCGAACCGATATTGCCGACAATGACCTGACCCGTGTTGATCCCGATGCCCATTTCAAGGGGCGGGGCCCCTGATGCCACAATTTCCCTGTTCAGATCTGCAAGGCAGTTCTGCATTTCAATGGCGCAGGCCACGGCGCGTTCCGGATCGTCAGCGTGGGCGTTCGGGGCACCGAAAACACCCAGAATCGCATCACCGATGATTTCGTCAATGATGCCGTCGTACCTGAGAATAATTTTGGACATTTTTCCCAGGTAGCGGTTGAGCAGCCGGACCATTTCCTCGGGGTCACGGTTCTCGGAAATACTGGTAAAGCCCCTGAGATCGGACATCAGTACTGTAACGGTTTTCCGGGAGCCGCCGATCTGCTGGCCCTTGGGCGATGTCAGGATTTCGTCCACCACCTTTTTTGACAAGTATCTACCAAAAGTGTCCTTGATGAAGTTGACCAGGTTGAGCCGCTCTTCCGAAACATTGATGATTTTTTTGAGCATGGCTGTCCTGGAAGTGACCAGGGTCCGGATTTCATCGGGTGCATTATCGTCAAGTTCAATGTGGTTGATATTGGTATAATCTTTCTGGGTCTCCTTGTTGGCTTCGGCAAGCGCTTCAAGGGGAATGATGATTTTATCGGTCAGGAATTTTTTCAAGGTGACCATCATGAAGACAATGATGATACCCACTAAAATAATGATCCGCACCGCATACCAGAACAGGTCCGCTGCGCCGGCATCCTCAGTCCACCAGCGGTAAAACAGTGAATAGACAAGCAGCACAGCCTCAATAAAGAGAATTCGCCAGAATACTCCCATAAGCAGGATTTTTCTGACCCCGTAGGTCTTGTTTGCCTTTTTCATACCTCCGTTAAAATCCATTGGCTGTTTGTTTCACCGGTATCGGCAATATGTGATTTATATTATCTTTATACTTTTATGCTATTTGGGGCGGGCTTACAAGCGTGAAAGTAAAAAACAAAGAATCCCCCGGCTTGTTTTTACAGGGACCTGCGGCTAACCAGGACCGGGTTTTTGGGTTTTCCGGGCTACCATCTTTGCCTGGAAAACCCTGAACCAGAGTGCCGAGTTACACCGCTTTCATCTCAATGACGTTGCCGGCCTGGGCGGCAATGTCCACACCGACCCGGATGGCTTTGAGTCCACGGACGTCGGGCATGTCGTCCAGTTCCAGGACCTCCATGTCATTGTGAAGTTTGCCCTGGGTGGTGAGAAAATCAATATGCTGTCGGATTTCCTTGCCTTCCGAAGGATTGGCAAAGACGACGGCAATACGGCCGGGCTGGGTCAATCTTTCACCACTGCCCTTGACCAGAGCCTTATCAAGGCGGGATTTAATGATTTCGTGGCGGACATCATAGGCGCCGTCCACGTCAAAGCGTTTTTCGTCAAACCTGAACCGGATGGAAAGGGGGGTATGGTTGACCAGGATCAGATGGCATGTATCAAGCGGCACTTTTAATCCGGGCTTGGCTTGTTCGGTGTGCCATGCAAGGCCGCAGGCCAACATCAACTGCCACAGGGTCATGTCCTGGATGTGGAACGGTGCCAGACGCTGGCTCTGGTTCATTGATGCGCCAATATACATCATGTAATCCACACCGTCGGTCTGCCGTTTTTCAAAGTAATGGGGGAAACTGTCCTGGATCCGGTTGTCCTCCCGTTCCAAATAGGCGGACAGGGACTGGTTAAGCTGAAAGACACTCTCTTCGTAATCCTTGCGCTTGTTGTAGACCATGCCTGCAACCGGATCCAATGCATTGTCATAGGCGGCTATTTTTTTGGCAACATCCGTTCCAAGTCCTTTCAGGTCGTCGAAAGACGGGGCGATGTCCCGGTGGAGAAGGTTGAATACCGCGTTTTCATCACTGGAGGTGACCCCTTTTGAAATCCTGTCCATACGGGTTTGCAACCGGTATCTGTATTCTTGGAGAATTGGCCAGGGGCGATATTTTTCGCTGGTCTTCACAACATCCATCGCCAGGGTAAGCTGGTCTGTCAGGTCCTGCTGGATGCCTCTGTTCCGTGCGAGGGATGATCCGCGGATATCAGACTGCCCGTAAAACGGGACCACGTCCTTAAAGATGATCGGCTCCATTTCAGAGGCGGCGTCACCGAGCCGCTGGCGTTCCATATGCCGCATGGCCGCTTCTTCAAACCGCCATTCCACGGACGGGTGGACAGCGGTGCATTTTTCCTTGATCACACCCTGCACATGTTTGTGTATCTCGTCCAGTCCCCGTTTCAGGGCCACGGAAAAGATCGGGGTAACCTGCTCCAGCAGCATGGTGTCGATGGGGCCGAGATCGTCGGGCTTCGTGGTAAACACCTCCAGAAGCCCGATGGTCTCCCCCTGGTAAGTTAACGGCGACAGGAGCATGGACCGGATGCCTGCGTCCACGGCCTGCTCTTCAATGGACAGAAGATCTTTTTTCCGGGCAAGATCCGCCACCCGGAGCACCTTATCTCCCCGGGCCGCTTCCATCCAGACCGATCCTTCCATCTCATCCATTTTGATATGATGGGAATTTGAGAACAAGCAGTTGATGTTCGAGTTGCAGTCGTTTTTGATGATCATGACCTGGTCCCGCTGGACCGCACCAATGCCGATGGCCATGTCCGGTCGCTGGAATAGGGTCTGGAGTCTCGTCTCCAGAAGGCGTATCCCTTTGGACGAAAAAATGGAATGCTCGTCGATGAGATCCCTTTCAAGGGCTGAAATGACCTCGGATTCGGTGACATCCATGGCACGTACCAGGGTGAATCCTGAAAATTCGTATTGGGACAGATCAATATAGTTTTCCAGCACACCGGGATCGGTCAGGTTGTCGGCGATAATATCCCGGTCGCGATCCGAAAGTTCCATGGGTGCCGACAGGGGCCTAACCCTGACAAACTGGAAATCCGCAGTGATGCCGAAATACCTGTCAAGCCCGGTGGACTGATCCGGAATGACTTTGATGTCAACACTTTTCAGCCGTTGGCAACTAAACCCGTAAATCCGTTCAAGAACCAGCAGGCAGATTTTTAACCGTCTTTTTTTGATATGGCCTTCGGGGTTTGTCTGGATGACGGATTTTACAAAGTTGTCATTGTCGATAAAGACCCGCTGGAATTCCGGGCTCACGAAAAAGGGCTCAAAGGTGCAGGGCGTAAGTGCCCCAAGGATTTCCTTCTCAAAGGTGGCCGGGGGGAAAACCGCTGTCATCAACGGTCTGATAATATCGTAATGTTCATTGAGGATGCCGATGTCTTCGATATCTCCCTGGATTTCTGGAACCTGGCCGATTTTGTCGGTGATGTGGCTGAGCATGGAGGCCATGTGGCTGCATTTGCCCGCCATCTTTTTTTTCCAGAAATCCAGGAGCGGTTCCAGGCTGACCCTGGCGTTGATATCGTTGCCTAAGATACTTTTTCCCATTGCATTCCTCCTTTGTATCGAATGGGCAAAAATAATCATCCGGGTACAAATGTCAATAAAGGGCCGGTGGTGTCAACGTCCGGATATACAAATTTTTACAAACAGTTGTACACGCTTCAAATCATACCACTGTGCCGGTGAAAGGCCAATAATAAAGAATGGAAAGCAGTCGGTGTGCAGCCGGTTTCGCAAGTGTACTGGTTAGAGGTTCCCTTTTTTGAGGTTTTTGTACCCTTCAAGCTTGATGGCTTTGGCATCACACTTTTCTTTGATGATTTCGGCTGCCGCCAGGTTCATTTTTTTCTGGTGATCGTCCACCCTTACGTTGAATCCGCAATTGAAAGGGCCCAGATGGATACTGTTTTCCCTGCCCTGGTATTCGTCGTAAATCCGTGTATAGGGATGGGCAAAAAGCCAGCGCAACTGGAGGGTGGTCACGGCATTTTCAGCCAGGCTGTCCATGAACGTTTCAAGGTCTTTCAAGTCCTGGTCCACAAGGTTGTTCCAACCCAGAATGACGTTGGCATTGACTTTGAAACCGGCTTCCCTGCAGAAATCAAGGGTTTCGATGACTTCGTCCATACGGGTGCCTTTGTTCAGATATTTCCACATGCGGTCCGAAGGAAATTCAATGCCGAACCCAAGGGTGGAGGCCGGCAGCTTGCCTTCCAGGCGGGACACTACATCGCGAAGGGCATTGGTTTCCGCCTTGGCAGCGCGCATAAAATACCGGTATTCGATATCATCGTCCACAGGCAGGCGGGGGAGAATCTGGCGGATGTGTTCGGGCGTGATCGAGCCGGTGTTGATACGGACGATTTTGTGGCCGGCAAAGTCAAGATCCCTGAATTCCAGGCCGAATGCCTTGCGTTTCCTGGCATGGTCCGGGGTGTGCTGGGCAATGGAGCAGAAAGGGCATTTTTTCCAGTAACAGAGATTCTCAAGGGTATAGGAGAAGTAAACCCGGCTGTCCCCGGGGACGTTGTCCGGAATTTCCAGCTTCCAGGTGCCTGAAAATTCGGGTACCCCAAACAGGGACTCAATGCTTTTTCCGGTTACTTCCAGGTTGAACGGCAGATCTCCCTCCACCTTAAAATGAACGGACTGCCATCCGTTGCCGGTGCCGCAGCGTTCCGATGCCACAGGGCCGCCGACGACAAACCGGATATCCGGGTACTGGGTGGCCCAGACATATGCCTGGTACAGATGGTTGACATAGGAGGCGCTGACATAGGCGGTCCCTTTGGTGAATGGCAGTTCCAGCGTTCCGTATGCCTCCGGGTCATACCACTTGTCCGCGTCCTGGACATGGGGCAGCCAGAGGAAATCCCCTTTTGAGCGGCACAGGTCCCATGTGTCTGAAAAGCCGTTGCACAGGTCATACCATCCGCTGTTGGTTTTGCCGTAAAATTGAATAAAAAGGGTGTCGCTCATCTCTATCTTTCTAGTCTCTCTGTATTTGGGCCTTATGGCATTGGTTTGGGGCGTTTTTCGTTAATGCAAGTATCAGATCGTTAAAATACATGAATTAACGGTTTTTGTCTCGGGGTTTCCCTTCAAAATGGATAAAGGTTTGACAACTCGGGCGTCATGGCATAAAAATAACAGGTCTTTGTGTCCTACAGTAAAACAAAAAAACAGGTTGAAATATTGAGCGTACCGGACCAGGGTAACAAGGGAATGGAAGTCGGATTTCTGATGGATGATCTGAGGCAGATTGATCCCAAATGGGAGACCACTGCCTATATCATGTATGAGTGCAACCAGCGCGGGCATGAGGTGTTTTTCCTTGAACCCCACGATTTGTATGTCCGGAACAACAAGGTCGTGGCCAGGATGCGCAACATCACGGTGATGAAAGATCTTGGCATTGAAATTTATTGGCAGGCCCTTCTGAATTGCCTGGAACAGGAAGAGCTTATTTTTGAGAGGGTCACGGACCTGGACGTGCTGTTCCTGCGCAAGGACCCGCCCCTGAATTATGAAGTCATGGCGTTCCTGGGGCCGGTGAGCGAAGATGTGTTTATGATCAATACCACCTTTGGCCAGATCAACGGAAGCTCAAAAGCATACATACTGAATTTCCCGGACCTTATTCCGGAGACCCACGTGTCCAGAGACCCCAGCCGTTTACGAAAAATCATTGATGACTTTGGCGGGGATATGGTGATCAAACCCCTGCAGGGCCACGGCGGACACGGGGTGATCAAGGTCAGCAACCGTGACCAGGAAAATCTGAGTTCCCTGATCAATTACTATGTACAGACCAGCAGGCCCTACCCGGAGCGTAACCCCATCATGGTCCAGGAATACATGAAAACCGTCAAGGACCAGGGCGATATCAGAATTCTTCTTCTCAACGGCGAGATTCTGGGCGCCATGGGGAGAAAATCGGTTACCGGGGATTTCAGGACCAATGTACATGCCGGTGCACAGGCGTTTAAACATGAGATTACACCGGCACAACGAAAGATCTGCGAAAGAGTCAGCCCCCGCCTGATTGAGGATGGACTTTATTTTGTGGGGATTGATATAATCGGGGATAAACTGGTTGAAATCAATTGCGTCAGTCCCGGCGGGATTCCGAGGATCAACCGGTTTGACGACATAAAGATAGAGTCAAAGGTAGTGGATTTTATTGAGGAGAAGATCATTGCACCCAAACACCCTAAGGACGGCCCTTCAGTTGAAAACGCAGGCTAAGCTTACGATTCATTTTATTTTATTGGCAGGGATGCTGACCCTTGCCGCGTTTGTCTTCTTATCCTGCCAGAAAACGGAAGAAAACCGGTTTTTGAAAATCGGGCTGCCTGAAGAACCCAGATCGTTGAATCTCTGGCTGGGTACGGATGCCAACTCCCGGAAAATTTTAAGCCAGATCTACCAGCCCCTGTTCAACCGCCACCCTGAAACCCTTGAAATCATTCCCTGGCTTGCCGCGGCTCCCCCTGTCTTTGACAAAGAGGCGCTCACCTATACCGTAACGCTTCGAAATGCCAAGTGGTCAGACGGCAGCGATTTTACAAGTGACGATGTCCTGTTCACCAAAACACTTTTTTTCGATTTTAAAATTCCCCGGTACTATTCCAAATGGAAGATCATCAAAAAGGTGGAAGCACCTGATGCGCATACCGTTGTATTTCATTTGAAAAAGCCTTCCGCCATTTTTATGTCGCGGGTCATGACCGCTCCCATTGTGTCACGCAAAGAGTGGGAATCCGTGGCAAACGAGGCCCTGAAAAAAGAAAAACCCCTGCGGTCGCTCCAGGATCATGCCGTTGAAGCGCCCCTGGGCACAGGCCCTTTTATGCTGACCGAATATAAAAAAGGTGCCTTTATCCATATGCAGAAAAATCCCCACTTTTTCGGCAAAGGCCAGACCATTGGCGGCCATGTGCTGGGGCCTTATATCAACGACATCCTGTTCCGGGTGTACGGCACGTCCGACGTGGCAATCCTTGCATTGAAAAAAGGGGATATCGACTACTACTGGTGGGATATCCAGCCCGGGTACATAAAAGACCTCAAGGAACAGGACAATGTGGATCTCTACTTTAATAAAAAAAGCGCCCTGTATTACCTGGGATTTAATGTCCGGAAAGCCCCGTTTAACGACAAAGCCGTTCGCCAGGCAATTGCAACGGTGGTTGACAAGGAGTTCATCCTGACCCGTATTCTTCAGAATTTCGGGACCCCCATGCATTCCATTGTGCCTTCGGGCAATCATTTCTGGCACAATCCCGATGTCAGAAAATACGGCAACGGAAAATCAAAGGCCGAACGGCTTAAAGCCGCCGCAACGCTTTTGGCTGATGCCGGATATTCCTGGGACACCCCGCCGGTGGGCCCGGACGGAAGCATTGCCACCCCTTCGGAAATCCTCATGCCTGACGGGAACAAAATGGAAAAGTTCGTTATCCTGACCCCGCCGGCAGATTATGACCCCAAGCGCGCCTTTGCCGGCACCATGATCCAGGAGTGGCTCCGGGAACTCGGGCTGCCTGCATTTTCCCGTCCCATGGCCTTTAACTCCCTTTTGGACACGGTCAAGGGCAAGCATGAGTTTGATGCCTTTGTCCTGGGATACGGCAAGCTGAACCTGGACCCGGATTATCTGCGCGCCTTCTTTTATTCGAAAAATGACAAACCCAGGGGCTGGAACATGAGCGGCTACAAAAATCCGGAATTTGACAGGATTGCCGATCTCCAGAGAACCCTGGTGGACACCTCGAAGCGGAAAGAGCTGATCCTGGAGATGCAGCGCATGATTCTGGATGATGTACCCTACCTGCCCCTGTACAATCCCCACATTATCGAGGCGACACTGAATGAGAATTTCAGAGGGTGGGTGGCCAAGGTGGACGGCATTGGGAATATCTGGTCGATCTGTGTGCTCAAGCCCGTGGAATAGATCATGAGACTCCAGTATATCATCGGCAAACTGATCGAGATTGTCATTATCTTTTTTATTATCCTGACCGTCTTGTTCTTTTTATTCCGGCTGAGCCCGGGAGATCCTATTTCCAAAGTTGTGGATCCCATGCTCACCCCGGAAGATATGAAGCACCTCATCTCCCAGATGGGGTTGGACAAGCCGATGTGGGAGCAATACCTCATTTACCTGAAAAACTTTTTCACCGGCAGTTTCGGGGTATCGTTCCACTATGGGGAACCTGTTTCCCAGATTATTAAAAACCGTCTGGGATGGACCATCATCCTGTTTACCACCTCAACTGCGCTTGCCGCCATGGTCGGTGTATTCCTGGGAAAAGTGGCGGCCTGGAACAAGGGCAGCAGGATCGACAACATCATGTCCATTTCGGCATTGGTTTGTTATACCCTGTTTATTCCCTGGTTTGCATTGCTGCTGCTCTGGGTCCTGGGGTTCAAGCTGGATCTTTTTCCCCTGGGCGGGGTGCTTTCCCCGGAACTCTGGGTGGGCAATACATCGTGGTTTGTTAAACTCATCGACCTGATTCACCATATGATTCTGCCCATGATGACCCTGTTTATCATCAACCTGGGGTCTTATCTGCTTCTGATGCGTTCATCCATGCTTTCCGTACTCAGGGAAGATTATATTGTTACGGCCCGGGCCAAAGGGCTCGGGGAAAAGACAATCCGGGATAAACATGCCGCCAAGAACGCCGCCCTGCCGGTGATCACCAGTGTGGGGCTGAGTCTTGCGTTTTCCATTAACGGGGGGGCCCTGACCGAGCAGATCTTTACCTGGCCCGGCATTGGAAGGGAGTTGATTTTTGCAGTGAGCAACAATGATTACCCCCTTGCCCAGGCCTGCTTTCTCCTGATCGCACTGGTGGTCCTGGTGGCCAATTTGATCGTGGATATCCTCTATGCCTGGCTGGACCCGAGGATTACCTATTGATGACATTGACGACAAGGATAAGGATGTGCTGAAGAATCATTATATTGAGCGGTTTGTCAAAGGGTGGCGTATTTTTATCCGGAATCCCGTGGGGAAAACCGGTGTGGGGATTCTGGCCGTATTCATGGCCATGGCTCTTGCCAGTTTTTTTCTGCCCCTGTTCGATTCCATGTACGATCCCATGACCGGAATTGATCCGGCCATAACGATTTCCACCCCGCCCAGCCTGACCCACTGGCTGGGAACGGACAATGTGGGGCGGGATATTTTTGCCCAACTGCTTGAAGGGGCAAAAGTGGCATTTATCGTAGGGCTTTCCTCTGCCTTTTTTTCCATTGTCCTGGGCACGATCATCGGCATGGTTTCCGGCTATGCCGGGGGGTGGGTGGATGCATGCCTCATGCGGATGGCGGACATCATCATGGTCATGCCTTCCTTGGTGATCCTGCTGATCCTGGCCTCACTTTTCGGCCAGTTTAACATCTGGCTGATCGTGTTTATCATCGCTATTATGCGCTGGCCCGCGGTATCCAGGGTAATCCGGTCCCAGACCCTGTCATTGAAACAACGGCCCTTTATTGAAGCTTCCCGGGTGGCAGGCGCCTCTTCGCTGCGGATTATTTTTCGCCACATTATGCCCAATGTATTGCCCTTAGCGTTTTTGTACATGACATTCCGGGTCACGGCCGCCATACTTGTGGAAGCGGCGTTGTCCTTCCTGGGATTCGGCGATCCGTCCCAGGTGAGCTGGGGCATGATGCTCCAATGGGTCTGGAAGTCCGGGCATATGTTCCAGGCCCCGTACTGGCTGATTCCCCCGGGGGTCAGCATTTCTCTTTTGACCCTGGCCTTTTACATGCTGGGCAGGGCCATGGACGAGGTGCTGGATCCCCGATTGAGAAAGGAGGGGCAGTCCTAGACACATGGCATTGCTTTCAGTAAAAGATCTGAGTATCGGATATGAAACCCGGAACGGCATGGTCAAAGCCGTTGACAATATTTCCTTTGATCTTGGAAAAGGTCGCCCCATGGGATTTGTGGGAGAGTCCGGGTGCGGCAAGACAACCATCGGCATGACCCTGATGGGATTGCTGCCGGATAATGCCAGGATTCTTGGAGGCCGCATCGCATTTGACGGCAGGGATCTGGTTACCCTTACCGAAGATCAATGGCGGTCCGTAAGGGGAAAGGATATCGCCATGATTTTCCAGGCCGCCATGAATGCCCTGAATCCTGTATACCGGGTGGACGACCAGATCAAGGAGGCCATTGTCACCCACCAGCCGGATATCTCGGATGAGGAGCTGGACCAGCGGATCATGGAGTTGTTTGACCTGGTGGAAATTCCCGGCGACCGCATCCATAATTACCCCCATGAGTACAGCGGCGGCATGAAGCAGCGGGTAATCATTGCCATGGCCCTGGCCTGCCGGCCCCAGTTGATCATTGCGGACGAACCCACCACTGCCCTTGATGTGATTGTCCAGGATCAGATCCTCAAGGGGCTGAAAGCCATTCAGCGTCGGCTGGAGACCGGTCTTATTTTTATTTCCCACGATATTGCCGTGGTGGCTTCCGTGTGCGAGGACATCTGCGTCATGTATGGGGGGCAGATCGTTGAGATGGGAACAAAGCATGAGGTGTTTTCCTGTCCGAGGCATCCGTATACCAGGACCCTTTTGGGATCCTATTTGAGCCTGGACAATGACGGCGAGGTTTCTATTCCGGATATGCGGGAAAGCCCTGATTTGAAAATGGAAAGTGGGAGTTGCAGGTTTTCGCCCAATTGTAAGGCATGCTCAAATGTCTGCAGGGATGGAATTCCCAAGTGGATAGACATTTCATCAACCCATAAGGCCCTGTGCTGTGACGAGGGCATCATCGGGAAGTTCCATGACGCATTATGATCCTGAAAAAGGCCCCCTGATTGATATGAAAGGGGTGACCAAGGAGTACAATCCCCGCAAAGGCCTGTTTGGCGGGCGCCAGAAAAAGGTGCTGGCCCTGAACGCCATTGACCTCTCTATCCAGAAAGGCGAGATCTTCGGCCTGGTGGGCCAGAGCGGCAGTGGAAAAACCACTGCCGGAAGGCTGCTGGTCAAACTGGAAGCGCCTACCCGGGGCAAAATCCGTTTAAAGGGGGAATTGGTCAATGATCTTTACGGTGATGCGCTGAAAACGTTCCGCTCCAAAGTGCAGATGATATTTCAGGATCCATACCAGTCCCTGAATCCCCATTTATCCATTGCGGAAACCATTCTTGAGCCCCTGGTGGTCCAGGGGGTGGAAGACAGGGACAGCCGCAGGGAAAAAGTGATCCAAACCCTGGAAACCGTTGGACTCCTGCCCGGGGAATCCTTTTACGACAGGTATCCCCATCAATTGTCGGGCGGCCAGCGCCAGCGGGTGGCCATTGCCAGGGCCATTGTGCTTGAACCCGAATTTGTGGTGGCGGACGAGCCCACCTCCATGCTGGATGCCACCATTGCCATCCAATTGTTCAAGCTCATCACCCATATCCGGGATACATTCGGCATGACATTCCTGTTTATTACCCACAACCTGGCGGCTGCCAAATATCTTTGCGACCGGGTGGCCGTGATTCATGAGGGACATATTGTGGAGGTTAATACGGCGGAAAAGATCATCAAGAGCCCGGAACATCCATATACCAAAAAACTGATCGAAGTCCAGCCGGGGTTCCGGTATAGCCGGCGCTAGGCATCTCCGGGCACCGGAGGCCGGGAAGGCTGCCTTACGAACCGGTCTGTATCTGGATGGTAGGTTACCGGCCAGTCGGCAATGAATTCATCTACATTCCTGCATTTTTCACCATGCACCAGGGACAGGGCAAGGGTTCTGAACGCGCTCCATGCGGATTGCCCGGGATCTGAAAACAGATCTTGAAGACAAGTATTCTCAAAGCCTTCCGGTTTGCTGTCGTTCAACTCCTGGTACTCATCCCGGGTCAGACGGGAGATAATGGCGTGTTTTGGCGTACCGGACACCAGATATGTCCTGATGGCGGCTAAAAAATAGGCGGCCGCAGAGACTCGGGCGGCCATGACCGGCGTTTTCCGGGTAAACTCCAGGTGGGCCTGAATTTTGTCCCTGTATGCCTGCTTTTCATTTTCACCCAGGGTTGCATAGGCAGTCCCATGTAAACCGTTTTTTTTCAGGCGTCGCATCACGGACAGGGTCATTTTTTCCCGCTGTTGCCTGGCAGCATCATCAAATATTTCAAAATACTCTTTGACACTGCGCATGCCCGGCGGGGTCAGGTCATCGTCCCCGTTGTCCAGAAGGATATTTTCCACCTGCACATCTAAAAGCCCCTCCAGGTGAAACGTCAGGTTTGTTCTATCCCGCACCTCAAGGGGCTTAAAGTAATCCACCAGCAGGGCTGGGCGGCCCAGTTTTTTTACCGGAAAGACACGGGTATTCCGGGTCACGGGGATTTTTTTATGTCCGAACGGGTACAGGGCAGAGGTAAAGGTCGGGATAATAATATAGGCCCCGTCCAGGGAAATTTCAGTGCCGTAGCTGTCCGTAATGGACGGTTTTACCGTCACAAAATCTTCATCCAGACAGGCCGGGATCAGCAGGTCCGGGGTGGCATGCTGCTTGGTCAGGGTGGTTTTCATACGGGTCTCCAGGTCATTTACCCTGGACCGGTTCCGATTGGTAAGGCTTACGGCCAGAGGAATACCGTCCCTGACCATTTTTTTGACTTCCCGTTCTTTACCCTTGGGGACTTTGGTCAGGAGGCTGAATTCGCAAGGGGTATCCAGGGAGGCCAAAATATCGGCAAGGGTGAAAGAACCATCCTCCCAGTCCAGGGGATCTGAACCGCCGTACAATGCAAGGTCGGTATTGTTTTGTTTTGCAAGTTCCCTGATAAATGTTTCAACAGCCCTGCGGTTGAAATGGGACCTGATCCCGGGCAGTGCCCATTCATTACATCGCCGGCAGTAATTTGAACAGCCTGTTGTCAATTGGAGGGTGACGGCGTTCCGGAAAAGCAGTTGTTTTTGCCAGTCTGTAATGTTTAGCGCCCCTTCCCAGGCCGGATACCCTTGATAGGACGGGTGGGGTTGCCTGGCCCGGTCTCTTAATATGTGCTGAATTTTCACATAGCAGGTGTCGAGGGCGCCGGCCGTATCGCGGCCGGATAAGTCACTTTTGAAGTGTTTGAATGCCGCCTGGATCTGGCGCAGGTGTTTTTCATCGGTTTCTGATAACGCTTGGGCCCGGGTACTGTCAAGGATCTCTTTGTACACAGGTAAAATCGCTGTACCGGAATCATAAATTGCCGCCAGAAATTTGTTTTTCAGCGTTTCCAGGGCGGTTTCCGGTGTGGCGATCACAGGGATATGGCCGGGTAAGGCATGCATTTGACCGTTGTTTTTTGCTCCCTTGGGGTGAAAATACAAAGGGGGCTTTAAATAAAAGCCCCCTTTGGGTGTTATCTTGAAATTCTCGGGTGGTTTCGGGTTATCCGCGAACCTCTTCTTTAACCGTGGTTGCCAGTTTGTACAGGATGGTCAGTACCAGGAATCCCGTGGCGTAAACCGCAAGCGTGATAATGATTTCCTGGCCTGTGGGGGCATATTCCGTCACATGGTGCAGGGGCGAAGGAACAAAACCGCCTGAAATCATCCCAAGACCCTTGTCGATCCAGGCGCCGATAAAGATCATGGCGCAGGTCACCGGCAGCAGGGTCGGGTTGTTTCTCAGCTTGGGGATGATCAGGAACACCGCACCTGTTGTCATGAGGATGAATCCTGTCCACATCCAGGGCACCAGGGCGTTGTAACCGTGGTATCCGAACAGCAGGTACTGGATATGGGATTTATGGCCGGGAATTCCCGAGTAGTAGACCACAAATACTTCACACAAAAAGAAGAACAGGTTGGCGATGATTGCATAGCAGACAATCTTGGACAGGGTCTGCATGGCTTCCCAGCCCGGATCAAACTTGGTGAACTTTCTGATGATATAGCACAGAATGATCAAAAAGGCCGGACCTGCGGCAAAGGCAGAGGCCAGGAACCTGGGCGCTAGGATGGCGGTCAGCCAAAAACCGCGGCCGGGAAGACCGCAGTACAGGAACGCCGTCACCGTATGGATGCCAATGGCAAAGGGAATGGAAAGGTAAACCAGGGGTTTGACCCACCAGTCGGGTTCCACCTGGTTTCTTTCCGCTTCAAGGACTTTCCAGCCCACGACAATATTCAAAAACAGGTAACCGTTCAGAACAATCATGTCATAAAACAGCATGGAATGCGGGGTGGGATACAGCAGCACATTCAGCATACGGGTGGGCTGTCCAAGGTCGACAATGATAAATAAAAGACACATGATCAGGGATGCCACAGCAAGGAATTCACCCAAAATGGTAATCCTGTGAAATTTTTCATAATCATGCAGGTAATAGGGAATTACCACCATGACACCACCTGCGGCTACACCGACCAGGAAGGTGAAATTGGCAATATAAAATCCCCAGGAAACATCCCGGCTCATGCCGGTGATCATCAGGCCGTTCATGAACTGGTCGATATAGGCAATTGTCCCCGCGCCGATTACAGCGAGCAGGAACAGAATCCATAACCAATAGTTTTTACTTCCTTTAATAGCTATCTCAAGCATACACGCCTCTCTTAAACGATATAATATACGCTGGGTTCAGTGCCATAAGACTGTTTGCGCCGGATGGTGTAATGCTCGGCCAAAAGTCCGCGGATGTCAGATTCAGGATCTTCAAGATCACCGACCACAATGGCGCCGTCACTGGCTTCCACGCAATGGGGCAGTTCACCTAAGGCAAGACGCTCTGCGCAGAAGTTGCATTTTTCAACAACGCCTTTGGACCGGGTGGGGAAATCCGGATCGGTTTCCGCGATAAAGGGCCTGGGATCTCTGTAATTGAAGCTCCTGGCACCGTAAGGGCAGGCAGCCATGCAGAACCGGCAGCCGATGCAGCGGTGGTAGTCCATAATGACGAGACCGTCTTCCCGTTTAAAGGTCGCCTGGGTGGGGCAGGCCTTGGTACACGGAGCTTCCTTGCAGTGGTTGCAGGTCACCAGGATGGGAAGGTCATGGAATTTTTCAGCCAGGAATTCATCTTCCTTATACGGGAAGGCATAGTGGAATTTCTCCGGCCAGATCCATTTGATTTCCTGTTTGTGATTCACCGGCCGGGTGTTGGGAAATTTTTCCTCATCCACTTCGTGGTTGAAATCCGGCACATTATGGGCGGCATGACAGGCTTCCCTGCATGCGTCAGCAACCTCTTCGGTCAGCTTGCTGGTATCAATCACCATGCCCCAGCGATGGGCATGAAGGGCTTCTTCATTTTTTGCTCTAACCGCCTGGGCCTTACCATGAGAATCAGATGCGGCAAAGTTCATTGCCGGAGCAGCACCCAATCCGATGGCAGCAATCCCTGCTACTTTAAGAAAGCTTCTTCTGCTCTTTTTCATCATTCAATCTCCTTGGGGGTTGTGTGACATTCCCAGCAATAGGGCCTTACAGATACATAATCATGACAGCTGTCACAGAATTTTTCTTTGTCTTCATGGCAGCCCAGGCAAGAGTTTTCACCTGTGGACAGACTCATGTTAAAGGTATGGCCGTTGACGCCCGTATATTTCCGGTCCGCATCCCTGACCACTGCATCCCGCCATTCATCCAGCAGGGACATGTGATTGGCGCGCATGTCGTATTTGTCCAGAACACATTTTTTTTCGGTTTTGGCCTTACCGACCAGCTCCGGTTCCGGGGCAGCCTGGGTTTCGGTTGCCATATTAAACCAGAAGGGGGAGAGAACGGCGAGAACAAATACCGTAAGTCCGGCAATAATAGTGTTTTTACTCATTTTATTCCTCCTCCTTGCCCGGTAGGGGTTCCATTCTCAGGTCTTCTTCCCTTTCCTTTTCACCCGGGAGAATCAGCGCGTTACCGACCAGTTCATGAACACCGGCCACTTCCACATCCGGCACCCAGTATTCGCAAAGCGTGGAAAGTGCCGCCCTGTCAATGGCGCAGATGGTGCCAAGGGTGTTGACACCGTATTTCTCATGGACATGTTTGAGGGCTGTGGCACGGGGCAGGGCACCTGCCATTCTCAGTTCCATGTTCTCACCGGCGTTCAGGCCGGACCCGGATCCGCAGCAGAAGGTCTGCTCACGGATGGTGTTGGGCGGCATCTCGTAGAAGTTGTCACACACGTTTTCGATGACATACCTGGGCTCATCAAGAAGGCCCATCCCCCTTGAGGTGTTGCACGAATCGTGGAAGGTCATGATACGGTTGGCGTTACGGCTCTTGTCTAGTTCCAGCTTACCGTGGCGAATCAGGTCTGCCGTAAACTCGGTGATGTGAACCATTTTGGTGTCGGCGGCGTTTTCAAACCGGGTGCCGGTAATGGGATTCACCGGAACTTCCATGAAGTCTGCAGGACCGTTCATGGTCGCCATATACTGGTGAATCACCCGCCACATGTGCCCGCACTCGCCGCCAATGATCCATTTGACGCCCAGCCTGCGGGCTTCTGCATACATCTTGGCATTGAGGCGTTTCATGGTCTCGTGGGAGGTGAAGAACCCAAAGTTACCACCCTCGGATGCATAGGTGGACCAGGTCACGTCCAGGCCGTATTTTTCCTTCAGGTATTTGAACAGGATCAGATATCCCTGGCAGGTGTATGTGCCGGGGTCGGCAAATACGTCGCCGGAGGGGGTGATGAACAGGATATCCGCCCCTTTTTTCTGGAACTCCGGAGTACAATCGACACCGGTAATATCTTCAATATCTTCAACAAAGAATTCCAGCATGTCTTTAAAGGCGTGGGGCTGGATACCCAGGTGGTTTCCGGTCTGGTAACAGTTGGAAACCGGGGTGGCGATCCAGTCGATGTTCAGCCCGATCAGGTTGAACAATTCCCTTGCCATGATGGTGATTTCAGCCGTATCAATGCCGTAGGGACAGAATACGGAACAGCGGCGGCATTCCGTGCACTGGAAAAAGTAGTACCACATCTCCTTGAGCACTTCGATGGTCAGGTCGCGGGCACCGTTCAGGCGCTGGCCGCCGGGCACCATCTTGAGAATTTTACCGGCTGTGGTAAAGTCGTTTCTGTAGACGGACCTGAGCAGTTCCGCCCTGAGAACCGGCATGTTTTTGGGGTCTCCGGTGCCGAGGAAAAAATGGCACTTGTCGGCACAGGCACCGCAGCGGACACAGACATCCATGAAGATTTTGAATGTCCTGAACCGTTCCAGCCGTTCCCTGATACCGTTGTGGAGAATTTCCTGCCAGTTTTCAGGCAGCTTCCAGTCGTCCTCCAGAGGGTTCCATTCTCGGGCATTGGGCAGGCCCAGTGTCTCAACACTATCCGCCTTGGCGGCATAGCAGTACATCCCGGGCCTGATCTGGACTGAGGGAGTGGT
The DNA here is from genome assembly GCA_036881925.1 of Desulfobacter sp. Classification (GTDB taxonomy): domain Bacteria; phylum Desulfobacterota; class Desulfobacteria; order Desulfobacterales; family Desulfobacteraceae; genus Desulfobacter. The sequence continues at coordinate 52,394 of JBAJNJ010000003.1, forward strand.
GTCCATCCAGTTGCCTGAACCCGGGCTATAGTCTATTTTATCTAATGCTTCATCCGGTGTAAGTTCGTCAGACATCTATTACTCCTTTTTTTCCACCGGCAGACCGGCTTCAATCATTTTTTCTCTGAAGTGATCCTCATACTCGTCATAGGTATGGGTATGCACATCATAGTTCCAGGGGTTCACATGTCTTTTGGCCCGGGTATCATTGGCCATATTCCTGGTGGGGCTCAGGAAAACACCGCCCATGTGCATGAGCTTGCTCATCGGAAAATAGGCAAAAAGCACACTTACCAGGAAAACATGGGCGTAGAACAATCCGCCGACACCCTCCGGAATGACAGGGGAAAAGGTTACCAGACCCATGGTCATCTCTTTTACGCCCACAATATCCATTTTGGTAAAATACCGCATGGAGATGCCGGTTGCGGCAATGGCGATAATCAGGAACAGGGGAAAGTAATCGGCTGCCTGGGAGATATAGTTTACCTTGGCGTCAAAGATTCTTCGGCTTAAAAGGAACAGGGCGGCGGCAAGAAGGACCACACCTGAAATGAACAGGCCGGGCAGGCCCAGCTGCACAATACCGTCAAAGAACTCCAGCCAGTGGATACATACGGGCACAGGGTTTGTAAAAAATCTGAGATGCCTGAGCAGAACTACCAGAAAAGAGTAGTGGAATGCCAGCGCCCCTACCCAGAGGAAAATTTCAAAGGAGTAGGAGAGTTTGTTGGATGCATTCCGATTAAAGGCCGCTTTTGTGTTTCTGAACAGGGATCTGAAAAGAAAAATTTCCAGAACCATGCGCATGAACACGCCGGTTGCCGTATCAGGATTGTCAATGGAGTTTTGTTTTACCCAGTCCATGGATTTCTGCTGGCCGCAGGTCGTAGGAATCCTGAACGGTACGGCAGATGCCGCCCACCCCAAGACCTTTACAACAAAGCCGACCAGGAATGCTATAATTGCCATGTACGGAAAAACAACTCCAAAGAGAACCTGAAGCCCTGCGCCTTCAACTCCTGTGTAAGCCACCAGGAAAAGCAGAAAAACAGCTGTAAGGGGGATCAAGTACCTTTGATTCATGTTATAACCACCTCATTATTGTGTGTATGACCCGCCATTCATCGCATCATACAAGTTAAGATTTGTCAGAGCCCAAAAGATCCTCTTCCTTAAGCTCTGCGACTAAACCTGCCCTCTCAAAGGCCTTGTGAATGCGCCGTTTGCTTTCAGCCGCCTTTAAAAGGAAAATATCCTCTTTGCATTTCATCAGTCTGTTGAAGCCGGCCAGGGCAATTTCGTCCACCACACGGTCAAATTTTTTCCTGTCTGCCTCATCAATGAATTTTTCACCGATGGTTTTCAGGGCAAAAATAAAACCGACTGCATCAGCAGGGTCGAATGCCTGGACCGCCCGGATACGGATCACCGGGTCAAGGGCTTTTTCAAGACGTTCACGATCGAATTCACCTGTGATCAGGTGCAAGACATCTTCAAGGCTTTCCCGGGTCACCGCGCCCACCGGATTGTCAAAACGGTTGGCATCTTTTCCCAGAATTCTTGCAGATTGGGGGGGGTAGGTATCAATAGTAGCCCGGAACCAAGTCTCAAGGATCTGGCCCAGGCGTTTTTTAATTGTCTGTTCCACAGTATATTATCTCAGCTATCTATCAATAGAATATCTTCTCAATTGTTAGAAGGATATAAACTTCCTTAAATTTTATGTCAAGGGTAAAAGCGCTTCAGTTTCCAAATGTAAACCATTGCCAATCCTGTGGTCACAGGCCTTTTGAAATGGGCTTTTCCGCGGTCTTTTGCTGTTTATTTTTTTCGTGAAATAGTGTATGACCGTAGCAATATTCAGAAGGTGTCTCATCCCAAAAAGACAGAGCGGATCAGATCAATTAACCATCATGGAAAGGAAAACAATGAAAAAAGCAGTTATAGCAATCATCTGCCTGATGCTTTTCTGTGGCAGCGCTGCCGCAGAAAACGCTTCCGGATACGGACTGACGCTGGGAATTGGCCAGAGCCAGGATAATATAGATATCTACCGGGTCGGCCTGGCAAAAAAATGGAATGTGCAATGGCTTAAAAACAGCACCGGCTATGTGGACGGTTACTTTGAGCTCTCCTACAACCGGTGGGAAGGCGGAGACGATGAAATCAACGGTTTTGCCCTGTCCCCGGTTTTCATCTATGCATTCAACCCCAATGACAAAAACTGGTATCCTTATATAGAAGGTGGCATTGGTGTCACCTATATCGATGAATACAAGATCAAAGACCGGGACCTGTCCACCAACTTCCAGTTCGAAGACCGGATCGGCGCGGGAATCAGATACAACAACATGGATTTTAACATCAGGTACATGCACTACTCCAATGCCTCAATCGAAGACCCCAACCACGGCATCGACATCTGGATGGGGACATTTGCCTGGTATTTTTAACGCCTTGTAAACGCACTTGGCTTGATAGCGGAGTTCATCCGAAATATTAAGGGGATTCAAGTTTAAACTTGAATCCCCTTTTATTATTTTGATATCTGCATTTTGGGAGAAGGGTTTTGCAAACAAGAAAAGTTCTTTTTGCATCAAGAAAAAAGGCCTTGAATCATTAATATTGATTCAAGGCCTGAAATCTTTACTGCTGGCGGAGAAGGAGAGATTCGAACTCTCGGTGGAAGTTTCCCCCCACACTCGCTTAGCAGGCGAGCACCTTCAGCCGCTCGGTCACTTCTCCGCGAGAATTTTGGCGGAGGAGGTAGGATTCGAACCCACGAGGCTTTGACACCTAACGGTTTTCAAGACCGCCGCCTTCAGCCGCTCGGCCACTCCTCCGAAAATTAACCACGGCAATATAGCATCGTTGATACAGCAGGTCAAGGGATAAGTCCGGGGGAAAAACAGGCACTATAAACTCGATGTGCGCAGCAGAATTTTGTGTCATTATGGCTGTTATATAAAGAAGCACTGAAGATGATTTGGTGTGGCGTTTTTATCGGTCTTTTCCTGCCGGCGGATCGTTTAAATTGTTGACAGGTGCAATGGTTGAGCTATATTAAAAAGTTTTAGGTCAAAAATATTAACAGGAGATAAAATGAAACAGAAAATCAGATTTGAAAAGAATATAAAGGACGGGGTTCTCACCGTGCTTGAATCCAGTGAGGTTGACCCCGGGGTTGTCATGCCCCTGCATGAAGAGGAATACAACCTTGATGAGATTACCCGGGCATATGGTGAGGGGCTTGAGGAGTTCATGGGCTTGTTGCGGCGCAGAAGTTTTTTTCCGACAAGGGATCTGATGGAAAAGCTGTTTAACAATGCCAAGGACTTTTTTGCCGATGCTGATGCCGAGAAACTGATTGTGGAATATAATGATATAGAGGCGTTTCCCAGTGAAGAAGATTTCCGTCTGGAAGATGATGATGTGGAGTTGGATGCCCTTCTGGATGAGGATGGCGATACCAAGGAAGACGAGATGAAAGAAATTGATTCTGACGACGATACACCGAAATTCACCCCTGAAGATACTTCTGAGCACGAGAATTAGAATTCATATGAAAACAAAAATCAGAGAGATGGTGCTCTGCGCTGCCCAAAAAGCGTTTGAAGACGGGTTGCTGCCGTTTGACCAGATACCGGAAATGGAAATTGAAACCCCTAAGCATGACGGCCAGGGGGATTTTTCAACCAACTTTGCCATGGTGTCTGCCCGGGTTCAGAAAATGGCGCCCAGGCAAATTGCCCAGGCCATTGTTGATTCCATATCCCTGGATGATGCCGGTGCCACAGGCCACCTGGTTGAAAAAGTTGAGATTGCAGGGCCGGGATTCATCAATTTCTTTTTGTCTGCAAGGGCGTGGCATCCGGTTGTGGACCAGATCCTGGAGGAAGATGACCGGTTTGGCGCGTCTGACATGGGGCAGGAGGAAAAGGTGCAGGTGGAGTTTGTTTCTGCAAATCCCACAGGTCCGCTTCATGTCGGGCATGGCCGTGGGGCCGCTGTGGGAGATTCTGTGGGCAATATCCTTGCCTTTGCCGGATATGATGTCCAGAAAGAGTATTATATTAATGACTCGGGACGGCAGATCCGCACCCTTGGCACCTCGGTCTGGCTCAGATTGTGTGCAGCCAGGGGCAGGGCAGTGGATTTTCCCGAAGACTGTTACCAGGGGGACTACATAAAAGATCTGGCCCAAAAAGTGCTGGAGACTGAAGGCGAAGGCATTCTGGAAAAAGAAGAAGCCGAAGCCATCCAGATCTGTGCCAGGTTTGCGGCAGGAGAGATCTTGTCCGGCATCCGTGCCGATCTTGAAGACTTTGGCGTGGTGTATGACAATTGGTTCAGCGAGCAGAGCCTTTATGATACCGGCAGGGTACCGGCCGCCATTGACACCTTTAAAGCCAAGGATCTGATTTACGAGAAAGATGGGGCACTGTGGTTCAGAACCGAGGACTTTGGGGATGAAAAAGACCGGGTGGTGGTGCGGAACAATGGATTGACCACCTATTTTGCCTCGGATATTGCCTATCATGATGAAAAATATGAGCGGGGATTTGACCGGGTGATTGATGTCTGGGGCGCAGATCACCATGGGTATATCAAGCGTATTGATGCGGCTGTCGTGGCCACAGGCCGGAAAAGCGAACAGTTTGAAGTGATCCTGGTCCAGTTGGTGAATCTTCTCAGGGGCGGAAAACCGGTGCAGATGTCCACAAGAGCAGGGGAGTTTGTCACTCTCAAGGATATCACTGATGAAGTGGGCAGGGATGCGGCGCGGTTCATGTTCCTGAGCCGGAGCTATGATTCCGGCCTGGATTTTGATCTTGAGCTGGCCAAGCAGAAAAGCGCTGATAACCCGGTTTATTATGTCCAGTATGTCCATGCCAGGATTGCGGGTATCCTGACCAAGGCAAAAACGCAGGGGTTGATTGACAATATTGAATTTTCCAGGGGGCAACATCTGGACCGGCTTGTAGAGGATGAGGAATTAAAGCTGATCAAGCATCTGTCGGGTTTCAGGGAGCAGGTGGAAAAAAGTGCCAAAACCCTTCATCCCCACGTGATCTTTACGTATCTGATGTCCCTGGCATCTGCGTTTCACGGATATTACAACCGGCACAAGGTCATTACTGATGATGCGGCGCTGTCAGAAGCCAGGCTGGCTCTGGTTTTGGGGGTAAAGAAAGTGATCCGCAACGGCCTTGGGCTTCTGGGTGTGTCTGCACCGGAAAGAATGTAAGTGAATGGGCAGGGTCAAGGGCATTCTGAAATACGGGCTTTACTTTTTTATCGGCGCCTGGATGTTTGCCCTGGGGGTGATGGTGGGGCGGGGAAGTTCGCCCATCACATTTGATACCGAGAATTTTCAGGACCGGCTTCAAACCATTGCCCGTGAATTCGGGGAAACAGAACCGTCTGATCAAAAGGTAGATCTTAAGTTTTATGATGCCCTGAACAGCCCGGTCCGCCATGAAATTTCAGCGCGGAAGCAGGGGGCGGATGAAATTGTGCCCAAGCGTGAGGTTTTTTCACCGGAAACCTTGCCGGGACGTGAAGCTCCTGGTTCCGTTCCTGTGAAAACAGGTAAAAAACAGGCCACAATGAATCGGGACGCTGTTGCACAAGCAAAGACAAAGACCAAAGCAGCAATGGAAACGGCCAAGGCTCCCAAGGCAAAAAAGACAACTCCTTCTCAAAGCAAGCCCCAGGTGTCAACGCGTAAGGATACTGCAACAAAAACCGGTGCCGGACAAACCGCACAACAGTCCGGCACCGGCAGATACACCATCCAGGTGGCAGCCTACAAGGCGTTCAAGGATGCGGTAACCCAGATGGCCATTCTTGAACAAAAGGGGTTTGAGGCCTACCGGGTAAAAGGTGAAAAAAACGGTGTGACCTGGTACCGGGTCAGAACCGGTGCGTTCAACGACTATAAATCCGCCGCCGCCCAGTTGAAGAAGTTGAAACAGGCCAAAATAGACGGCATGATCATAAAAAAGGACAAGTGATGAAGATATCAAAGGAAGAAGTAGAGAAAATCGCCCATCTGGCGCGCCTTGACATTGATGACGATCTGAAAAATACCCTGGCCGGACAGTTAAGCCGTATCCTGGATTATATTGACACCCTTGGGAATGTAAATGTGGAGGGGGTGACCCCGGCCTCCGGTGCTGCATTTATGAACAATGTGCTCAGGGAAGACCGGGAGCATGACTCTCCCGGACCTGATGTGACCCTTGCAAACGCACCTGAGCGGGATGAGGACTTTTACGTTGTGCCCAGAGTGGTTAAGTAAATCAAATTTTAAGGATAATCCATGGAACTTCATACACTGACCATTGACCAGGCAAGACAACTTTTGGCTGAAAAGCGCATATCTTCCGTTGAATTGACCCAAGATCTGCTGGATCGTATCGCAGCGCATGACGACAAGATCGGTGCCTTTATCACTATGGATGCGGACCATGCACTGGCCCAGGCCCGTGCGGCCGATGAAGTCATTGCCGCAGGCAATCAAAAGGTGTTTACCGGTATTCCCATTGCCTTGAAAGACCTGCTTTGCACCAAAGGGGTGAAAACCACCTGTGCGTCAAAGATTCTGGACAATTTTGTTCCCCAATATGACGCCACCGTGGTTGAAAAATTCAAAAGCGAAAATACCGTCCTCATCGGAAAGACCAATCTGGACGAATTTGCCATGGGGTCATCCACTGAAAATTCTTCGGTACGGGTAACCCGAAATCCCTGGAATCTTGACCATGTACCCGGCGGATCTTCCGGCGGGTCTGCCGCTGCTGTCGCGGCCCGGTTCTGCACCGGGGCCCTGGGAACGGATACGGGCGGTTCTATCCGCCAGCCAGCCTCCCACTGCGGCGTGGTTGGCCTCAAGCCGACATACGGGCGGGTTTCCAGATTCGGCCTGGTATCCTATGCGTCGTCCCTGGACCAGATCGGCCCCATTACCCGGGATGTGACAGATGCGGCTCTTATGATGAACCTGATCTGTGGTAATGACCCCAAAGATTCCACTTCTGCCGGGCAGGACGTGCCGGACTTCACTCGTGGCCTGGAGCAGTTCAGGACAGACGGGTTAAAGGGTATGGTCGCCGGTATTCCCAAAGAATTCTCGACTCTTGACGGGATAGATCCCGATGTATCCGCCATGTTTGAAACTGCCAAATCCGTATTGGCGGACCTCGGCGTTGAGATCCGGGAAATCTCTCTGCCCCATACCGATTACGTGGTGGCTGCCTACTATATTATTGCACCGTGCGAAGCCAGCTCCAACCTGGCCCGGTTTGACGGTGTCAAGTACGGGTTCCGGGATAAAGAACCGGACGATTTGATCGAGATGTACAAAAAGACCAAATCCAAAGGATTCGGTATTGAGGTGCAGCGGCGGATCATCATTGGCACCTATGCCCTGTCCGCAGGATATTATGATGCCTATTACGGAAGGGCCTCCCAGGTTCGTGCATTGATCATGGATGACTTTTCCAGGGCATTCCGGGACTGTGATATCATCCTGTCTCCGGTGGCGCCCACGCCGGCCTTTAAAATCGGGGAAAATACCGAAGATCCCCTGACCATGTATTTGAGCGATATTTTTACCCTGTCTGCCAACATGGCCGGGGTGCCGGGGATTTCCGTACCGGCCGCTCTCAGTTCCGGCGGACTTCCCATGGGAATCCAGATGATGGCGAACAAGTTTGACGAGATGGCCCTGATTCGTGCGGGATTCGGATTTGAACAGGCTATTGGGGCCGCAACCGGATTCAAGTCGGAACTGCCCGGGCTTTAACCCAAAATTCCAAGGAGGATGATGTGGCAACGATTCAGCCCCAGGGCGATGCCCTGAAAAAGGCAATCCAGTGGATTTCCGAGCAGCGCAGGCAGCAGCCTGACAAATCTCCCGCAAGCCTCGCAGATGAGGCTGCTTTCCGGTTTGACCTGAGTCCCAAGGATTCGGAATTCCTGGTGCGTTTTGTTAAACAAGACGATGGGGGATCTTCCTGATTGGACTGCCGCGTATGAGCAACATCCGGATTCTGCCCGAGATACTGTCCAACCAGATCGCAGCGGGGGAGGTGGTGCAGCGCCCTGCATCCGTGGTCAAGGAGCTGGTGGAGAACAGTATGGATGCCGGGGCGGACAGGATCACCGTTGAAATCGAAAAAGGCGGCAGGTCCCTGATCCGGATCTCGGATAACGGGACCGGCCTGGCACGTGACCAGGCCATGCTTGCCATTGAGCGTTATGCCACATCCAAGATTTTTTCCAAGGATGATCTTTTTTCCATTTCTACATTTGGATTTCGTGGAGAGGCCCTGCCGTCAATTGCATCGGTTTCCAAATTTACACTGGTGTCCCGGCCCCATAAAGATAACATCGGAACACGGATTGATATCAGCGGGGGAAAACTTGCCAAGGTTTCTGATACGGGCGCTCCACCCGGCACCATGGTTGAAGTACGACAATTGTTTTTCAACACCCCTGCCCGGCGAAAATTTCTAAAGGCGGAGAGCACTGAAACCAGCCACATTTCTGATGCCGTGTCTGGCCTGGCCATGGGGAACCCGGGCATCGGGTTCCGGCTCTTTCTTAATAAAAAGCTGGTGCGTAGTTTTCCGCCGGGCCAGAATTTGTTTCAAAGGGCCCAGATGGTCCTTGGCCGGGATGCAGCAAGCCACCTCTATTCCCTGTCAACGGAAGAGGGGGACATCCGGATTTCAGGCGTATGCGCCAATCCTGCGGTCACCCGCAGCACGGCCAACCGCATCTATTTGTTTGTCAACCGCCGCCTTGTCCATGACCGGGGCCTTGTGGCTGCCATGTTCCAGGGATACCGGGGGCGGATCATGAAGGGTAAGTATCCCATGGGGGTTGTCTGTGTGGACCTTCCATTTGAACAGGTGGATGTCAATGTGCATCCCACCAAAAGGGAAATTAAGTTCCTGGTGCCCCAGCCTGTTTACCGGATCCTGTCACAGGCCGTGGGAAATGCACTGGCTGATGCCCAGGCCGATGCCATTACCTATTCCCGCTCAGGGCCGGTGACGTTCATGGACACCAGGACTACCGGCCGGTCTTCTGTAACCGGGAGTGCGACTCAAATCGATACTGAAACACCGGCATCATCCCCTGCACCGGTTTACCGGCCGGCTGGCAGCGGGCCCGGTGAAACCGGCCGAGTGGCCCAGGGCCGGATTGAATGGCCGGCCACGCCTCCGGAAGATGTGTCCCGTACCTCTGTTGCCGGGAGCGCATTTCCCAAAAGCCGCGTACCGCATTCTGAAAGATCTGGTTTCCAAAGCCGTGATACTGGCCCAGAGCCGGATGCTGATTCAGGGAAAACGCTTGAAAAAACGACGTCAAAAGAAAATCCGGGAAAACCAGACACGGTTCAGCCTCCGGTTGCAGAGATCAATGAATATGTCAAGGTGGTTGGCCAGGTGCTCGGCACCTATATCATTGTGGAAAAGGATAATCATCTGGTACTCGTGGACCAGCATGCGGCCCATGAGCGGATCGTTTATGAGGCATTAAAAAAACGCCACCAAACACTGGGCATCCAGAGCCAGGACCTCCTGGTGCCGGAGATTCTGGAGTTAACCCATCAGGAGGTGGACATTCTTGAATCCGCCCTGGATGAGATGGCAGGCCTGGGAGTTCGGATCGAACCCTTCGGAGGAACCAGTTTTGTCATTAAGTCCGTGCCGGTACTGGTCCGGGAAAAATCGGTCCGGGATATGGTGATGGAAATGATCGAGCAGTTGAGCCGGGATAACGGCACAGGGTCCAAGGATGCATGGCTGGATGCCTGCCTGGTGACCATGGCGTGCCATCGGGCGATCCGGGCCAACAAACCCATGAACCGGATGGAAATGGAACGGCTGATGACAGACCTGTGGAAATGTGAGAATCCAATGCACTGTCCCCATGGCCGCCCTGTCCTGATTTCCTTTGATGCCTATCAATTGGAGAAGCTCTTCAAAAGGGTTGTATGAACCCTTTGAATGGGATATATTCCCGGTACAATTTTTTACGATTTCATGCTTGAATGGCACAAGTGGAACCAAGTAAAAGAATATACAGGAAACTCTGGAATATGGGGGTGTTCCTGTATATTTTTTATGATCAATATCTAACGTTTAAGGAAAAGGTATGTTAACATCCATGCGAATAACATCCAGACAGGGGCTCATGGTTGCAGCCCTGACCGCTTTTCTTCTGTTGGCCGCCGGCAATGGATTTTGCCAGGCCCCCAAAAAAGTAGCTGTATTTCCCTTTAAAATGAACTCTCCCCAGGACCTTGAATTCCTGAGAAACGGATTGTTCTCCATGTTGTCTTCCCGGTTGGCCGATCCGGGAAAGGTGGATGTGCTGGACAGGGAAACCGTGAACCAGGCATTGGACAATGCCCAGAAATCGGATTTGACCAGAGGTGATTTGAACGAGGCCAAAGCCAGGATGATCGGTGCCGGACTCGGGGTGGATTACGTGCTGTTCGGCAGCCTGACGCATTTTGGCGAGAGTGTGAGCCTGGATGCCAGTATGGTAGATGTGGGTGGCAATAAAGAGACCATTTCGTTTTTTGAGCAAAGCAACAGCATGGGGGATGTGATTCCCTTGGTTAACAGTTTTGCCGGGGATATCAACCGGAAAATGTTCAACCGCAGAATCGACAACGAGTTGTATGCCCAGCCTGTCCCCCAGGAACCTGCAGCGCCCGGAGGGCTTCACCATGCCGGCGGGGCTGCTGTCTACGGTGGTGGTATGATGGCGGTTCAGGCTACCAGCCAGGGATTTGCCACCCATCTTAAGTTCAATGATATTATCCGGGGCATGGCCACCGGAGACCTGAACAATGACGGCAGGGTCCAGATCGTCACCGCAACAGACTCCAACCTGATGATCTATCATCTTGAAGGGGCCATGCTTTCTCTGGAAAAGACCCTTGAATATGATTCCTATTTACGCATTGTAGGGCTGGATGTGGCGGATATCAACGGAAACGGTTATCCCGAGATATTTGTATCCGCCATGACGATTCATAAGGATACCCTGGCGTCATTTGTCGTGGAATTCAACGGCACCGAGTATGTCACTTTGCAGGATGGCGAATCCATGTACTACAGGGTCATTACCACCCGGGAAGATACCCAGGTGCTTCTGGGCCAGGACAAAGGCGATGATCCTTTTTCCGGGCGGATTCACATCATGACCGCGACCAATGACACCTATGAAAAAGCAAAGCGGATACGCATGCCCAGGGGAACCTCTGTTCTGTCCCTGGCCAAAGGACCTGTCACCGTTGATGATACGGATGAATACCTGATCATCAACCGGCATGACCGCCTTGTGGCGGTCAGTGACAGCGGTGGCCAGCAATGGGAGAGCACAGGCAAATACGGTGGTACAAATAATGTCTGGCTCATGCCCAGGGCTGATACGGATGCCTCATACAGGGAGCGGATCTATTTCAATCCGCGGGTGAAATTCCACAGCATGGGCGAAGACGAAAAGCCCAAAGCCTTTGTCATAAAAAACAGTGAGATCGGCGGCGGTTCCTTTGGCCGTTATAAACGGTTCAAAGAGGGGCATGTTGAAATCATGGCCTGGAACGGGATCGCCATGGCACCCGTGTTCCAGACCATGCCGGTCCAAGGGTGGATCTGTGATTTTGACGTTGCCGATATTGATGGCGACGGAAATGCCGAGCTTGTTCTGGCCATCGTGAGCCGTACAAAACTGGCCATTCTTTCCAAAGACAAGGCATCTAATATCATTTCCTATAAATTAAAATAATATTTATAATTGTAAAAAAAGATTGACAAATGTTGTGAATTTCCTTTAATACAGTGTACTAACTTGGCGCAAGCCTTTTAAAAGGAGGGGCTTGCGCCGGGTTTCAGGCAGTATTTGTTTGTATTTAAAGGAGAAAAAGATGAAAAAATTTATTGTAGCCGTTGCAGCTTCTGCAATGCTGTTCACCGGTTCCGCTATTGCTGCGGACTGGAACTTCTATGGTTCTGCCCGTGTTTCCACTTTTGTTACCGAAGCTGACCAGTCCGGAACCGAAACTGACAACTTTGCCCAGGAACTCCAGGGTAATGCCCGTATCGGCGCAACCGTAAAGGTTTCCGATGAACTTGCCGGTGGATTTGAGTATGGTGCAAGCAGCGGAAATGCCAACATTCGTAAATTGTATGGCGAATGGGATTTTGGCGCAGGTACTTTCCTTGTTGGTCAGACATATACTCCCCTGAACTGGTTCTACTCCAACCAGGTATTCGGAACTGACAACGATCTGCTGGCCCAGGGTGGTGTTTACTCCGGTCGTCAGGCCATGCTGAGACTGAAATTCGGTGGTTTCCAGATTGCCGCTGTCAGCCCTGATTCCAATACTTCCAGAGTTTCCGGTGCCTCTGGCAGCGCTACTACAGAAGTAAATTTTCCTGCCATTGAAGCCAAATATACTGCAAAATTTGATAAGCTGACCGTACAGGTTGCCGGTGGTTACAACTCTTATGAGATTAATGACAGCGGAAACAACTACGATGTAGATTCTTACGTTGTTGCCCTTGGTGGTAAACTGGATCTTGGACCTGCCTTCATCAACGCTAACATTTATTTCGGTCAGAATGCCGGTAACCTGATGGCTGTTTCTGTTGACGGCGACAATGATTGGGATGACGGTTATGCTGCTATTTCCGGTACAGACCTGATTGACAACGATGCCATGGGTTTTCTCCTGGTCGGCGGTTACACTTTCAACGACATGTTCACTGTTGAAGCCGGTTATGGTTATGCTGAAACCGAGCTTGACAACAACACCACTGAAGACGAAGTTGCTTCTTACTACATCAACGCAACCATTACTATGGCTCCCGGCGTATTCGTAGTTCCCGAGATCGGCGTTATTGACGGCGAAGAAGATGGTGACACTGACACCACTTACTACGGCGCCAAATGGCAGATCAACTTCTAAGTTAAGTCGTAATTATTTTTTAGATACTGCCTGAAGTTTTAAGGGCTGGTGACCAAGGGTCATCAGCCCTTTTTTTGTTGGGCGCGTGAGAGAGGTCTTGTCTGGAATATAAATAATGTTGAATTATTTCTAAATTGTAAAAAATATTATAAAAATTGTTGACATGTGATAGGGGAATCTGATTTATTGGTTTGTAAACAGCGTTTACGAAATAAACGTGTAGTCTTTTTCTATGAAAAACAGGTGGTTAAAAGGAGCACCTTGTTTTAATTCAGGTGGGCAAATAGGGAAAACCCTTAAAAAAAGGAGAAAAGATGAAAAAATTAATGGTCATGGCTGTGTTACTTGTTTTGATCTCAGGCTCTGCCTATGCTGCAGAGTGGAATTTCTACGGCAGCGCCCGAGTCAACACCTTTCATACAGATTTTGAAAACGATCCGTTTTCATCAGGATCCGCTGCCCTTGGTCTGACTACGGGTGATGATACGACAAATTATGAGCAGGGGCTCTACGGCAATGCCCGTATCGGTGCCAAAGTCAAGGTCACTGATACGTTGACCGGCCGGTTTGAGTACGGTGCCCTGGGTGGGACTGCCAATGTCCGTATTCTCTGGGGTGAGTGGGATTTCGGGGCGGGCTCCCTTGGTGTAGGTAAAAATTATACGCCTCTGCTTTTTCCCTATTCAAACCAGGTATACAGTATCCATGCGCTGGGCAAAGGCGATCATAACATGAGCACATTTGGCATGCTTTACGGAAAAAGGGAATCAATGATTCGTTTGAAATTCGGCAATTTTCAAATTGCCGCTGTTGAGCCCAGGGTTATGGTTACCCGGTCAACTGTCGGTGCCTCACAGCCCAGTACGGAAATCAAATTCCCCAACATCCAGGCCAAGTACAAACATGACTTCGATCATGGGCATATCGCATTTGCCGGTGGGTATCAGACATTTGAAGTCACCGAAAGCAACGCTAGTGAGAATGTAAACTCATATGTCCTTGGCATCGGCGGGCGTGTTAATATCGGTGCTGCTTACCTGAAAGGCAGTCTCTGGGGGGGGCAGAACGTCGGTAACCTGGCGGATATTCTTGTTAACGGAAAAATCTGGTCCACAACAGGCAATGCAAACACATCTGACTTTGATGGTGACGGATGGGGCTTTGCACAATGGGACGGCACAGACATTGTTGACCGTGATGCCCTGGCCGGTTTGATTGTCGCCGGTTATGAAATTCGTAAAGGCTTATACGTGGAAGCCGGGTATGGGTATGTCAGTACTGAGCTGGATACGTCCGGCGCGGAGAAAGATGATGCAGATACCTATTATATACAGTCCACGATTTTCCTGGCACCAGGTGTATTTATCACCCCTGAAATCGGTATCCATGATTCAAACAGTGATACAGATCCCTATGTAACTTACTTTGGAGCCAAATGGCAGATCAACTTCTAATCTGAGTTGCGTTTAATTCCGTAGCAAGCAGGCAAGCTACGGCATCCCGCCTGAAAATTAAAAAAGCCTGGTGAATTGATGGTTCACCAGGCTTTTTATTTTTACTCTGTCTGCAGGGGTTTAGAAAAGATATTTCCAGACCTTCCAGCCCACTTCTTCCTCGGGCTGCCAGCCCGGGGGAAGTTTCATGAGATGTTCGGGATTTTTGCGTTTCAGGTCGTTGAGATATGCCTTTTTCTCCTGTTCCATTTTTTCCCAGGTAACAGTACTCCGGTCGAAAATTCTCTGATTGATGGTTGCCGCGATCCTGTCCACCTTTTCAATGAGATCATCGCTTTCCTTGGACTGTTCGAAAAAGGACATAAAGCGCTTGTTTTCGATGTCAAAGACCCGGGCGTCAATGCTGAAAGACCCGGCAAGCTGGGTAATGCTGCCAATGAGGACGTAATCAGTGCCTGTGTTCTCTGCAACGGCTTTTATGAGCTTATTTTCGGGCAAACCCTTTAATGCGTTGCGGACAGCCTCGATTTTTTTGGGGGGAATGACACTGACCTGTTCCGGCCAGGACAACCTGGAAAAAAACATCTGGCTGATGCCTTTTTTTACGTAAGCCATATCTTTATCCGCATTGACGGTAAAGGGGAGGACGGCAAAGGTCCGGGGCTGGGCCGCAGAAAGGTTGGCTGCGGACAGACTCAATAATGCAAGCACGGCTGTAAAAGCCAGCACAAAAGGTTTAATCTGATGTTGGGGGTTCACAGTAAATGTCCTTTATAGTTTTGATTTTAGCAAAGTGGTGACCACCTTGGGGTCTGCTTTTCCCCGGGTTTTTTTCATGATCTGGCCCATGAAAAAACTGAACAGTTTTGTTTTTCCGTTTTTATAGGCTGCAGCTTCATCCGGGTTTTCATCAATGACGTCATCAACCATGCGTTCAAGCTGGGACTGGTCCGATACCTGCTCAAGGCCCTTTTCCCGGACAATGTCCCCGGGAGGCTTGCCTGACTCTGCCATTTCTTCAAAAACGGTTTTGGCTGCCGTGGCATTGATGCTGCCTTTTTCGATCAGGGAAAGGAGGCTTGAAAATGCCTGTGCAGACACCGGGGACTGGGTGATGTCGAGCCCTTTTGCATTGAGCATCCCCATCAGGGTGGTCATTGTCCAGTTGGCTGCCTGTTTGGTGTTTTCAAGGGAACTTGCGACCGCTTCAAAATAATCGGCCAGATCAAGGCTGGCGGTAAGAACGCCGGCATCGTATTCGGACAAGTTGAATTCTTTGATGAACCGTGCCTTTTTCTCATCCGGAAGCTCCGGCATGGTACTGCGGACCTCATCAATCCAGTCTTTTTCAACAATCAGGGGGACCAGGTCGGGATCCGGAAAATAGCGGTAGTCGTGTGCCTCTTCCTTGCCCCGCATGGATGCGGTCCTGTTGCGGTTGGGATCCCACAGCCGTGTTTCCTGGGTGACCTTATTGCCTTCCTCCAATACATAGGTCTGGCGCTCCACTTCAAACCGGATGGCTTTTTCGACATTTTTAAAGGAATTCAGGTTCTTCAGCTCGGCCCTGGTGCCGAATGCCTCCTGCCCTAACGGACGCAGGGAAATATTAGCGTCGCAGCGAAAACTTCCCTGCTCCATGTTGCCGTCGCAGACATCAATATATTTGAGGATGGCATGGAGTTTTCTCAGATAGGCCCCTGCTTCTTCGGCCGAACGGATATCCGGTTCACTGACAATCTCTATCAGGGGAACCCCGGTACGGTTGAGGTCTACCATGCTCCTTGCCCGGTGGGCATCATGGATCAGCTTGCCCGCATCTTCCTCCATGTGGATCCGGGTAATGCCGATGCGTTTTTCACCACCTGCGGTTTCAATGTCCAGGTGGCCGTGTTCGGCAATGGGGGCTGCATATTGGGAAATCTGGTACCCCTTGGGCAGGTCCGGGTAAAAGTAGTTTTTGCGGTCAAACCGGCTTTCCCTTGCAATACTGCAATTGGTCGCCAGGGCGGCCTTGATGGCAAAGGTGACGGCCTGGCTGTTCAGAACTGGCAGGACGCCGGGCATACCTGTGCATACCGGGCAGGTGTTGGCGTTGGGGGATTTCCCGAATTCCGTGGAGCAGTTGCAGAATATTTTGGTCCGGGTCTTGAGCTGGGCATGAACCTCAAGGCCGATGACGGTTTCAAATGCCATAAAATTTTATAGTCCTTTGATTTTCAATACTTTAATTAACAATAGCCTTTCTATATAACTCTGAAATTTTGATTAATCAATATAATTTTTATTGCATAAAACAGCCTAAAAATATAAAAGAAGAGTCTGTCGATTTTATAAATGCAGGGAATAACAAGGAATAATTTGTATGAAGTTCTTTTTTTGCGTCATGGGCATGGTCATGATCGTTGAGGGGTTGCCTTATTTTGCCTTTCCCGCAAAGATGCGCGAAATGGTCGCCATTGTCATTGGACTGGATGATCATCGCCTCCGCCGGTTCGGCTTTTTCATGATGCTGGCAGGCCTGGGGGTTGTTTACCTGGCCATGGGAGCCAGATGATGTACCGATTATCGGATTATGACTATGACCTGCCCGAAGAACTGATCGCCCAGCATCCGTGCGAGGAGAGGAGCCGTTCCCGTTTGATGCGGGTGGACCGCAGGGCCGGCACTCTTTCCCATCACAGGTTTTATGAACTGGAGAACATGCTCAGGCCCGGCGATCTTCTGGTGGTGAATGACACACGGGTGATACCGGCCCGGCTCATGGGACAGAAAAAAACCGGTGGACGGGTGGAGATTTTGATCATTGATTATGCCTCCGGTATTGCCCACCTGGAAAAGACCGGTGTGTTCCAGTGTGACTGCCTGATCCGGGCCTCAAAACGGCCGAAACCGAGAACGGAACTTGATATGGACGGCGGCATTACCGCCAGGGTGGTGGAACACAAGGAGCGGATTTCCGTGGTGGCCTTTCCGGACGGGGCCGGTTTTGTCCGCCGGCTGAAAGACGCCGGACAGATTCCTTTGCCTCCTTATATAAAAAGGACGGATACGGATATGGAATTGGCCCAAAAAGACAAGGCCGACTACCAGACGGTTTATGCCGCATCCGAAGGCGCGGTGGCTGCTCCCACGGCCGGGCTCCACTTCACCGACACCATGATGGCAGATCTCCGGTCCAGGGGGGTGGGGCTTGCCCGGATAACACTCCATGTGGGATACGGCACATTTGTGCCGGTGCGGGTGGACGACATCAGGGCGCATGAGATTCATTCCGAGTTTTTTACGGTGTCCGGGGAAGCGGCCCGAAAAATAAACCAGACCCGCGCAGAAGGCAACCGGGTGATTGCCGTGGGCACCACATCGGTCCGGACCCTTGAATTCCTGGCGGACGCCCAGGGGAATATCCGTGCCGGGGCAGGGCAATGCGATTTATTTATTTATCCCGGATACCGGTTCAAATGCGTGGATGCCATGATTACCAACTTTCATCTGCCCAAGTCCACCCTGCTCATGCTGATCTCCGCATTTCACTCCAGGGAAAAAATGCTCGACGCCTATGCCGTTGCCGTGTCTGAGAAATACCGGTTTTTCAGTTACGGGGATGCCATGTTTATTGAATAAGGAATATCAAGAAAAAGAATGCTGACATTTGAATTGCTGAAAGACAATGGGCGGGTTTCCCGTCCAGGGAAAGAATCTCCCAAAACAGATCCGGATCAGGTTTCCGGGACTGAAGCGGACCGTTCCCGGCTTGGGAAAATCACCACGGATCGCGGTGTCATCGAAACCCCGATTTTTATGCCCGTGGGCACGGTGGGATCTGTGAAAGGGGTATCCAAAGAGGACCTGGAACATTGCGGTGCCCAGATCATTCTGGGCAACACCTATCATCTCTACCTGCGCCCGGGTTGCGAGGTGATCGAACCCATGGGCGGACTTCATGAGTTCATTGCCTGGGAAAAACCCATGCTGACGGACTCCGGGGGATTCCAGTTTTTTTCCCTGGCAAAACTGGCAAAATTTACAGACGAAGGGGTGAATTTCCAGTCGCATATTGACGGATCCAGGCATTTTTTCTCGCCTGAAAAGGCCGTGGAAATCCAGATGACCTTAGGCTCCGATATCATGATGTCCCTGGACTGGTGCATGGGACATCCGGCCACGGAAAAGCAGACCCTGGAGGCTTTGAACAAGACAACGGCCTGGGCAAAACGGGGGTATGACTTCTGGAAATCTGCAGGCGGAACAAATAACCTTTTCGGTATTGTTCAGGGCGGAATGTACAAAGAACTCCGCTCTCTGTCCGCCGAACAGATCACGGCTATTGACTTTCCCGGATTTGCCATCGGCGGCCTTTCCGTAGGTGAACCCACCCCAATCATGTATGAAATGGCCGAACATACCCTGCCGCTGCTGCCCCGGGAAAAACCCAGGTATATCATGGGGGTGGGGACGCCGGAAAACCTGGTGACCCTTGTGGGCATGGGATGTGATATGTTCGATTGCGTGATGCCGTCACGGAATGCGAGAAACGGCCAGCTGTTTACCCGTACCGGCACCATCAACATTCCAAATGCCAGGTATCGGCTTGACAAACGGCCCATTGACGATACCTGCGAATGCTACACCTGCCGGAACTATACCCGGGCGTACCTGAGGCATCTGTACAAATCCAGGGAGCTTTTGTCCTATCGCCTCAACACCATCCACAATCTCTATTATTACCTTGACCTCATGGAAAAAATGCGCCATGCAATAAGGGAAGGCCGGTTCTTGGCCTTTAAGCAGGAATTTTTCGCTGAAAGGGAAGGCCGTTTATGAGCATTGCCGAGAAAATAGAACAGACCATGGAATCCGCTTCCTGGATCCGGAAGATGTTTGAGGCCGGGGCCAGGCTTAAGGCCGAACACGGGGCCGGGAATGTGTTTGATTTTTCCATTGGCAACCCCAACCTGGAACCGCCGGATGCATTCCGGGATGCCTTACGGAACGCGGCCGGAGACAATACCCCCGGGATTCACGGGTATATGCCCAATGCAGGATATCCCCATGTCCGTGACGCCGTGGCAACCACCCTGTCCGGGATCCAGGACAAACCCGTGACTGCCGGTGATGTCGTCATGACCTGTGGAGCGGCCGGCGGATTGAATGTCGTGTTTAAGGCACTGCTCAATCCGGGTGAAGAAGTGCTGGTGCCTGTGCCCTGTTTTGTGGAGTACGGATTTTATGCGGACAATCACGGCGGTGTGATGAAAACGGTGGGGACACAGTCTGATTTTTCCCTGGATCTGGATGCCCTGGCAGAAGCTATTACCCCGCGCACGCGAATAGTCCTGGTCAATTCGCCGAACAATCCCACAGGCGTTGTCTATTCCCGGGAGGAACTGGCCGGGCTCGGCAGGCTGCTCAGGAAAAAATCGGAAGAATTGAACCGGGTAATTTACCTGGTGTCAGATGAACCTTACACCCGGATCGTATATGACGGCACAGAGGTGCCGCCCGTATTTCAGGCCCATCCCGACACCCTGGTGGTGGCTTCCCACTCCAAAGATTTATCCCTGCCCGGGGAGCGTATCGGGTATGTGGCGGTGAACCCCGATGCACGGCATCGCCGCAGCCTGGCAGACGCCATGGTTCTGACCAACCGGATTCTCGGGTTTGTGAATGCGCCGGCCCTGATCCAGCGGGTGTTGCCGGATCTTCAGGGGATTGGGGTGGATGTTGCCGCTTATAAGCGGAAACGGGATCTTCTTTGCGACGGCATGGCCAGTGCCGGCTATACATTTGACATTCCCAAAGGTGCTTTTTATCTTTTTGTGAAATCCCCTGTGCCTGACGATGTGACGTTTGTTCAAAAACTTCAGGAAGAATTGATACTGGCGGTGCCAGGCAGTGGATTTGTCGGATCCGGCTATTTCCGGCTGGCATTTTGTGTGGATGACCATACCATTACAAACGCCACCCCGGGATTCAAGAGAGCGATTGAGAAAATATAGCCGAAGCGCCGGGGTGGATGCCGGACCGAATGGAGAATAGAAATATGCATGAAATGGGTATTGCCGAACAACTCGTGAAAATTGCGCTGGATGCCATTCCAGATGATATTGAAAATCCGCGGGTGGAAACACTGAATCTGCGAATCGGCAAACTGGCCTCGGTTGTGGAGCACAGCCTCACCTTTTGTATTGAAATCATTACCAAGGACACTCCCTTGGAAAATGTGAAACTTGCCATTCAGGAGGTGCCGGTGACGATCCAGTGCCTGGGATGCAACAAAAGTTGGGAGGTGGACTCCCCGATGTTCAAATGCCCGGACTGCAAGGATACGGAAGTCAGGATGCTTTCCGGCAGGGAAATTGAAATCTCCTCCATGGAACTTGCCGACTGACAGCAACGCAGCGTGACGGAGAGGGTTGATTCAAACCGGTAACACCAACGAGACCAACAGGATAGACATATGGAAATAAATATTCAAAAACGGGTGATGGAAAAAAACGAAACCGATGCGGACAAGAACAGGCATTTTTTCAGGGACCAAAAGGTGTTTGTTCTTAATATGATGTCATCACCGGGATCCGGTAAAACAGAAACCCTTTGTAAAACCCTGGCCAGGCTGATGCCCGAAATTCGTGTGGGTGTAATTGTCGGGGATGTTTGCACCACCAACGATGCGGACCGCCTTAAAATTACCGGCGCCAAAGTCACCCAGATCAACACGGACCAGTTCGGGGGCGATTGCCATCTTGCCGCCCATCTCATTGACGCTTCGGCACGGGAATTGGGATGCGGCGATCTGGATTTGCTCATTGTTGAAAATATCGGAAATCTGGTTTGCCCGGCAGAGTTTGATATTGGAGAGGATGCCAGGGCTGTTGTCCTGAGCGTGACCGAGGGGGAGGACAAACCGTTGAAATATCCCCTGATGTTCCAGGTGGCGGATGCCGCCATTCTCAATAAGATTGACTTGTTGCCTTACCTGGATTTTGACGCCCCCCTGGCAGTGGAAAATATGAAATCGGTTCATCCGGGGATGCCGGTATTCGAGATTTCAGCCAAGACCGAAGAAGGATTTGAGCCCTGGCTGGAATGGCTGAAAACAAAGGTCGGGGAAAAGCTGGGTTAGCCTGACTGCAGCCTTTGCCTTTAATGATGTGAATTTAGGAGAGGCGCCATGCAAGATCAATCAATTAAACGGGCCGCTTTTGCCGGTTCCTGGTATCCCGGAGATCCAAGGGAATGTGAGGATTCCATTCACAAATTTCTGGCTGCCGGGTCCCAAGACAGGAACACCGGACTGTCCGGTACGGTGGTGGGAGGAATCGTTCCCCATGCCGGATGGGTCTACTCCGGCGGCATTGCCTGCAGGGTGATTGCGGCACTCAGGCCTGGGAACGAAGCAGATAAGAGTTCCGCACCTATCGACACCATCCTTTTATTCGGCGCCCATATGCATCCGGATGCCGCCCCGTTTACCCTGGCCCGGGGGGCGGTTGAAACCCCTTTCGGAGAGATCCGTGTGGACAGGGAACTTGTCAAACTTACGGCATCATATCTGGAAAAATCCGGGCTGCCCATTCAATCCCTTTCTGCAGAAGCATTTCCGGATGAAAATACCCTGGAACTTCAATATCCGTTCATCCGGTATTTTTTTCCTGATGCCCGTATTGCCGTTTTTGGCGTCCCGCCGTCCACAGCAGCCGCCGGCGTCGGGGAGGCGGCCGTGGATGCTGCCTTGGCTTTGGGACGGTCCGTCCGGATCATCGGATCCACGGATATGACCCATTACGGTCCTGATTTCCGGTTTACGTCCGAAGGTACGGGGGCACCCGCAGTGGACTGGGTTCGCCAGGAAAACGACCGGAGTGCGATCCGGGCAATGGAGGAAATGGATGCGCCCGGGCTTGTCCGCCAGGGGCTGTCCCATAAAAACATGTGCTGCCCGGGGGCAGCGGCAGCGGCTGTGGCTGCCTGTAAAAAAATGGGCGCAGCCAAGGGCTTTTGCCTTGACTACGCTACCAGTTACGAAAAGACCCGGTCCAGCAGTTTTGTGGGATATTGCGGGCTGGTCTATGCTGTTTCTTAACCCTTTGGGATCATAAGCGTTCTAACAAAAACCAATGGCTTTATTGGGCGGCCTGTATGCTATCCGCCGCTTTTTTGATCCGCAGGACGGTCTTTTCCCTGCCAAGGGCCAGAAGCATTTCAAAAATTCCCGGGCTGACAGTGGTGCCGGTTACGGCGACGCGCAGGGGCTGGGCAATCTTGCCGAATCCCAGGCCGGTCTCTTCCATAATGGCCTTGAATACCGCCTCAAGAGTTTCCTGGGTATACGCGTCCAGCGCTTCAATGGCTTCTGCACACCGGGCCAGCAGCGGGCCTGCTTCCGGTTTGAGGAATTTTTTCGCTGCCTTTTCTTCAAACGCAATTTCATCGGCATAGTAAAATACGGCTGCCTCAGCCATATCAACCAGGGTTCTGCTTCTGGGCTGGAGGGTCTGAATCACTTCTTTTGTAAAGCCGTCATTGGCGGCGTCAATGCCAAGCTCTGCCAGGTACGGCAGAAGGGCGTCGGCCAGTTCTTCCGGGCTTTTCTTCTGGATATGTTTGGCGTTCAGGGCCATGAGCTTATCCGTATCAAACATGGAAGCGGACCGACCCAGGTGCTCCAGGTCGAATTTCTCAATGAGTTCGTCACGCTCGAAAAACTCCTGGTCTCCGTGGGACCAGCCCAGTCTGACCAGGTAATTGATCATGGCGTCGGGAAGGATGCCCATGGTCCGGTACTCGCCCACGGACATGGCGCCATGGCGCTTGCTCAGGCGGGATTTATCAGAGCCGAGCACCATGGGAACGTGGCCGAAGATGGGCAGTTCGGCATTCAGGGCCTGGTAGATGAGCATCTGCTTGGGGGTGTTGATAAGATGGTCATCTCCCCGGATCACCGTGTTGATGTTCATTGTAATGTCATCCACAACCACGGCCAGGTTGTACATGGCCACGCCGTTGCTTCTCTGGATGATGAAATCATCAATTCCCGCATTCTGAAACGCAGTGCTGCCTTTGACAACATCTTCCACAACAGTGACACCGGTGTCCGGGGTTTTGAGACGGACCACAGTGTTGTTCGACTGGGTCAGGTTCCGTTCTCTGCAGTGGCCGTTGTACATGGGCTTGAGCCCTTTTGCCTTGGCTTCTTCCCGCATGGCATCAACCATCTCCGGTGTGCAGTCACAATAGTAGGCGTGGCCGGATGCCACCAGCCGGTCAATGTATTCATTATATATGTCATGGCGCTGGGTCTGAAAATAAGGGCCGTCATCCCAGTCAATGCCGAGCCATTCCATGGAATCGAGAATGGCGTCCACGGATTCCCGGGTGGACCGGATTTCGTCGGTATCTTCGATGCGTAAAACAAAGGTTCCCTTGGTCTTTCTGGCATACAGCCAGTTGAACAGGGCGGTTCTGGCGCCTCCGATGTGAAGGTAGCCTGTGGGGGACGGGGGGAAGCGCGTAATGATTGTGTTCATGTTTACTCCAAATGGTATTGATTCTTAATATAACTTGATATAAGCAGTGTAAAATCGAGACCTTACCTACCATAAAACCGGTCGTTCGGCAATAGGTTGCATGACAGGAAATAAAATGCCCGGCCCCGCCCGGGCGGGATTTGCCCGAATAAAACCCCCAACAGGCAGATCAGTATAAAAAACAAGAGAAAAGAATACCGGGCAGCAGCCAGGGATAACGCATATAAAATTCAGGATTAATGATTTCAATTGGTTAGACGCCGTTGCAAACGGAGTAAAAGGTATACTACTATCATAAATGCCTGAAATCCTGTGGGTTAAAAAAATATATCAGAGTTAAATGCATTTGCTCTGGACAGCAGCCTTGACAGGGTGCCGAAATTGGGGTAAATATGTTTGTTTTATTATTTTGGTATAAAATAACTGAAAACCAAGTAAAATAGTATAGTTAGGAGAAACCAATGGCAGTACCCAAGCAGAAAAGCTCCAAAGCAAGAGGAAGAAAAAGACGCACCCACTACAAAACCAGCGCCCCGACCGTGTCTGTATGTCCGGAGTGCCAGGAGCCCAAGCTCCCCCACACCGCCTGCCCCGAGTGTGGTGTTTATAAGGGAAGAACCGTGAACGCCGGTGCGGAAGAAGACGAATAAGATCCATAAGGAGATCCTGTGATGACCGTTGAAACCAAAGTTAAAAAAGTGATTGCTGAAAAGATCCCTGATATCGATATTGATGATGTGGTCCCGGAAGCCTCTCTCATAGAAGACCTTGGTGCCGACTCCCTGACCATTGTCGAGCTTGTAATGTCCATGGAAGAGATTTTCGAAATAGAAATTGATGATGATGCCGCAGAAGGTCTCGTAACCGTTCAGGATGCCATTGATTTTATCAAGGCAAAATCATAACGCTTAAGGGAGTCAACGTGGTGGATACAGATAAAACCATCATCATCGGAAGCGACCATGCCGCATTCGGGCTAAAAGAGAAAATCAAGGACCTGCTGTTTAATCTCGGGTATCGTGTGGAAGATGCCGGGACGGACGGTGAGGCCTCGGTCAACTATGCGGACTACGGCAAGCGCGTTGCCGGTGCTGTGGCCGGAGGGAAGTTCCCCCGGGGCATATTACTCTGCGGCACGGGCCTTGGTATGTCCATGGTTGCCAACCGGTTTGCAGGCGTCAGGGCTGCCCTGTGTTCGGATATTTTCTCCGTCAGAATGAGCCGGCTTCACAACGATTCAAATGTGCTTGTCCTGGGCGGCAGAGTGGTCGGTGACATCCTGGCATTTGAACTGGTCAGGGCCTGGTTGGATACGGAGTTTGAAGGCGGACGACATCTGGACCGGATCCGGTCTATTGATGTTGAGTAATCATACAGAATAATATTGAATGATCAGGGCCGGATCATGGGAGTGCCCATGAATGATGCGGCTGTGAAGGATGCTGAAAAGGGAATGTATGAGCTATATTAAGGCCGGTGATCCCGAAATCGCCAAAATTCTGGAAAGCGAATCCACCCGTCAGGAGTACGGGTTAAATCTCATTGCATCTGAAAATACGGTCAGCCGGGCCGTGATGGAAGCCCAGGGCTCCATCATGACCAATAAGTATGCGGAAGGGTATCCTGCCAAGCGGTATTACGGCGGGTGCGAGTTCGTAGACCAGGCCGAAGACCTTGCCATTGAGCGGGCAAAAAAACTGTTCGGGGTGGAATATGCCAATGTTCAGCCCCACTCCGGTTCCCAGGCCAACATGGGCGTTTATTTCTCCCTGCTTGACCCCGGAGACCGGATCCTGGCCATGGATCTGTCCCACGGTGGCCACTTGACGCACGGTGCCGGTGTCAGTTTTTCAGGCCGGTTGTATGACTTCACCCACTACGGGCTTGACCCGGATACGGAAACCATTGACCTGAATCAGGTGGAAGATCTTGCCAAGTCGGTCAAACCCAAGATGATCGTGGCCGGTGCCAGTGCGTACCCGCGGATTATCGACTTTAAGGGGTTTGCGGAGATTGCCGCCAGGACCAACGCTTTGTTCATGGTAGACATGGCGCATATTGCGGGGCTTGTGGCTGCAGGGGTGCACCCCTCTCCCGTGGGCTTTGCAGACGTGATCACTTCCACCACCCATAAGACCCTGAGAGGTCCCCGGGGCGGGCTGATCCTGTCTGGTGACAAGTTTGCCAAACCCATTGGCAGCCAGATTTTTCCGGGCATCCAGGGCGGGCCGCTCATGCATGTGATCACGGCCAAGGCCGTTGCCTTTAAAGAGGCCCTTTCCCCTGAGTTTACCGAATACCAGAAACAGGTGGTGAAGAACGCCGGGGTCCTGGCATCCGTGATGATGGACAGAGGGTATAAACTTGTATCCAACGGTACGGACAACCACATGGTTCTGGTGGATTTCAGCAGCCGTGACATCACCGGCAAAGAAGCTGAAGAGCGTCTGGGCCAAGCCAATATTACGGTAAATAAAAATACGGTACCCAATGAAAAAAGAAGCCCCTTTGTCACTTCGGGAATCCGTATCGGTGTGCCCCTGATTACATCCCGCGGGATGAAAGATGAAGCCACAGCTGCCATTGCCGGATTTATTTGTGACATTCTGGACGATGCCGCCAATATCGGCCCTGTCGCCGGCAAGGTAAAAGATCTGTGCAGCCAGTATCCCCTGTATGAAGAGGATGACGCCTGATGAATCCAATATCCCCTGAACAAGTCACCAATGAGAACGGTTCCACACGGCCGTCATGGGACGAGTACTTTATGGGGATTACCGATTTGGTGGCCAGCCGGGCCACCTGTACCCGGCGTAAGGTCGGGGCGGTCCTGGTCAAGGAAAAGCGGATTTTATGCTCCGGTTATAACGGTGCCCCTGCTTCTGTTGCCCATTGCCGTGAGACCGGTTGCCTCAGAGAACAACTCCGTGTGCCGTCCGGGGAAAAGCATGAACTCTGCCGGGGCGTCCATGCCGAGCAGAATGCCATCATCCAGGCTGCATTTCACGGTATCCCGGTAAACGGTGCCGTGCTTTATTGTACCACCCAACCCTGCTCCATCTGCGCCAAGATGATTATCAATGCAGGTATTAAAAAGGTCTATTATAAAGAGGGATACGACGACCCCCTCTCTTTGGACATGTTTGCCCAGGCCCGGGTTGCGCTTGTCCGGCTCAACACCTAATTTTTAACGAAGAGGCTGACATGAAGTGCCCATATTGCGGAAAGCTGAACACAAGGGTGGTTGATTCGCGTCCGGGCAAAATTGAGTTTGAAGTCCGGCGCAGAAGAGAATGTCAGGCGTGTGCCCAGCGGTTTACCACCTATGAAAGGGTCGAACAGGTGCCTGTGATGATTGTCAAAAAAGACAATCGCAGGGAGGCGTTTGACAGGGAAAAAATTCTCAAAGGCATTCAGAAAGCCTGTGAAAAAAGAGCCATCAGTGTCAACCAGGTTGAGGAGATGGTTGATACCATTGAGCGTGACCTCCGGGAAGGCAATGAGCGGGAAGTCTCTTCCAAGGTGGTGGGCGAAAAAATTATCACGGCCCTGAAAGAAGTGGATGACGTGGCCTATGTCCGGTTTGCCTCGGTATACCGCGAGTTCAAGGATGTAGCGGATTTTATCGAGGAACTCAAAGGCCTCCTGCCCAGGGAATGCCAGACCATTGAACTGGACCAGATGGCATCAGCGGAACGGCCGGATGACTGATCGCGAATATATGCGGCTGGCCCTTGACCTGGCAGCCAAAGGAAAAGGCTTTACCTCCCCCAACCCCTGTGTCGGCGCGGTGGTGGTAAAAGGGGGACAGGTTATCGGCAGGGGATTCCACCCAAAAGCCGGCGGCCCTCATGCTGAAGTAGTGGCTATTGACGATGCCCTTGACAGTGCCCCGAAGCAGGTCAAAGGGGCTGCCATTTACGTCACACTCGAACCCTGCAACCATTTTGGAAAAACCCCGCCCTGTACCCGGAAAATTTTAGATGCCGGGATTACCCGTGTCATTGTAGGGTGCAAAGACCCGAACCCCCGTGTCAGCGGGGGCGGCATTGAATTCCTGAGACAAGCTGGCGTTACGGTTGATGCCGGTATTCTTGAGAATGAATGCCAGGAACTGATCGAAGCATTTATCTGGTCCAGCACCCATCATAACGATCCCTTTGTTACGCTTAAATGCGCCGCCACCCTGGACGGGCATATCGCCACCCGCACCGGAGATTCCAAATGGATTACCAATACATCGTCCAGGGCTTACGGGCATCAGCTTCGCCACGAGGTTGACGCCATCCTTGTGGGCGCCGGTACCCTCCACGCCGATGATCCTTCACTCACAGCAAGGATTGACGGGAAAAACAGCGTCGATCCCGCCCGGATTATTCTGGATACCCGCCTGACCATTAAGCCGGATGCCCGGGTCATTACCCAGGACTCTCCGTCCCCGACCATTATTTTCACCGGCCCGGAAGCTCCCCGGAAGAAAAAAGACATGCTGATTGAGAAAGGGGTGCAGGTCATTTCAGTTGATCTTAAGGATGGCTGGCTTGATTTACACCAGGTGATGATTACTTTGGGTCACATGTCCATGTCGAGTGTGCTGATTGAAGGTGGCGGAAAGGTCGCTTCGTCAGCCCTGAAGGCCGGAATTGTCAACAAGGTCCATTATTTTTTGGCCCCCAAGTTTCTGGGCGGCAATGACGGCATCCCGGTGTTTCACGGCACAGGGCCTGCGCGGATAAAAGATGCTTTTGAACTGGAGCGTGTATCCACCCGGGCGTTTGGAGATGATGTGCTTGTCACGGGGTATCTGTGCAAGGACCCCGGGGCATGGGAAGGCCAATCCGGGGAAACGGGGAACCCATAGGAGACGTAAGTGTTTACCGGCATTATAGAAAGTTTCGGAACTATAAAACGGATCGAATCCAGCGGTGAGGGAAAGGTGCTTTCCATTGACTGCGACCTGGATCTGAGCCACAGCAAAATCGGGGACTCCATTGCCGTGAACGGGGCATGCCTCACTGCGGTCAGCCTCGGCAAGAATGCGTTTAAGGTGGATATGGCGCCTGAAACGGTTTCAAGGACTACCTTTAAGCATATGAAGCCGGGCACCCGGGTGAATATTGAACGTGCATTAAGGCTTTCCGACCGCATTGACGGACACCTGGTCTCCGGGCATATTGACGGCACCGGAGCCATTGCGTCCATTCAAAAGAACAGCAATGCCGTCATTCTGGATGTGACCGTTCCGGAACACCTTGCCGCAGATATGATCGAAAAAGGCTCTGTCGCCATTGAAGGCATCAGCCTGACCATCAATGCATGCCGGGAAAACGGGTTCCAGGTGAGCATCATCCCGCATACCGCAAAAATCACCACTATCGGTTTCAAAGAGGTGGGAGATGAAGTAAATATTGAAACCGACATGTTGGGCAAATATGTCAGAAAAATTTTAACCACAGGAGGGATGAGCGCCAATTCGCCCGGACAGGCGAAATCGGATATCAGCCTTTCCCTTCTTGCCAGAAACGGATTTTTATAATCCCTATATATACAAGAGAGAAATTTAGGGGAACACACCATGCCGCACTTAACCATTGAACAGGCAATTGAAGATATTAAAAACGGCAAAATGGTCATCCTGGTGGATGATGAAGACCGGGAAAACGAAGGGGACCTGACCATGGCGGCTGAGGCGGTAACGCCTGAAGCCATCAACTTCATGGCCACCCACGGCCGGGGACTGATCTGTCTCTCCCTGGACTCAAGTATTGCCGACCGCCTTGACCTGCCCTTGATGGTGGATCACAACACCTCGCAGTTTGAAACCGGCTTTACCGTATCCATTGAGGCCAAACGCGGCGTCACTACGGGGATTTCCGCTGCGGACAGGGCCACGACCATCCTGACGGCTGTGGCGGACGATACAACCCCTGCAGATATTGCAAGACCCGGCCACATTTTCCCGCTGCGCGCCAGGGACGGCGGTGTCATGGTACGTATCGGCCAGACCGAAGGGTCGGTCGACCTGGCCCGGCTGGCCGGTCTTAAACCGGCCGGTGTCATCTGTGAGATCATGGATGAAGACGGCACCATGGCCCGGATGCCTTCACTTGAGAAATTCGCCAAAAAGCACGACATCGGTATTTGTACGGTTGCCGATCTGGTAAAATACCGGCTCAAAAACGAAATTTTTGTCCGCAGGGCTGCTGAAACCGTCATTCCCACACGGGTTGGCGGGGATTTCAGAATCATTGCCTATGAGAACGACATGGACAACCTCACCCATATTGCACTGGTGAAAGGGGAGATCAACCCGGATGACAACATCCTGGTCCGGGTGCATTCGGAGTGCATGACCGGGGATATCTTCAGTTCCCTGAGATGCGACTGCCAGGACCAGTTGCGCACGGCCATGGCCATGCTGGAAGAAGAGGGATGCGGGGTCATCCTGTATCTGCGCCAGGAAGGCCGCGGCATCGGTCTGGTCAACAAGCTCAAAGCCTATGAGTACCAGCGCCAGGGCCTGGATACGGTAGAGGCCAATGAAAAGCTGGGATTTGAAGCGGACATGCGGGATTATGGCATCGGTGCCCAGATGCTTGTGGACCTGGGCGTGAGAAACATGCGTCTGCTCACAAACAATCCCAAAAAAATGGTCGGCCTTGAAGGGTATGGGCTCAGCGTGGTTGAGCAGGTGCCCATTGAAGTGGAAGTCAACTGCCACAATCAGGGCTACCTCAAGTGCAAACAGGCCAAGATGGGCCATCTGCTTCACATGTAATTTCGGATAACATTTTTAAAATTTTAAGGATAAGAACAATGCCTCAAATCGTCGAAGCCAACCTGAATGCCAAGGGAAAAAAATTCGGGATCATTGCCTCCCGCTTTAATGACTTTATCGTTGGAAAACTTGTGGACGGCGCTGTGGACGCCCTGGTCAGAAGCGGGGCTGAAGATGCCGACATTACCGTACTGAAAGTGCCGGGTGCGTTTGAAATTCCCCTGGTCGCCAAGAAGATGGTGGCACAGAAAAAATATGACGCCATTATCTGTCTTGGGGCAGTCATCCGGGGGGCCACCACCCATTATGACTATGTGTGTGCCGAGGTATCCAAAGGCATTGCTACTGTGAGCATGGACGACGAGGTACCGGTAATGTTCGGTATCCTGACCACGGAAACCATTGAACAGGCCATAGAACGTGCCGGCACAAAAGCCGGAAACAAGGGATTTGACGTGGCATTGGGGGCTGTTGAGATGGCCAATCTCTGCCAGGATATGGATAAGGCAAAGTAAAGATGGGCGACAGACGTCAGGCTCGGGAAATGGCGCTTCAGGCACTGTTTTCCCTCGATGTGAACCATATTGATCCGGAACAGGGAATTGATGATTTCTGTGACCAGCATGAAGCGCTTCTCACCGAAGCGGTAAAGCCGTTTTTCCTTGAGTTGGTGACCGGCGTGATGGCAGACAGGGAATCCATTGACCGGCTTCTGGACAAATGGGCCAAAAACTGGAAAATCTCCAGGATGCCGGTGGTGGACCGGAACATCATGCGGCTGGCCGTATTCGAGCTGCTTAAAAAACCGGACATACCCGCCTCGGTTTCCATTAACGAGGCTGTTGAAATCGGTAAAAAATTCGGAACCCGGGATTCCGGTCCGTTCATCAACGGTGTTTTGGACCGGATCCGGTCCCAGGAAAACCTGGGCTGAAAGCCGGGGAGAATAATATCATTAACATACCGGTACAGGGAACTAAACAACGATTCCGCAAGGAGGGTGTTTTGATTATAGAAAAACTGGAAGTCGGTCCGATCATGGCCAATTGTTTCATCCTTGGATGTGAAAATACAAAAGAAGCCGTGGTCATTGATCCGGGCGATGATGCCGATAAGATTCTCATGGCTCTGGCCAAAGCTGAGCTAAAGGTCAAATACCTGATCAACACCCATGGCCATTTTGACCATGTCGGGGGCAATAAGCGGATGAAAGAAGCCACCGGTGCCCCCATTGCCATCCACTCCGGGGATGAGCCCATGCTCATGGAACTCTCAAGGTCTGCGGCCATGTTCGGCCTGTCTGCGGAAAACTCTCCCCCGGCCGATCTGGCCCTAAAGGATGGCGACGAGATTTCCTTCGGCGAGATCACCCTCAAGGTCATCCACACCCCGGGCCACTCCCAAGGCGGGGTCTGTCTGCATACCCCGGGTCACCTTTTTGCCGGTGACACCCTGTTCGCAGGTTCCATCGGCCGTACCGACCTGCCCGGAGGAGACTATGACACCCTGATTTCCAGTATTAAAACAAAACTGCTCTGCCTGGATGAGGATACGGTGGTATATACAGGGCACGGGCCGGAAACCAGTATTGGTAATGAAAAACGGATGAATCCCTTTCTCAGATAATGGGCCCCCTGCCTCACCTGCCTGTCATAAAAGACCTTTTTATCCGGGAAATTACCCTGAACCAGCCCTTTGAGGCGGCTGCGGCCCGGTTTGCAAACGATCCGGGGACCGTACTGCTCTTGTCGGGCTCGGATATGGACTGTGCCCGGTATCATCTTCTGGCCGTCGACCCCTGGCTGTCGCTTAAGGGAGGACGTAACGGGATGGATCTCCGGATTGACGGGGTAAACGTGGATCCGGAGGAGATCTGTCCGGGAGGGGAGCCCTTTGACCTGGTCCAGGCCATTTTATCCGGATGCGCCCCGGATGCGTTGTCAACGGACCTGCCTGTGGCTGCCGGCCTGTTCGGGTATTTTTCATATGATTTGAAAGACCGGATTGAGGACCTGCCCAGGACCTGCATGGATACCTTTCTGCCGGATATCTGTCTGTATGCACCGTCCGTACTCATGATCCAGGACCGGGAAACCGGTAGCACCTGTATTGTCATCCCCGTATTTGACAGGCCCCATGCCGATGTGCATGCGGCAGAACGGGAAAGTGCCTTTCTGGCTGCTTTGGACCGGCCTTTTGAATCAAAGGGGTTTTCCATCGACAGCCGGGGATTTACCTCGTCATTTACCAAACCGGAATATATTGACGCCGTTTCGCGGGTCATCCAATACCTCAGGGCAGGTGACATCTACCAGGCCAACCTTTCCCAGCGTTTTGAAACCCGGTTTTCCGGAGATGCCTACAGCCTTTTTCTCAAGTTGTTCGACCGTAACCCGGCCTCATTTTTCAGTTATATCCATGCGGGAGACCATCATGTGGTGTCCACATCACCCGAGCGGTTTATCAAGCTGGACGGACGGCATGTGGAAACCCGTCCCATCAAAGGGACCATTGCCCGTGGCCAAACGCCGGAGGCGGACCGGGAAAACGGTAAAAAGCTCGCCCAAA
The DNA here is from genome assembly GCA_036881925.1 of Desulfobacter sp. Lineage (GTDB taxonomy): Bacteria > Desulfobacterota > Desulfobacteria > Desulfobacterales > Desulfobacteraceae > Desulfobacter. Next base: position 85,727 of record JBAJNJ010000003.1, read on the forward strand.
GCCTTAAAGATGATGCCGAACTGACCATGATCGTGGATCTCATGCGCAACGATATCTCCAGGGTGACGGAGTTTGAGAGCGTTGAGGTGACCCAACACAAGCGTCTGGAACCCTATGAAAATGTGTTTCATCTGGTTTCTGTGGTGGAGGGACGTTTGCAGAAAGACAGAAGCGCTGTGGATCTTATCCGTGCCACCTTTCCCGGGGGATCCATCACGGGGTGTCCGAAAATCCGGTCCATGGAGATCATAGACGAACTTGAACCGGTAAAACGTCATGTGTATACCGGTTCCATCGGGTATGTCAGCTTTCACAACACCCTGGACCTGTCCATTGCCATCCGGACGGCCACCATTACGGAAAACCGGCTGTTTTTTTCTGTGGGCGGGGGAATTGTCTATGATTCCGACCCTGAAACAGAGTTCCAGGAAACCCTGGACAAAGGAAAGACCCTGATGGAAACCCTCATGGCCGCCTCGGACAACCGGGAAACGCCCGAGTTAAAGGCCTGGGTCAACGGAAAGCTGGTCGACCGCGACCGTGCTGTGGTGCCGGCCCTGAGCCAGGGCGCTCAATACGGGGCAGGGCTTTTTGAAACCATCCGGGTGGAAAATGGACGGCCTCTGTTCCTTGGGTCCCATATAAAGCGCATGGAAACCGCCTGGGCAGATCTTTTTGACTCCCGGCCGCCGGATATTACCTGGGAAACGGTCATTGATCTTCTGGTCCGGGAGAACCGCCTCCAGGACAGCATCTGCGCAGTGAAACTCGTTGTTGCCAGGGACGGCAGCCGGGAAGAGGTGTTTCTGGCCGCTTTTATTCGCCCCTATGTGCATCGCCTGGATGCCTCGGGTAAATCAGGGCTGGATCTTGTGACGTTTCCCGAATCCCGGCAGACATTTCTTGCGGACTATAAAACCCTGAATTACCTCATCTATGAAAGGGCCGGTGCTTACGCCCGTCACCGGGGGGGCGACGAAGCCGTCATCCTCAATCCGGACGGCACTGTATCTGAGACCAACACCTGCAACATTTTTGCCGTCCGTGACAACACCCTTGTTTTGCCAAAGTCCGGCCATGTCCTGCCCGGTATCACCCAGGCGAAAATCATTGACGCCATGGCCCGGCAGGAAGGGTATGACGTCAGGCACGAGCGGATGACGCCCGAGACCCTTGCCGCACTTCCCAATGTCATGGTTGCCAACGCTTTGATGGGGGCGGTCAGGGTGAACCGTATCGACGGTGAGGAAATCCGCCATGATCCCGATATTTGCAGCCTTGTCAACAGATTGCTGGCGTCCGCCGGATAACCGGGGTTGTGTTTCATTGCCGGATGGGATAGATTTCATCCCGGGGTCGGGTCGGCCCGGCAACAGATAACCATAATCAAAATCCAACGGACCGAAATGATGATAAAGAAAACATTAATACTGATGCTTGCGGCAGGCATGCTCATATTCAGTCTTGGCACGGCAATGGCTGCGCCAAAGGCCGTGCCTGTGGATCCAAGGTTTGAATTCTCTGATGTGGCCGAAGGCCAGGGCATCACCCATGAGTTTCTGATCCGGAACGAGGGCGATGCCATGTTGCTTATCACCGGCGTGGTGCCGCCCTGAGGCTGTGACAAAAAAGCCTATGACAGGCGAATTCCTCCGGGTGGGGAAGGTAAAATCAATATCGGGGTAAATACAAACGGGTACGGCGGCAAACGGATGAACAAAAGGATCCTTGTCAAAACAAACGATCCCGCGGCAAAATCGCTTTACCTGACCATCACCGGAAACGTTGACCGGCTGGCCAAAGTTTCCCCGGGGACTGTCAGTCTGAGCGGTGTTCCCGGAGAACGTCTTGAAGCGGTTGTTACCGTAACTCCTGCGGAAAAATATACGTTCAACATCCTGGGGCTGGAACAAAAGTTCGGCAACCGGATCCAGGCGGAGCTGGTTCCCCCGAAACCGGGGCACAGGGAGTGGCAGGTAAAAGTGACGGCCCTGTCCGATAAGGTGGACGATCTTTATGACATTATCACTCTCAAAACAGACAGTCCGTTTAAACCCCGGTTGAAAATCCGGGTTTACGCCATTTATTTTGACAATACAGGCAAAACATCCTGACAGGAATTTTGTACCTGTGCAATTCGGATGAACACAAAACGATAAGGGAATTCCCCATGGATATTTCAGCGCTCAAGGCCGTCGTATTTGACTGCGACGGCGTGATGTTTGATACGGCACTTGCCAACCGGAAATTTTACGACGAAATCCTGGCGGCTTTTGACAAGCCGTCCATGACCCAGAAGCAATTTCACAATGTACATATGATGACCGTAAAAGCGGCCATTGAATACCTTTTTCCGGATGTTGACGATTACTCGCCGATATACGAGATTATTAAATCCATCAGATATGCCAAGTTCACCCCTTATATGAAAAGGGAAAAAGGGCTGAAAAAATTGTTGGCGGCATTGAAGGAAAACGGATTGATCCGGGGGATTGCCACCAACCGGACCAATACCATGGAAAGTGTGCTGATCGACAATGACATGACCACCCTGTTTGAAATTGTGGTGACGGCCGCAGATGTGGATCACCCCAAACCTGCTCCGGATCAGTTGCATAAAATTATGGCTGAATTCAACCTTTCCCCGGAGGAGATTATTTTTGTCGGGGATTCGGAGTATGACCAAAGGGCCGCCCAGGCGGCAGGCACCTGGTTCATTGCATTCAGGCAGCCAAACCTTGATGCGCACTTCCACGCCGTTTCCATGGCAGAAGTGGGTGAATTCTTACAGATAAACAAATAAAATTCTTGACAAAATTCACAATCATCATTATTTCTTACGAGATTTTTAAATAAAATTGAAGTTAGATGTTTGGGTAAACATCTGACACGTATAAGAGGTAATACACTTACCATAGATAAGGAGAATGACGTATATGTCTAAATTAGTAGCACCCCATGGTGGAAAAGGTCTTGTTATCTGCAAGCTCGAAGGCGCTGAACTGGAAGCTGAAATCAAAAAAGCCGAAGGTCTGAAAAAAATCGAAATTTCTTCCCAGGTTAAAGGCGACCTGATCATGCTCGGTATCGGTGGTTTTTCTCCGCTGAACGGTTTCATGACCAAGGCTGACTGGAAAGGCGTTTGCGCCGACTTCCTGCTGGCTGACGGTACCTTCTGGCCTGTTCCCGTGATGCTGGATGCGGCAGCTTCGGATGCTGCTGAAATCAACGTCGGTGACGAAATTGCCCTGGAGAGAGAAGGTGAAGTCTACGCCACCATGAAGGTCGAAGAAAAGTTTGAAATGACCGAAGACGAGAAAAAATGGGAATGCGAAAAAGTCTATAAAGGCCACGGTGAAGAGTCAGAAGACGATGTATTCTGGAAAATCGCCATGGAAGATCATCCCGGCGTTCAGGCAGTCATGGCCAGAAAAGAATTCTGCCTGGCAGGTCCTGTAAAGGTTCTTTCCGAAGGTGAATTCCCCGAGAAGTTCAAAGGCGTATACCTGACCCCCACTGAAACCCGCGCGATCATGGATGAAAAAGGCTGGGCAAACGTTGCTTCCATGCAGCTGAGAAACCCCATGCACAGATCTCATGAGCACCTTTGCAAAATCGCTCTTGACGTATGTGACGGCGTTCTCATCCATTCCCTGATCGGTAACCTGAAACCCGGCGATATCCCCGCAGAAGTCCGCATCAAATGCATCGACACCCTGATCCAGGGTTACTTTGTGCCCGAGCATGTTATTAATGGCGGATATCCCCTTGACATGAGATATGCCGGTCCCCGTGAAGGCCTGCTGCACGCCACCTTCCGCCAGAACTACGGTGTCAACAGAATGATCATTGGCCGTGACCATGCCGGTGTTGGTGACTTCTACACCCTGTTCGAAGCCCAGGAAATCTTCGACACCATTCCCCAGCCCGAAGAAGAAGGCAAACGCCTCCTGTGCGAACCCCTGAAAATCGACTGGACCTTCTACTGCTACAAGTGCGACGGCATGGCTTCCATGAGAACCTGCCCGCATGGCAAAGATGACCGCGTTATCCTGTCCGGTACCAAACTGCGCCACGCCCTGTCCAACAACGAAGACGTTGTTGACCATTTTGGCCGTGAAGAAGTTCTGGTTATCCTGAGAGAATACTATGCCGGCCTGAAAGATAAAGTTGAAGTTAAACTTCAGAGCCACGCAGAAGGAAGTAAAATGTAGGAAACGCGAACCGTAAGTTAAATCCCTTTTAGGGTTTAATATACACCAGCGTTGAATCAATTTGGAATCGGCCTTTCCCGTTTGGGAAAGGCCGATTTTTTTATGGTGAAGGATAGTGGGGTATTATTGGGGATTGCCCGACAGCCAGTGCCCAATTGCGTTGGCATAGGTGGCATTATCGCAGGGCTTGGGCAGGTGTCCGAGGCAGGGATCATTCCGGAGCAGGTGCTGGATAGAGGCAATGAATTCCATGTTCCCGGAGACAAAGACAATGGGGATCTCTTTGTCTGTTTCCCGGATAAAGTGGTATACATCCAGGCCGTTGATTTTCCCGGGAAGCATGTAATCCAGGCTTACCAGATCAAATTTGCCGGCGGTAAATTCCTTTTTGGCATCTTTCCCGTTTTCCGCAACCACAGCAGTGGTGCCCTCAAAGGGCGGGTGGGTAAGGATCTGTTCAAATACGGCTGAAATGGCGGCTTCATCTTCCACCACAAGAATATGTTTCCCGGTTATTTCGCCATTGCCGGCCCGTGTTGCCGGTGGTGTGCTGCAGGGCGTTTCTCCGGCGGGCAGGGAGAGTACAAACGATGTGCCTTTTCCCGGACGGCTTGTCAGTCGGATGTTGCCGCCGTGTTTATCCACGTATTTTCTGACATTTGCCAACCCGTAGCCTGTGCCCTTGATACCGGCAGCATAAGCCCCGGTGGTGTCCTTGCTGCCCTTGAGGGTGAAAGAAGGGGTATAGATGTCCTGGTGGAATTTTTCCGGTATCCCGCACCCGTTATCCGAAATAACGATTTCGGTCCGTTCGCCTGCCGCCATGGTCCTGATGTCAATACCGGGCAAAGGGGTCAGGCTGAGGGCATGGGCGGCATTCTGGATAAGATTCACAATGGTCTGCTCAATCATCCCGGGATCCGCCAGAATATCCGGGCGGGTGTTGTCATAAGTTCTGCTCACCCGGATGCCGCTAAGTTCTTTGTCCATCAGGTTGACGACCCGGTCTATTGTCGCGGGAAGCGCAACGCATTGCGCCTTGGGATCCTGGTCCCTGGCAAAGGCGACTAGGTTCTGGGTCAGCATATGGCCCCGTTTGGTCTGGTCGAAAATGATATCAAGGTGTTTCCGGGGGCCGGGGGCCTGGCAATCCATGAGGGCAAGTTCGGTGTTGCCCATGATCGCGCTCAGGATATTGTTGAAATCATGGGCCATTTTTCCGGCCACCTGGCCCACCAATGCGTATTTTTCCTGCTCTGCTGCATGGAGTAAGGCCTTTTCCGCCTTTTTTCGTTCGGACAGATCCACAAAACAGATTCTCAATCCCAAAATTTCATTTTTGACGCGGATGCGTGCGGTTTCCACCATGGCCCACAGGCGTTTGCCGTCCTTGCGAACCAGGGAGATTTCCTGGTGTCCGAGGACCTGCCTGCCAAGAGGGTTAAAGTACCGGATGTCGGATTCCGGTAAAAGCCTGGACAGGGGTAGCCCCGTGGACATTTCCACTTCGGTGTATTGGAGCCAGACAAGTGCGGCCCTGTTTGCATATACGATATTCAGGTCAATATCGGTCTCGCACAGGGGCACGGGAAGAAAGTCCGCCATTTGTCTGAACCGGAATTCGCTTTCCACCAGGTCTGTCTCAATCTGTTTGCGCCGGATCATTTCCGACTCAAGTGTTTTTTGCTGAAAGGTAATCAGGTCAAACGCTCTGGCGAATCGCCTGGACAAGAGGACAGCCTGGCAGAGGATAAAGCTGAAAAGTCCGAACGGGAAGGTGTAGAAAGAATCAATGATCTGTCTTGAATAAAGTATGTCGTTTAATATGGTAGCGCCCAGGATCAGAAACCCGAGGGTAAAGACACCTGAGTTCTCTGCCTTGTCTCGTACTGCTTTGACCAGGCAGACGCATCCGTATGCCACCGCAATCAGGACCACACCCTGGAACCAAGGCAGGACGGCAGTAAACCGTTGCGGGGGAAGCACCAGGGCTGTGGCTGCAGCAAGCACACCGGCAGCTGCTGTCCCCCGGGTCAGGATGCCGGGAACATGGCCGGGAAAGAGACACCGGGCATAATGGGCAAAAAGGGGAGCACAGAGATAAAAAGAAATATAATTGATCTGCATGAACAGGGTAAACGGGATGGCATCCGGAAACAGTTGAAAAATGAGTCGCTCACCATGGGTAATGGGCCGGATGGATGTGATCAGGCAGAACAGACCGAAAAAAAGGGCGGATTTATCCCCGGGTCTGAACCGGTAAAGGAAAAGGTGGTAAATGCCCATGACCAGGATGCTGCCGAAAAGCAAGGCATCCAGGAACATCTGATTGTTCCGGACCGCATTTAGGTCGCTGACATTGCCGATGGTAACCGTTTCCCACATCCCCCCCTGCCAGTGGTGGAAATTGGATACATGAATCACAAGTTCAAGCGCATTTTCCGTTGAAGCCTCCGGTATCGGCACCACTTTGGGGGCGTAACCGGGAACGGTTTCTGCGGATGCCGTACCGGGAATTCCTGACGTATAGATTTTTTCTCCGTTAATATAAGCGGCAAAGGCCGTGGACATATCCAGAAATTTGAGCCCCATATAGTGGTGCGATGCGGCAAGCAGGATTTGAAGTCGGAATGTGGCAAATCCCCGGCCCGGAATCGGGGAGCCATCCCGTTTGAAACGGTTCCAGGCCCCGGGAACCCGGATCAGTCCATCCCGGGAAGAAGGGGGGTGTTCCGGAGCGGGAAAAATGTGACGCTGCCAGAAAAAATCCCAGTGGCCGCGCATGGCCACTGGGCCGTCTTTTGAAAAATTCCACTGGGAAAGGTCCAGAACGCCGTTTTCAGCCACAGGATGCGGCCTTTCTCCATATGCCGGATACAGCAAAAAAGAAAAGGATAAGAGTACCAAAAAAATGATGACTGGGAATCGTCTCATTCTTATCCTGTATCTGTCCATCGGGTTGGGTGTATAGCGATAGTGTGCTACGGGATGTGGTGTAAAGTCAAGCGTGTATAGCAGTTGCCAAAAAGATTTTCCGATAAAAATAACATCAATCACCCGGATTAACGAGCAAATGACACTACCTGTAATGCATTGCGTTCGTTTTTGGCATAACAGGCATCTGGCGATAACGGAAAATCTTTCTGTCACTTGCTCTAATTGGCGATGGACCGGGATACGCAAAAATAAAAAGGCCGGCGCTTTATGCGTCCGGCCTTTTATCACAACGATGGGAACTTATCCCGAATTGTTATTTACAGGATTTTTTCGGATCATCCAGGGGAAATGCCTCGTTGAAGATTTCCAGAAGCTTGACCGTCTGCTTGGCCATCATCACGCAATTGCCCGATATGGCGTAAAACATGATGCTCAGCCTTGTTTTTGAGGACTCATCCCGGATGCGTTCGATCTGGTTGGCATTAAAGTCATCCACCAGTTCTCTGAGATAGTGGAATTTGGCACCGATATGATGGCAGTCTACAATATCTTTCTGGCTCAGGGCCATTTCCACCTGCTCGAAAATATAAAGGATCACCTTTTTGATTTCCTTGAGTTCCTCGATTTGGACATCCAGCAGTCCCTTGTGGCTGTTGGCCACATGCATGGTCGACCGGATGACCGTGTCCCTGTGGCCGTCGGAAAGCTTCTGAAGGCGCCTGATGATCTGGTAATAATTATAGGACACCCTGTTGTCTTCTTTCTGGAGTAGCCGCAACACTTTAAAAATGTTGGCAATAATGATATTCGTGCTCATCTGGAACTGTTTGACCCGTTTTCGTTCCTCCCGCAGGGTCTCCAGATCTTCCTGAAACAGGGCGTCAAATGTGGCGTCAAATGATTCCCGGATGCCCTTGAGCTGGTAGGCCAGGTGGTCAAAGGTATCAGAAACGGAGCCTTTGAAATCCTCGACCTTTTTAAGGTGGAAGATGGTGATTTCCTCTTTGGTTTTTTCATGTCCTTCGTGGCGTTTTTTGTTTTTCCAGACCATAACGCCGACAAAAATCATCAGCCCGACAATACCGACGACATCAAAATGGTAGATGATGTTGGCGGCAATAAAAGACACCACAAAGGCAATAAAAGCCGTCATGAACCAGCCGCCGATGACGGTAAGCACGCCTGTGATCCTGTAAACAGCACTTTCACGTCCCCAGGCCTGGTCGGAGAATGAGGTTCCCATGGCCACCATAAAGGTGACATACGTTGTAGACAGGGGCAGCTTGAGGGATGTGGCAAAAGAGACCACTGCAGAGGCCACCATGAGGTTCACAGATGCCCTGACAAGGTCGAAAGAGGGCTTTTCCTTGTGCGCCACATGGGTGGTCTCCGCCATTGGAGTGACCCGTCTGGCAACGGCATCACGAATCGGAGCCGGTGTCACGGCCTTTACGGATAAAAACAGGCCGTCAAAAAGGTTGACGATTCTTCTGGACAGCCAAACGGATTCAAACCGTTCCATGCCTTCGTCCTGCTGGCCCAGGCTGATCTCCGTTTCCGTGACGGTCCTGGCCTTCTTGGATACCCACAGGGTGATGACCATAATGGCCCCGGCAGCGAGCATGATAAATGTCTGGGACTGGACTTTTTTGCTCAGGGCTTCCATGGTGGCGTTCAGAGGATCGGCCGAGGCCAGGGCACTTTGGAACGCATTCAGGCCGGCCAGGGGAACACCGATAAAGTTGACCAGGTCATTGGCGGCAAATGCCATGGCCAGGGCAAAGGTGCCCACCAGGACAATGGGTTTGAGTATGTTGACCTTGAAGATACTTAAAAGCACCTGGAAGATGATGGCGGAAACCACAAAAATCCCGGCCATGATGGTCAGGGAATGGCCCTTGATCCAGGCCACGGTTGCAGGATCCATGAATGTAGCGCCCTTGGATCCTTTGACAAGGATGAAAAACGTGATGGCCGTCATGGCCACGCCGCCCCAGACCGCTCCATACCGATTCAGCCGGGTTTTGTAGTCAAAGGTAAAAATCAGCCGTGAAATGAACTGCATCAATGCCCCGGATGCAAACGCCACCACAATGGAGAGCAGGATGCCGCCGACAATGGCCATGGCCTTTGCCGTGTTGATATAATCCCACAGATCAAGGCCGTTGCTTGAGTGGGCGATAATTTTCAACACAGATAAGGCAACGGCAGCCCCCAACAGCTCAAATACAATGGAAACCGTGGTGGAGGTGGGGAGACCGTGGGTGTTGAAAAGATCCAGAAGCAAGATATCCGTGATCATCACGGCCAGGAAAATGGTCAGCAGTTCCGGCATGGTGAAGAACTCCGGATGGAAAATGCCTTTTCGGGCAACTTCCATCATTCCGCCGGAAAAGGTGACGCCGGCCAGTATTCCCAAACTGGCAATGATCATGATTGTCAGGAAGGGAGCTGCTTTGGACCCGATGGAAGAGTTCAAAAAATTTACCGCATCATTGGTAACGCCGACCATAAGATCGAAAATCGCGAACAGGATCAACATACCGACGATGACATAGTACACTTCAATGCCCATAGTGTTATTTATTCCTTTTTTTGAAAAACGGTGTTCCTAGGTGGAGATTAACGAGCGTTAATCGCATGTCAAAAGATGTGTGCTAATAATTACCTCATATTTTGCTAATCTTAGCCTAATAACGCAAGCGTTTATTAGGATTTTTTACCTAATTTTTCAAGATGTTGGCGCGTATTCTAACACAATGCTAATAAATAGGAAACAACTAATGCGGAGAGAGCCCGGAGCCGTGTTTTACAGTGCCCGGCGTTTCAGAGACAGGATGGTATCGTATACCTGTTTTTTGGGGAGATTGAAGGTGGCGGCCAGCTCTTTTGCCAGGTCGCCTGTCCGGGGCTGTTGATCCAGCTTTTCAAGAATGGCCGATTCCAGGGTTTCGGCAGACGGGGGTGGGTTGTCTTCACGGGAAGCTCCCTGGATGAAAAGAACACATTCTCCTTTGACCTGTTCCCGCTGTTCAAGCACTTTGAGGATATCGGACAGGCTGCCCCTGATAAATTCCTCGTGGCGTTTGGTCAACTCCCTGGCAAGACAGGCCTGCCGGTTGCCGAGAAGATCCGCCGCCCGTGCCAAAAGGGTTTTGATTCGCTTGGGGGACTCATAGAAGATCAATGTCGGGGACTGCGGTTTGAGTTCGGACAGCAGCCTGGATTGCCTGGCCTGTTTTTTGGGAAGAAAACCACAGAATAAAAACCGGTCCGTGGGCAGCCCTGCGGCGCTTAATCCGGCAATTGCGGCATTGCAGCCGGGCACGGGCACAACGGTGATGTCGTGTTGTGTGACCATTCGTACCAATTTATAGCCGGGGTCTGAAATCAGGGGGGTGCCGGCATCTGAAATCAGGGCAATGGACTGTCCTGAGGCCAGGCGTGCCACAAGGTCTGCCGCTTTCCGGTCCTCGTTGTGATCGTGGCAGGCAACCATGGGCGTTTGTATCCCGTAATGGTCCATCAGTCTTTTGGAATGCCGGGTATCTTCCGCTGCAATCAGGTCCACTTCCTTGAGGATCCGGACCGCCCTGAATGTCATATCTTCCAGGTTACCCATGGGGGTGGCCACGATATAGAGGATGCCCGCCATCTCATCTCCCCACAAATGCATTTTGAATCAGGGTGATCTCAGGGGGCGCGGACGCGTTTGCGCCTTTGTAAACCACTTCTGCCACGTCAAACCTCACCCGCTGGTTCGCCAGCTTTTTCTTTTTAAGGTAATATGTGGCGCCTGTAATCATCTTGTTCTGTTTGGCAGGAGATATGAATTCCCGGGGCAGGGCTTTTTTGACATTGCTCCGTGTTTTTACCTCTACAAAGCAGAGCGTGTCACCATCCTTTGCAATAATGTCCAGTTCGAAAGTCTTGTGCCGGAAGTTGCGTTCAAGAATGGTATATCCGCGGGTTTCAAGAAACCGGGCTGCTGCCTGCTCACCGGCTTTACCCAGTGCATGTGCCGCAGCTGTCATACCAACTCCTTGACGCCGCGAAAGCTTTTCCTGTGTACGGGGCAGGGGCCGTGGGCCCTGAGGGCGGCCTTGTGCGCCTTGGTGGGATATCCTTTATGGCGGTGAAATTCATATGCCGGGTAACGGATGGAGAGTTCGGCCATGATCCTGTCCCGGGTGACCTTGGCGATGATGGATGCCGCAGCAATGGAAATGCTTTTTGCATCCCCTTTGACAATGGCCTCCTGGGGAAGATCACAGTCAATGGTAAACTTGCCGTCGATCAACAGATAATCCGGGGCTGGTTTCAGGCATTCAACCGCCCGTTTCATGGACAGGAGCGAGGCCTGAAGGATATTTATCCGGTCGATTTCCTCATGGTCTGCAATACCGACACCAACGGCCAGTGCCTTCTCCTCTATGAGAGGGAACAGGGCGTCCCGTTTTTTTTCGCTTAGCTTTTTGGAGTCCGTGATCTCCGGGCAATCAAACCCGGGAGGCAGAATCACAGCCGCAGACACAACAGGGCCGGCAAGGGGACCCCTGCCGGCCTCGTCTGTACCTGCAATATACCTGTAACCCTCTTGTACGGCCCTGTTTTCAAAGGTCCACATCAGGTTCACAGGCCTTTGTGCGATCTAAGCAAACCGCTTTTCTTTGATCCTGGCGGCTTTACCGCGGAGGTTTCTCAGGTAGTAGAGCTTGGAGCGTCTTACCCGGCCGCGGGTCACCACTTCGATTTTATCGATGGCGGGGGAGTAAAGGGGAAAAATTCTTTCAACACCGATGCCGCCGGAAATTTTTCTCACGGTGAACCTGGCGCTGGACAGCCCTTTGGTCTTCTTGATTACCACTCCCTGGAATACCTGGATACGCTCTTTTTCACCTTCCCTGATTTTTACGTGAACCTTCACAGTGTCACCGGAATCGAAATCCGGGATATCAAGGCGCATCTGTTCTCTTTCAAGTTTTGCAATTACGTTTGTCATGTTTAATTCCTTCCCTTTTGGCTGACGTTCAGCCATTTATAAGTCGGTCTAAATATATGGATGCAGCTGACCGGACAGAGAGATGGTTATAAGATCCCGCTCCCCTGATGGGGTCAAGGATATAATCGCATTGGTCGATCAACTCTTCTGCCAGTCCCCATGCCGTTCCGAATACAAGCACATGGGATGCATTGCCGTTTAAATTTTCTTTTAGCCTGCTGCAGCTCACGCTGTTGTCAAAGGCTCTTGCACTGGTGGCGATTTTTACCACGGGCTGCTGCCGTTCCGCTTCAATATCCCGGCAGGCCGCTTCAAAATTTTCTACCACCCGTACCCGCTCCAAAGCCTCTTTCCGGGAAGGGTTTACCTCCCCGCCAGCCCCTTTGGTCCAGTGGGCCATGATCTGATTTGCCAGAACCGCCTGGTCGTCATAAGGGGTGACCACATAATATCCGCGGACCCCGAAGGTCCTGCCGGCCCGGGCAATGTCATGGATATCCATGTTTGTAACAGCCGATCCGATGGTCTTTCCCCGTTTATTGACAACGGGATGATGGATCAGGGCAACATATAAATTTGTCATCCGCAGGCAGCCCTTTGCCTTCCATTACGTGTCCGGTTCGGCATCTTCACCCCTGCTGACCAGATAATTGATCTCCCTGCACCATTGCATGAGGATTTTTCGCTCCTCGGCATCCGGTGCCTGGATGTCAAAAAGATCCGGCCGTTTCATAAACGTCCGTTCCAGGGAAGACCGCTTCCGCCACTGCCGGATTTTTTCATGGTTCCCTGACAGGAGTACCTCCGGAACGGGCATGGCTTTATACGTTTCTGGCCGGGTATACTGGGCATGTTCCAGCCGGGTATCCATAAAGGAATCTGTCTGAGATGATGCCTCAGACCCCAGTACGCCGGGAATCATCCTGGCCGTGGCGTCGATCATGGCCATGGCCGCGACTTCCCCGCCGGTCATCACAAAATCTCCCATGGAGATTTCTTCATCCACCAGCCGTGCATATACCCGTTCGTCAATTCCCTCATACCGTCCGCAGATGAAGATCAGCCCCTTCTCCTGTTCTGCCAGCCTGCAGGCTGTCTTTTGGGAGAATCGCTCCCCCTGAGGACTCATGAGTACCACCCTGGCGTCCGGAAGATTTTCCCGGACCGATGCAATGGCGTCTTCAAGGGGCTCCGGCTTCATCACCATTCCGCTTCCCCCGCCATAAGGCCTGTCATCCACAGTGTTGTGCCTGTCTGTCGAAAACTCCCGGATGTTAACCGCCTTGCCCTGGATCACGCCACGGTCAATGGCTCGGGCAATGATGCCGTTGACAAAGAACGCATCCAGAAATTCCGGAAACAATGTCAGTACGGTAAAGTTCATGGCACCGGCTTAATCCAGGATAAACCCCTGGGGCAAGTCTGTTGCCAGCCGGCCGGATTCAAGATCCACCTCGCTGACAAAATGGCCGTTCAGGGGAATCAGAACTTCCGTTTTTTCCGGGTTTGATTTGTCCGTAACCACCAGGATATCATCCGCACCTGTGGGAAAAATCCGCTCAACCGTGCCCAGGATACCCAGTTCCCGGTCTGTTACGGCAAGGCCGATCAGGTCTTGCCAGTACCAGGTTTCTTCTTCCAGCTCGGGCATCTGTTCCCTGTTCATGAGGATTTCTTTCCCAACCATCTCTTCTGCCGCCTCCCGGCGGGTGACACCCTCCAGGGCCAGCAGAATACCTTTTTTCCATGAAGACACCTTGGCAATGGTATACGCCTTGCCATCTTCTTCCGGAGCGCCCTCATCACGAAGCCTGACGCGCTGGCCAGGCTGGTAGCTCTCCGGGGATTCGGCAAAAGACCAGACTTTCAGGTTCCCGCCAAGGCCGTGAACCCCGGTGACCTTGCCGATGGTAAACCAGGTGGTCCGGTCCATGGATTACTCGATGATCTCCAGGACCGTCCGCTTTTTCAGCTTGGTGGACGCCGCGCTTAAAATGGTCCTCATGGCGCGGGCCGATCTGCCCTGCTTGCCGATTACCTTGCCCAGATCCTCTTTTGCCACCTTGAGTTCCAGTACGGAAGTCTGGTCTCCCACAACTTCAGATACCTGAACCTCGTCAGGATTGTCTACCAGTGCTTTCGCAATGTACTCTATCAGCTCTTTCATAAAAACATCTCCTTTTTTGGGTGTAATAGAGGATTCCGGGGGGCTGGGGTGTCGGGCGCCTTAGCCCTATGCAGAAGCGCTGGTCACACCCTGTTTTTTCAGGATGCTCTGAACCGTTGTGGTCGGTTTTGCACCTTCACCCAGCCAGTATTTGATCCGGTCTTCCTTAAGGGTGATGAGTGCGGGTTCCTGCATGGGGTCGTAAGTGCCCAAGGCTTCCAGGAATCTGCCGTCTCTGGGGGATTCCACATCAGCAGCAACGATTCTGTAAAAGGGTTTTTTCTTGGTGCCTTTACGGGTAAGTCTTAATTTTACGGACATTTTGTTTTGTCTCTCCTTAAAACGGAAGCATGCCTCTTAAGGAACGCATGCCGCCTTTATTAAATTTCTTTACCATTTTCATCGACTGGGTATAGCTTTTGAGAAGCTTGTTCACGTCCTGGACTGTGGTGCCGCTTCCCATGGCAATCCTCTTTTTCCGGGACCCTTTGATGATGGCGTGCTTTGTCCGCTCTTCAGGGGTCATGGAGTTGATGATCGCCTCTATTCTCACAAATTCCCGGTCACTGATATTCAAATCCTTGAGCATTTTTTTATTCACACCGGGCAGCATACCGATAAGGTCCTGGATAGACCCCATTTTCCGGACAGACTGCATCTGGTTTTTAAAATCCTCAAGGGTAAATGCATTTTTTCTCAGCTTCTGTTCAAGGGCTTTTGCCTCTTTCTGGTCAACCGCTTCCTGGGCCTTTTCAATAAAGGAGAGCGTGTCTCCCATACCCAGTATCCGTGAGGACATCCGATCCGGATGGAACGGTTCAAGCGCGGTTGTCTTTTCCCCCACACCGATAAACTTCAAAGGTTTGCCGGTGACCGCTTTAATGGAAAGGGCCGCCCCACCGCGGGCGTCACCATCCATTTTGGTCAGGA
This sequence comes from Desulfobacter sp., assembly GCA_036881925.1. Taxonomy (GTDB): domain Bacteria; phylum Desulfobacterota; class Desulfobacteria; order Desulfobacterales; family Desulfobacteraceae; genus Desulfobacter. The sequence continues at coordinate 100,977 of JBAJNJ010000003.1, forward strand.
CAAAACCGCTGATATCCAGCCGCTTGTCAAATTCTCCGGCAATATTGACCGCATCTTGTCCGGTCATGGCATCTGCCACCAGGAGGATTTCTGATGGATTGATCCCTTTTTTTATCCCTTCGAGTTCAGCCATCAACTCTTCATCCAGGTGCAACCGGCCGGCCGTGTCAAGTAACAGGGTGTCGCATCCCTGTTCCCTTGCAGCCAATTGCGCGTCCTGGCAGATCTTTAACGGCTTCATCTCCGTTGTGGAGGGAAATACCGGCACCCCCATCTGGCTTCCCAACTTGGTCAGCTGATCAATGGCTGCCGGGCGGTACACGTCCACAGGTACAAGCAGGGGCTTGCGTCCCTGTTTGCGCAGGTAGCGCGCAAGCTTTCCCGCTGTGGTCGTTTTACCGGACCCCTGGAGACCCACCAGCATGATCGCGCTTGCGGCATTTTTGCCCAAGCTCAGTTCCTGGTGGGAAGATCCCATCATTTTTGTAAACTCTTCGTTTACAATTTTGATGACCTGCTGGCCCGGGGTAAGGCTCTGCATTACCTCCTGGCCAAGGGCCCTGGTCTTTATATCTGAAATGACATTTTTTGCAACCTTATAATTGACATCTGCTTCGAGAAGTGCCATCCTGACCTGTTTCAGGCCGTCCTCAATGTTCTTCTCGTTAAGGGTGCCGTGACCTTTTAACTTTTTAAATACCGAATCAAGTCTGTCGCTCAGATTTTCAAACATAAAGAGATCACCTTTAATATCAAATCAAATCATTGAAATTAAACTATAATCCGTGTAATGTCAAGAAAATAATAAAAAACTGACAGGTGTTTTTAATGGAGAATATCTTGGACCTGACCCGGGAAGAATTGGGTCAATGGCTTGAAAATAAAGGCATCCGGTCTTTCCGGGCCAACCAGATCTTTAAATGGCTTTACCTGAAGCTGGCAGGGGATTTTGACAGCATGACCGACCTGGGCAAAGAGTTGCGCCGGACGCTGAATGGGCATTTTACAATGGAGTGCCTTGCCCTGGTGGACAAACAGACCTCTGCCGATACCACGGAGAAATTCCTTCACCGGCTGTCCGACGGGGAGTTTGTGGAATCCGTCCTGATTCCTGAAAAAGATCATTTCACCCTTTGTGTTTCGTCCCAGGCCGGGTGCGCCATGGATTGCCGGTTCTGCCTCACGGCCAAAGGCGGGTTGAAGCGGAACCTGACCATGGGCGAGATTGTGGCCCAGGTCCGGGATGCCAGGGCCTATGTAAAAAGTAAAGGTGTTGATCCGCTGAAGTTGTCCAATATCGTTTTCATGGGCATGGGAGAACCCCTGGCCAATTACGACCGGCTGGTCAGTGCCCTGGCCGTGATCTGTGACACCGATTACGGCATGAAGTTTTCCCCGAGACGGGTCACGGTTTCCACCTCGGGCCTGGTGCCGAAAATCCGCCGGCTGGGCATGGACACGGACGTGAATCTGGCGGTCTCCCTGAATGCCACGGACAACAAAACGCGGTCCCGGCTGATGCCGGTCAACAACACGTATCCCATTGAAGCATTGCTGGACGCCTGCCGCAACTTTACCATGAAGCCGAGGAACAAGATTACCTTTGAGTATATTCTCATGGCAGGTGTCAATGACACGGATGCGGATGCTGCCCGGCTGGTCAAACTCCTAGCCCCCATACGGGCCAAGGTGAACCTTATCCCCTTTAACGCCCATGAGGGCGCGCCATACAAGCGGCCGTCAGCGGAACGGATTCAGAAGTTTCTGAAAATCCTGCTGGACCGGAACATGACAGCCATTGTCCGCAAAAGCAAAGGGGATGATATCTCGGCTGCCTGCGGCCAGCTTAAAGCCGGGCAGCTCAATGGCGGCTAAATCAGAAGCTCTTTAAATGTCCCGGATTTCGGGACCGTCACACTGACCTCCCGGGTCCGGTCTCCTTCAAACACACGCACCTCTGCGGTATCGCCCGGTTTTGCCTTGGTGTAGCCGGCAGTGATTTCTGCTGCGGTTAGGACGTGAGATTCGGTGACCGTGCCGGACAACAGGGCATCCGGGCCGGGCAGGGTGGCATGGCGGAGCCTGACATGGTGAGCAGGATCATAGTGTGCCATGATCCGTTTATTGTCCCCCCGGGACCGGCCCACCACAAGCTTGCATTCCTGGTCCAGGCGGAAATGGCGTCCGTGTTTCAACAGGTGCAACTGGGACGGGTTTTCCGTTTTCTGAACGTATAAAAGGTCCCTGAGCCGCTGGGAAAATCCCTTGTCCGTAAGCAGACAACCGCCGGCCGGTGAGGGGTAGTCTTTGACTTTGAAACGCTCTGCCAGCTCCATCTGGACTTTTCTGGACCGGCCCGAAATATCCAGAAGCTGCTCCCGGTCCACAAGGCCCTGTTGCTCGGCCAGAGTTTCAGGCAACAGGCGGGCGCTTAAGGGACGGACAATATAACCGTCAACCCCCGAGTTCTTTTCCACGTAGCGCAGGGCATTTTTGTTCTGGGATTTGGGACGCTGTCCCAGCACCTCCCCGCTGAACAGGAAGTCGAATCCCCGTTCCTTCATGAGATGGCCTGCCTGGGCAAACATCAGGGCATGGCAGTCCATGCAGGGATTCATGTTTTTCCCGAAACCTGCCTTTGGTGCCCGCATCATCTCCATGTAAACCGGTGTGATATCCCGGACAATCAAGGGAATGCCCGTATGCCTGGCGGCTTTTTCAGCGGATTGGGCGCTGAAGAACGGGGTCTCAAAGCTGACCCAGGTCACCTCAATGCCCTGTTCCTTTAACACCAGGGCTGAAAGTATGCTGTCAAGGCCCCCGGAGCAGAGTCCCAGGGCGCGTATCTGTCTTGTGGTTTTATTCTGATTCATATATAAACTGCTTTATGCGTAATCATTCCAGACCAAACACAACGTCAAAAGCCGATCCGGAACATGTTGCGGTTATCCTGGAGAGGTTAAAGGCCCGGTACCCGGTTGTCAATACCCAGCTGGAACATGAAACCCCTTTCCAGTTGTTGATTGCCACCATCATGTCTGCACAATGTACGGACCGCCAGGTGAACATCGTGACCCGGGTGCTGTTTTACCACTATCCGGATGCCCGGGCACTTGCCGATGCCCCTATGGATGACATCAAACGGATTATTTATTCCACAGGCTTTTACAACAACAAGGCCAAAAATATCAAGGCCTGCGCCCGGAAACTCCTGGAAGATTTCAACGGAGAGGTGACCGAGGATATTGAGCGCCTGGTGACACTGCCCGGTGTGGGCCGGAAGACCGCCAACGTGGTCAGGTCGGTCTGCTTCGGGGTTGAGGCCATTGTGGTGGATACCCATGTCCACCGGTTGTCCCGCCGCCTGGGGCTCTCCGACAAAAAAGATCCTGTAAAGGTGGAGTTCGAATTGATGGAGATTGTTCCGGAAGACGCATGGAACGACATTTCTTTAAGATTTATCTATTTCGGCCGGGAAATCTGTGATGCCAGATCACCCCGGTGCGACATCTGTCCGCTGTACGATATCTGCCCGACGCGGGGCCGGGAGTGATGCCGACGCTATTCTTCCAGGGGCGAATCCGGATCTGAAAGAGACGGGTAATGCTCGTCCAGGCAGTCCGGGCAGATACTGTGGCTGACGTCCGCCTCGGAATGCTTGTCAATATACTGGTCTACCGGCTCCCAACTGCCATTGTCATCCCTTATTTTTTTACAGAAGGAACAGGTGGGCAAAATTCCCCTCAACGCCTTGATTTCTTCTTCGGCTTTTGCCTGCAGGGTCAGGTCCCGGATTGAGGTGACCCTGACGTCCCGGCTGCGGTATGAAAACATCTTGGACCGGATTTCCATGGGAAAGGCGGTCCCGTTTTTTTTCATGCCGGTTGTTTTATACGGGGTTTCATAGACAGATGCCATTGTGGACAGCGCATGCCGGCCGTCATCTGAGGCGGCAAGCGCAGATGCATCCATGCCGGCGAATTCAAAGCTGTCATATCCGAACATGCCGGACATGGCAGCATTTGCTTCAAGAATGCGGCCCCTGTCTGTGATCAATATCCCTTCAAAGGACGCATCCGACAGGTTCCTGTACCTGTTTTCACTGTCCTTGAGACGGGCCTCTATTTTTTTGCGCTCAAAAATTTCCCTGTTCAGGGAGCGGTTCCAGAGCAGAATCACCAGAAGAATGATGACCAGGACCCCGGCCACCCCGGCCACCCACTTGAAAATATCTATGGGGCGGATGCCGTGATCATACCGGACGGACAGCCACCGGTTGCGGATCCCTGCATGCTGTTCCGGTGTAAAGGCGGCCAGGCTCTTATTAATGATGGATACCAGTTCGGGCCAGTCACTGCGGACGGCCATGGCCTGGTTGTGCGTGCCGAACGGAGTGGGGGCCGCCACTTTCAGGTTGGTGAATCCCCGGGTCTGGATAATATAGCTGCCCACGGCCAGATTGCCTACATAGGCATCTGTTTTTCCCTGGGCCAGGGTTTCAATACATCTGGGAGCAAGGTCTTTGCCCGTTATTTCAAGCAGCTGAATGCCGGGATAGTTTGCTTTCAGCAGGTCGTGCATGATAAATCCCTTGGGCGCACAGACAGTTTTGCCTTCAAGATCCGCCAGCCCACCGATATATCCCGAATCGATACGGCTGAAAATCACCCAGGGGAGAAAAAGGTAATCGTCGGTGAACAATGCGCTCTTTTTCCGTTCCTCGGTAATTTTTGCCGCCAGCACCATATCGATGGCTTTGCGCTCCCTGATATAATCAAAGGCCTGTGCCCAGGGGACCCAGGTATCCGAGACAAATTCAAATGCGATGCCGTGGCCGGAAAGTATCTGTTGGATATAATCCACTGCAATCCCTTTGAAACCATTCCGGGTAAACATAAACGGAGGCCAGTTTCCCAGGCGGACCCGTACCGTATGGCCGTGGTCAATCCAGGCCTGTTCTTCCGGGGTCAGGGATATATGATCTTTCGTGGCCGGGGTTGATGCGGCTGCAAGCGAAGGGATGACACAGACGAGAAAAAACAGGATAAACCGGTTTATCTTACGCAAAACACTTCTCCTGGTGAATTGAAAACGAATTGATGGTTTATTTTCGTAAAAATCAAGGCGCAAGTCAAACGATAAATTGGAACCTCCACATCCGGGAGCAGGTATGGAAGCGCATGAAAAAAAGGGGGTGAAATGTATAACGGAATCGCCGGAAGGCACAGCGGTCCTCACCCGGTGGGTTGCTATAAAAATTTGTGCTGTGCCCCGGAGATTGCCGAATAGGCCTGGGTAAGCATGGTAAGGGTGTCAAATATGGGAAGGGTGCCTGTAACTTCCCGTATGGCATGGGTATACGGGGGCATGTTGGTGCATTCCAGGACAATGGCCCCAATGTCGGGGTGGCGGTTGCACAGGGATTTGGCTGCCGCTTTCATTTCCATGCGGCATTTGTCCGGGTCAAGAGTTGTCTTGCCTTTGATAAACACCGAAGAAAATTCTTCTGCATCGTCCATGCCCTGGATGGCCAGGGGGTAGCCGCCGATGCCCACGCCGGCCAGGTGTTTTTGGGTAAGGGCATCTTTCCGGGCCGTGATGATGGCGATTTTCCGGTCCGGGCCAATCACGGCCGCTGCTGTATGCACCTGGAGCAGGCTGGAGGAAAACACGGGCACATCCAGGGCATGAACCAGTTCCCGGTGGAACAGGGCCAGGAAACCGCATGAGGTGGCAATGGTCGCTGCCCCCTGGCGGACCAGGGATTGCCCCGCCTCTATAAACGGCCCAAGCAGGGTGGTATCTTGCCGGATCACCAGACGCTGTGGAGACGCGCCTTTGACAACACGGTAGCGGACCGGGAAATCAAATGTTTTTGGGTTGCCGATATCCCCCTTTATCCTGGGAAATACCGTATCCAGCATGATAATGCCGATAAAGGGGCGGGCTGCCATCATTTGTTCCTTGTGTGGTCCGGGGGGATTAAAAGTGAGCGGATCGCCAAATTGCCTATGGGTGCCCTGGATGTGGGAAAGCCCACGGATTCCGGTTCAGCTCGGGTGAGCGCGCTGACAACGTCAAAAATCACAGGGCCACAGATCCGTCCCTGGCACCGCCCCATGCCGCACCGGGCCGCTTTCTTCAAAGCGGCTGCCGTGTCAAATCCCTGGCCAATCCGTTTTCTGATGGTTCCCATGGTGATGTTCTCGCACCGGCAGATCAGGGTAGGGTCCGGAATTTGGTCATATGCCATGTCCGGAACCCTGGAAAACCGGTTTAAAAAAAATGCATACTCATTTTGGCAGCGGTTTTCCCGTTTCAGTGACGCCATGGCCGCTCTGAACCGTTGGTGTTGCCGCCCCCTGGGATATTTTTCCAGTGCCGCCAGGATGGACAGGCCGCACAGCCGCCCCTGGATATATGATCTATGGGCTCCCCCGATACCGGTGAGTTCACCCACGGCATATATGTTTTTCAATGAGGTTTCAAAAAGTGTATGGTCCTGCGTGGTGTTGACGGCCATGATCCAGCCGCCGAGATCCCTGTGATATTCTGCACGGCATCCGGCCTGGATGCCCGGTTCGATATTGGGAACAAACCCGTGCCCGATGGCCAAGGCACCGGCAGGCACCCGGATTTCCGTGCCGGGCATGATTCTGCCCTTCCTGTCATGCCTGGCGATGACGGCGGATTCAAATTGCTCTTTTCCGGAGGCTTCAACAACGCGGAATCCCCGGAAATGCCTGACCCGGTTCAGGATCAGCAGGGCTATATATGCCCCGCCCTGGAGCAGCTTGGGCCAGTGGTGAACGGCCAGGGGCAGGAAACCGCGCATGTCTGACAGGGTATTTTCATCCACGATCCCGGCGATATTTCCCTGTCCTGTAATGAGTTGCGACGCCACAGCTGCCATCAGGGGACTGGACCCGGCAACCAGGACGTTGCGGGCCGGCAGCGTGCCATGGCTTTTCAACAGGATCTGGGCCGCCCCAAGGGACAACACTCCCGGCAGGGTCCAGCCCGGGAAGGGTAGGTAACGCTCCCTTGCACCGGTGGCAAGGATCAGTTTTCCGGCCCGGATTTCGATGCATCTGCCCGGCTGCCCCGGCATATCATCCACATGGACGAGAAGCTGCCGGTCTTTAAATATTCCCGCCACCCGGGCCCGGTTGAGCCAGTGAATGTCCCGGGCGTTTTTCAGGTGCCGGATTAGTTGGACTCCCCTGGTTTTCACTGGGTCAAAACCAGAGACCATGGCTGCGGCCAGGGATATATATCCTGTCGTTCCTCTGAGCAATTGCCCGCCAATGTGGGTGTTCTCGTCAATCACCAGGATATCGAGTCCCTTGCCGGAAAGACTTTTGGCTGCGGCAAGTCCGGCTATACCCGATCCCAGTATCACAATTGAATAGTAAGGGCGGATCATTTGTCGCCTCCGGTACAGACATTGTCCCGGGTCTGGATCTCCATCTGCCCCCGGACCCGGTTCATGCAGGCCCGCTGGAACGGCACCCCGTCTATGGTCACAAGGCATTCGTAGCAGATTCCCATGCCGCAGAATACGCCCCGGGCGCTGCCGTCCGGCAACCGCCTGAGCCTGTAAATCCCGGCAGCCGTGAGTGCTGCATGGACAGTCTCGCCTTCCCGGGCACTGATGTTGCGGCCATCCACCCTGATGATGACCTGCTGCCCCTGTTGCCGGGGGGATGTCCCGGGGCTGTCCCCGATTTGTTCTGGCATTTTACACATCGGCGGTTCCTGCTGTGTTGCGGGTGAACCGGTCCGGGGAAAACGGGTCCAGGCAGATATCGGTTTTGCCCTTAAGAAGAAGGTCTGCCATGATAAGGCCTGTTACCGGCGACAGGGCAATGCCGTCCCCTTCATGGCCGGCAGCCATGAAAAAGTTGGAAAGGGAACTGACCGGGCCTAGTAACGGCAGGCCGTCCGGGGTAAAGGGCCTGAGTCCCGCAAAGGTCCGGATGATCTGGTATTGTTCCAATACGGGCAGAATTCCGGCGGTATGGCGGATAATCTGTTTGATTCCGGACAGGGTGTTGGCGGTGTCAAAACCGGCAAATTCCCGCGTGGAGCCCAGGAGGAGATTGCCGTTTTCCGTCTGTTCCATGGAAATCCCCTGGCCGGCGTCCCGGGCCAGGGCCGGATCAAACTTGGCCGCGATATATTTGGCTGAAATCAGGCAGTGTTCCAGTACGGGCCGGTCCGCATGGGTCACCGCGATCTGGCCCCGCCTGGGGCGTATGGGCATGGAGATTCCGGCCATGTCTGCGACACGGCCTGCCATGGCCCCGGCCGCATTGACCAGGATATCCGCGTCAAACCGGCCCCGGGTGGTGGCAATGCCCGTGACCCGGTTATTTCTGGTATGAATGCCAAGGACCCGGGTATGGGTGATGATGCGGGCATGGTTTTTCCTGGCGGCCAGGGCCAATCCCAGGGTCAGGTGTATGGGATTTACCCGGGCATCCAGGGGAGAAAACGTTGCCCCTGCAAGGTGTGGAGACAACAACGGTTCCCTGGCCAGGGTCTGTGCCGTATCCAGCAGCCTTACATCCAGGCCGATCTCCTGCTGGGCAGATGCAAATTTTTCCATGGCCTTGTATTCGGCGTTATTTTCAATCACCACCAGCCCCCCGGTCTGCCGGAACTCGATGTCAAAGGGAAGTTCTTCGGCCAGGGAAATAAACCGTTCAAGGCTTTTCATGGCCAGGGAAAGGTGGATGCCCGGTTTTTTGGACTGCATGAAGACAAGGCCGTCGCAGGCGCCTGAACTCCCCGCTGCCAGATCCTTTTGTTCGATCAGGGTGACCCGGCTGTTTTGCAGGGCCAGGTGGTAGGCAATGGAAGTGCCGATCACCCCGCCGCCGATGATCACAATATGGGGCTGGTTGCGGATCACGCGGGCGTCCCCTTGTCCGCGGACCGGGCCTTGCCGGGTTGCCTGTCCCGGCCCCAAAAGGGATGGGAAAAGATACCCGTCAACACCAGGGCAATGACGATCCTGGCAAGTGCGGTGTTGAGCAGGTCCGGCCGGGCACAGCACCAGGTGGCGGCCCCTGCCAGCGCAAACACCAGGATTCTGAAGCCCGGCCCCAGCGGCTTGAAAAAATACCCGCTCAAGGCCCCTGCAAACAGGAGAATGGCCACCAAAAGCCCCAGGAAAACCGTAAGAATGTCCGGGATACTGCCCTGCATGAGCAGGGCGGGGTTGTATATAAATACATAGGGAATCAGGAATCCGGCCATGGCCAGCTTAAAGGCCTCAAATCCGGTCTGGAGGGGCTTGGACCGGGCAATGGCTGCCGCGCAGAATGCCGGCACGCACACCGGCGGGGTCACACCGGCCAGAACGGCGAAATAATAGACAAACAGGTGGGAGGCCAGCATGTCCGCGTTCATGGCGAGCAGGGCCGGCCCCCCGATGGTGATGGCGATGATATAGGCAGGCGTGCAGGGCAGGCCCATACCCATGACAAGAGAAGTGACCATGATCAGGAGCAGGGCCGGCAGCATCTGGCCGCCGGACCAGTTGGTGATCACCGTGGCAATCCCCAGGGCCAGGCCGGTATGGGTGACAATGGCCACCACCATACCGGCCCCGGCGCAAGCCAGGGCGATCATGACCATGTTCCGCCCCGATGCCTTGAGGGTGTCCCATATCCGTGCCGGTGTCATGCGGGTTTCTTTTTTGGCAAAACTGATCAGAAAGGTGACGAGTATGGCGGCATTTGCCGCGAGAAACGGCGAGTATCCCCTGAGAAGCAGGACCACCAAAAGGATCATCGGTACCAGGAGATAGGCGTCCCTGAGGATCTGCCCGAAAGAAACCAGGTCATCCGGGGAAACCCCGGAAAGGTTGTTTTTGCGGGCAGTGTAATGGACCCTGACCACCATGGAGGCGTAGAGCAGCAGGGAGCCAAGCATGGCGGCAATGACGATATTCACATAGGAGATGCCCGTGATTTCAGCCATGACAAAGGCGCCTGCCCCCATGACCGGGGGCATGAGCATCCCGCCGGTGGAGGCGGCCGCTTCCACGGCCCCGGCAAAGCGCTTCCGGTAGCCCAACTGCCGCATGAGCGGGATGGTGAAAACTCCTGTGGAGTAAACATTGGCTGCGGCCACACCGGATATGGACCCGAAAAGCCCGGAAGAAATCACGGCTATTTTTGCCGGTCCGCCGTTGCTCCTGCCGGCGATCCTGCATGCCAGATCCGTAAAAAACTGCCCGGTTTTGGTGGCTTCCATAAATGCGCCGAAAATGACGAACAAAGCCACAAAAGTGGCGGAAACCCCGGTGATTGAACCGAAAATGCCTGCGTCCGTGATCAGATACTGCATTTCAATGATTTCGGCAAAGTTCATGGGTTTTGCATAAAATACCCCCGGAAGATAGGGCGCCAGGTACAGATAGGCGAAAAAGCCCGCAATGAGGATGGCCATGGCAGGCACCACTGCCCGGCGTATGGCTTCAAGGAGCAGGAGAATCATCAGGCTCCCTAGGATCAGCTCAACAGTCAGAACCTCGTCCACGAATTCCAGCCGCTCGGTGAGCCGCTCATGGAACCAGACAATGTAAAGGGGAGGAAATACCGACACCAGGGCAAGGAGCCAGTTGAGCGGTCCGATTCTGCCATTGTCCTTTTTTTGGAATGCCGGAAAAAGCACAAAGGCGGCCGGCAGCAGAAAAAGAAGATGGATTCCCCGCTGGATGCGGGGCTGGAAAATGCCCACGCTCGCCGTATACAGCTGAAACATGGAAATGGCGGCAAGCCAGGCCCCGATGGCCTTGTCCTGCCAGGTGCTTTGGGTATTCATGATGTCTCCCAAGAGTCGGGGCAGGCCGTCCCTGCCCAATGGGTTGCGCCCGGCCCCGGACCTGTTTTGGGGCCGAGACATACAGGCTATGGCATATAACCGGCTTCTTTATAAAACTTTTCTGCGCCGGGATGAAGGGGAAGGGCCACATTCCGCCAACCGGTTTCAGGGTTGAAGTTCTTGTTTGCCGGGTTGATTTTATAAAGTTCTTCGGTGTTTTCACTGATGATTTTGATAATGGCATAGGCGATATTGTCGGGTACATCCTTATTGACAATCAGCTCACCGGCGGAAACCACCGTGGGAATGTCCGCTGTCTGGCCTTTGTACGTGCCTTTGGGAATAAAGCTTCTGCCCGATTCCCGGGACAGGGTCCCAAGTTCCGCATTGAGATGGTCCAGGCAGGCTTCGGACAGGGCGATCAGGCTGGAGTCCCGGCTGACGGACATTTCCGTAATGGCTGCGCCCGGAAGTCCCAGGTGGGTGAAGACAAAATCCACATGTTTGTCCTTGTACAGGTTGACCATGTCTGAGTATACAGCGTGGAAAACCTTGCCGCCGGCCTTTTTGATCATATCCAGGGAGATCCCGTAAAATTCGAGAATGGTGTTCATCAGCGGCAGGTCCGAGGTGCCTTTCATAGGGGCTGCCACCCGGATTTTTTTCCCGGCCCTGACCATATCGGCCAACTGGGCCATGGTGGCCACGCCTTTGTCCGCCGCACCCAGGACATGGATGTGGTAAATGCCGAAAATTCCGCCAAGGGAGCGTACATCCGGGTTGGGCTTTTTATATACCGGGGCCAGTCCTTTGAGGGCCATTTTGTCCACAAAGGTAATGCCCCAGCCGATATCATCCTTGCCCTTGGAGACCCGGACCGGATTGACCACCCCTCCGCCCGGAACCACTTTCAGGATCAGGTTAGGTTCGTTTTCGGCGATCATCCTGGCGATTCCCCCGGCCTGGACGTACCATCCGCCGCCGACTCCCCCGGCCACCCAGGTCATGGTGACAGGCTTGGAAATCCCGTAGTTGCCGGCCCAGGCACCGGAGAAAGATGTTGACAGCGCCAGAACGGCAAGACCAATCATAACGCAGATTGATTTTTTCATTTTTCCCTCCCTAATTGTTGTGGTTTATACGTGGTGTATCTGGTGGTGCATCTTCATCTTTTAACTTCCGGTGGTATCCGGTGTATTGGCGTGACCCTGTCCGGGAGTACAGGCACGCCCGGGTTGTGTCCGTCGTTTAAGACCTGTTCATGGACAAGTCTCTTTATTTTTTTTGATGAAAAAATTTATTAAATATTTTATTAAAAGAAAATTTTCATAAAAAAAACAGTGTGTCAAGGGTTTTCAAATATTCTGTTCCTTGCGGCCCATTCAGAATAAAACTTGCGATTTTATTAAATTTTTAATAATAAATTCAGATAAATAACCAGTAGAATAAGGAAGCGCATGTCCCTGAAAAAGGATGATCCCGGAAAAACCAACCCAAAAGACCTTACCCATAAAGCCTACCAGGCCATCCGGCAGATGCTGTTTTATAATGAGATCATGCCGGGCCAGAAGATCAAATACAAAGACCTTGCCGCCCGGGTCGGCGTGAGTATGACCCCGGTCATCCAGGCCCTGAAGTGGCTGGAATTCAGGAACATTGTCAGGCATGAGCCCAACAAAGGGTATTATGTGAATGAGGTCAGTCTCAAGGAAATCCGGGAAGTTTACGATACCCGTCTCCTGATCGAGGTGGCCCTGGTTCCGGAAACCATGCGCCGCCTGGATGAGAGCGGCCTGGAAAACATCCGTGCAGCCCATGCCGCATACAAGGCTGCAGTTGCCCAGGACAAGTATCACAAGCGGATCATGATGGACATGGAGTTCCATATGTCCCTGGCTGCCCTGGCCGACTGCCACATCCAGCTGAAAATGCTGTATGAACTTTTTGACGTTCTGCTCCTGCGCTATTCCAGGAATCTTTTTTTCATCAGTGTGATGGACAGTTCCCTCCAGGAACATATCGACATACTGAACTGCCTTGAGGCCGGGGACGAAAACGGTTTATCACAGGCACTGTCACACCATATCACCGTTGTCAGGGACCATATCCTCAAGGGAATGGCCCGGATCATGGTGGATGACAGGGAGTCGCTTTCCGACAGATATATGTTCTGAAAAACAAACGTATCATCGTTGGCCGGCCCGGCAGGCAATCCTCTTTCCTGTCGCATACATATCTATGTGTATATCCATTCCTTTAAGGTCCAAGACAATACCGGCTGCTGCCGCAATTTATTCCTTTTCCTGGCCGCATCTCAGGGGGACTGACCGGCCGGCAGGGCGCTGTGGCGGATGCACTGCCGCAGATATGCCACCGGCATGAAGTATAAGTTTTTGTTTGTCTCGTATAAGTTTTCATAAATTTCATTAATAAAACAATAACCATTGGGTAATCCGGGTCTAATCCGTTTTTCTTAGGGTGGGTCAACCTTAAGCACGGGACAGAGACATGGACCACATCAGCATTGCCCAAATCAGAATTCTGGATGCCGTTGCCAGGGAGAAAAATTTCTCCAGGGCGGCCCAGCACCTGGGAATCAGCCAGCCGGCCGTATCCCTTCAGCTCAGAGAGCTTCAGAAGCGGTACGGTGTGGGTATCTATTTTCGCAGAGGCAAGGAGATTCATCTGTCGGAACTGGGCATGGAACTGGTCAAAACCGGGCGCAAGGTCATGGGCCTGCTGGATGAAATGGACACCTGCCTCAAAGAGGCAAGCGAAATCCTGTCCGGAAAAATTCACATCGGGCTTTCCTGCCATTATTTTGTCAAAGACCTGATTGCCAAATTCATGGGCCGGTATCCCGGGGTGCGGGTCAAGGCCAGTATCGGTCACTCCGGCAGCCTGATGGAAGCGGTCCTGGACTGCCGGCTGGATGTGGCTGAAGTGACGGCGCTTGAACCAGACCCCAGGCTCCACTTCCTTGAATACAGTGACCAGGAAATCCTTCTCTTTGTGTCCAGGGATCATCCCTGGGCGTCCAAAGACCGGATCAGCGTCTCCCAGCTTCATAATGAAAAAATGGTGGCACTTCATACCCCGTCCATGACCCGGCAGATTTTCAACAAGCGGCTGGAGCAAAAGGATGTAAGGCCCAGGATTATGCTGGAGCTGGACAACTGGGAAGCCATGAAGGAAGTGGTGGCCGCCGGGATCGGATTCGGCATTGCCCTGGAAGATGAGTTCGGGCCGGACCGCCGCCTGAAAAAGATCCGGTTTACCGGGAAGGGTATCACAGCCCATCAATATTTTGTGTGTCAACCGGAATACAGGGAGCTGAAGGTAATTTCAGCCTTTCTTGATATTGCGGAAAAAGAAAAGGAAACCCATAAAGTTTTAAAACAGATCAATCTGCACCGGATTGACAAAGGAGATGAAAAATGAATGCCCTTGTAAAGTTCATGGCAACACTTACGGCTGTAATCGGCCTTTTGGCGTCCCCGGTACTGGCGGAATCGCTTCTGGTTTATACCGCCCTGGAAGATGATGAAATTCCCGGATACCTGGCCTTGTTCAAGAAAAGCCATCCCGAGATTGAGGTGAAAATCGTCCGGGATTCCACAGGCATCGTAACCGCCAAGCTCCTGGCGGAAAAAGACAATCCCCGGGCCGATGTGGTCTGGGGAACCGCGGCCACCAGCCTGATGCTCTGCGACCAGGCCGGCATGGTCGAACCCTATGCGCCCAAAGGCATTGAGCGGGTGGTGCCGAAAATGAAAGATACAAACACCGTCCCCCACTGGGTGGGCATCAAGGCATGGATGACCGGTTTCTGCGTGAACACCATTGAAGCCAAGGATCTGAACCTGCCGATTCCCTCAAGCTTTGAAGACCTGCTCAACCCCGTGTATAAAAATCATCTGGTCATGCCCAACCCGGCATCTTCCGGTACCGGTTTTCTCACGGTTTCCGCCATTCTCCAGATGAAAGGGGAAACAGAGGGCTGGGCCTACCTGGACAAACTTCATAAAAATATGGCCCGGTATACCCATTCCGGTTCCAAACCCTGCAAGATCGCCGGTTCCGGCGAACTGCCCATCGGCCTTTCTTTTGCCTACCGGGGATTTATGCAGAAGCAGAAGGGCGAGCCTGTGCTGACTGTATTTCCCAAAGAAGGATCTGGCTGGGATGTGGAGGCAAACTGCCTGATCAAAAAGGCCAACATCAAGCCGGCCGCCAAAACCTTCCTGGACTGGGCCATTTCCGAGCCTGTGATGAAAGCCTATGCCAAGGTGTACCCGGTAACGGCGTATAACACCGGCGCACCCATTCCCGACGGGTTTCCGGAAAATCCCGAAGCCCAGCTCATTGACAATGATTTCCAGTGGGCAGCCAAAAACCGGATGAGAATTCTCAAGGAATGGGCCAACCGGTATGACGGAAAGAGCGATGCCAAATAACGGCTGATCTGAAAGATCCCTGCCGGCCGCTTGCTGCCGGCAGGGAACCACCAAAGGACGGAAACATGGAAACAGACTATCTGGCATTGGAGTGCGTGAGCAAAACCTTTGGCACGGTCACCGCACTGGACGATGTGTCATTCTCCGCTGAAAAGGGCGCATTTTTATCAATCCTCGGTCCCAGCGGGTGCGGCAAGACAACCGCCCTTCGGGTGATCGCCGGCCTGGAGCGCCAGACGTCAGGGCATGTGGTCATCAACGGGAACGATGTCTCGGGCCTGCCCGTGTCAAAACGGAATGTCGGCATCGTGTTCCAGTCCTATGCCCTGTTTCCCAACCTGACAGCCGCTAAAAATATTGCCTATGGGCTCCAGGGACGTTATTCCCGGGGAAAAGTCAGGGACATGGTGGCGGATCTGATGGAACTGGTGGGATTGGAAGGCTTGGGGCACAAGTATCCCTCGCAATTATCCGGCGGTCAGCAGCAGCGGGTGGCCCTGGCCCGGGCCATGGCTCTGTCCCCTGACCTCCTGCTCCTGGACGAGCCCTTGTCCGCCCTGGACGCCAAGGTCAGGATCCGGCTGCGCCGGGAAATCTGCAGTCTCCAGAAGCGGCTGGGCGTCACTACCATCATGGTGACCCATGACCAGGAAGAGGCCCTGACCATGGCGGACCGGATCCTGGTGATGAACCAGGGCCGCCTGGTGCAGACGGGCAGCCCCACAGAAATTTATAAAACCCCTGCCACCCCTTTTGTGGCTTCTTTTATCGGCACCATGAATTTTCTGGAGCGGGCCAGGAAGGTGGACAAGGGGGCGTATGTGATTTCCGGGAAAAACTTCAGGGTGCATGAAGAAGATGATGCGTCCGGGCTGCGTCCCGGTGATATGGCCACCCTGGCCATCCGCCCCGAAGACGTGAAAGTGGTGGGACTTGGCGGGCCGGAAACCAACCGGTTTTCCGCCGTGCTTAGGTCCATGGAATACCGGGGTGCTTTTTTCAGGCTTGAACTTTCCCTGCAGGTGGATGGGTTGCCACGGATCAAGGCGGATGTGCCCGGGGAAACCCTGTCCGCCCTCAATCTTACAATCGACAGGCCGGTTCACCTGCTCATGCCGCCGGAGCACCTGCTGGTATACGGCAGGGACAATCAAAACGGCCGTCCCGTTAAGGGAAACGGACAAGAGGAGTTCCGTCTTCATGGATAGCGTTGTTGCCCAGCCTGCAAAACGATCGGGACTGTTTGATACCTTTGGTCTTGAACAGCTCAAGCGGCTGTTGATCTTCCTGGCCCTGGTCTGGCTGACCGTTACCGTTGTCCTGCCCGTGGGCACCTTACTGCTCAAGAGCCTTACCAATGAGCAGGGTCAGTTTGTGGGGTTTGCCAATTATGCGGAGTATTTTGCCTCTCCGGCATTGTCCCGGTCCATCGGCAACAGCCTGGCCGTGGCCCTGGCCACCACTCTGATCTCGGTGCCTCTGGGTTTTGCCTTTGCCTGGTCCCTGACCCGGACCTGTATGCCGGGCAAGGGGATGTTCAAGAGCATCGCCATGATGCCGCTGTTTGCCCCGACCCTGCTCAACGGGATTGCCCTGATCTATCTTTTTGGCCGCAAAGGATTGATCACCAAGGGCTTTTTCGGGCTTTTGCCCGGCATCAGCCTGCCCTTGTACGGGCCGGTGGGCATTATCGTGTCCGAGGTGATTTACACCTTTCCCCAGGCCATGCTGATCCTGAGTATTGCCCTTGCCATCAGCGATGCCCGGCTTTACGAAGCCGCCACCTCCATGGGAGCGGGCCGGATGCGGATCTTTTTCACCGTGACCCTGCCCGGCATCAAGTACGGACTGGTATCGGCTTTTTTTGTCTGTTTTATCCTGGCATTTACGGATTTTGGCGCCCCCAAGGTGGTGGGCGGAAATTTCAATATCCTGGCCACGGATATTTACAAGCAGGTGATCGGCCAGCAGAATTTTATCATGGGCGCTGTGGTGTCTGTTGTCCTGCTCATCCCCACGGTAATTGCCTTTATTGTGGACCGGATTGTCCAGCAGAAACAGGTGGCCATGATTGCGGCCAAGTCCGTTCCCCTGGTCAACAGGCCGGATACTTTGAGGGATTATGCCGCTCTCGGGTTTTGCAGCATGATTGCTTTTGCCATCCTGGCCTTTTACGCCACTGCATTGTTTGCCTCCCTGGTCAAGGTCTGGCCTTATCAGTTGACCCTGGGATTCTGGCACTACCAGTTTTCAGGCATGGGCGGGGGCGGGTATGCCGCTTTTTTTAACAGTATCCGCATGAGTTTTTACTCTGCTGTCCTGGGAACCTCTGTCACCTTTGTCACGGCATACCTGGTGGAAAAAATACGGGTCATAGCGCCGGTGCGCCAGGGGGTCTATTTTTTGTCCATCCTGCCCCTGGCCCTGCCCGGCCTTGTGATCGGGCTGTCGTATATCTTTTTTTTCAATGCCAGTGGCTGGACCGTGATGGGGGCTTTTTTCCCCAATCCCTTTAACTTTTTGTACGCCACCATGGGGATTCTGGTCTTGTCCAATATTGTCCATTTCTATACAGTGGGATTTTTAACGGCGTCGACAGCTCTCAAGCAGATGGATATCGAGTTTGAACAGGTGTCGGACAGCATGGGCGTCCCCTTTTATAAAACATTTTTCAGGGTGACCCTGCCGGTTTCCCTGCCGGCCATCCTGGAGGTCGGATCTTATTATTTTGTCAATTCCATGGCCACCGTGTCCGCAGTGATATTCCTGTATTCCGCAGATATTCCGCTGGCATCGGTTGCCATTGCCAACATGGACGATGCCGGGGATATTGCCCCGGCCTGCGCTATGTCCATGCTGGTGGTGTTTACCAATATTATCGTCAGACTGGCATATGTCTTGGGTACAAAAAAAATCAAGGAAAAAACCCAGGCATGGACCTTGGGATAGACCCCGGAAGCGCAACCTGAAATTGAAATGCAAACGGACCGGGGACGTAACGTGAAAAGGAGAAAAAATGAGTGTATTTATCAGAAAAGAAGCCTACACCGGACCTGTAAAAGCGGTTGTCCTGGACTGGGCGGGAACTGCTGTTGATTTCGGATGCATGGGACCGGCTGCTGTGTTTGTGGAAGTATTCAACGAACAGGGAATTGCGGTCAGCGTCCAGGAAGCCCGGAAGTTCATGGGGCTTGAAAAGAAAGAACATATCCGTCATATGTGCGCCCTGGACTCTGTTGCCCGGGCCTGGCAGGAAAAGTTCAACCGCCAGCCCGGGGAAGCGGATGTGGATATGCTTTATGACCGGACCGCATCCCTGATGGTGGATGCCATTGCCAAACATGCAGATGTCATTCCCGGGGTGATCGAGACCATTGCGGCGCTCAGGAAAATGGGCATCAGAATCGGGTCTTCCACCGGGTATGTCCAGGAAATGGTGGATGCCCTGATTCCCCTGGCAAAAGAAAACGGGTATGCACCCGATGCCGTCTTCTGTTCCTCGGATGTGCCGGCGGGCCGGCCCTATCCCTGGATGTGCTACCTGAACGCCATCGAACTCGGGGTACACCCCATGGAGGCCATGGTCAAAATCGGGGACACGGTGGCAGATATAGAAGAAGGTCTGAACGCAGGCATGTGGACCGTGGGCATTGTGAAAACCGGCAATGAAATGGGGCTGTCCCGGGCAGACCTGGAGGCCCTTGATCCGGTGGAGCTGGACAGGCGGGTCAAAGAAATCCGTGGCCGGTTCGAGCAGGCCGGCGCTCATTATATCCTGGATCAGACCGCGGACGTGATCCAGGTGATCGAAGCGATCAACAAACGGCTGGCTGCCGGTGAACAACCCCTGGGTGCAGTCAGGGCCGAGTAATGATGAATCCCGACCCGAATTTTTTCAGGGAAGGAAACACGGACATTGGTCCGGCTGCCGGTTCTCATCCGGCGCCGGACCTGTCCGAAGGGGACTCCAATCTTTCCCGCAACCGGGAGCGCTGGCACCGGGGACTGGACCGGGCCACCCGCGATCTGCTGGACCGGGATGCCCGGGTATTCCTTCACCAGAGCCTGTCAACCCCGTGCATCAATGTGATGGATGCCTGTGACGGAAGCGTGATCACGGACCTTGCCGGAAAACAATACCTGGATTTCCACGGCAACTCGGTCCACCAGGTCGGTTTCGGCAACAGGGCCGTGATTGAGGCCATTGTCCGCCAGATGGAAACGCTTTCCTTCTGCACCCGGCGGTATACCAACGAGACCGCTGTGCGCCTGGCTGAACGGCTCATTGATTTGGCCCCGGGAAATCTTGGCAAGCTCTTGTTCGCCCCCGGTGGCACCTCTTCCGTGGGCATGGCCCTGAAGCTGGCCCGGGTGGCCACGGGGCGGTACAAGACCGTTTCCATGTGGGACGCCTTTCACGGGGCATCCCTGGATGCCGTGTCCATCGGAGGGGAAGCATTGTTCCGCAAAAACATGGGGCCCCTGATGCCGGGAACAGAACATGTTCCGCCTGCCGAGCCTTACCGCTGCCTGTTCAATGACGCAGGGGACTGCGGGGGGTGCGGTCTCAAATGCGCCCGGTACATCGACTATGTGCTGGAGCGGGAAGGGGATGTGGCTGCGGTTGTGGCGGAACCCATCCGCTGCACCTATATTGTGCCGCCGCCACGCGGATACTGGCAGGCCGTACGTGAATCCTGTGACCGCCACGGCGCCCTACTCATCTTTGATGAAACCGCGGTCTGCCTGGGCAGGACCGGGCGGATGTTCGCCTTTGAAAATTATGGTGTGGTGCCGGATATGGTGGTCATCGGCAAAGGCCTTGGCGGCGGCATCATGCCGTTCAGCGCCCTGATTGCCCGGAAGGACCTGGACCTTGCCCCGGACAGGGCACTGGGACATTATACCCATGAGAAAAATCCTGTGGCCTGCGCTGCGGCCCTGGCCACCCTGGAATACATTCGGACCCATGATCTTTTGGGCCGTGCCCGTGAACTGGGAAAAAGGGCATTGGACAGGCTTGGTATGTTCAGAGCGCGGTTTGACATGGTCGGCGATGTCAGGGGGGAAGGCCTGTTGTTCGGGCTTGAGCTGGTTACGGACAGGCAGACCAAAACTCCGGCTGAATCTGCTGCCGACCGGGCTCTGTACGCCTGCCTGGAACAAGGGTTGAGTTTCAAGGTCTCCAAAGGGAATTTTTTGACCCTGACCCCGCCCCTGACCATTACTGACCGGGAAATGGACCTGGCCCTGGATATCCTTGAAAAGGCGCTTGCCCAGATCATTTCCTGAATTCGTCGTACCATATGTTAACTCCTGTGAAAAGGATGTCTATACCCATGAAAAATCGTATCATACCTGAAAACCCTTATCTTCTGTTAACCCCCGGGCCCCTGACCACGACGCCGTCGGTAAAGGCAACCATGCTCAGGGACTGGTGTACCTGGGACACGGATTACAACCGGATTGTTGAAAACATCCGCAGGAAACTGACAGCACTTGCCACAGCATCTCCGGGATATACCGCCGTTCTCATGCAGGGCAGCGGCACTTTCAGTGTGGAAGCCTGTATCACCACGGCCGTCCCCGGCAGCGGCAAGCTGCTTGTGCTGGCCAACGGGGCCTACGGCAGGCGTATCTCCACCATTGCAGAGCGTGCGTGCATTGCCCACCGCACCCTGGATTCCGGTGACCTGGCCCGCCCCGCCCCGGATCTTCTGGACGCTGTTCTTGCCGAAGACCCGGAGATCACCCATGTGGCTGCAGTGCATTGCGAAACCACGACAGGCATGCTCAATCCCATCGGCGAAATCGGGCGGGTGGTCCAACGTCACGGCCGCTGCTTTATCGTGGATGCCATGAGCAGCTTCGGCGGCATCCCCATGGATATGGCAGAGATCGGGGCGGACTATCTGGTTTCCAGTGCCAACAAATGTATCCAGGGCGTTCCCGGGTTCGGGTTTGTCATTGCCAGGGAGTCGGTTCTGGCACGGACCTGTGGAAATGCCAGGTCCCTGAGCCTGGACCTTTACGACCAGTGGCAGGTCATGGAAAAAGGAGGGGGAAAGTGGCGGTTTACATCACCCACCCATGTGGTGCGGGCCTTTGCCACAGCCCTTGAAGAACTTGAACAGGAGGGCGGGGTGGAAAACCGCTGGGCCCGGTACACGGCCAACCAGGAGACACTTGTCCGGCAGATGGAAACCCTGGGGTTTGTTCCCCTGCTGCCGCGGGAATTTCAGTCGCCCATTATTACGGCATTCCACAGCCCGGACCACCCCGAATACCGGTTTTCCGATTTTTACGATCGGCTCAAGACACAGGGCTTCGTGATTTATCCGGGCAAAGTTACCGAGGCAGATACGTTCCGCATCGGTAATATCGGCGATATTTTTCCCAAGGACATGGAGCGCCTGGTTGAGGCCATTGGAAAATCCATTTACTGGATGGAGCCGGAATAAAAATACCAGCACAGCCTCATTGGTATTCCTTTATAACCTTCTAATAAAATTGGATTTTATGTTGACTGCCGCAGCAGGTCTCCATTTGTAAAGTCCGGATGCGTATCTGTATTGTGAAAGTATCGGAAAAAGAACGGCTCACAGGTATGGTGGCGCATACCTGTGAGCCGTTTTAGCAGTTGGGTTGCCGGTATTATCTTTGCTGGCGCCGCCGTCCCATGCCGGCGACCCCGAGAAGACCGAGTCCCACAAGGGCCAGTGTTGTGGGCTCGGGAACCGGATTCATCCCGTGCATGCTGCCGCCGATGACATCATTGGCACAATACGGGGCAAAGGCGATTGAAAACCCGTAGGACAGGTCAATGTCGAGTCCGTCAATCCCTTCAAAGCTGTAGGAAATCAGGTAGGGATCATAACCGGAGCGTTCCCATCCCCTGCCGTCATAATTGTCTATGAGGCTGAGGTCGCTCTTTTGGATGCCGTTGGGAGAGTCGTTGCGTACCCGGTCGGAGTCAACGGTGAGACTGTATTCATATCCGCCGGGGTTGACCGTGTATATCCCGTTTCCCGGTACGGATTGGCGGCCGCCCTGGGTGTAGCCGGCATTGCTTAATCCGCCGTCATGTACAAAGTAATCCCAGTCATCCCATTGGGTGGTGTTGCTTGTGATGGCATGGGAATTGATAAACAGGGAGTTGAATTCAATCCACGTGGGGGTGCTGTGCAATGCAATATCGACCGACCTGAGCTTTCCCGTATCACTTAGTGTGACGCTCAGATTGTCTATTCTGGGGTTTCCGTGTTCATCCTTGTGTGACAGGTCGCTGGTGTATCCGGGCCAGTCAATCCAGGAGTCGTTGAAAGTGTAGACTGTGTCCGCCCATGCCTGGGAAGAAACAAATAAACAAAAGGCAGCCAAGACGGTGATACGCTTTTTCATAGTAACCTCCTGATTTTTGGATTGTACGTAATAATATAATCCCAAAAAAAACAGGATGCCATACGCTGAAAGGGCCAAATTTAAGACCAAATTTACGAATTGCTGTTATGGGAGATAAAGGACTGCGGATCCTCAGATGGGGGGATACAGGGGATCAAAGCCGTATCCGGAACCGGATGGCCCGGATACGGTCTGGCATGTCAGCGGCTAAGATGAAAACTCGTCAATGTACACAATGACTTTCTGGCATTCCGACTCAAGGTCGGCCATTTTCTGGCCCAGGTTGTCAGGGTCCTGTTCCCGGCCGGCCTGCTCGATTGCATGGGCTGCCGCTGCTGCCTGTTCGGCAGCCAGGTATCTGAGGGTGCCTTTAAGTTTATGGGCTGAGTTGTCAATATTGGTAAAATCTTTTTCAGCGATAGCGGTTTTGATTTCTTCCAGAAACCCTTGGTAATCCATTAGAAACTCCGCAAAACATTCCTGGATGAGTTCCATGTCGTCATCCATGATTTCCTTGAGTTCTTCAATATTTACAACAGTCACGGGCACACCTCCTTTGCGGGTATGAGGTTCAGGCCGGACAGCCGGCCTCAGGACTCCTTTTTTTGTTCCCAGAATTCGCGGCTTTCTTTGAGAATATCATTGATATCATCGTCAAGATCCTGAGCATCCGACGGTTCATCAAAGGAGGCATCATCCTCAAAGTGGTCCTCTTCAAGGCCGGTATCACCGGAATCGTCATCCGGGACGTCATCTTCCACAGCCATGAGCAGGTTGTCATTTTCTTCCAGGTCCTGGAACCCCAGATCATCTTCCTCTTCAAGTGTCATTTCTGCTTCAGGAAGATCGTCGTCTTCCAGGTCTTCATCATCCAGATCCAGGCTGTCACTCTCTAAGTCGTCACTGTCCGGATCTTCATCAGATAGGTCTCCATCATCCAGTTGGCCCTGGGAAATGTCCGCTTCCGGTTCCTCTTCCAAGTCATATTCCGGCAGGTCAATTGAAAGATCCTCCTGGACATCTTCGTCCAGTTCCATGGAAAGCTCTTCAGTGGGCAATTCTTCAGGATCCAGTTCTTCGGAGTCCAACTCTCCAGAATCCAGTTCTTCGGGATCCAACTCTTCAGGGTCTAAGTCAACCATATCCAGGTCGTCGTCATCGGTGTCATCCGGTTCCGGAAATGAAAAATCTTCATCCGGGAAATCATCTTCCGGATCTGTGTCTGAAACGTCTTGTATCTGTGCGTCTTCCAGGTCTGCGTCACTGGAGGCCGGAGACGGATCTGAAGCATTTTCAATAAAATTACCGTCCCGGTCAAACAGGAGGCTGCCGCTCAAATTGACTTCAAAGTCAAGCCTGAAGGCAATCTGATTGTCATGTACTACAATCTCTCCGCCTTTCGATATCAGGGAGGCCACGGACATCCGTTCTCTGAGAACTTGCCTGACCGCCTCAAGGTCCAGATCTTCCTGGACAGCGCCGATCAGGTCTTTTTCTCCGTTTTTTATGATTTCCGGGTCTGTGATTTTCATCTGGGGCACCTCTTGTTTAAATATTATACGCTTTGTCAGCAAAACTGTTTTCTATGAATTTGTCAAGATCGATAATTTTTCCGATATCCATGACATCGTGCATATATCTTTGTATTTTGTCCAGATCACTGGCCTCGGGGTACAAACCGTCCCAGCGAATGGCCATGGGCTGGGAAAATACATTCTGAAGCACCTGGGGATTCAGTTGCATTTTGCCTTCCGGATCCAGGAAATTGACGGCGATCTGGGCGGCCCGGGTTTTATCATTTTCAATGTATTCGCCGGTTTCCACAAGCATGGAAACAAACTCCTGTACGGCTTCGGGGTGTTCCTGGATAAAATCTTCCTGCATGGCCACGATACAGCATGGATGGTCTTCCCACCGGGTGGCGGAGTAGAATTCCAGGTTCCCGATTTCGCCCTTGATGGCTTTGGTGGCAACAGGCTCTGCAACCATGAATCCGGCAACGTCTTCGTTTTCCTTCATAATACCCGGCATTTTAATGGGCGGCACGACCTCAAATCTTACATTGATGGCCTTTTTGCCGGGAACGCCGGGCTTGAGGCCCAGTTCCTTGAGGAATTTATGGGCGAGCATGTGGTGGACGGACATTTTGTGGGGAATGTCCACAACTTTATATTTGTAGAAACTCTGGAGGGAGTCAAACCTGTGATCGTAATGCCTGGACCGGACAAAAGTGGAGCCGTTCTTATGGGCGAACAGGACCAGTTTGATGGGAGAATCATAGGCAAAAAGGTCCATGGCAATGGGGGCCAGTACAAAGGCACAGTCGATTTCCCCGCTTTCAAGCCCTTCCTGGATGGGGTTCCAACCGGCCATAAGGCTGGTGCTCAGATCGAAATGCTCGGGTTCCACTTCCCCATGTTCGATTCTGTGCCTGAGCGCACCCAGGGCCAGGTGGTCGGTGATCTGGATATGGGCAACGTTCAGTTCCACCCGGCCGCCGACAATGCTTCTTTCTTTTTTGACACGCTGGGAGTCGCCCATGCCGCCGGAAAAGGCCTTTTCAATAGCAGCTTTGATCTGGGCCTCATCAAAGGGTTTGGGGCAGTGGGCATTTCCGCCCGCTTCCATGATGGCCATCTGCTGGCCCTTGTCCGACTGGGCCGTGGCCATGATAAACGGCAGGGTTTTAAATTCGTCCATCTCCCTGAGGGCCTTCAGAAACTCCAGGCCGTCCATTTGGGGCATGTTCCAGTCGGAAATGACCAGTTCAGGTTTCTCGGCTTTGACCTTTTCGATGCCGTCTGCGCCGTTGACGGCCATCACCAGGTTGGTAAAACCGGCTTTGCTGAGAATCTGTTTGAACATGATCCGCATGGTGCCGGAATCATCTGCCACAACGATTTTGATGTTTGGATCTACCGCCATAAAGTGCTCCTTAGTCATATAGTATAAAGTATTGGGTTTGTCTTAATTCTATTGGTTCCATGACCAGCTGAACGTATGCTGCAGTTTCTGGAATATCCGGTCCAGAATAAAGCCCAGTATCCCGATGGCGATAATGATCGCCATCAGTTTGTCATATTCCATGGTATCCCTTGCATCATTAATAAGGTATCCCAGTCCGCTGGACACCCCGAGAAATTCGGCCGGCACCAGTACGATCCAGGCAACGCCTAGTGCCAGTCTAAGGCTGGTCATCATATGGGGTATGGAATGCGGTATGACAATGGTCCTGATGAGTTGTGTGTTGCTGGCTCCCTGGTTCAGGGCCATTTTGATCCACTGGGGGTTGATATCCATGACCCCGATGGCCGTATTTAGTATTATAGGGCAAATGGTCGCCATTACAATCAAAAAATAAACCGCAGATTCAAAGCTGGCGAATAAAAGCAGGGCAATGGGCATCCAGGACAGGGGGCTGATCATCCTGACGAACTGGATGGATGAGTAGGACAGTCCCCTGAGCATGGGATAAAATCCGATCAGCACGCCCAGGGGCAGCCCGATCACAGAGGAGATCAGGATACCCAGAACAATCCGGCGAAGGCTGGCAAACACGGAAACCCAGAACCGGCTGTCCTGGAACGCATCCCCAAGGGCTGCCAGGGTGGGACCGGGTAAAAAACCGCTGAACTGGGACAGGCCGGGCCGGGTAAATAAGATGCCCGCCGCCGCCATCCACAGACAGGCAAACAGCACAAGGCCCAACAACTCGTATTTCCAGCCGAACTGCATCTGCCTGAAAAACGGAGACAGTCCCACCTGCCTCGTATCGCGCTTGGAAGTTTTTTTAGTTGATTTCAACGATTTCTTCCCTGGTAAACGGTTTTTCCATATCACAGTCGCAGAAGGTCCGGATGCCGCCCATATCGTCCATGGCTTTGCTGACAAAAGAATTGTCCACCAGTTCGGCTGTTGCCGCCCCCGAGTCAAGCCCGGCAAGAAAGTCTGTATTTCCTTCCACAAGGGTCTTTTTCATCTGGTCAACGATGAACCGGGTGGCTGACGGGAAGGGGTAGGGCTGGAATCCGATCCTCGACACATTCCACTGGGGATGACGAAGCTCTGAAGGCAGCGGCGGGGCAAACACCTTTTTCAACACTTTTTCAGGTACGGGCAGGTAGCCTTCGCCGTCCCTGCTGAGCAGGTGAGCGGTCTCGTTGGGATTTTTAATACACCAGGCCTGGGCCCGGACAATGGCGTTGACGGCTTTTTGCACCATCACACTGTCCTGGCGTATCAGATCTTCATGGGTGACGATCACGCAACAGGGATGATTTTTCCAAATATCGCCGGAGTACCGCATGATTTTGGCGTTAAACTTGATCTGGGCCAGGGCATTGAACGGATCCGCCACGATAAACGCGTCTATCTTGTTTCCCAAAAGGGCTGTGGGCATATCCGGGGGCGGCAGGATAAACAGGTTGACCTCATGGGGTTCCAGATGGGCGGACTGGGGCCGGATGACCGGGGTCAGCCCCTGGGTCTGCAACCCGAGCTGCATGAGCAGGTTGTGCATGGAATACCATGACGGCACTGCCACCTGCTTACCACCCAGATCGCCGAACCGGTCGATACCGGAGTCTCCCTTTACGGTCACTGCACTGCCGTTGGTATGGTCCCAGGCCAGCACTTTGACGGGAACCCGCTGCTTAAACCGCATCCATACCGGGATGGGAAAGAGCATGTGGGTGAGGTTGAATTTGCCGGCCAGAAATGATTCCGTGAGGATTTTCCATGACCGGACCATGACCGGCCGTTCCACCGTCAGGCCTTCCTGGGCAAAATAGCCCAGCCCGTGGGCAACCAGGAGTGGTGTGGCGTCGGTGATGGGCAGGTAGCCGAGTTTCAGGGGCCTTTGTTTGCCCAGGGCCCTTCCGGGAAGGAACATGGGGGCGCATGCCGCCGCGCCTGCCGCACCGACCGCGGTCTTCAGAAATCGCCGACGGGAGTACAGAGGGCGTTTTAAATCCGTTTGATTTGTCCGGGACTTCATAACAGCCTCCTTTTTGCCAGATATGCATTTTTAAAGCGGTCCAGAATCTTGGTTCTGAATTCTTTAACCGTATGATGATGCCTGTCTCTCGGGTATTCTTCGTTGATTTCAAAAATTTCTGTAATATTGGCGGGTTCGCCGGCCAGAAGAACGATCTTGTTGCCCAGTACTATGGCTTCGTCAATATCGTGGGTGACAAAGACAGCCGTGAATTTTTCCGACAGCCATAAGTTGATCAGCTCTTCCTGGATATGGGCCTGGGTAAAGGTATCCAGGGAGGCAAACGGCTCGTCCAGGAGCAGGGCTGAGGGGCGTCCCACAAGCGCTCTTGCCAGGCAGACCCGCTGGGCCATGCCCAAAGAAAGCTGGTCCGGCCTGGAATCTGCCGATCCGGTCAGTCCCATGATCTCCAGAAACTGGTTGACCCGGTAATCCAGATCCTTGACATCGCCCCTGAGTTTACATCCGTAAGCAACATTTTCCCACACACTGAGCCAGGGAATCAGGGCGGGCTGCTGAAACAGCATGGACCTTGAGGGATGGATGCCGGACATCTCTTTTCCATCCACATAAATGGCCCCTGACGTGGGGGTGTCAAGGCCTGCCAGCATATTGAGCAAAGTGGTTTTCCCACAGCCGGATTCGCCCAGGATAATGACAAAATCCCCGGGATCAATGGAAAACGTGATATCCTTGAGCACCACATGCGGCTTGGTGCCGGTTCGCTTGTACGCTTTACCGACTTTTTCAATGTCAATTTTCAAGAGTATATTTCCGAAACTGCGTTTTGGACAAACGCCGGGTTTATAAACGCGTCAAGATCGGTGGTGCCCGCAAGAACCCCCATGGTGCTGCTCATATAGTCCTGGACAATCTCCAGGAGACCGGGCTCCGGAATCAGAAGTTCCGGGGTGTAACACACCCCCGAGGTTTCCAGAAGGCGGGCTGTTGCGTCTTCGGGCCGGTCCAGAAACCGGGCGGCCAGTTCCAGGGTTGCGCCATCTATCTGCTGTTCACCCGTAATATGCCGGTCGAGAGTTGTGGCGGATTCGACAAAAAGACGGACCAATGCGTCAAATTCCTCGTAATAGGGTTCCACAAGGCTCTCCCTGGCGACAAAGCCGCAGCAGGGATGATCCTGCCACAGATCCTGCGAACTGAGCAGGCGTCTGCCGGACGCCCCGTCCGCCGCCAGGGTCGCAAAGGGCTCTGCGGTCATGCAGGCTGCGATATCGCCGTCATGGTCCTGGGCCATCATTTCGGGCATGAGTCCGGGCGGTACCGGCTCGGCTAGTACGCCGCAGGAACGGGCATCGCTTCCCAGCACCATTCCCTTGGCACCCAGAAACTGGTGCATCAGCATATGCTGGATGGAAACAGGGTGTGGAATGAGGATGCTTTTGCCGGAAAACTCGGACATCCGGCTGACCTGCGGATTGGCCAGCATCTGGCTCCCGCCCCTGTGGGTGAACATGAGCAGGGAGATATCAAGTCCGGCATCAAAAAGGTCCATGGCCAGGGGGGTATTGATAAAGGCGCCGTCAACTTCGCCGCTCTCAAGGGCATGTGTCAACTGGTCCCATGAGTTCATTGCATGGGTGTGGATATCCGCCGACAACTCAGGTCCCAGATTGATCCGGCCGCCGCTGCCGGGCATGGAAATTCCCAGAATCAGATGGTCAACAATGTTTAAATGTCCGATGCGAATTTTTAGAATGGTCTCAGCCCTTTGTCAAATAACCGATTTTTAAACTATAGGATCAATTATTAGCACAGGCACCGGGCAATTGGCAAGTTTATATAAAGTTACGCAGAGCAGTACACCATAAGGGAAATGCCGGAGGTCCGGCATGTGCGAAAAAAACGGAAAAGTATAAACGGTTGCCGGGTATGTCTCTTGAAGAATTCTCGAATGGTTTTTGTTTGATTTTTGCCTGTACCGGGGTTGATAAGGGCCGGCAAATGAGCTAAAAAAGGAAGTCATAAAATAACAGAGACACCAGGGCGGCGAATGGTAGAACACTCTGAAAAACCGGTTACGAAAGACTATTTTTTGAAGCCCGGCTTTATTTACCTGCCGGAAAAACCCACGGTGATTTCCACGGTCCTGGGATCATCCGTATCTGTCAGCCTCTATGACAAGCGTCTGAAAACAGGGGGGATGAACCACTTCCTCTTTCCTTTTGTGGGCACCCGGGACAAATCCACGGCACTATACGGTAATATTGCCGTACCCACCCTGATCCGGATGATGATTGAAAACGGCTCCCAGCGGTCCAACCTGGAAGCCCAGATTTTCGGCGGCGCCTATAATGACGAGGTTTCCGAGCGGGACATCGGGGGGGATAACCTCAGGGCGGCCCGGCAGATGCTGATTCGAAAGCGGATCAAGATCGTTTCCGAAGATGTGGGCGGATCAAAGGGAAGAAAGGTGGTGTTCAACACCATGACCTATGAGATCGGCATTCTCAAGGTGGACCGGCTCAGGGAATCGGACTGGTTCCCATATGAGGGCGCCAGGTAGGCCTGTTCCCGACCACCCCGGGAAAATCCCGGTTAATACCTTCCGTAGGGCCTGCGGCACACGGCATGCCCCGCATATTCCACAAGCGAGTTGATATCATACACGGGCAGCCCGACACGGCCCTGGATGGCCCGGGAAAAGGCGGACAGGTCCGTACACTCCAGAACCAGGGCATCCAGCGGCCCTGATGCCAGAAGCTCCCCGGCAGCATCACAGATTTCCCGTTCCAGCCGGGCCATGTCAAAGTCGTGGCGTTTGCCTTCAATGATGGTTTCCCAGAATTCCGTAAACCCCTCCATTCCCTTGATTATTACCTGGCTGATATCCGAACCGGTATTGCTGAAATGTTCGGCCGTCAGCGCTTGGGCACTGGCCGTCAACACGCCGATCCGGCTGTCCGGCCCATGGAGCATACGCACCATGGGGATCTGGATCAGGCTGGACATGAATACCGGTACCTTTACCGCCGCTGCAATCCGGGGCTGGAACCGGGCCAGGAACCCGCAACTGCCGGTAATGGCCTTGACCCCGTCTTTTTCCAGTTGAACGGCAGCATCAATAAAAGGCTGTACCAGGTCCGGCCCGGAACGAAATAAAAGTTTTGGAATATCCACCCCTTCGACCACCGAACAGACCACGGGAAAGTCAAAGGTTCTCGGATTCCTCAAATGGCCCGGGGGCTTTGGAAAAAGGGATTCCAGGCAAAGGACCCCCACCGGGGTGTCATAATATAAGGTGCCGCCTTTTAAAATGTCGGGATCTTCCATCTTTTGTAACCTGCTGTTGATTGTGATTGTTGTCAGTTCTGGCCCATATCTTGTCTATCCGGTTTTTGCAAGGGCCGAGATCTGGGCAAAAGGAATGGGCCGCACCGGTGGCCGGATATTCAGCGCCCCCATATCCGGAACCGGGCAATCCAGGGCAAGGGCTGAGATTTCCGCCAGTGCAGGGCCGCACATTCTTCCCTGGCAGGGGCCCATGCCGCAGCGGGTGCGGATTTTGATTTCATCGGCCTGATGACACCCCTGGGCGACCGCCTCCCGGATATCTTTGGCCTTCACCCCCTCGCACCGGCAGACCATGACCTGGTCGTCCACATCATAGAGATCCGGGGCCGGGGCAAACCAGCGGTCTGCGAACCGCCGGGGGGCAAGGGCCTTGGCCATTTCTTTTTCAACACCTGCCCATTGGGATTTTGCCTCGTCATACCCAATCATGTTCAGTTTGAGTGCCACATCAATCCCGGCCATGCTGCCTTTGCAGGCAGATGCCTGGGCCCCGTGGACAAAGGCGGTGTCTCCGGCCACATAAACCCGTTCCATGCTGCTTTTGCCCCGGGCATTGGTCCTGGGATACCAGTACCGCTGTACCGGATCCCATTCATGGGCCAGTCCCATCATCCGGGTAAAATGGGTTCTCGGGATAACGCCCTGGTGGACCAGGAGGGTGGATGCGTTGAATTCCCGGACAGATTTGGCTGAAACGGCTTTTACCCGTTCCAGGCGGCCGTTGCCCAGGGCCTGGATTTGTTTGGCATTCCGGATCACCGGGGTTTTGGAAAAAAGCAGGGTCTTCATCATCCCGGCCCCTTTTAGCATAAACGGAATATCCCTGAGGGTTCCGGGTAGGCCCGTGATGCTGGCGATCATATTGGCGGCAGGTGCGGTATCAATGACCGCTGCTACATCCACGCCCCCGGAGATGAGATGGGACCCTGCAAGGGGGATGAGCGGACCGTTGCCGGCAATTACCACCGGCCCTTTGGGAAACAGCCCGGCGTCCTTGTGAAGGATGTCGCCGGCACCGGCGCCCATCACCCCGGGCAGGGTCCATCCGGTAAAAGGAACCGGACGCTCCATGGCGCCTGTGGCCACCACCAGGTATTGCCCCCGGATTTCCCGGGTCCGGTTGTGGCAGGAACAGAGGATTCTGCCGGGTTCGGCAAACCAGACAAGGCTGTTGGGCAGGTAATCGGCCCCGCTGTTGAAAAACCTTGCCACAATGGCCTGTCCGGTTTTTCTGTCGTCGGCCTGTAAAAAACGGTCCGGGGCCTTTGGGGAGGTGACGTTTCTGTATATCTGGCCGCCGGGCATCTCCTGTTCATCCACAAGAATGACCTCCAGGCCGTTTTCCGCGGCTGTACTGGCAGCGTTAAGGCCCGATGGCCCGGCCCCGATCACCACCAGGTCGTATTGGTCCTGCATCAGGCTGACTCCACAAGTGTTGTTTGTCTTTTGATCACCATGCCCTGCCTGACCGGCGTCAGGCAGGCCTGCTGGTTGGGGCGGCCGTCAATCTCCACCAGGCAGTCAAAGCAGACGCCCATAAGGCAGTGGGGACTCCTGTGCTCGCCCGTGGCCGGATTGATACTGGTATACTCCGCATGAATGTGGCCCAGAAGGGCGGCCGCCACGCTGATGCCTTGGGGCACCTCGTGGGAGGTGCCTTCAAAGGTGACTGTGACCAAAGGGGAATTGTTCATTGTTTGTTTTCTCGCGGTTTATTGTCCTGAAAATGTTACCGGGGCTGCTGTTCAAACCGGTTCAGACGGAACCTGTCCAGGTTGATGCCCTGAAGTTCCCGGGTGATGTCCCGGCCCATGATAAATCCGGGCAGAATCCGGGCATGAACGGCGGCCAGGGTGACTGCGCTGTGGGCATTGACCAGGAAAATCCCGGGATGTCCGGGCAGGGTGTCGTAAATGGGAAATCCGTCCCTGGGCATGACCCTGAGACTGCTCCAGCACCGGATGACCCTGAGATCTGCAATCCCGGGCCATACCGATTCCGCCCATAATGCTTCCCTGGCAACGGATTCCGGCACCAGGGCCGTGTCCGTGCCCACGTTTTCATGCATGAACCCGACCATGATCGTACCCCCGGGTGTCCGGGTAATGCCGAGGATGGGAATGGGAAGGATGTTGCCGACCCGTTCCGTGAGCAGCACCTGGCCCCGGTCCGGGGTAATGGGAACCCGGACGTTGAATCGTCCTGCCAACTGGCAGTTACCAAGCCCGCCTGCCAGGACGAGCCTGTCGCAGCTATAGGTGCGGTCTTTTGTGGTGACGATGTATCCGCTGTTTTTGCCGCCGGCAGTATCGCCCATGGGAGTGATATCCGTTACCCGGGTGTTGTTGAGAAAGGTGCCGCCTTTGCGGACCATGGCCTGCCGGAGTGCGAACATCAGTTTTAAGGGCTCGACAAAGCCGTCCCTGTCGCAGAAGGTGCCGCCCGTTACCTGGTTGCCAAAGGTGATTTTGGGCAGAAGTTTTGCCAGTTCCGGCCTGGACAGCATTTCCCCGGGATACCGGCCCCCGGCCTCAACCCGCAGGTCATCTATATACCTGGCACGGCGGTTAAAGTCTTCTTCGCCCAAACAGGGAATAATCCCCCCCGAAGGGGCGTAGGCAATATCAATACCTGACAGCTCTTCTATTTCCCCGGTCATGTCCGGAAACAATCGGGAGGATAGAAATCCCCATTTCACATAGTCGGGGTTGCCCAATGCCTTTGACTGGCACCAGATCAGGCCCATATTGCTTCTGGAAGCCCTGTCCTTTTTGGACGAGGCATCCAGTATTCCGACATCAATACCCTGCCGGGCCAGACCGTACCCGATGGCCATCCCGGTCACACCGCCGCCGGCAATCAGCACGGTAAAGTGTTTTTCCGGTCTTGCCGGTGATACTACTCCGGGTTGTTTCCGGGAAAATGAAAACCTGTCTCCCAGGGATCTGAGCGGGGCAAAACCCTGGGCAGCATGTTTGTATATCGCTTGTTTCATGATGTTGTGAACATTGTCCGGATTAATCGTTCCCGGCGCCGGGCCGCTTGTAAGCAATGGCATCCACTTCCACCTTGCAGTCGCACATCATGGAGGACTGGACCGTTACCCGGGCAGGGGCTTCTTCGGGGTTGAAGTACCTGGCAAACACCTTGTTGAACTCGGGAAAATCCCGGGGATCATCCAGCCAGACGCCGATGCGGACAAGATCCCGGGCCGCGTATCCGGCAAGGGCCATGACCTTTAAAAGATTGTCAAAACAGAGACTGGCCTGTTCGACCATGCCGCCGACAATCAGGTCGCCGTTTTCATTCCGCGGGACCTGCCCTGTGACATAAAGCCAGCCGTCCGCCTCCACTGCTTTTGACACGGGAAGGCCCCCGGGTTGGGGCATGCCGTAGCGTTTGATATCTGTCATTATATATTCCTTTTTATTTGGGGGGTTTCCCTCCGCCAGGCAATGCCCGGTGGAGGGAAACGGGATCCGGGTCCGGAAGATTAAGGATCAATGCTGTTCTTTATTTGGCCCGGATGCCGAGGTTGTCGATGACCACTGCCAGATCCTTGTACTGCTGATTCACCGCATCGGTCCATTCTTCAGGACCGATGTAAGAGGGCGTGGCGTGGATATTTTCCAGGGCTTTGATGAATTGCGGGTTTTTGACCAGGACTTTGGTGGTGGCGGCAATTTTATCAATGACCTCTTTGGGAGTGCCTTTGGGCGCTGCAATGCCGCCCCATCCGATATATTCGCCACTGTAACCCAACTGGGCAAAAGAGGGCACACCCGGGAACTTGTCAGAAGGAGAACCCAGTGCCAGAAGTTTGATATTTCCGGATTTTACCTGGGGGATGTAGTTCTGGGGGAATACAAAGGATATATTGGTATGTTTTCCCAAAAGTGAGGTCACGGCAGGGGCAGAACCCTGGTGCTCAACATGTTTGAGATCCACATCGGCAATCATTTCCCAGTGCTGGACAGCGAGTGTCAGCCAGGTGGCCGCACCGGGGCTGGCATACAAAAGGGTGTTGGGCTTGGCTTTTGCATCTTTGACAAAGTCGGCCAGGGTGTTCCAGGGAGCGTCTTTATGGGCAATCACGCCGCAGTTGCCGATCATGATCCGGGAAATATATTCAAAGCTGTCCACATCATAGGTGGTTTGGGCAGTCTGGGGGGCGATCAGGGTTGCTCCGGCCTGGGCCAGGAACAAGGTGTACCCGTCAGGCCGGGCATGGGCGGCAAAAGTGGTGCCGGCAACACCGCCGCCACCGGTTTTGTTGACAACCACCACGGGCTGTCCCAGCTCTTTTTCCGCAAAATCGGCCCATACCCGGGCGGTGAGGTCTGCGTCACCTCCGGGCGAATAGCAGACGATCAGTTTAATGGGTTTTTTGGGATAGGCTTTTTTGGCCAGGGCCGGCTGGAGGGATAAAACTCCCACAGCCACGAGGGTGATCATTAAGATTTTTACCGCTTGTTTCATCTGTTTCATGTTACTTCCTTTTGGGGTTCTGGTTGACATATTTTTGGCCCCGGACCCGACTGTCCGGGGTATCACTGGCAATATGGCCGGGATTTTTAGATCCTGGCTGCGGCGGTTTTTTTGGCCTTTAACCGGGTCCGGGCGATGCTGATCACAGAGACCAGGGCCAGGATCAGGAAAACAACCGGGATGGGCCGGGTGAAAAATATGGAAAAACTACCGTTGGAAATCACCATGGCCTGGTCAAAGGCCCTCTCCCAGATAGGTCCCAGGATAAAGCCGATGATAAAGGCGCCTGCACTGAACTGGTACTTGTTCATGAAAAATCCGATGATGCCGAAAACAATCAGGGTGAAGATATCAAACAGGCTCTGGTTTATGGAGTATGCACCCACAAAGCAGAATACGGTGACGCATGAAAAAATGAGGTGTTTGGGCAACTGGGAGAGCTTTATCCAGAGCTTGAACCCCATTTTTGCGATGACAAAAAGCAGCAGGTCGCACATGAGCAATCCACCGAAAATACCGTAAATCAAATGGGTGTGTTCGTAAAAAATCGTGGGTCCGGGAGTGATGCCCTGGATCATGAATGCACCCATGAGAATGGCGGTGACATCGTCCCCGGGAATGCCCAGGGTGAGCATGGGAATCATGGCCGCCCCGGTGGTGGCGTTGTTGGCTGCCTCGGGAGCTGCCAGCCCGTCAACAGCGCCCTTGCCAAATTTTTCGGGTTTTTTGGAGCTGCGCTGGGCTTCGGAATAGGCCATAAATGCTGCTGGGGAAGCGCCGAGCCCGGGCAGGGCGCCCAGAAACGAACCGATAAAGGACGACTTGACCATGGTCGGGAGGCAGTATCTGAAATCCCTGAGCGTGAACCGGTTGTCCGCTTTGTTCCCGGACAGGGCCAGCCGGCTGTTCTTTTTTTCTTTGTATATGCCGCCGACCTGGCGCAGCACCTCGGGCAGGCAAAGCAGTCCGATGACCATGGGAATGAGGGAAATACCGCCGATCAGTTCGGGCAGGCCGAAAATAAACCGGGTGGCCCCGCTGGTTTCGGATATGCCGATGGTGGAAACCCATATGCCTACCCCGGCACAGATAATTCCCTTGATAATGGACGGGCCGGAAATAGAACCGACAACCGTCAGCGCCAGTACAATAATGGCAAACCGTTCCGCAGGACCGGCCTTGAGCGTGATAATGGAAAGCGGGGCTGCCACGAAAATGAGCAGTAGGTTGCTGAACACATCACCGAATACGGATGCAGACAGGGCGGTGTTCAGGGCCTTGCCCGCCTTGCCCTTTTGGGTGAGGGGATAGCCTTCCATGGCCGTGCACACGGCCGGGGGAGCGCCCGGCGTATTGAGCAGAATTGCCGAGATGGACCCGCCGAAAATCCCGGCCTTGTATATGCCCAGAAGCATGGGAATGCCGATCAGGGGACTGACATAAAAAGTCATGGGCAGAAGGATGGCAATGGCCATGATACCGGATATCCCCGGGATGGCGCCAAAGACCAGGCCCGTGAGAATGCCGACGGAAATACCGATTAACGGTCCCGGGGAGAGAATTGAGGCCAGCCCGGATAAAATTTCTCCAATCATTCATTTACTCCTTGGTGATGCGGTTGGTGGGGGTATTGGATATCACTCGAAAAAAATCCCCGTGGGCAGGATGATTTTCATCAGCTTCATGGAAATATAATAAAGCCCCACACTGAATGCGGTAAATGCCGGGGCAAGGATCAGGAAGTTTCGTCCGTTCAGAATATAGGCCACCATGAGCATGATGATGGGTGTGGCAATCACAAACCCTACAAAATGGAGAAGTACAAGGTAGAGAAACAGGATCCCAAGGTAGATGGCGGTATTGACATGGTTGATGTCCGGTGTGCTGTTGCCGGCATCGGGAGCGGATGCCTTGCCGGATGCCGGCTTTTCCAAAAGCCCGGTGATGACCAGGACTATGCTGAGAATCACCACCAGCACCACGACAAACCTTGGAAATGACAGGGGACTGACAGATGAATGGGTGCCGCCGCTGACAAAATGATGCATGGTTAAAAGAAATGGGAAGCTGATCACAAAAAAGATCACGCCGATGATGACATCTGTCCGGTTCCCTTGATTAAAAAAGCGCTTCATGGGCTGTCCTTTAATTTTTAGTTGTACAGGGTTAAAGGCTGCAGGGTCTGTGCTTCTGTTGGGCGATATCGTTGCAGATTGCGTGCCGCAAACGTGTTGTGTTCGGTTAATGTTTTGTAATGATTAGAATAAATTTATTTTTGCCCCGATCATCGGAAGAAAATAAAAGTGTAAAATTTTATTACAGTTTTTCGAAGGGCTTTACCGTAAAACGAGGGGAAGCACCTGGAACCGGGTTGCTGCCGGAGATGAACGCACGAAAACGATAAAAGTGTTAAAAAATATTACATGTCAAAAAATATTACAGGTTTATTTGTCCTGCTTCAACCCATGGGCGGCCAGTTTCCTGTAAAGGGTGGGGCGGCTGATGCCCAGCAGTCTGGAAACCTTGCTGACATTGCCGCCATGGGTTTCCATCAAATTGGAGATGACCTGTTTTTCCATGTTTTTGAGTAGAGATTCCTTACCGGAAACAAGGGCGGTATCAACATCATCCGTATGGGCAATGCCTAAGTCACGGGCCCTGATCTGCCTGTCCCCGGCCATATTGGCTGCCCGTTCCACCGTGTTCTCCAGCTGGCGGATGTTGCCGGGCCAGGTATACCGGGTCATCCGGTCAAGAGCGGCTTGGGAAAAGCTTGTCCCGGGACTGTTGACTGCACCCTCGGTATTGCGGAACCGGGCCAGGAATGCATGGGCCAGCTCGGGGATATCTGACTTGCGCCGATGAAGGGCGGGAATATCAATGCGGAAGGTTGAGATTCTGTAAAAGAGGTCCTGCCGGAAATTCCCCCCGGAAATGGCATTGTCCAGATCCACATTGGTGGCTGAAATGATGCGTAAATCCACCATGATGGGATGGGAGCCGCCCACCCGGTATATTTCCCCGGACTGCAGGGCCCTGAGGATTTTTACCTGCATGTCCATGGGCATGTCGCCGATTTCATCCAGGAACAGGGTGCCCCCATCCGCGAGTTCGAATTTTCCCGGCCGTCCCCCTTTCTGGGCACCGGTAAACGCACCTTCCGCATATCCGAAAAGCTCGCTTTCCAGAAGTTCCCTGGGAATGGCCCCGCAGTTGATGACCACAAAGGGCTTGTCCTGCCGGGGGCCTGCATTGTGGATGGCCTGGGCAAACAGCTCCTTTCCCGTCCCGGTTTCCCCGTAAAGGAGCACGGCTGCCGTTCCTTTGGCTGCCACTTCTGCCATTGTCACGGCCTCCCGGAGGGCCGGGCTGTTGCCGATAATGGC
This sequence comes from Desulfobacter sp., assembly GCA_036881925.1. Classification (GTDB taxonomy): domain Bacteria; phylum Desulfobacterota; class Desulfobacteria; order Desulfobacterales; family Desulfobacteraceae; genus Desulfobacter. The sequence goes on from JBAJNJ010000003.1 coordinate 139,853, forward strand.
GTCAAAGGTGAAATGGGCCTGGAATCCGGCCAGGTTGTTGACCAGTTTCATGATCCGTTTTTTGCCCATGAGCAGCAGCAACCCCCCTGCGGTGCCGGCATCGGGAAGGGCAATGGGGTCCAGGGATGAGATCAGGGTCTGCCGGGTCTTGCCCCAGGTATAGGTCAGTTCCTTTTCCCAGAACGCCTTTCCCTGTTTGAGGTGGGCCGTGAGTTCCCGGTTGCTGTTAACCAGGGCGGTGATTTCCTGCATATCATCTGCGCCCATGGTGCCCAAAAGAAGTCTGGCCGTCCGGTTGAGCTGGATAATGTGCCCCTGTTTGTCCAGGGCGATAACCCCCCGGTTGTCGGATTCAAGCAGGGCGGTCATGTATTTGTTGCGCAGGGCAAGTTCCCTGGATTTTTCATATTCGCTGATCTGCGAGCGGATGGTTTCCGCGGCCAGGATCACCATGCCCAGGGTGTGGGTATGCACCTGGGATACGTCGCCGCTCAGGGCAATCACCCCCAGCAGTTTGTTGCCGGGGTCAAATACCGGGGCTGCCGAATTGGTGATATGGTGGGCGGATAAGGAGTACATTTCTTCACCGGATACCTGGACCGGTGTTAGGATTTCCAGGGCCAGGCCGATGGCGCAGGTGCCCAGGTCCCGCTCGGTCCAGCGGTAGCCCGGGACACAATTGCGCTTTTCGTACTGGGTAATCATGGCCGCGTCCCCGAGAATATGAAGGATGTACCCTTCATGGTCGGAAACCGCCATGGAAAACCCCGAGCCCTTCAACAAGCTGTAAAGGGTGGCCATCTGGCGGGTGACCAGATCGAAAAACGGTTGGCTTTCCCGGATGCGCTGCTGGAGTTGCGGCTTTGTGAGGCGGTTGTGTTCCGGGGCTTTGGTCATGGCTGGGTCAATGCCGTAGGCTTTTGAACGTTCACGGGAGCGGCTGATAATCCGGCTGTGCCCGTCTGTGTTAAAGGATGGGTCTGCGAAAAATCCCTGCTGCCGGTTCATAGCCGTCCCTTGCGGATAATGGCCACAAGGAGCCAGATTCCCAGTACGGCCGCCGCCACAAATCCGGCAATCCCGATCAGGGAAACCCCGAACAGCACCGGCGGGATCTTTGAATTGAGCACAATGGCCGATCCCAGTATCAGTCCGGCAATGATAATGGCAAAGGAAATCCGGTTGGACGCCTGATCCATGGTGGTCATGAGCCTGTCCAGGTTGTCTATTTTAAAAATTGCCGTGAGTTTTCCCTGTTTGGCCATGTCAATGAGCCGGGCCATATCCGAGGGCAGGGTGCGGGCCAGGCCGAAACTTTCCCTGGCAATGCCGGCAATATCCCGGCTCAGCCTTTGGGGAGAATACTTCTGGAGAGTCGCCGCTCTGACATAGGGCCGGGCATGGCCGATCATGTCAAAATCTGGGTCCAGCACCCGGGCCAGCCCTTCAACCGAAATAAAAGCTTTTATCATCAGGAAAAGGTCGGGCGGGATGCGCAGCCCGTGTTCCGCGCAAAGTTCAAGGAACTGGTGAACCATCCGGCTTGGTTTAATATCCTTTAAGGGTTTGGACAGGTGAACCGACGAGAACTGGGCAAGGTCTTTTTCCAGCCGGGACATGTTGGGATGCGTGTCATATTCCGCCAGTTCACAAATCAGCCTGGCAGTCAGCCGCGTGTTTTTCGAGGCCAGGGTCTGGAGCAGGTCGATGAAGATCTCCCGGGTGGCCTGGTCCACGAACCCGGTCATGCCGAAATCTACCACGCAGATCCGCTGGTCCCTGAGAATGAATATATTGCCCGGGTGGGGATCGGCATGGAAAAATCCGAATTCAAACACCTGCCGCATGATAAAATCAGCCCCTGCCCGGGTAATGGCTTTCCGGTCCAGGCCGGCCCGGTTGATCGCGCTGACGTCATCCGCCTTGATGCCCTGGATGTACGCCATGCTCAGGACCCGTTCGCTGGATTGCTGCCGGTATAACCGGGGAATATGGATGGTGCTGTCCTTGTGGAACTGCTCGGCCATCTGCTCCATATTGGCGGCTTCAATCGTGTAGTCCAGTTCCTTTTCAAGGGTCCTGGCAAATTCCTCCACGATTTTCACCGGCCTGAACAGGGCCACTTCTCGGATATTGTTCTCCATGAGCGATGCCAGGTACTGGATGATCTCCAGGTCCACCTCTATGGTTTTCCTGATCCCGGGACGCTGTATTTTCACGGCAATGGGCGTATCCGGGGTGAGCATGGCCCGGTGTACCTGGCCGATGGAAGCCGAGGCAAAAGGGGGTTCTTCCATGGAGTGGAAGACCTGGTCCCAGGGCTTGCCGAATTCCGATGCAATAATGCCCTTGACCTGGTCAAAGCCAAAGCTGGGAATATTGTCCTGGAGATTGGCCAGTTCCCGGGTCAGGGCAACCGGGATAAGGTCGGGGCGGGAGGAGAGGACCTGGCCCATTTTGACAAAGGTCGGGCCCAGTTCCTCCAGCACCATCCGTATCCGCTGGTATTTGGTTAATTTTTCAACTTTATCGTGGGGTTTGGCAAACGGGATAAGTTTGAGGCCGGACTCGATATAGTGATCGATGTGCATGGCATGGATGATATTCTCAAACCCGTATTTGAGAATGATGCCGGTGATCTGCTGGTACCGGACCAGATGCCGGTACCGTCTTGTGACCTTACCAATGGTCTTGATGCTGAGCATATCCGGGACTCAGCAGCTTACTCTTTTTTTTCGATCTGTTGTACCAGTTCGTCCACCCGCCGGTTCAGAGCGTCAATGTCTGACCGACTGGGTAAATCAAGACGCTTCAGGATTTTTTCAATGGTGCCTTCGAGTTTTTCGTCCATCTCGATTTTGGCGTCGTCATACCGTTTCCGGCAGTCGTCCAGAAACGCCTGGGCTTCTTTCTGGTTCATCTCGGACTGCTCCGCAAACTCCTTGGCCAGGGATTCAATTTCTTTTTTGGACCGCAGTGCCAGTCCCATACCGGTCAGTATACTTTTTTTTATGGTGTCAAGCATAACTCCTCCAGGGGCTCCCGGTTTTCCGGGGTTTCGAATCGCAATTGACAAGCCCCGGGAGGTGGTTCCCGGGGCCGTACGGCTTTATTTTGATCCGAAAGAAAAATCCTGGATATCTTCTACGCAGGTATCTCCTTCCAGAACGGCGTCCATCTTACCACAGGTTGCCGGTAAAATGGTATGAATAAAAAACCTGGCGGTCTGGAGTTGTCCGTCATAAAAGGCGGCATCCTTGTTTTTTGCCGCTTTCTTGACAACGGCTTCCCTGTCAAGGCTGCCTGCTTTTTTGGCCAGTTTGGGCGCGGCAACCATGGCCCGCCATAACATCATCCAGGCCATGGTGACATCCCCGGCAATCTCCAGGAACGGATGGGCAAAGGCATAGGCATTGAGTACCTTTTCAGATCTGGACCGCTGGCCGATGTCTGCGGCCAGCTCTTCCAGCCTGGACGTGACATGGGCGACTTTTTCGGCCAGTTCCTTAACCCCTTCCACGGTTTTTGCCTCTGCAACGGTCTTTTTGATCTGCGCCAGGAAGTAGGCAAAGCTTTCTCCCTTGTTCATGGAGAGTTTCCGGCCCAGAAGGTCCATGGCCTGTATGCCGTTGGTGCCTTCGTAAATCATGAAGATCCGTGAATCCCGCATAAGCTGCTCCACGGGATATTCCCGGACATATCCGTATCCGCCGTAAACCTGGACGCCGTGGGAACAGACTTCCAGGGCCTTGTCCGTAACATACCCTTTGACAATGGGGGTCAGGACTTCAATCAGTGCGGCTGTGTCCGCCTTTAAGGTGTCGTCGTCCGTGGTGTGGACGATATCCTTACATTTCCCGTAGTAATAAATCAGGGAGCGCATGCCTTCGGTATAGGCTTTCATGTTCAGCAACTGGCGTTTGACATCCGGATGCCGGATGATGGGGACGCTTTTGGCAGTGGCATCCTTGCCGGCGGCCAGTTCGCGGCCCTGACGCCTTGTCCGGGCATATTCAAGGGCGTACATGTACGCGGCGGAAGCGCCGGCAAACCCCTGCATGCCGACAAAGGCCCGGGCTTCGTTCATCATCTGGAACATTTCAGGCATGCCTTTGTTGACCTCGCCCAGGAGGGTACCGATACATTCGCCTTTTTCGCCCAAGGACAGGGAGGCGGTGGCATTGCCGTGAATACCCATTTTCTTTTCAAGGCCGGTGCAGACCACGTTGTTGAATGCGCCCAGGGAACCATCGTCATTGACCAGGTATTTGGGAACCAGGAACAGGGAGATCCCCCGGGTCCCGGCGGGTTCACCTTCAATCCTTGCCAGAACCGGGTGGATGATGTTGTCGCACAGGTCATGTTCGCCTGCCGAGATAAATATTTTTGATCCGCTGATGGCGTAAGTCCCGTCTTCCCTGGGTGTGGCCGTGGTGGTCAGCGCGCCCACATCCGAGCCGGCTTCGGATTCCGTCAGGAGCATGGTGCCGCCCCATTCCCCGGAGAACATTTTTTTCATGTACAGCGTTTTCTGGGTCTCGTCGCCAAAGGCCTCCACCAGTTTGGCTGCCCCGTGGGTCATCCCGTAATACAGCATAAAGGCGGAGTTGGCACCGACCATATATTCAAGGGCTGCGCACCCGACGGTCCGGGGCATGCCCTGGCCGCCGACCTCGGGGGCATCGCACATGGCGAGCCATTCGCCTTCGCAAAAAAGCTCCCATGCCCGCTTGAACGATTCCGGCGTTGTCACTTCGCCGTTTTCAAGGGTGCATCCGATTTCGTCGCCGTCCTTGAAGGTGGGCAGGATCTCCTTGATGGCAAGGTTCCTGGCCTCGGAAACAATCAGGTCGATTGTTTTTTTATTGAATTCGTCAAATACCTCATGGTCAACCGTTCCGATCTGTTCGTGCAATACAAAGTCCACATCCCGCCTGTCTGCGATAAGTTGTGCCATATATACATCCCCTTTAGTATTAGGTTTGTGGTTGGTATCTTATTGTTTCCTAAGCAAATTAACCGGGGTTGTCAATATGTGAACCCTAAAAAGTTTGGTATTTTTAAACTATTTTTAAAAATGATTAACAAGCAGAAAATGAACAGAATTTAATCGGCTTTTTTCCGGGTTGCGATATGAAATAAAGGATTGTTGAATCACTGCTAAAAAAAATATTGATTTTAGCGTTGATTCATACCATTCTATTAAAAACCGTTCTGGTGCGGAGTAAAATCGAATTAAGGTATGCAGGAGAATCATGCGAATAAAATGTTGGGGATCCAGGGGGTCCATTTCCGTATCCGGTAAGGATTTTGTCAAATACGGGGGCGATACCACCTGCATTGAAGTCCAGGCAGATTCCGGCGAGATCGTCATTATTGATGCGGGAACCGGGATACGGCGGCTGGGAAACGATTTGCTCCGGCGAAACAAAAAAGAATTCCATCTGCTGCTGACCCATACCCACTGGGACCATATCCTGGGCATTGCCTTTTTCCACCCCCTGCTTCGCAAGGATACCACCCTGAAGGTCCAGGACAGGAACTTTGCCGGCATCACCACCAGAGATGTGCTTGACGAAGTCATGAAAGATCCCTTCTTTCCGGTGGGGATGGATGACTTCCGGGCGGATATCCGGTTTGATAAATCCCTTAACGGCAATTTCAGCATCGGCTCCCTTGATATTGAAAGCATTCCCACGTCCCATTCCGAGGGGAGCTTGGGGTATAAATTTACCGAGAACGGCAACACCTTTGTGTTCCTGACGGACAATGAACTGGGCTATGCCCATGCCCAGGGCCGGCCCATTGGGGAGTATATTGATTTCTGCAAAGGTGCGGATCTTCTTTTCCACGACGCCGAATACACGGCTGATGAGTATACCCGCAAGACCGGGTGGGGCCATTCGTCGGTTCCGGATGTGCTTGATCTTGCTCTGAAAGCGGGCGTTGCCCAACTGGGACTGATCCACATCAACCAGGACAGGACCGATGCCCAGATGGATGATATTGTAGGCGGATGCAACCGTTTTTTCAGGGACAACAACAGCCCCATCCTTTGTTTCGGGGTTTCCTCCGACTTTGAAACCACATTGTAACACAACCGGACATACCTGAATCCATGATCAAACACAGACTGCCCGGCTGGCGCGCGTCCGCCCAGGCGTTTTTACATCCGCGGGTTGTAACCATGATGTTCCTGGGGTTTTCCGCTGGCATTCCCATTCTCCTGATTTTTTCCTCGCTCTCCCTGTGGCTGCGGGAAGCCGGGGTGGAGCGGGCGGCAGTCACCTTTTTTTCCTGGGCCGCCCTGGGATATTCATTTAAATTTGTCTGGGCGCCTCTGGTTGACCAAATGCCCCTTCCTTTTTTGACGCGAAAGTTCGGCAGGCGCCGGGGGTGGATGCTGGCCTCCCAGGCCGGCATCATGTCAGCCATTGTCTGGATGGGCATGACCGATCCCGCCGCCGGGCCGGAGCGGCTGACACTCATGGCCATGGCTGCCGTTCTGCTGGGGTTTTCCTCCGCCACTCAGGATATCGCCATTGATGCCTACCGGATCGAATCTGCGGGCCAGGATCTGCAGGCCATGATGGCTTCCGCTTATATCGCCGGGTACAGGACCGGCATGCTGGCGGCGGGGGCAGGGGCCTTGTTCCTGGCCGATTTTTTCGGGTCATCCAAAGGCGGATATGATTACGGGGCCTGGCAGGCCACTTACTGGATCATGGCCGGAACCATGATAGTCGGGGTGGTTACGGTGCTGGCCGTCAGGGAGCCGGACACCGGGGTACCCCCCGTGCGGACATATGGAACCCGTGCGTATGTCAGGGCATTCATGCTCTTTCTTGTTGCGGCGATGGGGTTTTCCGCCTGGTTTTACCTGACCGGAAACCCGGCTGCCGGCCTCAAGCACCTGTTGGTGCAGTGGGGCAGCGACCCGGGGCTTGCCGGGTTCGCCGTTGAAGCCTTAAGGCTTTTGGGCGGTATCGGGGTTGCCGTTATCATCGCCCGGACCGCGACCCGGATGGGAGTTGTGGACCGGGACATGGTGCGCTCATCTTATGTGGCGCCGGTAGCGGACTTTTTCAGCCGCTACGGCAGGTCCTCGGCATGGCTGCTCCTGGCCCTGGTCGGCCTGTACCGTATCTCCGACATCGTACTGGGCGTCATCGCCAACGTGTTTTACCAGGATATGGGATTCTCCAAAACAGACATCGCCGCCGTGGTCAAGACCTTCGGTCTGTTCATGACCATTGGCGGGGGCTTTCTCGGCGGGGTGCTTTCCCTGAAGTTCGGCGTGATCCGGATTCTCTTTGCCGGCGCCCTGCTTTCATCCCTGACCAACCTCTTGTTTGTGGTCATGGCCCAGGCCGGTCCCGGCCTTCTCATGCTCTACCTGGTGATCTCGGCGGATAACCTGGCCGCAGGCATGGCCGGCGCCGCATTTGTGGCATTTTTGTCCGGACTGACCAGCATCCGGTTCACCGCTGTCCAGTATGCTGTATTCAGTTCGCTGATGACCCTGATTCCCAAATTGTTCAGCGGGTATTCCGGCGCCATGGTGGATACCCTGGGATATCCGCTCTTTTTCACCCTCACTGCCGCCCTGGGACTTCCGGTCCTGATCCTTGTGGTATCCGGCGGAAAGCTTCTTGAAAAGGCCGGCGACAGGCAAATCCGGCAATCTTGAACAACGCTCGCGTTTCCATTCCTGTTTTTGTGGAATAAAATCCGGAAAAAATATTTCTTATCAACACAGTTGGGACACCGGTATACCGATCAAAATTATATGAATTTCATTTAATTCGTGAATTTCATAAATAATTCCCGTGGAATACCGCCTAGGGCCGCCTGTCGGGCAGGTGCACCGGACTGGGGAAACAGGCGGTTTTAAGGAGATTGGCCGGGGAAATAACTCTTGACAAAAAAATATCATTTTCCTACTTAGAGATGGGGAAATCTGACAATCCGGCACAGGGATAAACCGTCCGGATTGCCGGGCCATAGCCGGACGGGCCGCCGGTTATTTCCTGTCTCATCCTATACCGGCTGGCGGCTGTCCGGAGTGAATGGAAAAATAAAGGGTGTCCCCCTTGAATGTATAGCGTTGCTGAATGCACCAAACCGCTTTAGTGAAAGAGGTGCCGTATAAGTTTTTATAAGACCGTGCAGACACCATGCACTGATATAAAACAGACAAAAGAGGGTCCGGGCCTGTGTGGCGCGGATATGCCCTGTACGCATCCGGGAAAACACCGGCAGGCTGTTTTTTCAGAGCGTTCCGGCGTTCTCCCGGGCGGTTTTACCATATACGGGAAACAAGAGCATTCTGTACATTCCGGTGGATCACAATAATGAGCCCGGTTGCCGTGATTTCGGTAACCGGGCTTTTTTGCGTCAATTCGCCCCTTGGGCCATATGGCCGGGCAGGGGCGGAAAAAAAATAGCTTAAACCATGTGAGGCTATATTAACGGTTAGGAGGTTTAGATAATGAGTCAAGACGGAACGAAAAAAGACCTGGCAGGCGCTGTCATGGTACTGGGCGGGGGTATTGCAGGAATGCAGTCCGCCATTGATCTGGCCAATTCGGGCTATTACGTCTACCTGGTTGAAAAATCATACGCCATCGGCGGTATGATGGCGCGGCTGGACAAGACGTTTCCGACCAATGACTGTACCATGTGAGTGATCTCACCCAAACTGGTCGAGGTCGGCCGGCATCTGAACATCGAATTGTTGACGAACACGGAATTTTTGGGATTGGACGGAGAGCAGGGGAACTTTACGGCCACGATAAAAGAAAATCCCAGATTTGTTGATCTCTCAAAATGTACCTCATGCGGGGAATGTACAAAGGTTTGTCCTGTGGATACCCCTTCCGAGCATAACGAGGGTCTCGCCCCCCGGAAAGCTATTTTTAAACAGTACGAACAGGCCATACCCGGGGCTTACGGGATTTCAAAAAGATCCATTGCACCCTGTAAGGCCACCTGTCCCGCCCATGTCTCCATCCAGGGGTTTATCGCCCTGATGCAGCAGGGCAAATACCACGAAGCCCTGAAGCTGTTCAAGGAAGAGCACCCCTTTCCGGGGGCTTGCGGAAGGGTATGCCATCATCCCTGTGAGTCTGTCTGTACCCGGGGAGATGCGGACCAGCCCCTGGCCATCCAGTACCTTCACCGGTATCTGGCGGACCTGGATTTTGAGGACGGTGATCCCTGGCTGCCGGATGTGGGGGATAAGCGGGACGAAAAGGTCGCTGTGGTCGGTTCCGGGCCTGCAGGCCTCACCGCGGCCTATTATCTTGCCCAGAAAGGCTACGGGGTGACCGTGTATGAAAAACTACCGGTCAAGGGCGGCATGATGGCAGTGGGCATACCGGAATACCGGCTGCCCAAGGATGAACTTGAAAAAGAAATCGCCGTTATAGAGAAATTGGGCGTGGAAATCAAAACCGGGGTTGAATTCGGCAGCGATATTACCCTGGAAAGCCTTAAGAAAGACGGGTATGCATCGGTCTTCATGGCCACGGGCCTCCATGGGTCCAGGGCCTTGGGTGTCAAGGGCGAAGACCTGGACGGCGTGCTTAAGGGCACTGAATTTCTCAGGGATGCGGCCATGGGCAAAGGCGCGGCCCTGAACGGCAAAACCGTGATCATCGGCGGCGGCAATGTGGCCGTGGACGTGGCCCTGACTGCCAAGCGGCTGGGTTCCGAAGATGTGATCATGGTCTGCCTTGAGAAACGCGATGAGATGCCGGCCTGGGATTACGAGATCGAAGAAGCCCTGGAAGAAGGGGTGAAAATCGTTAACTCCTTGGGACCCATCGGCTTTCACGGAGACAACGGCCGGGTCAACGAGGTGGCCTTTCAGGAATGTACTGCCGTGTTTGATGAAAACGGCCGGTTCAATCCCCAGTTTGACGACTGCAAACTCACCTCCCACGACGCGGACAACGTGATTGTGGCCATTGGCCAGACCGGAGAACTGGACTTTGCCGACAAAGAGGGGATAAAACTCACTCCTCCCGGCGGTTACGAGGCAGATCCCACAACCCTCCAGACATCTGTTGAGTGGGTGTTTGCCGGAGGTGATGCCTTTTACGGGCCCAAGTCCGTCGTGGATGCCATTGCATCTGGCAAGGAAGCCGCAGAATCCATTGACCGGTTCATCAACGGCAAAGACCTCAAAGAAGGCAGGGAAAAATCCTACGATTTTGAAAAGCCCGATATCTTCGACGTTCCCAGAATGGAACGTGTAAGACCGGAACATCTGCCGGTGGCGGAACGGGTGGGCAATTTCAATGAGGTGACATTGGGGCTGGTCAAGGATCTTGTGGACCAGGAAGCCGCCAGGTGCCTGTCCTGCGGTATCTGTTCCGAGTGTTACCAATGCGTGGAGGTTTGCCTGGCAGGAGCTGTGGATCACGATCAGCAGCCGAAAGTACGGGATCTCAACGTGGGTTCGGTGATCATGACCACGGGTGCCACGACATTCGATCCTTCCGGCATGGACGACGCCTATATGTACCAGCGGTCCAAGAATGTCATGACTTCTCTGGAATTTGAGCGGATCCTGTCTGCCGGCGGGCCGACAATGGGCCACCTGGTCCGGCCCTCGGATGAAAAAGAGCCTGAAAAGATCGCCTGGCTCCAGTGCATCGGCTCCAGGGACACCAACCGTTGCGGCAACGGGTACTGCTCTTCGGTCTGCTGCATGTATGCCATCAAGGATGCCATGATCGCCAAGGAGCATTCGGAAAAAGAACTGGATGCGGCCATATTCAACATGGACATGCGGACATTTGGCAAGGATTATGAAAAGTATTACAACCGGGCGGTCCAGGAAGAGGGGGTCCGGTTTGTAAAATCCAGGATCCATTCCGTGGTGGAAAAACCCGGCACCGACGACCTTATCCTAAAGTACGCGGATGAGGACGGAACCATGCGGGAAGAGGAATTCGACATGGTCATCCTGTCGGTGGGCCTGACCATTCCCAAGGAGAGCCGTGAACTTGCCGAACGCATCGGTGTGGATGTTGACAAGTACGGGTTTGTCCAAACCCCCACCTTTAAGCCGCTTGAAACCTCCAGGCCCGGTGTGTATGTGTCCGGTTCCTTCCAGGGGCCGAAGGATATTCCATCCTCGGTCACCGAGGCATCCGGTTCCGCCGGGGCTGCCGGCGTTCACCTGGCACCGGCCCGCCACACCCTGACAAAGACCGTGACCATGCCCGAAGAACGGGATGTGCTCGGAGAAGATCCCCGGGTGGGCGTATTTGTCTGTGACTGCGGCATCAACATTGCCGGCATCATTGATAACACGGCAGTGAAAGAATATTGCGAAACCCTTCCCAACGTGGTCTATACCGGTGAGAACCTGTTCACCTGCTCCCAGGATTCCCAGGAATCCATCAAAGACCTCATCCATGAACACCAGCTCAACCGGGTGGTGGTGGCATCCTGTACGCCCAAAACCCATGAGGGCATCTTTATGGATACCCTTGAGGACGCAGGGCTCAACAAATACCTTTTTGAAATGGCCAATATCAGGAATCAGAATACCTGGATGCACTTCCATGAACCTGAAGAAGCCACGGAAAAAGCCAAAGATTTGATCCGCATGGCTGTGGCCCGGGTATCCACCCTGGGGCCGCTGCACGACAAACGGATCTCCATCATTGACAAGGCCTTGGTCATCGGCGGCGGTATCGCCGGCATGACGGCGGCCAAAGGGCTTGCGGACCAGGGATTTCACGTGACCCTGGTGGAAAAGGAAGACCGCCTGGGCGGCCTGGGCACCCGTCTCCACCATACCATTGAGGGGGATGATGTTCAGGTGTTTGTCAATGATCTTGTGGCCGGTGTGGAAGACCACGATAATATTGATGTGCTGAAACAGGGCCTTGTGGTCGGTTTCGGTGGTTACAAGGGCAATTTCAACACCGAAGTCCTGGTGGGATCATCCATGAAAGAGGTGAAAATCGACCATGGCGTCATGATCGTTGCCACGGGCGCCCAAGAGTACCAGCCCAAGGAATATCTCTACAATGAAAGCGACCGGGTGGTCACCCAGCTTGAACTGGCGGATATGCTTGAAGCAGGCAAGGCCGATGGCCTTGACCGGGTGATCATGATCCAGTGTGTGGGATCCAGAAACGAGGACAACCCCAACTGTTCCAGGATCTGCTGCCAGAATGCGGTGAAAAACGCCATTGCCATCAAGGAGAAGAGCCCGGATACGGATGTGTTCATCCTTTACCGCGACATGAGAATGTACTCCATGATGGAGGCGTTTTATACCAAGGCCAGGAACATGGGCGTGATCTTCTCCAGGTTTGACAGGGACAATCCGCCCCAGGTCAACCAAGACGGCGACGGCCTTTCCGTGACCTTCAGGGACCATGTCCTGGGTCAGACCGTGGAAGCGGCGTGCGATCTTGTGGCCCTGAGTGCCGGGGTTGCGGCGAATGATACCGAGGAACTTTCCACCATCATCAAAGCCCAGCGGAACCCCGAAGGGTTTTTCATGGAAGCCCATGTCAAGCTGCGGCCCGTGGATGCGGCCACCGAAGGCGTATTCATCTGCGGCACGGCCCATGGCCCCAAACTGATTACGGAAACCGTTTCCCAGGCCATGGCGGCCGCCTCCAGGGCGACCACCTTCCTGGCCCAGGAATACCTGACCCTGTCCGCGGTGGTCGCCGAGGTCAACCAGGTCAACTGCGCGTCCTGTCTGGTCTGCGTCAGGTCCTGTCCTTACAATGTACCCGTGATCAATGATATGGGCGTCTCTTATATCGATCCGGCCCTTTGCCAGGGATGCGGCGTGTGCGCATCCGAATGTCCGGCAAAAACCATTAAACTGAACTGGTATGAAGATGAATCATTGCTCAGCAAGGTGGAATCCTTGCTGGAGGGGGTAATATGACAAAAGATTTCGAGCCGGTCATACTGGCATTCTGCTGCAATTTCTGAGGGTACTCAGCTGCGGACCTGGCAGGTTCCATGAGATTGAAGATACCCACAAGTTTCAGAATCGTCCGCCTGCCGTGCACGGGCAAACTGGATGTGATCCATGTCCTCCGTTCCTTTGAAAAAGGAGCGGACGGGGTGTTTGCCGTAGGGTGTATGGAGGGCGACTGCCATTTCAACCAGGGCAATTTCCGGGCGCGCAAGCGCATTGAGCAGGCCGCACGGATTCTGGACAAGGTCGGGGTGGGCGGAGAGCGTGTCAAGATGTACAACCTTTCCTCCGGTGAAGGCCCCCTGTTTGCCCAGTATGCCGGTGAAATGGTGGAAAAGATCAAGGCACTGGGACCCAGTCCCATCCGGCAGAAGAAACAGAAGGACAAAAAAACAGACGCAGCAGCATAAAGCCGCGTGAAAAAAGGCGTTAACACATTAACAGCTGAATATGAGGTAAGCGTATGATAATAGCAGAGAAGAAACCCATTGAAGAAATCATTGAGGAAATCAAAGATTTCGACCGTATTCTCATCCTCGGGTGCAATGAGTGTGTGACCGTGTGTGAGGCCGGGGGTAAAAAGGAAGTAGAAGTCCTGGCCTCGGCACTGCGCATGTACTTCATCACCCAGGGAAAGGAAAAGACCATTGGCGAAAGAACCCTGGAGCGCCAGTGTGACCATGAATACCTTGAAGAGATACGCGGCGACATTGATGATTATGATGCCGTTGTGTCTCTGGCCTGCGGAGTGGGAGTCCAGTTTACCGCGGAAAAATACCTGACAACGCCGCTGCTGCCGGGTGTCAATACGGTCTGTCTCGGGGCCAATGAAGACAGGGGACTCTGGACCGAACGCTGCCAGGCCTGCGGGACCTGCGTCCTGGCCAGGACCGGTGGGATCTGCCCGGTGTCCAGGTGTGCCAAACGGGTGCTGAACGGTCCCTGCGGCGGCTCCACCAACGGTAAATGCGAACTGGGTCCGGATACCGACTGTGCGTGGCAGCTGATTGTTGACCGCCTCAAAGCGCTGGACAAGATGGAAGATTATGAAAAAGTCGCCCCTGTCAAAGACTGGTCAACCGACAGGGCAGGCGGACCCAGAACCGTAACCAGGGAGGATGTGAAGATATGAGCGCGTGCAAAACCGAAAGCAGACTTGAAAAGGTGATGAGAGCCGGCCACCTGGGTGTAACCTCCGAGTGCGGTCCCCCCCGCGGGTCTGATCCCGCAGAGGTCCGCCACAAAGGCAAGCTGATCAAAGACCACGTGGATGCCGTCAACGTGACCGACAACCAGACCGCCATGACCCGGATGTCGTCTCTTGCCGCCTGCGTTCATCTTAAACTCGAAGGGATCGAGCCGGTCCTCCAGATGGTGACCCGGGACAGGAACCGGGTGGCCCTCCAGAGTGATATTCTCGGCGCTGCTTCATTTGATATTTCCAACATGCTTTGCCTTTCCGGCGACCACCAGAGTTTTGGCGACTGTGCCCAGGGCCAGAACGTCCATGACCTGGATTCCATGCAACTGGTCCAGACCGTTCGCCACATGCGGGACGAGGGAAAGTTCCTGGGCGGCGATGATATCAAGCGTCCGCCCAAGATGTTTGTGGGCGCGGCCGCCAATCCTTTTGCCGACCCATTTGAAATCCGGATTCCCAGGCTTGCCAAAAAAATCGCCTGTGGTGCCGAATTCATCCAGACCCAGTGTATCTACAATATCGATAAATTCAAGGAATGGATGCGCAGGGCCGTAGACAAGGGCCTGACCGAAAAAACATTTATCATGGCCGGCATGACTCCCATGAAATCCGTGGGTATGGCCAAGTACATGAAAAGCAAGGTGCCGGGTATGGACGTACCCGATGAGATTATCAAACGCCTCGCAGGTGTTGAAAAAGGCAAACAGGCCCAGGAAGGCATTGATATCTGCATCGAGCATATCCAGGAACTCAAAGAGGTCGACGGAGTTGCCGGATTCCACATCATGGCCATTGAATGGGAGGAAAAAGTGCCTGAGATCGTTGAAAAGAGCGGACTTTATCCGCGTCCGGAAGTATAGGCGGACCTCAGGTACAGCAATATACGTGAATTCCCGGGGGCCTGGTAAGTGAAAAATCCTTTACCAGGCCCCTTTTTTTTATTATGAAATATCTATTTACCCGTACGAACCCAAGAGACGACCACTGGACTGCCCGGCGCCGGCCAGTTGAACTGTAAGGAGAAGATATGGCTGTAATCGTCAAATATATTGTTGTCAGGAATGGAGAGGAAAAAATGACATTTGCGACAAAAAAAGAAGCAGACGCTTACGATAAAATGCTTGATATTGCCGACAATTTGTTTAATTTCCTCGGAACTTCCGATATTGAAATTGATGAAGCCCAGCAGGAAGAAATCTCCCTTCTCATGGCAGAACGGCGTGACGAAGTCATGCCTATCCTGCGGGGGCTTTCACCAAAGAAAAAGCCTGCCCCTGCCAAACCGGCAACTGCCAAGTCCAACACCAGGACAAGCAGCAGAACCGGCACCAAGACTGCGGCCAAAAAAGCGTCAAAACCAGCCCCGGCCAAAACGCCTGCCGCCAAACCGGCTGCCAAAACCTCCAAGGCCAAGGTGGCTGCAAAAAAAGCATAGCACGGTGTATGCGATATAATGACGGGGAGTTGTCTCAAAGGGAGCGAAAGTTCCCTTTGTCCCCATTTTCTCTTCTCCCGCAGTTGTCTCCCGCCCCTTTTCAAATTCAAAAACCTGGTATATAAGTGACTGACTAAAGCAAATAACAAAAATACGTTCCGAAAAAAACGGTGACGAGAATATCGATCCAGTAAAAAATGCTTAAAATGTATGCATTATTTGCTGTGCAACCGCTGAAGTTAACAATTGAATCGGAACGGAATTTTTGAAACAGCGATATAACAATGCACAACATATCAAACCGGTGATTGTCACGTATTTTTTGTATGGGGAACATTGCCATGGCATCTTTTCTGTTCAGGCTGGTAAGGGTTATTCTTGTATTGGGCATCGCAGCCGGGGTGGCGTTCTGGCTGTATGTCGCCCGTGAGAAACCGGAAAAAAAACAAGTGCTGCTGACCCCGCCCGGGGTCCGGGTCATCCGGGCCGTTCCCACATCCGAGGCCATGACGGTTGAAGCGTTTGGTACCATTGCTCCCCGGAAGCAGGTCAATGTGGCGGTCGAGGTGGCTGGCCGGATCGACTATCTGCACCCCTCGTTTCGCGAAGGGGGTGTGATCCGCAGGGACGATCTGCTGGTCCGTATTGACCAGCGGACCTTTCGGTTGGACAGGGAAGCCGCAAAGGTCCGGGTGGATCAGGCCGAGGCCGATATCCGCCACCTGGCCCAGGAAATCGAAAATCTTAAGGCGGATGCCGAACTGGCCCGGACGAATATGGCCCTGAGCCGCAAGGAATTCGAACGGCTCAAGGCATTAAGCAAAAGCCAGTTCGCCTCCAAAACCAATTTGGACAGGGCGGAACAGCAGTATGTCGGTGCCCGGATCCAGCTCCAGTCCACGGACAACCGCCTGGCACTCACCCCGCCGCGAATGGCCCAGAGGCAGGCTGCCCTGGCCATGGCCAGAACAGAACTGGAAAAGGCCGATCTTATCCTGGAAAAATCTGAAATTCGTCCGGGGTTTGACGGATTTGTCCTGACCAAGCAGGCGGAAATGGGTGAATATGTCAATCCCGGCCAGGTACTGGGCGTTATTTACGAAAAAGGGGGCCTGGATGTGGACGTCCATATCCCCCTGGAGCAGATCAAATGGATCCGCCCCCTGTTTGACCACGGCAAGATGCCCCAGGCCACCGTGACCATCGCCAATTTTGACGGCAAACCTGTTCCGTCCTGGACGGCCAGGGTGGTCCGGATCAAGGCCGGTATCGACGAAAAGACACGAACCCTGCCCATCACCCTTGAGATCCTTGGCAGCAACGATGCCGATGGGACAGGCAATCCCCTGATCTCACTCAAGCCCGGGACATTTGTCAAGTGCAGGGTTACCGGAGCCGTCCGCAACCATGTGTTTCGCCTGCCCCGGTATCTGCTCCGGTCTGCCGATACCCTGTTTGTATCGGTGGACGAGCGCCTGGAGATCCGTAACATCTCTGTGCTGCGGAAATTTGAAGACGAGGTGTTTATTGATGCGGGACTGAATGCCGGGGATCTGGTCATTTCCTCGCCCCTGCCCGGTGCCGTCGAAGGCATGGCCGTCACGGTCAAATCCGCGGCGGAATAAACCGGAGTAAAAAGGGAAGATTCAAATGAAAGCCTTGGGAAAATGGTCGGTTGAGCACAAGGTAACGGTGAACCTGGTGATGGTGTTCCTGATTGTGGCCGGTTTTTTTACGGCCCGGTCCATGCGGCGGGAAATGTTTCCCCAGTTCTCCCTGGACATGATTGACGTTTCCGTGGAATACCCCGGGGCATCGCCCGAAGAGGTGGAAGAGGGCATCTGCATCAAGATCGAAGAGCAGCTCAAAAGCCTTGAAGATGTGAAAACCGTGTATTCGTCTGCCATTGAAGGCCGCGGTTCCGTAACCCTTGAACTTGACGCCGGAACCGACATCAATGTCAAGCTGGACGAGGTGCGGACGGAAATCGATCTGATCGACTCTTTTCCGGAAGAGGCGGAAGACCCGGTGATCATAGAAATCAAGAACAATGAACCTGCCATCTACGTTGCCGTGTACGGTGATGCAGAAGAACGGGTGCTCAGGGATACGGCGGAAAAAATCAGGGACGATTTGGTGGAAGAAGAGGAGATTTCCCTGGCCTCCCTGGTCGGTGTCCGGGAGTTTGAAATTTCCGTTGAGATTTCCGAGCAGGACCTGAGAACCTATAACCTGTCGTTTGACGATGTGGTCCGGGCCGTTGAAACCGGCAGTATTGAACTGCCCGGGGGCCGGATCAAAACGCCGGGCGGGGAATTCCTGGTCCGGGCCAAGGGGAAAAAGTATACGGGCGAGGAATTTGAGGAGATCCCCCTGGTGACCCGGGAGGACGGCACGGTTGTCCGGCTGGGGGACGTGGCCCGGGTGGTGGACGGGTTTGAAGATACGGATGTCAGGGCCCGGTTTAACGGCAAGCCCGCGGCCCTGGTGGTGATCAACCGCACCGATTCCCAGGACACCATTGCCATTTCCAAACGGGTTCTGGAATATATGGATGTCCACAAGGCAGACATGCCCCAAGGCGTGACCATGGGACACTGGTATAATATCGCAGATATGGTCCAGGACCGGATCGATTTGCTGCTCAAAAACGGGATACAGGGAATTCTCCTGGTATTTGTGGTGCTTGCCCTGTTCCTGGACCTGGGACTGGCCTTCTGGGTGGCTTCGGGCATTCCCATTACATTTATGGGCGCGTTTCTGGTGCTGGACTATATGGGGGCGTCCATCAACATGCTCTCCATGTTCGGATTTATCATGACCCTGGGCATCCTGGTGGATGACGCCATTATTGTGGGGGAAAACGTATATACCCATTATTCCGCCGGGAAAACCCCGAAACAGGCCGTCATCGCATCCATGGAACAGATCGGCTGGCCCGTCGTCA
The DNA here is from genome assembly GCA_036881925.1 of Desulfobacter sp. Taxonomy (GTDB): domain Bacteria; phylum Desulfobacterota; class Desulfobacteria; order Desulfobacterales; family Desulfobacteraceae; genus Desulfobacter. The sequence continues at coordinate 158,403 of JBAJNJ010000003.1, forward strand.
TGGCCGTGACCACTACCATTGTGGCGTTTACCCCGCTGATGCACATTGCCGGAATCATGGGCAAGTTTATCTCCATCATGCCCCAGGCCGTGATCTGTATCCTTGCCATCTCCCTGGTGGAGGCGTTTTTTATCCTGCCCGCCCATCTGGAAGGAACCCTGTCGCCCGGACAAAAAAACACATCCCGGGCCTATACCCTGATGTTTTCCTGGCTGGAGTGGATTAAGGCCGATATCACAGTGATTCATACCCGTGTCCGCGGACAGGTGGAAAACGCTCTGAACCGGGTGATTCACACCCTTTACCTGCCCATGCTCCGGTATGGTGTGAAAAATCGGTATTTTACCCTGGCCCTGGGAACCGGGTGCCTGATCATGAGCATCGGCCTGATTGCCGGAGGCCATGTCCCGTTTACCTTTTTCCCGAAAAATGACTCCAACTGGCTGATTTCGGAAACCATTTATCCTTTGGGTACCCCCTTTGCCACCACGGAACAGAGCATCAAGCAGATCGAAGCCGGTGCATTTCAACTCAACGATTATTTCAGGGACCGGGTTGAAAACGGGGAAGACCTGGTCATCAATACCTTTTCTTTGGTCGGGGTGATTCCGCGCAGGGACTGGAAACCCCCGGTTCACGGGGCGCATTGCGGTGAGGCCTGGGTTGAGATTCAGCCGGCCGCCATGCGGCCCGGGATTTCTGCGGCCGAAGTCTCGGCAAAGTGGCGGGAGTTTGCAGGGGATATCCTGGGCACGGAACAGCTCACCTTTAACATTATCGGCGGCGGCCCGGCCGGCAACCCCATTGAAATCCGGATGGAGGGCAATGACCTGGAAGAATTGGAAAAAGCCGCCCAGGCCCTTAAGGAGGAGATTGCCACATATCCTGGGACATACGATATCACTGATGATTTCAGGCCGGGAAAGATGGAAAAGCAGATCCATATCAAACCCGGTGCCGAGTCCCTGGGCGTGACCATGGCGGATATCGCCACCCAGATCCGCCAGGCCTATTACGGGGATGAAGTAATGAAGATCCAGCGGGGAAAAAATGATATCAAGGTTATGGTCCGGTATTCGGCCAGAGAGCGGGAAACCGAGGCCTCCATCGACAATCTGCGCATCCGGACCCGGGACAACAGGGAAATCCCCCTGAACCAGGTGGCCCGCATTGACATTGAGCGGGGATATTCGTCCATCCAGCGGGTGGACCGGCACCGGGTCATCACTGTGATTTCCGATATTGACGAAGATACGGCCAATGCCAGGAAAATTGTCGAGGATCTCAAAGCCGGTTTCCTGCCGGAGCTGACCCGGTGGTTTCCCGGGGTGGATTATGACCTGGAAGGCCAGGCCAAGCGGAGCAAGGAATCCATAGACAGTCTGATGAACGGCTTTGCCCTGGCCGCCATGATTATCTTCCTGCTGCTGGCCAGCCAGTTCCGGTCCTATATCCAGCCGGTGATCATCATGACCGCCATTCCCTTCGGCCTGATCGGGGCCATTGCAGGGCACTTTATCATGGGGTTGGACATCACCATGATTTCCATTTTCGGCATCGTGGCCCTGTCCGGTATTGTGGTCAACGACTCCCTGATTCTTATTGATTTCATCAACACCCGGGTGCGGCAGGGGGAAAAGGTATTTGAAGCCGTAATGGAGGCGGGACAAAACCGTTTCCGGCCGGTGCTCCTGACCTCGGTCACCACGGTGGCCGGCCTGGCCCCTCTGTTGTCCGAGACCAGTTTCCAGGCCCAGTTCCTCATTCCCATGGCGGCCAGCATCAGTTTTGGCCTGGCAGCGGCCACGCTCCTGACCCTGGTGTTTGTACCGGCGCTTTATGTGGTGGTGACGGATGTCACCAATATTTTCTCACCACCCGGGGAAACACTTGACCTGGATCCGGGCCGGGACCCGGAAGCGGGCGGAAGAACACTGCCGGATACGGGAAAACAAGAATAAAAACAAAAGCAGGAAAAGGGGGTCTGGCCCCCTTTAGTGACGACACAATGGACAATATATTTAAAGCACAATTCTGGAGAGATGCCTGGCGCGGGGATACGGCCGGGGATACCTATGCCGTGCACAAGGGTTTTGCAACGCCCGAGTACTGGGACAAAGCCTCGGCCACTTACAACACCAACAAAAAAGAAGTCCGTGACCGCCGCCTGGAAAAGGCCCTGGCCGTCCTGGCGGACAAGGGACTGCTCTTTGACGGCATGACTGTGCTGGATATCGGTTGCGGCACCGGCATGATGGCCCTGGCACTTGCCCGGCACGGGGCCAGGGTTACTGCCATTGATTTTTCAAAAGGCATGCTGGACCGTTTCCGGGCTGACCTGACGCCTCCTCTGGAACGCCGGGTCACTCTTGTCCAGGAAGACTGGCACGGTCTGGATATCCGGGAGCGGGGATGGGAAAAGGCCTTTGACCTGGTGGTGGCATTTATGTCGCCGGGCGTGGCCACACCCGAGGCGTTTGACAAGATGATCCAATGCGCGTCAAAGGGATGTGCGGTCCGGGGGTGGGCCGCCCGGCGCCAGCATCCCATTCTCATGGATCTTTGGGAGAAGATCATGGACCGCCCCCTGGACGACAAGCCCCAGAGCATTCTTTACAAGATCAATCTTCTTTTTTCCATGGGGCTTTTCCCGGATGTCTGTTTTGATGTGGTGGCGTGGGACCAGACCATCGGCCTGGACAAGGAACTGGCCAACCAGCTTGCCTTTTTTGCACGGGTCAGTGACCGGCCCGAACATGAACTCGAACAGATTATCCACACCTATCTGAGCGGGCTTGCGGAAAACAACCAGTTAAATAAAAAGCAGAAAGGGTTGACGGCAACAGCCGTTTTTCTGGTGGAACCCTTGATATAATGGCCCCCTGATATAACAGTCCGTCCAAAACAGACAACACCGGTTCCCCGCAAACGGGAGAACCGGTGTTGCATTCGCTTAATTAGCTAACGGGCATGTATAAAGAACGTGCCGGATTAGAATGTCACTGCGATCCTGGCAAAAAGCTCGTTCAGGTCCGTATCATTGGCAGAACTGTCACTTCCATCATATTCGCTGCGCCTGAATTCGCCCATGAGGTTGCAGGCAAAATCATCGGTTTCAAACAGGGTGTAATCCGCACCAATGGAGTACCTGTTTTCCAGGTTGCCGTCAGCGGAGTTATCCGCATCAAAGCTCTCATACCGGATGGCCATAATCAGGGGATCCATGACCTGGTACCCCAGGGAGGCCACCCAGGCGGATTCCTGGTATTCTTCGTTATCGGTGTCGTGTTTTTCACGGTTCAGGGCACCTATGGCTTCAACATCCATGATAAAACCGGCATATTCGAAATGGATGGCCCCGCCAAGGGTGGTGTTGCGGTCAGAGTCACCGGGTTCCGAGTTGAAAAATGCCGCCACGGTAAGCCCTTCGGCAGGTTCGATGGTTGCACTCACGATGTAGGAGTTCACGCTTTTGCTTGCCTCATAACCGGCGGACGTGTCCCGTGTCCAGCCGTAGCCGGCTTCGTTGACCCGTTCGATCAGGGTTTCCCCTTTATAGATGGTGAAAGAGAGGTCCATATTCATAAACGCGCCGTTGTTAAACCCGATGGTGGCACCGCTATCGTTGATTTCATAGAGATCCTGGGTAATGGGATCGTTGATGAACAGGCTTTCATAAAGGCCAAAGGGCTGGCAGCGTTTACCACCGACGAAATATACGGGCAGCCCCTCTTTGGCAAGGGTGAAATACGCTTCGTCCCAGAACACATTGTCGTCGCTTGCGAGATTTTCACCCTTGAGCAGGGCAAAGGCGGTCACATATTCGTGCAGGTTGGCCTCTATGCCCAGTTCCAGTGTGCCGATGTCAAGGTCGGAGGTGGACTCGTTGGCGGTCCTGTCGCCGGGGTTTTCGTCATCTGCATAGGAATAGTCCAGTTCAAACGCACCGGACAGGGTGAACCTGTCCCAGAGGCCACCGGTCATGCTGGGACCGGATTTTTTTTCTTCCAGGGCCTGGATTCTCTCTTCCAGCTCTGCATTGGATACGGCAAACGCCGGTGATGTGGCCATAAGCGCAAGGCTCACGAATGCTGCAATTAAAAATGGGATTCCTTTTTTCATCTGTTTTCCTTTTCCTTAAACCTAAAATTAATCATATGCATCCCCGTTCCGTGCGGAGACAAAAAAAGCCCTGACAATTCATTTCACTGCAATGGAGTGTCAGGGCTCTTGGTGCTTTGGTAACCTTATGGCCTCTTTACATGACGGTGCTGCCGGTCAGGAGGGTATGACGTCGAACGTCTCCCTGAGCCGGATACGTGTTTCCCGTTTACACCTGGCACAACGGATCACGACATATTCGTTGTCCCGTTTTGCCAGAAGCTTGCCGCAGCAGCATCTGACCTGGTCATTTCCGTTGGGCGCCATTGGGGTGGATTTTGGGGGGTGTTTCTTTTGGGGCAGGGGCATTTTTTACTAATTCGCCTAAAGTTAATTAAAAATTTTAATGTTAGATATAGCAAACTATTGGGCGTGTCAATAGAAAAAGACGGGAACGGCTACATTTTGTTAAAAAATGTTAAATCAAATCCGGGTCAGGACTTTTTCGATAATTCTGGCAAAGTCCTGCTGTTCCTGGGAGGTAAGGCCGGAAACAATTTCCTGGGTCATGCGGATGTGAAAATTATGATGTTCTCTGAATACATCTTCCCCCTGGGGGGTTAATTCAATGAGGTAGGAGCGCCGGTCGGTTTCGTGGGGTTTTCTTTTCATCAGCCCTTTTTTTTCAAGCCGGTCCACGGCCACGGTCAGGGTGCCGGTGGTGACCCCGATTTTTTCAGCCAGGTCTTTCATTTTAACCGGTCCTGAATGCCCGACGATTTCTATGGTGTGGGCCTGGGCGGTTGTGAGACCGCTGTCCCTGACAACAGACTCTTCCCAGGAGGAAAGCTTTTCAAAAAATTCCACAATAATTTTTGACAGGTGCTGGATTTCCATTTTGTTCGGCCTTTTTGTTGCGATGATACCGGACACCCTATCACAGGAGGGGGGCCGTACAAAATCAAATTTAATTTGATTATCAAAATAGTTGACAGTCAAAACAGTTTCTTTTACATTGCCTATCAAATATTTTGACCTTCAAACTAAAATTAAACATATAAGGAAGACATAAAAAATGATCGGCAGATATGCAAAACTCAATGTATACCGGGAAATTTTCCGGTCTGATGATTTTTTCAAGCTGGCTGCGGGCAGTGCCCTGATTCCTGCGGCATTTGCGGTGCAGTCAATTGACCTGCGTCTTTTTGCGCAGTTACGCCTGACCGACTTCATGTTGCTGGTGTCTGTCCTGGTCAATGGGTTGCCCATTGTCATGGAAGCGGTCAAAGGGGTGGCCAGACGTCAGATGAACGTGGACGAACTGGTGAGCATCGCCATTATCGCCTGTATACTCAACGGCAATTTTTTTGAGGCTGCCGTGGTCTCCAGTATCATGGTGCTGGGCGCCTTGGTGGAAGAGGCCGTGAGCGACAGCGCCCGGGATGCAATCCGGAAGCTGGTGGAAATCACCCCCCAGACCGCCCTGGTGGAAAGAGGCGGAAAAGAATTGACCGTGGAGGTCTCGGCTATCCTTAAAGGGGATGTGCTGCCTGTCCGCGAAGGCCAGGTCATTGCCGTGGACGGCCGGGTGATCGAGGGTAGGGCGGCGGTGCAGGAGGCAAGCCTCACGGGCGAACCTGTGCCTGTGGGCAAAAAAACAGGAGATACGGTCTATGCCGGCACCACCTGTGCCGACGGGTTTATGCGGATCGAGACACTGAAGGTGGGGGAAGATGCCGCCATCGGCAAAATCATCACCATGGTCAAAGCTGCCGAACAATCCAAAACCAGGGAAACAAAGATTGTTGACCGGTACGCGGCCTGGTTTACCCCGGTGATCGTGGGGGCGGCCCTGGTGACATTCCTGGTGACCCGGGACATTACCCGGGCCATTACCGTTCTGATTGTGGGGTGTCCCTGTTCTTTCCTGCTTGCCGGGCCGGTGACCACGGTAGCGGCCATTGGCCGGGCCGCCCGGTCCGGTATCCTGGTCAAGGGGGGGCAATACCTGGAAAATATCGCCCGGGCAACCGCTTTCTGTTTTGATAAAACCGGCACCATTACCACGGGGCATCCTGAAGTCGTCGACATCATACCGTCCGGTAATTTTTCGGAAACGCAGATCCTGGAATGTTCAGCGGCGGTGGAGAGCAAAAGCCTTCACCCCCTGGCCCTTGCCATTGTTGAACGGGCAAAAGCGGCAGGTATTCCGGTCAGGGAGGCTTCTGAAATCCAGTCATTTCCGGGGCGCGGCATCCATGGGCAGGTGGATGGAAAACAGGTGGCCGTGGAAACCGGCCATGGCGCAACCGCACAGGACTATACCAGTGTGGCGGTCCGGATCGACGGCCAAGACGCAGGTATCATACACCTGGAAGACCGGCCGCGGCCTGAAGCAGCGCAAAGTATCGCAGGGCTCCGGGAGGCAGGGATCAGGAATATCGCTGTCATTTCCGGGGACAGGGACGGGGCCGTGAAAAAAATTGCCGGTGCCGTCGGCATCGGCACCTGGTTTGCCCGCCAGCGGCCCGGAGATAAGCTGGAGCGCCTGTCGGCCATGGGCGCCAGGACCAGCATGGTTTACGTGGGGGACGGGGTCAATGATGCTCCGGCGCTCAAAGCCGCAGACACGGGCATAGCCATGGGGTTCAAAGGGGCGGACGTGGCACTGGAAACAGCCGACATTGTGCTGATGAACGATACCTTGTCCCAACTGCCGTTTCTGGTGCGGTTGAGTAAAACCATGACCCGGATTATTAAAATAAATATTTTTCTAAGCCTTTTGATCAACTGCATCGCCGTGGGGGCAGGGGCCCTGGGATGGCTGACCCCGGTGATGGGAGCCGTTGCGCACAACATCGGTTCCATCCTGGTGGTTGCCCTGGCTGCCTCTATCCGGTTTAAAAAGAGGTGAGCCGGACGCCGACCGGTAAATAGATACGGATAAGGCCCGGAGCGCAACGCCCCGGGCTTTTTTTATGCCGTGAACGGCAAAGGGGATTCCGGGCTGCTATTTGTCCAGGCCGGAAATGAACGCCTTGAATTTTTTAAACGTTGCCGCGTTCATGGCGTGCTCCATGCGGCAGGCGGTTTCATCCGCTGTTTTTTCATCCACGCCGATGAACCTGAACAGGAAATCCTTGAACACAATATGGCGGCCTTCAATTTCCCTGGCGATTTTTTCGCCTTTGGGGGTCAGGGTCACATATCCGTAAGGTTCGTAATTGATCAGTTCCTGGGCAGCCAGTTTTTTGAGCATGCCGGTAACGGAACCACGTTTTATATCCAGTTTTTCAGCAATATCCTTGGACCGGGCAACCGTATTGGTGGTCTGAAGCTCCAATATGGTCTCCAGGTAATCTTCAAGACTTTCGGAAAGCGCAAGTTCTTTTGTCATCACTAGTCTCCATTATTAATATTAAGGTTTTTTATACTTGATTAAATAGTAAGTCAATTGGTTATTTTTGTCGAATGTTGAAAAGTTTTGTTGACAGATTTAAAAGTTAGGAGTATAAAACTTTGGATTATTCACGGGACAAGTTGTTATTTGTAAATTTAGGAGAGAGTTATGGGGACAATCAATTTAAGAGACATGCATGTGGACCAGACCGGTGTGATCGTATCGGTCAAAGCCGGTGGAGAGCTGGGTCGCCGGATCAGGGACATGGGCCTGGTGCCGGGCAAGGAAATCAAAGTCCAGGGCAAGGCACCCCTGTATGACCCGGTATCCCTGAGAATCATGGGGTTTACGTTAACGCTTCGCAATAATGAAGCCGACCATATTGAAGTAAAGGTAGATTGATCATGAGTACAGCAATCGCATTGGCCGGCAACCCCAACTCCGGCAAGACCACATTGTTTAATGAACTCACCGGGGCGCGCCAGCATGTGGGCAATTATCCCGGCGTCACCGTGGAAAAAAAACAGGGAACCTGCATCTCGGATGCCGGCACCTTTGAAGTGGTTGACCTTCCCGGCACCTATTCCCTGACCGCATACTCCCTGGAAGAGGTGGTGGCAAGAGATTTTGTGGTGAATGAAAAACCGTCCATGATCGTCAACATCGTGGATGCCTCCAACCTGGAGCGCAATCTGTATCTTTCCGTCCAGTTTATGGAGATGGGAATCCCGGTCTGCCTGGCGCTGAATATGATGGATGTGGCCAAAAAACGGGGCATTGAAATTGATTCGGATAAATTGTCGCAGCTTCTGGGAGTGCCTGTGGTGCCGACCGTGGCCAGAACCGGCAAGGGAAAGAGCATCCTGCTTGATACGATCGCCTCAAAACTGGATAAACGTCCCGAACCCCTTAAAATTTCCTATGGGGCGGATATTGATGCTGCCCTGGATGAGATGGAAGAGGTGATTGCCGGGGCGGAATTTTTAACCCAAACCTACCCGGCCCGGTGGGTGGCCCTTAAATACCTTGAAAGCGACAAGCAGATACTTGAGCTGGGCAGTGCCGAAAGCAAAGCGGTTGCAGCCAGACTGGCCGATATTGCAACGCGGGTGTCCCGCCATTTGTCCGCCACCCAGGACATCCATCCCGAAGGCATGATTGCCGACCAGCGGTACGGGTTTATCAACGCGGTGCTCAAACAGAATGTGATCCGGTATGCCCAGGACCGGAACCGGCTCCAGCAGTCGGATAAAATCGACAAGGTCCTGACCAACCGCTTCCTGGGGCCGTTGATTATGGTCGGGGTGCTTATGGCACTTTATAATTTTACCTTTACTTACAGCGCCCTGCCCACAGAATGGCTTGAAGGCTTTTTCGGATGGGTCGGGGGCCTGGCAGAAGCCGGCCTGCCTGACGGACTGCTAAAATCCCTGATCATTTCCGGGATCATTGACGGGGTGGGCGGTGTGCTTGGGTTCGTTCCCCTGATCATGTTCATGTTCCTGGGGATCTCCTTTCTTGAAGATTCGGGGTATCTTGCCAGAATGGCCTTTATGCTGGACCGCATCTTCAGGATGTTCGGCCTTCACGGCAGTTCGGTCATGGCCTTTATCGTGTCCGGCGGTATTGCCGGAGGGTGTGCCGTGCCCGGGGTTATGGCCGCAAGAACCCTGAAATCCCCCAAGGAACGGCTGGCCACGCTGCTGACCGTACCGTTCATGAACTGCGGGGCCAAACTGCCGGTCTATGCCCTGCTGGTGGCGGCGTTTTTTGCTGAGCACCAGGCCCGGGTCATGCTTGCACTGACCCTTATTTCCTGGTTGGGCGCCCTGCTGGTGGCACGTCTGCTGCGGTCCACGGTAATCAAAGGCGAGGCCACGCCATTTGTCATGGAGCTGCCCCCCTACCGCCTGACCACCATCAAGGGCCTGCTCATCCATACCTGGGAGCGGACCTGGCAGTATATGAAAAAAGCCGGGACCGTGATTCTGGGGATTTCCATCCTGCTGTGGGCCATGATGACCTTTCCCGGCCTGGATGATACAAGTGTGGCTCAGTTTGAGTCAAAACGAACACTTGTGACTGAGAATGTACCGGCCGGTGTCCTGGCTGAAATTGAATCTTCGGAAGATGACGCCGCTCTGTCCGCCCAGGCTGCGGAAGTCAAAAAGACGCTCATGGGTATTGACGGTGAAGAGGCCCAGGCCGGGTTGAAGAATTCCGTGGCCGGCCGTATCGGCGTGGCCCTGGAAGGGATTTCCAGCCTGGCGGGATTTGACTGGCGGACCAATATCGCCCTGGTGGGCGGGTTTGCTGCCAAAGAGGTGGTCGTGTCCACCCTGGGAACCGCGTATTCCTTAGGTGAAGTGGACCCTGAAGAGAACACCTCCCTTGCCGAGCGTCTCCGGTCCGCGCCGGGATGGGGACCGCTCACCGCCTTTTCCCTGATGATGTTTACCATTTTCTATGCGCCCTGCTTTGTGACAGTGGTTTGTATTGCCAGGGAAACCGGGTCCTGGAAATGGGCGGGATTTTCCGTGGTGTTCAACACTGCCCTGGCATTTGGCCTCTCTGTCGCCGTATACCAGGCCGGATCGCTGATTTTTTAACCGGATCCGGATCGCATCGCAGGAAACGGTCCTGAATCCGGGAGTTTAAAGGAGTATGACAATGGAAAATTTTCTTGTGGGAATCATCGTGGCAGGCGCCCTGGTCTTTTGTATCAGAAGCTTTATCAAGACATACAAAGGGGAGGGCGAATGCGGCTGCGGGAGCAGTTGCGGGTGCTCTCCCTCGGAAAAGGCCTGCTGCGGGCAGGACAAGGATTTTATCCACAAGTAGCAAATTTTACACAGTATTGTTACGGTATTGTTAAGGCGTCCGCCTTTTTGAATCCATACTGCTGCCGGGTCAGAGCCTGGCAGTGGTATGGATTTTGCTATTTCAGAATCCAGTAAACGACGTGTGGCCGGACGCAGCCCGGTTTGAATTTAACCCGGTTTAAGTATTGTCAGTTGATGTTATTTGGTTATAATATATGGGAATATTGAATACGATCAACTCTTCAGCAAAAACCAGACTATGACATTTTTGAGGTGACCCCATGAGCGATGAGACCAAACCCATTACACCCGAAGTCGTTATTGAAGATGAAGACAGCGCCAAAGGCGGGCTGATTGCCCAGAGTGTAAAACCCGATATCCTGTACCTGGTTCCCATTACCGGCCGCCCCCATCTGCCGGCACAGGTCCAGCCCCTGATTGTATCAAAAAAGAGGTGGGAAGGCACCCTGATCAAGGCCACCAAGGAATCCCAGAATCTTCTGGGACTTTCTTATCTCAAAGAAGTCAAAGGCAAGTACGTATACAAGGAGGACTTCCCCGATGTCGGGTGTGTGGTCCGGATGCTCAATATTGTTGATGTTGAGGGCAACATCCAGTTTATCGCCCAGGGACTTGAGCGGTTTAAAATCAAAAAGTTCCTTTCGGAAAAGCCACCTTTTGTGGTCCAGGTGGAATATTTTAAGCCGGCCAAGGAAAATGATGACGAAATCAAGGCGTATGCGATCTCGATTATTTCGGCCATCAAACAGCTTCTTTCCCTGAACCCGCTGTATTCGGAAGACCTTAAACAATATTTGGGGCGGTTTTCGCCGGACCAGCCATCGCCCCTGACGGATTTTGCCGCCGGGATCACCACGGCCAACGGCGATGAACTCCAGGAAATTCTGGAGACCGAATCCATTCTCAAGCGGATGAAAAAGGTCATGATGCTCCTGCAAAAAGAGATCGAGATTGCCAAGCTCCAGACCAAAATCCAGAAAGACATCAATACCAAAGTCGATGACAACAAACGGAAATTTTTCCTCAAGGAGCAGCTCAAGGCCATTCAGAAAGAACTGGGCATGCAGAAGGACGATAAAACCTCTGACGTGGACAAGTTCAAGGAGCGGTTTGAAGCCCTGGATCCGCCCGAGCATGTGGTTAAGCGGTTTGAGGAAGAGATTGAGAAATTGTCGGTCCTGGAGACCGGATCTTCCGAATACGGGGTTACCCGGAATTACCTGGATTGGGTCACGGCATTTCCCTGGGGTGTTTATTCCGAAGACAACATTGATATTGAACGGGCCGAAGTGGTCCTGGACCGGGACCATGCCGGACTTTCCGATGTCAAGGAACGGATCATCGAGTTTTTTGCCGCCGGGGTGTATAAAAAGGATATTTCCGGCTCCATCATCCTGTTCGTGGGCCCTCCGGGCGTGGGTAAAACATCCATTGGAAAATCTATTGCCGAAGCCCTTGGCCGCAAGTTTTTCCGCTTCTCTCTGGGCGGCATGCGGGATGAGGCGGAAATCAAGGGACACCGCCGGACTTATGTGGGCGCATTGCCCGGTAAAATGGTACAGGCCCTCAAGGACACGGCCGTTGCCAATCCCGTGATCATGCTGGATGAGATCGACAAAATCGGGGCATCCTACCAGGGAGACCCGGCATCCGCTCTCCTGGAAGTGCTGGACCCGGAACAGAACTCTGAATTCCTGGACCATTACCTGGATCTGAGAATTGATCTGTCCAAGGTCTTGTTCATCTGCACGGCCAATACCCTGGACACCATTCCGCCGCCCCTGCTGGACCGTATGGACCGGATCAACCTTTCCGGGTACATCACGGCAGAAAAACTGGAGATTGCCAGAAAGCATCTCTGGCCAAGGCTGCTCCGGAGAAATAAGCTCAATGCCTCCACCATCACCATTACCGATCCCACCATCCGCCATTTGATTGAGGGATACGCCCGGGAGGCCGGGGTCCGGAACCTTGAAAAACTGCTCAACAAGATTATCCGGAAGAGCATTGTCCGGATCCTGAAAGAGAAAAAGAAACAGGTCCGGATTAACATTAAATCCCTGGAAGACCTTCTGGGGCCGCCCATATTCAAGCCTGAAAAACAGATGAAAGGGGTGGGGATCGTGACCGGCCTGGCCTGGACCCAGATGGGCGGGGCCACACTCTCCATTGAAGCAGTGCGGGTGCACGGGAAAAATCCCGGGTTCAAGCTGACAGGGAAACTCGGCGAGGTCATGCAGGAATCCGCATCCATCTCCCATTCCCATGTCCGTGCCAATGCCAAGGCATACGGGGTCAGCGAGAATTACTTTGATACCTCTTTTCTCCATCTCCATGTGCCCGAAGGCGCCACGCCCAAGGATGGTCCCAGTGCCGGGGTAACCATCACAACGGCCCTGATTTCCCTGGCCTCCGGCCGGGCCATCAAACGGCCCCTGGCCATGACCGGTGAGATTACCCTGACCGGTGATGTCCTTCCGGTCGGCGGGATCAAGGAAAAAATCATTGCGGCCCGGCGGACCGGAATCAATGAGATTATTCTGCCCGAAGGGTGCATGAGTACATTTAAAAAGCTTCCGGATCACATCAAGGAAGGCATCACCTTCCACTTTGCCAAAAAGTACAAGGATGTATACGGAATAGTGTTCAAGTAAATCGCCGCAATCGTTAAGCAGGCGGTGATAACGCCGGCATAAAAAAAACGGGCGCCTCCCCCAAAAGACAGGGAGGCGCCCATTTTTATTGTGGCTGTAGGGACGCCGGCGGACGGAACATATGCCGGTTCACGCCCTGGCCGGCATTCAGGCCAGGGCCCGGATTCTCTCCCATCCAGCTTCCGGGATCTGGGCCCCCATGACCTGGCAGACCTCGTATCCGCAGGCAGAGCCGAGCTGTCCGCTTTTTTCAATGGACATGCCGCTGGCAATCCCGTACAGGAACCCGGCTGCCCATAAATCGCCCGCACCTGTGGTGTCAACCGGGGCGTTTCCTGATACCGGCTCGATCCGGGTCACGGACCCGCTGTGCGATACATAACTGCCCCTTGCCCCGACCTTGAGAACCGCATAGTCCACATTCCGGGACAGGACTTCCAGCGCAAGAGACTCTTCGGCGTGGCCGGTATAGGCCTTTGCCTCGTCCTCATTGGCAATGAGAATATCCACGAATTCCTCGATCAGGCCCGGCAGGATCTCTTTTGCGGCGTTAACCACCTCAAAGCTTGCCAGGTCCAGTGCAATCCGGGCGCCTGCCGATTTTGCGGCTTTGACCGCCGCCGTCATCAGGTCCGGGTTGAACAGCAGGTACCCTTCAACCATGGCAATGGCCGTATCCTCGAAAAGTTCAGGGGTGATCGCGGCCGGGTCCATTTCTGTTGACGCACCCAGGTCCGTGAACATGGAGCGCTGGGCATCCGGCGTCACCACGGAGACAACCTTGCCGGTGGGGGTGGAAGAGACCGAGAGCCTGGGTTCCACACCGCAGGCAGCGATCTGGGACTGGAAATCCTCCCCGTAGGAGTCCTCGCCTCTGCGGCCGATGAACCTGGCCGGACCGCCCAGTTTTCCCACACCCACGATGGTGTTGCAGGCAGCCCCCCCCGGCACGATAACGGGTGTCTGGTCTGTTTTTGCCAAAATGGTTTCGTGGACCGTATGGTCCACCAGGGTCATCCCCCCTTTTTCCTTGCCAAGCTCCTCTAAAAACGCATCGGTTTCATTGATCAGTATATCCACCAATGCCGATCCGATGCCGGTGATTCTGGTATCTGCCATGTCTTCTCCGTTGTCTTTCTGGTTAGAGTTCGTTATTTCCTTCGCATCATAAAAGGTGAGAGGCTGTTGTCAAGGCATTTCTATGTGTTTATACGAATATGAACATATATTGATATATTTTCCCGGCGGCATTGACAAATCCGGAATAAAGGCCTATTAGTGAAAAGACAATTTTCAAGAGCAGTATAGTAAACTCAGACTCACGCTATATAAAACACCATAAATTGATAAAGGAGTAAGGCATGTCAGAGAAACACTCATCCCTTTTTACATCTGAATCTGTGACCGAAGGCCATCCGGACAAGGTTGCCGATGCCATTTCAGACAGCATCCTGGACGCCATCATGGCAGAGGATAAAAACTGTCGTGTTGCCTGCGAAACAATGGTTACCACCGGTCTGGCCATGGTGGCCGGCGAGATCACCACGGACTGTTACGTGGATATTCCCGACGTGGTCAGGAATACCATCAAGGATATCGGATACAATTCGTCCAACATGGGATTTGACTGGCAGACCTGCTCGGTGATCACCAGCATTGACCAGCAGTCCGCTGACATCGCCCAGGGCGTTGACGAAGGCGCCGGCCTTTTCAAGGAGCAGGGTGCGGGTGACCAGGGCCTGATGTTCGGTTTTGCCACCAATGAAACCGAAGAACTCATGCCCATGCCCATTATCTATGCCCACAAACTGACCAAGCGGCTGACCCAGGTACGTAAAAACGGGGCCCTGGATTTCCTCCGGCCTGACGGCAAGTCCCAGGTCACCATCGAATACGTGGACGGCAAACCCACCCGTGTGGACACCGTGGTCGTTTCCACCCAGCACTCCCCGGAAGTCAGCCATGATGACCTCAAGGCCGCCATTGTCAAAGAAGTCATCAAAAAAGTCGTGCCCGAAGAGATGATGGACGGGGATACCCGTTTCTTCATCAACCCCACCGGCCGTTTCGTTGTCGGCGGACCCATGGGGGACTGCGGGGTGACTGGGCGTAAAATCATCGTGGACACTTATGGCGGACAGGGCAGCCACGGCGGTGGATGCTTTTCCGGAAAAGATCCCTCCAAGGTGGACAGGTCTGCTTCCTACATGGGGCGTTATGTGGCCAAGAACCTTGTGGCCGCGGGACTGGGAGACAAATGCGAAGTCCAGGTGGCCTACGCCATCGGTGTTGCAGAACCCGTATCCCTGCTGGTTGATTTCATGGGCACCGGCAAAATTGCCGAATCCAAAGCTGTTGAGATTGTCAAAGAGGTGTTTGACCTGAAGCCTGCCGGCATCATCAGCGAACTGGACCTGCTCAGGCCCATTTACAGGAAAACATCTGCTTACGGCCATTTCGGACGCAAAGATCCTGATTTCTACTGGGAAAGAACCAATAAGGCCGATCAGATCAGGAGCCTGGCCGGGTTATAATCCCCGGCGCTTTACGGCGAATATACTCCAAGGCCGCCTGGACAGGACGATACCGGATTTGTCAGGCGGCCGTTTTTTTTGCTTGACCCTGGGTATCAGGTTCTGTATTTTAATCGAAACAACAAATCAACATATTTTGATATATTAATAATGCCAAATAAATAAGGAGCAATACCATGTTACAGCCGCACAAAGACCCGGACTTTATCGCGCTTGATTTGTCCTTGAAATACAAGGTCAAAGATATTTCCCTGGCCGACGACGGCCACAAGGACATGCAGTTGTCTGAAAAGGAAATGCCCGGGCTCATGGCCATCCGGGAAAAATACGGCCCGGAAAAACCCCTTAAAGGCCTTAAAATCATGGGCAGCCTGCACATGACCATCCAGACCGCCATGCTTATTGACACCCTGTATGAACTGGGCGCAGACATCCGCTGGGCCTCCTGCAACATCTTTTCCACCCAGGACCATGCTGCCGCAGCCATCGCGGAAAAAGGTTCTGCCGCTGTGTTTGCCTGGAAAGGCGAAACCCTGGAAGAGTTCTGGTGGTGTACGGAACAGGCCCTGATCTGGCCTGACGGTTCCGGCCCGGACCTGATTGTGGATGACGGCGGGGACGCCACCCTGTTTGTCCACCAGGGCGTAAAAGTGGAAAAGGATCCTTCAATTCTTGACCAGCCCACCCACAGCCAGGATGAACACTGCCTGATAGAACGGCTCAAGGCGTCTGTGGCCGAAGATCCCGGGAAATGGACAAAAATCGCCGGGAACATCCGGGGCGTGTCAGAAGAAACCACCACCGGTGTTCACCGCCTCTACCAGCTCGCGGCCAACAACGAACTTCTGTTCCCGGCCATCAACGTTAATGACGCGGTTACCAAGTCCAAATTCGACAACCTCTACGGATGCCGGGAATCCCTGGCCGACGGTATCAAACGCGCCACCGACGTGATGATCGCCGGTAAAACCGTTGTGGTTGCCGGATACGGAGACGTCGGCAAGGGCTGTGCCGCATCCATGAAAGGGTATGGCGCCATTGTCCTGGTCACCGAAATCGATCCCATCTGCGCCCTCCAGGCAGCCATGGAAGGATACGAGGTCGTGACCATGGAAGAGGCTGCCTCCCGCGGCGATATCTTTGTTACGGCAACAGGCAACTACCACGTTATCACCGGTGCCCATATCGAAAAGATGAAAGACGAATCCATCATCTGCAACATCGGGCATTTTGACAATGAGATCGATATGGCATATCTGGAGAACAATTCCGACGCCGTTAAAACCAGCATCAAGCCCCAGGTGGACAAGTGGACCCTGGCATCCGGCCGTTCGGTCATCGTGCTGGCCGAAGGTCGTTTGGTGAACCTGGGTTGCGCCACGGGCCATCCCAGCTTTGTGATGAGCAACAGCTTTTCCAACCAGACCCTGGCCCAGATCAAGCTGGCCAAGGAAGACCTGGCCGTTGATGTCTATACCCTTCCCAAGGAACTGGATGAGGAAGTGGCAAGGCTGCATCTGAAAAACCTGTCCGTGAATCTGACCACACTGACCCAGGAACAGGCCGACTACCTGGGCATTCCCGTGAATGGTCCTTTCAAGCCGGAGCATTATAAGTATTAATCGTTATTCATAACGGATCATTTCGGCCGGATAACGGCATATGAACCGGGGCAGGCGTTTGTCTGCCCCGGTTTTTATTTGGCCTGCTGAAATGCATTTCAGAAACTTCTTCGTATTGGCGGGCATTCCTGACATGTATCAGTCTTTCGTTAGACAGCCCCATTGACTTGGACAATTCCGCGGGTTTATGCTTTTAATGTGTTTGATTAAACCGCCCATTCCATCCCAAAGCAGGAGAAGCATATGAAAGCGTTAAAATACCTGGCCGTTATCAGTATTGGTGTTGTCCTTTTTGCGGCCGGTGCCCTGGCTGTTCTGGCCAGCCTGGATGCCAACCGCTACAAAGGATTCCTGAGCCGTCAGGCCGGCCAATACCTGGGGCGGTCCGTGGATATCCAGGGTGACCTTTCCCTCTCTTTTTATCCTTACCTGGATATTGATGCAGGTTCCGTATCCATTGGAAATCCCGACGGCTTCAGCGGGCCTACATTTGCCGTTATCGATCGTTTTCATATACGTGCCCATACCCTCTCTCTTCTGAAAAAAGAGATCCGCATGGACCACCCTGTCCGGATCAACGGGGCAGAGATCAACCTGGTAAAAAATAAAAGCGGTAGTGGCAATTGGGAACGATGGGGGGCTTTGGAAACACCCCGGGATGAAGTGTTGCCGGAAGAGCAGGGCGTAACAGCTCCGAAATCTTCCGAGCCTCCCGCTCCTGAAACCGGTTTGGTAAAAAAAGAGATTTCCGGGGCGCCGCCGGAGTCTCCCTCTGCCCTGGATACGGGCTGCTCCGCAACAGGTACCGGCATCCTGCCGGGACTGCTCCGGGCTGGTGCGGATATCCGGAATGTAAACATTGCATTCCATGATGAGGCAGATGGGTCCTGCTATGGGATTTCAGGCCTCGGGGTGCGTGCGGATGCGCCGGCACCGGGCAAGGCAACGGCGGTTACCCTGGATTGCCGGGTGGATATTGCTCCTGGCGGCAAAAGGTTACATCTGTCCGGACCTGTTGCATTGCATGCGGATATGCTGCCTGAGACGGCCGGGAATCGGGTTTTGCTGTCCCCTGTCCGGGGCAGTGCGGACCTGGAGGTGAGAAACGAGGCGGCAGGAGCCGTTACCAGGACCCTGGGCCTGTCGCTCTCTGCGGTTGCAGCCGTGGACCCGTCACAGGGCCGTCTGATTGTGGATTCGTTTGATATGACAGGGCCGGATACCCGGATTAATGGAAAGATGACCGTTGACAGGCCTTCTGCAGGAGTTTTGGGACTGGACCTGTCCCTGGATATCCAGGGAAAAGATATGTCGCACTGGATGGGGCTGTTACCGGCCGATGCAGGGCGGGATGCTGCCCGGACAGGAATACCCGGTGATTTTGGTATCTCGGGCAAGGTCCGGATGCTGCCGGGGCAAAATACCGTTGATGTTAAAGACCTGGATATCCGGATCGCCGGTGCGGTGTTTAACGGCGGTTTCCTGGCCCAGAGAGGACATGCCGGGATCGCTTCGGTAGCGGGGTCGGTTCAGGCATCCGGGCCTGACCTGTCTGCCGTGGTCCGGCTTTTGTCCGGTATTGCAGGCTCAGACCGGGCCGTTTCAGACGCGTTACCGGCGCTGGATGGGTTGCCGGACAAGCGCTTTGATCTGGATACGACATTTGACATTGACCTTGGGGCGGGGCGGATTGAGGTTGATACCCTGAAAGCCCGGGGGCTTGGCATGACCATTGACAGCCGGATCTCAGGGGTAGGGATGTTTTCCCTGATGCCCGGGGTAAAGGTCTGGATAGATGCCGGGGGAAATGACCTGCCCCTGGTGCTCTCCCTTGCGGAAGGGATCACCGGCAGGACAGGCCTCAGCCGGTGGGGTAGGGCTGCCCCTGAGACCTCTTTCCGGATCAATACGGAAATCGACCTGGATATGGCCCAGGGCACAGCCAGGGTTCCCACACTGAATATCCGCGGATTGGGGCTCTCAATGGCCGGCCGCCTTGATGCCAGCGGTATGGGAACGAAAAATGCTGCCATAGAAGGTGCTTTTGATCTGGAAGCAAAAGAGGCGGGATGGCTGTTCAGGGCCATGGGCCAGGAGAAGCCGGCCGCCCTTGTCCGGTCGGTTTCCATGAATACCACCCTCAGCAGCAGTCAGGGCAGGGTTGTGCTGTCGCCTTTGCAGATCAAGGCCGGGATGGCCGGAAAACATGCAAACACCTTTCCGGGTGGGATCGTTGTGAATGCCCCTCTTGAGATAGACCTTGCCGGACGGGAATGGTCTGCCGGAAATATTTCCGTGAATGGCCCGGGGCTTTCCCTCAAGGGCGGCATCCGGGTAACAGAAGGCCCTGACGGCCCGGGCTTCACAGGCCATGCAGACCTGGATATGAAAAATCTCAGAACAGTTATGGCTGCCCTGGGTACTCCCCTGCCTGCCACGGCAGATCCGGGGGTTTTATCCGCAGCTGAACTGGAAACGGCATTTTCCGGGAATGCCGGTCAGCTTATCTTGGAAAAGACTGTGGGGCGGCTGGATGATACCCGTTTCCAGGGGCACGTTACGCTCGACAAAGGTCAGGATCAACATCCGGCCATTGATATGGTGTTGGCCGTGGACCGCCTCAACCTGGACCGGTACAAAGTTGTGCCGGACCGGGCCACTGGAAAAAAGGACCCTGAAAAAACAGCCAGGGCCGGGAAAGGGAAGACGAACGCTTCCAAAGCCCCTTCTTCCGGGACTCCGGCAAAAACAGCGCAAAAGGCAGGGGGCATCGCCATACTGCCCCTGGAAATGATCCGTGCCCTTGATCTTAAGGCCGCCATTGAAGCGGGTGCTATGGTGGTTTCAAATATCCGCTTGTCCGAGGTCAAGGCCCGTGTTTCAGCTCAAAAGGGAAATGTGGTGTTTTCCCCGGTATCCGCCCGGCTTTACGGCGGTACATATGCGGGAGATCTGACCCTGGATGCATCCGGAACGGTTCCCGAACTTGCACTGGAGGCATCACTGGCGGGAGTCGGTGTCGGGCCGCTGCTCAAGGATACCACAGGCAGGGCAACCGTGAAGGGAACCGGGGATGTAACCGCCAGCCTGTCCACCCGGGGAAATACCGAAACCGCCTTAACGGAAAACCTGAACGGCCGGATCCGGTTTGAACTCAATGACGGGGCTGTTGCCGGGTTTAATCTGGGCCGGTTCCTGCGCCGCCTCAAGTCGCTCCGGGATAGCGGGAGCTTTCAGGCCAGTGATCAGGAGGAAACCGATTTTACCCGCCTGACCGGAACGCCCACGGTGGCGAACGGGATTGTCACCCTGTCGGACCTGGACGGGAAATCCCCTGGATTACGGATTTCAGGCAAGGGGGTGCTGGCGGACCTGAACGACAGGACCATGAATTACACGGCCCTGGCCACGGTGGTGGAAACCTCAAAGGGGCAGGCCGGAAAAGAACTGGATGACCTTGCCGGCATCACGATTCCCGTATCCATCACAGGGCCGCTGGCACATCTTAAGATTCGTCCGGATATCAGTGCTGCCCTGTCCGAACTGGCCGCAAAAGAACTGACACGGACCCTGACGGACAAGTTGGGAATTCAGCCTGTCGCACCGGACCCCGGGACACCGGCAAATCAAGATCCTGCAGAGGCCCTGAAAGAGAATCTGCAAAGAGAATTGAATAATGTTTTAAGGGGATTGTTTGACTGAAACCCTGCATCCCGCATGGACATGATCCGGGTGGTTCATTTTTTTGAACCGCTGATGTCCCGAGGAGTTAAAAATAATGAACTCTAAAATTTATATTCAATTCAGTAGGTTATGTTTTTGAGGGGGTGTGGTATGGGAAACCGGTTCAAAATTTTGAACCCCGGGCCGGTACAGGCGGGAAAAATTCCGGCGCAACAACGGGAGATAATAATGTCTGAAAAATATATTTAATTTTTTTATTCTTTTAATTCAGATTGTTATGATTTTTATTGAAGGGTTTTTAAAAGGTGTGGCACGTAACTTGGATTAAGTTTTGGTCAAGATAAGTTTTTTCATCTTTTCTTCCTTTTCCGAAGAAGGCTGCCAGGGTAAACCGGGCAGCCTTTTTTGGTTTTAGAAAGGGGTGATGCCGGATACCACGCCGTGCAACATGTGTCACACACCTGCGTTGCTCCGGTTCCATGCATTAATCCATCATGGCCTTGAGGCGGTCGAGAATTTCCCTGTCTTCCGGGAACCGTCCGGATTCATGTTTTGAAAACAAGAGGGTGTCGTCTGCCTTGATATCGTAAATACCATTTGCACCCGGCACCAGTTCGGGGCTGACGCCTGTTTGTTCTTGGATAAGGTCTGCCAGACCGGCAGCTCTGGGTTCATAGTTTCAGACCGAGCAATAAGTGATTTTGATTTCCATGACGATTTCCTTTGTTTTTAAGGGTTGTTTCCCTTCACTTTTACCAGGAATCCGGACGGGAATCCAGAGGAGAACCCAGGGGTTGCTCAAACAGGATTTGGTCTTGCAGGCTCCGGTCTTACAGGATGAAAGGAAAAAGAGGTTATGGTTGTTCTCAACATTCCGTTCCGATTCAATTTCTAATTCAATTTCCAGCTTTAGTGGCTGCACAGCAAATGCCGCTCCGGTCTCGAGCATTTTTTTACTGTGCAGGCCCTTCCCATTGCCGTTTTTTCTAAACATATTTTTGTCATTTGCTATAATGCCCTCCAGGCAATGATCAATCTGTCATTTCAATTTATATATCAGGTCATATATCAGGAGGTCTTATGCAGTTCCACATGCCGGTAAAACTCTTTTTCGGCCCCGGCCGGATCAGTATCCTGGAAGAGGTGGTGTCCGGGGAATTAAACGCCGTATCCCCGGTAATTGTTACGGACAGGGGTGTTGTCGGGGCCGGTCTTCTGGACCGGGTAAAAACGTTCCTGCCCCATGCCAGGGTCTTTGACGCCATTGAGGCCAATCCCAAATCCGATACCATTAACGCCATTGCACAAGAACTGCGCAGGGACCTGCCGGACCTTGTCATCGGCCTGGGGGGCGGTAGCCCCCTGGATGCAGGAAAGGCCCTGGCGCTTTTGGCAACCAATGAAGGAAACATTGACGCATACGAAGGCAGGGAAAAGTATGTCAACGATCCCCTGCCGTTCCTGGCTATTCCCACTACCTGCGGTACCGGTTCCGAGGTCACCTGGGTGTCGGTGGTAACGGATGTGTCGCGCCGGTTCAAAATGAGCATCAAAGGCCCCAAACTCTATCCGGCCGTATCCATTGTTGACCCGGACCTGATTTCAACCCTTCCCCGATCCATTGTCGCGTCAACCGGCCTGGATGCGCTGACCCATGCCGTGGAAGCGTACCTGTCCAGGCCTGCCACCCTGATTACGGACACCCATGCGGTCCGGGCGGTACAATTGATTCTCGGCGCCATTGAAGGGGCATGGACCGATATTGAGAACAGCCACAGACACAGGGAAAACCTGATGATGGGATCGACCATTGCCGGGTTTGCCTTTGGAAACGCCGATGTCACGGCGGTTCATTGCATCTCCGAATCCGTGGGCGCGCTTTATGATGTGCCACACGGGGTGGCCAATGCGATTTTTCTGCCCCATGTCCTTGAGTACAACCTGCCGGCATGCCGGGAGAAGATGGCAGCTCTGGCAAGATGTGCCGGGATTGTTGGGGGACCATCCGGAGCAGGTGACGGGCAGGACCAAGACCATGCCCTGGGAAAACGGTTTATCCATGAAATAAAATCCCTGTCGGACCGGCTGGGGATTCCGCGGTTCAACCAACTGGATGTTCCTCGTGATGATATGGGCAGGATTGCGGAAATGTCTGTAGCCAATAATTCCAATCCGTCAAATCCCAGACCCCTGGGTGTGACGGATTATGCCAAAATACTTGAAAATGCTCTGAAATAGGGTATAGTCCTGGGTCTGGCAAAGAAGAACCCAATCAATATAAGGCTGATACTGACATGGATTTTAACCCTTGCATGAAACACCAGCTGGTCAGAAAGACGGTCCGGGAGTTTGCGGAAATCGAGATCAAGCCCCATGTGGCGGACCTGGACAGGGAGGGGCGCTTTCCCGTGGAAATTGTGGAAAAAATGAGGCCCCTGAACTATTTCGGACTCCAGGTTCCGGAATCCCTGGGCGGAGCCGGCCTGGATACCATTTCCTATGCCATTGCCATTGAAGAATTGTCCAGGGTTTCGGCATCCCTGGGGCTTTGCGTCACGGTTCACAATTCCGTGGGCATCTATCCCATCCTGGCATTCGGCACCACGGAGCAGATCGAGCGGTTTGTGCCGGATCTGGCCTCCGGACAGCACATCGGCGCGTTCTGCCTCACCGAAGCCAATGCCGGGTCCGATGCCGGCGGGGTCGAGACCACTGCACGGAAAACAGGCACGGGATACGTGATCAACGGCACCAAAATTTTTGTTACCAACGGCGGTATCTGCGATATTGTCCTGGTCTTTGCCGTGGATGAAGGGGGAGAAGGGCCGGCCAATGTGTACGTGGTCGAGAAAACCAGGCCCGGGTTTTCCGTGGGTGAGATTGAAGAACTCTGCGGGATGCGGGCAAATCCGGTCTCTTCCCTGTTTTTTGAAGCGTGTGAAATCCCGGAGACCAACCGCCTGGGCAAGCCGGGCATGGGCCTGAAAATCGGCTTGACCGCCCTGGACACCGGCCGTATCGGTATCGCGGCCCAGGCACTGGGGATCGCCCAGGCCGCCTTTGAGGATGCCCTGTCCTATGCCAGGGAGCGGCAGCAGTTCAACAGCCCCCTGTCCCGTTTTCAGACCATCCAGAACTACCTGGCAGATATGGCCACATCCATTGACGCCTCCCGTCTGCTGCTTTACCGGGCAGCCGCAGCAAAGGACAGCGGCCGGCCGTTTTCGGCCGAGGCTTCCATGGCCAAGCTCCACTGTGCGGCAACCGCCCGGACGGTGACTGATCTTGCGGTCCAGATCCACGGGGGATACGGATACAGTAAAGAATATGATGTGGAGCGGTACTTTCGGGATGCCAAGGTGACCCAGATTTACGAGGGGACCAGCGAGATCCAGAAGATGGTGATTGCCCGGCATTTGCTGAAACAACCTCATTGAACAACCCATGCGGACAAAACAGGTGAAAAGAAACACGATGTTGAATATCATTGTATGTATCAAACAGGTGCCCATGGTGTCGGAGCTGCCCTGGAACGCGAAAACCGGCACACTGAAACGGGAGCTGGCCCAGGGCATGATGGACCCGTCGTCCCGCCAGGCCCTGGAAGCAGCCCTCCGGCTCAAACAGGATCCGGAACAGCAGACGGTAACCATTACGGCCCTGACCATGGGGCCGCCCATGGCCGAAGAGGTGCTTTACCAGGCTGTGGCCCTGGGGGCGGACTGTGGTGTTCTGTTGACGGACCGGCGCATGGCCGGGGCAGATACCTGCCTGACTTCGTTTATCCTGGCGGAGTATCTCCGCAACCATGCCCCGGAAACCGATCTGGTGCTCTGCGGCTCCCAGACCAGTGACAGTGAAACCGCCCAGGTCGGACCGCAGTTGGCCTGTGAACTGGATATCCCGGCCATTGGCTGGGCGTCGGATATCCGGCTGACCGGAAACACGGCCAGGGTTGAGCGCCATGTGGATGATTTCCTGGAGGTGCTTGAGATGGACCTGCCCGGCCTGGTAACAGTTGACCAGGGAGCGTTCGTGCCCGGATATACGGCTCTTGGCGGGGTACAGTCGGCTTTTGACGCGTCCGAGGTCAGTATATTGGATGCGCAGGCCCTGGGTCTGGAAAAGAGGTTTAATGCCATTAAAGATTCCCCGACACGGATTCTTGATGTCTATTCCCCGACCACTGAAAAGGAAAACCGGGTCCTTAAAGGCGCTGCCAAAACCGTGGTGGACCGGTTGTTCAAGGAATACGGCAAAACCATCAGTTCAGCCATGGGCAAGGATCTGAAAATCGAGAGGGGACGAGAGGGGAGCAGATGAGCGATAAGGGGGCAAAAAAAAATAAAGATATCTGGGTGCTGGGGGATTACCGCAACTATTTCCAGAGCCGGGTTACCCTCCAAATTCTGGCCAGGGCCAGGGCCCTGGCTGAAATTACCGGGGGCCGTGTCTGTGCCCTGGTGTTCGGGCATGATGTCGGTGAATATGCCCGGGAGTATATTGCCCACGGTGCGGACCGTGTTTATGTGATGGATGACCCGTGCCTTAAATCGTACTCGGTGGAAAAATTCAGTTTTCTTTTGACCCGGATGGCCAGGGAATTCCGGCCGGATATTCTCCTGGTGGGAGCCACCCGGTTCGGACAGGAAATCGCTCCCAGGACGGCCAAGGAACTGGATACCGGGTTAACAGCGGACTGCATTGACCTTGAGATTGACGATAAAGGGCGGCTGGTGCAGATCGCCCCGTCGTTCGGCGGCAATCTCATTGCAAGGATCATCACCCCAAAGGCCCGCCCCCAGATGGCAACAGTCAGGCCCGGAACCTTCCAGGAACGTCCCCACGACGACACGGCCACAGGAGAGATTGTCACCCTTGACCTTCCTGAAAACATGCCTGCCGACCGGGTGCGGTGCATACGTTCAACATACAAGCCTGTGAAAACCAGGGGCATTGAAGAGGCGGATATTGTGATCACCGGCGGGCGGGGCATGGGCAGCAAGGGCAAATTCAAAAAATTGTTTGACCTTGCCGCACTCATGAATGCGGAAGTGGGGGCAACCCGGCCGGTGGTCTATTCGGACTGGATCAGCCATGATGCTCTTGTCGGGCAGGCCGGCAAGCACATTCGTCCCAAGGTGCTGTTCTCGTTCGGCATCAGCGGGGCCATCCAGCATACGGCAGCGATTTCAGATGCGGATTTTATCGTGGCTGTGAATAAAAACCCCAACGCCACCATGATGAAGATGGCGGATGTGGCAATTGTGGCGGATGCAAACCAGGTCTGCACCGGCATTATCAGGGCGGTGAAAGCGGCAGTCCGGGAGTAAGCGGCGGAGATAAAGATTCCAGCCCCTGGAAAAAAGCAAAAAGGCAGCACCTTGGCAAGGGGTGCTGCCTTTTTTAGGAGGCAAAATATCACTTAAATATTAAGGAGGGTTGGTTGTTTGTCCTGCTACATTGACCCCGCTGGTTCATCCCGTGGAGCCAAAGGTGTCACACTCTGTATTAAAATTAAGGGCATCTACGCTTGTTTTTACCTGTTGTTCCTGGTGTCCTATGTTATCCTGTCAACGGCTGTACTGCTTTTTTTGCGTCTTATGTTCTTTGCTTAACGTTTAAAATCTGTTCGCTGTTTCTTTTAGATACACTATGATCACTATGGGATGAGTTGTCAATAAAAAAGTTTTGCTTAGCTTATTTTTTATCTGAAGGACACTGCCCCGCCTCAATTCTCCCTTGACTTGTTTCCTCCCGGATTCTATAAATAAAAGACTGATCAAAACCAGCCTCGATTGCCCACAGTAACGGCTGGGGCTTTTTGCAGTGCAGCGGAAGAATTGCTTTGATACGGGTTTTTCTTCATGGCAACCAGATTCCAGACCGATGCAGGCAATTAAAATTGTGTCGATACATCTTAAGCATAAACAACACAACCCATAAAAATTGACAAAAGGTGATCCCTATGACTGAAATGATTTTTGATTTTTTGACCAAGATCGGCTTTTTACATCCGGTTCATCCAGGATTCACCCATCTTCCCATGGGTATGGTAATGGGTGCTGTGGCATTCCGGTTCGGCGCTTTCCTGCCCCGGCTCAAGTTCCTGGCAAAGACCGGTTACCATTGCGTGATTCTGGGATTACTGGGATTGCCGCCTACGATTTTTACCGGTTACCTGGACTGGCAGCACCGGTACGAAGGCGAATGGGAAACCCTGATCGTCGTGAAAATGGTTCTGGCAGCCCTTCTCGGGATTCTCATGACCGTCGTCGCCATTACGGATGATCCGGAAAATCCCGCCCTGGACAAAAAAACAGGGTTTTATGTGTTGATGATTCTTATGGCCATCGGACTTGGATTCTCCGGCGGCGAACTCATTTTTGGATAACGATACCTGACCAAAGGAGATATTACGATGTTACGACAACTCTTATGTTTACTGGCTGCTGTTCTGATCCTCTTCCCCTGTGCGGCCCTGGCCGCCGATTACGACCATATGCTCCAGGCAAAGGACATGGAAGTCCACTGGCGCGTTGACGGAGAACAGATTCATCTGAAACTGTCCGCCAAAACCACGGGCTGGGTGGGCATCGGGTTCGGGCCTGAAAATGCCATGAAGGGTGCCAACATCATCATCGGTGCTGTCAAAAAAGGCAAGGTCAGGATTGAAGATCACTACGGCGACCGGAAGCGGGGGCATTCCTCGGATAAAAAACTGGGTGGTGAAAACCATGTGCTCAATCCCCAGGGCATGGAAGAAGACGGGGTCACGACGATTTCGTTTACATTGCCTTTGAAAGCCGACGAAAAATGGGACAAAGTCATTGACCCCTCAACGATGTCCCGGATCATGGTTGGTTACGGCAGCGGCAGGGACTCCTTTAAAGCCGGGCATAAGTACAGGGGTGTGTACGATGTCAATTTTGCCACCGGCGAAACCAAGAAGGTGAAATAGTGAAACGCCGGATCTCAGCCCTGATTCTGGCCGGATTCCTGCTGGCGGCCTTTCCGCCGGCAGGGATAGGGTCGGACCATGGCGCGCCCCATGGGGAAGGGCACGGATCATCATCCCACGGCCACACCATGGCTGCGGAGCCCGTCGCAACGGAAGATGACCACGGGATGATGCACGGCGATCATGCAACACCCGGCCACAGTAAGGAAACTGACATGTCCCACGCTCCCGGGGATATGGACCATGAGGCTGCCGGCCACTCCGCCCATGACCATGAAAAAATGATCAAGGCGGCCGAAGCAGAGGCGGCAAACCTGGCTGCCCGGGTCCGGGTGGACGAAAAATTGGGCGAATATATTGATTTTTCGGCCCGTTTCGTGGATGAAAACAACCAGCCCGTAGACCTCAAGGCCCTGTTTGACAAACCGGTCGTCCTGCTGCCGGTGTATTTCTTATGTACGTCCATCTGCAATTTTCTCCAGGCGGAATTGGCCAATGTGCTGAATCTTACGAACGACATCCCGGGAAAAGATTTCAACGTGATTACGGTGAGTTTTTCGGATGACGAAGATGCCTCCCATGCACTGACATCCAAACGCAACTACGCGAACCTCATCAAGCGGGACATCAACCTGGATAACTGGTATTACCTCACCGGCGACCGGGAAAATATTCTCGGACTGCTGGATTCCATGGGATACTATTTTGCCAAGAAAAAGAAACATTTTTATATTCATCCCAATGCCCTCATCGTCCTGGCCAAAGACGGGAAGATCATCCGTTACCTGTACGGCCCGGATTTCCTGCCCTTTGACGTGGGCATGGCCCTGAGCGAAGCCAGGAAAGGGGAACCCGGGATTTCAATCAAGCGCGGGGTGCTGTCCTTCTGCTTTGATTACGATCCTGAGAATAAAACCTATGTGTTTAAAATGTTCAGGATTACCGGAACTGCGATTCTTGCCCTTATGGTTGGATTCGTCCTGTTCCTGATCCGCCCGTCGCGAAAGAAAAAACAGCGGGGGCTGCAGCACAAGCCACCTGAAACCTGACTCTTGTAACCGTCCATTCTTAAGTGAGGATGACATGGAAGCTGTAAAATCATTTTTCGAAACCCCGGCACCCTCACGGTTCACCGGTATCTGGGCATGGCTGTTGACAACGGACCACAAACGTATCGGCCTGATGTACATGTTCGCCATTCTGTTCTGGTTCTGTCTGGCCATTCTCCTGGGGGGGCTGATTCGCCTGGAGCTGATGTTTCCCGGCGAAAACGTGCTTACGGCAGAGTTGTACAATTCTGTCTTTACCCTTCACGGGGTCATCATGATTTTCTTGTTCATCATCCCGGCCCTGCCGGCGATATTCGGCAATTTTTTTCTGCCCATACAGATCGGCACGGATGATGTGTTTTTCCCGAAACTGAACCTTTTGTCATGGTATCTGTACATGCTTGGGGGCGTGGTCGCCATTGCCGCGCTTTTTTCGGACGGATTCCCGGACACGGGCTGGACCTTTTACGTGCCTTTTTCCGTTTCCACCCAGACCAATGTGTCCACCGCCGTATTTGCCGCCTTTATCCTGGGGTTCGCTTCCATGCTCACGGGCCTGAATTTCATCACCACCATTCATAGGATGCGCAGCCCCAAAATGGGATGGATGCAAATCCCGTTGTTCACCTGGAGCCTTTATGCCACTTCCTGGGTCCAGTTGCTGGCCACCCCGGTGGTGACCATCACCCTGGTGCTGGTGGTAGTGGAACGCTATCTGAACATCGGGCTGTTTGACCCGGCCAAGGGCGGGGATCCCATTCTTTACCAGCACCTGTTCTGGATGTATTCCCACCCGGCCGTGTACATCATGATTCTCCCGGGCATGGGGGTGATTTCGGAGATCATCCCGGTCTTTGCCAGGAAGTCCATCTTCGGATACAAGGCCATTGTGGTCTCGTCCATGGCCATTGCCGTGGCCGGTTCCCTGGTATGGGCCCACCACATGTATACCTCGGGCATGAGCGATACGGCCGTGTTTGTGTTTTCACTGCTCACCTTTGTGGTGGCGATCCCCTCGGCGATCAAGGTGTTTTCCTGGGTCTCCACCCTCTACAAGGGCGCCATCCAGATGACGCCGCCCCTGTTTCTCTCGCTCTGCTTTATTTATCTTTTTTCCGTGGGCGGATTAACCGGCCTGGTGCTGGGTGCTGCGGGGACGGATGTGCATGTGCATGACACCCATTTCGTGGTGTCCCATTTCCACTTCACCATGTTCGGGGGCACCGGGTTTGCCTTTTTTGCGGCCCTCCATTACTGGTGGCCCAAGATGTTCGGCCGGATGTATGACTTTAAAAAGGCCTATATCGCATCCATCCTGGTTACCGGGGGATTTATGTTCCACTATGTGCCCATGTTTATCGTGGGGCTCCAGGGGATGCCCCGGCGGTATTACGATTACCTGCCCCAGTACGCCCAGGGCAATTTCCTGGCCGGGTTCGGGGCGCTGCTCATGATCGTGGGCATTGCATTGATGTTCGTCAACCTTGCCGTGACCTTCCGGCAGGAGCGAAATGCACCGGCAGATCCCTGGGGCGGGGTGACCCTGGAGTGGAAAACCGCATCTCCCCCGACCCTGCACAATTTTGACCATGAGCCGGCAGTGCCCGATTACCCCTATGACTTCACCGAGGTGGTCGCGGCCCGGGCAGGCAAGACAAAACAGAACGCATAAAGGAAAGCCCTTATGTCTATGTCTCCACACAATGACGAATCCGGAAAAAAATTGGGAATGTGGCTTTTTTTGTACACTGAGATCATCCTGTTCGGCGGATTGTTTGTCCTGTATGCGGTCTATCTGGTGGTCCATCCCCAGGATTTTATCGAGGGAGGCAAGCAACTGGACCGGATTTTCGGACTGGTGAACACCGTCATTCTCCTGATCTCAAGCTTTGCCGTGGCCGCCTCCATTACCGCCGTACAGAAAGGGCAGAAGGGCATTGCACTGGCAGCTATCGGCAGTGCCGTGGGATGCGGGCTGATATTCCTGGTCAACAAGTATTTTGAATGGGGCCATAAGTTCGAAATCGGGATTTATCCCAATTCCGAACGGCTGCTGGACGGGCCTGTGGGCCAGAATGTCTTTTTCGGCCTTTACTATGTGGTCACCGGGCTCCACGGAATTCACATCATTATCGGCATGATCGTGTTGATCGTTGCCATGGCTTTTGTACAGGCCGGAAAGATCACCCCCACCCGGTTCGCCCTTCTGGAAAACGCAGGGCTTTACTGGCACCTGGTGGATTTGATCTGGATATTTATTTTTCCCCTGTTTTATCTGATTATCTGACGCCTGCAAGGAGAAACGGTTATGGAACACAACGCCCACATTTTTTCTTACAAAACCTTGTTTCTGGTGCTCCTGGCGCTGCTGGCGCTTACCGGCGTCACTGTCGGGGCCTCTTACATCGACCTTGGCAAGCTCAACGTCTGGGTGGCCCTGGGAATTGCGTCGTGCAAGGCAAGCCTGGTGCTTTTGATTTTCATGCATATGAAATACGAAGGCCGGACACTCGTGATCTCTTTTTTGTCGACCATCTGTTTTCTTGCCATTATGATCGGCTTTACATTCTGGGATATTTCATTCAGGTGAGGTATAGGTATGAATGAGCTTGTAAATCCTGTTGAACTTGTCGACAGGTCCTTTTATTTTATCATCGGGTTTTCCTTTCTCTTCCTGTTTGCCATTACCCTGGTCATGATCTGGTTTGTGATCCGGTACCGGCGGAGCAAACATCCGGTGCCCTCGGATATCCGGGGCAACGTGTTGCTTGAGATCGCCTGGATTACGATTCCCACGATCATTGCCATGTTCATGTTCGTGTCGGGCTGGCAGTCGTATACGGGATTGCGGAATGTGCCTGAGGGTGCCATGGAAATAGAGGTGCTGGGACAGTCCTTTTCCTGGATTTTCGTCTATGAAAACGACAAAGAAACCGAGAATGAAATCCTGGTGCCGGTGAACAAGCCTGTGAAGCTGAACATCACCTCTCTGGACGTGATCCACTCCATGTTCATTCCCGCGTTCAGGGTCAAGGTGGATGCGGTTAACGGCGTCAATACCTTTGCCTGGTTTCTGCCCGAGAAAGAAGGGGAGTATTTTTTCCAGTGCACGGAATTCTGCGGCACCGGCCATGCAGACATGACCGGTGTGGTAAAGGTGGTCTCCCAGGAAGAATTCGACGAATGGATGGCGGAAGACGATGAGTGGTAATCCGGTCATCCTGCCCGGCTCTGCACCGCAATCCCGGGTTGTGCCGTACGGGTGGGGCAAAGGGGCGATGGAACTGGTCAAGATTCATCTCAGCCTTTATATTGCCGTTTCCGCCATTGCCGGTCATGCCCTGGCCCACGGCCATGCCGGATTTCACAGCCTTTTTCTGGGCGGATGGGTCCTGGCGCTGGCCTGCGGCGCTGCCGCATGGAACAACATCCAGGACCGCCGCTGGGACCGGGCAATGCCACGGACCCGGAACCGGGTGCTTGCCCGGAAAATGTTTCCCCTTTTCCATGCAAAAGCCATTGCCTTGGGGTTAACCTGCGCCGGGCTTACCGGCCTGTTTGTTTTCTATGATTCTGCTGTTCCCCTGGTGATGGGCATCATCGCCCTGGTCTGCTACAACGGGCTGTACACCCCGGTGAAAAAGACCAGCCTCTGGGCCATGGTCCCGGGAATTGTTTGCGGCATGATCCCGCCTGCCATCGGATGGACGGCCGTGCCGGAACCCATTGCATCCGCAGATGTCTCAGGACTCGTTCTGCTCATGGCGGCACTGGGGTTCTGGCAGCTTCCCCATTACCTGCTGGTCTGCCTGAAAACACCCCTGAGCGAGTCAAAAAAAGCCATTCCCGGTTTCATGAACATCTGGTCCGTCCGGGAAATCAAATGCCAGGTATTGATCTGGACGGTTTTGTTCAGCCTGGTCATGATGTTGTTCCTGCTCCGGGGATGGGTGGATACCCCCTGGATCAGATGGTCTGTTTTTTTTACGTCCCTGGCCCTTCCGACGGCCATGGCAGGCTTGATACAGGGTAAAAAGGCCTTGCGCCATCCTTTGCTCTGTTTCGGCCTTTTGAACCTGTCCATGCTTTTGTTTTTGAGTGCTGCCGTCCTGGACCGCATCTAATCTAAAAGATTTTCATACCTAATCAAACAAATGGAAAAGGTGGCCGTAACCCTCGGCCTCAAGCTCCTCCTTTGGGACAAATCTGAGGGATGCCGAATTGATGCAGTACCGCAGTCCCGTGGGCTGGGGGCCGTCGTTGAACACATGTCCCAGGTGAGCGTCCGCAGTCCTGCTCCTGACTTCCACCCGGCGCATAAAGAAAGAATTGTCCTCCACTTCAAGAATTTCCCCTTTGTCAATGGGCCGGGTAAAGCTGGGCCATCCCGTGCCTGAATCATACTTGTCCGCGGAGGAAAACAGGGGGAGCCCTGAGATAATGTCCACATAAATACCGGGTTTTTTATTGTCCCAGTATTCGTTCCTGAAGGCCGGTTCGGTGCCGTCTTCCCGGGTGACCTTGTACTGGAGCGGGGTGAGCGTCTTCCTGAGTTCCGCATTTCCGGGAATCACCACACGTGTTCCGTTATCGGCATGGGCGCTTGCATTGCCGGGCAATTCGGGAGCGGCGCCGTCAAAGAGCTTGTTACCCCCGCTTTTCCAGACATTGTCGATAAATCTGTCCCGGCCGGAACCGGCCCGGTAAAATTTGTACCGGATGGGATTTTTGGTGTGATAGTCCTGGTGGTATTCCTCGGCTTCGTAAAATCGGGATGCCGCGACCACTTGTGTGGCAACAGGCTTGTCAAATATTTTCGCCGCATTGATTTTCCCGATGATTTCCCGGGCCTGGGCTTCCTGGTCCCGGTTATGGTAAAAAACAGCCGGCCGGTACTGGCTTCCCCGGTCCACAAAGGACCCGGCGGCATCTGTGGGATCAATCTGCTGAAAGAACATTTCCAGAAGTTCCTTGTAGGAAATGCGGGAGGGATCATACGTGACCTTTACGGCTTCGGCATGGCCGGTGCCGCCGGAAGAGACCTCTTCATAAGTGGGGTTTTCCGTATGGCCGCCCATATACCCCGAGACCACGTTGATAATGCCGTCACGGCCTTCAAAGGCGGATTCCACACACCAGAAACATCCGCCGGCAAATGTCGCTGTTTCAATCGTATATGTGTCCACCATTGCTGTATTGTTCATTGTCTTCTCCCTGGGTTGGGTGGTTAATCCGTTTCCGGTAAAAACCAGGAGAACAGCAGCCATGGCAATAACCGCTCCTGATTTTAATGCCCGGGATGTCAACACCTGAGAACGTCTCATGGGTATCCTCCATGAATAAGTTTTGACTAACTAATAGTGTAGCCACGAATCAGTCGGATGCAAGAATGGAAACTTACAGGCTTTTTTCAGCAGTGATGATGGCGGAGAGCCCTGTGTGGAGATGGTGAACGATCTGGTTGGCGGATATGCCCAGGCGGCGGGTATTTGAAATATCGAAAGTGGCGTTTTCAACCGCTGTTTTTTCTCCGCCGGTCCCCCGGATCTGGAGATGGTGGCGCCGGACCAGGTCTTTGAGAATATCCTGATGGTGTTCGAGTTTTTCCAGGCGGATATGGACGCCGGCCCGCATGGCCGTGCCAATGTTGGTGGGGCAGGAGGACAGAAAACCGAGCCGGTCATCAAAGGCAAAGTCAAGATGGGATGACAGCGCGTCAAGTCCCCGGCAGAGACGTTCAAACACCCCGCCCAGGTCCGGGCCGGGAGAAACCGCCATGATTCGCATATGGTCCTCTTCGTTGACCCATACCCGGAATTCCTTGTCACGGCTGAGAAAAATTCCCCTTCCCAGGGGGAAGTCCCGGTTCATCCCGGCGGATTCCTGGAACCGGTCACCTTTTGGAAAGGCCAGTTTTTTTTCAACCATCCCGTCATACGCATCCGGCGACAGATCCGAAAACCGGGTATACGTTCCTGACAAGTCACCGGTGAGGTGCTCCAGAGCGTTCATAATATGATTTTCGAGCCGAACCCTGTCATTGTCCCGGATATGGCAGCAAAACGGGAATCCCTTGAGGTTTCTGGCCACGCGGATCCGGGTGGAGCGGATGTACTGCCTCTGGGGATCAAGGTCGGCAAGTGTTTCCGGGGTCATGTGCTCCTGGTGGCACTGGTGCGGTTCTATCTTATGGTAGTCAAGGATAATGGGCCCCAGGACCCGGCTGAAACAGGTATAGGATTCACTGTCACCGGCATATATGCCGATACTGGAATCCGGATTTTCAATACCGGAACGGATGGCTGCTTCAAGGGTAAAACCGGTGCCGGTTTTGACCCTGGCCAGAGAGGCGAACAGGTCCGGTGTCAAATATGTTTTAATTAAAGATGTGGTGCCGGCGGGAAACCGGGGCGGATCAGCTTTCATATTTGGAAGACTGGGAGGAAATGCCTCTGGCCAGACGGGTCTGGATTTTATCCAGGACCACACATTCCGCATGGCATTTGGGCAGATCCTTCTTGTATTCGCAATTTATGCAGGGACTTTTGGTCAAGTAGCCAACCTCAAAGTCAAATACGTCTCGTTTAATCGGATTATCCATACCAATACACATTACTATCTGAATAAATAAATATACATATACCATCCCGTGGTGTGAATCGTCAATATTTGTTCATGCCCGGCCAGGGGCAACGCACATAAAAACCCGGATTAATGATTTCAATCGGTTAGGCACCTTCGCAAGCGCCTAAAAGGGATACAATCATCATAAATGCCTCAAGTCCTGCGGGTTAAAAAAGTATACCGGAGTTAAATGCGTTTGCCCCGGGTGCCCGGCAGTGCCGGATGCCACGAAAAAGAGCCGGAGAACAAGACTACGAAAGAAAATTAGCGTTCCTTAAACAAAATTAGTTTGGGCTTTAACCTTGTCATATTTCAATACAAATGTTAAATGAAAAAGCTTAGAGCGCAGTTACGCTGAAAATTTCATGAATTCAATAAGAAACCGAAGGTAAGACTAGTGGCTGAATCAAGATTTGCAGAACTGAAGGAAAGAGAAAAACAGGCAAGAAAACAGATCGTGATTGAATCTGCCCTGGCATTGTTTGCCAAAAAACCCTTTTACGAAGTCGGCATGCGTGAGGTGGCTGACGAGGCCGGTATCTCCCCGGCCACCATTTACCGGTATTTCCCCAGCCAGGAAGAGCTGTTCAACGAAGCATTTATTCAGGATATTTCATCGGTGAGCAAGGGATTTGAACGGATGGTGGAAAAGGATGAACCCGCCAGCATTGAAGCCTTTGCCATTAAGTTTGTCGAACATCTCATTGAAAATGAGTCCAGTTTTCAGATGATGACCTACCTCATGCTCAAGGATGACCTGGCCCGCCCGGTGATCGGAAAGTTCGACTCGGTCACGAAAATCCTTTTTGACCTGTTTGCAACGCTGCTGGAACGGCACGGTCTGTCAGAAGATAAGGCGCGTCTCTATTCCCATTCGTTTATTGCGTCCATTACCGGTATTCTCATGACCTTTAGAAATTCGTCAATGAAGGATAAAAAAGCCGTTCGTGACCATATCATTAAAATAGTGAAGATCACTTCGGCACTATATTCGGAACAACTTCTGGGCGCTTGATTTCAAGCGTCCGGGGCCTTGCCCCGGCCCATCTTGACACCCTTACAGCACGTACTATATTAAAAAGCAAAAAACGCGCGTTGTCCGGTTCTGTTTAAAAACAGGTCGTACCGGAGACGGGCCTGTACATTTTGTCTTAGGATTGGATTTCCATGGAAGATATCACAACAGCCATTGAACAGGCACACCTCTCTGTGAGCAGGATCCGCAGCGAGGTGGCCAAAGCG
This sequence comes from Desulfobacter sp., assembly GCA_036881925.1. Lineage (GTDB taxonomy): Bacteria > Desulfobacterota > Desulfobacteria > Desulfobacterales > Desulfobacteraceae > Desulfobacter. The sequence continues at coordinate 195,117 of JBAJNJ010000003.1, forward strand.
CTGGTGGGCCAGGAAAAACTGGTGGACGGGTTGCTCACCGGCTTGCTTACCGGCGGACATGTATTGATCGAAGGGGTTCCCGGCCTGGCCAAAACTTCGGCAGTAAAAGCCCTGGCATCCGCCATCCAGGCAGATTTTAAACGGATCCAGTTTACCCCGGACCTGCTGCCTGCGGATCTGACCGGAACCGAGATATACCGGCCCAAAACCACGGATTTTATTACCCGGAAAGGCCCGCTGTTCAACCACATTATCCTGGCCGACGAAATCAACCGCGCACCGTCCAAAGTCCAGTCCGCATTGCTTGAGGCCATGGAAGAAGGGCAGGTGACCATCGGGGACGAGACCTATGCACTGCCCACGCCTTTTCTGGTGCTGGCAACCCAGAATCCCATTGAGCAGGAGGGCACGTATCCTTTGCCCGAAGCCCAGGTGGACCGGTTCATGCTCAAGGTGCTGGTGGACTATCCCGACCGGAGCCAGGAACTGGAAATTCTAAAGAAGACCAGTTTTTCACGCCCGGACGATATAACACCCGTGATCACCTGCGATGAACTGGCCGCCATGAAAGCCCTTGTGGACCGGATTTACGTGGACGAGAAGCTCAAGGAGTATATTGTCGACCTGGTTTTTGCCACACGGGACCCCGGGGCGTACGGGCTGGATTCCGGTCGCTACATTGAGTTCGGAGCCTCGCCCAGGGCCAGTATTTTTCTTGCCCGGGCCGCCAGGGTCACGGCGTTTTTGAATGGCCGGGCCTATGTCACCCCCCAGGATATCAAGTCGGTGGGACCGGATGTGCTCCGCCACAGGATCCTGCTCTCTTTTGAAGCCGATGCAGAGGAAATCACCACGGACCAGGTCATTGCCACATTGTTTGACTCCGTGGAGGTGCCTTGATCCCGGAGATACCGACCCCCATATGATCCCGGCCCATGTCATAAAAAAGATCAGGCAGATCCACATCAAATCCAAAAGGACGGTCAACACCCTTATGGCCGGCCAGTACCGGTCCGTGTTCCGCGGGTCGGGCATTGAGTTTGAAGAGGTCCGGGAGTATTCCCCCGGGGATGACGTGAAAAGCATTGACTGGAACGTCTCGGCCCGGAGCGGTAAAGTCTTTGTCAAGCAGTACAGGGAAGAGCGGGAATCCATTGTCATGCTCCTGGTGGACATGAGTGCCTCTCTGGGGTTTGGGACCCGTTTCGGCAGAAAGCTTGAAAAAACCGCAGAGCTTGCCTCGGTCCTGGCGTTTAACGCTGTCAAGAACAACGATAAGGTGGGTGTGGTTTTTTTTACGGACCAGGTGGAAAAATATATTCCTCCCAAAAAAGGCGCTTCCCATGTCTGGCGGGTGATCAAGGAGATCTTTACCTTTGTCCCCCGGGGCAGGGGAACGGACATCGCAGCCGCCCTTGATTTTATGTCCAGGATTTCAAAAAAACGGTGCTTTGTCTTTGTGATTTCGGATTTTTTGTCCGGCAGTACCGGTGGAACGCCAAACATCCACAATACCGGGGATAGGGACAGACACGACTATGAACGCTCCCTTAAAATCCTGTGCCGCCGCCATGAAGTGGTGGGCATTCGCGTATATGATACCGGTGCGTTTCATTTACCGGCAGCCGGCATGATTACCTGCGAGGATTTTGAAACTGGGGAGATCCGGTTCCTGGATGCCGGCCACAAACGGACACGGGCATGGTTCACGGCGGCCAGGAAAGGGATGCACGAGGCCACCTCCCGGCTTTTTTCCATGGCTGGTGTTGATCTTGTGGACCTGGATACGGCTGAATCCACGGCCGATGTCCTCACCCGGTATTTCCGGCTCAGGGAGCGGCGGCAGGGCAGATGAAAGAGGGCATGACAGATATCCACGAGATCAGGCCGCCGGTCATGGTGGGCATGGATCCCGACACTGCAGCGCTTCTATTGTGGATTGCCGGGGCCCTGGTATTGATCCTGGGAACTGTGTTTCTTATCCGGTATTTCTGGCGGCGGCGAAAACCTGCCCAAAAGATCGATATTCTTGCCGAAATTCCGCCCTATGATGCCGCAGTCAGCGCCCTGGACCGGCTGGCCCTGGATCCGGGCCATGATGCCAAAACCTTTTACTTTGACCTCAACCATGCCCTCAAGGCCTATCTGGGCGGCACATACCATGTCAACTGCCTTGAAATGACCACCCAGGAACTCATCAGAACCCTCCGCGGTCTTGATATCCGGGAACCCCTCAAGACACGGATATCAAAGTTCCAGGATATCTGCGACCCCTTTCGCTATGCTCCCCTGTCCGAAGGCCTGGCGCTGAATCCCAAACGGCTCCAATCAGACCTGGAAACCGCCCGGGGCCTGATTTCAGACATGGAAAAAGAGGTTACGGCACGGGCAAAGGCCGCTCTTACGGAAGGAGAATCCTGATGTTCCGGCTTGCTTCTCCATGGTTTCTCCTGCTGCTGACGGTTCCTTTGGGTTACCTGATGTTTCGATGGAAAGATCTCCTGGGGATCGGGCAATCCCCCGGGACATCCGCCAACAGGCCGGGGCTGCGTCTCCCGTCATTGTCCGGGCTGGAAAATTCGCCTGTGTCGGCCGGGCTGTGGGCCGGCCGGATGCTGCCCCTGGTTAAGATCGCGGCCCTGTCACTGATGATCGTTGCATTGGCCCGGCCCCAGGCCGGCGACCAGAAAATCAAAATCATGACCGAAGGCGTCAACATTATCCTGGTTCTGGACTTGTCCGAATCCATGAAAGCCCTGGATTTCAAACTGGATGATAAAATCGTGACCCGCCTGGATGCGGTCAAGGACGTGGTATCGGATTTCATCCTGAAACGCGAGGGTGACAGGATCGGCATGGTGGTTTTCGGTTCCAATGCATTTACCCAGTTGCCCCTGACCCGGGACTACAATACCATTGCCTTTATGCTGGACCATCTGGAAATCGGTGCGGCCGGCCCCAAAACCGCCATCGGGGACGCCATCGGCATTTCACTGAAACGGCTGGCAGATGTGGCTGCCGAATCCAATATCATTATTCTGCTCACCGACGGGAAATCCAATGCCGGCCAACTCTCCTGGGAAGACGGAATGAAGGTTGCCGCCCAAAAAGGAGTAAAGATCCATACCGTGGGGGTCGGCTCAAAAGGCGAAGCCCCCTTTCTCATGGACGGCATCTTTGGCCAGCAATACGTATACCAGCGGGTGGATGTGGATTACGCGGCCCTGGAGACCATCGCTCGGGGCACCGGCGGCAGTTTTTTCAAGGCAGAGGACACCCGGTCCCTGGAAGAGATCTATGCCATGATCGACCGTATGGAAAAGACCGAAGTTGAAGTGGACAAATGGGTGGAGTATAAAGAGTTGTACACGTGGTTTCTCATTCCCGGCATGCTGGTTTACCTGGCCTGCCTGGTACTGGCCAATACGAGATTCCTGCGGATTCCCTGACCCCGGTATGGAACGGACCCGAACAAACCCATGAAATTTACCGATACATATCTGCTGTTTTTGCTCTGGGGGCTTTTGCCCCTGGCCGGTCTCCTGGTGTACGGGATCCGGCGGCACAAAAAGATCCTGTCCGGGTTTGCCCGTACCGGGATGTTTCCCCATATCCTGCCCGGGCTTTCCTATTCCCGGCGCTGGGCAAAGGCCGTGCTGATCATCACAGGCGTTGCCCTGGCAGTTGTTGCCCTGGCAGGACCCCGTGCCGGGTTCCGGTGGGAAAAGACCACCCAGAAAGGGGTGGATATCATGATTGCACTGGACTGCTCCCGGAGTATGCTGGCCGGGGATGTCAGCCCCACACGCCTGGAGCGGGCCAAACGGGAGATCATTGACCTGACCCGCCTGCTTCATTCGGACCGGGCCGGACTGGTGGCCTTTGCGGGCCGGGCCGTTCTCCAATGTCCCCTCACCCTTGATTACCAGGCCTTTGGTATCTTTCTCGACGCGTTGAACCCGGACTATTTGCCCGTGGGCGGAACAAACCTGGCGGCGGCCATCCAGGCCTGCGTCAATGGGTTTGATCCGGCCTCGGATACAGAAAAGGCCATTATTGTGATCACGGACGGTGAAGATACTGCAGGCAATAACCCGGAAGTCCTGACGGAACTGGTCCAGCAACTGGCCAAGGAAAAAATCCGGCTTTTCACCATCGGGGTCGGCGACCCGGCCGGGGCGCCGGTGCCGGACCCCGGGGGCGGCTTTAAAAAAGACAACAGCGGCAACATCATCCTCTCCCGGGTGGATGAAGCCGCCCTGAAAAAAATCAGCGGGATGGCCAATGGCAGATATGTCAGATCCGTGGCCGGAGATATGGACCTGGAGCAGATCTACACCAATGATATTCTCGGCACCATGGCCCGGAAACACCTGACCCAGGGCCGGAAAAAGGTCTGGGAGCACCGGTTCCAATGGGTATTGTTCCCGGCGCTGATACTCCTGCTGCTGGAATTGGTCCTGCCCGCCCATGCCCGGAAACGGATCAGAAATCGTCCGGTCCATGGGGATGGAAAACATGGGCATGGAAAAGATTCCGGAACCCTGGCCGGGGCACTGGTTCTCTGCTGTTTGGCAGGCAGCCTTGCCACTCCGAACCAGGCACGTGCCGGCATTTTTTCCTCACCGGTAAAGCAGGGCATTGCAGCCTATACGGAAAAAGACTTCCGGACAGCAAAAAAACTGTTCATAGATGCCCAGCTTGATGCGCCGGATGATTTACGGCATTACTACAACATCGGCACTGCTGCCTATGCTGCCGGAGAATTTGACCTGGCCGAGGATAATTTTGCCCAGGCCGCCCGGTCCGAAGACAAGGCGCTGCGCCACAACGCCCTGTTCAACCTGGCCAATACCAGATACCGCCAGGGGCGGCTGGACCAGGCGGTCGAGGATTACGAATCCCTGGTAAAGGCGTTTCCCGAAGATACTGATGCCAGGGAAAACCTGGAATATCTTAAACAAAAGCAACAGGAAGCCCAAGAACAGAAACAGGGGCAGAACAACGATTCCGGGGACGGGGACGGGGACGGGGACGGGGACGGGCAGGCATCCGAAGATAAAAAGGGTGGCAAAACCCGGGATGGCCAGCAGAATAAGAGCAGTGCAGACCGTGAGAAAGATGCGGCTTCCGACCCCAACGAAAACCAGGACGGCCAGGCCCAAAACGAGCAGGCCCAGAATAAACAGGGGCCAAAAGATCCGGCAGCGGCAGACCGCCAAGCCGGTCAATCCCCTGATGAAGATGCCCGGCAGAACGGGGCACCAAAAAACCGGCCAAAAGACCAGCCGTCTGAACAGGATGGGGAAGATGCGTCCAAACCCGGACAGCAACATGGCCCGGAAAACGGTTCCGGTAAACCCGAATCCGAAAAAGACCAGGCCCAGGCTGTGGCAGGTAACCCCGGAAAAACAGACACTCCTGCTGATGATGCGGAAGCCAGAATGCTGGAGAACCGCCTCAACCGGTTGTCGGACAAGCCGGGCATGGCCCTGATGCCCGGCGGCGGTGTCAACGTGGAAAAAGACTGGTAACCCAAGGAAAAAAAGATGACTGCCAAAAGAATTCCCATTTTTTGTCGTGATACATGCCTGGCAGGGGCACCGGTATGGCTGGGCATTGTCGTGCTGCTTATATTCCCCGCCCTGGGGCATTGCTTTTCCGCCACCGCCCAGGTGGAGCAGACCCGGATTTCTTCGGGTGACACCCTTGCCTTCCAGGTGGTGGTGGAAGGGGGGAAAGCGGAGGTGGACCTTTCCCCGTTATCTGATTTTTCCGTTCTCTCTTCCCGCACCCGGACCAGCAGGTCCTATATCAACGGGCAGCAGAGCCACCAGGTGATTTACACCTATATGCTTTTGCCCGAAAAAACCGGCGTACTGACCATTCCCCCACTCACTGTGACACGGGACGGGGAGATGGTCACCACCCGGGAAATCCAGATACTGGTCTCCCGGGAAAAGGTATCCGAACAGGACCAGCAGGCCCTTTTTGCCAAAGCTGCCGTGAGCAGCCCGGACATTGTCATGGGCCAGCAGGCCGTATATACACTGCGGCTTTTCGCGGCAGGCAACTTTTCAGGTGCCTCATTCACTCCCCCTGAATTCAAGGGGCTTACCGCGCGTGAACTGACCCAGTGGCGCAAGTATACCCGCAACATCAACGGCCGTGCCTTTGTGGTCAATGAAATCAAATTCCTGATCCAGGGGGAGGCCCCGGGAGATGTGACCATCAGTCCTGCCGTGTTCATGGTGAGAAAGCCGGTCAAAGGGGGCCGGGACCCGTTTGGATTCGACTCTTTTTTTGATGATTCCATGTTCAGGGCCGGCCGTACAAAACCGGTCCGGGTGAGGTCAAACCCGGTTACCCTCAAGGTCAATCCCCTGCCGCCCTACACCGGTGCCGTTCCATTCTCCGGCCTTGTGGGAAGGTTCACCATCAAAACCGCTCTGGATAAAACAAAGGTAAAGGTCGGGGAATCCGTCACCCTGACCATCTCCATCCAGGGTACCGGCAACATCATGGATGCGGGCGTTCCGCCCCTGGCCTTGGACAACGATCAGTTTAAGGTGTACCAGGATTCTCCGGTGGAGGAGATCCGGGCCGGAGAAGCGGGATTTGAGGGAAAAAAAGTGTTCAAGCAGGCCCTGGTTCCCAATGTTCCCGGAAACGCCACCATTCCGCCCATTAGACTTTCGTTTTTCCACACCGGGGAAAAAGCATATCAAACCGTTTCAACAGACCCGATTCCCCTGGAGATCCTTCCGGGCGAACCTGTCACCCTGGTACAGTCCGGACCGGCAGCCACCGGCTCCAATGGGGAAACGCCCGTCGGCAGCAGCGGTGAAAAGCAGGAAGTGGTCCTGAAAAACCGTGACATTCTGGACATCCGGGAGGATATTTCAGGCATTCGCACAGACACCCACCTGCCCCTGCCCTGGTTTGTCGGCCTGCTGCTCCTGCCGGCCGTGGGGTTTGCCCTGTCCGGCCTGGTTACGGGCATCCGGTCCCGGGAAAAAAACACCCGGGAAATTTTCATGGCAAAGGCTCGGTCCCACCTGGATGCCGCCGCAAAACTGCCCCGGGATGATCCGGGCGTCCTCAACCGTCTCCAGGTCGCATTAACCGCTGCAGTCCTGGCCAGGGGAGACAAGCAGGCTGAAAGCCTGACACGGGAAGAGGCCCGGCAGATACTGGTCCGGACCGGCGCCGATGACAGCCTTTGCACAGAAGTCCCGGCGCTCATGGATGCCATGGATGCGGCCCGGTTCGGCGGCAGGAGCATGAACAGGGAAGAGACCCGCCAATACCTGGCGCGGATCAAGGCCATTGTTAAAACCCTCTGCCTGGTGCTCTGCCTGGGTGCGGCAGCACTGAATCTGCCGGCTCCGGCTGCTGCCGCTTCCGCGGATGCGGCGGATGCCGTGCCCGCAGCCGCAGACAGCACCGTTTCCGGGACCGGTGATGCGGCCGGGTTGTTCATTGACAGTATCCGGGCTTATAAATCCGGTGAGTTCCGCGCTGCTGCCCAGGGGTTTGAGGCCATTGCCGGGACCGGTGTAAAAAATCCGGATCTCTTTTACAATACGGGAAACGCCTGGCTGAAAGCCAATGATCTGGGGCGGGCCATCCTCTGGTACGAGCGGGCCAAACGCCTGAATTCCGGAGATCCCGACCTGAATTTCAACCTGGCCCATGCCCGCACCCTGGTCAGGGACAAGGTGGACACAGCCCTGAATATCAGGGATATCCTTTTTTTCTGGCAGGGTCTGGTCTCCTTGAAAACGCTTCAGCTCATGGCCATTGGCGGATCGGTTCTGTTTTTTACCTGGGCCGGCATCCGGCAGGCCGGGAAAAAACGTATTTTTACAGGGGCGGGAATGGGCCTGGCCGTCCTGGCCTGCGCCCTGGTCCTGGTTGCCGGACTTGAGGCCTGGCGGCTGGGTTCCGATGCCGGTGCCGTGATCCTGAAAGACCGGGTGGCCGTGAGATCCGGTACCCTGGAAACGGCCACCCCCTTGTTCGACCTTCATGCCGGCACCCGGGTCAGTGTGCTTGAGAAAAGGGAAAACCATCTTAAAATACGGTTTTCCAAAGGCAGGGTCGGGTGGGTTTCCCTGGACGAGGCCCAACCCATTTAACCCCATTTTCAGGAGACGGTCATGGAAAAACAAATAATGGAAAAACAAATATTGGTTCCGGTTGCCCAGGGCATTGAAGAAATGGAGGCCATTACCATCATTGACGTGCTGCGCCGGGCCGGGGCAGCGGTAACAGTGGCTTCTGTCGACCGGATGGAGATCCTGGCGGCCCGGGAAATCCGGTTCCGGGCGGATTGCCTGATCCGGGACTGCATGGACAAGGCGTTCGACCTGATTGTGCTGCCGGGCGGCATTCCCGGCGCTGAGAACCTTAGGGATTCCGAAGACCTGGGGCTGCTGCTTAAGGCCCAGGCGGATGCCGGGCGTTATTTCGGCGCCATCTGCGCTTCTCCGGCTGTCGTGCTTCACCACCACGGCCTGGTAACACCGGGGCAATGCACCTGCCATCCCGGCTTTACCCATATGATTGACAACGGCAATGTGGATGGCGGGGCTGTTGTGGTGGCCGGGAACTGCATCACCGGAAGGGGGGCGGGAACGGCCCTTGCCTTTGCACTGAAGCTGGTGGAGATGCTTTTTCCTGCACAAATCGTCCAGGAGGTCAGGGCCGGCCTGGCCGTATAGTCACGTCATGGCAGCATCTGTTCCGGGAAAAAAAGGCCAGAAAAAGCTCCAGCTTGCCATGGCCGGGTTACTGATCCTGGTGGTGGTGCTGGTGGAGATGGTGGCAGTAACGCCCGAAGGCATATACGTTTATACCAGCGGCGGCGTGGAGAAATTCCGCATCCATGCGGACAGGGCCGCCGTACTGGAAGAGATCAACCGGGTCAGGGCAATCCGCGCGCTTTATACCTGTGCCCCGGACAGCCGGGTGGCACTGGAATCCCGCAAGGGATTCCGCATGACAGCGGAGATGGCTGCCGCCCGTGCCTGGCGGTGCCTTGACCGGAAAAAGGGCCTGTATGTCTTGTCGTTTGACAATGACCGCCTGGCCCGGATCATTCACCTGAACGATCTCCCGGATGACGCGCCTTTTGCCCTGTTTTCAGAATGTATGACCGGGGGAGCGGAACCGGGACAAGACCTGGATACGTTTCTTCAGGCCCAGGACCGCTACCCCGTGTATTACCGTTGAACCGGCAGGTCATTTAATATATAAACAACTATTTATACCTGATCGTTATACCTGGCCCGACGCAGTTCCCGACAAGGGGAACGGCGTTGGGGAGTGTGGCAGGCCAACATACGCCACGTACGGGTTGCTGATTTAAAACATGTTGAAATGTCTGGAAGGCAAATGGATATACCAAATACACGTATAGGGGTTGTGGGTGCCGGAAGCTGGGGCACCGCACTGGCCAAGCAATTGGCTGATAAAGGATTCCGGCTGGATCTCTGGGTTTTTGAAACCGAGGTCAGGGAACAGATCGAGACCCTCCGGGAAAACAAGGTCTTTCTTCCCGGGTTCACATTGCCCGACAGTATCACCCCGACCAATGACCTGAAGCAGGCGGTATCTGCCAAGGACCTCGTCCTGGTGGTGGTTCCCTCCCACTGCATGCGCAGTGTGGCCGGGGAAATGAAAGATGCTGTTGATCCGGACACCATTGTGGTCACGGCCTCAAAAGGGATTGAGAACAAAACCCATGAAACCATGACCGATATCCTGTCCGGTGTGATGGACCATCTGCCTGAAAAGAATTTCGCCGTCCTGTCCGGCCCGAGTTTTGCCAAGGAGGTGGCTGCCAAAATTCCCACAGTGGTTGCGGCGGCCGCTACGGACCGGGATGTTGCCGAACGTGTCCAGAAGATTTTTTCCAGCTCCACGTTCAGGGTTTATGTAAATGACGACCCCATCGGCACCCAGATCGGTGGGGCCATGAAAAATGTCCTGGCCATTGCCGCCGGTATCTGCGACGGCATGAACATGGGTCTGAATCCCAGGGCCGCCCTGATCACCCGGGGCCTCACGGAAATGAACCGCCTGGGCACCCGTCTGGGCGCCGATCCGCTGACATTGTCCGGCCTTGCCGGTGTGGGCGATCTTCTGCTTACCTGCACCGGCGACCTGAGCCGGAACTATACCGTGGGCAAGCAGATCGGCCAGGGCAAGGCATTGGAAGACATTATCTCCGAGATGCGTATGGTGGCCGAAGGCGTGAAAACCACCCGGTCCGTGTACAACCTGTCCAGGAAACTGGGGGTGGACCTGCCCATCTGCAACGAGGTCTATGCGGTATTGTTTGAGGGACGCCCCGTGGACGAAACCGTGGACCGGCTCATGAACCGCTCCCTGAAACATGAGCTTGACGGGGTGGTGTAATAGAGAAAAAGAAACCGCCGGTTTCCGTTCGGCAATATTTCAGCAGTGAACGGCAACCGGCGGTTTTAAAGGAACTCCGGGGATGCCCGGTGTATTCAAAAAGACGCTAAGGCATTACCATACTTCGGGGTAAGCCACATCTACAAAATTCTGTTCCATTTTAAATTTATGGTCCCGTTCCATGGCGGCCAGGTCCTGGAATACCAGCTTTAACTCGGGGTCATCACAGTTTTCCGCCAGGGCCGCGTATTTTTTCATGGCGATTTCTTCGTTTTTCATGGCCAGGCCAATGGCGTTTTTCAGGTCCATGTCCGGAGTAACCTCGGGCATTTCAACGGTTTCCGCCACTTTAAAATCTTTTTCGCAGTTAAAATGGGAGGCCGTGATGTTTTCCTGGTTCAGGATCCGGGTCAGCATTTTTTCGTGCTTGGCCTCTTCCCTGGCAAAGTTCTGGAAGATTTCCTTGAGATGGTCGTTTTTAATGCCTTTGCCGACCTTTTCGTAAAATGTCCTGGCATCAACCTCACCCTGGATGGCGTCTTTAATTACCTGTTTGTATTGTTCCAAGTCCATGGGGCCCTCCTGCGTTCGCGTATTATCTCGGTTAAAAAGGAAATATCCCGGCCATCATACCCCATTGAAATCCGTATCGCAACAAAGATAGGGACTGAAATCAGGGTCAACGCATATAAAAACGGGCTGAATGATTTCAGTGGTTTAGACGTTGTCGCAAACGCAAGGAAAAGTATGAGAACGTTTTAAGTATCTGAAACCATATGGATTAAAAAACCATGCCAGATGTAAATGCGTTTGCCCTGGGACTGAAATTCCCTTTACTCCACCAGGGATTGCTGTTATGGCTTGACCCAAGGCATACGGTATTTGAACGACGCAGATATTTACATTTTACCCTTTGAACAACGCGGGATTAAACGATTGACGAATATGGCCGTGACATACGGGCGGCCGGAGACATATGAACATATGTATTGCCACATACGGGTCCCGGGGCGATGTGCAGCCCTATGCGGCCCTGGGAAAACGGCTTAAAGAACAGGGGCATGATGTCACGCTTGCCACAAGCGTGCGGTTCCGGACATTTGTGGAAGAACTCGGGCTTCGGTACGGGTACATGAGCGACGATCTGCTGGCCATCCTGGACACGGACCAGGGCCGGGACCTGGTTGAGAACACCACCAACCTGTTCCGGGTGGTCGAGCGAACGCTGGGCATGATGAAGCAACTGGGTCCCATGCAGGAGGCCCTTCTCCAAGAGTGCTGGGAGGCGGCAGAGGCCGCCGGGCCTGACCTGATCATTTTTCATCCAAAAGCATACGGCGGGCCGCATTTTGCCGAAAAACTGGGCGTGCCCGTGATCATGGCGCTGCCGGCACCCATATTTGTCCCGACCAGGGAGCACCCGAACATGGGGTTCCCCGATTTGAAGCTGGGCGGGGGGTACAACCGCATGACCTACCGGCTGGTCAACACCCTCATGGGATGGTCGGCCGGTAAGCATGTCAAGAAATGGCGGCAGGCAAACGGCCTGCCGGCCGGCAAGGGGTTTGATATCCTGCGGACGTCCGGCGGGGAAGTGATCCCGGTGATGCACGGGGTGAGCAGGCATGTGATTCCCCGTCCCCGGGACTGGCCGGATACCGCCGTATTGACCGGGTACTGGTTCCTTGACCGGGATGAGGGATGGGCACCGCCAAAACGGCTTGCCGATTTCCTGGCAGCAGGCCCGGCACCCGTGTATATCGGTTTTGGCTCCATGGCCGGGCGGCATCCGGAACGGCTTGCCCGCATCGCGGTCAATGCCCTTCAGAAAAGCGGTGTACGCGGAATCTTGTCAACCGGATGGGGCGGGATGACACCCGGGCACCTGCCGGACACCATTTTGCAGATCGACCAGGCCCCCCATGACTGGCTTTTTCCAAAAATGGCCGCCATTGTCCACCACGGCGGTGCCGGTACCACAGCCGCAGCATTGCGGGCGGGCAAACCCTCGGTGGTGGTGCCGTTTTTCGGAGACCAGCCCTTTTGGGGCCACCGGTTGGAGACCCTCGGGGCGGGCAGTGCGCCGATTCCCCGGAAAACACTTGGGACCGGCAATTTGTCCCGGGCCATTGACCGGGTGCTGTCGGAGCGGGCCATACGGCAAAATACCGACCTGCTGGGCAGGAAAATCAGGAATGAAGACGGGGCCGGAAATGCAGTGTCATTTATTGAAGATGTCATGGCCGGGAGATAAAGGCTTTTGGACATTGGCCGGCGGTTGCCCCGGAGGAAAACTGTTTTTAGGATGATGGGGGAATGATCATGGCGTCTGAATCAAACGCTTTTCCGGCATGGCTCGGCAGGTGGATGGACACACGGGGCATCCAACTGTGGGGGGCGGCAGATCTTTGTGCATTTACAACACCAAGGGGGTCCCACGGAGGGTTCTGGCCGGCGGCCCTTTCTTTTGTTCTCCCCATGAATCCCCGGATCATGGCCGGTATCCAGGATGGTCCCAACCAGACATATGCCGATGAATATGCCCGGGTGAACACGCGCATCAACAACCTGTCCGCCGCCCTGGCAAAGGAGATCTCCACCCGGGGATACCGGGCCGCCGCCCTGGCTGCTTCCGAGCGCACGGATACGGCCAACATCAAGGGGGACTTTCCCCAGAAAACCGCGGCAACACAGGCGGGACTGGGGTGGATCGGCCGCCATTGCCAGCTTATTACCCGGCCCTTTGGGTCCTGGGTGCGCCTGGGTACGATATTTACGGACATGCCCCTGCCATGCGGGCCTGCCACGGAGAAGAATTTCTGCGGTAAATGCCGGCGCTGTGTGGATGCCTGCCCGGCAAACGCCTTAACAGGCAATGGCTGGCAACCGGGAGTGCCCCGTGAGGCCATACTGGATGCCAAGGCGTGTGATGACTGGAAAAAGAAACACTATTACCAGTATCATAAGGGCCATAACTGCGGTATCTGCTCGGCGGTCTGCCCCTATGGCCTGAAAACCCTGAAAACCCTGAAAACGTCTCAGGACGTTACATGATATTCACCGGGGCCGTCTCAACGCGAAAACAATACCTGTAACAGTGAAAATGATATTGAAGGCGTGATATATTCCCGCATGCGGCCGTGCTGCGCATGATCACAGCGAGGTACGGCTTGTTTTGCGGGGCTGTTGCATCGTCAGATCGGGTCCCGGCGCCTGGAATCCATGAGTGGCTTTCACTGCGGGCCGGGCATGAAAGGAAGACATATGAAAGAAGCTGATCTTTATCCGCCGGTAAAACAATTCCTGGAAGCCCAGGGATATACGGTTAAAGGGGAGATCCGGGAGTGTGACGTGGTTGCCGTGCGCGGCAGTGAGACCCCTGTTGTCGTGGAACTGAAGCTGTCCCTTAACCTGGGTGTTCTCCTCCAGGCCGTGGACAGGATCGCTGTGGCGGATCATGTTTATATCGGCGTGCCAAAAGGCTGCGGCATCCTGAAAAAGAAACCCCGGCGCGTGGTCAAGTTGCTGCGCATGCTCGGCCTGGGGTTGATGGAGATCGGGGTGGGCCATGATGCTGATGCGGTTCGGGTGGTTGTAGACCCCGGTAAATACAAGCCCCGTAAATCAAAAAAGCGGCAGGAGCGCCTGCTGGGCGAGTTCATGATGCGTATCGGGGATCCGAATCCAGGCGGGAGTGCGAAACGGCGGGGCATCATGACCGCATACCGGCAGCGGGCCCTGGCCCTGGCGCACTACCTTGAAAAAAACGGACCTGCCAAAGCCGCCCACGTTGCATCGGCGCTTGAAGATCCCAAAGCCAGGAATATCCTGTACCGGGATGTTTACGGATGGTTTGACAGGGTGGGGTTTGGGACGTATGCGCTTTCACCCCGGGGAAAGCGGGAATTTCCCATGTGGGCGGCCCGGGCCACGGGTAACGGAGAACATGGGAATGGAGAACGCGGGGGTAGAGAAAATGTCCCGTGATTTAAATAGGTTCGATCTGGAAAATCTGGACGCATGACCGAAAATATGGCATATTTTCCAGACCTTGCCCCGGGGCCGGCCGGGCCGGTGTTGCAAATTGCCCCGGGGCAGATGTGTTCATGGATTTAATATGTAAGGAGTGCCGTAAAAGATGAGTGATACATTGGTGATTGCCAATTGCAGCGGGTTCCTGGGCGACCGCCTGTCCGCAGCCAGGGAAATGGTTGAGGGCGGTGAGATTGACGTGCTTACCGGGGATTACCTGGCTGAGCTGACCATGGCCCTGTTGTTCCGTATGAAGACAAAATCCCCGGACAAGGGATATGCCGTTCCCTTTCTCAAACAAATGGAAGAGGTCATGGGCACCTGCCTGGACCGGGGCATTAAAATCGTGGCCAATGCCGGGGGTATCAATACCCTGGGCCTGGTCCGGGAACTGGAAGACCTGGGAAAAATCCTGGGGCTGTCCCCCCGTGTGGCTGCCGTGACCGGGGACGACCTCATGCCGGCACTGGGCGATCTCCAGGCCGGGGGAGAACCTTTCACCCATCTGGAGACCGGCGAGGAACTGGGGCAGGCAACCGGTGAGATTATCACCGCCAATGCCTATCTCGGGGGCTGGGGCATTGCCCTGGCACTGGGAGCCGGGGCGGATATCGTGGTGGGCGGGCGTATGGCCGATGCCGCCCTTGTGGCCGGTCCCTGCGCCTGGAAATTCAAATGGCAGCGGGATGACTGGGACTGCCTGGCAGGCGCTTACGCAGCCGGCCATATCATTGAGTGCGGCACCCAGGCCACCGGGGGCAACTACGCCTTTATCGATGAGGTCCCCTCGTATAAAAACATGGGGTTTCCCATGGCGGAAATGCATGCGGACGGTTCGTTTGTGATTACCAAGCATCCGGGCACAGGCGGGCTTGTGTCCACGGGAACGGTAACGGCCCAACTGCTTTACGAAATCGGCCCCCAGGTCTACCAGACCCCGGATGTGGGCGTCCGGTTGGATACCCTGGAACTGGAAGATCAGGGTTCCGACCGGGTGCGGGTCACAGGCGCCCGTGGAGTGCCGCCTACAGATACGGCCAAGGTCTGTATCAATACGCTCTGGGGATACCAGAATACCATGACGGTTGTGCTCACGGGCCTGGATATTGGAAAAAAGGCCGCCATTGTCGAAGAGAGCCTGTTTGAACGGCTGGGCGGCAGGGATCAGTTTGCCCGGGCCCATGTCCAGCTCATACGGTCGGACCGGGAACAGACCGATGAGAACAACCAGGCCTTTGCCCATCTGCGTATTACGGTCATGGATCCGGATCCGGGCAAGGTCGGGAAAGTGTTTTCCGGCGGGGTGGTTGAAATGATGTTGGCAAGCGTCCCGGGATTTATCACCACCACGCCCCCGGGCAACGCCTCCCCGGCCATCCGCCACTGGCCCGCCCTGGTGGGCAAGGATAAGCTCCTGGAGCGGGTGCACGTTGACGGACAGGTGCATGAAATTGCCCCGGTGATACCGTCCGGGCAAACCCAGGCGGACGTGCTTGCCGGACTTGCGGAGGTCGGCCCCGGAAACGGTGCCGGCAACGGGGAAACTGCATCCGGCTCTGTCTGTGAAATTCCCCTGGGCCGGGTGTTTGCCGCCCGGTCCGGGGACAAGGGCGGCAATGCCAACCTGGGGGTATGGGCCCGTGATGATGCGGGCTATGCGTTTCTTGAGGGATACCTGTCAGAGGACCGGCTCAAAACGTTGCTGCCGGACCTGGCGTCTTACCAGGTCCGGCGGTATTGCCTGCCCAATCTCAAGGCGTTGAACTTCGTTGTCCACGGCCTGCTGGGATACGGGGTGGCAGCGTCGGTCAGGACCGATCCCCAGGGCAAGACCCTGGGAGAGTATCTCAGGGCCCGGCCCATTACCGTACCGGCATCGCTGGTGGACAACACTTGAAAAGGCCCGGAGGGGAGGGGGCCTATGATTCCGTCCCCTTGTCTTTTTCCCGGGGTTCGGCAAACCGGACCAGCAGGTCCCCGGCCTCCACGGTCTGGCCCGGGGAGACCATGACATCGGCAATGATGCCGTCGACGGAGGCGGCAACCCCGCTTTCCATTTTCATGGATTCCAGGACCACCAGGTTCTGGCCCCGGTAGACCCGGTCCCCTTTTTTGACGGGCACGGCCACCACAAGGCCGGGCATGGGGCATTCCAGGGTATTGGTGGGGCCGTTGGCATCCCGCTCGGGCATATGGGCCAGCAGTCGCCATTCCTTGGGGGTATAGACCTCGAACTTATGGGTAAGCCCGCAAAAGGCAATCCAGCAGTGGGCCTGTTCGATACGCAGGCGAAACCGGTGGTCCTCGCCGTCAACGGTCAGTTTGAGACGGCGGCGGTAAAATTCAAAATCCGGGGTTTCCACCACAAATTGTTCGTTGTCCACGGATATGTTCCAGACCTGGGGTGCCGGGGCTTTTTCCAGGGTGATGTCAAATGACCCTGCCTCACACCGGACCCCGTACTGGTGGATGTCTGCCCTGTCCCTGTCCGTGCCGATGCGGGAAATCATGGGCCGGACCGCCTCCCTCACGACCATGGTGCGGACATGGTGAACCAGGGTCGCAGTCAGGGCCGAGAGTTTGAGCAGGCGCGGATCGGGCGGCTCAAGCGGACGCGGGCCGTCAAAATGGTCTGCAATGAAATCCGTGTTGAGTTGTCCCGCTGCAAACACCGGATGGCAGAGTACACTGTTCACAAAGTCAATATTGGTGACGATCCCCTCGATGTGATATCCGTTAAGGGCCTGGACCAGGCCGGTGCGGGCCGCTTCCCTGTCTTTGCCGTAACAGATGGCCTTGGCCACCATAGAGTCATAGTAGACTCCGATTTTACTGCCCGTGGCCACCCCGCTGTCCACCCGGACGGAAGGTCCCCGGGGCTCAGCATACCGGGTGATCATACCCGTGGCCGGCATGAATCCCCGGGCCGGATCCTCGGCACAGATCCGGGCCTCTATGGCCCAGCCTTCCACCTTTACATCGTCCTGACCAAAGGGCAGGGGACTGCCGGATGCCACGCGCAACTGCTGTTCCACCAGGTCAAGGCCGGTGACCATTTCCGTGACGGGATGCTCCACCTGGAGCCGGGTGTTCATCTCGAGAAAATAAAACCCGCCATTGGCATCCAGCACATACTCGACGGTGCCGGCATTGGTGTAACCGGCTTTGCGGGCGAGGTCGCAGGCTGCCGCGCCCATGCGCCGGCGCAGTTCGCCGGAAACGGCAGGCGAGGGCGATTCCTCAATGATTTTCTGGTACCGCCGCTGGATCGAGCACTCTCTTTCCCCCAGGAACACCACGTTGCCGTGGGCATCTGCCAGCACCTGGATTTCCACGTGGCGGGGCTGCTGGATATACCGCTCCATGAAAATCCGGTTGTCCCCGAAGGCCTTGAGGGTTTCCTGGCGGCTTGACGCCAGGGCCTCGGACATCTGGTCCGGGGTTTCCACAATGCGCATGCCCTTGCCGCCCCCGCCGGCAGCCGGCTTGAGCAGGACGGGGTAGCCGATGCTGTCGGCCACGGACAAGGCTTCTTCCTCGTCCTTCAGGGCATCCACATGGCCGGGAATCACAGGCACCCCGGCTTTGACGGCCAGTTCCTTTGACGCGATCTTGTCGCCCATGACGGCGATGGCATCCGGTGGCGGGCCGATGAACACCAGGCCTTCGGCCGTCAGGGCCCGGGCAAACCTGGCGTTTTCCGATAAGAAGCCGTATCCGGGATGGACGGCCTGGCAGCCGGTGTTTAATGCGGCTGAGATGATTTTTTCACTGTCCAGGTAGGATTCCCGGGCAGGGGCGCTGCCGATGTGAACGGCTTCGTCAGCCAGCTGCCGGTGAAGGCTCCGGCTGTCCGCATCCGAATACACCGCAACCGTGGCAATGCCCAGCCGCTTACAGGTGCGGATGATACGGACCGCGATCTCTCCGCGGTTGGCAATGAGAACTTTATCAAACATGGTATACCTCACAAGGGAATGTTTCCGTGTTTCCGTTTCGGCCCTTTTGCCTCTTTTTCCTCAAGGAGCTGAAGGGTGCGTATGAGTCGCTGGCGGGTGTCCCGCGGGAAAATAACATCGTCGATATACCCCCGCTGGGCAGCCAGGAAGGGATTGGCAAAGGTGTCGCGGTAATGGGCCATTTTTTCCTGGAGCATGGCCTCGGGATCATCGGCCGCCTTGATCTCCCTCCGGTGGATGACCTCTGCCGCGCCCTTGGGTCCCATGACGGCGATTTCAGCCGTGGGCCAGGCATAGTTGACGTCGCAGTGGATATGTTTGGAGTTCATGACCAGGTACGCCCCGCCGTAAGCCTTCCGGACGATCACGGATATCCGGGGAACCGTGGCTTCCGTAAACGCGTAAAGCAGCTTGGCCCCGTGGCGGATGATGCCCCCGTGTTCCTGGTCCGGACCGGGCATGAAACCGGGCACATCCACCAGGGAAACCAGGGGGATGTTAAAGGCGTCGCAGAACCGCACAAAGCGTCCGGCCTTGAACGAGGCGTCCGTGTCCAAGACCCCGGCCAGAACAGCCGGCTGGTTGGCCACCAGCCCCACGGTCTGGCCGCCCAGCCGGCCGAATCCACAGATGATGTTGCGGGCGAAGTCGGGCTGGATCTCCATGAATTCCGCCCCGTCCAGGATACTGAAAATGAGCACGTTCATGTCATAGGTCTGGTTGGGGTTTTCCGGGATCAGGTAATCCAGGGCCGGGTCAATGCGGTCTGCCGGGTCCCGGAGGTTCAGAATCGGGGCGCGCTGGCGGTTATTGGACGGCAGGTAGCTGATCAGGCGGCGGACCTTCCGCAGGCAGAGCACGTCATTGGCCGCCGTGAAATGGGCCACCCCGCTCTCCCGGGCATGCACCATGGCCCCGCCGAGATCTTCGGCCGTAATCTCCTGGTGGGTCACCGTCTTGACCACACTGGGCCCGGTGACAAACATGTAGGAAGAGTCCTGGACCATGAAGACAAAATCCGTGATGGCAGGGCTGTAAACCGCCCCGCCGGCACAGGGACCCATGAGGCAGGAAATCTGGGGCACTACCCCGCTGGCCCTGACGTTTCTGTGAAAGATCTCCCCGTAGGCTGCCAGGGCATCCACCCCTTCCTGGATGCGGGCCCCGCCCGAATCGCTCAGGCCGATAATGGGCGCACCCACCCGGGCCGCCAGGTCCATGACCTTACAGATCTTCTGGGCGTGGGCTTCTCCCAGGGAGCCGCCCACCACCGTGAAATCCTGGCTGAAAACAAAGACCTCCCGGCCGTCAATACTGCCGTGCCCGGTGATCACGCCGTCTCCGGCATAGGTTTTTTCTTGTCCCAGGGCGCTCCCGCGGCTTGTTTTGAGGACATCAAATTCTTCAAAGCTGCCGTCGTCCAGGAGCAGATCGATTCGCTCCCGGGCCGTAAGCTTGCCCCTGCGGTGCTGAATCTCGATTTTTTTATCCCCGCCGGCATTCATTGATTCCGCTCGGAGCCGTTCTAGGGTTTCGAGTGTCGTATTGTACTGCACATCCATGATGTTCACCCCATGTATTTGCGTTGCATGGTTAACAGTTGCGCGTCCGTATTCGGTTTGGTGGATCCGGCCGGATCAGGAAATGTTTTTCATGCGGATTTCATCATCATCCGCTTCAACCTGGGCCCGCATCTGTTTTCTGTAGTCGTTGAGTTTTTCCCGCAGCCCGGCATCGGACAGGGCCAGAACAGCAACTGCCAGAAGGCCCGCATTCTTGGCGCCGGCCTTGCCGATGGCTGTTGTGCCCACGGGGATGCCCGCCGGCATCTGGACCATGGACAACAGGGAGTCCAGACCGCCCAGGTCCGAGGTGGTCATGGGCACGCCCAGGACAGGCAGGGGGGTCAGGGCGGCCAGCACGCCTGCCAAATGAGCTGCTTTGCCTGCAGCGGCAATAATCATTTTTGTTCCCCGTTCTTCGGCGCCCACGGCCAGTTCATGGGCACGGTCCGGGGTCCTGTGGGCCGATACCACCCGCACTTCGTGGGAAACGTTGAACTCCGCCAGGATTTTTGCACACTCCTTCATGACTTCGTAATCGGATTTGCTGCCCATCACGATTGATACCAGGGGGGCAACAGATGACTCAGGTGTACTCATGTCGATTTTTCTCCATATGGTTTGGTGTATATGCCTTCCGGTTGATCCGGTGGGCATTGCATTTCAGGCGTTGGGAATCACGCCCGGCCGAACAAAAAAAAAGGCCGCAGCCTGCTTGGATAAAGCAGGCTGCGGCCTTATATTCTTTGCGCACCCTTGGGTTTGGTATGACAGGGGTCGCTTTGACGCTAAGACGGGTTTTTTATCACCCCCCGGACAACTTGCGCCATGCGCCTTTTCCCCGGCAGGTCTGGTTTATAAATCATGATTCGGATTCCCTGTCAATCAATTTCTATGTTGCCTTCGACTGTACCGGGCCGGGAACAGGGGCATCAGCGGGCCGTGTCACGGCCGATTCCGGGCGGGGCGTCCAGGGAAAAGAGAATCACCCGTTCCCCGGTTTTGGTGCTGATATCGGTGTGCAGGCTTTTTATTTTTACCCCCAGGATTTCTTCCACGACCGCCTCAAGCAGAGGGCGGCCCTGCTCCATCAGGGTGATGCGGACTTTTTTGATCAGCTCCCTGCCGTCGGTGCGGTCCACGGAATCGGCCAGGCGCAGCTCCGCCTGGGTCAGCACGTTTTTGAGCCGGACCAGCACCATGTCGTCGATAATATAGGTTTTGGTCTCCAGGGGGCCGCGGCCCATGTATTCTTTTTCAAAACGGACAACAGCGTCACTGATTTCTGCTTCGAGCTGTCCCTGTGTTTTCTGGTTCATGTGGATTCCTGTGGTTCCTGGTTATTCTGCCGTGGGGTTAATGTGGTCTGCCCTTCCTCGCCTTTGGCCATCACAAGGCGCCGGAGTGCTTTATGGTTCCTTGCCCGGAGCCATTTCTGCTCAAACCGCGGATCAAGGGCAACACCGGCAATGGCGGACAGGGAAAACAGGTGGAACTGCCGCTCGTCCATGGTGCCGGCCAGCACGAATGCGGCAAAGACCCGCGGCTGTTCCGGATCAAACACAATGCCTTTCCTTGCCCGGACCATAAGAAGGTCAAACCGGGCACTGCCCTTGATAATGATGTGGGGCACGGCCAGGCCCGGGGCCAGCACGGTTGAGACATCTTCCTCCCTGGCCCGGAGCATGTCGGCAAGGGCGGAAGGCTGTAGGTCTAGGCGGCTGCACAGGGCAGCCCCGGCCGCCTTGAAAAATACCTGGTGATCCATTTCCCGGTCCAGGTCCAGGACCTGGCAGTCCCGGACCAGATCGTTGAACCGTTCCCGGTTCCCCTGGCCGGGGGTCTTGATCAACTGTTTGACTTCACTGGTCCGGGGTTTTTCCCCCAGTTCCCTGGGAACGGCCTTTTCCACCATGTCGGCCAGGGCATGTTCGGTATGGACGTCGAATTTGAGCGCGGTTGACCGCAGGGACGCGGAAGAGCCGAGCAGCGTGATCCGGTCTCCGGTTGAAAGCCGGGTATAATCATGGGGAACCATCACGTTGTCCTGCCGCCGGATGGACATGACCACCGTGTCCAGGGGAAGTTTCAGGTCCCTGAGGGCCATGCCGGACAGTGCAGGGTTCTGCATGTAAAGGTCGGTGATCTTCTGGCTGTCGTTCAGGTCCATGAGCAGGGCCGCAATGGCCGGGGACCTGACAAAATAATCCATAAGATTGACGCCGGCGGCAGCCGGATCCACCACAAGCACGCCAATGGCCCGGAATTTGGGGACAAGCGCCGTGTCATGGAGCCTGGCCACCAGGGTCTGGGTGCCGAAATGTTCATAGGCAAGCTCGCAGATCCTGTAATTTTCCTGATTCGTGAGCATGGCAACAATGGCGGATGCCTTGTCCGCACCGGCACGGGCCAGACTGTCCGGATCCAGGTACGATTGGGGCAGGCGGGTGACGGGAACATCTGCAGGCAGGGCATCGGACATTGCCAGTTCCGGAAGTGCCAGGCGCACCTCCCATCCCTGTGATGCCAGGGAGTTGGACAGGGTTATGGCCTGGGGGCAGGCTCCGAAAATAACCGCGTCCCTGAGCCCGGTTGCAGTCAGGCCCTTGGCCTTTGAGTGGTCTTCATTCATGAGCCGGATGGCTTTTTTGAAAAGGGGAGGACCGAGGATCTGGTTTAAAAAGATCACGGCAATGATAATGGTGGCAAAAGACATGCCCCATTCGGGGAAGGCTACCACCACCTCCCTGGCCAGGCCAAGGCCCACACCGGCCTGGGTAATATAGGCCATCCAGCTGATGCTGCTGTCCCTGGCCGGCATCCCGGCCTTGAGACTGCCCAGGAACGCACCGGCAAAGATGGCAGCGCCCCGGGCCAGGAACAGGGCCAGGGCAACAGGCCAGGTCTTTGCCAGGATATCCAGGGACAGGGACGCCCCGGTGAGTGTGAAAAAGGCAATGTAAACGGGCGGGCCGATGGTTGAGAGCAGGCTTAAAAATTCTTTCCTGAGCCTGGATTCGTTGCCCGTAAGAAATCCGGCGATCATGCAGATCAGCAGCGGTTCCAGAAGTATCTCAAACGGCAGCCGGCTGTGGGTGAAGCTGCGGATCCCGGCAGACAGTTCAAACACCAGGTATCCTGTCAAAAGAATGCCTGCGGTTTTGATCCAGGGCGCCAGGGAAAAATAGAGCAGCCGCACCAGGACCCGGGAGACTAAGATGCCCAGAACCAGGGCGCACAGAAGTTCGGTTGCCAGCAGGAGGACAAAACCGAAGTTGAACTGCAATCCGGTGAACAGGGCGTCGGCAATGGATGAATTGGTCGCAAAAAGGGTGATCACCACCACATCCATGATCACGGTCACGCCGAGAACGGTCTGGGTGAACGGGCCCTTGGCGCGCAACTCATTGACAATGGCAATGGCCGAGGACGGGGACCGGGCCACAAAAATGGCCCCGGCAAGCAGAGAGACCCCGATGCGGGCGGGCAGGGGCATATCCGCCGTAAAGGGCATAAAGCCGGAGAGCATGAAAAAAACGATACTGGTGATTGAAAATGTGGAAACCACAAGGCCGGTGGTGATCCAGGCAATGGTCTTGAGGCGGTGCCTGAGCTCTTTGATATAAAGCTCGCTGCCGGCGGCAAAGGCAATCACACCCAGGGCAACTTCATCCACAAACCGCAGGGAACGCACGGCTTCCGCAGA
Organism: Desulfobacter sp.; assembly: GCA_036881925.1. Lineage (GTDB taxonomy): Bacteria > Desulfobacterota > Desulfobacteria > Desulfobacterales > Desulfobacteraceae > Desulfobacter. Next base: position 218,801 of record JBAJNJ010000003.1, read on the forward strand.
TATCAGGTCCAGAACATAGGGACCGGTGATGATGCCCGTGAACAGGAAACCGCTGATCAGGGGCAGGCCGGTGTTCTTCAGGATGTCACCGATCTGCCTGGCGGCCAGGGCAATGACAATAAAGCCGGCTATGAAGAAGAGCAATTCCATGGGCTAGCCAAAGGGCCTTATATATCCTGCCGTACCAGGTGCGCCGGCCTTCTGTAACGCGTATGAATGCCGTTCCTTGTCAGGCCGTTTCAGGAGAAAAGGGGCGTTGTAAACAAGTTGTTCCATGTCAGGCACCTCCGGTAACAGGTTAATGATGGGTCTATTCTGTCTTTTGATCAGGATTCTGTCAAACAATTCCGGGAGGAGAGGACCCGGTTCCGGGGCTGCCGGTTGAAAATCGTCATCCCCCTTGTTTTTATCTGGAATCCGAATCGGTATTTATGATAAGTAAACTTGATTTATCAAGGACATTTTGTGCTGCGGCCAGACATATTTTCCAGGAGTGATACATTCATTGGCCCTGTGGCGCATTTCTGCATCGTCAATATGGGATAATTCTGAACGGTCTTTTCGTGAAATATATGTTCAGATCCCGGAATTTTAAGAAAAAACAAGCTCTTAACAGGAGGTAAATAAATATAATACGATATGAACATATGGTGGAATAAAAGATGCAAAATGCAACATTGCAAACCGCCGGGCCCGTTGCAACGACCAAGGAACATCTGTTTTCAGGTGATGCCGGCGATGAACATATTTGAATAAAAGAGGAGACGATATTTTGGGCGGGTTTAAACATTTATCAATCAGGAAAAAGCTGTTTTTAGGATTCGGGGTGGTATGCCTGTTATTCATTATTTCAGGGGGGCTTGTCCTCAGGTTTAACAATGCCACGGTCGAGGAACTGACCGCGTCAGAGGTCGAGGTGCTTCCCCATACCCTGAATTTTGTGGAGATCAAAAGGGATATCGAGCAGATTCAGGGGTGGTTGACGGATATTTCTGCCACCCGGGCGGCCAAAGGGTATGATGACGGGTTTGACGAGGCGGAAACCTATTACAGGGATGCGGTCCGGCGGATCGACGACGCCATTGTGGAGCATGAGAAGTACGGCGAACAGGACATGGTGCGCCAGCTTAATGATATGAGAAAAAGCCTGGATGCGTATTATGACATGGGCAAAAAAATGGCCCGGGCTTACATTGAGGGCGGACCGGAACAGGGCAACCCGTGGATGGAGAAGTTTGATCCCTTTGCGGTGAAAATCACCACCATTATCGACAGGATTGTGGAAGAACATACCCAGGAGCTGTTTAACGCGTTCCAGGCCATGTCCGGCCACACCCGGGCAACATCCAAAGCTGTGGTTATTGTGACGGTTTTCACCGTGATCTTTTCCATTGCCATCACCCTGATGATCGCCGGCCCCATCAGTGCCACGCTGAGACAGGCCATGGATTTTGCAAACAAAATTGCAGAAGGGGATTTCAGGGGGCGGCTGGAGATTGACCAGAAAGATGAAGTGGGCGTCCTGGTAAAGGCCCTGAACAGCATGTCGGGCAATTTACGGGAAATGTTCAAGGACATTGCCTCGGGCACGTCAACGCTCCAGACCTCTTCTTCCCGGCTCTCAGACGTATCAAAACAGATTTCCTCGAATTCGGAACAGACCGCGGAACAGTCGAACAATGTGGCGGCCGCCACCGAGGAGATGGCCACCAACATGAACAGTGTGGCCGCGGCAACCGAACAGACTGCCGCCAACATCCATACTATTGTTTCCGCATCCGAGGAAATGACCGCCACCATTAACGAGATCGCCACCAATACGGCAAAGGGAAGCGAGACCACCCATGATGCCGTGAACAAGGCAAAAGATGTCTCTGCAAAAGTGGATGCCCTGGGCCGCTCCGCATCCGAAATCAACCAGGTGACCGAAACTATTTCCGATATTTCGGAGCAGACCAACCTCCTTGCCCTGAACGCCACCATAGAAGCGGCCAGGGCGGGTGAGGCCGGCAAGGGGTTTGCGGTTGTGGCCGGGGAAATCAAAGCCCTTGCCCAGCAGACCGCCGATGCCACGCGGGAGATCAGTGACAAAATCTCCGGGGTTCAGACCACCACTGCCGAATCCATAGACGCCATTGAAGCCATTGTGACGGTGATCAATGAGGTGAATGAGATTGTTATTTCGGTGGCAACGGCCATTGAAGAGCAGTCTGCCACCACCCGGGAAATTTCAAACAACGTCAGCCAGGCCTCTGCCGGGGTTCAGGAGGTCAACGATAATATCAACCAGACCTCTGCGGTGGTGGGAGAGGTTTCCGTGAATATTTCAGGGGTGAGCCGGGCCGCCGATGAGGTGAACACCGATAGCCGGCAGATCATGAGCAGTGCCGGGGAGTTGTCTGAACTGGCGGAAAACCTCACAGCCATGGTCGGCCGCTTCAAAGTGTGAGCGAAGCTGCGAGAATTTGATCGGCTCCGGCAGGAACTGGCCTGCCGGAACCGGTCCAGCCGTTTTTAACCCGCCGGGCGTTTGCGGCGGTGCACCCGGTACAAGGGAGGGAAACCGCATGCTTGAGTTTATGGATATCAATGTCCCGGGCGTCGTGGCCTACCGGCTGGACGGCAAGGTGTCAACCCGGGATATGAAAACGGTGCTTGACTGTTTCCGCGAGAAAATTGACCGGGGAGAGAAAATTCATATCTATCAGGAAATGACACGCCTTGGCGGGGTGGAGTTTGAAGCATTGGCCGAGAAGCTGAAATTCTTTTTTGACGCAGGGCTGTCACATTTCGGCCGGGTGGCGGTTGTGGTGGATAAAAAATGGCTGCCCGGACTGATCGACCTTGAGGGCAGGCTGTTCAAGGGCAGTGAGATGCGGGGGTTTTCAATGGATGAAAAAGAGCAGGCCATTGATTTTCTCAAAGGGGCCTGAAACATCCGGAGTGCCGGACCATCCTGCCCGGCAGGAAATTAATAGCGCCTGGCCTCTGCCTTGGTGATGGTCCGGCAGGCAATACCGGTATTGCGGAACATGTCGTTTGCTTTGACCACGACCACACGCTGATGGCCCATGCGAACGGTTTTGGTTTTTTCCGATCCGATATGCACCTGTTCCGCCATGGGCAGAGGTTTGCCGGATTCGGTCACCAGCCTGTCAATGAACGGATACCTGCACAGGGCCTCCACACGAAACACATCCCCGGGATTTCCCAGGTGGTGCCATCCCCTGTAACGCCCGTCATTACCTGACATACGAAGCCCCACACCCGCAAGGGCGCCGATGATGCCGCCCCCGGTGCCTCCGTGTTCGGACAGGTGAAGTCCGAGTTCCCGGGCAAAGCCGGCAGCGTCCTCCTTATGCAGCACCTGTGTTTTGGCTGCCGCGCCAAAGGCTTCCAATTGTTCCCCGGCCCGTTCGGTCAGGGGGCCTGAAACGCAGAGGCCGGGATCGGCACCCCGGGGGACACGGGTTTCAAGGGCCTTTGCCATGTACCCGATCACCCCGGAGATTTCCCTGCCCGTTGCCAGGTGCATCTCAAAACACATGGACGAGTTGTGCGAGGTGAACGGGATATCTTCATGGACAAAGAGCTGGTGGCGGCTGATGGCGGAGCAGCGCCCCAGCCCCTGTTCCTCAAGTTCCCGGCAGATCTCCTGAAGCAACCGCCCGGTTCCTATTGTGCCCGGCATGTCCGTATCATCCGTACAGATCCAGTAATGCATATCCCGTCCTTTCCCGGAAAAGTGAATTGTATTTTCCCGCTGCGGGTTATAAACAGGCCGGGCCGGGTTGTCAATTTGATTTAACCCTGCCGGGGAAAATCAGGGTGTCTCATGGTCCGGGTGTGAACGGAATAGCCGGTGGGGATCACCATGCAAATGTCTCAAGCACCTCCTTTTGTGTCACCGGGTGGGTGGCAATGGCCTGCTCGACTTTTTCCAGGAATATATTTCTGGATGCGGGCAGCTGTCCCTTTGAAGATACAATATTATTGCCATGGTCCCCCCAGTAGTACATGGGAAACTCATCCAGGTGTTCCAGAAGGTATTTTTCCTCTTCAAGGACTTGCAAGGGACTCGGGAGAATGAACTCGCCTGCGTCAACCTCCCGGGCGAGTTCGGTGCCCGGTTGTATGGCCAGGGCCATGGGCGCCAGTTCTTCGGGTTTCATGATGTTGAGCAGTTTTACGGTTTCCGCGATGTGCGTTTTTGAGCGCTCTTTGCCGCCGATTCCGAAAATAATGGAGATCAGCACCCCAATACCGGCGGCCTTGGCCTTTTCCATTCCCTTGAGGGCCTGGTCGGGTGTCAGCCCCTTTTTGATCCGCTTAAGGATGACGGGATCACCGGACTCCAGGCCGGTATAGGCCATTGCCAGGCCGGCCTGTTTCAGTGCTGTCAGCTCTGCCACGGATTTGCGCCTCAGATCGTTCAACCCCGCGTAAAGGGATATTTTTTTACACTCGGGAAACGCCGCAGTGAGTTTTTCAAGGATTTGCAAAAGAAATTCGGTCTTGAGGGCCAGTACGTTCCCGTCGATGAGGAAGACAGATCCCACATGGGGGAATATCCGCCGGGCCTCGTCAATATCACTGAAGATGTCCTCGATTTTCCTGATGCCGAATTTTTTTTCCCTGAACATGTCGCAAAACGTGCACTTGTTATGGGTGCAGCCCAGGGTGGTCTGGATCAGGAGGCTGTTGGCCTCAATCCAGGGCCGGTATATTTTTCCTTCGTAATGCATGGCCGTAATAGATTCCTTATGTTGTGGTTTTTGCCAGAACCGCTTTGATGGCTGCCACGACCGCCTCGCATTTCTGCGGATCCAGGGCATCCGGGTGGGGCGGGGAAAATCTTCCGGAATCATTGTCAAAATACTTGCCCGTGGCAGCGGCGAATTCATCGGAGAGTGCTGCGCGGCAGAGGATATCAGCGCCGACGCCAAGGTCCCCGCCGGCCACGCCAAATGCCTGCTTCACCATTTTGCTGCCCAGCATGGATGCGGGATTTACCGCAATCACCGCAGGTCCCTCATCCTTGAGGGAAAGCCCCATACTGCGCGACCACATGGTCAGGGCCAGCTTGCTCTGGGCATAGGCCGCATTGTCGGACAATATTGCCGGTCCGGCAAGCGCCCCGGTGTCCACGGGTGCCTGGGCAGCCGAGGAAAGATTGATGACCCGACCGGAACTGCCGAGCAGGGGCAGGAGGCGCCGGGTCAGCAGGTAAGGAGCAATGGTGTTGACGGCAAACCGGACATCCAGCCCGTCCCGGGTGGTGGGGGCGGGGGCAGCGTACACCCCTGCGTTGTTGATGAGCACGTCAAGTGATGTGTGCTGCTCTGCCACGGCCCGGGCAAGTGCCTCCACATCGGCCATGACGGACAGGTCGGCAAGATATGTTTCGATTCTGTATGTTTCGATTTGATCTGTTCCGGCATCTCCCGTGTCCGGCATCCCGGAAAGGGTTTGTGACACCTGTGCCAGTTTTTCCCTGCTGCGTCCGTGGAGCAGCAGGCGGTGGCCCTGGGAGGCCAGCATCCGGGCAGTCTCCAGCCCGATGCCGTCAGTGGCCCCGGTAATGAGAATCGTTTTCTGCATCATAAATCTCCATCCCAAGTTTTAAAGGTTTTTCTCTATCTTTCTTTTCTGTGTGATTTCCAGAGGAATTCCCCGGCCTTCATTTCCCACGATTTATTACGTTATTTCCTGGATGCCGATCACGCCGTCTTCAAAGTTCCGCTGGTTTTCAATGTCATTCTGGAACCCTGTGTCGTCCGCGGCCGTAAATCGTTTGATGGCCGGAGTCTGGCTTGTGGCCTGGTAAAGCCAGTACGCCTCTTCCCTGAGGGCCGCATCAATGGGAAGATCAACAGACGCATATACCGCGCGTTTGCAGGCCTCAATGGAAGCTGCGGGGAAATGGGCAATGCGCCTGGCCAGGGCATCCACATACGGGCCGATCTCATCGGGATTCAGGGCCTTGTTGACGGTGCCGTAAGCTTCGGCTTCATCCGCATCAAAATCACGGGCGCTCAGAATGATTTCCAGTGCCCGGCCGAGCCCTGCCTGGCGGGCCATGCGTGATGCACCGCCACCACAGGGAAGGATGCCCATGCCGACTTCCATCTGCATGAATTTGGCCTTGCCCCGGGCGGCAAACCGCATATCACAGGCAAGGGCGAATTCATGGCCTCCGCCCCGGGCAAATCCCTCGATTTTGGCAATGGTTGCCTGGGGCAGGCTGCTGATGCGCTCCAGCGTGCTCTGGAGGTCAAGCAGTTTGACCTCATCACGGGATACGGCCCGGGTTGACATGTCCTTGAGAAAATTGATGTCTGCATGGGCAATGAATATTTCCGGGTGGGCGGACTGGAAGACCACCACCTTGACCTTACGGTCCTGCTCAAGCTTGTGGGCCATCATGTTCAGGTCCGCCATCATGGGCAGTCCCTGGATGTTTACGGGCGGGTAGTCAAACGTCACCGTGAGCACGGCATTGTCTATTTCCGTTTTAAATGTCGTATAACCTTGGTAATCCATGGGAGTCTCCTTTTATTTTATTCGGGTCGTATGAATATGGGGGGTGCCTTGTGCCCGGGGGCAGTACACCGCCACGTATGTTTCGGTTTTTCTAAGCGTGAAAGCCGTCAAGGACATTCTTGCCGATGACACGGCCGCTCTCCTGAAGGGAATGGGCCTGTTTGAGCGTGTCAACACTGATCTTGCCAAGATTGCCGGTCACGGTGGACATAAGGGTGCCCTGGTCAATGAGTGCCGACACCCGGTTCAGCAACTCATGCTGCTTTTCCATGTCCTCGGTCTGGTACATGGAGCGGGTGAACATGAACTCCCAGCTGAAACTCAGGGCCTTGGGCTTGATGGTGTTGATCTCCAGGGACTGGGGATCATCGATCAGGGCGATATGGCCCCGGGGTTTGATCAATTCCACAATGGCGGGGAAATGTTCCTGGGTCCCGTTCAGGGAAGCGACATAGCGTGGTTCAAGGCCAAGGGCCCTGACCTGTTCCGCCAGGGATTCCCGGTGATTGATCACATGGTCGGCTCCCATTTTCTCCACCCATGCTGTGGTGTCGGGCCGGGATGCCGTGGCCATGACGGTGAGCCCGGTGAGTTTTTTGGCCAGCTGGATCAGGATGGAGCCCACACCGCCTGCGGCCCCGATCACCAAAAGGCTCTCGTTTCGTCCCTCTCTTTCCTTCAGGCCAAAGGAATCAAACAGGATTTCCCATGCCGTGATGGAGGTCAGGGGGAGTCCTGCGGATTCGGCAAACCCAAGGGATTCCGGCTTTTTCCCGGTGATCCGCTCATCAACCAGGTGATACGCGCTGTTGGTGCCCGGCCGGGTGAAATCACCTGCGTAAAAAACAGTATCCCCTGGTTTAAACCGGGTCACATTGCTGCCTGTTTCCCGGACAATACCGGCGGCATCATATCCAATGACCCTGGTGCCTTTTTCCGGTTCCATCATGGCCCGGACTTTGACATCCACAGGGTTTACTGAAATTCCCCTGACCTCGACCAGCAGGTCATGGGGTCCGGGTTGGGGTGTCTCTGCTTCAAATTCGATCAGGGCATCGGGTGCGGTAATGGTGCCGGCCTGGATATATCCTATTGCTTTCATGGGATTTCCTTTTTAATGTGTTGCGGCATATGCGCCGTTCAAAAGTGGTTGTGTCTGGACTTATGTTAAGGAAAATTCAAAATAACTCAAATTAATAGTTGCTATGTTATACATCTCGTTTTGTTATGGTTTGGCGTGCGGGTCTGCTTTAAGTTCGGTGTCACCGAGGTTCAGGACCTCCACCGGGGATTGCAGCACCGTATCCACCAGCCGGCAGATGTTTACCGTATACGGGTGCTCCCGGTGGTAATCCAGGGCATCCTGGTCTTTCCAGCGCTCATATGAAAAAATAAGGGTCGGGTGGTTTTTATCGGTAAACAGGCGTATCTCAACATATCCTGCCTCCTGTTCGGCGTTTTTTTTGTCTTTCAGGAGTGCAGCCTTAAATGCCGCACAATGTTCCGGTTTCACGTTGAATTTTACTATCTGGTTGATCATTGCCTTTTTATCGGAATCTTTGGGTTGTCTGTTGCCGGACGCCCTTGGGGGGCCGGACAGGATATATGTTACGGGATAAAACAAATAACGCAAATTAATGATTGTCATGGTTACTATAACAATATATTATGCTTTTCATGATACCCATTGATCTCGACATCAATATGCTGCGCTGCTTTAAGGAAGTGGCTGAAACCGGAAGTTTTACCAGGGCCGGGAACAACATCGGCCTGACACAGGCCGGTGTGAGCACGAAAATCCGCCGCCTTGAAGAACGGTTAAGTGCAAAGGTGTTCAACAGGACAAGTAAAACCCTCTCCCTGACCCTTGAAGGGGAAGTCCTGCTGGATTATGCCAGGCGGATCCTGTCTGTCCACGACGAAGCCGTCAGCCGGCTGACCCGGCCTGAGGCCTGCGGCCACCTGCGCATCGGGCTGATTGACTATTTTCTGCCCGACCTGCTTCCCGGGCTCCTCAGCCGGTTCAGGAAACAATACCCCAATGTGCATCTTGAGGTGCAGACCGATATGGGAACCGGCCTGATCCCCATGTTTGAAAAAGGCGAACTGGATCTGGTGGTGGCGGGAAAAGACGCATACCAGGGAAGCACCCGGGTGCTTGTCCAGGAGCCGTTAATCTGGGTGACAGGAAAAGATACGGATATTGCACATTGCGACATCATGCCCCTTGCACTCCTGCCTTCCCCCTGTATTTTCAGGACCCTGGCCATTGAGAACCTTGAAAAGGCCGGCCGGAAATGGGAAATCCTTTACACGGGTTCGTCTATTGCCGGTATTCAAATGGCTGTACAGGCAGGAATGGGATTGTCTGTGCTGCCCATGGGAGCCCTGACCCGGGGGATGCGAAAGGCCCCCTCGCAACTGGAGCTGCCCGGGCTGCCGACATATGCCATTGCGCTGTTTACGGATGAACGGCAAAAAAATGATGCCAGGGATGTCTTTGTGAGCTACCTGGAAGCAGAACTCAACAAGCATACCGGATAGGCTGCACCGGATCAGGCCGGAATGGTTACGCTACAAGGCTTGTGTTGTGTTGGATCAGGCTGTATTGGCGAAGGCTGAACTGGAAGCGGAACAATAAAAACGGGACGGCCGAGGGAAGCCGTCCCTTGGGTCACAATGGAAGCAGGAGACTTAGAAGTGGCTTAAGGGGCCATTTACATGGTCCACCCAGATATCAACGTATTCATCATATTCCGCCGTGCCCTTGAGCACGATGTTACACTTGAATCCGGCCTTGGTGAGCATGGATTTCCAGGAGTCGTCCTCGTCCCCGGCCATATCGTTTTTGGCATGGTCGCCGGCAACGGACATGAACGGCATCAGCCAGACCGTCTTGGTCTTTTTGGCCTTGAGCAGGGGAATAATTTCGTCAAGTTCGGGATAGCCTTCGACTGTCCCGATAAATACGTTGGGATCGTCGAGCTGGACCTGGAACATCAGGGCCGCGTAAAACGCATTTGACGGGTGGTGGGTACCGTGGCCCATGAGAACGACGTCTTCGTCTTTTTTCCGTTCCTTGGGAATGGTGCTGAGAATGGCGGCTTTGACCCGTTCCATATCTTCCTGGGTGGCCAGCAGGGGATATCCCAGGATAATTTTTTCAAACGCCCCCATGGTGTTGAATCCGCTGATGACCCGTCTCAGGTCGTGGTATTCTGCGCCGGCCAGGGTGTGAAGGCTCTGGACCGCCACATGGGTAAATCCCTGGTCCGCCATTTTGGCCAGGGCCACTTCCGGGGAATCCAGCACCTTGCCGGCCTTGGCCATTTTGTGGCGGATGATATGGGAGGTGTATGCCCAGAAAATCGGGGTATCGGGATGGGCGGCCGCTGCCTTTTTCCGGATGTTTTCAAAAGATATCTGGGCGCTTGCTTCACTGGAGCCGAACGCCACCATGAGAATCCCGGTTTTCTTTTCTTTTTTCTCTCCGTGGTGGCCGGCAAATGCCGTGCCGCCATACACCAGTGCCAGTGTGAACATGAGTGCTGCCATTAAACCATAAGTCATTCTGTTGCGCATGATACATTAACCTTTCTTAAATCTACGGATTGATATGAAGTCTTTTTTGATTTGCCGTATCAAAAAAGAAAAATAAACTGCCGCAGGAAGCTGCGACGGCCTGACGTCGCTTAATCCCTGAGTTCATATACGGGAAGCCCCGGGGTGTCACGGGCACCTGTCCGGGCAGGATAGACCAGGCGGTTGCTTCCGAATTCAAATTCCGGCTCCCGGCCGGTTCCCCGTTCATGGAACCGGGTCCTGTAAAGCTTGCCGTCTGTTTCAAGGCGGTAAACCGGATGTTCAGACCAGCCTTTGTCATGAAAGGCGGTTCTGTAGACGAATCCATCCCGCAGGACATAAACGGGCAGATCTGTGGATTTCGTGCCTGACAATTTGAATAATTTTGGATGGTGCTGGTGCATGGGGGCCTCCCTTAATTGTTTAAAAAAACAAAACCCCGGACCGATTGTTTCAATCGACCCGGGGTATCCCTTTTCTTATCCAAGATCTTCGCCTGCCCCAGTACCACGTGGGGCATGTCATATGGTTTTCCAGGCAGGTCTTCTGACTGATGGATCATCCTAATGGCTGCGCCTTCCCGCGGGTTTAAAAATCCACAGTGGCATTTTTGCAGCGGTCGTCCCCAATCACAGCGGCGGGTCCGTTCCGGATTCTAACCGGATTCCCTTTTGGCCAATGTTATGGCACCTGAATACACGAGTAATAGGCAAAACAGGGGAAAAAATCAAGATTAAAATTTGTGCCTGTGATTGATTTTACAGCCGTCAATACCGGAACGCCCGGGCAGGGATCAGGCGCGGCAAGATCAGCCCTGTGGCGACGGGGGCAGGGCCTCTAATATGGCCTGGCAGGCCTGGGCCGAGCCGCCCTGGTGCTCGCGGATATATGCGTGGGCGTTCTGCCTGTTTGCGGAAATGTCCGGTGGGGTTTCAAGGTGGCGGACCATGGTTTCGGCCACCTCCCGGGCATGGGCGCATCGGGTGACAATGCCGGCATCGAAAATATCGCTTCCCACCCAGGCAAAATCATCCCAAAAAGGGCCTGTTACCGTGGGGATGCCGAAAACCGCAGGTTCGATGAAATTCTGGCCGCCAAGGGGTTTGAGGCTGCCGCCCACAAAAACGGTTGCGGCATGGGCATATGCGGCGCGAAGTTCGCCGAACCTGTCCCAGAGAATCACGGTGGGGGCGGTGACCGGTCCTGCCAGTTCAGACCGCAGGGTGTGGGCAATCCCGCTCTTTTCCAGTTGGCCGGAAATGGCCGCGATCCTGTGCATATGCCTTGGAAAGATTGTAATAACCTGGCCGGGAAACGCCGTTTTCAGGGACCTGACCAGGCCGATGACATCGGGTTCTTCCGCCTTCCTGACCGAGGCCAGCACGGACAGGGGCAGATCCCCGGGAAACAGGCGGGACAGGTCCGGGGAATCTGCCTGTGTATCTCCCGTATCCATGATGTCAAACTTGATGTTTTCCATGGTGCCGACCCGGGTTTGGCAAAATACCCCGGCCCAGCGCCGGGCATCTGCAGGAGAGATTGCCAGGACATGGTCCGGGGCAAGATAACGCCATAAAAACCGGGTGGCCCTGTAATGCCGGAAGCTTTTGGAGGACATCCTGGCATTCAGGACAAAGATCCGGGTGTTGTTTTGTTTCAGAGCATGGAGCAGGGCCGGCCAAAGCTCGGTTTCCAGCAGCACCATGACATTGGGATTGATACGGCGGACCGCATTTTGGACGGTTCCCGGTACATCAAAGGGGAACCGGTCGATCACGGGGGTGACATTGGGATGGAGGGGGCGGGCGGCGATCCCGTTTTCAAGTATCTCCAGGCCCTGGTCTGTGGTGGTGGTGACCAGCACCGTAAGCGGCCGGTCCGGTGCAAGGGTGCGCAGGATGGACAGGGCCAGGAAGGCCTCGCCTGCCGAGGCGGCCTGGAACCAGATATTTGCCGGTTTGAGATGGCTTGTCCCCAGCCGTCTGCCAAACGAGGGGGCCAGGCGCTGGTTCCGCCTTAAAAAAGGCAGTGCAGCCTGCCAGAGAATGTTGTAAAATCTCAAAAAATTGGGTATAAATGCACACTTTGTCATGGGGCGTTATGGTCTCATGTTTTTAAAGGATTGACAATACCTGTCCGTTGTATAGAAATACGGTGCAACTCATATCATGCGGCATTGCTGTTAAACAGCCGCACCAAACGAAAGCGACACATCAATTCCATGAAAAGCAAAAACGCCAGACTCTCCGCAGACCGCCGGAAGAAAATCATCGATCTGGTCTCGGGATACTGGAAACGGCTGACTTTTGCCGCCCTGTGCATGATCGTTGTGGCCGGTGCCAACGGAGCCATGGCCCTGCTGGTCAAACCGGTAATGGATGATATCTTTATTGCCGGAGACAGGGAGATGCTCCTGCTGATCCCCGGCCTGGCTATCCTGGTTTTCTTTCTCAAAGGGGCGGGGACTTACGGGTCCGAATACCTGATGAACTATATCGGGGAGAAAGTCATCCGGTATTTCAGGAACGGGCTTTATGAAAAGATCACCGATCTTCCCATTGCCTTTATCCACAGGGAAAAAACCGGGGCGCTCATGTCCAGGATTACCAATGACGTGAATATTGTCAAAGGCATGGTGTCCACCGCCGTGATCAACCTGTTCCGGGATTTTTTCTCGGTCATCGCCTTTTTGGGGGTGATCTTTTACCGGGACTGGAAGCTGGCCGTGGGCGCCTTTATTGTCCTGCCCCTGGCATTTTATCCCATCCTCATCTTCGGCCGCAGGGTCCGGCGGTTTTCCACCGGTTCCCAGGAAACCATGGCGGATTTAAATGCCTTTCTCCACGAAACCTTTTCCGGGGCCAAGATTATCAAAATCTTCAGCCTGGGCAATTTTGAAAAGGACCGGTTCAGGGAAAAAACCGGTGAGCTGTTCCGGCTTGAAATGAAAAAAGTGGTGGCCAAGGCCCTGTCCTCTCCCGTAATGGAGTTCGTGGGCGGGTTGGGCATTGCCTTTGTCATCTGGTTCGGGGGAATGCAGGTGATCAACGGCACCTCCACCCCCGGGACATTCTTTTCCTTTCTCACCGCCGTGATGATGCTTTACGATCCGGTGAAAAAACTGACCAAGCTGAACAACACCATCCAGGAAGGGGTGGCGGCTGCATCCAGGATTTTTGATATCCTTGAAGAGGATACCGTGATCCGGGAGAAACCCGGGGCCCGGGTCCTTGACAAGACCGCCTGTGAAGTCGCCTTTAAAGACGTGCGGTTCAGCTATGGCCCGGATGAAGATCCGGCCCTGGACAGGATCAATTTGTCTGCGGCTCCGGGCGAAGTCCTGGCCCTGGTGGGCATGAGCGGGGGAGGCAAGACCTCCCTGGTGAACCTGATCCCCAGGCTGTATGACGTGACCGGCGGCCGGGTCATGGTGGGAGGGCATGATGTCAGGGACCTGACCATCGACTCCCTGCGGGCCCATATTTCCATTGTCACCCAGGAGCCGATTCTGTTTAATGAAACCGTGCGGGAAAATATCCGGTACGGCAGGATGGACGCCACGGACGGCGAAATTGAAGCAGCGGCCAGGGCGGCCTTTGCCCATGAGTTCATCACCAGGTTTCCCAAGGGGTATGAAACGGTGATCGGCGAGCTGGGGTCCAGGCTGTCCGGCGGGGAAAAACAGCGGATCTGCATTGCCAGGGCTCTGATCAAGGATGCACCCGTGCTGATCCTGGACGAGGCAACCTCGGCCCTGGATTCCCAGGCGGAAAAAGTGGTGCAAAAGGCGCTGGAGAACCTCATGAAGGGCAGGACATCCTTTGTGATCGCCCATCGGCTCTCGACCATTGATTATGCCTCGCGGATCATTCTGTTGAAAAACGGTGCCATTGAAGAACAGGGCACCCATGAAGAACTCATGGCCCGGAAAGGGGCCTATTATACCTTACAATCCATGCAGGTGGCCAAGCCCGGTGAAAACGGATCTGCCCCTGTTACTGTATAAACCCGAAAGGAGTATTGCCATGGCGGTTTCCAAAGAATTGCTTGAGATACTGGTCTGCCCCAAATGCAAGGGCGAAGTGGTATTAACCGAAGAAGAAAGCGGCCTGGTCTGTGATGCCTGCGCCTTGATGTTTGAGATCCGGGACGATATCCCCATCATGCTCATTGAAGAGGCCACACCGGTCAAAAGCGACCCCGAGGCATGAGCACCCCCAAACCGCCGGACCCTGCCAAGCTGGTCATGTCTGTCTTTATGAAGGACAAGGCCTTGTTCGACCGGATTTTCAAGGACCTTGAAAAGATCGGCGGGCCTGTGGACATGATGTCCAAATGGCTTGATTTTGATTTTACAGACTATTACTATAAGGAAATGGGCGCGCCCCTGTTCCGCAGACTGGTGGCATTCAAGCCCCTGATCGAGCAGGACGCGCTGGCATCTGTCAAACTTGAGACCAACACCATTGAAAATACCCTCCTTGACGGGCAGCAGCGGCAGGTGAACATCGACCCGGGCTATCTGCTGGCCTCAAGGTTTATCCTGGCCACGGGAAAAGACTATTCCCACCGGGTGTATATCGGCAGCCGGATCTATGCCGACCTGACCCTGATGTACACCAAGCAGGGATTTAAAACCCTGGAATGGACCTATCCGGACTATGCGTCGGAAGAGATATTCCGGTTCCTGGGCCAGGTCAGGGAAAAATATCTTCTGGATCTCAAGGCGTATAAAAGGAAACCCGCATGATTAAAAGCATGACCGCTTTTGCCAAGGCTTCGGCCAGCCGCGAAGCCCTCACCGTTGACCTGACGGTACGTTCTTACAACTCCAGGTTCCTGGACTTCTCCGTTCATTTACCCGAGGCCTGCCAGCCCTTTGAAGAAGAGATTAAAAAAGTCATGGGCCGGTTTCACAACCGGGGCCGCATTGAGATCCGGATGAATCTTACGGACGATGCCGAAGACCAGGACCTGTTCGAAGTGGATGAAATCAAGGCGCGCGCCTATTATAAGGCTCTGAAACAGGTCCAGGACACCCTGTCCCTGACTGCCGATATTCCCCTGGACACCATCCTGGGGTCCCGCCAGATCATTGTGGCGGCAAAAAAAGAGCTGGACGAGGCTTTGCTGAAGGGGGTGATCTGCGAGGCTGCTGAAGCTGCGGCCAGAGATCTGGACCGGATGCGGC
Organism: Desulfobacter sp.; assembly: GCA_036881925.1. Taxonomy (GTDB): domain Bacteria; phylum Desulfobacterota; class Desulfobacteria; order Desulfobacterales; family Desulfobacteraceae; genus Desulfobacter. Next base: position 234,117 of record JBAJNJ010000003.1, read on the forward strand.
GCATGGAAGGGGAGAACCTGCACAAGGACCTGAACGGCCGCCTGGACAGCATTGAAAACCAGATGGCTGACATTGAGGCCCAGGCTGCAGCCATTCCCGGCATATACAAGGCCCGTCTCGAAGAGCGGCTGGCAGCCATTGCGGCAACGGATGCGGATCAGATCGACCCCATCCGGCTGGCCCAGGAAGTCGCTGTCCTGGCGGACAAAAGCGACGTATCCGAGGAAATCGTCCGCATTCACAGCCATTTGAAGATGTTCAGGGAAATCATGGATGACCCGGAGTCCCAGGGCAGGAAACTCAACTTTCTGATCCAGGAGTTCAACCGCGAATTCAACACCATCGGGTCCAAGGCGGGCAATGCCCAACTGGCCCACGGGGTGGTGGACCTGAAATCGGAGCTCGAAAAGATCAGGGAACAGGTACAGAATATCGAGTAAGGGCAAGGTAACCCAACAGCTCACCATACAAGACAAAGGAAAAATATGGAGCAGGCGCTTTTAAACATCGGGTTCGGCAATACGGTTGTGGCAGACCGTGTGGTGGCGATTTTATCCCCCAATTCTTCTCCCATGAAACGGGTCAAGGATGAGGCGCGAGACGACCGGCGGCTTATCGACGTGACCCACGGCAGGAAAACCCGGGCCATTATTGTAACGGATTCCAACCATGTGATTCTCTCGGCCATCCAGGCGGAAACCGTTTCTTCCAGGTTTGAAGCCCTGATGCAGTCCGAAGCCGAAGAGGGAGCGAAAAAGAAATAGCCATGGGAGCACAGGGAACACTTTTTGTGGTTTCCGCCCCGTCCGGGGCCGGAAAAACCACACTGGTCCGTAAGGTGCTGGACCGGTTTGACACGCTGGCCTATTCGATTTCCCATACCACCCGTCCCCCCCGGAAAGGGGAGGTGGACGGCAGGGATTATTTTTTTACGGACACAGGCGCCTTTAAAGCACTTGCGGCTTCCGGGGCAATGCTGGAGTGGGCCGAAGTCCACGGGAATTTTTACGGGACATCAAAGGCCTTTGTACAGGAGCAACTGGACCTGGGCAACAGCATTATCCTGGATATTGATGTCCAGGGGGGGCGGCAGATCATGGATGCCGGGCTTGACCTGGTGTCGATATTTATCATGGCCCCGTCCCTGGAGGCCCTGGAGCAGCGGCTCATCGGCCGGGGCACGGACAGTGCCGGGGTGATCCGGCAGCGCCTGGACAATGCCAGGGATGAGATCGAACAGCGCGCCTTTTACGACCACGTGGTGGTCAACGACGATCTGGATGCGGCTGTGGAAGAGCTTTGCGGCATCTTTGCCCGGGCCATGGACACTGAATAATGGCCCGGCCTTCAAAGCAAACCCCTCCCAAGCAGGGCAAGGCCCACCCCGGCAAAACATCTCCCCGCACCGGCCGGAAAAGCGGCCCCGGAAGAAACAAAACCGGCAAATCCGCACAGGCAAAACACGAGATCCTGTACGGGTTTCATTCGGTATACGAAGCCATGCGGGCAAACCGGCGGACATTTGCCTCGGTGCTGATCTCGGACCGGCGGTCCGGGGCACGCGGGGAAAAAACGGCTGAACTTGCCCGGGAAAAAGGCATCCCGGTGGAGCGCATCTCCCCGGAAGCCCTTGACCAGATTTGCGGGGGCGGAAACCACCAGGGCATCGGGGCAAAGGTGTCGGGATTCCCTGTGCGGGGCGCGGCAGATATCTGGGCATTGTTGAGGAAGCGGGACACCCCGTTTTTCATCCTGATTGCAGAAAGCATTGAAGATCCCCACAATCTGGGCGCCCTGATCCGGACCGCCCTTTGTGCGGATGTGGATTATATTGTCATTCCCAAGGACCGGTCCGCCCTGCCGTCCCCGGGGGTGTCACGGAGTTCCGCGGGCGCCATGGAACATGCGGACATCTTCCTGGCCACCAACCTGGCCGCTTTTATCCGGGACCTCAAGGAAGCGGGAGCCTGGGTTTCCGGCCTGGATGCCGGCGGTGACAAAGGGCTGTTTGAGGCGGATCTCACGGGCAACCTGGCCCTGGTGGTGGGCGGCGAGCACAAGGGCATCCGCCCCGGCGTCAGGAAAGACTGCGACTTTATCCTGTCCATTCCCATATCCGGGAAGGTCAATTCCCTGAATGCCTCTGTTGCCGGGGGCATTGCCATGTATGAAGCCAAGCGCCAGCGCCTGGCCGCCGGCTCCTGACGTATACCTGCCGGGAGAGGTCTTTTGTCCGCCCGGCACCCCATAAGGCAGGAGGACATGTTGTTGTGTTTGCCTTTTTAAAGTCCGTGAATCGGGCGCTTGCCGCCATGGTGTTTCCGGACAAATGTCTCAAATGCGGGGTATATCTCACCCCGGACAGGAAAACGACCTTGTCTGCCTGCTGGTGTCCCGGGTGCATGGGACAGTCCCTTCCCTTTTTTTACCCGCCGTTCTGCACATGCTGCGGCCATTTGTTCGAGGCCCGCACCGGTGAAAACCATATGTGTGAAAATTGCCTGGCATCTCCCCCTGCAACGGGAATGGTAAGGGCTGCCTTTGCATACCGGGATGTTGTCCGGGAAGGCATCGGCCTTTTCAAGTACCAGTCCCGGCTCAGCCTGGCAAAACCGTTTGAATCCTGCCTGTTTGAGGCGTTTGACACCTATTTTTCAGAACAGCGTATTGACCTGATCCTGCCGGTTCCACTGCACAGGGAAAAGGCCGGGAAACGGGGATTCAACCAGGCATACCTGCTGGTGCGCAACTTCAGGTCCCTTTACAGGAAAAAATACGGAAAAAATCCGCCATGGAAGGTTGAGATCAACGGCCTTGTCCGGGTCAAATCCACCCCCAGCCAGACCGGCCTGGATATCCGGGAACGGGAGAAAAATCTGAAACAGGCCTTTGAATGGCAGGAACGTATCCCGCTCAAGGGAACGTCCGTTTTGCTTGTGGATGATGTCTATACCACGGGCGCGACCTGTAATGCCGCCGCCAAAACCCTTTTGGACGCCGGGGCAGTCCGGGTGGACGCCCTGGTGCTTACCAGGGCGTGAGCGGTCTGAAAAGGGAACGGTAGCCGGGCGGGAGTGTGTGGCCCGTGCTGCCGTTCCGGGAAAGTTGCCCAAAAGCCTAAAACTTTCCTCTTTTTGCCAGTCCGAACATTTTAAATATCGAAAAAATAAAGGCGATTTCCACCAGGAAGAACGGGGTGCCCACGATAATGGAAAGCCCTTTCAGGGCGTTGAGGGCCGAGGTGCCCCCGCCGCCCGCCACCATGAAAAAGATCCCCAGAAACCCGATGATGATGCCCCACAGCGCCCGCATGGCAATGGTGGGGTCGGTGCTGCCGTGGGACATCTGCATGGAGACAAAATAGGATGCGCTGTCTGCCGTGGTCACGGCAAAAAACAATACGGACAGGAAAAAGAGGTAACTCAGGGCTGTGCCGCCCGTAAACTGTTCCATGACCATGTAGACGCCCGCACCAAAGTTTTTCTGGACTTCCGCCCAGATCTGGGCCTGGCCGGTCACTTCCATATAGCAGGCATTGCCTCCCCAGACCGTAAAGATGACAAACAGGATGACCAATGGCCCGAAAATAGACCCCAGAAGATATTCCCTCAGGGTGCGGCCCTTGGAAATCCTGGCCAGGAATCCCCCGCAAAAGGGAATATAGGTGGCCCACCACAGCCAGTAAAACACCACCCACCAGTTGAGCCAGGAGCGCTGGTCGGGAACACCGTCCGTAAAATGACCCGCATCCGTCCAAAAGGTCATTTCGATAAAGCGGTCAAAGTAGGCTCCCACGGTCTGGGTCATGAGGTTGAGCAGCCATTCCGTGGGACCCATGACCAGGAGAAAGGCTGCCATAAACAGGGCCAGCCAGACATTGACCACGCTGAGTATTTTAATGCCCCGGTGGATGCCGGATACGGCAGATGCAATGTAACAGACAATGATAAAGATCAGCAGGCCGATTTTTCCGCCAAGGCCCAGGTCCACGCCAAACAGGTGATTGATGGCCCAGGCCAGGGCCATGATAATCATGCCGAGGGCGGTCGCTACCCCGCCGATGGTGCTGACCGCACCGAGGATGTCCGACAACTTGCCCCAGACCCCGGTGTTGGCCTTGTCCCCCAGCAGTCCGTAAAGGCCGGTGCCCACGGTCATGGGCTTGTTTTTCCGGTAGGCGGGAAAGGCAATGGCCAGTCCGCCCAGGGCAAACAGGGCCCACCCGTGGATGCCCCAGTCAAATATGGTCAGCTGGATGGCCATCGGGATACCGGCAGGGGTACCTCGGGTGCCCTGGTCAATGACCCAGGAAGATCCCATGAGATGGTAAAGGGGTTCGGCTGCGGTCCACATAATGGCGGCCCCACCGATGCTGGCCGAGAACATCATGGCGGCCCAGGCAAACCAGGAGAATTCTGGCTCGTCCTCATCCCTGCCCAGTTTGAGGGTGCCGTACCCGGAAAAGGCAATGACAAAGCAGACCAGGACCACCAGTCCCACCCCCATGAGAAATCCCGAGCTGAAATGCATGATCAGCCAGGTATAGACGCTGCTGAACGTACTGGCCGCGCCCTTGGGGTCCATGACTAAGTAAATCAGGGTGGCCAGCAACATGATCAATGTGGGCCAGAACAATTTGAAGTCTGTGCGGCCGAATACGCGCTCAATCATTGTTTTCATCTTTTTCTCCTTGTATTTGGGGGTAAAGAGTTAACCGGGGAGGGAATGGGATTTAGGGACTGTATTATTCTTTGCGTTCAGCCTCCCAGGTGTTCAGTTGTGCGGTGATCTTTTCCAGGGCGCCCGGGGGCAGGGGCAGAACCGTGTGGTGGGCCAGGATGTCTTTGGCTTTGGCATAGGCGCGTCGGGTCAAATCCCGGCCCCCGGCATTCTGCCAGCCTTCCCGGTTCCGCCGGTCAAAAAGCGTTGCCTGGGACAGGTCGCGCATATGGTCCACGGTGTGGCGGGTGGCAAGGAACTGGCCACCGGGACCGATTTCATGGATGATATCAAGGCCGAGGGTCTCATCGGTGATGACAATGCCTTCCAGGGTTTTGTGGATGTTCCGGATCATTTCCGCATCCATGACCAGTTTGGCAAAGTCAAAGGTCAGACCCTGGTCCAGGCATCCGGCCCCATAAACGATGTTGGCGCCGCCAAGGGCGCTGACGGTGGCTGTGAGCGTGGCTTCATAGGCGGCCTGGGCATCCGGGAGCTTGCTGTCCGAGTGGCCGCCCCCGACCCAGCAGGGAAGCCCGTCGTAACGGGCAATGGCGGCAAGCCCGGCACCGATCATACCGTATTCCGGGGCGCCTACGGCAGGGCCGGCAAACCGCATGTCCATGATGGTGGAACAGGAGGCAAAGGTGCAGGGCGTTCCCTTTTTCACCAGTTGGGCCAGCACAAGGGTGCTGAGCACCTCTGCGGTATGGATCACCAGTTGGCCGGCCAGGGTGGCCGTGGCTGTGGCGCCGGACAGGGACATGGGAATGATGGCGATGCCAATGCCCTGGCCGGCGCATTCAATGGTCACCTCGCAGCAGGTCCGGGCCAGGGTCAGGGGGCTTAACGGGCAGACAAATGCCGTGACAATGGGACGGGTTTTAAACGCCTCGGCCCCTCCCGCGGCAATCCGGGCGATCTCAATGATCTGCCGGGCGTTTTCACGGCTGTTGAATCCCAAAAGTACGTGCTTGGAGGTGTTTTCCACCATGGCCGCATAGTTGTATACGGCCTGGAGGTCCGATGGTTTGTCCAGGGACCCCACGGCCCGCTCCACCACGTTGATCTCGTCCAGGAAGTCACAGAGCCTTGTGGCGTCCCGCAAGTCTTTGTGTGTGGACGGCCGGATGTCCCGGGTGTCGGGATCAATAACCTGGACACATTCGCCAAAGGTGGAAAACCCCACCTGTCCGGGTGCCATGGTGTAATCCCGGTCAGGGTCACGGCCGTAATACACAGTGGTGTCCGGGGCGGCTGACAGGCACTCCTGAACCAGCGGGGCCGGCAGCCGGACAAGGGCGTAACTGCCGTGATTTTCAACTGCTGCACCTGCCGATTCAAAGAGGCCGGCGGCCTCATGGCTTTCCACTTTGATGCCGGTGTGTTCAAGCACCTTTAAAACACTGTGGTGAATGGTGTCCAACTGGGAGGGGGAAAAGACATTCAGCCCGAATCCCTGTCCGTTTGCCTGGCCCTGGTGATTGTATTTTTGCGTCATAGATCCCTCTTTTGTCCGGGTGCAGTGCCGGAACCCGGCACTGCACCATGGTGGTTTCAACCGGTTAATAACGGCTGGGTGTCTGGGAAAATCCCAGCATTTCCCTGGCCTGGGCCGGTGTGGCAATGGCCCGGTTCAGGTCGGTGGCAATGCGGACCGTTCTTTCCACGGCCTCTGCATTGCCGGTTAACAGCTTTCCCCGGGCATAGTAGACATTATCTTCCATGCCCACCCGGACATGGCCGCCCAGGATGATGGACAGGGTGGTCATGGGGAGCTGGTAGGGGCCCAGGCCGGCCACGGAAAAATCCGTCCGGGGCGGCAGTTCGTTGACCAGGCTGATGAGGTTGGCCGGGGTGGGAAATACCGAGGTCACATATCCCAGCACGTACTGGATATGAAAGGGGGGCGCAATCACCTTCTGGGCGATCAGGTCCCGGACCACCCAGTATTGGCCGGGATGGTAGAGTTCCATTTCAGGACGGATGCCCCGGGCGTTCATCATTTTGGCAAAGGTGGCGATCTCATGGTAGGTGGCCATGGTGCAGGCATCCAGGTTCTGGGCGTCCCGGGGGTGGGTGAGGGGGACTTTACGTTCCTTGATGGACAGCTTGTACATGTCCGGCCCCAGGTTGAGGGAGGCGGATTCCGGGTTGGCGTCCAGGCAGGCCACCCGGTCGTCAATGGACATGCCGTAGGCGGCCGAGGTGGAGTTGTTGATGATGATGTCCGGGCAGCGCTCTCGGATCATGGCGTTGAGTTCCCGGATACGGCCGGGGTCACCGGTGCAGTCCCCCATGTTTTCCGGGTCCCGGGTATGGGTGTGGACCATGGTGGCCCCGGCCTTGTAGCACTCATAGGTCTGGGCCACCTGCTCTTCAAGGGTTTCCGGCAGGTTGGGGTTGGCTTCCTTGCCCTGGACGCCGCCGGTGATGGCGGCACAGATGATCAGCGGGGGCAGGGAGGCGGTGGCGGTTTTCTGCATCCATTCATAGGGATTGCGATAGTCCCAGATGTCGTGTGTTGTCATTGGTTCTTCCTTTGGGTTGTGCGGCGGATTAGGCCGTGGGTTGTTTCAGGACCCGGGCATCCAGGGCCGTGACCCGGTCCGGGTAGACCCGTACCGGGTTGAGGTCCAGCTCGGTGATCTCAGGATGATCCAGGATCAGCCTGGAAATGCGTTCAATAAATCCGGCCAGGGCGTCAATGGCCAGGGGGGACTGGTTGCGGGTGCCGGAAAGCAGGGGCCAGCCCTTGAGTTCCTTGAGCATGGCCCGGGCTTCCCGGCCTGACACCGGTGCCACCCGCAGGGCGGTATCCCTGAGGATTTCCGTGTAGATGCCGCCCATGCCCACCATGACCGATGGGCCGAACACAGGGTCCACCAGGGCACCCACAATCATTTCAAGCCCCGGGTCTTCCTGGGCGCAGACCAGCATGCCCCGGATCCTGGCATCGGGATTGTATTGGGTTACCGCCGAGGTAATTTCCGTGTAGGCGGTTCTCAGTTCTTGGGCGGAGCGGATATTGGTCCGGACACCTCCGGCATCACTTTTATGGGAGACGTCTTCGGACACCACCTTGAGAACAAGGGGGAAACCAAGGCCTTTGGCCGCATCGCATGCCTCATCCGCAGATCGGGCAACGGCATGGGCCGGATAGTCAATTCCGTATTCCGCCATCAGGCAGACCGCCTCGGGCTCGGGCATGGACTCTGGTGTTCCGCTGGGCTGAACCGGGACCGGGGCCAGGTCATGGGCAGGTGCCGGGCCTTGCCTGGAAACCGTTCCGAAGTGCATGGCCGCCCCAATGGCCCGGATGGCCCGTTCCGGCGTTGAGAATACGGGTATGCCGGCCCGGTTGAGCCGGGGACGATCGGCCAGTTCTTCCCGGGCCCCGCCCATATAGGCCACCACAATACCGGCCCGAATCTCTTTTGACAGGCGGATCAGGGTGTCGCCCCCGTCCTTGATGGGATCGCCGAAGTTGATGAGAATGACGTCTGCCACCCCATGCCGGTCTGCCAGCCGGGCCACCCGGTAAAATTCCTCTGCCCGAATATCGGCCAGATCCATGGGGTTGGCCATGGCGCCTAGTGCTGACAGGCCCAGTTGAACGGTATCATCCATGAAGGCCCGGGGAAGGCCGGGCAGGGCAACGCCTGCCGCCTCGGCCTCATCTGCCGCCAGGACCCCGATACCGCCGGATGATGAGATCACCATCAACCGGTTGCCCTGGGGTGCGGGCAGGGTAGCCAGCAGCTTTCCAAAATCATACAGGGTGGCCAGGTCATTGACGGGAACGGCACCCAGTTGGCGACAGGCAGCCGTGAAAAGCCGGTGTTCCCCGGCCAGGGACGCGGTGTGGGAGGCCACGGATTTTTGGCCAGCCCCGGACCGGCCCGCCTTGAGGATGACCACGGGTTTTTGGGGGGCCACCCGGCTGAGGACGGAAAGAAAGCGGCGTCCGTCCTTTACCCCTTCAAGATAGAGAACCATGGCCCGGGTATGGGGATCCCCGGCCAGGTATTCCATGAAATCCGCCTCACAGATATCTGCCTGGTTGCCCAGGTTGACACAGGCTGAAATTCCCAACCCGTCCCGGTCCGCCCATTCTGCCAGGCCGTTGGTCAGCGAACCGCTCTGGGAAATGGTGGCCAGGGGACCTCTATGTTTGAGCACCGGGAAAAACTGGGCATTGAGGCGGTTGGGCATGTAAATAAACCCCTCGATATTGGGTCCGATGATCCGGATATTCTCTTCCCGGGCAATGGCGGTTAATTCCTGTTCAAGATCTTCCCTGCCCACTTCCCGGTATCCGGCCGTGGTCACCACGGCTGCGGGGATGCCTTTTTTACCGGCATCCCTCAGCACCCGGGGCACGATAGCGGCCGGCACCAGGATCACGGCGACATCCGGTGTTTCCGGCAGCTCTGACAGGGATGCCCAGGCCTTGACCCCGAGGATTTCCCCGGCCCTGGGATTCACCGGGTAGATCCTGCCCTTGAACTTGCCTCTGATAATACAATCCAGGGTCATGTACCCGTACTTGGACGGATCTGCCGAGGCCCCGACCACGGCCACGGACCGGGCATTGAAAATCTGGTGGATAATCTCTTGTGTGGATGACATGATGGCCTCCCTTAGGGTGTGTCCTGGTCCTGGGAAAGGAAATGGCGCTTGAGCCGGCCCAAAAATTCCCTGTCCCGGCGTTTGACAGCCTCGTCCAGCCCGCCTTGGGAGAATTCAACAGCATACTGGTAAAAGCCTTTGCCGCTTTTGATGCCGGTATGGCCCTGGTCTACAAGGGCTTTCAGTGCATTGGGCCCCTGGGTGGTATTGTCCATAATGGGCAGCAGCTTTTCACAGCAGTCCAGCCAGCCGTCCAGCCCGCCCATGTCCACCATGGCCATGGGGCCGATGCTGGCCGCCCGGAATCCCAGGCTTCCCCGGACGGCATGGTCAATGTCTTCAGCGGAGATGACGCTGTCTTCATAAAGATGGAACGCTTCCCTGAGCAGGGCGGTCTGGAGGCGGTTCACCACCAGCCCCACCACATCCTTGTGAAGTTTGACCGGCACTTTGTTGATGTTCTTCATCAGGTCACAAGTGAGGTCAAGGGTCTGATCACTGGTGCCCGCTCCTTTGACCACCTCCACCGTGGGGCAGATCTGGGGCGGGTTGAAATAATGGGCGCCCACGGACCGGGACGGGTCATCCAGAGTGGCGAACACCTCACTGACCCTGAGGTGGGAGGTGTTGGAGGCAATCACCGCATCCGGCGGGCAGTGGGCTTCGACCCTTTTGAGCACCTCCTGCTTGAGATCCAGTATCTCGGGAATAACTTCAATAATAAACTGGTTTTGGTTGACGGCCGCTTCCAGGTCTGTGGATACGCGTATCCTGTCCATGGTGTCATGGGCCTGGGTTTCGGAGAGTATCTGCGCCTCCCTGAATAAGGCCAGGCTTTCCCGGATGTGGGACAAGGCCACGTCCAGCACCTGTTGGTCGATGTCGTATAACACCACGGGATATCCTCCCATGGCAAATCCCTGGGCAATCCCGTGTCCCATGACACCGGATCCCAGAACGGTGACCTGCTTGATATCGTCAAGTTTCATTGGCAGCTCCTTTGCTGTGGCAACATTCGTGTGCGGTTGTGTTCTAACCGTTAGAGCAAAGGGTGTACCAGAAGGGAAATGTGCCGGAAACGCCGGGCCTGTTTCGGGCGTAACAGGCCGTCAGCAAAGGGAAAAATATGATGGGACAGGCGTGTGTGGGTGCGGTCAGTTTATGGATAGATGTGAGTTGAAAATGCACAAGTCGAGTTGAAATCAACTCATTTTTTAACATGCTTCCGGATCAGCCGGGAGGCCTTGGTCTGGCTGATCCGCAACGAAGCCCCCACTTTCCTGGAACTGCCGTAGCGTTTATAGGCCCGCTGGATCAGGTCTTTTTCAATTTCTTCTTTTAATTCGTCCAGAGAGGTGTTCAGGGGAAACATCTCTTTGCACTGGATCTTGTTGGGCTGTGAAAACCGTTCGGGCAGGTGGCGGGTGTGGAGTACGTGGTCCCTGACCGTGACGGTCAGCCGTTCCATGAGGTTTTCCAACTCCCGGATGTTGCCGGGCCAGAGGTGGTCCTGGAGGGTGTCCAGAAATCCCGTGGACAGTTCATGGCTGGTGTTATACTTTTTGTCGAATTTGCGCAGAAAGGTATAGGCCAGGCTGGGGATATCCATGGGCCGGTCCCTTAAGGCCGGGATTTTCAGGCTGATCACGTTGAGGCGGTAGTAAAGATCCTCCCGGAATGCGCCTTGTTTGATCATTTCGATGAGCCGGCGGTTGGTGGCGGCAATGATCCTGACATCGGCGGTTTTCACCTGGCGGCCACCAATGGGCATGAATTGCTTTTCCTGGATCACATGGAGGAATTTGACCTGGAGATTGGGGGAGAGTTCCCCGATCTCATCCAGGAACAGGGTCCCGCCCTGGGCCAGCTCGATCAGTCCCTTTTTCCCGTCTTTGTGGCCGCCGGTAAAGGTACCCGGGGCATAACCGAACAACTCGGACTCAAGAAGGTTCTCCGGGATGGCCGCACAATTGATGGCAAGGAACGGGGCCTCTTTTCTCAGGCTTTTGTTGTGGATGAGTTTGGCCATCAGGCCCTTGCCCGTTCCCGACTCTCCCTGGATCAGCACGGTGGCGTCCACCACAGCCACACTTTCGGCCAGGGCGATGAGTTTCTGCATTTCCCGGTCCGTGGCCACCATGTCGCAGTCGGGCAGGGTAAACCGCTTTTCCCCGTCCTGGTTTTCAATTTCCCGGAGCAGTTCCCGGGTCAGGGCCAGGTCCTGTTTTACGGATTCCAGTTGGGCCACATCCCTGACATTGTAAACGATGATTTCAATATCCCCGTTTTCATCCAGGACCGGGGTGGCCGTGGTGAGAATCTTTTCCCCCAAAGGGGAGGTCTGCTCCACGGTGAGCCGCTTTCTGGTTTTCTTGACCATGGGCAGGGTGTTGGGCTCCCAGTTGTACCAGGCAGGAATTTGGGAGACCTTTTTGCCGACCAGGCTTTTTTTCCGGACACTGTAATGCTTTTCCGAGGCCTTGTTCGCGTAGATGATGCGGTCCCTGGCATCCACGGCCACCACCTCGTCATAGAGGTTGTCCAGAATGGTTTTCAAAGACGCTGCAGACAATTCCGGTATTTGCTTGGCTGTTCCCATAATCGACCCCATTTTTTTTTGCGTTTGATTGTACCCCTTTCTGGAAGTTTGCAATTATTATTCCAGATTTTTCCATTAGGCAAGTGATTCCTGCACCTGATGGGTGTGGAAGGGAATAGGCAATGATGCCGGGGGATAGAGGCACGATCCGGGACGTGTTTTAACGCGTACAGGCGACTATAAATAAAGGGGCATCAGTAGCGCTGGGGCAGGCGAATATACTGCACCAGGATCAGGGAAACCAGACTGAATCCGGCCCCTGCCAGGAAGGGAATCCTGTAATCCACCAGCCAGAGGAATCCGCCGATCACCGGCAGGACCACCGCGGCAATGTGGTTGATGGTAAAGCCCACTGCCGCACTCGGGGCAATGTCCTTGGGATCGCTGATTTTCTGGAAATAGGTTTTAATGCCCATGGAAAACCCGAAAAAAATATGATCCAGTATATACAGAAGGCCTGCCAGCCATTTGGCATCGACCACGGCATAGGCGGCGAATATCAGGACCAGGGCGGTATATTCCACGGACAGGACCTTGCGTTCCCCGAAACGGACAATGGACCTTCCGATCAGGGGATTGATAAAAAAGTTGACCGCATTGTTGAGCAGGAAAAGCAGGGTGATTTCCCGGACTGAAAATTCAAACTTCTGGACCAGGAGAAAGACGGCAAAGGCGATGAAAATTTGGCGCCTGGCCCCGGCCATAAAGGTGAGGCAATAGTAGAGCCAGTATCGTTTTTTGACCACCATTTTTTTCTTCTGGGGAATCATGCCGGATTCCTCGGGCCGGCGTGTCATGGCCCAGGCCCCGCAGGCGATGATGATTGTACCGAACAGAATGAACATGGCCGTATAGCTTAAAAGCGGGGCAATCAGGAAAATCGCCACACCCACGAGGATATTGGCGGCGGCCGCCCATTTCTGCTGGGCCGCAAACACCATGGGGGCTGTTTTATGGTCAAAGTACTGAAGGGTCAGGGACTGGCAGCAGGTTTCATAATAGTGGAAACCAAAACTCATGACCAGGGTGGTCAGGGCCAGGCCTGAAAAACTGGGCAGAAGTCCGGTCGCAAAGACCCCTGCCCCGAGGAGCACGATGGAAAACGCTGCCAGCCGGTGTTCCCGGATGATCAGCAATACATAGGTGACCAGAAGGGCCAGAAATCCGGGGATTTCCCGGATGGACTGGAGAGCACCCATGTGATGACCGTCCAGCCCGACTCCGTGGACAACGAAATTATCAAAAAGGGTGCGCCAGCATTGCAGGCCGCCGGTGGAGCATATGGTCAGGAGAATCAGAAACCCGAACATGGGTTTCCGGGATACCAGGGCACCCATGGGGATTATGTGATCTCCCGGATAATGGCTTCAACGGCTTTTTCGGCACTGGCACCGAAAAGGGTGTCGATCTCCACAAGGTTGAGGTACTTGTCATCCCAGACAATGTTTTCACTTTCAAGAATCCAGTCCTTGAGCCGGGTGTACTTGCCGCCCAGGGCCTTGATTTTCTTGAGCAGGGTCACGGATTCAGACGGTTTGAACGCCACGTTCAGAGAGAGAAGGTATTCGATGCTATTGGGGCTGGACGGGGAGGTGGAAATCACCGGGATCACAAGAATGTTCCTGTTGTCTTTTCGTCCCTTGCCGATATAGACGTTGCCCTCTCTGACAATGATGTTTTTGGTGCCCTTGAGCCTCTGGTCCGTCTCCACCCTGGAGGTTTCATTAACCAGCGATCCGGTTTTCGTAACCACCTCGATCCGGGTGTCCGCGGTCACTTCCCCGAGCAGGCTCAGGCCCGACAACCTGTAGAGCAGAGCCCCTTTGACCTGTGCAATGATCTCCTGGAGGTTTTTGATGACCAGGACATTTTTATTGGTGAGCTGGGAAATCTGTATCCCGTGCTCGCTCAACGTGTCAAAAACAGCACCTTCAAAGGTTTCGCTGATCCGGCTGGTCCCCACGGTCACGGTTTTGGCCTGGTGCTTGATGGCGTCCACGGGCCGGGCCATGGTATTGATGGCATGGCCCATGGTGTCGAAAAAGGTGGACAGCATGTTGGACGGGGTGCCTTTCATCCCGAAATCAATCTCAAAATCTGATACCGGAAGCCTGCCGGACAGGTATTTGAGCAACAGGGTGATGTTGGCGATGGTGTCAAGGCCGATGGCAGCGGGAAACCCGTTTTCCCTGCGTTTCTGGGAGAATTCGTTGTAAAAGACGGCAATCTTTTCCCTGAAACTGTTTTCCAGGAGAGCTTCATAGGCATCATGGCCTTTTTGGGTGAACTCGTCCAAGGTGTCCTGGATCCGGGTCCTGGCGTCATACATGAACCGTGAGCGTTCGTTGATGGCCAGGGCGGCATAGTATCCCCAGATGTGTCCGACCAGGGTGTTGAGAACAGGGGCGAAATGCTCCTGGATTTCAGGCACCTTGAACACGTCCCTGGCGTAAAGGTCAAACCGGGTCTCCCCCTGAGTGGTGATGACGATGGGGCAGGCCTTGTGAGCGTGAAAGATGGCTGTATCTTTGATAATATCCCCCAGGACGCTTTCCCTTGTGCCGGCGGCGCAGACAATGATCAGGGGCTCGGACGAGAGGTCGATATGCTTTTTATCCTCCACATAATCCGAGGAAATGGTTTTGTAGCAGAGTTCCGACAGCTTGATGCGGATCTCGTCGGCCGAGGTCTTATTGGCCCCGGAACCGACTGTGGCCCAATAATTCTTGGTTACGGCCAGGCGGTCTGCCGATGCTTTGATGTTCTGTTTCATGTCCAGGACCGCCTGCATTTTTTCGGGCAGCCCGGTCAGCGCCCGGATTTCTCTGGAGACAAATTCGGGGGACCTGGCGTCCAGCACGGCCGCCAGATGGAGGCTGAGAATGGCGCCGGCCGTGAGCTGGGAGTAAAAGGCCTTGGTTGAGGCCACGGACATTTCAATATCCCTGCCCGAACTGGTATAAAGCACCCCGTCGGTTTTAAAAGTCAGGTCGGAATCCCGCCGGTTGACAATGGCAAGGGCCTTGGCACCGCAGGCCTTGACCATGTCCACGGTCCGGTTGGTATCTGTGGTGGTTCCGGACTGGCTGAGGGCCACCACAAGGGTGTCTGCCATGCTCTCTTTGGATTCACCGTTGCCCACAATGCAGAACCCCGAAAGTTCGGAGGATTTTGAGGCCCGTATATCCAGGGCTTTGTCCCCGAGATAATGGGAGAGCAGGTCGGCACATCCCTGGGCCGCGATTCCTGCGGTTCCCTGGCCGATAAAATAGATCCGCCTGATATCGCCCGAGGCCAGGCCCGCTTCAATGCTTTCCGGTATGATGCGCCGGTCAAGGCTGGTCTTGAGCAGCCCTGAAGACGGGTCCTGCTTGAATTTGTTTTCAAGGGTTTTTTCAACGGAAACCGGGGATTCCGAAATTTCCTTGAGGAAATAATGGGGGAACTCCTGGCGGTCGATATCCCTTGACGTGATCTGGCTGGCCAGTACATCTTCGGGACCTAAGCGGATGGGTGTATTGTCATAGTAAAACGAGGTGACACCCGCAATGCCACCCGGGGAATTCTGGTCCAGAATCACGATCTGGCCTTTGTCTTCCCCATTGAGCTTAATATAGGCAGGGGTTTCTTCCACTACCCCGTAAAGCTCTGAGGCTGCAATATAATGATCCGGTGCAATGCCAACAAAGATGGCCTGGCCGCTGCCTTTCTGGGCCAGGAAGAGTTTTCCCGGGGCCAGGTCCGTATGCATGCTGATGGCATGGGACCCCTGGAATTCGTTGACCGCAAGGCGGAAGGCTTCTTCAACAGGCACTCCCCGTTTCAGGTGATGTTCGATCTGGAGCGGGATCAGCTTGGTGTCGGTGTTGATGCCGGGATGGATTTTATCGTACCGCGCCTCATATTCGGTTTTCAGTTCCAGGTAATTGTCAATATCCCCGTTCAGGCAGACATGGATGATCCCTGATGTAGCGTTTTTTTTATCTGTGGGCATGTTGTCGACCGGATGGCAGTTGGCTTCGGTGATATCTCCCACAGATGCCCACCGGGTATGTGCAGATACCGAGTTGGCATCAAAGCTGAATCCTGCAAGGCATTGGAGCAGGTGGTCGTTTCTGATCTGGTTCCGGATGAACGCGATATTATCCCCAAGGGCGCCGATTTCAGCGGCGAATTTGTACACAAAGGAAATGGAAACCCGTTTTTGCTGGTCATGGCCCGTACCGGTGTTGACGGTGATGGAGTTATTGGCCAGAACCTGGTGGTTGGTCCTTTTTTTCAGTGCATCGGACAGCCCCTTGTCGGAAAGCGTCTCGCGGAAACGGTCAAATTCCTGTTCGGAAAGCGTGAGCATGACGGAAATACCCGCGGAATCCCGGCCCCGCACCTCAAGCCGGTCAATACTGTTCAATACGGCGTTGATGCGCTTGAATATCTTTAATCCGGATTCGCTGGTATGGGAATTCATGGGTGCGGTCAGTTTTTTAATGGCAAGAATATTGTCCAGCAACTCTTTTTCCAGGCACCAGAAAATATCTTTGAGCTTTTCCAGGCGGTCCGAAACCAACTCCACATCAGCGGCGGACAGGCTGGGGAGAAGGAACTTAAACCGTTGCTGTTCGTCCGTAACGATGCGTCCGAGGGTACCGGCAATTTCTTTTAAGGTATCCACCTGGCCGGTATCAAGATAGATTGCAGTGAAAATATCTTCCTGCTTGAGCTTCTGCACAGCGTCGAACAGGTCCGAGAGCAGGGTGTCGCCGCCCAGGTAGTCTTTGGGCAGGCCCTGTTTTTTGTCGGTGTCCTCTTTTTTTCCGGCATTGTCCGGCAGGCGGGCATTGGACAGGACATCAATGGCCCCGGTGAGGTCGGCCGGATGGTAAGGGGTCTGTACAGGTTCGCCTTTGTATGCCACAAGGGCGGATATGCCGCACCTTAACACAAAGGGATAGTCGGGAAAAAGAATCAGGGTGTTGTTTCGGGCACGGGCAGGTGATTTTCCAATGTCCACACGGAGCGTCCTTAACCTGTGAACCAGATTTGACATATTTTTTTTCACTGTTGCGTTCATGTGTTTCCGCCTGTTTTTGATGGGGTTTGTGAAGAGGCTGTTTTTCCGGGTGCTGGGGTGAAATAGGTTTTCAGTATATTTTTGGCATGGGTGCTGGCCCGGGTGCCGATGTACTTGCGATGTCCTACAACCACGGAAACCGCCAGGGCGTTTCCGTCTGTTTTGTCTTTTCCGAATCCTGTGAACCAGTCATATTTGACCGTTCGCTCCCGATTGTATAAAGAGCCGGTTTTACCGCCGATAACGAGCCCGGATAAAATTTTGTCCCGGGAAAATCCTCTGAAGGATTTCCTGGCAGTGCCGCTTGAGATGGTTTTTTTCATGATACTGATAAGCTCCTGTGCAGATTCAGGGGATACAGGGGTTTTATAGACTTCTTTACGGCTTTTGTAGATCAGTTCCCGGTCCGAGTTGGTCACCTGGTCCACCATGCGGGGCACCAGGGCGGTTCCCTGGTTGAGAATCGCGGAAACCATAATGGCGCCGAATACCGGTGAAATTTCCGTTTCCCGGTTAAATCCGCACCCAAGCTCGGCTAAGTGGTAATCGCTTTCCGTAACGGCAAATGTTCCACCGTTGAAATCAAAATCCGTGTCAGGATCCTGGTTAAAGCCAAACCTCTGGGCATAGGTGTTGAGCGTTTCCCGGCCAAGGTAAAGCTGCCCGATTTTACCGAACACAGGGTTGATGGAGTCGGCAAAGGCTTCTGCAAAACTGACCCGGCTGGTGTATTTGTTTCGTTTGTCCGTAAGCTGTCGCTTGTACAGGGTGTATTTGTTCCCGTTGAAGTACATGGGGGTCCGGGCGGTGTAGTCCAGGGCGTCGACTGCTGCGGATGCGGTGACGATTTTAAATATGCTGGCCGCAGGATAATCCGATGCTATGCATGGATTTGCCTCTGGGTCACCAAGGTCAAATCCGGCCATGGCCCTGATGAATCCGGTGCGGCTGTCCATGGCCACCATGGCGATCCGCTGGGGCTTTCCCCGGGTCAGGGTTTTGAGCCTGTCCAGGGTCGCGGTGAGGCTGGCCTGGAGACGGGGATCTAACCGGGTAAGGATGGCATAACTTTCAGATGGGGTGTCCACAAAAAAACGCTCCTGCCCGGCATTTAAAAAGTCAACATCCCGCATCAGTGTTTTCACGTCCGGTGTTGACAGGTGACGGATTTGCGGCGGGTTACCGGTGCCGGTCTCCGGTACTATTGCCGGAGGCCTTTGGGTCAGCGGCCGGCTGATGTTAAACAGGTACACACCGCCTATAATCAGGGCGATGGCAACACTCAACAGGACGGCAATACGTGTGGAGCTCCGCAGGATATATCTTTTCCGCCGCTGCAGAATAAATTCAGACTGGTGCTGGCGCCAGGAGTTTTCTTTTTTGGAGGTATACAAACAACTATCCCATTATTGATACGGCATACCCCAATATGTCGGGTATGTCCGGATAACGTCTCTCTGTCCGGCCGCGATGCACTGGCAGACTTACCGGGCTAATGGCCTTTGGGGTTTATTTTACCGGATTTCCCGGCAGCGGGGCCGTGTCAAAGCCTGACAGGGCCAGTTCCTTTTTCACGCTGGCGGCCAGGATCATGCCCTGGGATACTTCACCCATGAGCTTGGCCTCCTTGAGGTTGGCCACCACGATCACCTCTTTACCCACGACCTGGTCCGGTGTGTAACTTTTACCGATGCCGGCGACGATTTGTCGGGTTTCCGCACCCAGGTCCACCTGGAGTTTCAGCAGTTTATTGGATTTTTCAATTTTTTCCGCGGAAATGATTTTTCCTGCCCGTAAATCGATCTTGGCAAAGTCGTCAATGGTGATCTCCGCTTTCAGTGCCGGTTTGAACGGTTTGGCAGGCGGGGGGCCCGTTTCTTTTTTGGTCTCGATCCTGGGAAAAAGGATTCCGGGTTTGTCCAGTGTGACGCCCGCGGGAATCTGCTCCCAGGGGCGAATTGCCTCAAGTGTGATAATTCCGTTTTCAGCCACCTCAAGTCCCAGGGCCCGGGTGATTGTTCGGCCGGTTTCCGGCATGACCGGGGAAACAAGGCCGGCAACGGTACGCAGACCTTCCATGAGTTGGTAAAGCACGGTGCCGAGATGCCCTTGTTTTGATTCGTCTTTGGCCAGTTGCCAGGGTTCCTGGGTGTCAATATACTTGTTCATGGTCGAGATAAATTCCCAGACCGCTGTCATGCCCAGGTGGAATTTGCAGACCGCCATGGCTTTTGTGTATTTTTCGATTGTTTTGGCTGCATCACCCGCAAGGCTGTATTGGTCCGACAGCGCCGGGTCCGTTCCCATGACCCTGCCTTTGAAGTAGCGATGGTTCATGGACAGCACCCGCGAGAACAGGTTGCCAAGGTCATTGGCCAGGTCCGAGTTGATTCTTGCCACAATGGTGTTTTCCGTGAAGTTGGCATCCAGCCCGAACACCATTTCCCGCATGAGAAAGTAGCGGAAGGCCTCGGGGCCGTAGGTGCCGGTAACCTCCACAGGGTCAGTGACATTGCCGATGCTTTTTGACATTTTACTGCCCTGGACATTCCAGAACCCGTGGACATTGAGTCCGTTGTAGATGGGCAGGCCGGCTGCCTTGAGCATGATGGGCCAGTAAATGCCGTGGGGTTTTATGATATCCTTGGCCACAAAATGCCGGGCCGTGGGCCAGAACGCTTTGAAGCGCTCATCATCGGGGTAACCCAGAGCGGTGATGTAATTGACCAGGGCGTCAAACCAGACATAGGTTACATAATCTTCGTCAAAGGGGAGGGTGATGCCCCAGGTCAGGCGTGTTTTGGGCCTTGAAATACAGAGATCTTCCAGCGGCTCCTTTAAAAAAGAGAGGATTTCGTTTTTATATTGTTCCGGCCGGATAAAATCGGGATTGGATTTGATGTGGTCAATGAGCCAGTCCTGGTATTTGCTCATTTTAAAGAAATAATTGGACTCTTTGATGGTTTCCGGGGCAACGCCGTGGTCCGGGCATTTGCCCTCCACAAGCTCCCGCTCCTGGTAAAACCGTTCGCAACCAAAGCAATACAACCCTTCGTAACTGGAAAAATAGATATCGCCGGTATCATGTATTTTAGTCAGCAGAGATTTAACCACTTCAATATGATCCGGGTCCGTGGTCCTGATAAATCTGTCGTTTTCAACATGTATCAGGGGAAGCAGATCCTGAAACAACTGGGAAATTTTATCTGCATATGCTTTGGGAGACGTGTTTTCCTTTTCCGCAGCCTGGACGATTTTATCTCCGTGTTCATCCGTACCTGTCAGAAAAAAGGTGTCACACCCTTCCATCTTTTTAAAGCGGGTGGCCACATCAACGGCAATGGAGGTATAGGCATGCCCTAAGTGAGGTTTGGCATTTACATAATAAATCGGGGTGGTGTAAAATTGGTGGGTCATTTTTTTTTGGATCCTGTTCTCGTCTTTTTCAGTTGATTCAGCGGCACTTCCACTTCAGACCTGTCTTCCAGCCTGACCGTAATGCTCTCCTTGAGTACGTTCTGGCGGACAACCTTTCCCTTTCCCGCGTCAATGGTGACGGCTTTGCCCAGCTTGGGCATTTTTTTCTTACAGTGCTTGTATGTTTTGTTTTCAAAGGTGAGGCAGCACATGAGGCGGCCGCAGACCCCGGAAATTTTGGTGGGATTCAGGGAAAGTCCCTGCTCCTTTGCCATTTTGATGGATACCGGTTCAAAGGAATGCATGAACGAGGAGCAGCAAAGCTCCCTGCCGCATTTGCCGACACCGCCGCAATGCTTGGACAGGTTCCGGATGCCCACCTGGCGCATTTCGATCCGGATGCTGTATTCTTTGACCAGAAGTTTGATCAGTTCCCTGAAATCGATGCGGCCGTCCGCCGTGTAGAAAAATGTGAGCTTGTTCCTGTCAAACGTGCTTTCCACACTGAAAAGATTCATCAAAAGCCCAAGGTCATTGATGCATTTGATACAAAAATCAAACGCCCGTTTCTCCAGTTGTTTTAGCTCTTCCCGTTTTATAACGTCTTCTTTTGTGGCGAGACGGACAATATTCTTGAGCTTTTTTTCAACATTTTCCAGTTCCACGGGCGGCCTGGCAATGGTTCCGAAACCCAATCCCTGTTCGGTCTCAACGATGACACGGTCTCCGGGATTCAGGACAAAGGCCCCGCTTTTGAAATCATATATTTTTCCAGCAGTTTTGAATTTAACGCCGGCCACTTTAATCATGTGTGTTATCCCTTAGATAGTGACAATTTCAGGAAAAAGCGATCCAGGGCCAGTCTGTGGCCACTGTTGGAGCCCAGTCTTTTTTCAGTATCGTAAAAATCCTTAAGCCATTCAAGAAATGTCGGGTAAACATATATCTGACTAATATCTTTAAATGCGTCAAAAAAATCAAGATTAACTATCTGATTTTCATCGTACCTGAGAATACATAAATCCCTTAAAACGGTCCGGATAACGGCCATGGCGTCGGAAATCCGTTCCGGGCTCCGGGATAATTTTTGTGATATGTCCAGTCCTTTCCGGGCCGCTTGATGGGCAGGCGTCTTTATCAGTTCCAGTGTATCATTGATGATCCAGGACCTGAGTTCCTGCCAGTTAACATTGCCTTGCGTACCGATTCCTGCACATTCAAGGGCCCGGTCGATGTCCGGTTCCAGTGTCCTGGATAAAATGTGGGCGGTCCGGGCGGGGATATCATACCGGGCCGTCAATATATCCCGGATACGGCAGGGGGACAAGGGGTAAAACCTGAACACCCGGCATCTGGACAATATGGTGGGCAACAGCGGTGCGGTCCGGGACGCCGTCAAAACAAAAAAGGTGTTGTCCGGCGGCTCTTCCAGAACCTTAAGCAATGCATTCTGGGCCTGGACATTCATCAGGTCTGCATCTTCAATCAACACCATCCGGTGGGAGGCTTCATTGGGGCGGGCTGCAATCCGGCGCCCCATATCCCGGACCTGGGATATGGAAATGCTTTTTTTATTCTCTTCCAGGCCGAGACAATGCATGTCCGGATGCATACCCGCATCTATTTTTCTGCATGCCGGGCAACGGCCGCAGGATGAGGACTCTGTTGACGAACAGTTACACTGCTTTGCAAATTCAAATGCCGCTTCTTTTTTGCCTGTGCCGTGGGCACCGGAAAAAAGAAGGGCATTTGGAATTCTGCCGGTCTGAACGATATGTGTTAACTCAGTTAAGGGTGTTGATCTCAAACCATCTGGATTGATGGTGTCGGATCGGGCAGGATTTTGATCACGTCTAAGCATCCATTGATCAGTCAAAGCGATTTAATAATCGACCCGCTCTTTCAGTTCCTTGCCGCATTTGAAAAACGGCAGACGTTTCGGGGGGATGTCCACCTTTTGCCCGGTTTTGGGATTTCTGCCGACGTAACTCTTGTACTCTTTGATGTGAAAACTGCACAGGCCGCGTATCTCAACCCGTTCTCCCTTGACAAATGATTCAGCAAGGGAATCAAAGAAAATTTTAATGACTTCAGCGGCTTCGGCCTTGGTCAGGTCTGCCCTGTCCTTTAACGTAGAAATTAATTCAAGTTTATTCATAGAACCTCAAAATTATTTAAAAAAAATCCTATTTTCGTCTGGGTTTTAATGAAAATTCAATAAAAAGTCAAGGGGTTATCAGGATAAACCCAGATAATCCCGCCATGATTATTGATCTTTCATCGTTTATAAATACTTATCTGTCCGGCGAATTTCCCGTTGCGTGTGCCGTGACAGGCGAGTCCACTGGCATCATCCGCCTGTCGGTTTTATGTGCGTTCCTATTGAAAGCTTTTATGATAAAAGATTCGGTATCTTTTCCACATTGTTCGAATCGACTTCCAAGCCGGCATATTGGCCAAGCAGATTTATCTTGACGATGACCCGCCCACTACCCTTATGCCGGTAAAATTCACCCTTTAATCCGGCCATGGGCCCTTCGAGGATGACAACAGGATCCCCTTTCTTAAGCTGTACAATTGATCCTGTGATCAGGTCCTGACTGGCGGATGTCAACAGTTTCAGGGATGAAATCTGTTGTTCCGGAACAGGTATGGGCCCCTGGGTGCTGCCCAGAAGCCGGACCGCCCCCGTTGTTTTGAGAATCTGGAGCTGGTCTGCCGATGCCCGGGTGGATTTAACAAAAATATACCCGGGGAACAAAGGGGTTTCAATCATGAGCTTTCTGTCTTTTCGCCGGCTGGGCTTGCGCATCTTAGGGAGAAATGCGTCTATTCTCTTTTTGCAGATACTGGTATATACGGTCTGTTCAAAGTTACTCCTTGTCAGGAGGGCAAACCATTGAAAGTCTTTTGTCATTTGCTGCCGAATTCTCCTATCCCTTTCAGGGTGATCATGAAGGCAATGGTCATATCTGCGGACGAGTCTCTGAACTCAAACGCCAATGCCCAGCATTCTTTTTCTATCTCAATACCGGTACGGGTTTCAATGGTTGTTTTATCTTCAAGGTCGTTTTCAAAGGAATAATAGGCGTTCAGATAGTCTGTAATTGCGGCATTAAAGCGGGTATACCAGGTATGGGTACTGCTTTGTGTAAACCGGTAAGAGGTATATATACTGTCCCCCCGGTTATCGCGAAGGGTTGCACCGACCTTTACCTCGGTAAAGTGCCGATTATAAGGATCCATGGCGACTTCCCCGTCGCTGCTCAGGTAATGAAACGGGTTGAGCTCATATTTAAGTTTCAGGTCCTGCCAGGGCCTGTCCGTGGCATTTTCCCCGTCCCGCTCGTGACGGATATCATAGTCCTGGTAGAGTTTGATCCATGCCAGTTCCTTGTACTGGGTCGCTGTTGTACCGTCCGGTTTCTGAACCGTTTTTCTGGATGTGAAGGTATTGGTGATGGACCAGGTAAGCAGGTTCTCTTCTTCAATGTCATCAAGAGTGTCAAAACTGGGCAGGTCATTCTGGTCCTCATCCGGCAGGAAACTGTATTCCAATTTGGGGACAATTTCATGTTTTATTTTTTCGGCAAAGCTGTTGTTCAGGATAAACACCCGGTTGAGGCTGGTGGATAACTGGGCGCCGATATCGTAGAGTCCCCGGGTCCTGAAATCCGTGTCATCACCGCTGTTATCAACGTAGTTGTCGGTATGCCATGCCGTTCCCCGCACCCCGATGAAAGGTTCAAAGAAAAAGGATTTTCCCAGATTGGTCGGATAAAAAAACTTGGGATATACATCTATCCGCCGGCCGTTTGTTTCTGAATCCGTAGTGTCCTGCCGGAAAAAAGACCGGAATTCCGAGTCCAGCTTGTAATAAAAACCGGATTCTCCGATTTTTTGGCGGGACGCGTCAAATTCAATGCTGGGAAGGGTCTGGAGGGTGGTATCTGCAGTGTCCTGCTGGCGTGCCACAACGTTGTCATACCAGAGTGCCTGGAGGTTCAGATTATACTTGGACCATGCCCTGGTCACCAGAAGGCTGTTCTTACGGGTCGTGTCGTCATATTCATCAAGGCTGCGGCCGAACATGTCCTCAAAATTGTCGTCAGTGGCATCATAACCGGTAAAGCCATCCCTGAATTCCAGGAGATAGTCGGCATCACTGACATAATCGATATCCAGCTTGGCTTTAAAATTATACGGAAGGGTCTGGTCATGTTTCATTCTGAACCAGTACCGGTCATGATTGGTGCGCTGGTCCGTGGAACTAAAGCTGTAGTTTTCCGTATCATCGGTGCCGTCGTCAATCTTGTCATCATCCAGGTAATCCATGATCAACATGCCTTTGGACTGATGATCCAGAACATAACGGAACTCACCGGCGATCTTGACACCGCGATCCGACATATAGTGTGCATACACCGTGGCATCACTGTTTCTGGACAGTGCTATGAACAGGGGCTGTTCGTATCCGAACCCTTTACGCTCGGAATCGGATATACCGGGGAAAAGAAGGCCGGTCTGACGCTTGTTTTTCACAGGGAAAACCAGGTAGGGAGAATAGATAACCGGCATTTTTTTTGCCCACAAAGCAGTATGGTTTGCCGTGCCGTAGCCTTCGACCGTAACCTTGATGTCCCTGCCCGTAATTTTCCAGTCCGGGGTCTCGCCGTCGCAGGTGGTAATGGACCCCCTTTGGGCATCATAGGTGAACTCTCCTGTTTTCCTGAGATTTTCCCCGGAGATATAATAGTTGCCGTCCTGGACAAAGATGGTGCCTTTATTAATCGTGCCCTTTTCCGTGAGCAGGTTGATCTGCATGGCATTACACGTAATGGTGTCTCCGCCGGAAATAAACAGGACGTTGCCTTGGGCAAATGCGTCTTTGGTAATGTTTGAGAATTCGACATAATCCGCTTCCAGGCGGGTCTTCCCGCCTGTGATAATAACATTGTCCTCTGCAACGTATAATTCCCGTTCGTTGTCATACGTCACCATCAGGGCGGAGATGTGCCATGATACCTCTTTGGGATTTTCCATTTGGGGCATCGCCAAAGCAGAACCGGTTAAAAACAGACAGAAGAAAATAGCAGATAAAGCCGCCATGGGCAGGCCTTTTCGTGAGATCAAACAGTACATGAGCTTTCCAGTTAATAAATTGCGCATCATCAAAATTTACTGTATAAAGCCATTTTATAGGTTAAAAGTCAAGGATAATGGCTGAAAAGTAAATGGTCTCAAACGCCTGTGGTGAAAGGAAAAAGATGGCACCCTCCATCATTGATTCCATCGGTAATACCCCGCTTGTGGAAATAAAAAAACTCAACCCTGTTTCAGGGGTGAAAATATTTGCCAAGTTGGAGTATATGAATCCCGGCGGCTCCATCAAAGACCGTGCTGCCCTCCACATGATCCGCCAGGCAGAGGCTTCCGGAGAACTGACATCTGAAAAGACCGTGATTGAGGCCACTTCCGGAAATACGGGAATTGGACTGGCCATGATTTGTGCGGTCAAGGGATATAATATTGCCCTGACCATGGCGGAGAACGCCAGTGAGGAGCGGAAACGGATTCTCCGGGCCAGGGGGGCACAGATTATCCTGACACCCAAACATTTGGGCTCGGATGGTGCCATTGAAGAAGCCTACCGCCTGGCCAGGGAAAATCCGGACCAGTACTTTTTGACGGATCAGTACAACAACCAGGCAAACTGGATGGCACATTATCATACCACAGGTCCTGAAATTTTTGAGCAGACCCGGGGAAAGGTCTCATCGATTGTGGCAACGGTGGGAACATCAGGAACCTTGATGGGGCTTTCCCGGTTTTTCAGTGAAAAGCAACCGGGAGTGCGGATTGTTTGTGCCGAACCTTATCTGGGGCATAAAATTCAGGGGCTGAAAAACATGAAGGAGTCCTACACCCCTGAGATTTTTGATAAATCTGTCTTGGACGCCAGCCTTTATATCGACGATGACACCGCTTTTGATACGGCAAGGCAACTGGCAAAAACCGAAGGACTGTTTGTGGGAATGAGTTCGGGGGCAGCCATGGCTGTGGCCGTCAAGGAAGCCAGGCAGATCCGGAAGGGGGTCGTAGTCGCGATTTTTCCGGACAGCGGCGAACGGTATCTGTCCACAGACTTGTTTTCTATAAAAAAGAACGTTCATCTGACCCTTCATAATACTCTGACGCGCCAAAAACAGCCGGTCAACCCGGACGGTGATGCAGGTATCGGTGTCTATACCTGCGGGCCGACCATTCACAGACGGCTTCATGTCGGCCAGTTCCGCAGGTATGCGTTTACAGATTTGTTGGTCCGGTATCTTGAATATCAGCAGTGCCGGGTAAATCATGTGATCAATATTACGGACTATGATGACAAAACCATTGCAGGTGCCAGAGAGACCGGCCAAACCCTTGATGCATTTACCCGGCCTTATCTGGAGGCATTTGAATCAGATTTGGAAGCGCTTGGCATGCGAAGAGCACAGGCACTGCCCAGGGTGTCCGGACATTTTGCAGAAATGACGGACCTTGCAAGAAAACTTGTGGGCAGCGGCCATGCCTATGAAAAGCTCCATTCGGTCTATTTTGATCTGTCGCGCCTGGAGGATTACGGGCAACTTTCAAACGTAAACCTTGACAAGATCCGGCTTGGGGCCACTGTGGACCTGGATGAGTATGAAAAGCAGAATCCCCGGGATTTTACCCTCCTCAAAAGGGTCCGTTTGTCCGAACTCAAACAAGGCGTAGGCATCAAGACCGAGTGGGGCAATGTCCGGCCCTCTCTCCATCTTCAGTGTGCCGCCATTTCCATGAAATACCTGGGAAATCATTTTGACATCCACACCGGCGGCCGCGAGTTGATGTTCCCCCACCATGAAAATGAGATTGCCATTGCCAAAGCTGCCACAGGGGAAAATATGGCAGACATCTGGATGCATTGCGACCCGGTCAGGTATGACGGCTCCATGGGGGACGGAAACATTAGCACCTTCACCCTGGATACATTGGCTGATATGGGGTGGGATATGAAGACGATCCGGTTCTGGCTGTTGTCCGCCCATTACCGGAAGCCCCTGGTTCTTTCCCGGAAAAGCCTGGAAGATGCCAGACACACCCTGTCCAAAATCAACCGGTGCATTGAAACCTTGGGTGCGGTAACCGGGGTCTCTGATGGCGATGAAATAAAGCAGATTGTTTATGATCTCCGCCAGAGCATGGTGTCAGCCATGGCTGATGACCTTAAGGTGCCGACCCTGATGTCGGGGGTTCTTTCCAGTGTGAAATTCATCAACCGGCTGATCAATCAAAACAAGATCGGTCCTAAAGGTGCGGAACGGCTGAAGGCCTGTTTCAAAAATATAGACAATGTGTTGAATGTTTTCGACTTTGACAAAAAGATGGAATATTCCGATGCTGTGAATCGTCTCCTTAAAGAACGAGAAGCCGCCCGGCAGAGGCGGGACTGGGATGTTGCAGACAATATCCGGAAAAAACTCGATTCAATGGGGGTTTCCGTTCATGATAAAAAGGTATGATATTAATGAAAAAGGTTTGTTTTTTTCCTTTTACCCATATGGGGCCCGAGCAGGTTCGGGCTGTGACGGCATTTTTTAACGATGTCTCTTTTTTGAGCCTGGGCGGAGAAATTTCTTCAGGATCAGCGGTTTCCGACTCAATCCGACAAGGGGTGCTATCCCCGGAGGTGATCCCCGAGAAACGATCCTCCGGCCTTGATTCCCGGGTGCAGGCTTACCTGGAATGGACCCGTATGCACCGGGGAAATGAAAAAAATTTAAAGTCCCTGCTCAGGGACAGTGCATATTTCAGTGAAGATACAGGGGTTGCCAATATCCAGTCACAGATTCGTAAGAGGGCTGACAATAATGCTTCGGCAGCCGGTGGTCGTGACGGACGCAGAAACGATCCCCTTTTATTCATGAAATTTGCAGAGATCTGGGACATGGAGCGTGAGGTCATTGAAAAAGATCTGAGCGTTCTGGATGCGGATACTTCAGCCCTGTTCGAGGAACTCAGGGGGGAGAGCGTTGACATACCCGGCAAGGCGGCACCTCTTGGCAGCGACAGGGTGCCGTTGACCGATCCGGGGCAGATCATGACAGAAGAGCGGGTG
Organism: Desulfobacter sp.; assembly: GCA_036881925.1. Lineage (GTDB taxonomy): Bacteria > Desulfobacterota > Desulfobacteria > Desulfobacterales > Desulfobacteraceae > Desulfobacter. The sequence continues at coordinate 262,698 of JBAJNJ010000003.1, forward strand.
GTGTCCTGGTTTGGCCTGGCGCATGAAGCAGGGATGCTCAATCGGGAAGATGGCCAAAAGGTTTTGGTGACCACAAGCCCTGCCGTAATGGATTATCTGGTATCCAATGCGGAGCAGGTCATAAATGGGCTTGACATTGAATCCATAAAAGTGCATGAAAATGGATGTGCCTGCAAAGAGAGATGGCAACAGGACATGATAAATATTCTTGATGAACCCCTTTTAAGCAACGCACCTTCCTGGATGGACACAACAGAAAATAATTTGTGCTGTGGTCTGTCAGGGCAGATTCAGTGCCGGATTTTGTCCGGAGGAAATCTGGAAAAAAATATTGAATTTCCAGGCGGCCGGATTGTGGTTTGCCTGGTGAAGTTAAACTCATAAAAAAGCTTGATTTTGTCAAAAAATATGTTGTAAAAGCGTTTTTTAAATCAGGTATAAATTTAAGATAATGAGTTTATAAAATTGTACCACTAATTTTTAAGGAGGCTATTAAAATGGCATTTAACCCGATTGTTGACGAAGCAAAATGTGTTGGCTGTGAAGAATGTGTAGACGTTTGCCCTGTTGAAGTATTTGAAATGGAAGACGAAAAGTCTGTTCCTGTCAATGCTGAAGAATGCATGGGCTGCGAAAGCTGCGTGGAAGTCTGTGAAGAAGACGCCATCGTGATCGAAGAAGACTAAGCCAACAGCTTTTTTGTATTTTATAATGCCGGATCCTGTTCGCAGGATCCGGCATTTTTGTTTTTTCCCGCCGGATGTCTCATCGCTATAGCTGTTCTCAACATTCCGTTGCGATTCAGTTTCTAACTTATGTGGTTGCGCAGCAAATGTCGCTTAATCCTCAGTGTTTTTTACTGAATCGGTATTCTCGTCAGCGGTATTTTCGGAATTTATTTTTGTCATTTGCTATAATCAAAACCCGTTTGTTTGCCTGGTGGACCTGCAGGTGCGGGCCGTGATGCATTGGTCAGATATACCCCGGTGATGACCAGCAGGGCACCCAGAAGAGTGGCATGGGTTAGGGTTTCTCCCAGAAGAAAATAAGACAGCACCAGGGCGCTGACCGGGACAAAATTGATAAACACTCCTGATTTCGTGGGGCCGATGGTTCTGATGCCCTGGTAATACCAATAAAACCCGAGTACGGTACCGAAAAAACCAAGATAAAAAAGACTGGCCCACGCCATGGTGCCGTAACCGGTGATGTGCTGGACAACACCGGTTGAAAGGGCCGGGATCAGAAGCATCAGTGTGCCTGCCAAAGATGCGTAGCACACCGATGCCAGTGGTGATAACTCTTTTGTCAGCGGCTTTCCCAATATAGAGTAAATCACCCATGATAATACACAGCCGAAGATTGCCAGGTCTCCCATGCCGATACCGACTCTGAAAATGTCGGCCGGGTTTCCACCCGAAATAATAATCAAAGCGCCGGATACAGACAGGACCAGGCCGCAGATTTTCAGAGCGGACAGTTTTTCCTTGAAGAGCAGCGCCGATACCAGACTGATGAAGATGGGGTTTGTGGCAATGATCAGGGAGGCCCTGTTGGCGTTGATCAGTGTAAGTCCTTTAAAGAAAAGGATGTTGTAGGCAAAGATACCGGTAAGTCCGGATAAAAAAATGATGACTGCCTGGCGTCCATTGATTGCCGGAAGCCTGCCCTCTATTTTCAGTGTCAGCAGGACAAGAAAAAAAGAAGCAATGGCAAAGCGCAGAAATGCTGCGGAATAAGGGTCAACAATCCCTGCAATTGCTCTGCCTGCGATAAAGGTACCGCCCCAGAAAAAAGCGGTGAGTAACAATTTGGCATAAATCATTGTATTTACCTTGATTGTCAATGAATCAAATCGCGGAATCGGGTCACGCGAACTCCGTATAAAAGCTGATTATCAGTACAGGGACTGAGCAAAAAGTCAAGCAAAAGCTCGTCCGTAAAGATCTTTGCGCTTTACATACCCATGGGGGATACGTATAAAATTAGGGAAACCAACCGGAACCTTCCCGTAATGTGGGGTAAATAATGAATTCAATTCCAGACAAACCGTTCAGTTCAAAATCCATCTGCCAGTCCCTGATTTCCGCCCGGCTGATCTCCGCAGACCAGGCGCGTGACGTGTTGCGCCGTGAGCGGCAGGTCAGGGAGAATATCGCCGCAAAATCAGGTGCAAAGCAATTAACAGGTGTGGACCGGGAAAAGGCACTGATGGGAATTTCATTCATTGATGTGCTGGTTCAACTGGCACTCAACCGGTTGGACCAGCCTGAAAAGACCATTGATGAGGACCTGATTTATAAGACCCTGGCATGGTCCTGGAAAATACCATATAAGAAAATCGACCCCCTCAAGCTGGAGTTGCACCTTGTCACAGGTACCATTTCCAGATCCTTTGCACTAAAACACCTGCTTTTACCCCTGAAGATTGAGGCCGGCAAACTGGTGGTGGCCACCCCGGACCCCTTTAACCATGAAGCCATTTGTGATGTCGAGCGGGTTGCCAAATTAAAAGTGGCCCCTATTGTCAGTTCAAAAACCGACATCCGGAAGCTGATTCATGAATTTTTCGGATTCCAGTATTCGATCTCCGCTGCTGAAGACCTGTTTGCCAAAAAAGGGATCGACCTCGGAAATCTTGAACAGTTTGTCAGCCTCACATCCATGGATGAACTTCCGTCTACGGACCAGCATATTGTAAATGCTGTGAACCATCTGTTCTCTTATGCATTTGACCAAAAGGCCTCTGATATTCACATTGAACCCAAGCGGGAGGTCTGCCTGGTTCGGATGCGTATTGACGGGGCACTGCATACGGTATACAAGCTTCCCAAAAAACTTCATAATGCAGTGGTCAGCCGGATCAAAACACTGTCCGCACTGGATATGGCCGAGAAACGACGCCCTCAGGACGGCAGAATTAAGACAGCCAAGGAAAATACCGAAGTTGAGATCCGGGTCTCCACCATTCCCGTGGCATTCGGGGAAAAGGTCGTGATGCGGATTATGGATCCGGATATCCTTTTCCAGGACCTTGAAATGCTGGGGTTTGCTGAAGATGATTTTGAAAAATATAAAAAACTAATCACCATGCCTTTCGGCATTGTTCTGGTAACAGGGCCGACAGGGTCGGGCAAGTCTACGACCCTTTATTCCAGTCTCAGGATGCTCTCATCCCCGGAGGTCAATATCACCACCATTGAAGATCCCATTGAAATGGTTCATGAAGAGTTCAACCAAATCGGAGTACAGCCAGCCATTAATGTGACATTTGGGGCAGTATTGAGAAATATACTCCGCCAGGACCCGGATATCATTATGGTCGGTGAGATCCGGGATCTTGAAACGGCCCAGGCTGCAGTTCAGGCCGCACTGACAGGACATCTGGTGCTGTCGACTCTGCATACCAATGATGCCGTATCCACGATTTTTCGCCTTCTGGACCTGGGGGTCCCCCCATATCTTGTTCATTCCTCTCTGGCCGGTGTGGTTGCCCAGCGCCTGGTCAGGAAGATATGTCCTCATTGCAGCCAGTCCTTTGAGATGACGGCCGGAGATTTATCGGATTTAGGGCTTGCGGTGCCCGGAAACGGACCGTTCCGGCTCAAGCACGGCAAGGGGTGTATCAAGTGCAGGAATACCGGCTACATGGGGCGGACAGGTATTTATGAAATTCTTCCCTATACGGATACGTTAAAACGGATGACCTCCAATGATGCCACCCTCGGGGCGTTGAGACAGAAGTCGGTTGAAGAAGGCCTGGTGAGATTGCGGGACAGTGGTATTAAAAAGATGCTCCAAGGCCGTACAACCTACCAGGAAGTTCTCAGGGTGACCTGGGAAGACCAGGGGTAATTCCTTCCGTTTTACAGCTGGAAAATTAAAACCGTCCGCCCCGGGTCGGGCAACGGTATATCAGTTTACCATATCACCGGGATGAATATCCCGCTTGGATGAGAGGATCATCACTGTGGAGCTGATGTCTTCGGTGTGCAGCACAATCAGTTTTCCCGAATCCAGAGGATCCAGCACAATCGCGTCCGCGCCGTCAAAAAAGGATCTCTTGTCCTGGGACTGGAGAACCGAATAGATCTGGCCCGGCTTCACATCATGGTTTTCACCTTTGTTGATAAAGGCAATGACATAATCGTTGACCATCAGTGCGTTGTCTTCGGAACAGAGGATGACCGCATCAATGGGAGCAGGGGCTTCCTGAACAGACAGCATGGTGTCCCGGTGGTAAAAAGGCATGATTTGGTCACCTACGGTGGCATCACGAAAGGCGTCCTTAATCAAACCGACAGCAAAGGTTTTTTTATTTTCAAGTATATGCACCTCTGCTTTCAGGATATGCTTCACTCCCTTGAACCGGTCGTCGCCCACATCCTCGGTAACCGGTTCTGTGGTAAAAATATGGTAACGTTCTCCCGGTTTCAATTCCCCGGCGCCTGAGGGCTTTATATAGATGGTGTCATTGGCCGACATCATCTGGTTTCCATCTTTTTCCCGGATGATGGTCCCGAGGGAATCAACCCTGGCTTTTTTGATAAACCCGATCCGGTCAATAGCCGGGTAGTTGAACTTCGGGGTGATTTCCGGAACCGGGGCCGGTATGGCCGCCTTTTCCACTGGCTGCTGCTCTTGTCGGGCTTCAGGCTTGAGATATACCCGTATTTTGTTTCCCGGGTAGATCCAGTGGGGATTTTTGATGTCTCTGTTCATCTCCCAGAGCCCCGGCCATTCCCATTGGGAATCGTAGAATTTCTGAGAGAGGTCCCAGAGCGTATCTCCTTTCTGGATGGTGTAGTAAAAACCGGCATCATGGCCGGTGTCAAATGATTCGGGTGCCTGTGCCTGCACCTGTGATGCGTATACGAGGAAAAAGCATACCAAAATCCGGATTGGTAAAATGCTTGTTTTTTGCTGGCTCATAAAGTCCCCCTGATGCGTTGATCCCTTTGAAATCTTGATTTATTAAATCTCCTGTTCTATAAAAAGTCAAGATTTGTTACACCAAATTACTAGAAACGGAAGGAAAATGACAAGACTTGCGGATCTGCTTTTTGAAGCCAGGATGCTCAAGGATCTGAACCGTTCCGGCTATGCATTCCTGGGTTCCGGAAAGGAAAGCATTGCCGAGCACAGCTTCACAACGGCATTTATATGTTTCGCCATGGCCCGGCTGGAGCCGGATATCAACGGGGAAAAACTGTTGGCCATGGCATTGGTTCACGATATTCCGGAAGCCAGAACAGGCGATCATAACTATGTCAATAAGAAGTATAATACCGTTGATGAGCCCGGTGCTGTAGCGCATTTAACAGCGGGGGTGGCGTTTGGAGACGATATCCGGGAACTGATTGACGAATTCAACCGTGGGGAAACCCGTGAGGCCAGGCTGGCAAATGATGCGGACCAATTGTCGTTTATTCTGGAACTGAAAAAACTCAAGGATACGGGCGCCACTTCTCCAGAAAGCTGGCTGCCCTTTGTAACGGGGCGCTTGAAAACCCGGACTGGAAAACAGATGGCCAAAGAGATCCTGGACACCCGGTGGGACGATTGGTGGACCCGTGATTATTCTGAATAAACTTATTCGGGACAACCATGAATAACGCTCAGATATCTATTCTCTATATCGGTTCCCGTAACCTGGGTGACGAATTTTCGGGTGGACAGGGCTTTATCCTGAAGACCTCTCCGGATGTGGTTGCTGCAGATGTCTCCGCCCATCGTCCGGATATCGTTCTTATGGACCCGTTTCCCCATGGCGGGGATATCAGTATTCCGTCGGCAGTTGACTGGCTTGACATGTTCAGGGAAAAAAACGTTCGGTTTGCCCCGGCTGTTTTTGTCATTGTTCCCAGGAATACCGACCTTGAAATCCGGCTTTCCCTTATGGATCAGGGGGTGGACGAAACATTGACATGGCCCGTCACGGCCCGGGCGTTTCGCATTCGCGCAAGAATCCACCTGGAGAAAAATCGAATCGAGCAGAAAATGGTGGCTGGCGAAGCTTCTCTTGGCAGGGCTTTTGAGTATCTTGACCGTTTTAAATCAGAATTAAAAAGTACCAAAGCCGAATTGATCGAGGAAAAGAGTAGCCTGAATGCCGCATTGAAGCAAATCCAGCAAATGGCTGGAGAGCGTGGGCGAATTAAGGACACTCTTTCCGCATTGAAAGAGGAACTGGGGGGGAATACGGAAGGGTTTGGCCGGATTTTATACACACTGGTTCGCCGCCGGGTGGAGACCCATCAGGGGCACGGCGAACGGGTCGCCCGGATCGCCTGTTTTATCGGACGGGAGATGGGGTATGACGAAAAAAAGTTGGAGGATCTTCGAAAAGCTGCTATTCTTCATGAAGTCGGGCTTCTTTTCTTATCTGCCCCGCCCTTGAGTGAAAAAATACAGGCAGAGAAAAAAGAGATAGAGAAAAAAAATAAAGAAACCTGTAACGAACCCAGTGCCTATGATAAAACGCTTATGGTGCAGTATCCGGTAAAGGGGGCCGAGCTTCTGGAGCAATGCCCCGGATTTAAGGCGCCGGCCGGGATTATCCGGTCACTGAATGAACGGTCAGACGGCACCGGATATCCGGACGGATTGAAGCGGCGATATATTCCCATGGCATCCAGGATACTTGCCGGTGCCGACGAGTTGGATGGGGTGAAAGAGCGGCCTGATATCACCGGAACAGAGGCCTTGTTAAAGGCATTGGAAGAATTGGCCGGGAGCCGCCTTGATCCGGTCATCGTCGGATGGCTTGAAAAATATGTCGTTCTTCACCTGGGCCCTGAGGCATTCCAGGTGCGGGGAATGGGCATTGAACGCTTAGAGCCCGGGATGGTTCTCGGTACTTCACTGTTCACCGCCACAGGCACCAAGTTATTTACTTCCGGGACCGTGCTGACCCGGGAGGCAATTGACAAGATTATACAATACAACAGGGAATACCCTGTGGATGAAACTGTTTATATAAAGGCTTAGAAAATGGATATTTCCTCTGTAATCGGTGTTGTTTCCGGATCCGGGTTTGTATTGGGAACCATCCTGCTGGGCGGCAGTCTCATGATGTTTGTCAATATTCCGTCCATCCTCATTGTGGTGGGTGGCACGATTGCGGCAATCATGATTGCCTATCCATTGTCAGATGTGCTCGGTATGTTCAAAGTGGCCATCAAGGTATTCATGTTCAAGATTGAACAACCCGAAGATATCATCGCCAATCTGGTGGAGATTTCCAATAAAGCCAGAAAAGGCGGGCTGCTCTCTATTGAAGGCGATATCCAGACGACTCCCGATCCCTATCTTGCCCAAGCCCTGCAGATGACGGTTGACGGTGTGAAAACAGGGGATATTGCCCAGATCATGCAGAAAAAAATGCAATTGACCAAAAAAGGGTTGGACACCGGTTCCGAAATTTTTGCCAACATGGGGTCCTATGCCCCGGCATTCGGAATGATCGGAACCCTTATCGGCCTTGTCCAGATGCTGGCAAACCTGGATGATCCCTCGTCCATCGGACCCAAAATGGCCGTGGCCATGATCACCACATTTTACGGGGCTGTGATGGCCAATCTCTTTTTCATTCCCATGAGTGATAAGCTGACCGGGCGTAACGAAGAGGAGATTACCAATATGAACATTATTTTTGAGGGTATTTTATCCATCAGGGAGGGAGAACATCCCAAGCTCATGGAAGATAAGCTCAAGGTCTATCTGGCGGAATCCAAGGATGAAGAGAACAAATAAAACCATCTGAAAAGAGATCCTGAAACATGGCTGATGATACCGGCGCAGATAAAGAAGAGGAGATGAGCCTTGCCCCTCCGCCAGAGGAGGAGAAAAAGGGAGATGGCGGTGGAGCGCCCGGATGGATGGCGACCTTTGCCGACCTGGTGACCCTTTTGATGTGTTTTTTCGTGCTGTTGTTTGCCATGAGTACCACCCAGCAGGAAACATATAAAGAGCTGGTCAGGTCCCTGAGAAGTGCGCTGGGTGCCCAGGCGGTTCCCGAGTCCGGCACCCGGGAAGGATTGACCATGCATGCGGTCCCTTCTGAAGAACCCTCAGAAAATCAGCAGATTGATGAGTTGGGCGGAATGATTGAAAAGGAGATGGAAGATATCGTATCCGAGGTCAGGGAGCTGGTCCTTTTCAACAAGCTGGGTGGGGAAGTCAGTGTTACCAAAACCGAAGATGGCGTCGTGATAACCATGTCGGACCTGCTGCTTTTCAATGAAGGGGGAACAAAGCTGTCTGAAAAAGGGCTGGATATTCTCAAAAAAGTGGCAGTGGTTTTGTCCAAGCTGGCCTATCACGTCAAGATCAAGGGGCATACCGATTCTGAACCCATTTCATCGGCCCGGTTTCCGTCAAACTGGGAGTTGTCCAGTGCCAGGGCATCTACCGTGGTCCGCCTTCTGGTGGAAAACGGAGTGCCGCCCTTTTATATTTCTGCAGAAGGATATGCCCATTATCACCCGGTGGCCACCAATGACACTGCCCGGGGCAGAGCCCGGAACCGGCGTGTGGAAATCGTCTACGAACGGGACAGTATCGCCCGCCAGTTTGCAGATATGAACAGAAAATAGACCATCGCATTACGCTTTGCGATTGTCCAGTTTTTCCTTTTCACCACCGACAATTCGTTTCAGATCTTTGTGGGAAATTCCTTTTTTCATGCCCGGGCATGAATTGGCCATTATATCCCAGTTTTCAGGATGTTTGACAACAGTGCCTATAAACGGCCAGGCCTTGCACATATAGGGTTTCACCGGGTGAATGGTACATTGTTTTTCAGGGTCAAAAAAAATGCAGCTTCCCTGGTCGCTCAGGCCAAGGACCGGTCTGGACCCTGACATATCGCAGTAGTTGTCCACAAAGGCATCAGTGTCCGCATGAATATACGTTGAAATTTTTTCGATGTCTTTGGGGGTGACATAGGTGCCGCCGAATCCGCTGCAGCACTGTCCGCAGCACTGGCACTCAAATATATCTTCGGCGGTTTTTGTTTTAGAATCCATACCTTTTTTCCATTGCTTTTTGCATGGTCAACGGATCAACATATTGAAGATCCCCGCCCATGGGTACACCGGATGCAATACGGGTCAGTTTGATTTTTGCATCTTTCAGCCTGTCCAGGATATATGATGCCGTGGCCTCGCCTTCCACATTTGTCTTGGTGGCAAGGATAATTTCCGAAACTGATCGGGCATCTGCACGGTTAAACAGTTCTGCCAGGCGGATATCATCTGGTCCGATACCGTCAATCGGGGAGAGGGCTCCACCGAGGATGTGATAGACCCCTGAAAACGCATTGGCCTTTTCAACGGCTGCCATGTCTGTGGGATTTTCAACCACACAGATCACAGACCTGTCACGGGCCGGGTCTGAGCATATCCGGCACTGCTCCTTATCACTGAGGGCAAAGCAGACAGAGCACAATTTGACACTGCTTTTCAATTCAATGATATCTCCCGCAAGGGCGGCTGCTTCATGGGGTGGTGCGTGAAGGATATGCAGGGCCAGCCGTTCAGCGGTTTTTTTCCCGATTCCCGGCAGGGTGGACAGGGAATTGATCAGCTTTAAAATGGCTTCGGGGTAATGATTCACAGTATTTCCGTTCGTGTTGTTCGGTAATTCGCCCTATCCGGACTACAGCCCCGGAATGTTTAAGCCACCGGTCAACTTACCCATTTCAGAGGAAATCATTTCCTGGGATTTGTTCAGGGCATCATTAACTGCGGCAATGATCAGATCCTGAAGCATGTCAAGGTCTTCGGGGTCAACCACTTCTTTTTCCAGCACAATAGACTCAATTTTCTGACTGCCGTTGGCCACTACCTTGACCATACCACCGCCGGCAGATGCTTCCACGGTTTTGGTGGCCAGTTCCTGCTGGGTCTTCATCATTTTTTTCTGAAGTTTTTGTGCCTGTTTCATCATGGTGTTCATATTTTTCATATCGTTCGGGCTCCTTCGTTTGTCTATATAATTATTTCGCCGTCAAACAGCCGCCTGGCTTCCTGAACCATGGGATGTCTTGATGCGGCCTGCCTGGCCTGCTCCTCGGCTTTTTGCTCTTTGGAGGGGCCCGCAGGTGCCGCTTTGGCATTATTAATATTTACGGTAATGGATTTCCCCAGGTGTACCCTGCTTAACTCCTGCAATTCCTTATCTTTGTTTTTAAGCCGGGACGACTCAAATGCAGAGCAGGAATCCAATTCGACAACCACCTGATCCTGGTCCGGGGGATTGATGACCCGTCCTTTTGAAAACAGGGCAAAAATGAACGGGAGTTTTTTTTGCAGGATGGTTAAAAAATCGGGCCAGCTCGCCTGGCCGGGCTCCTGGGGTGGTGTCTGTACCGCCGGGGGGGGCTCAGGTGGCGGTGGTAAATGTTCTGCCTGGGGAAGCTGCATTGATGCCCCGGGTTCCTCCTGAACCGGTGGCGGTGCTTGTGCGCTGTTACCGGCCGGAGCCGTGTTCGTATCACGATGTTCCGGTGGTGACTCAGGGGGATTTGAAGGTTTTTGGATCTGCTCTTTAACCCGTATACCGGCTTCTGGGGATACGGGTATGCCGGATGTGTTTGACAGCTTGGCATCAATCTGGCGGGCCAGGAGGTCCAGCTTTGTGATCACCGCATCCAACTGGGCGCCCGGGTTGACCTGAATCAGCCTGAGAAGAACCATTTCCACCGCAGTTTGTGTATGTGAGGAAAACCGGACAAGGGTTTCCTGGTCCAGAAGCAGCCTGAGCAGCGTACCCAGGTAGGCCTGGGGAATATCGGAAACAGATTGAAACAAAGCCTCTTTTTCCGTTTCTATCAGGTTCAGTGCAGAGGTGTCCTTTCCGCAGAGTTTTATGATATTCAGATTCCTGAAGTGAAAAATAATGTCCGAATAGAATTTCTTTAAATCCAGGCCGGAGTCGTTGACCTTTTCAATGATGTGGATCAGGCATGCCCCGTCTTTACTGAACACCCCGGATGAAATATCAAACATAAGGCGCCGGTCCATCACCCCGAGGCTTTCAATCACGGCATCCCGGGAGATCTCCCTGCCGGCACTTGCGGATAAGACCCGGTCCAGAAGGCTTAACGCGTCCCTGATAGAGCCGTCGGCCTCAAGAGCGATGTGATCCAGGCTTTCCCGGTCTACGGAAAAGCCCTCTTTTTGACAGAGATTCTCCAGATGATCGGAAATCCGGTTCAGGGGAATTCTCGCCAGGTCATGGCGCTGACATCGTGACAGGATTGTCGCGGGGATTTTATGGACCTCGGTGGTGGCAAATACAAAGAGCACGTGGTCAGGTGGTTCTTCAAGGGTCTTTAGCAACGCATTGAAGGCTGCGACCGACAGCATGTGAACTTCGTCGATGATATAAATTTTAAACCGGGCAGAGGCCGGCATATAGGTCACGTTTTCCCTGAGGTCTCTTATCTGCTCCACACTGTTGTTGGACGCCCCGTCGATTTCAAACACATCGGCGCAGTGTCCCTGGATGATATCCGTACAGAGCTTGCAAGTGTTGCAGGGCGTGGGGGTAGGGCCTTGTGAGCAGGTCATGGCTTTGGCCAGGATACGTGCAATGGTTGTTTTGCCCGTGCCTCTGGGGCCGGTCAACAAGAGGGCATGGGCAACCCGGTCGGCTGCTATGGCATTGGTCAGTGTTGTGGTTACATGTTCCTGACCCACGACATCTTCAAATGTCTGGGGTCTGTATTTTAATGCCAGGACTTGATAAGACATGAACCTGTCAGAACTGTTGCACAACTGGAAATATCAGGGCCGGTATTTGTCCGGTCCTTTTGCTGTGCATGTTCGTATCCCTTTCTTTTTTTCTTTGATACCACGTTTGTTGCCAGACCCAAATATATACCAAAGGGGGGACTAAGGGTCAACTAAAGCGTTGTTTTTGTCAGACAACTGCACTTAGACTTGTTACATCTGCTTAAACCAAAACGCTTCAGATATTTGATATATGGTCGCATCGGTTTTGTCCGTATCTATGCGACAACATCTAACCTGTTGGGATCGTGCACTCCAGATTCCATATGCGTTGGTCCTGCTGCTCTGATCAGTGCAGGGTTGCCCGGTATTATCAATCCATACAAACAAATGGTATGGCCGGCTATAAAAAAAGCCTGAAACTTTTCTGCTTCAGGCTTTGAATATGCATTGTGTGGCGGAGAGGGGGGGATTCGAACCCCCGGTACCCGGTTAGGGTACACACGCTTTCCAGGCGTGCACCTTCAGCCAGCTCGGTCACCTCTCCGCAAGTAATTAACCCAGGCAAAATAGTATCTTTTGGGGTTTGTGTCAAGGATTAAAGAGTGAATTGTACATTTTTGTGGGTCTGTTCATGCTGTCGTAAAGGTGTAAAGGGGGAAGAACCCTGCAGGATGATTTGATATTTTTCACTCCGGACACAATCACGCGCTTTGCATCCTTACTTTCTATAGGATGGACAAACCTGAGCCATTCCGGCGAGATTGAAGTGGCCGCCATTGCACAATACAGGTCAAACACTCTCTCTGAGGGAAATATAACGACAATTCTGCCGTTGGGTACGAGCAGTTTTTCGGCCCTGCAAAACAATTGTTCAATGGTCAATTTTAATTCGTGCCGGGCAATGGCTTTTTGGGTGTCCGGGTTCAGGCGTCCGGTCCCGGCCTTTTTATAAGGTGGATTTGATATGATCAGGTCAAAAGCCGGGCCGATGTCTGAAAGAGCGATTGTCCGGATGTCTCCATGAATAATTGTAACTGATTTGGCCATCTGGTTTTCAATGGCGTTTTCAGCGGCAATTCTGGCCAGTTCTGCCTGAATTTCAATTCCGGTGACAGCGTATCCCGGATATCTGAACCCCGTTATGATGCTCATAATACCGCATCCGCATCCAATATCAAGAATCCGGGAATTGGGTACCGGGGAGAGATGGGCGCTTAGGATAACCGGATCTATAGTATACCGATAGCCGTTTTTGGGTTGGGAAAGGCGGAGTCTGCCGCCAAAAAGGTCGTCAACTGTGAATTTTTCCAATTTTGAATCGGATCCGGGTAATCAAATGGGTGTCCAGGTGTTTGTTCAGGTTGGCGATCATTTCTTTCTCAAGAAATTTGAGTTGATGGATCCATGCCGAGCTGGATACATTAACCGACAATACCCCGTCCTTAAATGCATCGGGCTTTGCATTCATGGCAATGGGGCTGCCGACGGCAGTATCCCAGATGTCCCAGATCACGGTCATATCCGTATCCTTTGCGGGCCGGTATTTGCCGAGCGCCTTGGTCAGGATATCGCTGATGTGAACCAGTTTCCCCGTGTTTTCATCTTTACCCAACTTTTTATTCTCCGAATTTTAAAACCAATATTCACGTCATATGAGAGTTGTCATACCACATAACCGCCATGGAATATATACCTTAAAAACCAACACCTGAAAAAGGGGCATAGGCCTTGCCCTGCGCATGGATACCCCAAATAATTATTGCCTTTTTGCCTTGATAATTATAAATAAAGTCATATTTTGCCTTCACAACGTTCAGAAAAAACAAACAAATAACAGCGATAAAGGACTCTCAAGTATAGGATAGAATTTATGAATTGGGATTGGGAAAAGCTTAGGGAAAACCAGCAAAAATACGAACAAAATAAAGGAGGCGGTCCGGGTATTCCCAAACCGCCACAGATGGACGATCTTATAAATCGATTCAAAGGATTTAAATTTCCTGGTGTGCTTTTTGCCGCCATTCTGGTGGTGGCAATTTATCTGGGGTCTTCTACCTTTTTTACAGTTGACCGGAATGAGGTCGGCGTTATTCAACGGTTCGGCAAGTATGATCGAATTGCCCAGCCCGGTTTGAATTTCAAGTTGCCCACAGGTATTGAAAAGGTAACAAAGGTCAACGTCAAAACTCCGGAAACAGAAGAGTTCGGGTTCAAAACCTACAACAATACAGGCAACTACCGCACCTCCTCGGATGCGTCCCGCCAGGAGTCTTCTCTGATGCTTACTGGTGATCTGAATGTGGCTGTGGTGCCGTGGATCGTTCAGTACCGGCGGTCAAGCCCCAGGGACTATCTCTTCAATGTCAAGGATGTTAAGTCGCTGCTGCGCCGCATGTCCGAGGCCACCATGCGGACCGTTATCGGCGACAGAAGCATTAATGAGGTGATCTCAAGCCGTGAGGAAATCGCCCAGGCTGCCAAGGAAATGCTTCAGAAGGAGATGGATAATGCCCGGGCAGGTATCAGTATTGTAAATATTGAAATGAAAAAGACCAATGTGCCGGAACCGGTTCAAGCGTCATTCAATGAGGTGAACCAGGCGACCCAGGAAAAAGAACAGACCATTTACAAAGCAAGGGAAGAGTACAATAAAGCCGTGCCTCTCGCCCGTGGTGAAGCCAGGCGCCTTATCAAGGATGCCGAAGGGTATGCCATTGACAGGGTGAACCGTGCCCAGGGTGACGCCACCAAGTTTAAGGCGGTTTACGATGCATATGTCCAGGCCAAGGAAGTGACAAAAAAGCGCATGTATCTTGAGGCCATGCTCGAAGTGCTGCCAAAAGTCGGCAATAAATACATCATTGATTCAAACCAGGAAAACCTGCTCCCCTTTTTGAATATGGGAGAGAAAATGCCGGATAGATTCCTTCAGAAAGGTGAGTAAAGATGGATAACAATAGTAAAAATAATATCACGGCCGGTATCCTGGCTGTCTTGGGTGTTGCGATCCTGCTGGTATACGCCTCGGCATATGTAGTTGATGAAACGGAGCAGGTTGTTGTCACCCAGTTCGGCCGGATTGTCGGAGATGCCAAAAAAGAACCCGGGCTGAAGTTCAAAATTCCTTTTATCCAAAAGGCCAATTATTTCCCCAAAAATCTTCTGGAATGGGACGGGGATCCGGGACAGGTGCCGACAAAAGATAAAACCTATATCTGGGTGGACACATTTGCCCGCTGGAAGATCAGTGATCCCATTGTTTACTTTCAGACGGTAAAAGATGAGTTTGCGGCCTTGAAACGCCTTGATGATATCATTGATCCGGCGGTCCGCAACTTGATTGCCTCATACCCGCTGGTGGAAAGTGTCCGGAATACCGATCGTTCCATGGATACGTTTGAATCAACAGCCACTGATAACCCGGATGAAGGAGTTGCCAGGAGGGTTGTCAGATACCAGGTAAGTCTGGGGCGGTCTGAAATTGCAAGGCAGATCGAGCAGCAGGCAAGGGAGAAGCTGGCTGAATTCGGCATCGAAGTTGTGGATATGAAGATCAAGCGGATCAATTATATCGACAGTGTCCGGCGATCCGTTTACGATCGTATGATTGCCGAAAGGCGCCAGATTGCTGAAAAATTCCGTGCGGAAGGCCGTGGTGAGGCCAGCAATATCAGGGGTGAAAAAGAGCGGGAGCTTCAGGTGATAAAGTCAGAGGCCTATCGTGAAGCCCAGGCGCTCAAAGGTAAGGGTGATGCCGAGGCCGCCAGAATTTATGCGGAAGCCTATGGGCAAGATCCTGAATTTTACGCTTTTTTAAAGACCATGGAGGTGTATAAGGAAGCCCTTGAAAAAGACAGCACCATGTTGTTGTCAACAGATTCGGAGTTGATGAAATATCTGAAGGGAACCGGAGAATAAAAATAATAAATGGGATATGAGTATTGAGTTGATCAAACACTGCAACTCAATACTCCCCATGATCTGAAAAAGAAATCTGAATAAGTGAAACGTCCGGAAAATATCCGGCTAACCCTTACTTTTTCTTTCTCTGGTGTCTGGTCTTGGCAAGGAGCTTTCTGTGTTTGTGCTTGCGCATTTTTTTTCTTCTCTTCTTGATAACACTGCCCAAAAAAATCACCTCCTTTTAAGTTTAGTACACTTTCTGTATATGCTAAATTGTTACTATAGCATATAGTTTCGGCGTATGTCCATTCTTTTGTTTCGCCTATGGATAGGGTTGATGAGGAATATTTTTTTTAACAAATCTGAGCTTGAGATCGTTGATGTTTCTGTGCTCCGGGCAGAAGAGCTGGTAAATAATTTTTTTAAATTATCACCGGGACAATGGCTGAAGAACAGGTATGATATCAAAACGGCCGTGGAGCTTTCCCGTCATGAGCGTGTTGACGGACCCTTTGCCCAGGTCCTTAAATATGAGGGCCGGAAGGTGGACGCCCCCCTTGGGTCTTCTTCTTTCAGCCTTTATCATGTCTGCCTTCAGGATCCGGCGATTCTTGAGTTGGTGTCCAGGCGGCCGCAAATCAAACTTTCCCCATTCCTTTTATATATACTCATTCATGAGTTGGTTCATGTGGTGAGGTTTTCGCGGTTCGAGCACCGGTATGAAAATACATCGGAGGCCGGTGTTACATTGGAAGAAGAAAGAAAAGTCCATGGGCTGACCCATAAAATTATTAGGTTGTCTTCAGTGTCTGGTGTGTCCGAAGTTCTTGAATTTTATGGTGAATGGGTTGGCTTTGTCGGAGAGGGTGTGACAGGCAAAAATTTTAAATGATCCGCCTTGACAAGGAAAAAAGACTTATTATTTTATTTTTGATTTTTCAATCAGCAATGCATCAATTTAAGCAAACGTGAAGGAAATGAAGCAATGCCAGTTTATGAATATCAATGCGAGGCGTGCGGACAAGTTAAAGAAGCTTTTCAGAAAATTTCAGAGCCCCCCCTTGATACCTGTCCCCACTGCAAAGGACACCTCAAGAAATTGATCTCCCAGAGCGCTTTTCACCTCAAAGGATCTGGATGGTATGTCACGGATTACGGCGGAGCGAAATCAGGAGCCAAATCCAAAGGTGACGCCAAAAAGAACTCTTCAAGCAAATCAGAAAATACAACTTCCAAGTCCAATGATTCAAAATAAGTTGATTTCAATTAAGTGAAGTTGGATTTTATCTAAATCTTAAATAAATTTAAGAACAAACATTAATACGTAAAGGAGAAATGTATCATGAGTTTGAGACCACTTAGCGACAGAATTCTTGTAGAACGTGTAGAAGAGGATGAAAAAACCAAAGGCGGCATCATCATCCCGGACACTGCCAAAGAAAAACCTGCAGAAGGCAAGGTCGTTGCGACTGGAAACGGACGCATGGGTGAAGATGGTAAACTGCTTCCCATGGATGTAAAAGTCGGGGATCGGATTTTGTTCAGCAAATATGGCGGCACTGACGTGAAAATCGACGGTACTGACTATCTGATCATGCGTCAGGACGACGTTCTGGGCGTTATCGACTAACTCGACCTGAAAAAAGCTTAAATAAAATATAAAGTATAAATGGAGATTTGTTAAAATGGCCAAAGAAATTAAATATGACGCCAAAGCGCGTGAAGCAATGCTCAAAGGTGTTCAGGCTCTTGCCGATGCTGTTGTGGTTACTCTTGGACCCAAAGGCAGAAACGTTGTTATTGAAAAGTCCTGGGGATCTCCCAACGTTACTAAAGACGGTGTAACTGTCGCCAAAGAGATCGACCTTGAAGATAAGTTTGAAAACATGGGCGCACAGATGGTAAAAGAAGTGTCCTCCAAAACTTCTGACATGGCCGGTGACGGTACAACAACTGCCACCGTCCTTGCCCGTGCCATCTACGAAGAAGGCCAGAAGCTGGTTGTTGCCGGTAATAACCCCATGGGTATCAAGAGGGGTATTGACAAGGCTGTTGCCAAAATTGTTGAAAATCTTGAAAACCTTGCCAAGCCTACCAAAGACCAGAATGAAATTGCCCAGGTTGGTACGATTTCCGCAAACAACGACGAGACCATCGGTAATATTATTGCCGAAGCCATGGATAAAGTCGGCAAAGAAGGCGTCATTACCGTAGAAGAAGCCAAATCCATGGACACCACCCTTGATGTCGTCGAAGGTATGCAGTTTGACCGCGGGTATCTTTCCCCCTATTTCGCAACAGATACTGAAAAAATGGTTGCCGCCCTGGAAAGTCCTTTTGTCCTGATTTGCGATAAAAAAGTCTCTTCCATGAAAGACCTGCTGCCGGTACTTGAGGAGATTGCCAAAACCGGTAAGCCCCTCGTGATTATTGCAGAAGACGTAGAAGGCGAAGCTCTTGCCACTCTGGTTGTCAACAAGCTGCGCGGTACTCTGAATGTCGCTGCTGTCAAAGCTCCGGGTTTTGGTGACAGAAGAAAAGCCATGTTGGAAGATATCGCCATCCTTACCGGCGGCCAGGTCGTTTCCGAGGATATCGGCATCAAACTTGAAAATGTTACGCTTCAGGATCTTGGTCAGGCCAAATCCATCACCATTGACAAAGACAATACCACGATTGTTGACGGTGCCGGTTCCAGAGAAGCACTTGAAGGCCGCGTAAAAATGATCCGCGCCCAGATTGATGAAACTTCTTCCGACTATGACCGTGAAAAACTTCAGGAACGCCTTGCCAAACTCGTTGGTGGTGTTGCGGTGATCAACGTTGGTGCTGCCACTGAAACCGAAATGAAAGAAAAGAAAGCCAGGGTTGAAGATGCACTTAATGCAACCCGCGCTGCGGTTGAAGAAGGTATTGTTCCTGGTGGTGGTGTTGCCCTTGTCAGAAGCATTGCCTCTCTTGACAGTCTTGGCGTAGAAGGCGAAGAAAAGCTGGGTGTTGAAGTCATCGCCCGCGCCATCGAAGAACCCCTCCGCAAGATTGCTGACAATGCAGGCGTTGAAGGATCTGTTGTCATCAACAAGGTTAAAGACAGTGATGGCGCATTTGGTTACAATGCCAGAACCGATGTCTACGAAGACCTGATTGAAGCCGGTGTTATCGATCCCAAAAAAGTGGTTCGTTTCGCCCTTCAGAACGCAGCTTCAGTCGCTTCCGTAATGCTGACCACAGAAGCCATGATTGCTGAGATTCCCGAAGAAAATGCCGGCGGCGGAATGCCTGGTGGCGGAATGCCCGGCGGGATGGGCGGCGGAATGCCCGGAATGATGTAAGCCTATTGAAATAACGTGCTGAACTTATTTCAGTATGTGTGATAAAAAGCCCCTTTACCATCCGGTAAAGGGGCTTTTTCGTTTAAACCTCGGGAGGCATGCTCATATACGTAGATTTATTGCGGTTTATCTGGTATGTTTCCATTGAAAATATAGATGAAGAGAGGTTTTATGACCACGGAATCCGTCGGCCTGCTTTACATGCTCAATGATGCGGGGCCAGTTGTAAAATTTGTGATGTTGCTGCTACTGTTTTTCTCGATCATTTCATGGGCCATCGTGTTCATAAAGTTCAGGTATATCCGGAGTGCATACAGGGAATCTGCAGACTTTACAGAAATTTTCTGGCAGTGCAGGACCCTTGCCGATGCCTTTACAAAGGCAAAGGCCCTCCGCTCCAGCCCGGTTGCAAGAATTTTCATTACCGCCTATATGGAAGTGGCCCGTTCAGAGGCCAAGGACGGTCAGCCCACGTTAAAAAGTGAATCTTCTTATTTCCAGGCCATGGGAAGTGTAAAACGGACTTTGAGGCGGTCAATAAATGTGGAAATCCGCCGACTGACGCAATTGGTACCGTTTTTGGCGACCGCCGGTAACACAGCTCCTTTTATCGGGTTGTTTGGTACGGTCTGGGGCATTATGAATACGTTTCAGGGCATCGGGCTGAGCGGGTCGGCCAGTCTGGCCGTGGTGGCACCGGGGATTTCAGAGGCACTGGTCGCAACGGCCGCTGGTCTTGCCGTTGCCATCCCGTCAGTAATTGCCTACAATTATTTTACCGACCGGATCCGTGTTTTGGATTCCGAGCTTCAAAGTTTTTCTTCCGATCTTCTGAATATCATTGAGCGCGACATCCAGAAAAAGATGGAGGCATAATGCAGTTGGGGCCTGGAAATGACCAGTTTTTATCAGAAATTAACGTCACTCCGTTTGTGGATGTGATGCTGGTGCTGTTGATTATTTTCATGGTGACTGCTCCCATGATGGTGCAGGGTGTTGATGTCGCTCTGCCTACGGCAACGTCCGAAGCATTGCCTTCAGGCGACGACAATCTTATTGTGTCCATTGACAATGAGTTTAAGGTGTATATCAATGAGCGAGAGGTCAGCGTTGCTTTTCTGTCGGAAAAACTGGATGCGGTAATGGAAAATCTCGACAAAAAAGAGGTTTACCTGAAAGCGGATAAAAAAGTGCCTTACGGTGTGGTGGTCAATGTCATGTCCCAGATTAAAAAGGCTGGGGTCGAAAGCCTTGGCATGATAACCCTCCCGGAAGATCAAGAGACCAGATAGATCGCATAATATGGGTATTCAATCCCAGATTCAACATAGAAACCGGCTTGTTTCCGAGATCAAAGGGCAGGAAGCAATACAGTTGATTCTGATCTGTTTCCTCTCCCTATTGATTCATTTGCTATTTTTTGTCGGTATTTTTCTGTTTCATGATTTCGAATTTTCAAGGCCAAAAGCCAGTGTCGTAAGGGTTGACCTGGTTTCTTTTGTGCCCGGGCCTGCGGGCGGTGCATCGCCTGCCGAGGCTGCCCCTGCTGTCCAAACTCCCAAGAGCCAGGCAGATGTAAACCTGAACACAACTCCTGCTACACCACCTCAACCTCTACCGACCCCGGTGTTGAAACCCGATATCAGCCTGAAAACAAAACCCAAAAATATAAAAGAGTTGATTGCGGCCAGAAAAAAGGCAGACAAGCCCGTACAGAAAAAGCCGGAAAAACTCAAACCCAAACCCCAAAAAAATCCTGAAAAAGAATTGCAAAAGGCAAGAGAAGTCTTAGCCAAAAAGGTGGAAACCCAGAATCAGGAACAGATCAACCAGGCACTCCAGCGGATGCAGGCTGCCATTGCCGCAAGGGAAAGCAGCCGGGGTGAAGGTATACAGGGGCAGGGTGGCGGTAGCGGCAAAAAAGGCTCCGGTCCTCTTGAACTGTATAAAATGCTGATTGCTTCCGCCATCACTCAGAACTGGGTGTTTAACGACATCATGGCCGGAATGAACCAAAATCTCGAGGTCCGGGTAATCATAAAGATTTTGAAGAATGGTGAAATTCGGGATATAACCTATGAGACAAGATCCGGAAACCAGTACTTGGATGAATCTGCCAAAAAAGCCATTCGCAGGGCAAATCCGTTGCCGGAGTTGCCCAAGGGGATGGCCTCCTATGACGTTGTGCTCGGGTTCACGCCAAAAGGGTTGAAGTGAAAATCAAAACATATAGCGCAAAAGTGGTCCAAAGGAATCAAATGAATTTTTTGTATTGGAAACCCGGCATATTATGCTGGCTGTTTGTCTGTCTTTTTTTTTCCCAGGCCACGGCCAAGGAATATGACTATATCAATATCAGTAATCCGTTTTTAAACAAAACACCGATCGCTGTTACACGTTTCAAGGCATTTTCCGGCCACGCCGCAGAAGTCAGGGATAGCGCGCTGGCTGAAAAAATTCTCAAAGATGCCGTTGACTTTACCGGTTACCTCAAGGTGATGAACCCTAACGCATTTTTATCCGACCCGGCAGAAACGGGTATCCAGCTTGGACAGATCAACTTCAGGGACTGGACCGGGATCGGTGCCGAACTTTTGATCACCGGCGGAATAGAAGAAACAGGCGGGATGGTCAAATTGAAACTCAGGCTGTTTGATACCTTTAACACAAAATTGCTTGTTGGAAAGATATATACCGCTAAGAGCAGTCAGATCAGGGAAATCATCCATATGTTCTGTTCAGAGATTTCTTATGTCCTGACCGGCAACTACGGGGTGTTTAACAGTAAAATTTCTTTTGTTTCCACGGTCAACGGCAATAAGGAAATTTTTATCTGTGATTTTGACGGATATAATCCTGAGCAGATTACCCATCACAAAAGTATTTCATTGTCTCCGGCCCGGTCACATGACGGAAACTGGCTGGCCTATGTCTCATATGCCAAAGGAAAGCCGGACATTTTTATCAAAAACATCAGGGAAAACAGGGGCGCCATTGTAAATTATGACGGAATGAATATTGCCCCGGACTGGATGCCGGGCCAGTTAAAACTGGCCGCCACCCTTAGTTTTTCGGGCAGTCAGGAAATATATCTGTTGACCAAAAAGGGAGAAATTATTAAAAGAGTTACTAAGAGTTGGGGGGTGAACGTCTCTCCGAAGTTTTCTCCGGACGGCAAAAAGATGGCGTTCACTTCCAACAGAGGAGGCAATCCCCAAATTTATATACAGGATCTGGCATCTGGAGAAGTAAGGCGGATTACGTTTACGGGCAAGTACAATACATCGCCTTCGTGGTCTCCTGACGGCAAAAAAATTGCCTATGTGGGTATTGAGAAAAACAAGATTAATATTTTTGTTATTCCTGTCGCACCGGGTGCGGGTATGCCGGTTCAGTTGACAATGGACCAGGGAGACAATGAAGACCCAACCTGGTCTCCTGACGGGGGATTGATCGCGTTTAAATCAAATCGTGACGGCGGCAGGGCAAAACTTTTTGTAATGACTGCAGCCGGAACCGATCAGCGGCGACTTCTCACGCTTGCCGGACAGCAAAGCCAACCGCACTGGTCTGGTTCCGCCAGTTCCCAGCGTGAATACTGATCATTAAATATTTTAAGCAATAAATTGAGTGTGTATTAACTAGTTTATCAATATATTTTAAGTTAAGGAGGCGTAATGAAAAGAAATTTGTGGATGAATCTGGTGATGGCCGTAGTTGTGGCAGGGCTTTTTATGACGGTTTCCTGTGCCCAGAAAACCGTGGTTTCCGAACCCACAACCATTGAAGACAAAACCAAAGCAGAAATGGAAGAGGCTGCAAGGCTTGAAGCCGAGCGGATTAAGCAGCAGGAACTGGAAGAAAAAATGGCCATGGAAAAAGCTGCTAAAATCGCCGCTGCCAAAAGCCGTTTCGTCAACCAGAATATTCATTTTGATTTTGACAGCGCCCAGTTGAGTTCCATGGCAAAGATGCTGCTCAAGGAAAAAGCAGGCTGGCTGACAGCCAATCCAATGGTCATGGTTACCATTGAAGGGCATTGCGATGAGCGTGGCACCACCGACTATAACCTTGCGCTTGGAGAGCGGCGGGCTCTGGCAGCCAAAAATTTCCTGGTCGATCTTGGCATTTCCGCCGGCCGCTTGAATATGGTCAGTTACGGAGAGGAAAAACCCCTTGATCCGGCACAAACCGAAGACGCTTACCGGAAAAACAGGCGTGCACAATTTGTAATCAAGTAACAAACAGATTGCAAAATATAAAATAACGGTTTCCAGGGCACCACAGGCATCGTCACAGATGACTGTGGTGCCCCCGTGCTTTAACCGTTTCACAAGACCGGAGTGTATTATGAGATGTTTTCTTTTTTGTGTTTGTATGGCCGTTGTGGTGTCTGGGTGTGTGGCGCCGGACCAGTACCGGATACTTGAAAGCAGGGTTACCGCCATTGAAACGGAAAACAATCGCCAGACATCAATCCAAAAGGAAAATACAGAGGCGGCCCGGAACCAACTGGAAGGTCGTCTGGCAGGGCTCTCAAAAACTTCCCGAGAGAATTACGCTGAAGTTAAGTACGAAATCCAGCAACTCAAAGATAAGTTTTACCGGATTGAAGGGTTGATCGAAGAATTGCGGCACAATTTGGGAACCAGCGACCAGGCCAGGCAGGAAACGTTGGAAAAAAGATTGGAACGCCTGGACAATGCGATTTCAAGAAATTTTGAAAAAGTCATTGCCCTTGAAAAGTATATGGGATTCGAGCCGTCGGAAACTCTGCCGTCTGAAATCGGTAAGAAAGTAGATGCTCCAGAGGCAGAAGATTCTGAACAAGCGCTTTACGACCTTGCCAAAAAGATGTTTGACCAAGGTGAAAAAGAAAACGCCAGAATTCAGTTTGAGAATTTTATTAATAAGTTTCCGGATTCAGATAGAGCGGACAATGCACGGTTTTGGATTGCCGACAGTTATTATGCCGAAAAGTGGTATGAAAAAGCCATACTGGAATACCAGAAAGTGCTTGAAACATATCCGGATTCAAATAAAACTGCCGCTGCGAGATTAAAGCAGGGCTACGCCTTTGCGGCGTTGGGTGAGAAGGCCAATGCCAGGTTGATTTTAAAAGAACTCATCAAGCGGCATCCCGATTCAAAAGAAGCCCAGTACGCAAAGGAAAAGCTGAAAGGCCTGAATTGAGCCTGTCTTCCCATCATGAAAGTCGTTGGAATTGACCCCGGCCTGGCCGGTACCGGTATTGGTATTATTGAAGGGCGCGGCAGGGATATACACGGGTATTCGTTCGGCAGTATATCTACGTGTTCCAAGGAATCCACACCTGTCAGGTTAAACATCATTTATTCCAAGATAAACTCTTTTTTAGAGCAGCAAAAGCCCGACCTTGTTGTGCTTGAGGACATTTACTCTCTTGAAAAATACCCCGGATCAGGTATTATGTTGGGGAAAGTCTCCGGAGTGCTTCTTCTGGCTGCTCACAAAGCTGGTGTTGATATCCGGGAAATTTCCGTGAGAGAGGTTAAAAAAATTATTTCAGGCAACGGAAGCGCAGACAAATACCAGGTGGAACGGTCTGTTCGCCATGTACTGGGTCACGGTGAACCCATCAGGCCGTTTCATGCGTCGGACGCCCTCGGTCTCGCATTAACAGGGCTATACAGGTATGGAAAGTAGAAAAAAATGATCGGCTACATTGAAGGGAAGATCATCCGCAGGGAAGGGGACAGCATTCTTTTGCTCGCCGGCCATATCGGATATGAAGTGCTCTTGGATCCGATCACCCTTATGAAGGC
This sequence comes from Desulfobacter sp., assembly GCA_036881925.1. Taxonomy (GTDB): domain Bacteria; phylum Desulfobacterota; class Desulfobacteria; order Desulfobacterales; family Desulfobacteraceae; genus Desulfobacter. The sequence continues at coordinate 287,478 of JBAJNJ010000003.1, forward strand.
TGCTTCAGACGGAGAGACAATATCCCTGTACATTTATTACCACGTTACGGAAAGGCAGCCTAAACCCGTTCTGATCGGATTTCTGACACCTGAGGATAAAGAGTTCTTTCAGTTGTTTATCACTGTGGCCGCCATCGGTCCGATGAAAGCGATTAAAGCATTGACCAAACCTGTCACAGACGTGGCCAATGCGATTGAAAGCAAGGATGTTGCGTTTTTATCTCAACTGTCAGGCATTGGTAAGCGGACAGCCGAGAAAATTATTGCCACCCTTCACGGGAAAGTCACTGCGTTTACCGGACCCTTGATCAATGGCCAGGATGAGCCTGCAGCCGCTGTCGACGTGCCCATTGAACGGGAGAGTATCGCAAGGCAGGTCGGCGATGTACTTATTGAGCAACTGGGACATTCTGCTGCATCTGCCCGGCGGATGATCAAGGAGGCTTTTGAGCGGAACCCTTCCATTCAGACTCCCGAAGATTTGTTTGATGAGATCTACCAGGAGACGCGTTGATAATGGATACGGATATTATATCCTTCTCATCCGACAGAAAAGGGGTGGTCTCTGAAAACCCGAGGCAGGAAGACCGTTCTCCTGAAATTGTTTCCCTAAGACCGGAGAAATTCGACGACTATATCGGACAGAAAGATGCGGTTGAAACATTAAAAATCGCCATCCAGGCCGCAAAACTTCGAAACGAGCCTTTGGATCACATTCTGCTGCATGGCCCACCCGGATTAGGAAAAACAACCGTCTCCCATATTATCGCCAATGAAATGGGCAGGGAATTGACCGTGACTTCCGGACCCACCCTTGAAAAAGGGGGAGATCTTGTCGGCATTTTAACCCATCTCGGAGAAGGCGATATTCTCTTTGTTGATGAAATCCACAGAATTCCAAAAGTGGTTGAAGAGTTTCTTTACCCGGCAATGGAAGATTTTGCGGTTGACTTTGTTTTTGACAAGGGAATCCATGCCAGAAGTCACCGTTACAGGCTGAAACAATTTGTCCTCATTGGGGCGACCACAAGGGTCGGGTTATTATCTGCGCCGTTACGGGATCGTTTCGGCATTTTCAGGACCCTTGATTTTTATACGGTTGAGGAGCTCATGGTGATTATCAAACGGTCTGCCATGATTTTAAAATCCCACATGCCTGATGACGGCGCCATGGAGCTGGCCCAAAGGTCCAGAGGGACCCCAAGGGTTGCCAATCGTCTTCTGAAAAGGGTGAGGGATTATTCCCAGGTCAGGCTTGACGGACGGATAACCGTCCAGGGGGTAAAAGAGGCCCTGGCATTGGAAGGTATCGATACCCTGGGACTGACCCGCCTGGACCGCAGTTATCTTAAAACCATCATTGATTTTTACAAGGGCGGACCTGTGGGTATTGAAGCCATCGCTGCGACGCTCCAGGAAGAAACCGATACCCTGGTGGATGTGGTCGAACCGTTTTTATTGAAAATAGGCCTTGTCCTCCGGACATCAAGCGGCAGGAAAGCCTCGGAAAAGGCATATCACCATTTAAAAATTGATTCCAAAAGGTAGGTTCGGCAGATTGATGAAATTTTGCAAGCGCATTTGTATTTTTGTATTCATTTGTACAGCAGGGCTTTTGGGCGTTCAAAGTGCCGCTGCAGACAGGCTTGTACCGGAGGCGCTCGTGATGATGCCTGAAAACGGACATGCCATCATTGTAGATAAGAAAAAGCAGGCCCTTCATGTATATGCCGCCGGTAAACAGCCCACGGTTTCGCTTGCCTTTTCAGCCGCCTGCTCAACAGGGGAGGTTGCCGGACCCAAGACAAAGGCCGGAGACAAAAAAACACCGGAAGGTGTCTACTTTTTAAAAGACGAATACGAAGACCGCTACCTGACACCGGTGTATGGTAAAAAGGCGTTTCCCTCGGATTATCCGAACCTGCTGGATTTGCGTCGTGGGAAGCAGGGGTCTGCCATCTGGATTCACGGCACGGACAAAGCACTAAAGCCCATGGATTCCAATGGGTGTGTCGCCCTTGAAAACAATAACATCCTGGCCCTGTCCAAATTCATCCGCCTTGACGCCACTCCTCTGATTATTGTCGAAACAATGCGGCAAAAAAAATATAACGACCTTGAGTTGCAAAGAAAAAAGATTGTGGCGCTTTTGGATCAATGGACCAAGGCGCTTGAAAAGGGGAGTTATCACAAATATCTTTCATTTTATGCCGATGATTACGTTCCGAATATCTCCTGGTGGGAAACCTGGCTTGGGGTGCGTCAGACAGCAATTGGAAAGGGGCTCGAATTTGAGGTCCGGTTTGAAAATACCGGCATCTATGCCCATGAAGACATCCTGGTTGCTCTGATGGACATGCGTTTGGCTGTGGGAGATGATGACCGTTATCTCGGCAAACGGCAATTGTTTGTCAAATGGGCAGAAAGCCCCGTCATTGTGGGAGACTTGTTCCAGAAACGGGCCAGTGCATATGAGGGTGGAGAAGTGCCGCTGGTTGCAGCTGCACGGGAGCTGATCATGGATGATTCAATGAATGTTGCCGTTGTTGAAACCGTGGAGCAATGGCTGGCTGCATGGTCTGCAAAGGATATGGCCGAGTATGCCGCATTTTATGCCAGTAATTTTTATTCGGACGGTCTTGGAAAGGCAGCATGGGTCAGGCGTAAAAAACAGCTTGCAAAACGCTATGCCTATATATCTGTAACCGGAAAAGATTATAAAGTGATCCAGAAAAAAGACGGTTATGAGGTCAGTTTTCTTCAAAATTATGAGTCCAGCGGATTTTCTACCCAGGGAAGAAAACAATTGAAACTCATCAGGAAAGGTGGCTTATGGAAGATATATCGCGAGAACTGGAAAGGGAAATAGCCCGGGCAAAACCCTCTCCCCACAAAACAAGCCGGAAAAAGAAAATCCTGATCGTTGATGATTTTGGTGAATTCAGGTCCGGCGGTTACTTAACAGTGCTGGTCTATTTCTTTTCCGCTGTCAGTCTTATCGGCATTATAGGTGCTGTAGGCTTTTATTTCCTGTTCACAAATACAAGCCGGGAAAATGTGATGCTCCGGGAACAACTTGTCGAACTGGAAGAAAAGACGGACCGCCTGACCAATGATAAAGAGATCCTGATGGCCAGGCTGGTGATGGCCGGCAAACAGCCGGTTCTTGATGTGCAGGAGGGGCAACGGCCGCAAAATGGCGCCCAAACCCAGGCCAAAGAGAAAAAGCCCGGGATCAAACCCAAACCGGACTTTAAAAACAGCGTTCAGAAAAAGAAGGTTCCGGAGAAGACCGCCGTAACTGAGGAGGTCGCAGAGCCCGCGCCCCAGTCTCCTTCACCGACAGCCGGTGAAAAAGCGGAACAGGCTTCTGAAAAAGCAACTGTGGAAAATGATGACATCCAGCCTGCTGAAGACCCTTTTGTCGCTGTGGAAAAGTTTGAAGTGCTCCAAGGCAATACGCGTGACGAATTGGTTGTAAAATTTGATATCAGGAATATCTCAGACAGGCCAGGTGGGATTTCCGGGCGGATTTTTACGATTCTGAAACCCGAAAAAAAAGGCGAGGATGCCTGGGTTGTGGTTCCCCGAGCATCACTTGAAAGTGACGTCCCCACACCTTTTCGAAGAGGTCAGTACTTTTCCATATCCAGGTTTAAACCTGTAAAATTTACGATCAAAAATCAGGCATTGCCAGGCAGCTTTGATAAAGCGGCGGTATATATATTCAACGATGACGGAAAGCTGATGTTTAAAACCGATATGAACATCAAAGAGGCTGACAACAATTGACAACCACTGGGCATAGAATACGGTGCGGGGTGGTTCTCAGGATCCTGTTTCTTATGACGATTCTGGGCGTCATGACATGCCAGCAGGCGGTTTCGGGGCAGAAAACCCATACGGTTTTTTTCGAAGGAGAGGAAAACGAACTGCATGTGTACCGGATTTTTGGCACCAAGCCCGGCAATACCCTTTTGATTGTGGGCGGTATCCAGGGAGATGAGCCTGGCGGGTTCCTGGCCGCTGATTTTTACGCAGATGTTTCCCTGGAAAAAGGCAATCTCATCGTCGTTCCAAGGGCAAATTTTCCATCTATCCTGAAAAAGGAACGCCAGATCAACCAGGATATGAACCGGAAGTTCATGGATGATCATACCAGCAATTATGAGGCAAAGGTTGTAAATGTTTTAAAAAAGTTGATCTGTGAAAGTGATTGCTTTCTGAATCTTCATGAAGGTTCAGGATTTTATTCCCGGGCATGGGAAGATGCGGACCGGAATCCTAAAAAATACGGACAGTCAATTATTGCAGACGACGCTTTTTTAACCCAGGAAGGGAATACCCCTGGAAGAAAGGTTGATCTTGAGCAGATGGCATTGAAAGTGATCGAGAAAATCAATGCCGGGATTAAGGAAGAACACCATCATTTTCACTTTAACAATCATCGCACCAACTCTCCAGATTCCCTGCACAAGGAGCAGCGTGGATCGGCAACCTACTATGCACTGAATGTATGCAAAATACCGGCATTTGGGATTGAGTCCGCCAAATCCCTGCCGCTCGAGCAAAAGGTTCGCCAGCATATATTGGCCGTTGACGGATTTATGTCGTTACTCGGCATTGTTCCCCAGACTCCTGGAATTGATCTGAAAAAACCCGAAATGCAATACATGATCATTTCCGTTAATGATTCCATCCCTGTTGTGGTGGGCAAAATGCAACGGCTGAAAATAAAACGGGGGGATACTGTTCAGGTGCATGACGTCGTTGCAAATTATGAAAGAGGGCTCAGTGTTGATGTCATCGGTGTGGGCAATGAATTTAATGATATGAAAAAAACATTAAAAATTTTTGAACCCACACGAATTGAGGCAAAAAAGGATTTTTATGCGTGCGGCAGTGTTTTTTTGGATATTGAGACAGACCGGGTCACCCGGGTGCTTGACAACCTGTCTCTGAGCAACTCTAAAAAAGTGGACCGGATTCAATATAAACTGAAAGTCAACGGCAAGACACGGATTGTTGAAAATTACAGCCGGATTGGTCTGACTCCCGGTGACAAGCTGGTGATTGTGGACATTATCACCGGTGACATTGATCCGTCTGAATATGTTGTGAACTTTAAAGGGTTTGTCGGGAACAACAGCCGGAATACCGGGGAAGACAGAGGGTATTTAATCGACACAGGGGCAGATGTCCTGTTGCCCAGGTATTCCCTTGAAAAAAAAGGCAGGCGCTATCAGGTGGTGACGACCCTCAAGGGAAAAGAGGTCGGAAAAATATTTGTTGATATCCAATCATGAAAGAAGATTTGAGGAGACGTACTGTGGGCAAAAAAGACAGAAAGAACCTAAGTATTATCGATAAGGAGTTAAAAATTGACGGTTCCATATCCAGTACGGGGAAATTAATCATCAAGGGCCAGGTAACCGGAACCATTGACGGTGACGTCGTCATCATCGCCGAGGACGGACAGGTCAATTCCAGTGCTACCAAAGTTGCAAGTCTTACCATTGGTGGAAACTTTCAAGGGGAGGTTGCCGCATCCAAGGAGCTGATTATATTGTCCACCGGCACCTGTGCGGGAAAGGTGGAATGTCAGGATCTCATTGTGGAAAACGGCGGTGTTCTGAATGCCGACGTCTCCTGTAAAACAGCCAGTAAAATGAGTATATCCAAAAAGGAACCGAAAGTATTTTCTCCCAGATTGGATGAAAAGAAAATCGAATTATAAAATTTAGTTGACATCGTCGAGAAAATTATGTAAGTATCGCTGATTGTCTTTATGAAGAGGAGCATGAAACATTGAAAAAGTATACATATAGTGCAAAAAGAGCGGACAACAAAGAAAACTGGTGTGTGATTGATGCAAAGGATCAGGTCCTCGGACGGCTTGCCTCCCAGGTTGCCTACAGGATTCGTGGAAAGCACAATCCCCTTTACACCCCCCATGTGGATATGGGAGATTGGGTGATTATCATCAATGCTGACAAGGTGCGCCTGACCGGTAAAAAGATGGATCAGAAAACCTACTATCGCCATTCCGGGTATATGGGCGGGATCAAATCCCAAAGCATCAAGGAAATGCTTGAAAAAAAGCCTGAGGAAGTACTCAAAAAAGCCGTACGGGGTATGCTCCCAAAAAACAGGCTGGGTCGGAAATTGGGAAAAAAGTTATTTGTATATGCGGGTGAACAGCATCCCCATGCTGCTCAAAAACCTGAAGTTGTTGAAATTTAAAGGATAAGGACGCGATACTATCAATGGAAAGTGGAAACGTTTTTTACGCAACAGGTAAGCGGAAAGATTCTGTGGCCAAAGTGTGGCTTTTGCCTGGTACAGGGAAGATCATTGTTAACAACAGAGAGATGAAAGAGTATTTTGATATCCCTGTAAATCAGGATGTGCTGACTTCTCCTCTGATTTTGACGGATAAGGCTGATACGTTTGATGTCAAAGTCACCGTTATGGGTGGTGGTCAGACCGGTCAGGCCGGTGCCGTTCGTCAAGGCGTGTCAAAAGCGCTTGTGATGGCAGATCCTGAGTTGAGAGGTGTCCTTAAGTCTGCCGGTTTCCTTACACGGGATGCCAGAAAGAAAGAACGTAAAAAATACGGCAAAAAAGGCGCGAGAGCCAGTTTCCAGTTCTCAAAAAGATAGTCTTTTTTATTCAGCATCAAATCGCCTTGAGGGGGGAACAATATTGTTCCTCCCTTTTTGGGTTTGGAGGGGTGATCGGAAATGAAGACTTATCTTTTTTATGATATTGAAACATCGGGGTTGAGTCCGGCCTTTGATCAGGTGCTTACGTTTGCCTGCATTCGAACCGATCTTTCGATGACCGAGCTTTCCAGGGAAGTGATTACAATAAATTTGCGCCCGGATGTCATTCCCTCTCCACAAGCATTCCTGACCCATTGCCTGACGCCCGAAGAACTTGAGGGCGGTATGCCGGAATATCAGGCAGCATTGAAAATTCATGCGTTGTTCAATACCCCGGGCACCATCAGTTGCGGGTATAACTCGTTGGGATTTGACGACGAGTTTTTACGGTTTCTTTTTTATCGTAATCTTCTGGATCCTTATTCCCACCAGTTTGCCAACGGATGCTCTCGGATGGACATGCTTCCTGTTGCAACTATTTTCAGATTGTTCTGCCCGAATGTTCTGTTATGGCCCAGTCTGCCCGATGGTTCGCCAACCCTGAAGCTTGAGTTTTTGTCCGAAAAAAATAATTTTGAGGTTTCCGGCAGGGCCCATGAAGCCATGGCGGATGTTGAGGCGCTATTATCGTTGGCCCGGATTTTTGCGGGCGAGAAAAAAATATGGGATTATGTCATCGGTTTTTTTGACAAGATTGAAGATGATCGTCGCATGAGGGCGTTGTCGCGTAATATTCGGGTGGAAAATGACGATTTCAGCATTGGGTTGATGGTGTCGGTGTCTTTTGGGTCTAAAATCGGATATATCGCCCCTGTGGTTCATCTTGGTGGATCATCTCCCTATAAAAACCAGAGCCTCTGGCTCAGGCTGGATAAAGAGGGCCTGTTTGACGATACTGACGATGAAAATGGGATTTACGATATTTTTGTTATCCGTAAGCGTCCCGGCGATCAATTCATTCTGTTGCCATGCCTTGAGAGGTTCTGGAAAAGGCTGGCCCCTGATGCTGAGACTGCTTTTGAAAAAAATACGCGTGTCATTGCCAATGATCCGGGGCTGTTCATAAAAACCGCTGCCTATCACAGAGCTTACAGATACCCGGAAATTCCGGATGTTGATCCGGATGCGGCATTGTATCAATCCGGTTTTTTTTCGGCAAAGGAAAAGCAGGAAATGCGTCGTTTTCATGCGCAGGAGGAGAGTCAGAAGTTTCTCGTTTCCGACGATTTTACAAGTCCCCGGATCAGGACGCTGGCACATCGCATTCTGGCCAGGAGTTTTGATTATGCTCCGGAAAAAATCCCCGAGTTTGAGGCTCATATGAGCAGGCTGGCCGCAGAGAACCCGGATGACCCGGTCAAAGGCTACAAGGGGGATGTAAAATTCACCTGTAAACAGGCACTTTCAGAGTTGGTCCGGATTGAATCCGATGGTGTTGAAACGCTGGAGCCGGTGCAGAAAAAAATTCTGTCGTGGCTGAAGTTGCATATAAGCGGAATGTCAGCCTCTTTTGCTGATACGCTTTAGTTCGTCAATCTGTGCTTTATGAATAAATTGATTTAGAAGATCTTCGTTTTCAGGTGCAATGGCTGTGATTCGTAAACCGACAAGTATATGGGTTTCTGAATAATTCTCATTTACCCGGGCGACTCTTGTTTTTACCGGAAATTTTCCTACAGGATCTTTCTGCGCTTTGTCAACCAGAACCATTCCCAGTGGTATGGAGGTGCCTGACTTGAGCTCTGTCAGTAAGTTGTTTTTTTTACCTTTTTTTTTGGGGACAACAAGCCCCATGCCGGCAAAGGATATGTCTTTGATTTTAAAGTCTCTGGCTGTAAAGTACTCTATTCCATTGTAAAGCAGTTTGGCTTTGATGTTGTGCATCTGGCTTAGGGGCAGCCTGAAAGCTGCTCGTATATTTGTCTCGATCGCAGGCAGGCGGTATTGTACAATCAGGGCATTGGTAATGGCTTTATTGGCCAAATGATATCGGTCAACAAATTTGACAGGTTTACATGCCAACCCGATTCTGGCTCTCCGTTGAGAGGTATGAATGATCGTGGTCAAATGAAGATGCTCGAACCGCGTCTCAGGGGTGACCGGAACGATAGGCTGGGCTATTGTGATGGATTGGTTCCCATAATCGGTATCATAGATAATAGATGACCTTGACACCGGGGTGAGCGAGTCCATGTCAAAAACCAGATCGACGCCTACCGATGGAAGAAAAATTTTGTCAACATCAAATCCCATGTGATCAAATCCATTCAGGCAGTATTGACATTGTCAAATACTGCCTGAATAATTTTGCTTGCGGATTTGATTATTTTACGGCGTCTTTAAGGGCTTTGCCCGGAACAAACTTGGGTACATTTCTAGCAGGAATGTTGATTTCTTTTCCGGTCTGGGGGTTTCTGCCTTTTCTGGCTTTTCTTTCTGCTGTTTTGAATGTACCAAAGCCAACGAGAGTTACAGAGTCATTGTTGGAAAGTGCGTCTGTTACAGCTTTGATCATGCAGTCTACTGCAGCCTGAGCTTCTTTCTTGCTGTTCAGAACTTCTGAAACCTTGTTGATTAAATCGCCTTTGTTCATCGTGATCACTCCTTTTTTGGGGTTTTTAGGAATTACCTTATTTTGTGTGTAAAAAGTACTTTCCTAAAGTTGAATAAATTTAAATCAGCTTTTTGCGTACGTTACGTCGTTGAGAAGTGCGTGTCAAGTATTTATTCACATTTTTTGAAATTTTCATTGCCAGATTTTTTGAAACAACATAAAATCGATCAAAACAGGAGGAAAATATGGACGTAAAACTTGTGAACCCTTTTATTGAAGGCGCTTTACACATACTTGACACCACAGCTTTCGTAAAAGTAAAACCTGAACCCCCGTTTCTGAAAGTCAATTCGTTTGTACAAGGCGACATAACAGGGGTTTTAGAGATTTCGGGAGACCTTCAGGGCACGGCCGCAATTTCCTTTTCAGAAAAAAGTATTCTAGGTATTGTCTCGGCAATGTTTGGCGAGGAAATGACGGAAATAAATGATGAAATTACCGATGCCGTAGGGGAAATCAGCAACATGATCGCTGGCCATGTCACCACAAAGATTGCAGAGCTTGATAAAAAAATAAAGGTAAAATTTGTCAAGGTAGTGATCGGCAAGGACCAGGAAATTTCCCACATTGACAATGGCAGCCACGTCGTATCCTTACCGTTTCGAACCACAAAGGGAAAAGTGTTGCTTGAAGTCTGCTATGCTGACTGAGATCTGGTTCAGGGTGCGGCAAGTAAGGAAAAATACCAAAATATCAATTCTTCTCCCCAGATGATATAGATCAGGGCGCCAAGGGATAAAAAAGGGCCGAAGGGAATTTTGAACCGGCTGTCTTTCTTGTTTTGGAAAACCATGAACGCAACACCGCAGGCCGTGCCCAGTACGGAAGCTGTAAAAAGTGTAAACAAAACGCCTTTTATGCCTGTGGCAGCACCAATCATGGCCAGCAGCTTTATGTCTCCTCCGCCCATTCCATGCTGTTTCCGGAGCATGTAGTAGCTAAGCGCGATTGCATATAAGATGCCGCCACCGGCTGCAATTCCATAAAAGACAGTTTCAAAGCTCATTTCCGGAATGAAAAGCGGAGATGAGGCAAAAATAGCGATGCCGGGAATCGAGATACGGTCCGGAATGATCTGATGATCCAGGTCAATAAATGACACGACAATAAGGACACATCCGAAAAAGAACCAGAAAAGCCCGGGCAGGCTCAAATTGAACTTGTAGAGCAGGAGCAGCGCCAATCCGCCGGTGAGACATTCAATGACAGGGTAGCGTATGGAAATCGAATTGCTGCAATACCCGCATCTGCCTTTAAGATACAGATAGCTTAATATGGGGAGATTCAGATAAAAGGGAAGGGGATGTCCACAGTCCGGGCAGTGGCTTGACGGAAAAACCACGGATTTGTTTTCGGGCAACCTGAAAATGACCACATTCATGAAGCTACCGATGCATGCACCGAAAACGAATGCAAAGATCTGGATGACGATTGGGTACTGGGCGGTGAAAAGTGCGCTGATCAAAATTTTTCCCTTGGATCATTCTGGGTTTAGATGTGTGGTATCAATAGCGGTGCTGCTACCGTATCCTTCTGAATATCTGATTTTAAAAATATTTTATCAAGCATATTGTAAAAAAAAAAATATGTTTTATTCTAAGTTCAACTTTACAAAGCAGATTTAAAAAAACACGAAGCTAAGATCAACAAAGGTGCTTGAGATAAACAAAAAACCTGGTTGATCTTGTTTGATTTATAAGGAGTATAAATGGCTGAAGCAGATATTGACGATCTCATCGAGATTATAGAAAAAGAAGGCAATATTGAAGACATTCCCAAAACTCTTCCCATGATGCCTGTCAGGGATGTTGTCGTATTTACGGATATGCTGCTTCCCTTGTTTGTCGGGCGGGACAAATCGATAAAAGCCATCGAGGAGTGCGTGGATTATGATCGGTATGTCTTCCTGTCTGCTCAAAAAGATTCCGAGGTTGAGAAACCGGGTGTTGACGACGTATATGAGATCGGTACCATCGGGCGCGTTCAGAAAATGATAAAAATGCCGGATGGGCGCATAAAAGCTCTGGTTCAGGGGATTGCCAAAGCAAAAGCCCTGGCATACGTTCAGAAACGTTCTTTTTTCAAAGTTGAGATTGAGATCCTGACCGATGTTGAACCCGAGGAACTTGACATTGAAATCGAAGCCATGATGCGGAATGTCAAGGAAAATAGTGAAAAGTTGCTGGCGCTTAAAGGGGAGTTCTCGGGAGATGTGGGAGATTTGTTGTCTCATATTGATTCTCCGGGTAAACTTGCCGATCTTGTGGCATCCAACCTGAATTTGAAAGTTGAAGACGCACAGACACTTTTGGAGGTGACGGATACGGTGGATCGCCTCAAGCAGGTGAATGACCTGCTTGCAAGAGAGTTGGACCTCTCTACGGTCCAGGCCAAAATCCAGACCCATGTCAAAGATGAAATCTCAAAAAATCAAAGGGATTATTACCTTCGGGAGCAGGTCAAAGCCATTCACCGTGAGTTGGGTGAAAGTGATGACAAACTTGCTGAAATTGCAGAGTTTAAAAATAAGATTAAAAAATGCAAGCTTCCGAAAACCTGTGAGAAAGAAGCTCTGAAGCAGGTCAAACGGCTTGAACAGATGCATTTTGACTCTTCAGAAGCATCTGTGGTCAGAACCTATCTGGACTGTATTGTTGAGTTACCCTGGAGCAAATCGACCAAAGATTTTCTTGATATCAAAAAGGCGAAGGCCGTTCTGGATCAGAACCATTACGGGCTGGATAAGGCCAAAGAAAGAATTCTGGAATATTTGAGTGTGAGAAAGCTGAATCCGAACAAAAAGGGCCAGATCATTTGTCTTGTAGGCCCTCCGGGTGTCGGTAAAACATCCTTGGGTCAAGCCATTGCCAAAGCCATGAAACGTAAATTTCACAGGGTCTCTCTTGGAGGGATCCGTGATGAAGCCGAAATAAGGGGGCACCGCAGGACTTATATCGGTGCCATGCCCGGTCGTATTCTACAGGGATTACGCCAATGCAACACCTGTAATCCCGTATTTATGCTGGATGAAATCGACAAACTTGGAAGTGATTTCAGAGGTGATCCGTCGTCTGCTCTTCTTGAAGCACTTGATCCCGAACAGAATACAGAGTTTTCAGACCATTACCTGAACATGCCTTTTGACTTGTCCAATGTGCTGTTCATTCTCACAGCCAATATTGCAGATACGATTCCTTCAGCCCTTCTTGACCGGATGGAGCTGATCTATATCTCAGGGTATACCCGCCAGGAAAAGACGGTAATCGCCAAAAAGCATCTGCTGCCCAGAAAGCTGAGGGATAACGGATTAATACGGCGCTCCATCCATATAAGTCCCAATGCAATGGAATCCATTGTTTCGGAGTATACACTTGAGGCCGGACTGCGGGGGTTAGAACGTAAACTGGATACCGTGTGTAGAAAAATTGCACGTCAAATTGCAGAAGGGAAAAAGGGGCGGTTTAATATCACCAAGCAGAATTTGACCCGATATCTGGGGCCTGCCCAATACATATCCGAGCTGGACCAGGAAGAAAGCCAGGTCGGCCTGGCAACCGGGCTTGCGTGGACTGAGGTGGGTGGTGAGCATCTCTACATTGAGATTTCTTTGTTCCAAGGAAAAGGTGAGTTGTTGCTGACCGGGCAGATCGGTGAAGTCATGCAGGAGTCTGCCAGGGCCGCCCTAACATACACAAAGGCGAATCAAGAGACGCTTGGCATTGAAAAAGAGGCCTTTGATGTGAATGATATCCATATTCATGTGCCTGCAGGCGCCATTCCCAAAGATGGTCCTTCCGCAGGTATCGCAATGGTTACCGCTCTAGTTTCTGCCTTCACAAAGAAAAAGGTCAACCACAAAGTCGGAATGACTGGAGAAATATCTCTGAGAGGGCGGGTCCTGCCCATTGGCGGGCTTAAAGAAAAAGCCCTTGGTGCCCTGAGAGCAGGCATCAAAGAGGTGATCATTCCTGAGAAAAATCGTAAAGATCTCCACGATATCCCGAAATCCGTGAAAAGCAAGCTCAAGTTCACCTGTGTCGGAGATGTAAAAGAGGTACTTGATATTGCACTGGAAAAAGAATAGAGGGTCACTGTGAGGCTTTTTGCGTTGAGTACAGCCGAACAGGGTGCCAGCATGGCCCTTTTTGATGAGCACGAGGTAGTCTGCTCTTCTTTTTGGGCCAACCGTCAAACCCACTCCAAACGGCTGATGTTGATGGCTGAGCAGATGATATCGCACCAGGCAGGGTGGACACTGGTAGATATTGACGGATTCATCGCAGCCAAGGGACCGGGAAGTTTTACTGGGCTTCGGATCGGTATCGGTGTCGTCAAAGGGCTTGCCTATGCATTTTCGAAACCCCATGCAGGGATTTCCAGCCTGGATGGGATTGCATATCGATTTAACCTGTCTGAAACGCAGGTCTGTGTCATGATGGATGCAAAAAGAGGTGAGGTTTATACGGCGTTGTACCGATTTGAGCAGGGCGTACTAAAAGAAAAAAGCAAAGAGACTGTTTGTCCACCCGAACATGCGATAATGGCTGCAGGACCTTCCGCTTTTTTTGCAGGCTCCGGATCAAAGGCATATAGAAAAGTAATTTTAGAAGCGACACAGGGAAAGGGCAGGATATCTCCATCTTCCAGGGACAGCGTGTGTGCGTCGGCCATGGTTCAGGCGGCATTGGAGCGTCCGTTAACATTTGGGGAAAAGGAATACAGTCTTGAGCCCACGTATCTGAGAAAATCAGACGCAGAGATTCATTTTTTACAAAAAAGCTCAACTTGACACATCGTCTTATCTTTTGATATTATTATAGGGTTATAGTCATTGTGACGAGGAATTATGGATAAATCAAAATGGCCGGCAAAGGCGATATTACCCATTGCCATGCCTGGTGTAAAATTTGTTGTGGCCGCCATCCTTATGACAGGGATGTTATTTTATTTTGGGTGGATGATAACAGGTTTTATTTCTCTTGCTGTGACGATTTTTGTGTCCTGGTTTTTTAGGGATCCGGAACGCAGCGTACCTGAAGAAACAGATGCCTTGGTTTCACCGGCAGATGGAAAAGTCATTGTTGTCCAACGCCTTGCCCAATGTGAATACATGGAGGGCACCTGCCAGAAAGTCAGCATTTTTATGAACGTATTTAATGTCCATGTCAACCGTATCCCCTTTGACGGTGTGGTTGAGCGGGTCCAGTATAATCCCGGCAAATTCATTAATGCGTCGTTTGACAAGGCCTCTGTTCACAATGAAAGAAATGCCCTTGTGGTTAAGACAGATGCGGGGCGGGCGTTTGTTTTTGTGCAGATCGCGGGTTTGGTCGCTAGACGGATTGTCAACTGTGTAACCACGGGTGAGCGGGTTAAAAAAGGAGAGCGGTATGGAATGATTCAATTTGGTTCCCGACTGGATCTTTATCTGCCGCTTAATTTCGATATGACTGTCAGGGTTGGGGATAAAACCATTGCCGGCACAACAATTATAGGCCGTATGCGTTAAGTTCTCGCCTGAAAACCGGAGATGTTGTGTCTCCTCCTATGCAGAGATATAAAAGCCTGAAGTATGTGTCATAGCCAGAAAGCGTGACGTTAGCAGGCTGACTTAGAGAACATTGATTTTTGACGGCGTTGCCGCATATTACGCGGAATGCTTTTTGTATTTTATTTCAGGGCGTGCTGGTACTTGCGTCCGCTCCGCTTTTTTTCAAAAAGCTTAGGTATGCGGCGTGTTCTGACAAGAAGGTGTGACGGACTTTATTGTTCGAAAGCCTTTTAATATTAATTAAACGGAGTAAATCGTAGCTTTGGACCAGATACCCATCACAACACAGGGCTTTCAAGCCTTGAAAAAAGAACTGGAAAGATTGAAAACTGTCGAGCGGCCTGAAAATATCAAATCTATTGAGGTTGCCAGGGCTCACGGAGATCTGTCTGAAAATGCCGAATATCATGCTGCCAAAGAAAAGCAGTCTTTTATTGAGGGGCGAATCGGAGAGTTGTCGTACAAAATCGGCAATGCTAAAATTATTGATCCGGAAACGGTTCCCAAAGATGTTATCCGTTTTGCCAGCAGGGTTTTGGTAGAAAATCTGGATTCCGAAGAAGAAATCGAATATATGATTGTCGGTGCTGACGAAGCTGATATAAAGAAAGGCAAGATTTCCGTATCTTCACCTCTCGGCAGCGCATTGATCGGGAAAGAGCCCGGTGAAGAGGCTGTGGTTCAGGCCCCGGGTGGTAAGCGGATTTACGAGATCATTGAAATTCTTTAAATGCCGGCAGGCACTGATATAAAAACTATCTTAAATAACGTTTGGAGGAAATGGCTGTGGCTCGAGTAACCATTGAAGATTGTTTGAAAAATGTGGATAACCGGTTCAGTCTGGTACACCTGGCTGCCAAGCGCGTGCGTCAGGTCAGGGAGGGAGCGGACCTGCTGGTTAACTCCTCTAAAAATGAAGATGTTGTAACTGTTCTCCGGGAAATTGCCGCCAATCGTATTGTTGAAAAAAATGAGGCGTCCGAAGACGAGTAGCCGGTTGTGAACAAAGGCCTGAGAAAGAAACTGAATCATGGCCTTGGCAAGGCAATTCATGAATGGGATATGATTACCGACAAAGAGCGGATTCTTGTCGGAGTCTCAGGCGGCAGAGACAGCCTGCTCCTCCTACATCAATTGTTTTGTCTTAAAAAAAAAGCACCGGTTGAGTTTGATATTTTTCCGGTCCACATTGATCCCGGCTTCGAGAGTTCTTTTGCCGGGGAACTAAAAGCCTATATTGACGCCCACTATCTCCCCCTGCATGTCGAATACACTGATTACGGCGTTCTGGCCCACTCCGGAACCAGCCGTGAGAATCCTTGTTTCCAATGTAGTTGGAGGAGGCGCAAACGCATGTTTCAACTGGCAGAGGAACACCAGTGTAAAAAAATTGCCCTGGGGCATAATAAGGACGACTTGATAGAAACCTTGTTCATCAATATCTTTTATGCCGGGAAAATCGGAACCATGAAGCCCAGACAATCTTTTTTCAAGGGAAATCTTGATATCATCAGGCCACTGTCCTATGTTGAAAAAAAAGATATAACGAGATTGTCGCGTATGCTTGACCAGCCTGAATTTGTTAATCCTTGTCCTAGTGCGGATCAGACAAAAAGAGGGGAGGTCCGGAAGATGCTTGAGAGAATGTACCGGCAAAATAAACATATAAAAGGGAATATATTCAGGGCAATGGGCAACATTGCCTCTGACTATCTTTTAGAGACGCAGTCATGATTGATATGCAGAACCAGCCTGACTTTAGAAACATCCCCATTGACAAGGTGGGCATTAAAGGACTCAAGTACCCGGTTACCGTTCGGGATAAAATAAACGGTTCACAATCCACCATTGCTGAAATTAGCATGTATGTCGACCTTCCCCATCAGTGCAAAGGCACCCACATGAGCCGGTTTGTCGAATTGGTGCACCAGTCTAGAAGTGAGGTCTCCCTTGAGTCTTTGACCACCATTCTCGAAGATATGAAACAAACACTGGGAGCAGAGTCTTCCCATATTGAAATCGGTTTTCCCTACTTTATTGAAAAGGTTTCGCCGAGTACAGGCTCAAAAGGTCTCATGGACTATGCCTGCACAATTGTCGGATCCTCAAATTCAGATAAAAAAGCTGACATTGTTCTCAAGGTGGCGGTCCCGGTTACATCTGTCTGCCCTTGCTCAAAAGAAATATCAGAGTGCGGTGCTCATAATCAGCGGGGAGAAGTTCTCGTTTCTACAAGGTTTCATAAATTTATATGGATTGAAGATATTGTCAATCTTGTAGAGCAGTCCGCCTCTTGTGATATCTTTTCGGTTCTCAAAAGAGCTGATGAAAAGTTTGTCACTGAAAAAGCCTACAATAATCCCAAGTTTGTCGAGGATATTGCCAGAGATGTGGCCAAAGGCTTAATTGAGGACAGAAATATTACCTGGTTCTCCGTTAGCGCAGAGAATTTTGAATCTATCCACAATCACAGTGCTTACGCCTATATCGAGAAAAATCGTTCCTGAGAGTCGTTTCCATCGTTTCAGTTGCTTATTGAAATGTCGAGCACTCTTTGGTGTAATTCATTCTTGATGGATTGATATCCTGTTCGGGTGTCGTTCAGCATAATGACAAACGGATAAAGTCGTTGATCCTTGCCTGCAAAATATCCGGCCCTGGTCCTGACATCAGATAAAGTGCCTGTTTTATAATATTCATTTCCATTTTTCTGCATCAGTTCATGATAGGGCATAAAAGCCAATAGTATTTTCAGCATTTGTGCGGTGGACAACCTGTTCTGCCTTGAAATGCCTGATGCCTCAGAAAGGGTAATATCCTTTAGTTCCAATTTTTTTTTCGCAAAGTTTCTAAGCACCCGTATTCCCTTGTTGAGCGTTGCCGGTGGACCAAATTCATTTGCCCCCATGACCAGCATCAATTGGTTGGCAATGTAATTATTCGAATATTTCAGCAACTTGCCGATAATCTGGTCCAGGGAAAATTTTGATTCAAAAATTTCTATGGGTGAGTCAAATGCATTAAACTTTCCCGGCACAACATCACCTGTGATGGAAACACCCATCTCCTTAATGAAGTGTTGAATAAGAAGGCCGGCATATAAAGGACGTTGTGTTTTGGATAATAATATTCGCCCTTGCTGTTGGCCCGATGCTTTGATCTGATCATTGAAAACCTTTAAAAGCGGTGTCTGTGGCTCAGCACTAATGTAATGATTCGATACCCGATCCCACTTGAAAAAAATAGTATTGAAATTTGCACATAAGGATCCCGTTGTCGCATCATAGGGGTTGGCTGAGTTGCTTGTGCCCGGTATTCTGATATCCGGGCTGAAATAGCTATGATCCAGAATGATATCATGAATAATCTGCAGCTCTGTTGTTTTTAAGATTTGAACACAGAGCGCCTTGATCTCCTCTGAAATAAAGAGGGGGTTGCCAAAGCCTTTAACATAAAGGTTTTTTGTTTTCTCATCAAAACTAAACCAGACTTCAAATTTATGCAATGGCCCAAGGTTGTCAAATGCCGCAAGGCTGGTCAAAATTTTAAGCGTTGATGCAGGAACCAATTCTTGGTCCTCGTTTTTTGAGTAAAGAATGGTTCCCTGATCGTTTGCCAAAAGAATTGCCGATGTCTTGGCAATGGAACATTTTGCCGGATAGGCAAGTAAAAGTATTATTATGGTAAAAATAATACGGCAAAATATCTGGACAATGATTTCAAAAAATCTTTTATTTGAATAACAAGATAAAATCATTTAAAATTTCTTTAACCCTGAATCCATCTTTCAACGTTTCCCACTGATCCGGAAAAGAAAGCGGGGCAAAATAAACCTCCGCCATATATGGATAACCGCCACGGGTATGATCATAGGGGGTGATTCGCAGAGATATCGGCGTATGGACCAATCCTTCATAGCTGATAATTGTATCCTGGTTAAGGGTTTTAGCGGATTTCAAACCATGCTGCTCAAGGATACGCATAAACGTGTTTTTTTTAATCAGATCCTCAAGTCGTTGACTGGTCTCCTGTGGGCTTGCCTGGATGACATGGGACATGGGAATACGTGAAAAAATTTCCGGACGAAAGTCCTTTTCTGCCGGGATCATGGTTAGATGAGTGTTGGTAATCCTGTTATTTGATGATTTTACATCCAAACGGATATAATAAGTTGCTATCCCGTAAGACCCCTTGGCATAAAGGTGTGGCGCATAAGTGGCCACAAAAATGAAACAAAGGCTAAGTTTCAGAACTATACTTTTTAAGGATTCCGGCATGGATATTGTATTATTTTGTGTGCAACTGGTATAAAAATTATTGATAAGCCGCGCTAAATGTTAAAGTATAAATCATTTTCTGACGATTCTTTTTTAACATGAACAAATGGCATGGATCAATGTTAAAGCATATGCCGGCCAAATTGAAAATAAAGGAAGGAAAAATGAAGAGATTATTGGTATTGTCAGCAGGCTTCTGGTTTTTGTTTTTGTATGGATGTAATACAGGTGGATATTCTAATGCAAGTGCTCCAGGAGGTGTTTTAGATTCAGCCGGGGGCAGTGCAGATAACCACAAAATCGTTACATTTTATGTGAACGGTAAGGGACTTGAACCTGAAAACGCCTTAACCAAAGGCGAAGCGGTTCTTATGGCTGAAAGAGCCGCAGTTGCAGACGGGTACCGGCAATTGGTGGAAAAAGTCCGCGGGGTTTATGTTGACGCCTTCATGAAAGCCGGTAGAGGAACCGTAAACCACGACGCCATCCAGGTGCATACCCAATCATGGCTAAGGGGAACTGAGATCATGGAAATTACTCAGGGGGAATATGGTATTACTAGTGCCCGTTTGAGGTTACGGATAAATTTTTCCAAAAAAGGTATGGTGTGGTGGCCCGTGGGTATTGGCGATAATGTGAAACCGGTAGTTTCTTCTAACAATGCTGTCACGGCAGGGTCTTAATATCTATATATAAGTTAAGTTCATATCAATTTGCCATAAGCATATGGGGGAAAAATGGATGCGCTATTGTTGTTGGAAAAATATAGAACTAAGATTTTTTTTGTCGTGATTCCTATTTTTATTGTTTTCTTTTATCACACCAACGCAAGTGGTTTTTATGAAAGAAGGGAGTTAAATCCGGATATATATTCGGTCGCTGACCTGAAGCTTATGATTGAAGAACATCAAGCGCAGGTTAAAAGTTTGGATGAACAGATTAGAAGTGCAGAGAAAAATCTGGACTGGCTTGTTCTTAAAATAAACAGAATTTCAGATTCAGAACGAAAAATACCTCATCAATTGAAATCTTCCACCCTTGCTAAAAAAAAGAAAATAGAGTTGCTCAAAAAACAAAAGTCCAGATTGGGAAGATTGATTAACAAGTATGAGAAATTTTATGAGGTAAAGAAAAGGGCTAAGATAAAAGAAAAGATATTAAAATCTGAACCCAAATTGATGCCTGCCCAAATTGCCGCCGTAACGAGAGTGACGAAAAGATCTTCGAACCAAGACAAAGTATCTAATATTGAGGCTGCTGTTAAAGATGCTGGGCTTGAAGATTGGGTTGAAGTTTTAGGGGCAGAAGGAGAATGCTTAAAAATCAATAGTACCCTACCCATACTTTTTTCATCCGGTAGTGCAGTTTTAGCGAAAGGATATCAATCCTTTTTGAAAAAATTTGCACATTTTTTAAAACCATACGATGTAAGAATACATGTGACTGGCTTAGCTGATTCTGATCCTATCAATACTAAAAGATATCCATCTAATTTTGAATTGGGAGCCTCAAGGGCTGCAAATGTTGCACATGAAATGATTAAAAGTGGATTGAGGGCAAGTATCTTTAAAATAGATACAACAGGAGAATATTGGCTCACTGCCGAAAAAAGACCTTCCCAAAAAAGTTTTCAAAGAACCGCTCTAATTACCGTGTCGTTCAGGACTTGATGTGCACTTGTGACTTCCCAAGAAATCCATTTTAACCATATTTTATGTGCTGATTGGCGCGGCCTGATCCCAAGAAAATGTCACGATATCGTACCTTCATGAAATGAGGTGAAACCCGGTGGCGATCAACCACCAAGCTTCTGTAGGCAGCAGTCTATCGCGCTGCCTTATTTTGTAGGTCTGAAAATTAGAGATCTCTTTATCTTGGCATTCTTTTTTTTGAATACTTATTCCAGAAATCTCTATTTTTCAATGGCACTATTTTGTGGGAAGGCTACATAGCACACCATTCGGATTCTGGGAAGTACCTGAACTAAACTGAGAAAATTTTTGCAAAATACGTGAAATGCCTTGACCTGTTTGATTTTATAACATATAAATTCACAAACTAAACACCCCTTTGGACGATGAAATCAGGTATAATTTGCCCGTTGCCCGTATTTTAAAGAAAAATTCCAGTCTTTCTCAAAGAGAAGTGAGTCAACAAATGGATGTCAGCCTAAGAAAGGCTAATTTCTGTATCTTGGCCTCTGCGAAAACGGGCAAGATACTACGGGTAGAACGATTAGAAAATACTTTAAATAAAGCAGCTTATTTGTACCACCTCGTTCTCCTAACTTTAGGTTATTTGAAAATAAATAAATATAAAAATTGCCTATTAAATAAGGAGTTTGATTGAGAACGTGAATCGCAACTGGGCAATGGTTTGTGTGTCGAGTCTGGGTTGCTGGTTGAACTAAAAAGAAGAATTTGATTTAAACTCTATCCTTAGGTTTGCGGTTGTGATGTTATAAGTTGGAGATGGAACCGACAGGGCGGAGCTATAACCAAAAACGTTGAGGCTGGCACTCGACGCCCTCTAACATGAAGTTGATTATAATTTTATATGCTTTTAATAGTTTCAGCATTTGTTGTACAATCCTTTTTTTCCTAAAATGCTTGTCGAGCACAAAGAGGATTTACTATGAAAATTCCTAAGCTGTCTTTGCTTTAATGACAAAAGAAATTTGGGAATGAGAACGATAAACACCATGCTTGATCTGATAATGGATCAAGCTTTTACATTTTTGGGGCTGGCCAACAGGTCAAGGGGTTTATTGGAGTCTTAAACTTACTCCTCCGAAAGTTGAAAATGTAACTTATTCAGGAGAATGAATAGAATGGAACAATTTGCATTGATTGGTGCAGCGGGCTACGTAGCTCCTAAACACATGAAAGCGATAAAAGAGACAGGGAATAATTTGGTCGCTGCTCTTGATCCAAATGACAGTGTGGGAATAATTGACAGCTACTTTCCAGGTGCCGATTTTTTTACAGAGTTTGAGCGTTTTGATAGACATATAGATAAAAAGAGAAGGAAAGGGGATAAGGTTAACTACATAAGTGTGTGTTCTCCTAACTATTTGCACGATGCTCATATCAGGTTTGCATTGAGGAGCGATGCTCATGCTATTTGTGAAAAGCCATTGGTTCTGAATCCGTGGAATATTGATGGTCTTCAGGAAATTGAACAAGATTCGGGGTTTAAAGTCTATAATATTCTACAGTTACGGTTACATCCATCCTTGATCGAACTTAAACGACGGGTTGAATCAGCTACAAAAGAAACAAAATACGAAATTGACTTAACTTATATAACATCCAGAGGGCATTGGTATTTTACTTCTTGGAAAGGATACAACGAAAAATCCGGCGGCATAGCTACAAATATTGGTATTCATTTTTATGATATGCTTCTTTGGATTTTTGGGCAAGTTCAGGAAAGTTACTTACATTTATTGAGTGCAGACAAGTCTGCCGGGTATCTTGAGTTGGAAAATGCTAGAGTTCGATGGTTCTTAAGTGTTGATTCGAAATCTCTGCCTGGGAATATTCAGGCTTCCGGTCAAAGGACTTACAGATCTATCACTGTGGACGGGGAGGAGATCGAATTCAGCAAAGGATTTACAGACTTGCATACATTAAGTTATGAAAGTGTCCTTTCAGGAGACGGCTTTGGATTGCAAGAAGCTAGGCCAAGCATTGAAACCGTGTATAAAATTCGTAATTCAAAGATAGAACTGGGGAAAGGAGAACTTCATCCATTTGTAAAGCAATGAGTAAATTCATCTCTATTATATGAATGGGGTACGATCTCAGTTTGCAAAAGCCACAGCAGTATCTAAAGGCTTGATGGGCTATCCAGTACAGAGTCTATGAATTGGATAAAAGAGTATAATATTGAACGTCCTCGTGAGTCGCTCTGTCAGTTTACACCGGCCGAGTATCTCATGCTAAAATCGCCGGATTTGTCTATTTCGATATGGAACTAAAAGAGGGAGTGTTACAAACAGGCTTATCTTTGTCCGGCCGTATAAATTTTGACGATACCGGTGTACGTCGTGATTGAAAAAAACGGATGTTGCACTCATATCGGAAATGACCATTTGTATGTTTTAAAAGCACTGGAAACAAAAGCCGGATAAATTTTTTGAAATTGTTGAGGGTCGACAATGACGACTATAGCATTAATGAATGATACTTTTGAGTGCATGCAAAACCACAAGTTGTAGGGGTTTCAGCTCAAAAAAAAATGATACCGCTTTCAGGGAGCGAGTTTAAGAGTGAAAAGAATGGAAAAGAACGCTGAAATTCTTAAAGAGAAGAAGCGAGAGTCTTCAACAGAAGGCGGCTTGGTCTGCAGCATAATCCACTATGGGTACAATAAGGGTGTGACAATTATCAGCTATGATACCGGCCAGTTTAACGTTTTTCTTCATGTTCGTTTCTGGGCCTGTGCAGGGAGGATGATTCTCAAGTTGATCAGCTTCACGAAAAAGAATATCAAACTGTTGGAAGACAAGTGCAAAGATATATGGAAGCGTCACAGATGCTTGAAAGAATACCGGATTAACTCGGATGAGGCCAAAAGACAGGATTTGGAGAGGCCATTTGAGGAGCTGTTTGCCCGCAAAATCAAATGTGTTGTCTTGGATCAAGCTCTCAAGAGAATTTACCAAAGCAAAACCGAGTTTTTATCGGCTCTGGAAAAACCAAATATCTCACTTTATAGTGATTTGAGCGAAAATGATATCAGAGAATATGTCAAAAGAAGAAAAATCAGCGTTTCCGTCCGTAGTGATACAGGGAAAATATGCCGGGACATTTTTACGAGCCTGAAAAAAACCTGTCGAAAACTGGGACTATCATTTTGGGATTATTTAATGGACCGAATACGCCGGGAAGAAAAAATTTTTAACTCGTGGGAAATAATGGCCTTGAAAATGAGCAATGCGTATGGTTTGCTGCCACTAATTTTGTGAGAGGTTACATTCTTCGAACGACTCTGGCATAATTATCGGTGTTAGCCTTGCTTTTGCCTTGTAGTTCGAGTGGTTTCAAATGCCGTTTTTAGAGAGGAATGAATTTTTTTGTTTCAGTTTTGTTCATGCTAAACTTCTTTTATTTGTGAATGCCGGAAATTGGTGAGATTTAGGTTCGGGATGTTGACAGATTTGAAGTGTTTTTCTGCCGCGGTAGCGGTTCCGTTGAATATTTAAATGGACCTTCTTAGGGCTTTCCAACAATACTGCCCCTTCGATGGGGCTTCATTATACCTCCTGCAATGCAGGAGGTCGGTGATTACAGCTCACGAAGCGCATTGGGTTTTATCGCTAAAACATTAATTAAGACAGGGGAAAAAATGTCAACTAACAATTTTAAGGAGATGCCTTCCTTTGTTCATAGAACAGTCGAATTGGATGATAATGTTTTAATCGGAGACGGAACGAAGATTTGGCATTTTTCGCACATACTTAAAAATACAGTTATCGGTGAAAACTGTAATCTTGGGCAAAATGTAGTTGCTGGTCCAGATGTAACTATTGGAAATGGTTGTAAAATTCAGAATAACGTATCCATTTATAAAGGCGTAACGCTTGAAGATGATGTGTTTTGTGGCCCCTCAATGGTGTTTACAAACGTATTTAACCCGCGTTCACACATCAAGAGAATGGATGAAGTTCGATCGACTTTAATAAAAAGGGGAGCTAGCCTCGGTGCAAATTGCACAATTATTTGTGGGGTAACCATTGGTAAATATGCTTTTATCGGCGCTGGAGCAGTCGTCACTAAGGATGTTCCAGACCACGCTTTAGTTATGGGGAATCCAGCGAGGCAAGTAGGCTGGATGTGCAAGTGTGGTGAGAAGCTCAACCCAGAACGGGCGTGCCTCGTATGCGGTGAGATGCTGGAAAAGGAATCGGAAACGCCTATTGCGTTTGTTGATTTGGCAGCGCAGCAAGAGAAAATTTTGCCGCAGATAAATCGTAATATCCAGACTGTTTTGAGGCATGGCAAATATATCATGGGGCCTGAAGTTAAAGAGCTTGAAGATCGGTTAGCAAAGTTCGTATCGGTTCGTCATGCCATAACGTGCGCTTCTGGTACGGATGCTCTCCTGATGGCTTTAATAGCTTATGGAATTGGCCCGGGTGACGCGGTTTTCACAACGCCATTCACATTTATTGCAACAGCAGAGGTGATCGTGCTCTTAGGTGCGACTCCTGTTTTTGTGGATATTGACCCAGTTACTTTTAATATTTGCCCAGAAAAATTAAAAGCAACGATAGAAAAAGTCAAAAAAGAAGGAACATTGACGCTTAAGGCAATTATTCCTGTAGATTTGTTTGGGCTTCCTTGTGATTATGATAAAATTGAAGGAATTGCAGAGAGTTATAACCTTTTGATTATTGAAGATGCTGCACAGTCATTGGGCGGAGAATATCGAGAACATATGGCGGGTAGCTTAGGTGATGCTGGATGCACTTCTTTTTTTCCTGCAAAGCCGCTTGGCTGTTATGGAGACGGTGGTGCTGTCTTTACCGATTCTGACGAACTGGCTGATAAAATTAAATCTATTCGGGTTCATGGAAAAGGAGAAGACAAATATGATAATATTCGACTGGGAGTCAATGGAAGGTTTGATACGATTCAAGCAGCTATCCTCCTTCCAAAGTTAGAAATATTTCGAAAAGAACTTGAATTGAGAAGAAATGTTGCTTCAAGATATACTGAGTTGCTTTCAGAAGACAAAATGGACTTAACTATTCCACATATTCCGTCAAACTGCAAGAGCGCTTGGGCTCAGTACTCTATCCTTGTGAGGGATAATGAAACCCGATCAAAATTAAAATTATTTTTAAACCAACAAGGAATACCCTCAGCTGTATATTATCCAAAGCCTCTACACTTGCAGAATGCATTTAAAGATCTGGGGTATGGAAGCGGTGATTTTGCTATAGCAGAGAATTTTTCAGAACGAATTATCAGCATCCCCATGCATCCATATCTTTCTGAATCTGACCAAGCACAGATTTGTTATTTGATAAAGAAATTTATGGAGCATAATTTTGTATAAAAATTATGCTCCATAAACGAAGCTTTTAAGGCTCGAACTGGCTAATCTGAAAAGGTGGATAGAATGAGTGTTTTTATCATTGCCGAAATTGGTCAAGCACACGATGGAAGCTTGGGAATCTTACATTCGTATATTGATGCTGTTGCCCAGACGGGTGTCGATGGGATTAAGTTTCAGACTCATATAGCGGAAGCTGAAAGCAGCGTTTATGAACCTTTTCGAACTAATTTCTCCTATGAGGATATCACACGATATGATTATTGGAAAAGAATGGAATTCACTGCTTCGCAATGGCGGGAAATAAAACAGCATTGTGTCGCATGTGATCTTGAATTTTTGAGCTCTCCGTTTTCTAATAAAGCCGTATCATTGCTTGAAGATATCGGTGTGGAGCGATTCAAAGTGGGCTCTGGTGAGATTCTAAATTTTTTGTTATTAGAGAAGATTGCTAGAACAGGAAAAGACATTATTCTTTCCAGTGGGATGAGTAGCTTTAATGAAATTGATCAAGCGGTGAATTTTTTGGCTGGATTTGGAAATAACTTGTCGGTGCTTCAATGCACTACCCAGTACCCTACGGAACCTGAAAATGCAGGTTTGAATGTCATTTCTGAGATGATTGACCGATATGATTTCTCCATCGGTTTTTCAGATCACTCTGGAACAATCTATCCAAGCCTCGCCGCAGTAACTCTCGGTGCAAAGATAATTGAAGTTCATACAGTTTTCGATAAAAGAATTTTTGGGCCCGATACTTCGAGTTCGATTACAATAGATGAACTTAAACAGTTAGTTGAAGGAATACGTCATATTGAAACTGCAATTAGTCATAAGATAGACAAGGATGACGTTTCCCCTTACAAAAATTTGAAACAGATGTTTGGAAAAAGCTTGGCCATAAACAAAAAATTGTGCTCAGATCATCGGTTATGCTTTGATGATCTTGAAGCAAAAAAACCATCTGGGTATGGAATCCCTGCTAGTCAATATGAAAGGGTGATAGGAAAACAATTGAAACATAACCTCATGTCCTATGATTTTTTAACTTTAGAAGATTTGATATGAAAATAAGAAAAGTCTGTGTTGTCGTCGCGAGCAGAGCGAATTACGGTCGTGTCAAATATTTAATGAAAGCGATACAGGAGAGTCCAAACTTAGAACTCCAGCTGATCGTGGGTGCATCAACATTGCTATATCGGTTTGGGGAAGCCGTTAAAATAATCCAAGAAGATGGGTTTGATCCTCTCAGAAAACTTTATTATATTGTTGAAGGTGAAACACTGTCAACTCAAGCAAAGTCAACTGGGATGGGCATCGTTGAATTATCTACGGCGTTTGAAGACTTAACACCGGATATTGTTGTCACCGTAGCGGATCGTTTTGAAACCATGGCAACGGCTATAGCAGCTTCATACATGAACATCCCATTGACACACCTCCAAGGTGGGGAAGTCTCCGGGAATATTGATGAAAAAGTTCGGCATGCTATCACCAAACTGGCTGACTTGCACTTTCCGGCAACAGAGCAATCCCGCCAGCGGTTGATAAAGATGGGGGAAGATCCTTCAATGGTTTTTAATTTCGGATGTCCTTCCATGGATATTTTGAAAAATGAAGATCTTTCTATTAATAATTCTGTCATGTCACCATATGGGGGCACAGGTCCCACGATAGAGTGGTCTGAGCCCTATGTGTTAATGGTCCAACACCCTGTGACGACCAGCTACGGAGAAGGCTACCATCAGGTTATGGAGACGTTAAAAGCGCTCCGAAGGATTAAAACGGTTCAGAAAGTAGTATTATGGCCCAATATAGACGCTGGTACAGATAGTGTCTCAAAGGGAATTCGAATGTTTCGAGAACGGAACCGTGAAGGCCGGATTCATTATTTTCGTAACTTTTCACCTGAAGATTATGCCAGAGTTTTGAACAACGCATCATGTACGATAGGTAATTCTTCCTCATTTATCAGAGAAGGGGGATTTCTAGGCATACCGGGCGTTATTGTGGGTGATCGACAAGAGAATCGAGAGCATGCAGAAAATTTGCTTTTTTCAGACTATAATCAGGAAGAGATTCTCCAAAAAGTTGAGATGCAACTTGACCATGGAAGATATCTAAAAAATTCATTATTCGGGAATGGGAACTCAGGGAAACGCATCGCTGAAAAATTGGTAGAGATTGATTTCCCCACAAAAAAGAAAATGATGTACTGATCATGAATCATCGGACTCTAATACTCGAACCGAAACGATATAACCCCGATGCAGTTGAACTATATAGGAAATTGGGCCATGTGACGTTTCTGGATTACGATATCAAACACATAGAAAGCAAGAATTTAATCTCAATTATAGTAGCTCGTCTGGGATATAATTTGTCAGATGAATTTTTAGGACAATTTCCCAACTTAAACTACATTGTCAGTCCAACAACCGGTCTGAATCATATTGATTCTGCCTATTGCCGGTCAAAAGGTATTGAAATTATAAGCCTTAAAGGCGAAAGCGTTTTTCTTGACTCTATTCATTCCACGAGTGAACACACATTGGGGCTCATTTTTACCTTGGTAAGAAATATCATTCCATCTGCCTTATCAGTACTGAACGACAGGGCATGGGACCGAGATCGATTTGTTGGGAGAGAGTTGTCTTCTTTGACTTTAGGGGTTATAGGCGCAGGGCGAATCGGGAGACATGTTATAGAGTATGGCCATCTCTTTCGTATGAATGTGCTTGTGTGTGATCCTCTGAAAAAAAAAGAGGATTTGAACCGTTTGGGTGTTGATGTTTGTTCAAAAAGTAGATTGCTGTCCGAATCAGATATTGTCACGATACACGTTGATTATCGATCGGAGAATAAGAATATGTTTACGTTTCAAGAGTTTGGATTGATGAAGCAGGGTAGTTTTTTTGTCAACACGTCCAGAGGGGAGCTTGTGGCTGAACAGGATTTGATTGCAGCATTGGAAAGCGGGCATTTGGCTGGTGCTGCATTGGATGTTCTTGCAGACGAACACCAAATGAACCATTTTTTTGAAAAACCGATTTTTGAATATGCGATGCAAAACAGAAACTTAATCATAACACCGCATATTGGCGGCTGTACTCTTGATGCAATGCAGAAAACAGAGCTCTTCGTTGCCGAGAAATTACAAAAGAGACTTCTAAGTGATGATTCATAAAGCATAGTAAAACCGTTTATCTATGATAGCGGCTTTTTAAACCAATAGAATTCAAACTAAGTGGTAGGTTTATGAAAAACGAAGGGCCTAATGAGATTGCATTTTATGATATTCTGCAGGTTATTTGGAAAAGAAAATGGTTTGTACTTGGAGTCGTGGTAGTTTCTATGACCTCGATGGCCGTGTACCTGAGTTTTCAAAAAAGCTATTATAAAATTTCAACGATAATTGAACCGGTAGTTTTGCGGCAAGATAGAGGTGGGAACGATGTATATATTGATTCTCCTGCAACCATACAGAATGTTATCGAATCCGGGGTTCTGAATATAGGTATTGTTGAAAAATTTGGAGAAGCAAATGTCAAAAAGGAAGAACTGAAGTTCAAAGTAAGGGTCATGAAGCCCACGGCAAGAATCGTCGTGTCCATGGTACATTCTTCATCTGTCAGAGCTGGAAAGATTATGGATTGGCTTGTTATGTCGCTAAATGATTATTACCAAAATGACGCAGACCGTTTAAAGGCAAACGAGGTCAAGAGGATTGAATCGCTTAAAAACAAATTGACACTTAATCAAGCAAATCAGAAAGGACTGTCTAAAAAGCATAGGCTTACAGTGGACAGGCTCAATATAGAAAGGGACCTTGCCGTATCAGACATCAAACGATATGAAGCGAGCATCAAAGTATTAGACTCGAGGACACAAGATACAAAAAATAAATTGAGAATGCTTCGTCGACAACATGGTTCGGCATCTGTCGCTCAAGGAAATGAAAAAAGTACGGACGCAATGAGGCTGAATAGTCTAGTTCCAGGATTACAGGCAGATAAAAATAATTTTGTGGGTTTTCGGATTGATTTTTTAGAGCGTGCTTTATTTGCTCTTGAAGAACAAAAAGCGTCAAAAAGAAGCTTAATATTAAAAAATGAAATCGATATTCGGAAACTTGAAAACAGGATAACAGAAAATATTTTAGATTTTAAGGATCGGGAAAGGGTTCTGCTGTTTCAAGAGGAGGACTTGAAAACAAAAATAGAAAAGGCAAAGCAAAATGTTATTTTTCAAAGTGAAGGTAGTGATTGGATCTATATATCTGATGATCCACAAGCCTCATCTACACCTGTCAAGCCAAAAAGAATGGTATTAATGTTTTTGGCATTTGTTTCAGGAGTGTTTTTATCTATTCCCTGCATTTACTTTCTTGAACATATCGAGATTTCAAAAGAATCATGATTAACAAAAAAGGCGACAAAAAAGTATTTGATAAGAACTGGACATCAAGGCCGGAAGCAGGCTATCTCCACTGGACAAGGGAAGCGCCTGCAAATCAAATTCAACTGGCATTCAGGTGTCATTGGCACTTGTTTCAAGACATTATTGCTGGTCGTATGTCAGGAAAGAATGTCCTTGAGGTCGGCTGTGGTAGAGGGAGCTTGAGTGCCTATTTTGCAGATCATAATTATGATTGCACATTGCTTGACAGCTCCAAAAGTGTTCTCAGCATGGCCAAGCAGATATTTGCATTTCATAACCTATCCGCAAGTTTTGACGTTGGCGATGCGATGAATCTTCCCTATGATAATGAGACCTTTGATCTGACCTTTTCAATTGGTCTTTTGGAACATTTTAAAGATATTGACCAACCTGTTTCAGAGCAAATAAGGGTATTAAAAAAAGGGGGCATATTTATCGGATATGTGGTTCCCAAATACGATGACAATATTCAGAAGAAATATCAGTGGGTGAATGATCTGCTGAAAGGGATGATAGAAGCTGAAAAGGAAACTTCTCTCCCTGAGAAAGAAAGAGTTTACCGTTCGGATGAAGATTCGTCAAAGTATGTGACTTCTCTAAAGGGGTTGGGGGTTAAAGATATTCATGCCTCTGGTGTATATCCTTTACCAATGATTTCATATTCAACACAGTTTCCATTTACCCTGCTTAACGACAAATGCGAAAAAGTCCTTGTGGAAAAATTTCAAAAGGTGCTGGATAGAAGACAAGAGAAAACAGGCCAGAATCCATGGCTATGTAAAGAAGGTTATGGACAAGCGTTTTTAGTTTGGGGTAGGAAGTAAAAATATGGATAAGAGAATAACTGGCGTTGTGCCGATTGTATTGACACCGCTCAAGAAGAATGGAGATATTGATACACAATCCTGTGAAAGATTAGTCGATTATCTTATCGAAAATGGCGCAGCCGCATTATTTGCTCTTGGTTCAGCGAGTGAAGGATATCTGCTTGATAATAAGCAGCGGTTGGAGGCTGTCAGCGCTTTTGCTAAAGCTGCCAGAAAAAGGGTGCCCTTGATTGTTGGATGTTCCCATTTGTCGCCAAGAAATGTTTTTGAATTTTTGAAACAAATAAAAACAATCGGGGTAGATGGTGTTCACTATATTCCTGAAGATTTAAAGTTAGGTGATGACCGTTTGGTCCATCTCGTTAAGAGTTATGCGGAAAAATCTCCGGTTCCCTTATACCTTTATCATAACACCAAGAGGGGTAAAAAGATTACTTTGAAGGTTGTGAAAGCATTAAAGCCACATCCAAACATTCGGGGGATAAAGGTCGGTGGATATGATAGAGAGGAAATGAAAGCTTTTTTAGAAGTGGAGGATGACGGTTTTCAAATTTTGGGATCTGGTGGAGGGCAATTTTTAGATTGGTTGCAATTAGGAGCGTCAGCAGTTACGGCAAGTTCTGCCTGTTGTTTTCCAATCTTATTTCAAAAAATTTATAATGAATATTTAAATGGAGATCTGTTAGCTGCAGAAGAGCACCAAACCAAATGGAATGAATTTCATAGTGCAATCCCGAACACAGCATCCGAAAACGGAGAATATGCAGCTGAAGAAAAGTACGTCCTTAGACAGCTGGGTGTGATTAAAGAGGACCATTGCCACTTCCCTTTGAGGTCACTGAGTGCCATGGAAAAACAGCAAGTAAATTTTGCTTTGAAAAAGTATTGCAAACTTTTGTATTCATAATGGGGATATCTTATGTATGTGGTTGCAGTTATTCCGGCTAAAATGACATCTCAAAGATTCAGGCGTAAGAATTTGCGCGAACTTTGTGGGAAGCCTTTAATTTATTACTCCATAGAGGTTGCTAAAAATGTAAACTTGATAGCAGATGTATTTGTTTCCAGTGAAGATGCAGAGATGCAGAAAACAGCTCTAAAATATGGGGCCCGGATAATTGAACGGCCAGGGGCGTTGTCTGACCCTAAAATAACCAACCAGGATGTACTGAAACATGCTTATGAGCATATTGGTCAGAAAAATAAAGCTTACCCCGATATTATGGTGCTTCTCCAACCGACCCATCCGTTACGTGACCCGAATGATATCGAAAATGCCTTACAGGTCATGGCAGATAATCGAGAATATGACAGTCTTTTCTCGGTTATGAAAACAGACGAACTTAGAGGGCGGATTATAAAAAAAAAATATGTTCCTGAATTTTCATTGCCCAGAAAAAAGGCAGAAGAACCTGATATGTATAAAAATACAGGATCATTTTATCTTTTTAGGCCTGAAACTTCTTTTCTGACAAAGTCCTTTTTCGGAGATAAAATTTATCCATTTAAATTACAGCGTTCTCCATTTGAGATTGATATTGATTACTCGTCCGATATGGAGATGGCAGAATGCCTGTTGGATAGAAATCTTGAAATATTTCCTCACTTTGACGTTTAGACCGTTTCCTTATGAATATATTAGTTTCTACGATGGGTAAGTATCTTGAGGTTGGTTCAAAGCTGCTCGAAAAACTTCAAACAGAGCTTCGCTTTGATGAAATCGGTTTTTTTGTGGCTGATTCAAGGTATTATAAAAAGTTGCTCAAAACGAATTCATTTATCCAAAAGAATAATGTTTTTCTGATTAAAGAATGGGAGTATACCGGGATTCCTCGTAATGCAACTCCTGATTTTGAACTAATCAAAGCCTATGAGAACAAGCTCGGCGACCCAACATTATGGAATGTCTTACTCTGTGATCGGCGTGTTTTCTTTGGCAGGTACTGCAAGTCAAAGCAGGATTACAGGCCTCGATTTGGATATCATGAGCAGTTGCTTATCCTTGAGCAGGCATTAGTGTCGATTAAAAAAGCGTTTAAAAAAGTTCGTCCTGATGTGGTATTAAGTTTTGGAACATCTGTTATGGGGGATTACTTGATCTATTTGTTTGCCAAAAGTTATGGTATTCCTTATCTACAGCTTAAAGCGACCAAAATAGAGAATTATCTTGCTTTTCATGATGCGCCGGATGCATTTTCCTCCTTTATTTCACAGCAATATGTGAGCGATAACCCAATACCCAAAGCCTTCCTTGAAAAGGCCCATTCATATTTAGCATCGGTTGTAAAAAAAGGATTGAAGTATGAAGGTGCTATTTTATCAGAAAGGTCCCGTTTGTTGAAAAGATTGACTTCAGCCCCTATAAACCTTTTTAAAAATATTCCAGGTGCAATGAAAGACTATTGCGATCCTGTGATCCGTAGGGATGCCCATATCCCTGGCAAGTTCAGGAGCGCATTAAACTATAATATTTACCAACCGTTGAATGCTTATTATATTTCCAAGCACCTTAGAAAACATGCAAAATATATTGAGAGAAATATGTTGGAAAAGTCTGATCCGTTTATATTTTTTCCCCTTCACTTTGAGCCGGAGGTATCGATTCAAATATTTGGGAGACCATATCAGAATCAGATCGAGCTAATTCGAAATATTGCACTCAGTGTACCTGTGGGCAGAAAAGTTGTGGTTAAAGAGCATCCTCGGTCAATTGGATTCCGCCCTTACTCATATTATCAGAAACTGCTCGATATTCCAAATGTCTTTCTGATTGATCCATATATCAAAGCTCATCAGATCATACCATACTCACAATTGGTGGCGGTGATTTCAGGGTCCATTGGCTTTGAGGCTGCTATCATGGGAAAACCTGTGTTATCCTTTGGAAACGCAGCTTATAACATTCTACCGGAAACGATGGTCAGCCACTGCTCGAATCTAAACCAACTGGGAAAGCAAATAAAGAAGCTGTCAGATAGGTATGCATATGACGAAGAAGCCTTGTTGAGGTATGCTGCTATTATTATGAAAGAATCTGTGCCGATTGATTTATACTCAGCAATCATTGGAAAAAAACATCGAAATTATGATCAGAAACATCTGACAAAGAGTGAAAGAATAGATATTGGATATCTTAACTTGGCCCAGTACTGCCAAAGGTACTTTAAAAAGATTGGTGTCGTTAACACGACTGAAGCATCTGTAAAAAATAAAGAGCCGTCCTCTTCCCGTGCAAAGGTTTCATACAATGGATGATCCTAATTTTATTTACAGACAGTTACCCAAATTAGTTGATTCTTCGTTTGTAGATTTTCAGTCCGATTCTGTTGTATCCAAAAGAATCGTTAATGGCATTTTAGGGCAATTCCGTGCAAAAATTGCTTTGGAAACATCAAAATACTGGGTTAAATGCACGCATCCCGACATTTATCAAATACAGATGGCAGCTAGAAATGATGGTGGGTTGACAGGCAGGTATCAGTGGTTGAGGCTTTGGGAAATATGCAAAATCTTCAGAAAGTGGGACATCAAGTCAGTTTTGGAATTCGGAAGCGGGGCGTCCAGTTCCATGTTTGCAAAGCTATTGGATTCTAAACAAAACTTTATAAGTATAGACCAAAGCCGATTTTGGGCGGAGCGTACACGTAAGATTGTAGGTCCATATGCCAACAAAATTAACTTGCTGCAATATGATAGAATTCTTGAGTTCTTTGACGGTGAAAGTTGTACGAGATACGACCTTCCTGAAAGAGTCTACAGCAGGCAATTTGATTTAGTATATATCGATGGGCCAACCGCTAATTTAATTGACCAGGACAATGCCTCAAAGGTGAAGATTCTAGACAAGAAAGGCACCATGCCAAACATAGATATTGAGTATATGCTAAATCACGGGGTCTGGCCGAAACTAATCGTTGTTGATGGACGACGGGCAACTGTCAGAAGGCTGCTAAAAAGATTACGAGGCAAGTATGAAGTCTGTATGAAATACGCTTATGAACATCCTTTTCAGAGGAGTGGGCGTTTCTTTTATCATTCAATTTTTGTCAAAATTGACTAATCTATGCTGAGGCCATGATCAGAAAGTTTCAATAAGCTAAAGCTGAATTTGAGAAAATATATGAAATTACTTGTAACCAAATGGGATCTTGGGGTTGGCGATCATTTATGGTTGGAAGATAGCCAACCATCAGATTATATAGATAATGTAGTTTGCGAAGGGTGCAGAGCTGAAATGGTTCCCATCAGCCAGATTGAGAACTCACACGGTGCAATTGGCCTTAGAACCGGCTATTGTCCAACATGTGGATATATTAAGCGAATAAGGAACCTACCGCTTGATTGGTACAAAGAACACTTTTCGAAGAGGTGGTTGAAGAGACGAGAAGAAGATGTCGTAGAAAACATCTACCTTTTTGAGAGATTAAAACCTTATATTAAACCAAAAGGCGCTGTTTTAGATATCGGCTGCGGATTAGGTGAAATGCTTTTAGCGTTCAAACACTTAAATTATGACACCTATGGTGTTGAACCGTCAGAAGAAAGAGGCGGAAAAGCTCAAAAATATATCAAGAACGTAATGATTGGGACAGGAGAAAAGTATCTTGAAACCTGCAGTAGAAAGTTTGATGTGATTTCATTTTTTAACGTCCTGCAATTTGTTTCAGACCCGTTTTATTTGTTAGGATTGGCCGCTGACAAATTAAATGATGGTGGTTTGATTTTTATGAAGATCGGTTTATTCCATAAAAAAAACAGTTTTTGTCAGTTTTCACATCTGGGCGTGATCCATTCTTCGCTGAGCCTCTACACTTTTCAAATGTTGTTAAAAGAAAAGCAACTAGTGCCAATAGCTTACTCTGAGTATCCGCATGAAATCATACTGAAAAAGGATACAGACGGCAGTGCTTTGGACACACCGAACAAAATTGTAGAAAAGATGGAAATAAAAGATATTGAAAACCACGTTGGGAATAGTTTGAATATAAAATGGTTAAGGCTGTTTAAAAGAGGTTCCTGTAAGTTTCACGGAAGAACGGTTTACCTAAAATCAACTCACACGATCAGACAAATGCTGCCGGTCAGGTTTGTTTATAACACTTCGAGCGTTCCAATACTTTTGAAATAAGAGAAAATAGCTGAGTGGGTATAGCAAGCAAGACGATAAATAATATCATATCCATATGGGCAACCAAATTGTTTTCTGTGGCTTCCGGATTGATATTGGTTCCAGTGCTCCTGTCTTCTTTGGGGCTTTATGACTACGGTTTGTGGCTGACACTCGGCCAGGGTGTCAGTATACTGGCACTATTGGATTTTGGTATTTCCAACAGTGTGACAAGGTTTATCTCAAAGGCCGATGCAGAGCAAGACAAAAGTGAAAAATCAGGCGTTTACACCGCAGCAATGCTGATCTTTTCAGCGGCTGGGCTCTTTAGTCTGTTGTTGGTTCTTTTAAGCGTCAATTATGTTCCAGAATTATTGAATGTAAGCACTGAAAGTCATAAGGTCACAAAAATTTTATTTTTGTCGTTGGGACTAAAACTTTCAATCAGCTTTCCTTTGAGAGTCGGGCGAGGACTCTTACAATCTAAGTATCGTTATGATTATATTGAACTGGTCGGCTTGTTATCAAAGGTGGCAAATATCAGTTTGACTCTTTTGCTTTATTTACTGGGTTTGATAGATCTTTATATCCTTTGTGCAATAAATATAATGAACAACTTCGCTGTAGAGTGGCTCATTTTTATTAAAGGACGAAAGCTGTATCCCGAAATTGGGTTCAGACTATCACTGGTCAACAAGGCACGGTTTCGGGCTTTGTTCTCGTTGGGGGCAAGTTCTTTGATACAGACATTGGCAGGAATGCTGAATCGAAAAGGTTATATTTTTGCTATAAGTCTTTTATTTGGGATGGAGGGTGTTCCCATTTTTACAATAGCCAACAATTTGCTGACAAGACTCGGTGGTTTGATAGGGCGAATCGGCGCAACCTTTGTTCCTTTGGCCAGCCGTGCGCAGGCGAAAAATGAAAGCGAAACGATTTCCCACTTGACCATATTCGGTACTCGTTATTGTCTTACGCTTGGATTTATTTTTTCAGGATATTTAATGATATATGGAAAAGACTTGGTTCGTCTATGGATAGGACATGGACAGATATCCAATTATGAAATCGGAATTGTTTTCCAAGCCATGATGATCATGCTACTACCGGTTTTTATCTCACGCGCTAATATGGGGAACCGTTCGATACTTATTTCAACGGGCAGTCATTGGCTGGTGTCTAATTCAGTTGCTGTTGGCTCGGCAGTTGCTTTAATAATAGGAGTGCTTCTAATGCGATATACATCAATGGGTATATTGGGGGGGGCTGTCGGATGGTCACTTTCTCCCTTGATTATAGAGGGCATCTTATTTCCTGTTTTTGTCGCTAGACAGGTTAACATATCGATATATCGATATTTTTTAAGTATATTTTTGAATCCTATTTATATTTCCCTGGTTGTTGTTGGCTTAAACATGGGGCTATGGAAAATTTTTGTATCAGACAGCTTGCTTGTATTAGCTGTACATAGTTTCGTCTATAGTGTGATTTCATTAGTACTGATGTTCTTCTTTGGAGTTGAGTCCTCACACAGAGCTAAATTTGAATATTTTATTTTGCAAAAATGTAAAAAATGAATATTTCCAGCATTAGATATGCATGGGAGGGTAAATGTGTCTAGCTTGAGAATCTTAGGGATCTTATTGGGGAGTTTGAGTCTTATTTCCTGTTTTTTTATTTTTAGAGGGCCTAAATGGCGTCGTAGCAGTTTTGTCGTTGTCAATTTTTTAAGCTTTGCCATGATCGTCATTTCCATAAACCCGAATGTCGTAAATATCCTAGCTGATATACTTTCCTTACAAGAATACCAAAGAGGGCGGATATTGGCACTTCTAATTGTTTCATTTTTTTGCCTTTTTGCACTATATTTGAGAAATCGAATGCATCTAGACAAAATTAAATACCAATTTGATATATTAGTCAGATCGTTGGGTAGCGATAAAAAACCTGAAAACTTTATTGCTGCAATTAAACCGATAATGATTCTGATTCCAGCTTATAATGAGGCTGAGAATTTAAATGTTTTACTTAAAAAAATGCCGAGGTCGGTTTGTGGCAAAGAGGTTGGGGTTCTCGTGATTGATGACGGGAGCATGGATGATACCAGTTTGGTTCCTAATCGTGAAGGCTATGTTTGTGTTAAAAACATCATAAACCGTGGACAGGGGGCGGCCTGCCGACTAGGTTATGATCTATTGAGAGATGAAAATGTTGAAGTTCTAGTTACAATGGATGCTGATAATCAGCACCTTCCTGAAGACATTAAAACGTTAGTTAAGCCAATCGAGGAAAACGAGTTTGATTTGGTGATTGGTTCAAGAATTATAGGTTCACATGAGAGTGAAGACAGGTTTAGAGGGATTGGGATATCGGTATTAACAAAAATTATTAACCTTATAACAGGGCTGAAACTAACGGATTGTTCAAGTGGATTTAAAGCGTTTAATGTGAACGAATTGAAAAGGATCCACCTTCGAGAGGATCAGTTTCAATCCTCAGAGGTTATAATTGAATCTGCAAAGAAAGGGCTCAGAGTCGGTGAGGTTCCAATAACCATTGTTAAAAGAAAATTCGGGGATAGTAAGAAAGGTACAAACTGGAGATATGGGTTTAAATTTACAAAAGTCATCATTAAAACGTGGTGGCGATAAAACAGTTGCTTTTAACGGGAGTAAAAAAAGAGTTTACCTTTGGCTAAAATGATCTTTATAGAGAGGTAATATGAGAAACGACACGCAATCGTTTCATATCAAAATGCAACGCCACCCTGTTGACCAGCGTTACTATGAACGTTTATCAGAACGTCTGTCAAAAGTTGTTGAGTCGTTACCCCTTTCATCCGATGCAAAAGTCTTGGATGCCGGATGTGGGCAGGGAGAATTTATGCGTTGTTTAAATAAAAAAAAGATCCAAGTTCAAGGAATAGATCTGGAAGTCTCCTGCATTGATAGGGCCTCTGAATTTGGGCCGACAATCAGGGCTGATTTGATGGATTTAAAAAATTATTTTAAGCCTGGTGAATTTGATATCGTTGTTTGTTCTCATGTATTGGAACATATGGAGCACCCTGCTGACGCCGTTTCCATCTTAAAGTCGATATGCAAGAGTTGGTTATTATTTGTGGTTCCAAATCTTTCTAGATTAGCAAACAATTTTGTTCGTACGGCCCGGCTGATTAACCCGGGACATAAGCAAGGCTGGGACCAACATCATTTTAAAACTTTTTTAGAATGCCATTGCGAACTTTCGATTGAGAAATGGGTTTCTGATTCCGTCGTCCTGACTCCAATTCATAAGCTTCCATCGTTGTATAAAAGTAGTGTCTTGGAATGGTTTGAAGAAGATGTTTTAGCGAAAGCCTTCCCACAGTGGGCAGATTCGCTCATTGTGCTATGTCGAAAAACTTGTGACGATAGCAGTTCTGATTTTTTGTTGGGGAAAAAAGCTAACCTATAAGATGCATTGCTATGCATTCATTGGAAAAGATATTTATTAGCAAGTCAAGTATTATTAAGGTTTGCCTGCTGGGAGCAGCATATTTTGTAGAACAGGTTGGAAGCTATGGCTTGTATATTTGGATTGCCAGGGGATATGGTCCTTTGGAATACAGTTATTTCACCATAGCACTTGTTCTTACAAAAGTTGTGTTCGGAGTGACTGAAATGGGATTGCAGCCAGTGGTAACAAGAGAGCTGGCAAAAAAATCTTTAGAGTCCGCCGAAATCATTCACAATACAATTGTGATTCGGTTGATCACTACATTGTCTACAGCTGTTGCTTTGAATTTTGTGGTGCATTGGATGCTGTACCCCGATTCCATAAAGGTTGGGGTCAAAATTTTTTCAATTTACATGGTTCTATTACACGTTTCGAATTTAAATCTTGCTGTTTTGAGAGGGAAAGAACTCCAAAACTTGATGGCGTTTATCATGTTGTCTGGGTCAATATCAACTTTCTTGCTAGCATCTTGGTTAATAATGGTTAGATCCGATTTGCGATATGTTCAGATGGCGTTTGTTTTGGGGGCGTTCATTCAAACTTTGTTCGGATATTATCACCAGAAAGAGTCATTTTATTCATTCAAATTCAATTATTCCTATTGTGTTGAAATTTTAAAAAAATCATTGCCTTACGGACTTGTGGCCATTTCTTCTTTTATATATTTCAGAATTGATGAAGTGATGATTTCATTCTTTTATCCTGAAACTGATTATGTGGGAATATATGATGCCGCTTATACGGTCTTTTATGCAACCGCTTTTGTGCCTATGATTTTACACCATATCTTTCTTCCATTTTTTTCCAGGCTTCATACAAATTCCCTAAATATTTTAAAGAAGTCATATTATCAACTGATGATGATTGTACTCGTCTATTCGATTCTTTTGTGTTCTGGAATATTCTTTTTTTCAGAGCCGATGATTTTGATAATATATGGAAACAAATATCTTGATTCTGTTGAAGTGCTACAGGTTTTAATGATTGGCGGAGTTTTTCTCTCTCTAAGTTTTACTGTCATCACTACACTGATAGCTATAGACAAGGGGCTTATATTACTAAGGATAGTTGGTTTTTCTGCGATTTTAAACGTTGCGCTTAACATCGTCGCGATACCCGGCTACGGATATATGGGGGCAGCAGTGACAACGATAATTACGGAGACATTTTTAGCAATAGTAGGAATTTGTTATTTAAAAAACTACTTCTTAAATCGGATTAGGTGCTAAATGTCCATTCATTTTAGTCGGTTGCTTTTTTGGAATTTAATTTTTCGATAACAAGGAAAGATATGAACAACGGTATTTGGAATCCAATTGAAACAATACCTGAATCCAAATTTAAAAATTCGCAGTCCGGCATGCTGGGAGCACAACTTGAATATGTAGTGAATGAAAGCCGGTTTTATCAACAGAAATTCTTAAATTTAGACGCCTTTGATCCAACTCAGATCAACTCTTTTTATAAGTTGCCCTTTACAACCAAAAACGACCTGCTTCAAGACCAGGTCAAATACCCTCCTTTGGGGAGCAATATCGCGGATAAAGTCGATATTGGCCAGAGAATTCATAAAACATCCGGAACTACTGGGCAGCCGCTCTACTTAATGCTTTCTAGACAGGATGCCGCAAATACAATTGAATGCGGTGCCAGATGTTTTTGGGCATCAGGCCTTCGACCTTCAGATACGGTTATCCATTGTATGAATTATTGTATGTGGGCCGGTGGGTATTCCGACCATGCAAGTTTAGAAAAGACCGGGGCGACGGTTATTCCATATGGTATTGGCCAGACGAAGAAGCTGGTCGAATTGATTTTATATCTCCACCCCACAGCTATCCATTGTACGCCATCTTATTTATCAAAGATTGAGAGCGTCCTATTGTCCGAGTTTGGCATGGATCCAAAAGATTTGAAATTAAGAATTGCTCTGATGGGTGGAGAATCAGGCTTGCAAAACCCAGAATTCAGGCAGCGTATTGAGGAAACATGGGGGATAAAAGCGTGTAATGCAAACTATGGTATGGCAGACGTCCTAAGCATGTTTGGAGGAGAGTGCGGCCGGCAGCAGGGACTTCATTTCATGGGTAGAGGGGTATTACTTCCAGAACTTATAGACTTGGATACCCAACAACCTCTTCCCATTGAGGCCGGAACCAAAGGAGAGTTGGTTGTGACCAATCTTTGCAAGGAAATGCAGCCCTTGATTCGCTACAGAACTGGTGACGTCATTGAAATTCTTAGTACAGATGAATGTAGTTGCGGCAGACACTCCTTCCGGTTTGAAGTTGCCGGCAGGGTGGATGATATGCTTGTGATAAAGGGGATCAACGTTTTTCCTCAAAGTGTTGCTAATGTTGTTTCACGTTACATGGAGCTGTTAAGTGGAGAATATGAGATTTTGATCAATCGAGAATATCCAATTGACAGATTTATCATTCGTCTTGAACTTGGAACCGATACAAAAAAAGTAAGCAACCTTTGGCTGGATGGAATATTAAATGATTTAATTCATGATTTGGCCATAACTCCTCAGATTGAGTTTGTCCCATATGGCGGCCTGCCAAGGACTGAAGGTAAATCCAAAAGGATAAAAAGGACGCTTTAATAGAGAAGAGAGGGTAAAAGATATGTATACGCTTGCGAAAAGGAACGTTTATGCCTCTACAATTGCAGAATTTCTTAATGCTCAACTGATTGGCGATGATGTTATTATTACACACCCGACAACATATTCAGACATGGTTGAACATTCGATATCCATGTTTGAAGCGGGGATCCAGCAATTCCCGGATGTAAAAAATATTTTGATTCTGGTGGAAAAGGCTATGGATATAGATCGTCCCGGCATTTCCCAGATCGTTTCAGACAACCCAAGGCTTGATTACTTTAGAATTGTAAACGAATTTTATATTGAAAATATAGGACAAGGAATCCATGAATCAGCCGTAGTGGAGGAAGGCGCTTGTATTGGCCGAAATATATTTGTCGATAAAGGGTCCTTTATAAGTAAAGACAGCGTGTTATCCAACAACATTAAGATTATGAAAAACGTCATTTTGAACGGCAAGATATCGATTGGCAACAATAGTATTGTCAAGTATGGCAGTGTGATTGGGAGTGAGGGGTATAGCTTTGTTTTGGATGAAGATAATATTCCTATCCATTTTCCACAGATCGGTGGTGTCAGAATTGGAAAAAATGTCTGGATTGGTTCCAACACAACCATTGAGAAAGGGTTTCTTGGGGAAACTGTTCTTGGTGACAATGTAAAAATAGACGACCTTGTTCATATTGGTGGAAATTGTCAGATTGGTAGCAGCACAATGATCACTTCAGGAGTTGTGATTGCAGTCAACTCTACAATCGGTGATAATTGTTGGCTTGCACCGAACTCGAGTATTAGCAATGATATTGTTATTGGTAAAAACGTGACCATCGGTATGGGAGCCGTGGTTTTAAAAGACTGCGAGTCAAATGGCGTATATGTCGGAAATCCGGCTAAGCTGATCAAGATGAAGGAGTCCCCCAAAAAATGAATGTTCAAGATGATCTGTTTCGTGAGAAGATTTCCCCATTTTTAAGGAAGAAACTAAGTGCACTTTCAGACGCTCTGGGAGA
Source organism: Desulfobacter sp. (assembly GCA_036881925.1). Taxonomy (GTDB): domain Bacteria; phylum Desulfobacterota; class Desulfobacteria; order Desulfobacterales; family Desulfobacteraceae; genus Desulfobacter. The sequence continues at coordinate 331,143 of JBAJNJ010000003.1, forward strand.
GGACTCTTCTGAATATCAAGGGATCGCTAGACAATATTTGTACTCTTCGGAAGAGATTCAACCCTGCGAAGAAATCAACAATCAGCATTATATAGCAGATGTGACTCAGATTGAGGAGGACAATCTGGAGCATGGAGTCGAAAGGCTTTACAGAAGATCTATTGTGGTTGAACCTATCTTTGCATGTGCCACCCATTGCCGTTATTGCCTGAGAAAGAATTACAAATCAAAGACGTTGAGTGAGCGAAGCCTTCTAAACATAGCAAAATTCTGCGGCAACGATCAGAACAAAGGCGATCTGTATGAGATCCTTATAACCGGCGGTGATCCAATGATCATTCCAAAACGAATCAACTATTTTGTTGAAAGTTTGGTGCAGCATGCCCCGAACATAAAAATTATAAGGATAGGAACTCGTCTGCCGATGCATGATCCAACGCGGATTGATCACAGCGTTTTTTCAATATTCAAGGAAAAATCCGGTATTAAATTTGAGCTTGCTCTTCAGGTAAATCACCCTAAAGAATTATTTCCGGAAACTAGAGCTGTCATTCGAGAATTCCAGGCTCTGGGCGTTACGATTTATGCGCAAAATGTCCTGCTTAAAGGAGTCAATGATGATCTGAATACACTCATAACGCTCTATGATACCTTGCGTAAACTTAATGTGGAATCCCATTACCTTTTTCACTGCATTCCCATGAAAAATATTCATCATTTCCGGACATCTATCAAACGTGGATTGGAACTTACCAATGGTTTAACCGCCGGTGGTAAAATATCGGGAAGGGCCAAGCCCATGTTTTCCATAATGACTGATATTGGTAAAATTACCCTATATGAAGATACAATCATCGACCGCAAAGATAACGGGCGCAACCTATTGCTAAAAACACATTATAGCCTGGAAGAAAGGCACTATTGGAATCCTGACTGGAAATTACCGGAATCATGCATATTGGATGAAAACGGACGAATCTGTGTCTGGTATCTTGATGGAGAGGATGACTAGGTGGTCTAACGCTGATCGAAAAACTCTTCAGGGCTGAACTTCGGAATGAAAAAGTGAAAAGTCAGATATGTATTAGAGAATACGACCCCTTTTCGGATTTGGACAGGTGGATTGATTTGCACCGTAAGGCATTTGGTCAAGTTGAATCAGATGAAAAAAGATGTTATTACTTGCGGTGGATTCATGAGAATCCTATATCTGAGAATTTTTATATAGGTGCGTTTTCAGAGGATCTCCTGGTTGGTTTCTTAGCTTTTATGCCCCAGAAGGTTGTTGGCTTCAAAAGGACGTATAAAGCGGCCGTTGCTGTTTCAGCGTTTACCGATCCGGCCTTTCAAGGTCAGGGGATATACTCCGAATTGGTATCTGCAGGGTTTGAGATTTCAAGAGCCAGAGAAATTGATTTTTGTTCCGGATACACTAATAATCCAAAAGTACTTGCCCTTGAACTCCGGATTGGATGGCAGGAGGTCTCAAAAGGGGTTGTGCTGGCGTACCCATTGAGATGCTCCAAGGTTTTGGCTGTTCAGTTTCCAAGGCTACGACAATTGTCACCATTAGCAAAACCTGTGGATTATGTGCTGGGAAAATATTTAACGCACAAAACCGGTAAAAAAAAGGATCTTTCAGTTCAAATTTCGTCTGTAGATGATTTTGATATCGAATATGATGACTTGGCAGCATCGCTCTGTACTCAAGATCAATATATGCCTTACAAGGATTCGGCCTTTTTAAAATGGAAATACCTCTCTCGATATAACGTTTTCAGGTATAACATAATGGAGGCGCGTAAAAACGGAAAATTGCTGGGGTGTATCATCGGCAGACCCATGAAAATGAAGGGGTTAAATGGATTTGCTGTCGTTGATATCATTGCAGGTAGGGGGGCGGGCGAAATCACAGCCCTGCTCATCAGCGAGATGATAAGCTGTTTTGGTCTTCAAGACAGATATGATATTGTTGCTGCTATGGTATCTCCTACCAAAGGCGTCTTTCACAAGCTTAAGCGCTTGGGATTTAAAATTACTCAACAAAATTTTAATATGATATTTCATTTAACATCAGATATCACTGATGCAACACTCTTTCGATCGGAAGCATGGCATCATTCGTGGGGAAATACAGACACAGTTTAACTGAAAGGAAATTTTCGATCAAAAGGCATCCAAACATTTTTTTAATCTTGGGCAAAAGGGGGCATGTAATCGCCCAGGCCTTTAATGCTGTAGGGCTGACTTGTGCATACCAAACCCGGATTTCTGGACCCCGAAGGCTCTGGGGACTTTTGTATGAGGTTGCGGAGCAACTTGGGAACAGGCCGAGCAAATATGACTATGTCTTGTTTGATAACCTCGAATACCTACCTGTTGCGTATGCTGTCTCAAGGATTCTGGGAATACCGCTCATTGCCAGGGAAAGGGGGGATGGATGGAGTGAAGTCAGGCAGAAAGAAAAGACCGGTGGGTACAGGTTACCTGGAGCACGCCGGATAATGGATTTGTATGGTGCTGTTTTGAGACGATGCGTTGCTGTTTTCTGCGTTTCAGAGTATCTGAAAAAGCAGGTGAAAAAAAATGCCCAGATAATGGATCGACAGCTTTTCAATGTTCCTATTTCTGTGAATACTGATGCCTATGCTACATCAAAGAATAGTAAGAGCGATGACAGATCGGCCAAAAGTGAGTTGACTCTATTATTGGTTACCAATTTTAGGTATCCTGAAAAAGTTAAAAAGATTGAAGAATTCATGCCTGCGATTGCTGCATTGCTGATTTCAAACCCGGATACCCGCTTTCTTATTGCAGGAGACGGCCCTTATCTTCGTATTTTTAAGGAGAACATTCACCCGGTGTTGAAAGGTGTTTCAGACAGGGTCATTCTAAAAGGATATGTCCATAATATCCATCAACTTTATAGGAAGGCAGATATTACATTTTACCTCTCTGGGCTGGACGCTTTCCCCCGTGCCCTTCTTGAGTCAATGGCTGCGTCGTGTCCCGTGATTGCCAATCCGTTTGGCGGAATTCCTGAAATTATCCAGCATGGAAAAAACGGATTTTTAGTCGATAGTCAGGAAGCATTTTTATACTATGCCCATAAACTCATTGATGATGTCACATTAAGGCGTGCCATCGGAAGGACAGCAAGAAAACATATCTGTCAACTGTATACACCCGAACAGGTTGGGAAAAAATGGCTTGAGGCGTTCGCGGCATTGGATTTAAAGTATTAACCTTTGTTAGAAGGTGTTTACCGACCATGTATCTGTTGAGCATTGACCTTGAATCGTGGGTACAGCGCCCGATTTACAATCTTCCCTTGGATACGAATCTGAAAAGGTTGGATAATGAATTTTCAAGAGTTTGCACTGAAAAGCTGTTGAAATTACTAAATAAATATAACCGCAAAGCGACGTTTTTTGTTTTGGGCCGGCTGATAGAGTGGTATCCGGAAATAATCGACCGTATTTTGGAACAGGGACATGAGATTGCATATCATGGTTTTTCACATGAATTTGTCCACAACCTTTCTGTAAGCGGGTTTAAAAGGGAAATTGAAACAGGGCTTGAGCTGTTGAGATTCCACGATGTTTCTCCAAAGGGGTTCCGCTCACCATCATTTTCAAGATTTCAGGCGATGACGGACATTTTGAAAGTATACGGTTATCAGTATGATTCCTCTGTGATCCCGATCAGGACCCCCTTGTATGACGGCTCAGAATTTAAAAATTCAAAACCTTTTGTTTGGGAAAATGGTTTGGTTGAAATTCCGATATCCGTGTTTGTATCCGGCAGCATTAAAATACCATTAGGCGGATTTTATTTAAGGCTCATGGGTCCCCATATACAATCGTATTTTTATAAAAGACTTTATGATTCGATTCATATCGTTATGCTATATATCCATCCTTGGGAATTATTTAAGTATAACGATTACGGGGCAGGACATCTGCCAATCTACAAAAGGCTTTTTGCCAAATACCGGCTTCCGGCGCTTGATTCATTTGAGGCCGTGCTGGAAAGATATCCCTGGGACAATGTTCAAAACAATTGGAAAACGATATGCGAAATGGCAATGAAATCAAATTGAAGTGCAGGTTTATTGAGGGAGAACTTGATGTTTTATAAAGCTGGTCCCGGAAAGATGAGTCAAAGTGTACTGCAAAACAATTATTTACACTTATATGTTATTTTGGCAGCATTTTCGTTAATGGTTTTTCGTTACTACTGGCTGATCCAGTGGCGGCCAGATGAAATGTGGTACTGCATGCAAGTAGATAGTCCGTATTTCGAGAAGTCTGCTTATTTTCGATTCTTTAATTTTTATGCTGCAAAACTGATAGGGTATTTTTTGGGGGGGCTCAATTCATTTGAAAAGTGTATGGCGGTTTCTTTGATGTATTCTTTAGGGATAATCAGTTGTGCATACTATATTATCCTGAAGTTATCCGGAAAAACCAGCGCGATTCTGGGGGCAATCTTGGTCGGAACCTATTCGACCATGATTTATCAGGCTACCTGGTTTGGCAGTGATCGAGCCTGTCTTTTTTTTGGGCTGTTGGCTATAGCGTTGGCTGTTTGCGACAATAAAGACAATTGGATTCGCTTTTGCCTGTCAGGTTTTTTTCTTTTAGGAGCCATTTATTCTAAAAGACCTGCTCTATGTTTCATCCTTCCGATCTTGATTGTTCTATTTTATCATAGAACTTGGAAAGTATATCTGTATCTTACTCTTGGGATGGCAGCCTGCCTTTTATTTATTGCGGTCTGCGATTACATCTGGCTCGGTGATTTTTTTTGGCATATCAATATTAATAATTATACCGATTTTATGTCCTGGTTCAGTGGACGGGTCGATCAAGCAAGGGTTAAATCCTCACACGGGGTCAGCTGGAGCAAGACCTATTTTGAAGAATTGCTGAATTATGAATTCATTCATATTCTGTTCTGTGCCGTTGCTTCCATGGTTTTGCTTGCTCTTGACATGGGTAAAGGCCTGAATCGGAAAAACAGCATCGCGTTTGCAATTATTTTGGTCGGGATTTCCAGTGTTGTTTTACATGAAGCTTTTCATGCGTGGCAGACAAAGTTGGGGATTTATCCAAGGTACATGCTGACAATGGATATTCCATTGCTGATCGCTTTCACTATTATGCTTCCAATTGATAAATTTGATTTTTGGGAAGGGAGTAAAAGACAAATTCATCGGTATGCCGACCTTTTATTAATTCTTTTTTTTGTTTTTCTATTTTTTTATACTCGACATTATAACTACGGTCTATTGAAGCATCATTGGGGAGTGTTTAATAGTCTGCTTCATGTATTTTCGTTTTGGGCTCTTTTAACTGCCACTGGGGGACTCCTTTTCTGCGGTGTGTGGATGGGACAGAAGCTTAAGGTTAGTCAATTGAATCTGGCAAAGTATGTTGGCCTATTTTGTCTCATGGTTATATCTGGTTATAGTATCATATGGGGGAATAATTATAGTCACAAGCATGTCCAAACGGGGAAAAAAAGGATCGAAGCTAAATACACGAATTTTATAAAAAGTTATAATGGACGTTTTGAGAAAATTATGATGTATGAACTTCCTAAGAAGAGAAATAAGTATATCAGAGATGTCCGAATGATTTTTAACTATCTATACCTAACCGGAAAACTGAAAAAGGAAGAATATACCGACAATTCTCACATTCAGGAACGTCATTTGAAAGATATCCTGAGTCCTCAGTTTGAATACTTAATGACAAAGCATAAAGAAAAACAAATAAACGAATTGGTAGCTGAATATGGTATAGGTCTTGAAAAAATCTGGAATTTTAGGAAAGTCTTTTTATACAGAAAATTATCCGAGGATGTTTCACCTTAAATGGATTCAAAATTAAAATTCAAGCTGAAATATTTGGGGAATAACTTTCTCAGGTTTTCCGGTCTGCGAAAGCCTCTGAATACCTGCCATAATTTTTCGCTTTATGACGCCGGCAGGCGGCATACGTTTTATGGGTATTATGATATATCTCCGTTTAATTTGGAAGGCACAAAGCTTCTATCTATTGCAACAGACAATGCAAATCAACCGATCATAGAACCCGGCATGGCAGATGTCGGATATTTTAATATTGGCAATAAGTCTGAATTTATTAAAATCGGGGAAACAACGACCTGGTGCTGGCAGCAGGGCTGCCGCCTTAGGTGGATGCCGGGGCATAATGATGGCCTAATTATTTATAACAAGATTGTGTCAAATGGTTACGGTAGTGTCATCCAGAATATTGAAACCGGTAAAGTTGAACAACAATTTAATTGTCCGGTATACGACGTTGACCACTCAGGGCATTATGGATTAAGTCTGAATTTTTCAAGGCTGCATCGACTCAGACCAGGATACGGGTATGCGAATTTTAAGGATCACACTCAGCTACAACTCTGCCCGGACTCAGAAGGCGTTTGGCGGTTTAACTTCATAAGTGGTACAAAAGAACTGATTCTCAGTCTGGAGCAGCTTTCCATGTTTCAACCGGAACCGACTATGGAGAATGCAGAGCATTATGTCAACCACTTAGGCTTCAATCCCTCTGGAGATAGGTTTTTGCTTTTCCACCTGTGGGTCAATGGTGGAAAAAGATACAACAGGGCAATTACCTGTGATTTAGAAGGAAAGCATCTGCATTTAATCAAGAATAAAGGTTTTGTTTCGCACTATACTTGGAAAAATAATCAGAAAATTCTAATATTTTCATCCTTCAAGGATAGACCCGGATATTACTTGTACACGGATTTGACACAACAGGTATTTCATATCGGTGCAGATTGCCTTTTTAAGGATGGACATCCCACTTTTTTTGAAGGTAATAAAAAAATTCTTACAGATACCTATCCAGATAAGATACTGCGAGAATTGTCATTGTTAACTTATGATATTGAATCCGGCAAATTGAATACTATAGCCAGAATTTTTTCGCCGTTTTCTTATCTGAGAGAGTGCAGATGTGATCTTCATCCGAGGATTAATGATTCAGGGGATATGGCTTGTGTGGACATCCCTACAAGCAAAGGTCGGAGAATCCTTCTTGTTGACTTGAGAGTTCTTCCATAGTGCAGGATATCTCCACTAATTAACTGATGGAAAAGGTTATTGTTGATTTTGATCATAGTACATTTGGAAACGCGGCAACAATACTGTGTGAAAGTAGAATGGTTCGGAGACGGTCATTGATTTGGCTTTCCAGATTATGATTGGATTTGAAACGACTTTGGAACATGAATTATTTGAATAACAGCAATGAATGACAGATTTGTTCTCCCGTTTTGAATCTGTGATATTTATTATTGTTTTTAAGGAGTTCCCGTGCCGGTTGTCAGTCAATTGTGTTGCTGATTTCACAAAGGAACAGAACGTTTCTATTTTTATCTAAGCGGGCTTGAATAGCGATTTTAAAAAATGAGATATCGTATTCGATCTTTGTACCCATTCCCAATGTTTTTTACTGATAGAAGATTCAGATTACCGAGAATTTGGTCAAATGGAGAGCTAAATAAGCTTGCCTACCTTTTCCACGGAGATATTGTAAATATATCGGCGTGGAAAGATGAAGACAAACAAGGTGGGAAATATCGAGATTATTTTGTAAATGCGAAAACTTACTCCATAACAAATTATCCTGGCGTGCGAGGATACGCGGGAAGAGATGGAGAAATTTTTCTGGATTTAGAGGCTGATTTGCCGGATGAGTTAAAATTGAAGTTTGATTTATGCTATAACCATACCACACTTGAGCATATTTTTGATATGAAGACAGCGTTTGCTTCAATTTGCGACATGAGCCGGGATGCGGTGATTCTTGTCCTTCCTTTTTCACAGCAACAACATGAGAACGAGTCTTATAAAGATTACTGGCGCTTCACCCCTACTGCTATAAGAGCGCTATTTATGGCAAATGGATTTACTGTAGTTTATGAATCTCAAAATGATCACAGGAATGCAGCGATATATTTGTTTGTTATGGCATCCAGACACCCTGAAAAATGGGTAGAGCTATTGCCTAAAAATGAATTCATCGAGACTGCAGGTAAGCTCATCGGCCATAGTGTAATTCATCGTATTTTTGAATTAATTCAAGATAAAATTATGAGAAGGTGGTTTGATCTCTAATTATAATATCTTCAACTTATTGGATTTTAAGGTTCGGGGTATGTCATTGGCTAACTCATTTCAGGTAAGAAAATGGGAACTATTATAGGAGTCATAACTACGGCTGTTAATATCGCTTTTTTTCAGGGGCTTTTGCTTCTTCTGGGTATCCCTCCCTTGATACCTAAAGCTGCGATTCTTGTCTCATTTGGCTGCGCATTGGTACTGACGTTGACCTATTATAAGATCAAAAACTCAAAATTTATGGCATTTTTTGTGTTCAGTCTATTGCTTTTCTCTTTTACAGTTTTTGTGTCCCATTGTCTGAATGGTGCCGTTGTTAAAGAAACGATATCATTTTATCATTATACATTTACTGCCTGTGTTGCGTTTTTTATTTTTTCTAATTTACCCTTAAATGATGCCTTAGTAGCAGTGGTCTTGAAAAATTTTGAGTTTTTATTCATCTTTCAAATTATTTTCATATTCTTTAAGTTTATGATTGTTGGTATCACTGAAAGTCATATTGGGACGATATCATATCAAGGTGGGGCAATCGCCACTATTTTTCCGCTACTTGCGATATCTTACTATATGAATAAATTTTTTTTTGTTAAAAAGAGGCTGATATATTTATTCTTTTGTCTCTCATTCTTGTTTATGGCATTCGCGACAGGAAAGCGGGCGATCTATTTCTTTCTTCCGATTATCCTCTTTTTATTTGTTATAGTAAAATGCAGCTTGGAAACAAGAGAGGTAAGGCAATATTTAAAAATCATCGCTGTAAGTACTATTATATCAACAGTGGTTTTCTATTTAGGTGTAAAGGGGACACCATCATTGAATCCCGAGCATAGCCGATGGGGATCATTTAATATTAGTCATGTTGTGGATTATGTTAAACAGTATAACTATAGCCCACAAAACAAATATGTCGATGGTCGAATGGCAGGCCTTTTACAGGCATTCAGATATATTTCAGAGCAAAATTTTGCGATTTTATTTTTTGGGGCAGGACCTGATCAACTCATTAATTATAAATCCAGAGATGGGACAGAACAAAAATTTGGGATTGGCAGCTCAGGATCAATTACCGGAATGGCGACTTATTTAATCTCCGTTGGTGTGTTAGGTTCTGTGGCCGTCATTTTACCATATGTTCTTATTGGGATAAAAAGCTACTTTACACTGCTTGAGAACAATAGTCAGATCAGAACATCAAAGATCGTATATCTTAAAGTTTTTGTCGTTTGTGCTATGTTTGTTTTTTTGATTGATTATATTTTTTATACTAGATCATTCATTCATAACCATGCCTTGAATCTTGTTTATTTTATTTTGGCGGGAATTTCAGTAAATCGTACAGTAAACAACAGAACAGAGAACAAATTCTTTTGAAACTTTTTTATCTAAGGGTAAATTGATTTTCCGATCTAGTATCATGGGAACATAGGATATCAACATAATTGAGCAACATACGCATATGAAAGGCACAGATCTCTTGTTGTATGAAAGAAAACGCCGGCGTCCCGGTGGGCTTTCCATTGGAATCATTGGCGGACTTAGCGAAGGAAAGTTCCGTTCAAAGATCAAACCGTTAGTTTGTCTTGAAAATGTTGGGAAAGTTTATCTTTTCAGATATAATGGAAATTGCTTGAAAGAATATGAGAAAGTTAAGGTTCTTCGATATTTTGAACTCGTAAAAGTGCCGAGACGATTATTCGATCTTATCTATATATTTTATTTCACTTACCTTTGCATGTTAGGAAAGTTAGACATGTTGGTGGGCATTTATTTTTTCCCCCATGGTATGTTTGCTGGAATATTAGGTCTCATCTTTAAAGTACCTGTCGTTCAAGTGACTACAGGAACTGACTTGAAAAAGCTAACAAAAGGCGCCTTTTCTGCTCTTTTGAATTCTGGAAAGCATGTTGGCGTGAGGGGGGAAATTAGCAAAGCAGAACTCATCAAATTAGGTATCAACGAGCAGAAAATTTTTATACTTAATAATTTTGCTAAAAAGAACAAAACCCAAGCCATGACGCACTCTGTTGAAAAAAAATATGATTTGATTTATGTCGGATATTTAAGACCATTGAAAAGGCTTGATATTTTATTAAATGTGGTAAAAAGGTTGAAGGAAAATATCCCTTGTATCAAGTGTCTTATTGTTGGAGATGGGCCTTCAAAGAGTGACTTACTGGAAATGAGAAAAAAAAATGGTATTGAAGATAACGTTATTTTTACGGGACATGTCAATAATGTTGATTCATATTTGGAGACATCAAAAATTTTCATAATGACATCTGAATCCGAAGGACTTCCAATGGCGATGATTGAAGCTATGTCCTGGGGCTTGCCGGTTGTTGTCCCAAATATAAACGATATACCAACCATTGCAAAACACGGGGAAAGTGGATTTTTAATTAATTCAACAATGGTGGATGATTATTACAATCATTGCCGTACCCTTTTAACAGACCACGGACTAAGGGCGAGGATGGGTCATAGTTCAGCCTCTGCAATACAGGAGCTTTATAAGCATTCATTTTCTTTTGAAGCTGTGTCCAAGGTATGGGCAGGTGTTTTAGGAGAAAATGAACCTCGGCAATAGGGATGGTTTGAAAATAACGTTAACTTAAATTTTATTGGTACCTGGTTTGAAAAACAGACTACTCTATCTTCACAACACCCCTATTGACAGTGAGAAGGCCAATCTTATACAGGTTCTGTACATGTGTGACAGTTTCAGCCGAGCCGGTATGGAGGTGACGTTGGCGCTGCCTGAGTCAGACAAAGCAATTTCCGCTCTAACGATCTCAGAACTTGTTGAAAACAGAATAGGCAGAAAGGTTAATTTTTCAATTTCCATATTCCGAAAAAGTAAATTGGTTGGCAAGTCAAAAACGTTGGGATCTTATTGGGGGGCCAGAAAATTTTTAAATCAACAGACTTTTGATTTCTGCATGGTCAGAGTTCCGATTTTATTGGTGTTGTCAGTAAACCAGGGGTTGCCTACAATCTTCGAAGCGCACAATACTTTACTCCACAATCGTTATCAGGTCCTTCATAACTTCTGGAAATATAAACTGGTAACACTGTCAAAAAAAAAGGAAATGTTATTATTTGTCACAATAAGCAAGGCTTTGGCAGACCATTGGATTCAAGAGGGGGTGCCCGGCCAAAAGGTCGTGCCTCTTCATGATGGGTTCGACTCCTTGATGTATCGGGAGAAAATACCCATGGATGAAGCAAGAAAGCTGTTAGGGATAGGGCAATCCCTCAAAATAGTCACCTATACGGGAAGTTTGTATGAAGACCGTGGTATTGAAACGATCCTTAATCTGGCGAGGTGCTATAAGGACGTCCAATTTTGGATTTTGGGGGGACCGCTAAAAAGAAAACAGTATTTTGAAGCGTTAGCCCGAGAAAGGCAGATTGACAATGTTGTTTTTCAGGGTTGGGTAAAAAGAGAAAAGGTCAAAGAGTTTCTATTTGCATCAGATGTTTTATTAATGATCTGGACACGAAGCGTTAAGACCATTAATTTCTGCTCTCCCCTTAAAATGTTCGAATATATGGCCTCAGGAAGAGTTATTGTAGGGCATGGATTCCCAACGATCAAAGAAGTTCTAAAGGACGGGCGAGAAGCTCTATTGGTTGATCCTGATTCATTTGATGACCTGAAGAAAAAGATTGGTATGGCTTTGAGCCTCAAATGCGCTCCTGAAATGGCCCGACAAGCGAGGCAATTAGCGTTTAAAGAATACTCGTGGGATAAAAGGGTAGACACGATTCTGAGGTTGCTTCAATTCCGGAATTGAAGCGCCTTTTCATTAAGCATGGAAAAACAAGATGAAATTAAAGCAAAGAAGATATATTGAGGGAGATGCAACACATATCAACCAATTATACCGTCGAATAACAAAGATCGACAGATCAATGGAAAAATTTGAATGGGAATGGCTAAATACTTGGAATGGACAAGGAGACATGGCTCTTCTGTTTGAAGAAGGTGAGAATGGGCAAGAAGTCCTGGTGGCGCAATACAGCCTGATTCCTGTCCCCTTAAGTTTTTTTGGTCGGCAGGTCCTTGCTGGGAAAACAGAGAATTGCATGTGCAATCCTGATTATAGGAAAAAAAATATCTATATATCTCATGAAAAAGAAAGTTTTGAGCAAGCAAAAGAACGGTTTTCTGTCTTTTATACAACAGCTGGTCGTGTATCAAACTGGGCCATTGCCAAAATCAGAGGTAAAATGGGATATACGCCATTAGATTCATGGTCATCATACTTTTTTTGTTTAAAGCGTCAGTCTCTAATGGTATTTATTTTGTCCCAACTCAAAAAGGATACATTTTCTTCAACTATATTGAGAATATGTGTTTCAATAGCCTCATATCTATTTACTTTTTATGGCAAGTTAAGGCTTTTATTGTTAAATAATGGGATGGCGGGTGAAGTCCAACTTGAAAATTCTGCTATAATTGATAAGGTAGTCAATTTGTGGGAAAAAAATAAAAGTAGTTATGGTGTGACCATAGACAGAAATAGAAGATATCTTAAGTGGCGACTTCTTGAAAATCCAAATTACCAATACCAATTCCTAACAATAACAAAACGCGGTGTATTAAAGGGCTATATAGTTTTTTTTATCGATAAAAATAATATATTACATATTGAGGATGTTCTGGTGGATAAAAAAAGTAGAAAGGAACTTGGTAAGCTTATTAAAGATCTTTTGTATTGGGCCGTATCGAAAAATCTAAGTGGTATTCATTGTAAAATTTTAAGTGGTAACGGCTTTTTGGGTCGTTCCTTGCTAAAAAGAGGATTTATAAATTTAAGGATGTATGCTTTCCATGAAAAAATATCAAAGACCAAAAAACAATTTCTAGTGTACCTCCCCCCATTTTTTTTAAATGACGAAAGGGTTAAAGTCCGTTCCAACTGGTATATCACAAACTTAGCATCAGAAGGTCGTGAGTAGAAATTGGGATCAGCAGACTTAAATAGTTTGATTGGTCGGTTATACTTACAAAGGTAGAATAATATCCTTAAATTAGATTGAGGTAAAAAATGTCAAAATATATTCTCGGTATTCATGAAGGACATAATGCATCTGTCTGTTTAATAAATGATAATCAGGTCATCTATGCGACTCAGGAAGAAAGACACTCAAATATTAAGAATCATTCTGGCTTTCCTGAAAGCTCTGTTGAACAGGCTCTTAAGTATTGTGGTATTAACAAGGAAGATATAGACTATGTAGCCTTGGCAGGTCACCATATTCCTAATCCAGATTCAGTTTTTCGCGGCCTATATAAAAAGCAGGCACTGAGAAAAGGTAAAGCAATAGTTAATCTATTGATGAAATCTCCAATCTACAATGCATATAAGGCCACTCGTAAAAAGAAACGTATTGATACCATTGCAGATTTTGGATTTAACAGAAAGAGAATAAGATTTGTTGAGCACCATTTATGCCATGCAAGTGCTGCTTATTTCGCTTTACCTACTCCAAAAGATAAAAAGGTGTTGGTACTTACTCTTGATGGATCTGGGGATGGTTTGTGTTCAACCGTCAACATTGCTCTTGACGGTGAGATTAATCGAATCGCGGCTACAGATAAAGGAGATTCAGTAGGTAATATATATTCACGGGTTACTTTCTTATTGGGTTTTAAACCGTGGGAGCACGAATATAAGTTGATGGGAATGGCCCCTTATGTTTCAGAAACTGGACAAGATATTGGCTATGAGATATTTAAAAACTATATAGATATAGATTTTGATAATCCCTTGAAATTCAAAAGGAAAATCTCTGAACCAACTACTTTGATATACAAAAGGCTTCGAAGGGACACAGAATTAGTCCGGTTCGATAATATTTGTGCTGGGCTACAAAAAATGACGGAAGATGTTGTATGCCGATGGGTAGATACGTGTATTAGGAAAACTGGAATTGAGACAGTCGCGTTATCCGGAGGTGTGTTCATGAACGTGAAGGTAAATAAAAAGATAATGGAACTTGAATCGGTAAAAGATCTTTATATACTACCTTCATGCGGCGATGAAACGAATTCTATCGGAGCTGCGTATCATGTCTATCATGATGAGTTTAACAAGAAGGATGGTCAGGTTCCTACCCCTTTATCCAGTCTCTATCTTGGAAATGATACTGAGAATAACCAGTGTCTAAAAGCTATTGAAGAATATATAAGTAGGGGGTATCAATTGACGTATGAAAAATACGACAATATAGAAATCGAGATAGCGAAAATGATTGCTGAACGGAATGTGGTTGCCAGATGTAATGGAAGGATGGAGTTTGGGGCTCGGGCACTGGGGAATAGGTCAATCTTAGCCGACCCGTCAGATTTGTCCCTACTTAATAAAATAAATCTGAGTGTTAAAAAAAGAGACTTTTGGATGCCATTTGCACCTGTCATTTTAAAAGAAAGAGCTGGTGAGTACATCAAAAATCCTAAAAATGTAGAATCCCCGCATATGATTCTATCCTTTGATACAACTGATAAATATAAAGAATTTTTAGGCGGTGTTCACCAGGCAGACCACACTGCAAGAGCCCAGGTCATTGAGAAAGAAGCGAATCCTGAATATTATACGATACTAAAAGAGTTTGAAAGAATTACCGGTCGGGGTGTTTTATTAAATACTTCGTTTAATTTGCATGGATATCCAATAGTTTGTCAGCCAGAAGATGCTTTATGGGTACTTGTGAATTCTGAATTGAATTTTTTGGCTTTGGGTGATTATCTGGTTCGTTGCTAATATTTTGTGAGTCATTACTAAGGCCGAAGTAAACGCGAGAACTATCCCAATATAATGTGTCATCGGCCATCTTTAATATAATTTTTTTATCGAGATCCATTACCTGTTGTATTTCAGAACTAACTGAGAATATTCCACGGTGAATTAATATGAGAATTTTGTTTTTTTCAGCTCATCCCGCCCAAGTTCACAGCTTTAATGCATTAAAAAATGAACTAAAAGCTAATGGACATCAAATTTTTTGGATGGCCACCCAAAAAGATATCAGCAAATACCTACTGGATTATTATCAAATTGATTATACTCTGGTCGAAAAGCCTGGAAAAAGTTTGTTTTCCAAAGTGCGGGTGCTGATATGCAATACAATACGATGCATCAATTTTATTAGGGAGAATAAAATTGATTTGATTATCTCCAGAATCTCTCCATATCTTGCCTTATCTGGTTTTTTATTGCGCAAACCCCATGTCATTTTAGCGGACACAGAATCGGCAGGGATATATGCCAAATTTTTTGTAAAGTTCGTCAATCTGGTTATCACTGCACAATCTTATCGACGTAGGCTGTGTAGAAAGCAGGTTAAGTTTGACGGAAATATCGAGTTGATGTACCTGCACGCCAACAGGTTCCAGCCTGATGTTTCTATTGTTGATTTACTGGGTATAAAACCCGGGGAATTATATGTAATCATGCGGTTTGTAAGCTGGGACGCATATCACGATAAGGGACTGTCGGGCTTTACTGATGCCAATAAAATAAAGGCAGTTAGATCCTTTGAAAAATACGCCCGAGTGTTTATCAGTGCTGAGAAAGAACTTCCTCCACAATTAGAAAGGTTTCATATCAAGATTCCGCCTGAGAGAATGCATGATGCGTTGGCGCATGCTGCTCTATTTTTGGGAGAAAGCTCTACGATGGCATCTGAAAGTGCTGTTTTAGGGACACCTGCCATCTACCTGAATAAAAACTGGCTTGGATACACCGACGAAGAACAGGAATATGGGCTGGTTTTTAATTTTAAGGATACCGCAGAAGAACAAGACGCAGCCATTACTAAAGGAGAAGCTCTTTTATCAAATCCGGAAACGGAGGCGATAATGGCCAAAAACAAGCAGGCATTGCTTAAAGAGAAAATAGACGTTACTGCTTTTATCGCCTGGTTGGTGCATAATTACCCTGGAAGTGCTGAGAGATTGCAAAAGAATCCGGATTACCAGTATAATTTCCGATAAATGTGTCTGGGTAGGTAATCCCCCCGAAAAAAAAGGGTTATCAAAAGTAGAATTTTCTCGTAATAAATAACAAAAGGAGATTCTACATGAAAAAATCACGTTACAGCGACAGCCAGATCTTAAGCATTTTGAAACAGGCTGAGAATGGATGCA